>NZ_CP092488.2:0-1380656 GCF_022430545.2 Mycobacterium paraterrae | reverse complement strand
AATCGGTCGTGGATGGCAAACGGGCAGGCGTAGACGTCACCGATGGGGTCAATGAGACAAACCACTCGCCCGGCGCCGCACAGGTTCAGTCCGGCCAGCGCGCCAGGAGCACCCAGGCCCGACAGGTGGAAGAAACTATCGCCGGTGAGAACGCCCTCGCCATGAGCGACCAGCCAATCGTAGAGCTGCACCTGCTGCTCGGAGGTGGGGTGCAACTCGTCCCACACGTCGGCGCCGCGACCCGACGGGCGCAGACGGGTGATGCGCAGCGTCGCCCCGTACGTGTCGGCGAGTACCTTGAAGTCGTCGAGCTGACCGACGTTGTGACGGGTGACGACGACGGAGATCTTGGCATCCTGGAAGCCCTCGGCAGCCAGGTTGTCCAAGGCCTTGATCGCCATCGCGAACGAGCCCTTACCGCGCACGGCGTCGTTGACCTCGGCGGTCGCACCGTCCAAGGAAATCTGCACGTCGACGTAGTCGCTGGCGGCGAGCTTGGCTGCGATCTTTCGGTCGATCCGCACGCCGTTGGTCGAGAACTTCACGCCCACATGATGTTCCGTGGCGTAGTCGACCAGCTCCCAGAAGTCGGGACGCACCGTCGGCTCGCCGCCGCCGATGTTGACGTAGAACACTTGCATGCGTTCGAGCTCGTCGATGATGTCCTTGCACTGCTGAGTGGAAAGCTCGCGAGGATCGCGCTTGCCGGAGGCTGACAGACAATGCACGCATGCCAGGTTGCACGCGTAGGTGAGCTCCCAAGTAAGGCATATTGGTGCGTCGAGCCCCTTTTCGAACTGCTCGGTCAGACGGGGAACCGGTGCGACCGTTGTCATGCATCACCTTCAGGGACGAGAATATTGGAGTCGATGAGCACACCAAGGGCGTGTAAGTACGGCGCTTCCTGAGTGGCATCTATTGCAGCTGCCCGGCAGGCGGACCGAAGGTCGGGATACTCACCCAGAGATTGGACGATTGCGACGATGGTGCGGTTCTTGAGGAACGACAGCTTTCGTGTCCCGAAGTGGTAGAGCAGCGCTCCAAACGGTTCGGGTCGAACGGCGACCTGCGGATGTAGCCGCCAGGCTCCGACGAGATCCTGTGCGGGCGACGGCACTGTCAGTAGACCCCGCACATCCCGTCGATCGACACCGCCTCGACAAGGGTCTCGGTGACTAGCTCGGTCTCGGGCTGCGGGTCGTCGTCCATCCGAAACTCCTTAGTGTGATCAAGGTCTCCACTGTCGTCGTCAGAGCGACACTATGGCAGCGGGTGGTGAAACGGAAGAGTGATTCAAAATTGGGTTCAAAAGTGCCCGGAGGGCCTTACGTTTACTCGACGGTCCGACCGAGCGACCGCGATTTGGGTGCCTAGGGAGTCGCTGGAATTGCTCAGCGGCGCGCTAGTCGAAACTGCCTGGGGGAGAGGCCGGTCCATCGTTTGAAGGCGTGCGAGAAGTTGGTCGGATCGCCGTATCCGAGCTCCGTGGCTATTTGACTCGCCGACATCGATCGTGTGAGCAGTAGCAACACGGCGTTCTCACGCAGGCATGACTCGCGCAACTCGCGAAATGTGGTCCCCTCTTCGGCGAGGCGCCGCTTGAGCGTGCTCGTCGACACGGAGAGCTCGTCGGAGACCGACTGGCTACTGCGCCGGCTCGGATCCTCTTCTAGAAGCTGTCTCACCTTGGCGGAATACGACGTGGTCCCGCTGCGCTGGTCGAGATCTCGCGTGAGCTCGGAGACGGCGAGGCGGTAGGCGACGGGATCCGAAAACCGGCACACCTCGCTGAGAGTGTCCGCGGGAACGTGGAGGTAGGACATTGGAGCGTCGAACAATAGGCGTCCGGCTAGCCACAGGTTGTCCTCGTGCTCGGTCATGACGACGGGCGCCGGCCAACCGATGTGAAGCGTGATGGTCCGCGCGTCGTCGACGAGCATGTCCAGCAGCCGTAGCAACACCGACCCGCAGTAGGTGACGGCCAAGCAGTCTAGCGCCGAATCGCTCGTGTGGCCGGTGAACCCTACGGTGAGGCCTCGGTCACTTGCACAAAAGTGTGGACTGACGGCGGTAGTAATCAAAGGTAGAAATTCGAGCAGTTTCATGATTTCGGCCACCGATCCTGCGCTGACCAGTGGAAAGCTCAACGGGCCGAAGGACGTCAACTGCGCCTGGCCGGCGAACGCGACACCGAGCAGAGTTGCCTGGTTTACGTCGAGGCCGGGGTAGACCTCTCGAAACCACCGCAGTGGAGCCTGGACGCCATGCTTGACCAACGTCGAGACGTCTACTTCTTCACGCGTCATAACGCGGCGAAGGCGCTCCACGGCGGGCAAGTCGAGGGCATTGCTCTTAAGCAGTTGCACAAACGCGACTGGAGGTACACCCGCATCATCGACGCGCAATTGCCTCCGACCTTCCTGAGCCGAATTCACAAGTTTTTGACTCGAAATTGCATAGCCTCTAAGCGTTTTCCCGATCATAGTTGTAGTGACGTGGAACACTCTGCGGACAACGTATCAGGAGTTAACTATGGCAGTCGTCACGTTTGTCTCGCACGACGGCGATAAGCACGAGGCACCTCTCGAAGAGGGCCAGTCACTGATGCAGGTCGCCACGAATAATGCAATACCCGGCATCGATGGCGACTGCGGCGGTGAGGCCGCGTGTGGCACCTGCCACGTAGTCGTCGATCCGCAGTGGTCGGAACAAGTGGGTCTGTCCGGCCCAGCTGAAGAGGAAATGCTGGCAATGAGTCCTGAGCGTCAGCCGACCTCTCGGTTGTCCTGCCAGATGCCGGTTTCCGAGGAGTGGGACGGCTTGATCGTCCGGACGCCCGAATTCCAGATGTGATCAGAGAGTGAAGGTCAACCCATGAGTATCTCCCGAGCAATCGCCGACAAGGTGCAGTCGACCGTCCCAATCGACCGGCAAATCCAATCCGCTCATATGTACGATAAGGCTCGGCGTTGGGTGACCCGGACCAACGGTCAGAAGATCTTCACCGAGGCCCCCATACCGCCGGTGGAGGACGTTAATCTGCTCGACATCGACATGAGCAATCCATTCCTCTACCGCCAGGGACGCTGGCAGTCGTATTTCGAGCGTTTGCGCAACGAAGCTCCGATTCACTTTCAGCCCACCAGTCCGTTCGGTCCGTTCTGGTCCGTGACTCGGCATGCCGACATCGTGGCGGTCGACAAGAACCACGGGTTGTTCTCCGCCGAGCCGTTCATCATTATCGGGAGGCCGCCTCGCTTCTTGGATCTGGCGATGTTCATCGCGATGGATCCGCCGGAACATGACAGGCAGCGGGCGGCCGTCCAAGGGGTGGTCGCGCCGAAGAATCTGCGTGAGATGGAGGGACTGATCCGCTCGCGCGTACAGGAGGTGCTGGACAGCCTGCCGGTGAATGAGCCGTTCGACTGGGTGCACACCGTCTCGGTCGAATTGACTGCTCGGATGCTTGCGACGCTGTTGGACTTCCCCTACGAGCAGCGCCGAAAGCTCGTCTACTGGTCGGATACCGCAACGTCGATGGAGCAAGCAAACGGCGGGCCCTCGGACAATGACGAGGTGTTTGAGGGTGTGCGCGACATGGCGCGGGGCCTGACTGCGCTCTGGCACGACAAGGCCGCTCGGACGGCGGCCGGGGAGGAACCTGGCTTCGACTTGATCACCATGCTGCAGAGCAACGAGAGCACGAAGGATCTGCTCAGTCGGCGGCCGTTGGAGTTCCTGGGCAACCTGGTATTGCTGATCGTCGGTGGTAACGACACGACACGGAACTCGATGAGCGGTGGCGTGCTCGCCCTGAACCAGTTCCCCGACCAGTTCGAGAAGTTGAAGTCGAATCCCGACCTAATTCCCAACATGGTCTCGGAGGTCATCCGGTGGCAAACCCCACTGGCCTACATGCGTCGGATCGCCAAGGCCGACACAGTCTTGAACGGGCAATTCATCCGCAAGGGCGACAAGCTGGTGATGTGGTACGCCTCGGGGAACCGCGACGAACGGGTCTTCGATCGGCCCGATGATCTGATCATCGACCGGGCCAACGCTCGCAACCACATCTCCTTCGGCTTCGGTGTGCACCGTTGCATGGGCAACCGCCTGGCCGAGTTGCAGTTGCGGATTCTGTGGGAAGAGCTGCTGACCCGCTTCGATGACATTCAGGTCGTCGGTGAACCCGAATATGTGCAATCCAACTTCGTGAGGGGCATCAGCAAGATGATGGTCCGCCTCACGCCGAAATCCGACACGTGACGCCGGAGCGGGCGGTCATCGTTGGGGCTAGCCATGCCGGGGCTCAGCTTGTGGCGAGCCTGCGACAGGAGGGGTGGACCGGCGAAATCATTCTCATCGGCAACGAGTCGGCCCTGCCCTACCAACGCCCCCCGCTGTCGAAGGCTTACTTGGCGGACAAGTGCGCGCCCGGTGATCTAGCGATCCGCAAGGCCGACTTCTACGCCAAGCAGAGCATCGAATTGGTCGACGCGACGGTGGAAGCGATCGACCGCTCAGCTGGTCGTGTGGCACTGAGCATCGGAGACTCACTGCGCTACGACAAGCTCGCGCTGTGCACTGGCGCCCGCCCTCGCCGGCTCTCAACCCCGGGGGCCGATCTGGACGGGGTGTACTACTTGCGGACCGCCGCAGACGTCGACCTCATCCGCGAGGCCACCAGCCCTGGGCGCCGAGCCGTAATCGTCGGAGGCGGCTACATCGGTCTCGAGACTGCGGCTTCACTGCGTGCCCTGGGTCTGGAGGTCACCGTGCTCGAGGCGGCGGAGCGGGTTCTCGAACGGGTCACCGCCCCAGACGTATCGGCGTTCTTCGACCGGATCCACCGGGAGGAGAAAGTCGACATTCGGACGGGTGCGATGGTCGAGGGGTTCTCCGGGGACGGCAGCGTGCGCGAAGTAATCCTCGCCGGCGGGGAGACGATTCAAGCGGACCTCGTCATCGTCGGCATCGGTGTGGAGCCGAACGTCGAACTCGCTGGCGCCGCCGGTCTCGCTGTCGACAACGGTGTCGTGATCGACGACCAGACTCAGACAACCGACCCTGACATCATGGCCGCCGGAGATTGCGCCAGCCACAACATGGCCCGCTACGGCCGTCGTATCCGCCTGGAGTCGGTGGCGAGTGCTTGCGAGCAGGCCAAGGTCGCCGCCGCAACCTTATGCGGGAAGTCGAAGAAGATCGCGGCGCTTCCCTGGTTCTGGTCGGATCAGTACGACCTCAAACTCCAGATCGCGGGCCTCAACACCGGATACGACGAAGTCGTGCTCAGCGGCGATCCGTCGAGAGATCGCGATTTCACCTGCTTCTATCTCCGCGCCGGAGAGCTCGTTGCCGCTGACTGTGTCAACCGCCCCCGTGACTTTATGTTCAGCAAGCGCGCGATCACGCAGCAGATCCCTATCGACCGAGCCGAGCTCGTGCTCGCCGGCTCCGCCAAGGTATGACGGAGCCGTCAGGCGTCCCGGTGCAGCGGATGATCACGTTTGCTGTCAAGGCGACCTTGCGGGCGAAGGAGGTCGAGCAAGAACGGATCTTGTTGGTTGTGAATGGTGCTCTTCATCCAATGGTGGGTAAAGGATGGAATCAAGCGTCGTCGCCACTCTGGGAACAGGACTCGTGAAGCGACACCTTGAGTTGGTAGGCGGTGCAGTTGCGCTTACTGTTACCAGCCTGCGCTTTCATGTTCCAGCCAGCGGGACACCGTTCTCGGGTGACTTTGATGGCGCTTCTGCGTCAGCGTGGGCGAGGGCTTGATGGCGGGCATGTCATAGTGCTAGCGATCACGGAAACCGCGTCACTGGCGGCTGGAATGGTTCGCCATGTCTCGGCCGCACTGAGCGAGCAGCTTAAGGCTGGGTGCGTCGAGGATCAGGACGGCGAAGACCTTTCGGTGTATTTGTCACCCGGAATGGGTCGCCGAGCGATTACCCCTTTACCTGGCTATTCCCACGCGATCTGGGGTCGGCGACGATCCGAGTCGCAATGGGAATGGCTAATGGCGTCAGACCCTCGGTCGGGGGGACGAGCATCGAGAGTCGAAAGTGACTACCCATTCACAAACCGCGCGGTGAATGTCACAATTAGGGCCTGATCAGCCGTTCGGAATTTCTTGGTAGCTACTACAAGGTGGAGGTCGATGATGGCGGTTTTCAAGGACGACGACGAGGTTTACGCCTTCATGGGCGGGATCTTTCGGCTGGGCTTACAGAAGGAGGGGTTGGGCGACAAGCTGGCGGGTTCTGGCGTGGTGTTGCGGGTGCATTACACCGACCCGGATGCGGTGGTGACGGTGGACATGCCCAACCGAGTGGTTGAGACAGGGGCCGACAGCGCTGCCGTGCCCAACGTGGAGCTGTTCATGTCGGCCGATACCGGGAACAAATTCTGGTTGGGGAAGGTGAACCTGACGATGGCGATGGCGAAGGGGACGGTGCGGGCGAAGGGGCCGGTGCCGAAGTTGATCAAGTTGATTCCCCAAGCAAAGAGTCTGTTTCCCGAGTACCGGTCGATGCTGCAGACTCAGGATCGGCAGGACCTCATCGATGCGTGACCGTCGCCTGAGCATCGGCCCTGGGACGGGGGTGCGATGAAGAGCACGATGCAGGACGTCGCATTGACGGTCGCTGGGATCGTGTCTCATGCCGTGGTGATTAACGGTGATCGTGATGTGCTGACCGCGCAAGGGGCCGGTCGGATCTCCCGCGTGTCATACCGCGAGGTGGGGGAACGGGCGGCGCGATTGGCGAATGCGTTGCGAGTGCTCGGTGTTCGAGGTGACGAGCGGGTCGCGACGTTGCAGTGGAGCAATCAGGAGCATCTAGATTGCTATGCGGCGGTGCCGTCCATGGGCGCAGTATTGCACACGTTGAATTTGAGGTTGCCGGCTGAGCAACTGACTTGGATCGCCAACCATGCTAGTGATCGGGTGATCATTGCCGATGACACGGTGCTTCCGTTGTTGGCGACGGCATTGCCGTCGATGTCGTCTGTGCGCACAGTGTTGGTGACTGGGTCGGGGGATCTTTCTGCGGTCGAGGGGTGCGGCAAGGACGTCCTTCGGTACGACGAGGTGGTGGCGGGCCAGCCGAGCACGTTCGATTGGCCGATTGTCGAGGAGACGTCGGCTGCGGCCATGTGCTACACCAGCGGTACCACGGGACACCCGAAAGGCGTTGTCTACAGTCATCGTTCGACATGGTTGCACTCGCAGGCGGCGTGCACGGCGAATGCGTTGGGCATCGGCCATGACGACACGGTGTTGGCGATCGTGCCGATGTTCCACGCCAATGCGTGGGGGTTGCCCTACGCGGCGATGATGGCAGGTGCGGAGCTACTGCTGCCGGATCGTTTTCTTCAGGCTGCGCCGCTGGTGGAAATGATCGAGGCCGCACGGCCAACGATGGCTGGGGCGGTGCCGACAATTTGGACCGACGTTCTGCATTATCTGCGTGACAATCCTGGTCACGACATCAGTTCCTTGAAGATGGTGGCGTGCGGTGGTTCGGCGGTCCCGCGATCGCTGATGACTGCCTACGACGAGTTGGGTGTCCGGATCGTGCAGGCGTGGGGGATGACGGAGACCTCCCCGCTGGCCGCAGTCGCTCTATCGCGGAGTTCAGATTCCCCGGAGAAGACCCTTCATCTACGGGGAACTCAGGGCAGGGTGGTGGCGGGCGTGCAGACCCGCATCGTCGATGATGCCGGTGTCGAGCAGCCCTGGGATGGGACCTCGGTGGGGGAGATTCAGGTTCGGGGGCCGTGGATCACGGGGTCGTATTTCGAGCACGACGGCCCGGCGGTGTCGCCGGACGGGTGGTTGCAAACCGGGGACGTCGGGGCGATCAGCGCCGAAGGTTTTATTACCTTGACCGATCGCTCCAAGGACGTGATCAAGTCCGGGGGGGAATGGATTTCCTCGGTGGAGTTGGAGAACGAGTTGGCCGCTCACGATGCGGTTCGGCTCGCCTCGGTGATCGGGGTGCCCGACGACAAGTGGCAGGAACGGCCGCTGGCGGTGGTGGTCTTGCATGCCGACTGCACCGTGACCGCAGCGGAGTTGTCGGAATTCCTGCGACCGCGGGTGGCCAGGTGGTGGTTGCCGGAACGGTGGGCGTTCGTCGCCGACATCCCGTTGACTTCTACTGGCAAATTCGACAAGAAGAGGCTGCGACGCCAGCACGCCGACGGTGATCTCGCCGTCCAGATGTTGACGTGAATCGTCAGACCACGATCATGACATCAACCTGGAGGATACGTACATGAAGACACGCGCTGCTGTGCTGTGGGGTTTGGGTGAGAAGTGGGAGGTCGAGGAGGTCGAGTTGGATCCTCCCGGCCCCGATGAGGTGTTGGTTCGCTTGACCGCGAGTGGTTTGTGCCATTCCGATGAGCACCTCGTGACCGGTGACCTGCCATTCCCGCTTCCGGTCGTGGGTGGTCACGAAGGGGCGGGGACGATAGTTGAGCTGGGTGCTGGAGTCGATGACCTCGCCGAGGGGGATTCGGTCATCCTGACGTTCCTGCCGTCGTGTGGGCACTGTTCCTATTGCGCGCGGGGGATGGGCAATCTGTGCGACTTGGGCGCGGCGCTGATGATGGGACCGCAGATAGATGGAACCTACCGTTTCCATGCCCGGGGCGAGGACATCGGTCAGATGTGCCTGTTGGGAACGTTCTCCGAGTACTCCGTTGTGCCGAAGGCATCGGTGGTCAAGATCGATCAGGGCACACCGTTGGACAAGGCGGCGTTGATCGGTTGTGGCGTCACGACGGGCTACGGTTCTGCAGTGCGCACCGGTGAGGTGCGTGCCGGGGACACCGTCGTCGTGGTCGGCGCCGGTGGTATCGGAATGAATGCAATTCAAGGTGCCCGAATCGCTGGCGCGTTGACCATCGTTGCGGTCGACCCGGTTGAGCTCAAGCGTGATAAAGCCGGCAGCTTCGGCGCTACGCACGCGGTTGCCACTATTGACGAGGCCTGGGCCTTGGTCAGTGACCTCACCCGCGGCAAGCTCGCCGACGTCTGCGTGTTGACCACCGACGTCGCCGAGGGGTCCTACATTGCTGAGGCGCTGTCGCTAGTGGGTAAGCGTGGCCGGGTGGTCGTGACGGCGATCGGCCATCCCGAGGAGGCCTCGATGTCGGGTTCGCTGCTGGAACTGACGCTCTATGAAAAGCAGATCCGCGGTGCGCTGTACGGTTCGTCGAATGCCGCCCACGACGTCCCGCGGTTGGTCGAACTCTACAACGCTGGATCCCTCAAGCTCGATGAACTTATTACACGGGAGTACACCTTAGATCAGATCAACGAGGGTTACGACGATATGCGATCGGGTCGCAACATTCGAGGACTCATCCGGTACTGAACCAGCACCACCATGAGCAAATCGCCACGCGACACAGCGGCAACGCGTCACCGCGCATTGGTTTGCGGTGCCGCCATTGCTTCCCGACGCTGTTTTGTGTCTGAGCAATCGGCTTTCGATGCGGTCGGCGGTCCATCGTCGCGCTGGGTGGGACGGACCGCCGCTAATCGAATCGCGGCAGTCATCGCGAGGTCAGTCCTGCGCTCGATTGGTCTTTCGCCGATCTCGCGGCTGATGGGTGGTGTTCAGAGAACTCGATTCGGTGGGCTCGGCGAGCTTTGACGGACGTGTGAAAAGTTGTCGTCTGCCTGAACAGCTTTCATCCTTGACCCGAATCTGCGCAAGGTCCGTCGACCGACGACCCAGACGCGGGATGGGCTCTTGTGACCGAAGAGGTCGACAGGGGCCGACCGAAAATGGTCGGGGCGGGCATTGGCGAACTTCACGATTTGATCGCCTGTCACAACGGTGATTCTGACAATTCCAGTCGTGTGCTGGGAGGCGAGTCAGCGCGACGTGGTTTCAGGGCACCGTCATGTCAGTATGCGATGCCGATGCTGTGCGCAAATGTATTCGTGTCGTTGACGCTGTCGAGCATGTAATGGGCGAGATCGGTGCGGCCAATGCTGCGGCCGCCGCGCACGTTCTGGTCGACGGCCGTGCGGTACTGGCCGGTGGGGCGCTTGTTGGTGAGCCGTGCCGGACGCATAATCGTCCAGTCGCGGTCGCTGGCGCGTACCGCGTCTTCCATCAAGGCCGAGTCGGCATAGACAGCCGCGAACACGCGTTTGACGATCGGCATCATGACCGAGCGGGTGAGCAGGTCGTCGCCGGGATCGTGGCGTGGCGGCGCCGGTCGCCCCGGGGAGGGCGTCGTCGCCACCGGTGCCGCGCTGACGCCGATGTAGCGGCGGACGCCGGTGTCGCGCATGGCCGCCAGCACCGTGGTAGCGGCGGCCTCCAAAATGCCGTGGTCCGCGGCACCTCGGGCGCCGAGAGCCGACAGGACGGCGTCAACACCGGCAAGCGCGGACTCAACAGAGCTTGCGGTCGCCTTCGACAGGTCGATTTCGGCAACGGGGCACGCCCAGTTGCCGGGAAGGCTGCTCTTGTCGCGGGCGACGACGAGGACTTCGTCACCGCGCCCGGTTGCGGTGGTGACAAGGTGCTGCCCGACGCCGCCGGTGGCGCCGAGGATGACGAGTTTCATACCTGCTCGCTTTCTAAATCGGTGTTAATGCGCAGACGTTTCCGCACGCAACGGCATCGGTCAGCCGCTGAGTGTGTCGATCACGGCGGCGATGCGCCGTGCGCGTGTTTCGGGTTTCTTCGCGTCCTCGACGGAACGGACGAATTCCCTTTGCGACGGCTGTAGGCAAGCGAACCCCACTTCGCTGTCGCGTTCGCCGAGCCGTCGAGGGCGGTGCGGAGATCGTCGGGCACCTCCACCGTGCGCGGCGCATCGGCTGCGACGAGTTCACCTCGATCGCGTCGCCGCTGTTGATGCCGGCCTGCTTTCCATGTGCGGAGCTGAATGGGACCAGGTACGTGTCGCCCATCGAGGCGACTGTCGACTGATACTGGTAGCCGTTGACGGTGACCGCGACGGCTTGTCATTTCCTACCTCCGAGGATGGCCAAGATGTAGGGCGGCACGTGGATGCCGGTGTTGTTGCCAGTCTGCTCAGGCGTAGTCGAAAACGTCACGTCAGCCACCGAGAACTCCTCAGTCTTCGGATATTCCGCCCACCGGGGTTGTCGACGATCGTGGGACACGGGCGGTCGGGTCGGCGGTAGCCTCGATCGTCTGGATGCGCCGTCGCGGATCGTCACGACTATGACGGCGAAGAGTCGTCGGTCAGCAAACGCCAGTAGACGAGGGTGTAGGCCGGGGGTGCTAACTAGGGTTGCATTAGATCCCAGGTGGAGCATGAGGTTGGCGGCGACATCGTGGGGGCCATGGTTGATCTGTTGGGGTAGTGGCGGGTCGGCGACGACCGTCCCGACCCCCCAGACGGCGGGGTCCAAGACGGCGGCCAGGGCCTGTAAGTTGCCCCCGGCACAGGCGGTGATGAAGCGTTCGATGACGTCGCGGCGCGCCGAATCGCTGTCGGTCGCGTCGTCCAAGTTAGCGTGGGTTAGGTGCGTCCGGGCTCGGCGGGCCAATTGCCGACAGCCGGCCGGTGTGCGCCCGGTCATCTCGCCGATCGTGTCGAAGGGGACACCGAACACGTCGTGAAGGATGAACGCGACGCGTTCGCCGGGGCTTAGCCGGTTGAGGACCTCGGTGAGCGCTCGGCCCACGGCGTCGTCGAGGGTCAGCCGGTCGGCGGGGTCGAGGCTCGGCTGGCCGTACAAGAGGGCCCCACGGTCGAAATCGGCGTCAGTGCAAGAGGATTCACGCCGAGTGCGTGCCGACCCCAGGAAATCCAGACACAGTCGTCCGGTGACCACCGTCAGCCAACCGCGCTCATCACGGATGCCGTCGCGGGTCGCGCCCAGGAGCCGTACGAACGCCTCCTGCACGAGGTCCTCGGCGTTGCCGACGTCACCGACGATCTGATAGGCGACGTTGACGAGGTAGGGCCGGTGAGCCCGCCATGCCTCGTTGATCGACTCGTTCTCCATAGCTGTTAGGACGATATGGACGGCCAAAAAGTGACACGCGGGGCCCTGTCACTTTCATCAGCCGGTGTTTCGTCTTAATAAGCATGACAATTCTCATCACCGAGCAACAGGCAACGTCGGTCGTCCCCTCATCGATCACCTTGTGGATGCCGACGCCGAGGTCACTGCGGTGACCCGAGATCCCGCCGCCGCCAGCCTGCCTGCCGCCGTCCTTATAGTCACCTCACCAACAGACGGATTGCGCCATGCCACGGCAGTGTTCGTGAATTCGCGCGCTCTCGGCGAGAGCATGGCGCCGTTCGTGGATAGGTCGGGCGTGCAGCGCATCGTCGCGCTGTCGGCGGTTAACGCCGACGATCCCGGCGAGCTACAACCTTCCCGTTTACGGGGGATCGCAATTGGGAAGCCGACGTGCTCGCGTCCGGCTCAGGGCTCGCATGGGTGAGTCTGCGCCAAGTGTTTTCGCATCGAACTTTTTCGGCATGTGGTCGCCCCAAACTCAAGGCGGCAGCGTCGTTTTCGGCCCGCACGCCGACGCCTCGCTGGCCCCGATCGTCGACGCCGATGTCGCTGCGGTGGCGGCTCGCGCATTTCTCGACGCAACCTCCTCGGACAGCGTGTCGCGATGACGGGTCCCCAGTCTTTCACCAACGCAGAACTGATCGATGTGCTCGGCCAGGCGCTCGGCCGCGATCTGCGTTACCAAGGAGTTCCACGTCGATGTTCGCAGAACGGTTCATTGAGATGGGATTTCCCGCAGGGTTCGCCGAGGCCTATATTGCGATGCTGGCCACCACACGCAGCGGACCTGCCAGGGTCACCCACGATGTCGAGAAGGTACTGGGCCGTCCCGCAGCTTCGTTCGCCGACGGGGTCAGCGTTCATAGCGACATTTTGGTTTGCGCAGATGAATATGAGCCGGCCCGGCGCGGGCACGAAAGGCACTGATGTCGAACGCAGCCTATGCCGGCGAAATGGGCGATGCTAACGAGCGCCTGTCGCAACTCGGATACGAGCGTGGCAAGGTAGCGGACCTTGCTAATCACTACCCGATGGTCGCCGAAGCCTTCGACGTGCTCGGCTTCGGCGATCACGTGGGTCTGCTGCTCGAATAGGTGACAGTTTGACCTGCCCTACCTGTTGGGTTGCAGTGGCGGTGGCTAACTGACGGCGGTGAGGGTGTCGTTAGCCAAGGATAGTTCGTATTCGATGGGGGTCAATCGTCCGAGAGCGATTTGTCGCCGGTGGCGGTGGTAGGTGCGTTCGATCCAGGTGACGATCGCGATGCGGAGCTGTTCGCGGGTGTCGTAGCGGCGGCGGTTCAAGACGTTCTTTTGCAGCAGGCTGGAGAAGCTCTCCATGGCGGCGTCGTCGCCGGCAGCGCCGACTCGGCCCATGGATCCGACCATGTCGTGGCGGCCCAGTGCGTGGACGAATCGCCGAGTTCGAAATTGGCTGCCTCTGTCGGTGTGGAGGATGCAGCCGGCGACCTCGCCGCGGCGGGCGACCGCGCTGGCCAAAGCGTGGGTGTCCAGTCGTGACTTTATCCGCGAGTCGATCGAATACCCCACGATCCGGTTGGAGAATACGTCTTTGATCGCGCAGAGATAGAGCTTGCCTTCGCCGGTGCGATGCTCGGTGATGTCGGCCAGCCACAGCCGATTTGGTGCCTCGGTCGTGAAACGGCGCCCGACCAGATCATCGTGAACGAGCGGACCGGGCCGACCGTTCTTGCCGCGCTTCTTTCCGAACGCACTCCACCAGCCGTTACCCGAGCAGATCCGCCACGCAGTGCGCTCGGCCATCGGATGCCCGGCGTCGCGGGCCTCCTTGACCAGGAAGCAGTAGCCGAACTCCGGATCGTCGGCGTGGGCGTCGAACCATGCGTTGGCCCGATGTGCAGCAACGTATTTGGCGTCGGTGACCGGATCGGTCAGCGGCAGTAGGGCCGGCGGGCGAGCTTGAGGACCCAGCACGTCACCGCGACGGGAATCCCGTTGGCGGCGAGCTCTTTCACGAGCGGGTAAATCCTTTTCCCAGCAGATTCGATTGCGACAAATACGCCGCGGCACGGCGCAGCACCTCGTTCTCCTACTCCAGCAGCTTGATCCGTCGGCGAGCCTCCCGCAGTTCTGACGACTCGCTCGTCGTCGTGCCCGGCTTGGCCCCGTCATCGACGTCGGCGTGGCGCATCCAGTTCGACAGCGTGACCGGATGCACCCCGAAATCGGCGGCGATCTGCTCGAGTGTCACCCCGTTCTCACGACTACGGGCGACCCGCACGACATCGTCGCGGAACTCCTGGGAATACGGCCGTGCCATAGTGACATCCTCTCAGCCCACCCAATCCGGGCAAGCGAGCTCGGTGTCACCTGATCGTGCAGCAGACCCAACGGTGATGTCACGAAGGTCAACATGCATCCGCGCCGCCGCGCCAAGTTGCCGGCTCGCTACGGCGTCACAGTGGGCGCAGCACTGTAGCGCCGAACCATCCGCAGACCAGCAAGGCCACCTCGACATCGAGACGATCGTCATCGATTGGGCGACCGCGCCGCTCGACAGCACGTGCGACGCGGTACTTCACTGAATTGTGATGCAGGTGAAGCTCGTCAGCGGCCGCCTTGAAACTGGCGCCGCAGCGCAAGAACACCCGCAACGTCTCCCGCAGGCGCTCGTCATTGTCGGAGTGACAAGCCAGCGGCCCGAGGACCTTGGCCACCCACGCGCTGGCGGCATCGATGTTGCCGCCGAGCAGGGCGGCCATCGACAACCCCGGGTCGCTGGCCGCAACAAACCGCGGCACGGCATGACCCACCGTGAGCGCCACCGCCCGAGCATCTTGGGCTTGCAGATGAGAAAGCCTGAAGCCTTCAACCCCGTGTACGGGATCACCGACGGCCACCCACGGCGCCTGCTCGAACATCCGCGCAAATGCGCGGGCCCGTTGCACGCACGACCCAGCGATGTCCGCGTCCAGGGGAATCCAGGCCCAGCCCATCAGCCGGTCAACCGGAATGAACAAGGGACTCTCGTGGGCGCCGACCGCGACCGCCAACTGTTGTATGAACTTCTCCATAGCCACCAGCTCCTGGCCGTCTGCGGGCTGGACGTACCACGCGGTCACCGCGAGATGAATTCTGCTCAGCGGATACCGGATCGCCTCCGTCAGCACGTCCACGTCGACGTCGGCTCCGTCGAGCACTTCGCGAACCCGCACCGCGCGCAAACTGTTCTGGTTTTCCAGCCAACGATCTCGTTCGTCCTGATAGGCGGCCACCACCTGTTCGGAAATGGAGTCGATGTAGCCAAAAGACATGTCGGCGACCTGACCGAACACATCAAACGCCAGCTGCGCCTCAAGGCCAGCACATCGCACCTGGGCCAGCACGACATCGAGCACCGCCTTATGGCCGAGCCGGTAGCCGCGCATGACGGCGTTGACCGATACCCCGCGCTGCGCCATTCGCCGCCCGTGCTCCAGTGCCGCCGTCGGCGGCTCGACGTGCCCCAGCGCAATGCCGTGCCGAATCGCGGAGAACACAGCCTCGATATTGGTCTCGATGGTGTCGCGCAGCAACGCCATCACTTGAGCGTCACCATCCAAATCTGGGACCTGCTCCAGCAGCATCTGCTGAACACCGCCGACCAGATCGCCGAGCCCATCACCCAAGTGCGTAATGATCGCTGCAGCGGCCGCCGCCGCGTCGTCGTGACTGCCCTGAGTCATGCGACACAACCCTAGCTCGGTGACCCGACGGCGCGGCTCAAATCCCGCAACCACCCCACCATTCGAACCAAAGAGGGCTCTGCGCGGCGACAACTCTTCCACGCTTTCCGCGACGGCTTTACGCATCGCGCTGCGCGACGGCATGACGACGCCACACCTGCGCCCGACCGCCCCGTGGCGAATAACGTGTCAACTAGCGGCGGATCGGGCGGCGACTTGGCGGGCGACCTCCCCGTACCGTTCAAGGCGCTCTGGGTCGCCACCCGCGTTGTAGAAGACAAGGCGAGTCGCCGTTCCGCCGTACTTGTCAATGAGCTTGTCGGCCAACGTGTCCCACGTCGCCTCGGTGGCGAACGTCGCGACATGCTCATCGCTGACTTGGGCCGCCATCCCGCTGAAATCGCCGGCCTTCTGCTTTTCACGAATACGGGCGGTCGTGCCCTCAAAACCGGCCTCGTCCCAGATGAACGCATAGTTCGGGGTGCTGCCGTAAAAGCTCATACTCACCCGGACGAGCTCGCGTTCATTAGCGCGCTCTTCATCGCTATCCCCGACAATCGTCATCACCGGAACAATGATCGCGACGTCCGCAGGCGGGCGCCCCGCTTTTCGCGCACCCTCGGTCACATTCGGCGCAACGTGGCGCGCAAGATACCCAGGCTCACCAATCGGATGGACATGAACGCCGTCGGCCACCTCACCCGCCATCCGCAACATCCACGGATTCACCGCAGCGATGTCGACCTTAGGATCAGGCGGACCAATCGGTCCCGGACTCCATTGCGGCGTAATGAAATTCAGGCTATAAAACTCGCCGCGATGATCCAGCGTCCCAGAACGAAATGCCGAAAAGCACGCCTTCACCGCCAGCACGTAATCCCTCAGCCGCGGACCCGGCCGCTCGAAATCAACGCCGTAGCGCCGGACCACATGCGTGCGCACCTGCGTACCCAAACCCAACCGGAACTGCCCACCCGAGGCCTCCTGCAGCTCCCACGCGGCGGCCGCCGTCACAAAGGGACTCCGAGGAAACGCGACCGCGACACCGGTCGACAACTGCAATCCCGGAGCCGCCTGGGAGGCCACCGCTGCGTTGAGGTATGCCGTGCGCCCGGTCTCGGTGAACAACAGCCCCGAAAACCCGGCAGCCTGCGTTCGCGCTGCCAGGTCACCAACCTGACCCAGCGGCCGGGGAATCGCCATCGCATCAACATGAATCATCGCGCGCCCGCCTCCCAAAACGGACCCTACACCTCAACAGACGTGACCAAGCCGTGCGCGGCGCCATCATGAGAGCGAGCGCGGGTTACGTTGCACGTGCAACAATCTCCGGCATCGTCCACCAGGCGAGCATTTCAAAGTCGATATGGTGCAACCGCTTGAGCCGCACGGCGACACCGCCTGTGAGTCGTTCACTGAATCGTTGAGTGGGTAAAGCCAACGCGTAGCCGTCGGGCCGTAAAGCCAATTGTTTATGAACGGCGAAGGTTGCCCATGATGCCGCCACGAATCACTCTGTCTTACACTGCGAGTAGCCGATGCGGATCATTCTTGGGAATCCGTTCTAACGTCCAGCGAAAGAGCTGATGCCTTCGTGGCTGACTTACCGTGCCTCGGCGGTCCAGCCTCACGCGCCGTGCCGCCGATGCAATCAACCGTCACAGTGACAGAGTTGCAATGGGCAACATCTCCTCTCCTTCGAGGCACCCCGACTGGCGATAAAGCTGAGGAAGTCAACAGCTAGTTCGAAAGCGTCGCGGAACCACTATCAAGGTGTGGATCCAGCGCCACCGCTCAGATCGATGCCAAACTCGGTCGGTACCGTCGGCCAGTGACCGACGACCTCTACTGGTTCAACCTTCTGCCCGAGACAGTAAAGATCGCGCTGCTTGTAGACCCGGGCGGCCGGCTTCCGCCGCACCTGGTAACGCGGTTGCCCCGCATATTTCGCGCGTTCTACGGCACCGACGATCCGGCCACGGGCGGTTGGGCATTGCGGCCGGACTTGTCGCAAGCGTTGCGAAACGGAACGGAGGCGCGAGGCGGGGATCCTTTGGTGCGGTGGACGCCATTGCCGGCAGCTATTCAGAGGCGGCAACCGCCCGTATTCCCCACGGTCAATGAGGTTTCAGAACCTCACTTGCTGCGCGATTTCGCGGTGAGCGAGCAGCACAATGTTGGATGGTGCGTGCGCGGGAGCCCAGCGACCTAACCGGACAAGAAGGCCCTACGACCCGCACCCTTCAGCTATTCGAACGCCAAAGCCGGTCCGCCTGTACTTGCGCATTCTCAGCCCAGGACAGCGTCCCGCCAATGTCCATTGGGTCGAGGGCCCACTTCCGGCAGGCGTGAAACGCTGACTCGATCAGGGTGCGAGTGGCATGGGGGCCGTTATCCGATGGCGAGATCGACTTGCGGGTGGCGCCGAAGGATAGGAACGCGCGGTTGACCCGGGAGGTCCACGGGTGCGCCACGGTACAAGGCAGCGCGGCCACCTCAAAGATCTCAGTAGCAGTCAAGTAGGCCTGTTCGAGGCGCCGGTGAACCTTGCTTGGATACGGTTCATCGCCTACGAACCCATTGTAGGCAAGGCGGGTGCGGGCCATCAGCCACGGATCAGCGGCCGCCACGTGCTCGAACACGCCGCCGCTGGCGCCGCCAGCCCACACGATCGCGGCCGCTGCTGCGGAGATGGTGTGCTCCGCAGCTTCTACTAGCTGCTCCAGAGTCGGGGCGCCTACCGCCACTGCCTCGGTCCCTGCTCCCCGAGGTCCCGCAGCTCATCCGCGTTCGCCTCGTCCTGCGATTCCAGCCGTGCTACGCCAACCTGAGTCGTCGATTCCACATCCTCGCCGACCGGGGCCGCTGCGGCTGAAAAACCCTGCTCCAGAAGGCCAATGCCCGCTGCTACCGCTGCACCAGCCACGTCGGACGCGGCGACGCCTTTAGACAAGCCGGGTGTTCCGCCCACCGTAGGCGCCGCCGCTTCATCCAGAATCTTCGCTGAAGCATCCGCCGAAGCCAACAGCTCGGGCGGGCAAATCTTGATCGACTCCGCGGGCATACCCGACGCCTTTCATCTCGTTCCAATTCTTATGTCTGCGCACTGACTAATGACTGAGGAGAATCGAGTATTTGTCTTGCCAAATAAGCGATCTCGGGGTATCTCATAGCTGGCCCGTCCGCGTCATTGCCGAGGTCCCATAGCAGTAGAAGCTCAACCAGTCGTGCTAGACCGTGGAAGGCCAGGACATGCGGCGATGCTGGATCATCGTCGAGAACCAGGCCCGGCCGGAGCCCAGCAGAGGAGCCCGTCATCTGGAGGCCGGCGTTGCGTAGCTCCGCCCACTGTTCAGAGGACACCCGATACGGTCTGCTGATCAGGCCGAGCACGTCGCGGATCGCGAACGGCACCAAGAGGTCCGGGAGCGCGCCTGCTCGACTCAGCGCTGCGTGCGCTGCTTCCTTGGTTGTTCGGAGGGCTTCTGATTGATCGGGCCTTCGCCCTTCACGCCCGGTCATTCGTGCATACAGTCGCGGATCAATGGTCTCAAGCCGATGCTGATGATCGCCGTCGAGAATCATCACCGGTGCGTCGGCGGGGATCTTCGACGCGCTATTTGGGCAATCTTCAGCGTGCGGAACACCGGCTGAGAGCGCCGGAACCGCTGAACCGCCATTCGCAGTCGAGACAGCGAGCGACCACAGGTCGGCGCCGTCGCCCGCCCATCGCGCAAAGGCGAGCATCGTGTCAGCTGGGTTCGCCCAGCTGAACCAACGTGCGCGAAATTCCGGAGGTAACCCAGGATCCGCGAACAACATCCGTGCATCACGCGGCACAAACACGCCCCGCGGAATGCACCCAGCGCCTTCGTTATTGACGATCACGGCGCGAATACCGAAGCGGGTGCGGAACATACCCACGCACCAATCGAGGAAGATTCCGTGTACCCGTGAGGCGTGCATAAGCTGGTAGACCAGGCCAGAAGCACTCTCTAGCAATGGATCTGGCTCAGCCGACCGAATGGCTTCAGTCGCAGCGCCGGTCCCCGCCCCCACACCCGCTCCGACAACGCCCGGCGGGAATGCAACAGGTGCTGCAGGCGAACCGCCTCGATCAGTACTCATGGAGACGGTCGGAGCAGAGCCCGACGCCGGGGTTACTGCGCCCCCGCCGAGCGGAGGCCCAGCGCCGGGTGATGCTGAACGAACGTCGGAACCGAACGGCGGTAACGGGCCGATTGACATCGAACCGACAGCCGCACCGGCACCAGCACCGACGGGCGGGGCCGTCGCCGTAGCCGCGAACTGCGTCCCGGCCGCCGACGACGTCGAAGGAGCAATCGCCGAAACAGCAACCGTAGGGGCCGCACTCGTCGCCGGCGGAGTCGAATTGATCGGCGGAACCAGCGGCGGTGGAGGCGCACCACCTAAACCCGCGCCGAACCCTTGCGAGAAACCCGACGACGCGCCCGGAACTGCCTGCGGAGGAGCCATGCCAGCACCCCCGGGCGATAGGCCTGCCGCTGGCGAAAGGCCCGAGGGGACACCTCCTAAACCCGTCGATGCTGACGTATCCGGCATCTTCAACCCAGATAAGCCGCTACTGCTAGGGCTGAATGGAGAGCTGCTGCCGCCGCCTCCTCCACCGGAGGACGTCGGCAGCGATGGTCCGAACCCCTGGTCGGGCAACAGGTCTCGACCACGCTTGTCCCGGGGGGCCGGTGAACCCTTGGGGCCAGTCGCGCTGTCACTGAGGTTCCCGTCGGTGTTGATGCCGGTGCCATTGCCATCGTGATCCGCCTTAAGCCCATCGCCACGGTGACTTTTGATGCCCTCGCCGTCCTGAAGCGCCGGATTGTCGGGTATCGGACCGATGCCTGGCTTCGCTTGCGGCATACCGCCAGGGCCTGGCCGGCCCCCGAGTCCCCCGCCGCCGTCGACCTGGCTCGGATCTAGGTCGAGCCCGCTAGCTTCGCCCGGACCGGCACCGAGACCGATCTGCTCACCGTGCCTGGTAATCGCGGCAGCCGCTTCGGCGTCTTTCTGCTTAGCTATCGCCGCGGCGGCGCTCACCGCAGTCTCGATGGCCTGCCACATCGCTAGCTGGTTCGCGAATGTCTTTGCCGACTGCCGGATTTCGTCAATCTTCTGGTGAGCATCATGGTCGATCTTGTCTAGATCCTCACGCACCCCGTAGTACACCCTCGAGATTTCCCCGATAGCCCGTGAGATCGCGAAACGCTTGTCGGCCTCCAAAGATTTTTTGGCTGACTCCGTGAGGAGCCGCTCGACATACCCATCAATCGCTTTCCCCGACTGATCCCCAGCCACTCTTTTGGCTTCGTCTTTCAGGTGATCGCTCGCGTGCGCTAGCTGAGAGCCCTTCGCGTACTGGGCATCTGCGGCACTTTGCCAGTCACCAGGGTCGGTTTGAGGCCACGCTGCGCCCACGATCAAGCGAGAAAACTCGCGCGCCGGCATGCCCGCCAGCGCTACCCGGGCTACCACTTCACTCCCAGTCCGGCGCATGTCGAGAGTGGACCACCGTATGCAGCCAGGCTGTCGGCCCAGATCTCGTCGTCATAACTCTCTGCTGGCCCTGGGCGCGCGTTGCGGACGTATAGGATTCGATCGTCGATAAATCGCTGCAACGTCCTCTGCAGAAACGGATCGGCATTCTCATGATTGCCAAGCACCTTTTGGATTCGTTCTGCCCAATCCTCCGTATCGGAGCGGTATTTCGATAGAGCCTCGTCCCTCTTCGGAGTTCCCGGATCGCCAGTCGCCCGCCACGTATTCGAGACACGATCGTCTTCAGCCATCAACGGCGCGATATCCGAGCACAACTCGCGATCCGCGGCTTCGATGTGTTCCGGAGCGGATGTCTTAGCTGCAGACGAGGCCGGTGCTGGTGATACTGCCAGCGCGTCAGCGCCTCGACGCGTAAGGCCAGCGACTGATGTCACGAGCGCCGCCGCTGCCACTATCAACGCGGCAGCCGCAACCCACGAGAAGATGGCGCGCTTCCGAGGCGCCGCTGGCCATTCTTGAGGAAAGTGGGAGAGCCTCGGGTCCATTCGTCCAGATTAAACGGCGAAACAGACCGATTCCCCGCTGTTTTTTTGGGGATCGGATGTCCATGCTAAACAGCTAACGCGGATAGATTCCTTTACCACCTGCGAGCGCGACCACCGCAAAGAATGCCGACTATCGCCCGCGCGGCGGTGAATTTTGAATCGCTCTGCGACAAGCGATTTCGCTCATCTGTTGGACCGCTAACACTAACGCGCAGTATGCGGTCGGCGGTCCGACACGCAGTGTTCCCGCGATCTCTCCAACCGCCGCACGCAAGGCTTTCATCGCCCGCCGGTATGCGCGTGAGCGCGAGCCGCCGCGAGGTCGACCATGTCGGTTTCGCAATTGATCTCAATCGCTCACCGAAGCCGCACCCCTTCCCTCGGCCGACATGGTGTTCAACGGTGTGGGGGCTACCCTCAAGGCCACGCCGCTGCGCGGTCGGGCGATGCCCGAGCCTTGACCGCAGCCCCCACACCGCACAACCCCGGCCATTACGAGGGAAGGAACACAACCGCGCGCAGCACACCTGTTGCCTGCGCCCCTCAGCGGCCTTTTCGTTCTTCGTATTTCAAGAAGCCATCTACGGCCTGCTTCGTCACGCCCAATTGTTCGGCAATCCATGTCGGCCCGCGTCCGGCTGACACCAATCGGCGAGCAGCACTCCGACGTCGCTCCCGAGCGTCGGCGCTCTGCTGGTTGAGCCGCTGCAAGTCGGTGTGCGCGCGGATCAACTCGGCCAGGGCCTGGTCCTCGTCCATATCGACACCTCGACATCTCGCACCGCATTTGGTCAAGGCCATCTTGACACCCCCGCGGCATGGCCATAGTGTCAAGACTGTCTTGACGAGGCTTTACGTCGAACGAGAGGCCATCACTAATGCGTGCTACCCAGCTCAACAATGTTGCAATCGAATCCTTTTCGACAGCATGACCGACAACGCCTACACCTCTGATATGCCCCACTTGCTGACGCTCTGCGAGCGAATGCTTGACCATATCGAGGACCGCGCCGACGCTCTGAAGTTCGGGACGAGGTGCGTCAATACCTCAGCGATCACCCAGGCTGGGTCCGTCAAGCCTAGCTCTTCGTGGCCGCGCTTCCAGACTAATCAAAATGAACGCATAGCACCCTCGATGTTGAGATTCGTCGTCGCTGAAAATATCTTTCGTGCAGCGGAATATGCGCGGCGCAGAAATCGCGCCGTCGCGAAAATCCTTCGAAGGAAACGCGCCGTTGCCGCCAACGGCAGCGCCGACTTGCTCGCTGCATGGACGCCAGCGCGGGAAACGATGAACCTTCTCGACCGGTTCCTGGACGACGAAACTAATGCTGAGTCGCTGGAGGCCTTACGCCGTCACCTCGAACGGAACTCGCACTGCGCCGGCGGAACTCGCCGCTAAGTCGTTCCCGGACTCGCATATTGCTACGGCCGATGTTCAGGCAGCGGCCGCACCTGGGTCCTTTAAACTGCCACGGCTGCTCCGCGGGCGCAACGTCCCGACGAGATATGTGAGGCAGTGCATTTCGATTGCAGAAGGCACGACGGCGACGGGTAGTGACTGGCGCCGACCCTCGGGTGAGTTCTAGCGGTGGTGGATCCCGGGATACTGCTTAAACGGGTGGCGACCCGCATGAACAACCGCTACCGTCGCGACATGGAGAGCTTAGGGCTACACGAACTTCGCAGGTGGCGCCAATGGCCCGATTTCGCAGAGCTTTTCAACGGCGCTGATGACCCAGGGTGGGTAACCGACCGCGACACACTCGCGCCAGACTCGCGCGACCGTTGGCACTTTCAATGAGACTTCGTCCCGGGCCTACCCGGCCAACGTCGAAGAGTCGAGCTTGATCGCGTCGTCCTGATCACGGAGTCGCGAGGGTTGCGAGGGTGGTTTACGCGCGACATCTTCGTTGACGGGGGGACTTATCGTCCAAAGTAGGACGTTGCGGTGATTGTGGCCGCCGTCGTCCTCGACGCCCCAGCCGAGGTTTCGGAGTGCGGTCGCATTCCGCTTCAGCAGTGTGGTCACGTCGCGTCCGTTCCTCGGCCATCCAGCGGGTCGTCTGCCAGCCTCGGGGTGCGGCGCGACGATGGAAAGAAGCTCTGCGCCAGTCCTGTTCACAAGAGGTTCTGTGCAGACGTCTCTTAGCGAGTCGATGAACGGATCGGCTTGAAGGCTGTCTTCGCTCAGTTGATTTGCGCGCGTCATGTAGCGGGCGAGGCCGTTGGTGCCGAGATGTGAGTCGACGCAGGCGAGCACGCGGGCGAAGTCTGCCATACGCGGCGTGAAATCCAGGCGCGCGGTTGCTACCTGAGTGTGAACTGCCGCGGCGAGATCGAGCAGCCCGCTCAATATTCGCGGTCGAGCATCAGCCCATTCTTGTCGGATTTGCGACTCAGTTCGCCTGGAGCGGAGATCAATTCGCTTTAGGTCGACAACGGCGAGACGCTCGGCGAGGTCAGGCCGCACTGCTCCAACGTCGATACCGTTGAGGATGACGCACCTGCGGAAGCTAACTATCGACAGCCCAGCGTCGGTGTACAGAGCGCGTTTGACGCTGCCATCCCCAGTTACCGCACGGCACAATGAATCTGACAACCAGCTGGGGATGCCAGATAGGTTGTCGAGGGCAACTACCCATGAGCCGGCAGCTGCCGTAACCCATGACTCGGCATCTCTTGGCGCTTGTCGGAGCGGAACGGGGGAGGGGTCGATCAGGTCGACGATCATCCGCGTTGTGGTGCTTTTGGCGCTGCCTTGTTCCGCAAAAAGCGCGAGGATGGGATGTGGACTGTCGCTTTGCAGCAGGGCGGCGACTAGCACGGCCAAGAGGACCGGGCGGTCGCCCTCGGCCACATTGACGAACTGCCACAGCATATCCAGACTCGGATCATTGGCTGGAATGTCCAACGCGCCAGTGAGTTTCGTCCTCAGAAATCTGACCGGCGCCGACGTAACAATCGACCAAGTGCCGTCAGCTATCCGGATGACCTTTCCGTCGAGTCGCCCCGAGTCGATGAAGACGGCGTCGTGAGTGTTCGCGACTCGAAGATGTAATCGCTCCGGCTGCTTCTGTGCGGCCAACCCTTCGAGAATGGCGACAGCGTCGGTAAGAGCCTGGCCGCTAGCTGCGGTGCCAGTTTCAGAGAAGTACCGAGCAGCAACGTCGGCCCGGAGGCCGGCGCGCCCTCCGCGCAACAGCATGGCGATATGCGGCTGGGCTTTGCTTGCGCCAAAGGTTTCATCGTCGTCGGTGCAGCCCAGCTCATAGCGAGACCGGGTCATCTCGACCAGCCGAACCGCAGCCGATTTCTTCTGCTGCACTGAAGAATCGAGTCCCGGAGGTGTGCTCGGCGCCTCGGCCGGTTGGTCGGGGGCCGTCATCGCTCGACGCCAATCGCGAAGGCCGCGGCCTGGAGCAGGCGATACGTTTTCGTGCGGGAAGCGAGCCGCGCGTAGGTTATCGTCAACGTGAACAATCCTTTGCAGATGGGGCGGTTCGAATCAGGGACCCTGGATAGCCGCCAGGGTCCCTTTTTGGTCTCATGCGGCGCCGTTGCCGCCTCGGCGGGTGGCCTCCTCCTGCTCCGCGATCCACCGCTCGATCTCGCTGCGCCGATAGACAACCCGCCGGCCTAGCGTGAAGCTGGCAGGTCCACCCCCGGCGTGACGCCAATATCTGAGCGTCGTCACCGGCACGCCCGTGATTTTCGAGACCGTCGCGGTCGCCAGGAATTCGTCATCGATCACTCGATCTGGTTGCATCTCATGCTCCTTTTGCACTGTCATGCCGTTTCAGCACCTACTCCAAGTCTCCCGTACTCCTGATGCTGTTTCTGCACTAATATGTGATTCGTGCATCAAGACGATCCTGACTCGGGGGACTTCGGCGCGAGCTTTGGTCGAAATCTTCGGGCCGCACGAGAGCAGCGAGGTTGGAGTCAGCGCCAGCTAGCAGAAGCGTTAGCCACACGCGGGGTGAAGCTGGACCCATCAGCCGTGACCCGCATCGAAAGAGGAACCCGAGAGGTCAAGCTGCGCGAGGCCGCCACAATGGCTAGCTGCCTCAACGTCGACATGAACAAGCTCATAGTCCCGCAGATTCACGACCCACTTGCGCAGGCGCTTCAGCTCCGGACCCAGGCGGGCTCCTGCCTTCGTGCCGCTTGGGTCGGGTTCGCGCAGCTCGGAATGTTGGTCCAGTCGCTGACAGAACTTCTCGATACGAGTCAAACCACCAGGGACAGACTCTCGTTGTTGCGTGGGCGTGCAGAAGGTCTCGAGATGGGAGAGGTCGTCGGTTTCGAACTGCTCGCACTCCTCCAGGAACTGCAGCAGTGGGTCGAAGATTCTGAAATCCCGGTCGACGAGCGAGTAGCGGGCGAATTGCAGCGGACAGCAATCGCCGCCATCGAAACGCTATTCACGGCTAAAGGCCCGGAAGAACGTTTCCGGTCAGTCAGATTCCCGATGAAGTGGATCGGCCATGCAACGACGTAACCGCCGCGCCGGCGTCGAGGATCGATGGCGTCGCGCCGACGGAAAACCGACCGCGCGCGCAGGCAAAGGTCGCCGTTGGCTCGCCCGCTTTGTCGACGATCAAGGGCGCGAACATTCCAAATCGTACGACCTAAAGGTTGAAGCAAAACGCTGGCTGGATGAGATCACTGCCAGCCACGTCACTGGCACGTATGTCACCCCGAAAGCTGGTCGTATCACCGTCGCTGAGCTTCATAGGGAGTGGGGTGATACGCAAAGCCACCTTAAAGCAACAACTGCCTCAACCCGTGGGTACACATGGCCGGCGCACGTTGAGTTGCGTTGGGGCCCAGTACCAGTCGCCGACATCCAGCCGACAGCGGTGAAAACCTGGGTGCAGGATCTCGTCAACTCGGGCGCGGGTCCCGCGACAATCGAGAATTCGATGGGCATCCTTCGTCAAGTGCTGGAGATGGCGGTCGAAGACCGGCGGATCGCCCGAAACCCTTGCGCTGGAGTCAAACTGCCGCGGCGCTTGCATCGACCCAGGGGCTATTTGACCCACCAGCAGGTTGAGCTCTTAGCCCTAGCGACTGGGTGCAGCGCGACAGTAGTGCGATTCCTCGCCTACACCGGGCTGCGCTGGGGAGAGATGGCCGCTCTACACGCTCGAGATACCGACATGTCTCGCCAGCGTGTGCACGTCCGCGAAGCTGTTGCAGAAGTGCGCGGTGAGTTGGTGTGGTCCACACCGAAAAGTCATGAGCGGCGCACGGTGCCGTTCCCCACGTTCCTGAACGAGGAACTAAATATCCTCCTAGCCGATAAGGGTCGCGACGACCTGGTCTTCACTGCACCGGAGGGCGGAGTGCTCAGGGTGTCACTTTGGCGGCCACGCGTCTTCAACAAGGCCTTGAAGCACGTCGTGTCAGAAGTGGCCGAGTTTCCCTCGGTTACTCCACGCGACCTTCGGCACACCGCGGCCTCTCTAGCGATCAGCGCGGGCGCGAACGTAAAAGCGGTCCAGACGATGCTCGGCCACGCATCAGCGGTTTTGACGCTTGATACCTATGCTGACTTATTCCCCGACGACTTGGAACGGGTTGCGACCGCCCTTGACGTGGCCCGGGCGAAGTCGCTCGAAGCTACTGCGGACCAGCTGCGAACTGGGGAGAATCGAAGACCCTGATCCAGACGCGGGATCAGGGTCTTCATCTGCTCAAACAGGAGTCGGGGTGGCGGGATTCGAACCCACGACCTCTTCGTCCCGAACGAAGCGCGCTACCAAGCTGCGCCACACCCCGATTAAAGCCACGACAGCGTATCGCACCGACCCGGCAGCCTCCTAAAGCGCATCGCGGCGGAATGAGCGTCGAGCGATCTGCACCACATCACGGCGTGGAATAAGTCCGAACCGGGCACCGCTAAATAGACTGATCTCGCACGATGTGCAACGGAAGCAGGTAAATCATGACGGTCTTAGGCGCCGTGGTGTTCGGCGGACTTCTTGTGCTCGGGGTGCTGTGGCTGTTGGTGACTGCGCCCGACAGCGAAACCGATCCCGGGTGGGATAACCAGCTGTGGGCCGATCACGGTGACGACGCCGCCCGCGGTGGAATGCTGACCGGCGCGCGGTGACGGCTCAGCCCACCGAATAGGTCGGCTGAGACCGTCCTAAGTCGTGCTCGGAGTCGCGGCCCCCGGTGGGCGCCGCGATCAGTGTGAGCAGGGTCGCTTCGGGGCGGCAGCAGAACCGCACCGGCGCATACGGCGACGTGCCGATTCCGGCGGACACGTGCAATTGCATCTCGGCGCCCCACCGCGACGGACCTTTGGCGCGAGACCGATCCAGACCCGAGTTGGTCACCAGGGCCCCGTAAAACGGCAGGCACAGTTGTCCGCCGTGCGTGTGTCCGGCCATCACCAGCTGATAGCCGTCGGCGGCGAACCGGTCCAGCACCCGCGGTTCCGGCGAGTGGGTCAGCCCCAGCCGGAGGTTGGCGGCCGGGCTGGACGGGCCCGCGATGGCGTCATAGCGGTCGCGGGCGATGTGCGGGTCGTCGACGCCGGCCGCGGCGACGAGCAGGCCCGCCACCTCGAACTCGCGGCGGGTGTGTGTCATATCGAGCCAACCGCGTTCGGTGAACGCTGCCCGCAGGTCCTGCCAGGGCAACGGTTGTCCATGGACGCGATGACCAGGGTTGGTCAGGTAGTTCATCGGGTTCTTCGGCCGTGGGCCGAAGTAGTCGTTGCTGCCGAACACGAAGACGCCCGGCACCGACAGCAGATCCCCCAGGCTCTGGACGACGGCTGGCACCGCCCGCGGGTGCGCCAGATTGTCACCGGTGTTGACGACGAGGTCGGGCTCCAGGCCGGCCAGCTCCCGCAGCCACGCTTGCTTGCGGCGCTGGCCGGGACGCATGTGCAGGTCGCTGATGTGTAGCACCCGCAGCGGCGAGGAACCCGGGTCGAGCACCGGGATGGTCAACTCGCGCAATACGAACGCGTTGCGCTCGATCAGCGAGGCGTAGCCGAGTCCGGCGGCGGCCGACCCCAGCGCGACGGCGCCGACATTCCTGAAAGCGAGAGCCGATGACATGCGAGCCAGCGTACTGCGGGTAGCTGAATGTTGGCGGCGCACACACCAGCGGCGCCGCTAGGGAGGCGGCGGGGCCAGGATCGGAATTGTGATGGGCGGCAGGCCCGGAATCTCGATCACCTGCGATCCCACCGGCGCGGGCGGTGCCCCGTCGGGCGGCGGGGGCGGTGGCGGTGGGATGCCGTTGCTGGTCTGGATGGTGACGACCGCGCCCGGGATTGTCTGCCCGTTGGGTGTGGTGCCGACGACCTCGCCGTACTTGGCGCTGCTGTTCACCGAGACCGGTTGCTCGGCGACCTGGAAACCGGATTCCTTCAGCCGCTGCCGCGCGGCGTCCAGGTCGAGTCCGGCCACGCTCGGTACCCGGGATCCCGGTCCGCCTTCGACGTACTCGGGATCGGTGGGCGGCAACTTGACGTCACCGAACATGGTGGCGATCGGCTTCATTGCGGTGAACCAGGTGCGTGCCGGCTCGTTACCACCGTAGAGATTGCCGTCTCCGCAGCGTCGCAATGGCGACGAGCACAAGTCCGACGGCGAGGTCGAGTCGTCGTAGATGTAGTTGGCGGCGGCGTACTGATTGGTGAAGCCGACGAAGCCGGACGACCGGTGCGCCTCGGTGGTGCCGGTCTTTCCGGACACCGGCAGGTTCCAGCCCGCCGCCCCGGCCGATCCGGCCGCGGTGCCACCACCGACGGCATCCTTGCTCATGGCGTTGGCCAGCGTGTTGGCCAGGCCTTCGGGCACCACCTGGTCACACGCCTCGGTGGTGACGGACACCTGGTTGCCGTTGCGGTCGATCAGCTTGTCGATCGGGTTCGGCGGGCACCACGTACCGCCGGAGGCCAGCGTCGCCGCGACATTGGACAGCTCCAGCGCGTTGAGTTCGAACGGGCCGAGCGTGAACGAGCCGATGTTCTGCCGCTTGATGAAGTCGGCCAGGCTTTCGTTGCTCTCCGGGTCGTAGTTGCGCGCGGTGCCCGGCTCGGCGTAGGAGCGCAGACCGAGCTTGACCGCCATGTCGACCGCGCGCGGCACCCCGACCAGCTGGATCAGCCGGGCGAACGCGGTGTTGGGCGAGGTCGCCAGCGCGTCGGTGACACTCATCGACCCGCGGTAGTTGCCGGCGTTGACCACACACCAGGTTTCCTTCGGGCAACCCTTCGCGCCGCCGTTGCCCATGCCCTTGGTCTGGAACCGGCCCGGCACTTCGAGCTGGGTGTTGATGCCCATGCCCATCTGCATCGCCGCGGCGGTGGTGAAGATCTTGAAGATGGACCCCGCGCCGTCGCCGACGAGGGAGAACGGCTGCGGGCGCATCGTCTCACCGGCCTCGGTGTTCAGCCCGTAGGTCCGGTTGCTGGCCATCGCCACGACCTTGTGCGAGTTCTTGCCCGGCCGGATGACGCTCATCACGCTGGCGATGCCCTCCAGCTTTGGGCTGGCGAACTGGTCGATGGCGTGTTTGACCGGTTCCTGCACATCGGGGTCGAGGTTGGTGCGGATCAGGTACCCGCCGCGAGCGAGCTGTTCCTTGCTGATGCCGGCACGCGACAGGTAGGCCTGCACGTAGTCGCAGAAGAAGGCACGATCCCCGGCCGCGATACAGCCTCGCGGTAATTCGTTGGGCTGCGGCAGGATTCCCAGCGGCTCGGCCTTGGCGGCGCGGATTGCGTCAGCCTCATTCGGGACATTTTGAATCATGGTGTCCAGCACCAAGTTTCGCCGTGCTAGCGCGCCATCCGGATTGGTGTAAGGGTTGAGTGCGCTGGTCGACTGGACCATGCCGGCCAGCAACGCTGCCTGCTGCCAGTTCAGCTCCGAGGCGTTGATGCCGAAATACGTCTGCGCGGCGTCCTGGACGCCAAATGCGTTGTTGCCGAACGACACCAGGTTCAGGTAGCGGGTCAGAATCTCCGGCTTGGAAAACGTCTTGTCCAGGGTGAGCGCCATCCGGATCTCACGCAGCTTGCGCGCCGGAGTGGTCTCGATGGCGGCGCGCTTTTCGGCATCGCTTTGAGCAATCACCAGCAGTTGGTAGTTCTTGACGTACTGCTGCTCGAGCGTGGAGCCACCCCGGGTGTCGGCATCGCCGGAGGCGTAGCCGGCCAGACCGGTCAGCGTGCCCTTCCAGTCGACACCGTTGTGCTCGGCGAACCGCTTGTCCTCGATGGAGACGATGGCGAGCTTCATGGTGTTGGCGATCTTGTCGCTGGGCACCTCGAACCGGCGCTGCGAGTACAGCCATGCAATGGTGTTGCCCTTGGCGTCGACCATCGTCGTCACCGCGGGCACCTGGCCCTCCAGGAGTTGCGCCGATGCGTTGCCGACGACCTCGGACGCGCGGTTCGACATCAGGCCGATTCCACCGGCTAGCGGGAACAGCAGCGCAGCGACGATGACGCTGGCGAGTAGGCAACACCCGGCGAGCTTGGCGATGGTGACCGCAGTCGCGGGCCGCTCCGACATGGCTACTACACTAGCGGCGCCGCGAGCGAGGTTTCCGCGAGCGTCCGGTGAACTGGAATTCCCCCGGCGCCGCGCCTCAGGTAGTTTTCAGCCGCAGCTCAGGACGCTATCACGCGGTTTCTCAGCGGCCTCCGGGCACCCGTTCATGATCGGACTGCACGGTCGTCCCAAAAAAGCGTCTCCAGAATGTTGCGTAATTGGTACCTGACCACGTAGCTTATCCACACAATGAGATACAGGTAACACCGAGCGCGGCAGTGTGGCATAGATCGCATTAGGGGTTACCGGTGGCAAGAGCGAAGGGGAATCGCTGGTGTCAGCTATAAGGACCGCGCCGCGTAAGACAAACGCGGTAGCACCGACAACCGCCGTTCTGTACGGGGCGGAGGCGGAGTCGAGAATCACTTGGGTTTCCAAGGCGCTATGCCGGGCCGCTGATCCTGACGAGCTCTTTGTGCGGGGGGCTGCACAACGCAAGGCCGCTGTCATCTGCCGGCACTGCCCGGTGATGCTGGAATGCGGTGCTGACGCGTTGGACAACCGCGTGGAGTTCGGAGTCTGGGGCGGAATGACCGAACGTCAGCGTCGCGCGCTGCTCAAGCAGCACCCCGAAGTGGTGTCCTGGGCCGAGTTCTTCAACACCCAGCGCAAACACCGCAGCGTCGGCTAGACCGAGGGCGAGCTCGCCGTCATCTGATCAGCGATGGCGCGCAGCGCATCCAGGTCCGAGACGTCGAACGGTAGCGACGGGACCCCCACGATTGAGACGTGGGGGTTCGCGCCGGTAAAGCGGGACAGCAGACGGATTTCCCGCTTGGACGTCGCCGCACGATCGGCGTGGATCTGCAGTACGGCCTTGGTCAACGCGTTGGCGCCGTCGCTTTCGATGGTCTCGGCGCCGTCGATGGCCCGCTCGACCGGCAGCGCGCACAGCATCGGATGGGTCCGGTTGAGGATCAGCCCGGCCAGCGGCATCTTCTCCTCCGACAGCCGATCTACGAAGAACGAGGCCTCGCGCAGCGCGTCCGGCGCCGCGGCCGACACCACGACGAACTGCGTGCCGCGTCTCTTCAGCAACGAGTACGTCCGATCCGCCTTCTCGCGAAAGCCGCCGAAGGTGGCGTCCAAAGATTGGACGAAACTGGCCGCGTCCGAAAGCATCTGCGAACCCAGAACCGTCGACAGCGCCTTCATCGCAAGGCCAACCGCGCCGGTCACCAGCCGGCCGATGCCGCGGCCCGGTCCCAGCAACAGCTTCCACAACCGGCTGTCCATGAAGCTGCCCAGCCGTTTGGGTGCGTCGAGAAAATCCAGCGCGTTGCGCGAAGGCGGGGTGTCGACCACGACCAGATCCCAGCGGTCCTCGGCCAGCAGCTGGCCGAGCTTTTCCATCGCCATGTACTCCTGCGTGCCGGCCAGCGACGTGGCGACCGTTTGGTAGAACTGGTTGTCCAGAATCGCCTGCGCGCGATCAGGCCCGGAGTACTGCACCACCATCTCGTCGAAGGTGCGCCGCATGTCGAGCATCATCGCGTAGAGCTGACCGGGCACCTCGGCATCGAGTGGCACCCGCTGCGGGGTGTTCCCGAGGTCGCTGATGCCCAGCGCTTGGGCCAGTCGCTTGGCCGGGTCGATTGTCAGCACCACGACCGTGCGCCCGTATTCAGCCGCGCGTAACGCCATGGCCGCCGCGGTGGTGGTCTTGCCGACCCCGCCCGCGCCGCAGCACACCACGACGCGGTTGGAGGTGTCGGACAGAATGCCGGCGATATCCAGTAACGGAGGTGTAGTGCTCATCGAACTCCCTGCTGCGCAAGCGATTCCGACAGCTCGTACAAGCTGCCGAGGTCAACGCCGTCGGCGATGGTCGGCAGCTCGAGACGGGGCACTTCGAGCTCGTCGAGCTGCTCCGCAGTCGACGCCCGCGCGATGATCCGGGTGGCGTGCTGAATGGTCTCGGTCAACAAGCCGGCGAAGTCGTCGTCACTGAGCTTGATGCCGGCGGCCGCCAAACCTGCCCGCACCGACTCGGCGTCGACGTCACCGGCGGCGGCCTTGGCGAGATCGTCGGGCCGCAAATAGGTCGGGATGTTGCGGTTGACGATGACGGACCCGATCGGCAGGTTCAGCCCCTGGAGTTCGTCGATCGCCTCCTTCGTCTCCTGCATCGGCAGCGCTTCCAGCAGCGTGACGAGGTGGATCGCGGTCTGGTCGGAGTGCAGGATTTTCACCACGCCTTCGGCTTGGGAGTACACCGGGCCACCCTTGGCGAGGTCGGAGACCGCGCGAGTGACGTCCAGGAAGCGCGCGATCCGACCAGTGGGCGGCGCGTCGACGACGATCGCGTCGTAGACCGGGGTCTTGTCCTTCTGGACGCGGATCACGGCTTCCTTGATTTTGCCGGTGAGCAGCACGTCCCGCAGGCCCGGGGCGATCGTCGTCGCGAACTCGATCGCGCCGATCCGCCGCATCGCCTTCCCGGCGAGGCCCAGGTTGTAGAACATGTCGAGGTATTCCAGGAATGCGGCCTCGATGTCGATCGCCAGCGCGTTCACTTGGCCGCCTTGCTCGGCGCTCGCGATCTTGAGCTCTTTGTATGGCAGCGGCGGCACGTCGAAGAGCTGCGCAATGCCTTGCCGCCCTTCGACTTCGACGAGCAACACCTTGCGTCCGCCAGCGGCCAGCGTGAGCGCCAGCGCCGCGGCGACGGTCGATTTGCCGGTGCCGCCCTTGCCGGTCACGAAGTGCAGACGGGCCTTTGACAATCGCGATGGCCAGCCGACTTTGCTGGCGCCGCTAGGTGTGGTCCCCACCCCTGCATGCTAACCATCGTTGGCCCGACTCCTCCTCACGCCGCCTTGCGGCGTGCATCGTCGTCGGGCGCCATCGTTTACCCGACTCCTCCTCACGCCGCCTTGCGGCGTGCATCGTCGTCGGGTGCCGGCTCACCGAAATCCGCTGCCGATAAGCTCGCGACATGAGCCAACCCACCACCTGGGAATACGCAACCGTCCCGCTGTTGACCCACGCCACCAAGCAGATCCTCGACCAGTGGGGAGCCGACGGCTGGGAGCTGGTGTCCGTGCTGCCCGGCCCCACCGGCGAGCAACACGTCGCATACCTGAAACGCCCCAAGTGACCGCGACGACCCGGCTCGAGGAGCTCGGCGTCGAGTTGCCGGTCGTCGTGCAGCCGTTGGGGTCGTACGTGCCGGCGGTGCAAACCGGCAACGTCGTCTACACCTCCGGCCAACTGCCGATGCAGGGCGGCAAGCTGGTCCACGCTGGCAAGGTAGGCATTGATGTCACGCCCGAGCAGGGCAAGGAACTGGCCCGTCTCTGTGCGCTCAACGCGTTGGCGGCGATCGATTCGCTGGTCGGGATCGACTCGGTGGTCAAGGTCGTCAAGGTGGTCGGATTCGTCGCGTCCGCAGCAGGATTCAACGGTCAGCCAGGCGTCGTCAACGGCGCGTCAGATCTGCTGGCCGAGGTCTTCGGCGAGGCTGGCGTACACGCCCGCTCGGCGGTCGGCGTCGCCGAACTGCCGCTGGACGCCCCGGTCGAGGTCGAGCTGGTGGTCGAGGTCGGGTAGCTGCCATGCCTGAGGCTCTGCAGCACCCCGCCTACGGACAACTGCGTCCGGTCACCGCTACCGCGTCGGTGCTGCTGGCCAACAATCCGGGCAAGATGACGCTGGACGGCACGAATACCTGGGTGCTGCGGGCGCCCGGCAGCGACGAGGTCGTCGTCGTCGATCCCGGACCCGACGACGACGAACACATCGCGGCCGTCGCCGCTGCCGGCCGCATCGCGCTGGTGTTGATCAGCCACCGGCACGGTGACCACACCGACGCCATCGACAAGCTGGTCGACCGGACCGGGGCACCCGTGCGCTCGGCGGGCAGCGGATTCCTGCGCGGGTTGTCGCGCGAGCTCGTCGATGGCGAGGTGATCGATGCCGCGGGACTGCGAATCACGGTGTGGGCCACGCCTGGTCATACCGCAGACTCGCTGTCCTTCGTCCTCGACGACGCGGTGCTGACCGCGGACACCGTGCTGGGCCGCGGCACGACCGTCATCGACAACGAGGACGGCAGCCTGGCCGATTACCTGGATTCGCTGCAGCGGCTACGCGGTCTGGGCGGGCGAACGGTACTGCCCGGCCACGGCCCCGACCTGCCCGACATAGCAGCCGTTGCCGAGGGCTACCTCGCACACCGCGAACAGCGGCTCGACCAGATCCGGTCGGCGCTGCGCGAACTCGGCGACGAGGCGACCACACGGCAGGTCGTCGAGCACGTCTACGTCGACGTCGACGAGGAGCTGTGGGACGTCGCGGAGTGGTCGGTGGAGGCTCAGTTGGACTACTTGCGGCGCTAGCGAACGCCGCGAGACGGAAGCCAGGGTCGTGCCCGGGCGCCAAACCGCAGCCATGGCTTCTGTTTGGCGGCAAGGGGGCGTAGCGCTAGCGGGCGCGCCTGGCCAATCGTTCGGAGTCTGAGATCAGCACGCTCTTGCCCTCCAAGCGGATCCAGCCGCGGTGGGCGAAGTCGGCCAGCGCCTTGTTCACCGTCTCGCGAGAGGCGCCGACGAGCTGGGCGATCTCTTCCTGCGTCAGGTCGTGGGTGACCCGCATCGCGCCGCCCTCCTGGGTGCCGAATCGCTGCGCCAACTGCAGCAGCTGCTTGGCCACGCGCCCGGGGACGTCGGTGAAGATCAGGTCGGCGAGGTTGTTGTTCGTGCGACGCAACCGGCGAGCCAACACCCTCAGCAACTGCTCGGCGATCTCGGGTCGGTCGGCGATCCAGGCGCGCAGCGCGTCGCGGTCCATCGACACCGCGCGTACCTCGGTAATGGTGGTCGCGCTGGAGGTACGGGGACCGGGGTCGAAGATCGACAGCTCGCCGAACATGTCGGACGGGCCCATGATCGTCAGCAGGTTCTCCCGCCCGTCCGGCGAACGCCGGCCGATCTTCACCTTCCCGGAGATGATGATGTAGAGCCGGTCGCCGGGCTCACCCTCGGCGAAAACCGTGTGTCCGCGTGGGAAGTCGACGGGTTGCAGCTGCTTGGTCAGCGCGGCGACGGCGCTCGGTTCCACCCCCTGGAAGATTCCGGCGCGCGCCAGGATCTCGTCCACGTTTCCCCTTCGGCTATTGAAGAAAAATGTTCAGTCGGCACGGCTGTGCATGCCGAGTCTAAAAGGTTGGCCTTTGGCTAGACGTGCCAACGCTACACACGATTGGCATGCCGAGGCGGTGCAAATTGCCGATTCGACTGCGAATGCTGATGCCGTTGGCGGGCTATAGCCGGTTGGTCAGCCGCCGACGCGACGGCTGCCAGTAGTAAAGGATCGGTGGGCGGCTCATCACGGCTGGGCAAATAAGGCGCCTCGCCGGCGGCCCGGGCCATCCGGCGGTGCAAACAGTCCAGCGCCTCGGGCATTCCTTCCCGGGCCAATGTGCGCACATCTGCCGGCTCGGCCTGCTTGAGAAATTCGGCGACATCAGTTGCGGTAACTGTGTCTTTCTCCAAGCCCGCTTCAAGCCGTTCAAGCCCGAAAGTTGCCAGCATTAGCAACCCCGGGGTGAATGCAACTAGCAACCAGGACACAAGCAGCAAGTAAACACGGCTAAGGTCTCAGCGGGATCACAAATCAGTACTGTCGTTGGGGTGACAATGGGCAAGCCAGCCAAGGCCGCCGCCAAGGTCGTCAAAAGTCCGGCGGGGCCCTCCGCGGCCGTTGCCCGGCGCTTCGCATCGGAGACTCGAACCGGCCTGGTACGTAGGGCGCGGCGGATGAATCGCAAACTGGCAGAAGCGTTTCCGGACGCGCACTGTGAACTGGACTTCACCACACCCCTGGAGTTGGCGGTGGCGACGATCCTGTCCGCGCAGAGCACCGACAAGCGGGTGAACCTGACCACCCCGGCGCTGTTCCTCCGTTACCGAACCGCGCTGGACTATGCCCAAGCCGACCGGGAAGAACTCGAAACTCTCATTCGGCCGACCGGTTTTTTTCACAATAAAGCGACGTCGTTGATTGGCCTCGGTCAAGCGTTGATGGAGCGCTTCGACGGCGAACTGCCCAATACCATGGAAGAGCTCGTGACCCTGCCGGGCGTCGGCCGCAAGACCGCGAACGTCATCCTCGGCAACGCGTTCGACGTTCCTGGAATTACCGTCGACACCCATTTCGGCCGATTGGTGCGCCGCTGGGGGTGGACCACCGAGGAAGATCCGGTCAAGGTCGAACATGCGATCGGCGGGCTGATCGAACGCAAGGAGTGGACGCTGCTCAGCCACCGCGTGATCTTCCACGGCCGCCGGGTGTGCCATGCCCGCAAGCCGGCCTGCGGTGTCTGCGTGCTGGCCAAGGACTGCCCGTCCTACGGGACCGGGCCCACCGAGCCGGAGATCGCCGCCGCGCTGGTCACGGGTCCGGAGGCCGAGCACCTCCTTGCGATGGCCGGGCTTTAAGACCTCTCGTGCCGACCACCCGAAGCGCCCGCTGGACCATGGCGGTCCTGGTCCTGGTCGCGGCGTTGGTCGTGGCTCTGGCGATGGCGCTGCGCCACACGTCGCAGCCGTCCGCCGCTCCAGCGACGGTTTCCGCCCGCGAGCACCGCGACGCCGACACCGCGGCGGCGCTTGCGGGGCCTCGGCAGCGGGCGGACCTGGCCCCGTGCCCACGTCCCGCCGGACAGCCTGGCTCGGTCGCGCTGCAGGCAGTGACGGTCGACTGCGCGGCGGACGGTTCGACAGTCCACGTCGGGCCGGCGCTGGCCGGCCACCCCGTGGTGCTCAACCTCTGGGCCTATTGGTGTGGACCGTGCGCCGCCGAACTTCCCGCGATGGCGGAGTATCAGCGTCGAATCGGCCCCGATGTGAGCGTGGTGACCGTGCACCAGGACGAGAACGAGACCGCGGCCCTGATCCGGCTGGCCGAACTCGGCGTCCACCTTCCGACGCTGCAGGATGGCGCCCGCCGAGTGGCGGCGGCGCTGCAGGTGCCGAACGTCATGCCCGCGACGGTCGTGTTGGACTCGGACGGTAGCGTTGCCAAAACGCTGCCCCGCGCTTTCGCGACCGCGGACGAGATTGCCGACGCGGTCGGGCGGCTGGATGCGCGAAGGGGGCGCCCGTGACCGGAGGCGGCAGTTCCCAGCGCCTTGACCGCGCCGGCGGGACCGATCTGTTGACACCCGAACTCGGGCCGCCCTGGCTGCGACCGCTGGTCGACAATGTCGCCGAGATCCCCGATGCCTTCAAGCGGCGGCTGCCCGCCGACGTGCTGGCCATGGTGACCGCTTCGAAGGCGCTGTCCGGCACCAAGGGACGTGACGCTGCAGTGCTGGTGCTCTTCTCCGGCCCGGCGGCGGCAGAGCCAGACGGCGCCGCACCCCATGCGCTGCCCGACGATGCCGATCTACTGCTGACCGTGCGGGCCGCGTCGCTGCGCCACCACGCCGGCCAGGCCGCCTTCCCGGGCGGCGCCGCCGACCCGGACGACGACGGACCGGTGGCTACCGCGCTGCGCGAGGCGCGCGAAGAGACCGGCATCGACACCGCCCGACTGCATCCCCTGGTCACGATGGAGCGAACGTTCATCGCTCCGTCAGGTTTTCACGTCGTCCCGGTGCTGGCGTATTCGCCGGACCCGGGGCCGGTGGCGGTGGTGGATCAGGCCGAAACCGCAATCGTGGCCCGGGTTCCCGTCCGTGCCTTCATCAATCCCGCCAACCGGCTGATGGTGTACCGCCGCACCCTCAGCCGCCGCTTCGCCGGGCCCGCGTTCCTGCTCAACGAAATGCTGGTCTGGGGTTTCACCGGTCAGGTGATTTCCGCGATGCTGGACGTTGCCGGCTGGGCTGAGCCCTGGGACGCCGGCGACATTCGCGAGCTCGACGAGGCGATGGCGCGCGTCGGCGACCCGATCGTGCGCCGCAATAGCGGCGCATATGAGGAGGAGCGACGCAAATGACTCTGGTCGGCGACGAGAAAGATGCTGGATGAGCCCCTCACAGTGGTTGGACATCGCGGTGCTGGCGGTCGCGTTCATCGCGGCGGTCTCGGGGTGGCGTTCGGGTGCGCTCGGGTCGGTGCTGTCGTTCGTGGGCGTGTTGCTCGGGGCGATCGCCGGTGTCCTGTTGGCCCCGCACCTGGTTGCGCACGTCGCCGCGCCTCGGGCTAAGTTGTTCGCCGCGCTGTTTCTGATCCTGGCGCTGGTGGTCGTGGGCGAGGTCGCCGGTGTGGTGCTGGGCCGCGCGGTGCGCGGCGCGATCCACAGCACCTCGGTCCGGTTCCTCGACTCGTTGGTCGGCGTGGCGGTTCAGCTGGTGGTGGTGCTGGTGGCGGCGTGGTTGCTGGCGACCCCGTTGACGTCGTCCGCGGGACAGCCGAGTCTCGCTGCGGCAGTGCGTGGTTCACGGGTGCTCGGCGAAGTCAACGACTACGCGCCGGAGTGGCTCAAGACCGTGCCCAAGCGGCTGTCGGCCCTGCTGGACACCTCGGGCCTGCCGCAGGTGCTCGAGCCGTTCAGTCGGACACCGGTGGTGGCGGTGGCGGCTCCCGATTCGGCGCTGGCCAAAAACCCCGTGGTCGCGAGCACCGAGCCGAGCGTGGTGAAGATCCGTGCGATCGCGCCGAGCTGCTCGAAAGTGTTGGAGGGCAGTGGTTTTGTGCTCTCACCTGACCGCGTGATGACCAATGCGCACGTCGTCGCCGGATCGAACAACGTCACGGTCGAGGCGAGCGGCAACCCGTACGACGCGACCGTGGTGTCCTACGACCCGACCGTCGACATCGCCATTCTTTCGGTACCGCACCTGCCGGCTGGGCCGCTGTCCTTCGCCAGCGCCCCGGTGACCTCGGGCACCGAAGGCATCGTGATGGGTTACCCGGGTGGCGGCGGATTCATGGCGACGCCGGCCAGGGTTCGGGAGCTGATCGAGCTGAATGGACCTGACATTTACCGCAAGGCGACCATCAACCGCGAGGTTTACACCGTCAGAGCCAATGTGGAACAAGGCAATTCGGGTGGGCCGTTGATCAACCTCGACGGGCAGGTGATCGGTGTCGTATTCGGTGCGGCGGTCGACGACAACGACACCGGTTTCGTGCTGACGGCCAAAGAAGTGGCGGCACAGCTGTCGCACATTGGCGACACCGCGGCGGTGCCCACCGGTGAGTGCGTCAGTTGAGCGGCGAGCGGTAAACCCGGTCGAGAAACCTCGACAGGTGACCGTTGACCTCGTCCGGCTTCTCCTCGTGACTGAAATGGCCTGCGCCCGCTACTGATACGTATCGGCCGTGGGGAGCGTAGCGCTGCGTTCGCTCCACCGGATCGGCCAGCACGTAAGGATCCTCGTCGCCGTGGACATGCAGCATCGGGATGCCGAACGGGCGGCTCATCAGCCGCATGAAGCGCCGGCCTTCTTCGCGCAATTGACTGCGCACCGCCCAGCGTTGGTATTCCAGTGCACAGTGTGCCGCGTACCGGATCTGGACGGCCTGCCGCAGGTGACCGATTGTCTTGGAAAAGTCTTCTGACGCAAGCCATTCCGCGCCTGCCCGACTGCGGACCAACTGTTCGAGCGCACTGCCGTGGTGACGGGTCAGGACGCGCTCAGGCCACATCGGCACCTGGTAGCGCAAAAGCGACGGCAGCAGTGCCCGGCCCTGGTCTCGACGGGTCAGCGCCGATCGGCGCAGCGCGGCCGGGTGCGGCGAGCTGATCACCGCGATGGCGCGCACTTGTCGCGAATGCAACACCGAGGTGGCCCAGCACACCAGCCCGCCATCGGCATGGCCGACCAGCGTCGCCGACGAGTGCCCCAGCGCGCGGATCAGTCCCGCGGTGTCACCGGCCAGGGTCCAGCCGTCATAGCCGCGCGGCGGCTTGTCGCTGCCGCCGTAGCCTCGTAGGTCTACCGCAACCACCCGGGCCCCGCTGAGGCCGCGCAACTGATGACGCCACGACCACCAGAACGAGCCGAAGCCGTGCAGCATGATCACCAGGGGCAGCGACGTCGGCGGAACGTCCAGATCGACCGGAACCGCTTCGACGACGTGGAACCGAATCCCGTTGGCGTGCACGTCCATATGACGCCACGGACCGTCGATCCGGGTGACCGACGGATCTGGTGGGGCCATCTACCAACCCGAGGGATCGGCGGGCGTACCGCCCTGGTTCAGCGCCGGCGCCGCGGGCTTGTCATGGCCCGGTGTGAACGCCGACCGGGCTTCCTTCACCGATTCGATCGTCTGCTGCGGGCCGCGGATGCGTCGCACGTTGAGGAATCCGAGTAACGCCAACACGCCGGTCGTCACCACCATGATCCCGAACACGATCAGATACGCCGCCCAGCGCCACAGCCAGTTGTCCAGCAGCTCGGCCAAGAAGAAGAAAAAGAAGAACGTCGAGTAGAACAGCACCACGAGCGCGGCAATGAAGAAGACGCTGCCGGTGAGGCCCTTCTTGACGTCGCGGGTGATTTCGGCGCGAGCCAGTTCGACCTCGGCGCGCACCAGCGTCGACATCTGCGCGGTAGCCTCTTTGACCAGCTCGCCGATCGACGGCTCGGCGGACAGAGCGTGCGGATCGGTCAGCGGAATGGTGGTCAGCGTGCCGGGAACGCCGTCAGCGCGCTGGTTGCCGTTCTTTCGATCTGACTTGCTCACAGACGGTCCTTCCGGGATGGCTCTGTCGGTCAGGGGACGCGCGGTCGGTCGCAATTCATCGTGCCACGCGGGCCCGATGCCAGACGAGGCAAGGCAGTTTGCGGATCGGCCTCGCAGGGCATTGAGAGAGCTAGAATGGCGCGACGTTCATTGAGCGTGCCCATTTTGCCGACGGGAGAAAACCGCCTTGCAGATGATGTGCCGTCGGCTGCTCGTGGGTGTGACGGCCGTGGCCGTGGCAGGCGCAATCGGCCTGCCAGGAGCCGCGTGCGCCGACGACCGCATTCCGCTCGGCGGGGGAGCCGGCATCCTCGTCAACGGCGACACCCTGTGCACGCTGACCACCATCGGCACCGATCCCAAGGGCGACCTGATCGGATTCACCTCGGCCCACTGCGGTGGCCCGGGCGCGGTGGTCGCTGCCGAGGCCGCAAAGAACCGCGGCAACGTGGGCACGATGGTGTCGGGCAACGACGCGCTCGACTACGCGGTCATTCAGTTCGATAAGGCGAAGGTGTTGCCGCAGGCCAACTTCGGCGGCTTCGCGATCAACGGCATCGGGCCCGACCCGGGGTCCGGCCAGATCGCTTGCAAGCAGGGCCGCACCACTGGCAACTCGTGCGGCGTCACCTGGGGTCCGGGCCAGGATCCCGGCACGATCCTCATGCAGGTCTGCGGGCAGCCTGGCGACTCGGGTGCCCCGGTGACCGTCAACGACCAACTGGTCGGCATGATCCATGGCGCCTTCAGCGACAACCTGCCGGTCTGCGTCATCAAGTACATACCGCTGCATACGCCGGCGGTGGTGCAGTCGATCAATGCCGACTTAGCCGACCTCGCTGCCAAGAACCGTCCTGGCGCCGGCTTCGTCCCGATCCCGGCGTAGTCACCGAGCCCGGTCTAGTTCACTGAGCAGCGCGGATCGCGTCGAACACACCCGGGTCCAGCAGCGTCGAGGTGTCGCCGAGATCGCGCTTCTCGGCGATGTCGCGCAGCAGGCGCCGCATGATCTTGCCGCTGCGGGTCTTCGGCAGCTCGGGCACCACGTGCAGTTCGCGCGGCCGGGCGATCGGTGAGATCGTCCGGGCCACCTCTGCGCGCAGCTCGTTGATGATCTCCGGGCCAGTCGTCTCGGCATGGTCGGCTTGCAGCACGACGAACGCGCAGATGGCCTGACCGGTGGTGTCGTCGGTCGCACCGACCACCGCGGCTTCGACCACGGCGGCGTGGCCGACCAAGGCCGACTCCACCTCTGCGGTGGAGATGCGGTGGCCCGACACATTCATCACGTCGTCGATGCGGCCCAGGATCCAAATGGCTCCGTCGACGTCGTAGCGGGCGCCGTCGCCGGCGAAGTACCAGCCCTGCTCGGGAAACTTCGACCAATAAGTCTCACGGAAGCGCTCGTCGTCACCCCAGATGCCGCGCAGCATGGACGGCCACGGCTGATCGAGCACGAGGTAGCCGCTGGTGTGCTCGCCCTCGTCGGAGGAGGGCGGCTCGAGCTGTTTGCCGTTGTCGTCGACGATCTTTGCCGAGATGCCCGGCAGCGGACGCATCGCCGAACCAGGTTTGGCCGCGGCGACCCCGGGCAGCGGGGAAATCATTGCGGCACCGGTCTCGGTCTGCCACCAGGTGTCCACGATAGGAACGCTGTCGCGGCCGATCACTCGTCGATACCAGCGCCACGCTTCGGGGTTGATCGGCTCGCCGACCGTGCCGAGCAGCCGCAGGCTGGACAGGTCATGCGAGTCGGGAATCTCGCGGCCCCACTTCATGAACGTCCGGATCATTGTCGGAGCGGTGTAATAGATTGTGACGCCGTACTTTTCGATGATCTGGAAATGCCGGTGCTGGTCGGGTGTATCGGGTGTGCCCTCGTAGATGATCTGCGTGACACCGTTGGACAGCGGACCGTACACGCCGTAGGTGTGGCCGGTCACCCAGCCGATGTCGGCGGTGCACCAGAACACATCGGATTCGGGCTTGATGTCGAAGATGTAGTAGTGCGTGTAGGACGCCTGCGTGAGGTATCCGCCGCTGGTGTGGACGATGCCCTTGGGCTTACCTGTGGTGCCCGAGGTGTACAGCAGGAACAGCGGGTGTTCGGCGTCGAACGCTTCGGGCTGGTGCTCCGGTGACGCCGAGTCGACGACATCGTGCCACCACACGTCGCGCCCGTCGGTCCACGGGATGTCGGCGCCGGTCCGCTTGACCACCAACACGTGCTCGACGGAGTCGGCGCCCGCCACCGCATGGTCGGCGGCTTCTTTCAGCGGGGCGGGCTTGCCGCGGCGGAATTGACCGTCAGCCGTGATCACGACCTTGGCCTTGGCGTCGTCGATGCGGGCGCCGAGGGCGGTAGCGGTGAACCCGGCGAACACCACGCTGTGCAGCACGCCGAGTCGTGCGCAGGCCAGGATCGCGACGATCGCTTCGGGGATCATCGGCAAGTAGATCGCGACACGGTCGCCAGCGACCAGGCCGAGACCGGTCAGCGCGTTGGCGGCCTTGCTCACCTCGGCGAGCAGATCGCGGTAGGTCAGGGTGCGATCGTCGCCGATCCGCTCGCCCTCCCAGTGGATGGCGACCCGGTCGCCGTTGCCGGCCTCGACGTGGCGGTCCACGCAGTTGTAGGTGACGTTCAGTTGGCCGCCTGTGAACCATTTGGCAAACGGCCGCGCCGACCAGTCCAGCACCTCCGAGAACGGGGTGGCCCACGTCAGCCGGTTGGCCTGCTCGGCCCAGAACGCCAGCCGGTCCTGTTCGGCGCGTTCGTACAGGTCATCGTGGGCATTTGCCTGCGCGACAAACTCTTTCGAGGGTGGATACGACGGTGCCTGCGTCTGCGTCTCGGTCACCCGCACGAGCCTAGCCCGGTGATGACGCGGTCGCGTAGCCGTTTCGGAACTGGGTTCGACGGCTGAGCTGACTGCAGCTATCTATGGAGCTGTTGTAGGCAATACAGCCGCGCGGGCTTCAGATAGAAGACCGCTTTGGTCGCTTCGGGGCACAGCGAGCGGTCGTAGTCACCTTCGATCCTCTTGACCACCTCTACGACCGGGAGCAATCCATCGCATGCGGATTCGACGAACACCGGGTTCTCCGACGTGCCTTCGACCGAGTAACACCGTCCCTGCTTGAGGTTCAGCATGAAACACAGCGTCGTCGATTTGTCGAAAAGTACCGCGTACTGCGAATCCTTGAGCTTGCCGTCCGGGCACGCCGCGGACCCGCCGCCTGTCGATGCCACCTCCAGCGTCGAATCCGGCGAGTCACAGCTCTGAGGGTTAGGTGACATGTTCTTCGTGCTGAGACTGGACTGCGAGACGCACTGGCCGACCTTCAGTGACGGCGGCGTATCCCGACGCTGCGGAGTCAAGTCCGCCGTTGCGCGACTTGCGATTTGGGCCAGCCCGCCGGCCAGCACGATCAGTCCTACTACGATCATCGCGGTGCTCGATCGGCTCGGCTGCGCTACCGGGTGATGCTCTGGCGGCTCGGGCGATGACGGGCCGTCCGGAGGCAGCTGCCGGACACGTGAACGCCGCCGGATCCCGGCGATCAGCAGGATCGCGCCCGCGACGGGGATTAGCGACATCGCCGCCAACTCGCCGAGGAAGTAAGCGAGGCTTGTCTCGGCAAGCTCGGTGACAATCACGCGAGGAAGTGTATTGCTGAACGAAGGGAGCCGCGTGCATCGTTTTCGCATTCTTGCGGTGACCGCCGTGCTCGCCGCCGCGTCGCTGATCGGCTGTGGCGTCGCCGGTGTCCGCACTGACGTGGTGATCGTCAACGCGGGCGAACCGCAGAACCCGCTCATCCCGACCAACACCAACGACACCAACGGCGGCCGGATCGTCGACCGGCTGTTCGCCGGGCTGATGTCGTACGACGCCAAGGGCCAACCGGCGCTGGAGGTCGCGAGCGCAATCGACACCGTCGACGATGTCAACTACCGGATCGTGCTGAAACCGGGCTGGACATTCACTGACGGGTCACCGGTCAGCGCGCACTCCTTCGTCGACGCCTGGAACTACGGCGCCCTGGCGACGAACGCTCAGCTGCAGCAGAGTTTCTTCTCGCCGATTGTCGGTTTCGACGAGGTGGCCGCGCCGAAGCCGACTGCCCGCACGATGTCGGGGCTGCGTGTGGTCGGTGATCGCGAATTCACCGTGCGGCTCAAAGCGCCGACGATCGATTTCAAGCTGCGACTTGGCTTTTCGCCGTTCTACCCGCTGCCCGCCGCGGCATTCGCAGACATGACAGCGTTCGGTCAGCATCCGGTCGGCGACGGCCCGTACCGACTCGGTGACCAGCCGGGTAACCCGGCCTGGCAGCACAACGTCAAACTCGACCTGGTCACCAACCCGGGCTACCACGGCAACCGGACGCCGCACAACAAGGGGCTGAGGTTCGTGTTCTACGCCAATCTCGATACCGCCTACGCCGACCTGTTGTCGAGCAATCTCGATGTGCTGGACACCATTCCGCCCAGCGTGCTGACCGTCTACCGCCGCGATCTCGGCGACCGTGCGGTGACTGCCCCCGCGGCGGTCAACCTGACGCTGGACACCCCGCTGCGGCTCCCGCACTTCTCTGGTGAGGAGGGCCGGCTGCGCCGGCTCGCGCTGTCCGCGGCGATCAACCGCGAACAGGTGTGCCGCACGATTTTTTCCGGCGCCCGCACGCCCGCCCGTGACTTCACCGCCAGCTCGCTGCCCGGATACGATCCCGACATCGACGGCAACGACGCGCTGAGTTTCGACCCCGGTCGCGCGCGGGCACTGTGGTCGCAGGCCGACGCGATCTCGAAATGGTCTGGACGCTACGCAATCTCCTACAACGCCGACGGGTCTCATCAGGAGTGGGTGGACGCGGTGGCCAACAGCATCAAGAACACGCTGGGCATCGACGCCGTCGGCGCGCCGCAGCCCACCTTCGCCGGCTTTCGGACCCAGATCACCAGCCGCACGATCGGCACCGCGTTCCGTGCCGGATGGCAGGGCGACTTTCCGTCGATGCTGGAATTCCTCGAGCCGTTGTACGTCACCAATGCGGGCGCCAACGACGTGGGCTACTCCAATCCACGGTTCGACGCGTCGATCGCGGCGGCCGAGGCGGCCCCCAGCCTGGTGCAATCGTTCGTGATCGCCAATGACGCCCAGCGAATCCTGTTGCAGGACATGCCCGTCGTGCCGCTCTGGTATACCGTCGCGGTGGCTGGCCGGTCGACTGCCGTCAGCCACGTCGCATTGACCTGGAACGGACTGCCCGATTACGAACGCATCGTGAAGGCCTGACGTGGGCTGGTACGTCGTCCGCCGCGTCGCGGCAATGCTCCCCGTCTTCCTCGGAGCGACCCTGCTGATCTACGGCATGGTCTTCCTGTTGCCCGGCGACCCGATCGCGGCACTGGGCGGCGATCGCCCACTGACCCCGGCGGTGGCCGCGCAACTACGCGCGCAGTACCACCTCGACGACCCGTTCTGGCTGCAGTACCTGCATTACCTCGGCGGCGTACTGCACGGTGACCTCGGCCGCGCCTACTCCGGGCTGCCGGTCACTACCGTTGTAGCGCAGGCATTTCCGGTGACCTTCAAACTGGCGTTGGTCGCGCTGGCGGTGGAGTCGCTGTTCGGTGTCGGGTTCGGGGTGATCGCCGGGCTACGCAAGGGCGGGGTCTTCGACGCCGGGGTGCTAATCGTCAGCCTGGTCATCATCGCCGTGCCGATCTTCGTGTTGGGCTTCCTGGCGCAATTCGTGCTCGGCGTTCGGCTGGGACTCGCCGCCGTGACGGTGGGTGACCAACCGACGTTCGGCCGGCTGTTGCTTCCCGGAATCGTGCTCGGCGCAGTCTCTTTCGCCTACGTGGTGCGGCTGACTCGGTCCGCGGTGGCCGACAACGCGCACGCAGACTTCGTGCGCACCGCGACCGCCAAGGGATTGTCGCGGCCGCGCGTGGTCACCGTGCACATCCTGCGCAATTCCCTGATTCCGGTAGTGACTTTTCTCGGCGCCGACCTCGGTGCCCTGATGGGCGGCGCGATCGTCACCGAAGGCATCTTTAACATCCATGGCGTCGGCGGTGTCCTCTACCAGGCCGTCACCCGTCAGGAAGCGCCTACCGTGGTGTCGATCGTGACGGTGCTGGTAGTGGTCTACCTCGTCACCAATCTGGCGGTCGACCTGCTCTATGCCGCGCTGGACCCCAGGATCCGTTATGGCTGAATCGTTGTCGAGCGACGTCTGGCGAGCGCTGCGGCGACGCCCACAGTTCGTGCTCAGCGCGGCGCTGATCGCACTCGTCGTTGTGGTCGCGGTGTTCCCGTCGTTGTTCACCGCGGCCGATCCGGGCTATGCCAATCCGGACCAGAGCCTGCTCGCTCCGTCGGCGGCGCATTGGTTCGGCACCGACCTGCAGGGCCACGACATCTACGCCCGGACCATCTACGGGGCGCGCGCCTCGATCACCGTCGGGCTGGGTGCCACCCTGGTCGTGTTCGTCGTCGGGGGCGCGCTCGGCGCGCTGGCCGGGTTCTACGGCGGCTGGGTGGACGGCCTGGTGTCGCGCGTTGCCGACGTATTCTTCGGCATCCCGTTGCTGCTCGCCGCGATCGTGCTGATGCAGGTGATGCACCACCGGACAGTGTGGACGGTGATCGCGATCCTGGCGCTGTTCGGGTGGCCGCAGATCGCCCGCATCACTCGCGGGTCGGTGCTCGCGGTCCGCGGTAGCGACTACGTGCTTGCGGCGAAAGCGCTGGGCCTGAACAGGTTTCGAATCCTGCTGCGGCACGTGCTGCCCAATGCGATCGGCCCGGTGATCGCCGTGTCGACGATCGCGCTCGGGTTGTTCATCGTCACCGAGGCCACGTTGTCCTACCTCGGGGTCGGGTTGCCCCCGTCAGTGGTGTCCTGGGGCGGCGACATCAACGTCGATCAAATCCGGCTGCGCGCGGGCTCGCCGATCCTGTTCTATCCCGCTGGCGCGCTGGCGATCACCGTTCTGGCGTTCATGATCATGGGTGACGTGTTGCGCGACGCGCTCGATCCTGCTTCGCGGGCCTGGCGGTTATGAGCAGTCCGCTGTTGAGCGTGTCGGGACTCGAGGTGCGTTTCGGTGACGACGCGGCGGTGCGCGGGGTCGATCTGGCGGTGCACCCGGGCCAAACCGTGGCGGTCGTCGGTGAGTCGGGGTCGGGGAAGTCCACCACCGCCGCGGCGATCCTCGGGTTGCTTCCGCCGGGCGGACGAGTCACGGCTGGCCGGATCGAGTTCGGCGGCGTCGACTTGACCGCGGCCACCCAGCGGCAGTTGCGTGCCGTGCGGGGCAGCGGGATCGGCTACGTGCCCCAGGATCCGATGGCCAACCTGAACCCGGTCTGGCGGGTCGGCTTCCAGGTGCGAGAAGCGTTGCGCGCCAACAATAGCGATCGCGACGCCGTCGAGCTGTTGGCCGAAGCGGGCCTGACCGATCCCGTGCTGCGCGCCCGCCAGTATCCCCACCAGATGTCCGGGGGAATGTGCCAGCGAGTCCTGATCGCGATCGGACTGGCCGGCCGGCCGCGGCTGCTGATCGCCGACGAGCCGACGTCGGCGCTGGACGTCACCGTGCAACGCCGGGTGCTCGATCACCTCCAGCACCTCGCCGCCGACCTCGGCACGGCGGTGCTGTTGATCACCCACGACCTCGCCCTGGCCGCTGAGCGGGCCGAGCGGCTGATCGTGATGCACCAGGGCCGCGTCGTGGAAGCCGGTGCAGCGCAGTCTATTCTGCGCCAGCCGCAGCAGCCGTACACGCAACGGCTAGTGGCGGCCGCGCCGTCGCTGCGCGATGCCCCGGCCGCGCGAGCGGTTCCGCCCGACGCTCCGGACGTGATCGTCGCGTCCGGGCTTTCCAAGATCTATCGGTCGTCACACGGTGTGCCGTGGCGCAGGCCGGAAGTGCGTGCCGTCGACGATGTGTCGTTCGGGCTCAGGCGTGGCACCACGCTGGCGATTGCGGGCGAATCCGGGTCCGGCAAATCCACCCTGGCCCGAATGGTGCTGGGCCTGCTGCCGCCGAGCTCGGGCACCGTGGTTTTCGACGGTCGCAACATCGAGAAGATGAGCAGACGGGAATCGCTGGCATTTCGCCGCAGGATCCAGCCGGTGTTCCAAAACCCTTACGCGAGCCTCGATCCGATGTATTCGGTCGCCCGAATCATCGAGGAGCCGTTGCGGATTCATCGGATCGGGGACCGGCGCAGGCGTCAGCAGACAGTCCGCGAGTTGGCCGATCACGTCGCCTTGCCGGCGTCGCTGCTGGGCCGCCGACCGCGCGAGCTATCCGGCGGTCAACGGCAGCGGGTGGCTATCGCGCGGGCCCTGGCGCTGAAACCCGAGGTGGTGGTCTGTGACGAGGCGGTCTCCGCGCTCGACGTCGTCGTGCAGGCGCAGATCCTGGATCTGCTGACCCAGCTTCAGGCGGAGCTCGGGCTGACGTACTTGTTCATCAGCCATGACCTGGCGGTGATCCGGCAGATCGCCGACGAGGTGATGGTGATGCGCTCGGGCCGGGTGGTCGAGCACGCCAGCACCGAGAGCGTCTTCACCCGTCCGCAGCACGAGTACACCCAGCAACTGCTGGCCGCGATCCCGCGCGCCGGGGCTGGCCTATCCTGAGCGGCGCAATGACATGCGCCGGCGACGATGCAGAGCCCGGCGATGAGGAGGAACGGCGCCGATGATGCGCGCCGGCGACGATGCGGAGCCCGGCGATGAGGAGGAGCGGCGCGAATGAGTACTGATCCGCTGGCTCCGCTGATGGAGCTGCCCGGCGTCGCCGCGGCCTGCGAACAGGCCCGTGAAGCGCTCGGTCGCGCCCACCGTCACCGCGCTAATCTGCGGCGATGGCCGATAACCGCCGCCGAGGCCGCGCTGCGCTCGGCCCGCGCCTCCGCGGTGCTGGATGGCGGAGGCCACAAGCTCGACGACCAGCTCGACGTCTCCGCCACCCATGACCCGGTATTCGCCGGAGCGCTGCGGGTCGCGCAAGCACTCGAAGGCGGTGAGACGAATCTGGTCGGGGTCTGGCAGCGCGCCCCGCTGCAGGCGCTGGCCCGGTTGCACATGCTGGCCGCGGCGGATCGCGTCGACGAGAACGGACTGGGCCGGCCACGGGCCGATCCCGACGTCGGACCCCGCCTGGAGCTGCTCGCGCACCTCGTCTCCGGCGGCTCCAAGGCGCCGGCGCCGGTGATCGCGGCGGTCGCCCATGGCGAGCTGTTGACCTTGGCGCCGTTCGGCACCGCGGACGGTGTGGTCGCACGGGCGGTGTCCCGGTTGGTCACCATCGCCACCGGGCTCGACCCGCACGGGCTGGGAGTGCCGGAGGTCGGGTGGATGCGCCGCGCGGGCGATTACCGCGACGCGGCGACCGGGTTCGCCTCGGGAACGCCGGCAGGTATGGCGTCCTGGTTGGTGCTGTCCTGCCGCGCGCTGCGGACCGGAGCGCAAGAGGCGCTGACGATTGCTGAAACGCTCACCGAGCAGGGCGGCAACGGTCACTGAAAACTGATAAAGCGGGCGGCGTACCGATGGATTTCGGCTCGCCGCCCGCTAGCACGGATCTCGGTTACCATGCGTGCACCTGTGGGCTGCGTGGGTTGGCCTCGGCGTTCTTGCGACGCTTCCGGTTAACGCCCCACCCAAAGGGCGTCGATGCCATCCGCTCTTCGCAATTACGCAGGCCCGCAACACTTCTGCCATTATCGCGGCTATGACTCCGCGTGGGTGCCGAGAACCGTGCTCGGTTGCCTCGTCCGGGAGATCGGCCCTTCTCTTCTGGATCGACCTTGGCCGTTCGGGCTTCCGTGAGTCCTTTGTACTCCGTGACCCCGGTCACATCAAGAGTCAATTGCAATGAAAACGCTGAAACGATGCCGAGCCGTGATGTCGGAAGTTTGCTGGCGCGCCGCTAGAGCGACAACCGGCGCAGCAGCGAGTAGGTCAGCGCGCCCGCCGCCAGGGCGCTGATGCCCACCGCCGCAGTGGTGGCGACCGCGGCTCCCGACGGCGCCGGAATGCGGTCGCGCAACGACACCGGCCGGGAGAATTCGAGTACAGGCCAGTTGCGGGAGCCTGCCTCGCGACGCAGCGCGCGGTCGGGATTGACCACGCTCGGATGTCCGACCACCTCGAGCATCGGCATGTCGGTGATCGAATCGGAGTAGGCGTAGCAATGCTCCAGCGGATAGCCCTCCCGGGCCGCGAGTTCCCGAATGGCCTGCACCTTGCCCTCGCCGTAGCAGTAGAACCCGATGTCTCCGGTGTACTTGCCGTCTTCGACCACCATTCGGGTGGCCATCGCGTGGGTCGCCCCCAACGCTCGCGCGATCGGAGCCACCAGCTCTTCACCGGACGCCGAAACCACCACCACGTCACGGCCGCACAGCTTGTGGCTGGCGATCAGGTCGGCGGCCTCGGCGAACACGAGGGGCGTGACGATGTCGTGCAGCGTCTCGTTGACGATCGATTTGACCTGCTCGACGTCCCAGCCGGTGCACATGTTCGTCAGGTGGATCCGCATCCGGTCCATCTGGTCGTGGTCGGCGCCCGACAGCAGGAACAAGAACTGGGCGTAGCTCGACTTGAGGACCGCCCGGCGGTTGATCAGTCCTTGCGCGAAGAACGGTTTGCTGAACGCCAAAGTGCTCGATTTGGCGATGATCGTCTTGTCCAGATCGAAGAAAGCCGCCGTGCGCGGGGTGGGACCGGAGGGTGTCGACGATGTTTGCTGGTCAGCGGCCGAGGCGGGGACGGTCACACAGCCAGCATAGGGCCGAAAGTCCCTTAATCGCGACGCCGTCTGTAAAACTGCGGGTCAAAGACGGTCGAGTAACACGTGGTACCAGCGAGACGTTTGGTTCAGCTACTTAAGGGTCATACATAACTTTCGAACGCAACCCTTGCGCCGCGTGACACTCTCGTGTGTATAGTAAGTGTCACTCGGCTTTGCCGAGGGTGTATCAGCCCGACCCCCCGGGGCTGATACACGACGACCCTCGCCTCCTCCCCCCCTGGCGGGGGTCGTCCCTTTTCTCGGGTAAATCTCTCATCGGTTCTTTCGCTTTACGCGTCCTGACGTTGTCCACAGCTTCCTTCGCCGCGACTGGCGACTCAGCGTCATCGGCGGCACGGTGGGCCGATGCCGACTGACCGTGCGCGTGGGATTTTGGCGGTGCTCGCCGACCCCGTTCTGCGCGAAGAGGTCGACCGGGTGGCGGCGGCCGTCGGAGTGCGGGTGGTGCACGCCGTGACCTCGTCGGCGGTCAGTAGAAAAGCGTGGTCGGCAGCCTCGGCGGTCGTGCTCGACGAGGCCGGAGCCGTCGGCTGCGCGCTGACGGGATTGGTGCGCCGCGACCACGTGGTCGTCGCAACTAACGGCGAGACGCCACCGGCAATGTGGGCCGCGGCCATCGAGGTGGGCGCCCGGCACGTGCTCACATTGCCTGCGCAAGCGCATGATCTGGTCCGCGAGCTCGCCGAGGCGGCGGAATCGTTCCGCGACGACGGGACCCGCGGTGCGGTGCTGGCCGTGATCGGTGGCTGCGGCGGCGCGGGCGCGTCGGTGTTCGCGGTTGCGCTCGCGCGGGCGGCGGTCGAGCCGATGCTGGTGGACCTCGATCCCTGGGCCGGCGGCATCGACCTGCTGATCGGCGCCGAGACCACACCCGGCGTGCGTTGGCCTGACCTGGCTTTAGAGGGTGGACGGCTGAACTGGGCGGCCGTGCGAGACGCGGTGCCGCGGCACCGCGGGACGAGCCTGCTCTCGGGGACCCGTCGGGGTCACGACATCAGCGCCCGGGCGGTGCACGCCGTTCTCGACGCGGGTCGTCGCGGCGGGGCGACCGTGGTGTGCGACCTCGCCCGCCGAATGACCGAAGCTGTCGAAATCGCTGTGGAGACAGCCGATCTCGTGGTGCTAGTCAGTCCCTGCGACGTACGGGCATGCGCGGCGACCGCGACCATCGCACCAGCGCTCGCGGCCATCAACCCGAGCCTGGGCCTGGTGGTGCGGGGTCCGTCGCCCGGTGGACTGAGCGCCGAGGAGGTGGCGACGATCGCCGCGGTCCCGCTACTGGCATCGATGCGGCCGCACCCCCGGCTGGCCGAGCAGGTCGAGCACGGGGGATTGCACATCGGGCGGCGCTCGGGGCTAGCTGCCGCAGCTCGCCAGGTCCTGGCCGTACTGCCGAAGCATCGGGCCGACGGGCGCGCGGCGTGAGCGGCTCGTTGATCGACCGCGTTCGCGAGCGGCTGGCGGCCGAGTCGACGCCACTGCGTCCGGGCGTGGTGGCCGACGCGATCAGGGCGGAGTCCGGCGGTGTCCTGGGCGACACCGAACTGCTGAGCAATCTGCGGATACTGCAGACGGAGCTGACCGGCGCCGGAATCCTGGAGCCGCTGCTGCGTGCCCCGGGTGCGACCGATGTTCTGGTCACCGCGCCGGACGCGGTATGGATCGACGACGGAAAAGGTCTGCGGCGCAGTGATATTCGCTTTGCTGACGAAGCCTCGGTGCGCCGCTTGGCGCAGCGGCTGGCGCTCGCGGCGGGGCGGCGGCTCGACGATGCGCAGCCGTGGGTCGACGGCCAGCTTTCGGGGCTCGGGAGCTTCGCCGTGCGGTTGCACGCGATCCTGCCGCCGGTCGCGGCGGGCGGTACCTGCCTGTCGCTGCGGGTGCTGCGGCCGGTGACTCGGGACCTCGCCGCTCTGGCCGCGGCCGGTGCGATCCCGCCGGCGGCCGCCGCGTTGATCGACGACGTCATCGCCGCCCGGCTGGCGTTCCTGGTGTCCGGCGGGACTGGCGCGGGCAAAACCGCACCCAACCGGTAGCACCCAGAACTACTCGCGATCGATGCGACCTCCGGTCTGGCGCAAGGCGTCCAGGAGCATCGCGACCAACGTCACTGCAAGCTCCGCAGCGGGAGCAGCGTTGGGCCACACAAAGGCTGTGATGACAGCAGCGATCCCAGTAATCAGAATGATCGATAGCCTCGGCAATATCGCAGGTGCTTCGCGCCCTTGCTGGCCATCATTGTCATCGGGTGGTTTCATTGAAGAGTTCTTCCTTCACGATCTACGCGGGTCGGGATTTGGGAGTTCAGGCGACCCCCGGCTGCAACGGGGGTCGCCTTCTGTCTTCGGGCGTTACCTCAGGGGCATCAAGGCTTCCTCTGAGTCGGGCGCTTCTTCGTCGTCCGATTCCTCGTCGAGAGTCGACGAGAGATCCACCTGGACAACGTTCGGCGCGGTGTCCCAGGTTGCGTAGACCCCGCGGCGAACGAGGACGATCACCTCATCCTTGGCCAAGCGGGAGAGAAGACTGCGGATGCTCGACTCGGCCCAGTCGTGTTGCTCTGCAAGATCCTTAGCGATGTGCTGAGTCGTCATCGGCTCGCCGGCCTGAGTTAGATAGTTCAGGATTGCCAACCGCATTGATCCACCTTCGTACAGGTCGGCCACGCGGTTGTACTGGTAAGCCTTCCGCTTGTAGTCGTCGACAGTTCGCAGGCCGTCTGGATCGCGCACCTCGATACCTCTAGTGCCTCGTTGAGCGACGCGCGTCTGATTCGCGCTCGGGTCTGTAGACGACGATGTATCCCCACGTTCTGTCAACTGCGTCGACTTCGCCTCAACTGCCACAACGCCAGAATCGCTTCTGAGTAGCACATCAATCTGGTGAATGTCCTCGTCGAGGCTGGCGCGTTGAGCCAAGAGCTCCCGCCGCGCTTGCAGCAGATGCCGCTCTAAAACGGGGTTGATACCCATTGCTGCCTCCGTCCGTGGATTGCCTCAAACTTGCTGCCATCATATAGCCGAATGCCGCAAAGTTGAGGATTGCGGCGCATCAACGCGCCGAACGTTGAGTCACGCGGGCAGACTTGACGGCGGGAGGCCTCAACTGGCGCTATGTAGCAGCAGCAGCAGCCCGCTCTACGCTCGGATGATGCGGGACCGCGAGACGATCGACTCCGAATTCAGGCTGGTCGCAGCTGTGCGCCGAACGTGTGCGGAGTCGGCGGCGCTATACCGACAACAGTCGTGCTGGACGCACTGCTCGACGATCGCAACGCCGGCAGCAGCGTTGCGTCTTGCTGAGCGCCAACCGCGCCAACCGCGGAAGCTCGACGGCGCTTCTCTAGGAGCCGTCGACTAGGGCCTAGGTGGCGTCCTCCACGCCAGTTGAGTCCTCGTCGCCTTCGCCCGAAGGAGTCACCGCAGCGGCGGTTGCATCAATCTCGGCAGGGGTTGGGAGCCACGGACCAACTGCGGCGTCGAGAGCACTGGAAACGCCATCAGCGATCAAGGCCTGTCGAATCAGTTTGCGCGCCGCTTGGAAGCCCGTTCCCGCGGGGATTTCGAGCGCGGCTGCGACCTCTTCCGCGTGTCGACCGAGCTCGACGATCTGTTCGTGAAGCGGGTCAGTTCCGTTGTACTGAGGGATTGGGAGCAGCCACACGTACTTGTCGAAGTGCCTCGTCCCGAACAACCCTTTCGATTGGTACTGGGCGACAGCGGCCGTGACCGCAGAGGTGTTGAGAACCGCCGTCAGGTACACGGCTTCGGGCTCGTTGCGCGCCGGTACAACATAAAGCGAGTGGTCGACTATGTGATCGGGGTTGTCAGTCCGGACCGCTGCCAGCGTGTTACCCGATTTGGAATAGAGAACTCGATGCTTGGCGCCACCAAGCTGTCTGGTCAACTTGCCCATGTGATCAGCTTGTTGGGTTAGTGACACAGCCTTGGCGCGATTCTGTCCCGTTTTATGGTCGTCCCATTCGGTGTTCACGGCATTCCACCACTGGGCCAGGCCGGGGTTCTTATCGATGTCGGACTGCCTGAGCAGGCTTCCGCTGGCGACGGGGACAACCGTCTCGAACGGGTCGAGCAGGCGGAATGGTGCGATGGACTCGCCGAGAAGCGCCGTGTGAATGAACTGTTTCTCAACCGAGCCGTGCACGTCTGGCCGATCTTTCCAGGGCGCCTTCTCCTGGGTGGAGCGACGCGAGACGATCGGTTGCTTGCTGGCCGCGTGCCCGAGCTTTCCGCCGCCAGCCACACGCTCGACCAGGAACAGGTACCTCGGAACAAGATTCGCGCCCTGCCGGGTGACCGCCGCATAGGGAGAGGCAGCGGTGTCATCGACGCTGCGGCCGACGTTCGGCTCGGTGGTGTAGGTGAGCTGCGGCTCGGTGGCCGCCCATGTCGCGGAGCTGCGGCCGGCGAAAGCCTTCTTTGTGCGTGGGCTGCCGTGCGGGGGTTCGGTGGCGGAGTCGATACCAACCCCGTCGTAGGCGTGGTGCACTCCGAAGGCGACGCCCGCAGGCACCGGAAACGGTTGAGGCCGCACTTTCTCAAGGTCCCACCACTCGTTTATCTCGCCGCGTACGTACGTGCCCCAATTACCAGCGCGGAAGCCTTCGTACTGCTGCCGATCGAGCACCGCCAGCGGCGTGACGAGCCCGAAGGTCCCGCCGTCCTTCAAATACAGCTCGCAGGCACGAACGGCAAAAAGTGCGACCAGATCCTGGTGCGTGGCCAGCGATTTTCCATGCCAGAGGTTGCGCTGCGTGCAGAAGGATTGAAACTTCGACTGCATCGCCTCCGTCATATGTCTGTACGACACCCACGGCGGGTTTCCGATCAGCACATCGACCTTTCGGCCGGGAAGGGAGAACCACAGGGGTCGGACCTGGTTACGGACGAAGAAGCTCCAAATGTGGTCGCGCCCCTCGGCGTGGAGATCGCACAGCAGCTTAAAGGTCTCGGTGAGGATCTTGCCGTCATCAGAACTCGGACTGATGGAGAAAGACGAGAGAATCGATGCCGCGGACGGTCTCTTCGACTTGCCGGTGACGGTCTGCGCAAGGTCCGTCAATGCGGTGGTGAGGCGATCGAAGGTGCCGGGGTCATCGATGCTAGAAAGCGGGAACACCAACGTCTGCTCGATGTCGATCAGCGTCGGTTCGGCGGCCGAGTTCGCGAGGTCGTGTGCGTCGACCGGGATCTTGATTGTGTCGGCGGCGACGGAAGCGTCCGATGCCCACTGAACCGCGTCGCCGAGGAAGATCGGCACGGTAATGGTTCCGCGAGGACCCGTCAGGCGCGACCCTAACGCCATTAGGTAGGTGGTACGGGCGAGGGCGACGGACACAGGGTGGATGTCGAGACCGAATACGTGGGACTGCGCGCCATCGATCGCCGCGGTCGGATCGAGTCCAGCGGCGTCTGCGGCGGCGAGATACCGACGCACGGCGTGAAATACGAACGTCCCACTGCCGCAGGCGGCGTCGAGCGCCCGTGTACCGAGAACGTTGTCGCCCATAGCGCGTTCAATGACGGCTTCGGCAAGCCAGTCAGGGGTGTAATACTCGCCGAGTGTCTTGCGCGTGGCGGCGTTGACGACCGACTCGTAGAGGTGTTTCAGAACGTCATGCTGGGCTTTGTCCCAGTCGAAAACCGCGACGCGGCGGATCAGCTGACGAATGAACTTCTGCCCGTCTGGATGCGCCAGGAGCCAGTCGAAGAACCCGGCCTCGACGGCGTTGTGGATGTCATGCTCGGTGAACTTCTCGCCTGCGAGCATCGCGGCCGGGTCAGCCATCAACTCTTCTTCGGTGAAGCCCATCAGAGCGTGCGCGATCACCGTGGCCTCGACCACCAACATCGTGTGATCGATGAAGAGGCGGCTCTGTTTCGAGTCGAATCCGGTTCCCAAGGCACTACGTAGCAGCCGTGCCCACAGGGCGCGTTTGAGTTGAACCGTGGGGTCATCGGCCAGGGCGTCATAGAGGCTGGCCAAGTAGGCGTGATCTTGCGCATATGCGGGTGAGTCCACGCCGAGCCGTTCCTCTATCGTTCGCGGAGATGGCGTAAGACCGTGGTCGGTGGCCAAGACGGCACTGAGCCAGGCGACAAGGCGGTCCGTGTCGCCGACCGTGCTGATCAGCAACTCCGACTGCACCGTCAGCTGATTGGTGGCGGGGTCAACTTCGTAGAGCACCCAGGTCCGGCCGTCGGTCAGGATGCCGTTGTAACGGCCGCCGGTCAGCTCGATACGGTTGTCGATGTAGCCGCGCAGTTGTGGCTCTGCCTCTTGGCGGACGGCTGCCGTGAGGTCTTTCTTGACCTCGACGACGGTGGCGCCGGTGAGGATGTCGATCCGCCGCCGGGTGCCGTCCTCTGTCTGCACTTCCAACTTCGGTACTTGCTGATCGTCAAGGCCGAAGTTCGGCTGTAGGAGGAGTTCCTTGATGTCCGATTGGACGTCAGCTTCGGTGCGCTTGGGGTCGTTCGACAGCAGACGAACCAGAACAGCTTCGGTCGCATCGGGCATAGAGGCAATCTACGGTCACGCGCCGACGCTGCCGTTCGCATCTCCCGCGACGCGCGGCGCAACGGGGGGGTCACCCGCCCTGGGTGCCTATGTGTCGCGTAGCGGGCAGGTGTCGGTGACGTCGCGCGTCGCGTTGTCCGCGCTGCGTAAGTCCCCGCATGGACGGCGACGACCTAGAGGTCATCCCTGCCGAGTAGCTCCAGCTCCCAGCGCACCAGCTCAAGTGATGCTCGCACCGCAGACTCGTCGGGATCGAACCCCTCGGCTCGAATCGCTTCGCGTTCTTCGTCGTCCACGCTGTCTTCGACGTCGGGGGACCGCTCTCGGTTCCCGTGATCGCTAAAAGGTGAATCACTCGATGGCATCGGAGGTAGTAAATTGAGACGAACTCCGCCTGACGGGAGGTACAAGGATGGACGGACGCTTTGCAGTCGAGCTGCCCGAGGTCTTCGCGGGTGGTGCTCAGTGGGCGGCACACGCAGCTACGTTCGCCGATGTGTTCCCGCCCGAGGTCGCGGGCGCTTGGCCCTCGGCCGTCGCTGTGGGTGCAATCCATGGTGTCGTGACATCAAGCCACGCCCAATTCGGGGCGAGGCTCGCCGAGACGGCAGGCGCGACGCAGCTCGCAGGTATCAGCTACTCGGTGATGGATGCGGAGCAGAACGCCCAGGCGTTGGCCGGAGTCATCGGGGATGCGGTGCAATCGTGATGCCGCTGTCGCAGGTGTTGGCGTACAACACCGACCACTTGATTGAGGCCTCGGCGCACTGGGAGGCGCTGGCCGACCAGCGAGAGGAAGTGTTCGGCGCTGTACACAACGAGGCGCGCACGCTGCCCTGGGAAGGTCTGGGAGCGGATGCGTTGCACGCGCGTACGGGTGCTGACTACAGCACAGCTTTGGAAAGCGCGGGGAACCTGCGTCAGGCCGCGTCGATCGCGCGGGACGGTGCGAGCACCTTGACGCAGATGCACTCCCGGGCGCTCTACACGCTGGAGGATGCCCAGGCCGATGGGTTTACCCCGACTGAGGCCTTGCAGTTCGTAGACACCCGTCCCTCAGCGAATCTGGCAGTCGCGGCCCAGCGCCAGGCTCAGGCTCAGGCGTACTCGGGTCAGCTACAGTCCCAAGTCACCGATCTCGTCGCTCACGACACCAAGGTCGGCACCGACATGACCAACGCCACCGGTGGCGAGGGAAAGATCATGTTCACCGACTACACGACCGGAGACGGCAAGAAAATCCCGTCGCCGCCTCCGCCGCCGCCGTCTGTTATTGACATGAGCCAAGGCGCCGCCCCTGATGGCCGGCACCCGTGCGATACCGGCGAGATCCTCCAGCACGTAGGCGAGGGCATCGGCGGGCCGCTTCTGACTGTCGGATCTGTAGCCGGAGGTATTGCGGGTGCACCTCTGGGGCCAGGCGAGTGGGCTATGGCTATCGGAGGCGTCCTGACGGGCGGGGCAACTACTATCGCCGGATTCGAAGGGCTAGAGCATTGCGAACCCTGATGCACACGAGCCCGCTGACCTTCGTGATCGTGGGCCTCGTCCTCGGTATCGGTGTGGTTGCCTACGGTCGGCGTAGCGACACCGCGCAGCGACGATCTCGTGTCCTGCTAGCTGGCGGTCTCGTGGTACTTGCGATCCTGCTCGCGATCGACTTCGTAACCAAACCGGGGGAACGCTGGGTATCCGGTGTCGGCCTAGTCGGCGCGCTTATCGCAGCCGGTGGATACCTATATCAGCGGGTCCAAGGTTCCAAGACACGCTCGGGCTAGTCGACCTGGCCGTTTTCGTTCGACGGCCCTGTCACGGCGTAAATTCACCGTACGTGGACGAGTGCACCCATGCTAGCGAGACCGTCGTTGGTCCCGGTGCGTCCACCGACGACACTGCAGTAGTGCAGGGGGTTCCTTGGCCGAAAGCCGACCTTGCCTGGTCGGATAGTCAGTTATATGACGATGAGAATCCAAGTGCTACAGCACGTTCGCTGACGCGATGGGGCATTGCGCTCGCCGTCATGCTCGTACCCGGTCTCACTGCAGCTTGGTTCGGCGTCACTCTTTACCGCAATAAGCAAACCCCGGTCACTCAGCCGGCGAAGTTGCCTGATGCCTCGACGACTGCCGCTCCGCGACCGAAGATCCCGTAGATGCGCTGCTCTATACCCTTGGGTAGCAATAGCAGTCGGGAACAAAGTGCTGCCAGGGGAAAGCGAGCGTTCGGGTACGGATTCGGCCTGACAGAAGAAGCGGCAACACAAAATCACATGCTGCTCAAGGGTTCCCAGGTACTCCGAGCCACGCTCGGCGTCGGGAGCGGGACCATCAACGGGCAGCCGGCATGACGGCATCCGACCACCAGCCGCTGCCTCCGAGGGCAGGTGCTTCGATCTGCCCGACCGGGCAACCGCACCAGCGACGACGGCGTGGAAGCCGGGTCCGAGGCCGAAAGTACTCCAGCCGACCACCGTATAAGCGCGAAGGTTGCGATCGACCACGCCAAGGCGGCTACGGGCCTCGCCGCAGAGCTGTGGTCCACAGCGGTTGCAGCCTCGGACGCCTGGCCCGAGTACCGCCTAATACCCGATCAGGTGCAGGGATTAGGGTTGGCGGTCGGTATCACCGACGAACAGTGAGAGGCAACTAAACGCGGCGATTAGCTGTTCGATTTGTCCGTTCCCTCCAGCTCTTGCAGAGTGATCTGCGAGTCACCGAGCGCGGTCAACGCCCTCGTGACATCAAGCGTGAGCAGTTCCTCAATCTGCTGCGAACCGATGGGAATGTTGCCGTCGATAACGTTGCGTACCAGAGCATCGCGAAGTTCCTTACGGGCCAGGACAATGTTCCGCGCGTCGTCGGCAACAGCATCATTGAGTCGTCGGCGAGATGGCCAGTCGCGGACGGTCCGCAAGACTACAACTGCCGTCAACATCGCCGCACCTAGGACGATCTCGATCGGATTCGAATATCGGATGCTCTCGACCGTTGTCAACGTCTCCTGCACCACGTTCGTCTCCGCAAGATACCTCGCAGTTGCGGCGTCCAATATGGCCTGCGGCAGTCCGCCGAACTTCCAAGGGAATTGGTAGTCCTCGTATGCGGGGCCTTCGACCCAAGCGCTGGGCCTGCGAAGGATCGCTAGTTCCGCTTGCACCCGAGCCGCCTGGTATTGGAGCGCACCGCCGAACTGACAAGCGGTGTCGAGGTTGTCAATCACCTGACGAACTACTTCGATCGGCGCACCAGCGCCGAGGTCGACTGTGACCGCCTGTCGGCGGACATGAAAAACTGCCCACTGGCGGACATGAAAGTGCCCGTTCGCGGCCAATAAGAACTGCCCACCGGCGGATACGAAAGTGCCCGCAGGCGGCCATGAATCTGCCCAGACCTACTTGATGTCGTTCGGCGCGTCTGCGCTGGGGCGGCCTCTCCTGCGGTTTCGATGTCGATGCCTAGTCGACCCGACAACCCCAGGAGAGACCTACTTGAAGTCTGACGGAGAACTCATGGAAATACTCAATGCCTACGACCTGACCGGGTCCTACCGCGCCGCGGCCGAGCTGTGTGGGTGCTCGCACCACACCGTGAAGAAAGCGGTCGAGGATCGCAACGCTGGGCTGCCCCCGGCCACGCGGCGGGCCCGGATGATCGATGATTGGCGCGACCTGCTGGAAACCTGGGTCGCTGATTCGAAGGGCAAGATCCGCGGCGACAAAGCCCACGACAAGCTGGTGGCGTTGGGCTACACCGGCACCGACCGCACCACCCGCCGTTCGTTGGCGGAGATCAAAGCGCAATGGCGCCTTGGCAATACACGCGTGCACCGGCCCTGGATCACCGAGCCAGGACTGTGGCTACAGTACGACTTCGCCGACGGCCCCCTTGTCGCCGGCCGCAAGATCGTGCTGCTCGTGGCGTGGCTGGCGTGGAGCCGCTACCGCGTCGTGGTGGCTTTGCGGGACCGCACCGCACCCAGTGTCTTCGCCGGCCTGGACCGCATCTTTCGCATCGTCGGTGGTGCTCCGACCTACCTGCTCACCGACAACGAGAAGACCGTCACCACTGGACACATCGCCGGAGTTCCGGTCCGCAACCGGGCCGCGGTCACCTTCGGCCGCTACTACGGCCTTTCGGTGCTGACGTGTGAACCCGCCGACCCAGCCACCAAGGGTGGGGTGGAGAACGCGGTGAAGCTCGCCAAAGCCGACATCGTGCCTACTGAGACCAACCTCCTGCCGCAGTACGACTCGTTCGCCGACGTCGAAGCCGCATGCGCCGGTTTCACCACCGAGATCAACGCCCGCGTGCACCGGATCACGGGACGCCGGCCGGCCGAGATGCTCATTCAGGAACGCCCGGCCCTGCACGCGGTTCCTGACCTGCCCCACACCGCCGCGTTGGGGGTGACCCGCCGGGTTCCCGACAACACCCCGATGGTCACCTTCGACCACTGCCAATACTCGCTGCCCGCAACTCTTCTGGGCCAGACAGTGTGGATCCGTGACCACGACGGCACCGATGAGGTGGTGATCTGCGCTCTTGATGGCGGCGGCCCGGTGGAGGTGGCGCGGCATCGCCGCGCCGCCCCCGGTAGTCCCGCCATCAACGATGACCACTTCCCTGAGCATCGGGACAAGGTGCCCGGTGATTACCGGGTGCGGGCCCGCACTGTCAGTGAGCAGACCTTCCTGGCGCTGGGGCCGGGTGCGGCGGTGTGGCTCAAAGAAGCCGCCGCCGTCGGCACCGAACGGATCCTGCAGAAGATGGCCCACGCGGTGGAACTGTCGGCGTTAACCGGCCGCGCCGATGTCGACTGGGCGCTCGGGCATGCTGGCGTGCACGGTCGCTTCGCCACCGGTGACCTTGATTCCATCCTCGCCAGCAAGGGCATGGACACCACTCGCCGCGGCGCCGACGAAGACACCTCCCTGGCGCAAGGAACCAGTGGGTGGAACTTATTCGGCCGCAACGTTATCGACGCTGACGAGGCAGGCATCGCGTGACTACCACCACGACCACCGCGTCGCTACCCGCCGACGTCGAAGCGCTGATGCGTGGGCTGCGGTTGCCGCACGCCCGCGCGATCGCCGCCGACGTGCTGGCCACTGCCCGAGCTCAACGCTGGGACCCCACCGAGGTGATCAAAGCGCTGCTGACCGAGGAGTCCGCCGGCCGGGCCCGGTCCATGCTGGCCGCCCGCCGCAAAGCCGCCGGCTTCCCGACCGGGAAGACATTCGACGTGTGGGACCCCAATGCGTCGTCGATCCCGTTACCGACCCAGCAGGCGCTACAGACCCTGGAGTGGGTGGGTCGTCGGGAGAACCTGGTGGTCTGCGGGCCCGCTGGCACCGGCAAGACGTTCTTCCTCGAAGCGTTGGGGCAGAAGGTCATCGAAGCCGGGATGCCGGTGGCGTGGTTCACCCTCGAGCAGATCGGGGTCCTGGTTCGGGCGCACCGCGCTGACGATTCGTTGGGCAAGGCCGTGGCCAAGATCGTGCGTGCCGAGCTCGTGGTGATTGACGACGTTGGACTGTTGCCCGTCGGTGCCGATGCCGCTGAAGGGCTCTACCGCATCGTCGAGGCCGCCTATGAACGGCGCTCGGTGGCGATCTCATCGAACCTGCACCCCAGTGGTTTCGATGAGCTGATGCCCAAGACGTTGGCGACTGCCACCGTGGACCGGCTGCTGCATCACGCGCACCTGTGCCAGACCAGCGGAGACTCCGTGCGGCTGGCCCAAGCCCTGCACGGGAAGGGAGTCAAACCCTTGAGCTGACAACGGCCTCAACCACCGGTGGCGGACACACCCTAATGGGCAGATTCGTGTCCGCCACTGGGCAGTTCTTATTGGCCACCTACGGGCAGTTCTCATGTCCGCCCACGGGCAGTTTCAGCTGTCCATTGACAACCGCCACCCGCTGTGCCATGCGGGCATCGTAGCCACGACTGCCGACCCGCCAGGGCGTAACGCCACGCGGCGGCTCCAGTTGCCCAGCCAGCCCCGCCGCGTCCGCCTGCGTGGCGCATGGGGGCCGGCACCCCCTCGGGGCGTGGGCCTGGCCTTACCTGGTCAGGTGTGTAGGCAGCCCTGCTCCTGACGGCAAGGGCAGGGCACCGGTGGGCCTACCCCCGCGCAGGGGTAGTGGGGGCGTGGGTGTGTTCGGTGCAGGGCACAGGCTCTCGCCCACCTCCTCGCCCTGGGCACAGGGGGTGGCTTGGGGGGTGACACCGGGCTAGGGGGCGGCCGCTCGCTCCCCGTACCCCAGGGGGAGCACCCCCTCCGGGGGCGTGTCCGATCGGTTGGTAATGCGTCTGCCCTCATGCGTGTGACGCATCGGCTCCGGTGATTTTCAACGACAAGCAAATCCGTCGCCAGACCGCAATCAGTGGATCTGGAAAAGAATCCGAGGCTCAAGGGACGCCACAACGGTCGCAGAAACCGAGCAAATACCCATCCCAAGGCCGGCCGCTACTGGCCTCAAAGCGGCGGGCCGGCGGGCCTGGGACCAGCTCAACGTCGAATGCGAATGTCGCTGCCGCCGCACGGTGGGTCCCATACAGAGCAGGCCCGAAATGGGGACTAACAACAAGTCCGCCGCCGCGATCAGCCCCGCCGGGCACCGCCGCCGGGGTCGACTTGTGGCGACCACGGAGCAGATAGAGGCCACCCTTGTCCAGCGGTTAGCCGCGAGGTGGAACCTGCTCCCTCCCAACGGGAATGACGATGCCGAATACCACCGCCTGAACGCGCTGTGGCGGCGCGAGACCGAGGTAGCCCTATGAAGCGAAAACTTGGCCTGAGGATGTAGTTATGTGCCCACGCTGAAGATGTCGATGGGTGCTTGTCCGGGAGCAAGCGTGACGATGGCGCGCTTAGTGCTCCTTCGTTGTCCGTAGCCGCGACGAGTGCGCTTACGTTTGCCGTAGCGGTTCGACGTGTTCACCGCAGCCACCTTGACCGAAAAGATGTTTTCGATCGCAATCTTGATCTGCGTCTTGTTCGAGTCAGGGCGCACGAGGAAGGTGTACACGTTGTCTTCGATCAAACTGTAGGACTTCTCCGAGATGACCGGCTCCAAGATGATGTCGCGTGGATCGACCACGTTGATTGCGGTCGGACCCTTGATTCCCGGTCCTCGACCGGGGGGTGTGCCGTACGGATCTTGGCCGGGCGGAGGGTCTTTCGGGTCTTTGGGCGACGGGAGCGGAGGCGGCGTCGGCCGCCTACGCCCCGGCTCCTTCGCCCTCGTCACCATTCCCCCACTGATTGAGTTGTCTTAGATCTGGACATTATTGAACAGGGCTCACCTGCGTCCAAACCAAGGCAATCCAGATTCCGAGTTGAATTGCACCCGCACCAATGGCTGAGAAGTAAATCCACCGAGCCCTTGTGAGAATCGGCGCGTTCTCCTTGACGTATCCGTCGTAATACCAAGCCAAGTCGTGAAGAAGATGGGCCTCGGTGTTGGTTGGGGAAACATCGCGGTGGATGCCGTCGAGAATGTCCCGGGCGCTCGATACGACCGTGAGCTCAGTTAACTTGGGATACAGCAGGATCAGGGTGAGAACGAGCGTCATCGCCATCGCCGCCGTGCCCGCAATGCACAGGGGCATGAACCAATGCCCGCGCGGGCTCGCCGTGGTCTCGGGTTTCAGGCTGGTACCGACGAGGAAAGCGGTCGCCGTTCCTACAAAGGCGAGGAACTGCACGAGCCGCTGCCGAATAGCTGACAGTTCGCTGGTCTGCTGCTCCAAGGTTCGTACGGACTCGTCGAACGCGACTTTGTAGAGCTTGGCGGACTCATCCGTAGCGGTCTGAGCCGCCCTGTTCTGCTGGGCCAGCATCGCGGCCTGTGCGCGTGTTACGCCCGCAGCTGGGCGACGAAGGCCGAAGAATCGGCCGATGGAACGGCGTTGTTCTGTGCTCGGATGAGGGACGATCCCTTGCGTCATCTGCGGCCTTGTTCTCGTGGGACGAATACTCTCGATCGTAGGTGCGCGACGTTGACGAGCTTCAAAAAACCGGCTTGATCAGGCATTACGTTCGCTCCGCCTCAAGAAAACATCCCCTTACTGTGCATGTTTGCCCGGCTGAGAGAGACAGTAACCAAATTGTGATGAAAACGCAGGATACGCGCTGGTAGGCCGCAATTCTTCTTTTTAAGAAAGCGGCCGCGATCGACCCGGTTGAAGGCGCGGTGCTACTGCTCCACAATCGAATACGCCATCGGGACCATCGCCGCCGCGGCCTTCGCGGCGATTCTCTACGCCGTCGTGACGGGCGACTCGATCGTCTCGGCCCTGACGAGCATCGTCACCCGGGCCCTCAACACCAAGACCTAGCTGGTGACGCCGGTGCGACCACTGTCGAGGCGGCGTTCGGCGTCGCGACACTGGTCACGGTGCTCGTGCTCTGCCTGGCCGGCATCACCGCGGTGTCGCTGGAAGTCCGCTGCATCGATGCCGCGCGCGAAGCGGCCCGGCTGGCGGCCCGCGGCGACGAGCGCTCGGCGGTCGCGGCCGCCCGCGCCGTCGCGCCCGCCGGTGCTGCGGTGCAAATCCGGCGCGACGGGGACTTCGTCGTCGCAACCGTGGCGGCGCGGCCGAATGTGCTTCGCGTGTTGCGTATTTCGGCGACCGGTGTGGCGGCGGTCGAGCCTCGGTGACGAGCGCGGGTCGGTGATGGTCGTCGCTGCGGCGATGGTCGTGGTGTTGCTGACCGTCACTGCGGGCAGCGCCTGGCTGGGTGCCGCGGTGGTGGCCCGGCACCGGGCTCAGGCCGCGGCCGATCTGGCCGCGCTGGCCGCCGCCGCGCGCATGCCGGCCGGGGTCGAGGCCGCGTGCGCGCGGGCCACCGCGGTGGCCCGGGCAATGCGTGTGAACAACAGCGGCTGTGTGGCCGACGACCTCGACGTCGTGGTCACGGTCGAGGTCAGCGTGACCGCGCGCTGGGGCAACGCGCGGGCCGCCGCCCGCGCCGGCCCGGTCTAACTCGGAAGTCCGGCCGCGGCGATCTCTGCCGGACTCGGCAGCCGCACCGACACCAGGCCGGCGTACGTCTCGTCGTCGAGTTCTATCCGGTTGACCGTCACATGGATCGGCACCCATCCGCCGTCGTTCGCCGGTAGCCGCAGCACCCCGCATGCGGCGCCGGTGGCGTCGAACTGCTCGCGCATGGCGGCTCGCTTGGCCTCGTCGTCGGGATGTATCCGCGGGCTGTCGGCGGCGATGCGCCGCCAGTCGTAGAAGGGACACGGAGCGTCGAGCCATTTCAGCAGCGTCCACGTGTGTGGTTCGAACAATGCCCGGTGCACTCCCGGCCGGGCTAGTCCGCGCAGGATCTGCTGGGCCAGCCGGTCCGATGGCCAGGATCGCTCAGCGGGTTCGGCGCGCCAGTTCATGCCCCGCGCGACCATGTGCTCGCGGCCGTCGGCGCCTTCCTCGAGCGCGTTGCGCACCACGAAACTCACGCGAATGGGGTTACCCTGCCAGTCCCGACCGTCCCAGGTGTCACACATGGTGTGACCCGGTTCGAACCGCACCGCCGCGGCCAGGGCCCGCCCCTCGTTGTGCTTGAGCTCACCCGACGGCCAACATTCGGCGAAGGCCCGTTCCTCGGGCTCCGCCATCTCGACGTTGCGGCCCATGTTGGTCAGCGACTCGGCGGTATCGGTGGCCACACCCAGTGTCATGTCCCATTTCAGCGGTCCCGGGATCGGTCGTTCGGGCGGGTCCTGGTCCGGCGGCCCGCTCCAGACGTGCACGCCGTGGACGCGGCCATCGGACATCAGCACCGGCTCGGTCCGGATCACTCGCGCCTTTTTGGGCGTGATGCTCACCAGACCTTTGCTGCTCTCCACCGACTCTGCGATCGCGGACTGGATAGCGGCGCGGCCCGCGGTGCCCTTCAAAAACCGCGTTACCGGGATGAGGTCCTGCCGGCGACGGCCCACGGCGACGACGGCAGGTTCCCTACCCAGCGTCTCCACCAGCAGCCAGTCGTCGGTCATAGGTCAGCAGTTTAGCGGCGAGACCTTCCATAACCCTTGCGTCACACCCGAATCCGCCCTGTGTTTCCCTGAGTCCAATCTGTGGGTCTTATTGACATGAGGGTCACAAACTTGCACAGGTCCTCGGATGGCGGGTATTTTTTGCATGCGCCAACAGCGGACGCTTTCGCGCTCTTCGCGTTCCGGCAGGCGCACCTTTCTTCAGAAGCGAGGAAAGCGTTTTCGGAGCAGCAGCTGCGAGAACGTCGCCATATGGACGTCGACCGTTCGAGGGGTCGGTCGTCATCCGTATGACATCTTTTCGCTCGTCAGCGCGCTGAGCACCAGACGCAGCACCCGCATCGCCCCGGCCTTGTCCAGCGGATCGTTTCCGTTGCCGCACTTCGGTGATTGCACGCACGACGGGCATCCGGCCGGGCACTCGCATGCCTCGATCGCCGCGAGAGTCGCATGTAGCCACGTCTTCGCCTGCCGGAAGCCCTGTTCGGCGAATCCGGCTCCGCCCGGAAAGCCGTCGTAGACGAATACGCTTGGCAGGCCGTCGGATTCGGGGCCGATCGCGGTGGACAATCCACCGATATCGCCACGGTCGCAGCTCGCCACCAGCGGCAGCAGGCCGATAGCGGCGTGTTCGGCGGCGTGCAGCGATCCCGGTATCTGTAGTGGCTCGATGCCGTTGTCATGCAGCGCCTCTGGCGTAATGGTATACATCACCGCGACCGTGTCGAGCTTGTGCGGTGGCATCGTCAGCTCGACGAAGTCGATCACCTCTCCGTTGAGCCGTCGGCGCAAATAGCCGACGATCTGATGAGTCACGCAGACCGGTACAAGTCCGAGAGTGACTGGGCCGAATGTGTGACGTTCGCCGGGGCCGGTCACCTCGATGTCGGTGAGTTCCCTTGCGAACGTGGCATATCCCGGGTCTTCGGCGTGCACGAACGCCATCCCGTCGTCGAGGTCCAACGAGTCGACTACGTAACTCTCGCCCTGGTGCAGGTAGACCGCCCCGGGATGCACCGATGCGGCGGCGCGACCGGCGTCGGCGGTGCCCAACAGTCGGCCGGTGTCGCTTTCGACGATCACCACCTGACCGCCCGTCGATCCCCGAATGTCCACCGCGGGATGAGGATCCACGCCTGGCGCGGGGTAGTACTTGCCGGCCCGCCGCCTCAGCAACCCGTCATCGACCAGAGCGCCGGCGACCTGCTCGGCGCCCAACACCCGCACCTCACCATCATCAAGGGGTAATTCGGTTGCCGCGCAAAGCAGTTGCGGGCCGAGAATGTAGGGATTGGACGGATCGATCACCACCCGCTCGATAGGCTTGTCCAACAGGGCGGCCGGGTTGTGCACCAGGTAGGTGTCCAGCGGGTCGTCGCGGGCGACGAGCACCACCAGCGCGCCTTGTCCGCGCCGCCCGGATCGCCCCGCCTGCTGCCAAAACGACGTCACCGTGCCCGGAAAGCCGGCCAGCACCACGGCATCCAATCCGGCGATGTCGATGCCGAGTTCGAGCGCGTTGGTGGTGGCCAGTCCGCGAAGCTGGCCGTCGAGCAGCGCGCGTTCCAGGGCGTTGCGGTCTTCGGGTAGGTAACCCGCCCGGTACGAGGCCACGGTCTCGGCCAGTTGCGGCGCAACGTCCTCCAGCCGCGCGCGTGTGGCCAGGGCGGTCAGCTCGGCGCCGCGACGCGACCGCACGAAGGTCAGCGTCCGTGCCCCTTCGGCGATCAGGTCGGCCATCACGCGCGCCGCCTCGCTGCCGGCGGACCGCCTTACCGGAGCGCCATTTTCACCCGTCAGGTCCGTGCGCAGCGCCGGCTCCCACAGCGCGACGGTCCGGGCGCCCTGCGGCGAGCCGTCTTCGGTGACTTCGGCGACCGGCTGGCCAATGAGTTCGGTTGCCGTCGCACCCGGAGCCGACGTCGTTGCGCTGGCGAAGATCACCGTCGGAAGCCGGGCGGGGTCGGCTGAGTAACGCGCGCACAGCCGCAGCAGCCGCCGCAGCACCATCGCCACGTTCGAACCGAAAACGCCTCGGTAGTAGTGACATTCGTCGACCACGACGAAGCGGAGGTTACGCAGGAACATCGCCCACCGGGCATGGTTGCGCAGCAGCGCAAGGTGGACCATGTCGGGGTTGGAGAACACCCACCGCGATCGCTCGCGCGCGAATCGGCGCACCTCGGTTGGGCTGTCGCCGTCGTAGGCGGTCGGCGCGACGTCGCCGAGTCGGGGGATGGCGGCGGTCAACGTGTGAGCGGCCCGTAGCTGGTCGTGGCCAAGCGCTTTCGTCGGGGATACGTACAGCGCGCGGGACCGCGGAGCAGTAGCCAAGACGTTGAGAATCGGAAGCTGGTAGGCCAGTGACTTCCCGGATGCCGTGCCAGTACTGATAACAACGTGATGGCCGTGGTGCGCCAGGTCGGCGGCCTGAACCTGGTGTGCCCACGGCAAACTGACACCGCGATCGGTGAACGCACGCAGCACGTCGGGCTCGACCCATGTCGGCCAAGGCCGTTGGCGACCGTGCCGTGCCGGCAGTTCGGCCACATGACGAAGCGGGTGTTCGTCCGCGTCGGTGCCGGCGATCGCGGCGGCGAGCAGCTCGCTGCCGAACGTCACCACGATTAAGTGCCTCCTGATCCGAACTGATCACCCAAAACCGCGACCGATTACCCCTTTGCGACCGGGGGTTTCGGCGCCGCCTTCCAATTGTTTACCTCGTGGTAGCTCAATTGCTCACCTGAGGCTGTTGCTGGGGCGACGAACATGGTTGACTGTTTGCGGTCGCAGCTTCTGTGTTCGTGTCACACTTTCGCAGGATCGACGTTGCGGCCGCGGTTCCTGCGTTGTAGGTCGGGTGAAGTTCCGGCGACTAAGCAAGGTCTAGCGGTCGGAACGGGCCCGGAGCATCGAGGTGATGCACCGCACCCGAGTAGTAAAGGAAAGATCGAGAAATGCCACAGGGAACTGTGAAGTGGTTCAACGCGGAAAAGGGATTCGGCTTCATCGCCCCCGAAGACGGTTCGGCCGACGTGTTCGTCCACTACACGGAGATCCAGGGAAGCGGCTTCCGCACCCTTGAGGAGAACCAGCGCGTCGAGTTCGAGGTCGGGCAGAGCCCCAAGGGCCCCCAGGCCACCGGCGTCCGCTCCATCTGAGCAGCCGTTAACGACAACCCCCCGCACGGTCCGGCACTACCGGATTCGCTCGGGGGGTTTTCGCTGCTCGCCCGACCCGTCAGCCGGGCGGTAATGGCTCGACTCGCCCCCTCGCCGCGCGCATCGTCGCTTGGTGGGCGCTTAATGTCGGTGTCGTGAGCCAGCTGTCGTTCTTCTCGGCTGAGTCGGTGCCCCCCGCGGTGTCCGACCTCACCGGGGTGCTCGCGGCGGCCGGCCAAATCGTGCCGGTCGGCGATGGTGCCAGGCTGTCGGTGGTCGTCGATCAGGCGTGGCGCGCGCGAGCGCTGGGTCAGATGATCGAGGAGGCCGGCCTGACCGCCGAGATCACCGAGACCGACGAAAACACCCCGCTGGTGCGCACCGACGTGGACGCCCGGCTGCGCCCGATGGCCGCCGAATGGACCCGCGGCGCGGTCAAGACCGTCCCGCCGTTGTGGTTGCCCGGGCCGCGTGAATTGCGTGCCTGGATCCTGGCCGCTGGTAGCCCGGAAGCCGACCGCTACGTACTCGGACTCGACCCGCACGCCCCGGACACCCATTCGCCGCTGGCGTCGGCCCTCATGCGCGTCGGGATTGCGCCGACGCTGATCGGCACCCGAGGGGCGCGGCCTGCGCTGCGAATCAGCGGTCGCCGTCGGCTATCGCGCCTGGTAGAGAACGTCGGGGAACCGCCCGAGGTCGCCGAGGCGTTGCCGTTTTGGCCGCGCGTCTAGCGGCAAGCGGTCGGCCTGCATACGGGGGGTCGGTTTGCGTCGGCCAATCTCGGGTGCCACATTGTCAGGTGTCTACCGGCCGAAAGGCACCGTAGATTGACGCTGGCAGACCGCGGATCGGCGATCCGCGGGGCCCGCAGGGGAGATAGAAGTAGTGAAAGCGAGCGTTAGTGGTGGCTGACAGCGGTGGGAATGGGGCCACCCGGCGACTTGTCATTGTCGAGTCGCCGACCAAAGCGCGCAAACTAGCCGGCTACCTGGGCTCTAACTACATCGTTGAGTCCTCCCGCGGGCACATCCGCGACCTGCCCCGGGCCGCCGCGGACGTGCCCGCGAAATACAAGTCGGAGCCGTGGGCCCGGCTCGGCGTCAACGTCGATCACGACTTCGAGCCCCTCTACATCATCAGCCCGGACAAGAAGAGCACGGTCACCGAGCTCAAAGGCCTGCTCAAGGATGTCGACGAGCTCTATCTGGCGACGGATGGTGACCGCGAGGGTGAAGCGATTGCCTGGCACTTGCTGGAGACCCTGAAGCCGCGGGTGCCGATCAAGCGGATGGTGTTCCACGAGATCACCGAGCAGGCGATCCTGGAAGCCGCCGCCAACCCGCGCGACCTGGACACCGACCTGGTGGACGCCCAGGAAACCCGCCGCATTCTGGACCGGCTTTACGGCTACGAAGTCAGCCCGGTGCTGTGGAAGAAAGTGGCGCCCAAGCTGTCCGCGGGCCGGGTCCAATCGGTGGCCACCCGCATCATCGTCCAGCGGGAGCGCGACCGGATGGCCTTCCGCAGCGCCGCGTACTGGGACGTGGTGGCCGAGCTGGACGCCAGCGTCTCCGACCCGAAGGCGCAGCCGCCGCGGTTCAACGCCCGGCTGACCACGGTCGACGGACTGCGGGTCGCGACCGGCCGTGACTTCGACTCGCTCGGCGCCGTTCGCAAACCCGACGAGGTGGTGGTGCTTGACGAGGCCAGCGCCGGATCGCTGGCCACCGGGCTGCGCGGCCAGCAGCTGACCGTCGGATCGGTCGAGGAAAAGCCCTACACCCGCCGCCCGTATCCGCCGTTCATGACGTCGACGCTGCAGCAGGAGGCGGGCCGCAAGCTGCGGTTCTCCGCCGAGCGCACGATGAGCATCGCCCAGCGGCTCTACGAGAACGGCTACATCACCTACATGCGTACCGACTCGACCACGCTGTCGCAGTCGGCGATCAACGCGGCCCGTACACAGGCCCGACAGCTCTATGGCGACGAGTACGTCTACCCCTCGGCGCGTCAGTACACCCGCAAGGTGAAAAACGCGCAGGAGGCCCACGAAGCCATCCGGCCGGCCGGGGAAACGTTCGCCACCCCCGACGCGGTACGCCGGGAGCTCGACGGCGACGACTTCCGGCTCTACGAGCTGATCTGGCAGCGCACGGTGGCCTCGCAGATGGCCGATGCCCGCGGCACCACGCTGAGCCTGCGGATCAACGGCGAGTCCAGTGGCCGTCAAGTCCAGTTCAGCGCCAGCGGCCGGACCATCACCTTCGCCGGATTCCTCAAGGCCTACGTCGAGACCGTGGACGAGCTGGCCGGAGGCGAAGCCGACGACGCCGAGAGCCGGCTGCCGCAGCTGACCCAGGGCCAGCGGGTCGATGCCACCGAGCTCACCCCGGACGGCCACTCGACGAACCCGCCGGCCCGCTACACGGAGGCCTCGCTGATCAAGGCCCTCGAAGAGCTTGGCATTGGCCGGCCGTCGACCTACTCCTCGATCATCAAGACCATCCAGGATCGCGGGTACGTCCACAAAAAGGGCAGCGCGCTGGTTCCGTCGTGGGTGGCGTTCGCCGTCATCGGTTTGCTGGAACAGCATTTCGGTCGCCTCGTCGACTACGGATTCACCGCGGCGATGGAAGACGAACTCGACGCTATTGCCTCGGGCACCGAGCGGCGCACCAATTGGCTGAACAATTTCTACTTCGGCGGCGACCACGGCGTGGACGACTCGATCGCTCGCTCGGGTGGCCTCAAGAAGCTGGTCGGCGTCAACCTCGAGGGCATCGACGCGCGAGAAGTCAACTCCATCAAGCTTTTCGACGACGCCGAGGGACGTACCGTCAACGTGCGCGTCGGCCGCAACGGCCCCTACCTCGAGCGGATGGTGGTCGGCGACGACGGCGAACTGACGCCGCAACGGGCCAACCTGCACGACTCGCTTACCCCGGACGAACTGACGCTCGAGGTCGCCGAGGAGTTGTTCGCGACGCCGCAGGAAGGTCGCTCGCTGGGCGTCGACCCGGAGACGGGGCACGAAATCGTCGCCAAGGACGGCCGTTACGGGCCCTACGTCACCGAGGTGCTGCCCGCTCCGGACGACGACGACGGCGCCGCGGGCCAGCCGGCGAAGAAAGGCAAGAAGCCGACCGGGCCTAAGCCGCGGACCGGGTCGTTGCTGCGCAGCATGGATCTGCAGACTGTGACGCTCGAGGACGCGCTCAAGCTGCTCTCACTGCCGCGGGTGGTGGGCAAGGACCCCGAGTCGGGTGAAGAGATCACCGCTCAGAACGGCCGATACGGCCCATATCTCAAGCGCGGCAACGACTCTCGTTCGCTGGCAACCGAGGACCAGATTTTCACCGTGACGCTCGAAGAGGCGCTGAAGCTCTACGCCGAACCGAAGCGACGCGGCCGCCAGGGTGCGGCGGCGCCGCCGCTGCGCGAACTGGGCACCGATCCGGCGTCGGGCAAGCCGATGGTGATCAAGGACGGCCGATTCGGGCCGTATGTCACCGACGGCGAGACCAACGCGAGCTTGCGCAAGGGTGACGACGTGCTATCGATCACCGATGCGCGTGCCTCGGAGTTGCTGGCCGATCGTCGTGCGCGCGGCCCGGTCAAGAAGGCGGCCAAGAAGTCGGCTGCGAAGAAGACCGCCAAGAAAGCGCCGGCCAAAAAAGCCGCCGTGAAGAAGGCCGTTAAGCGCAGCTAAAGCGTCTTTTTCACCCCGGTCCAGTAAGGCTGAGTGCGCAGAAGCGGCCGTTACCAAAATTTAATGGTGATTCTCAGCCACTTCTCAGATATAGTTACTCCCAACACGTCGTGCATTCGGCGTACGTCCAGACAGGGAGAATCATGCGAAGGGCCGTCCGATACTGCATCACCGCTGGTGTTGCGCTCGGCGGCGTCAGCATCCTGATCGCCGCCCCGTCGTCGCCGCCGCTGCGCGACGTCCAGGTGCCCGCGATGCAGCTCTCCAACAACTCCCACGAAAACCCGGACGTCAACAGCCCCTCCATCGCCGACCTGCTGCAGACCATGGGCGGCCCGGAAAGTCCGGTGGTGGTGCAGAACATCATCGAGTCCGACGCTGGCGTGCTGGAGGGCCGTCAGCCCAATAGCGTCCCGGGGCTCAGTGAACTGTTGAACCTGGGCAACGACCCGGTCGGCAGCCCCGACCCCCAGGGCAAGTCGTTCATCGACGTCGGGCCGCTGCTACCCAGCGATCTGACGCTGTCGCCCAACGGCCGCTAGCCGCTGGCTTCTTCGCTGACCACTTCTTCCGGCGCAGCCAGGTTGAGCGGTCGCGCCAACTGCGTCGGCGCGGTGCGGCCGCGCAACGCCACCACCTCGGCCACGTCCCAGCACAATGCCTCGGCGTCCAGCGCGCCGCTGACGGCGACCGCCGACGCGAGCACATGGCCGTCTTCCAGCTTCGCCAACTCGGTCAGCCGCGCGGCCTCGTTGACCGGGTCACCGATCACCGTGTACTCGAAGCGGGCCAACGCGCCGATGTGACCGGCGATCGCCCGGCCGGACGAGACTCCGATGCCGAATTCCGCCGAACCGAGCACCGGCAGCAGCTCGTCGTGGAGTTCACGGGCCGCGGCCAGCGCGCCACCGGACGCATCAGGGTGCTCGATCGGCGCCCCGAAGATCGCCAACGCGGCGTCACCCTGAAACTTGTTGACGAACCCGCCGTGCCGGCCGACGGTGTCGACCACGACTCGGAAGAAGTCGTTGAGCAGGTTGACCACCTCGGCCGGCGGCCGGGTCGAGGCCAACTGCGTCGAACCGACCAGGTCGACGAACAACACCGCGACGTCGCGCTCCTGGCCGCCCAATTCGGTGCCCCGCTCGATCGCACGCCGGGCGACGTCCTCGCCGACGTAGCGGCCGAACAGGTCGCGAAGGCGTTGCCGCTCGGACAGGTCGCGGACCATGTCGTTGAAGCCGGCCTGCAGCAGGCCCAGCTCGCTGGCGTCGTAGATCTGCATGTGCGCGTTGTAGTTGCCGCGCTGCACCTCGCCGAGCGCCCAGCGCAGTTGGCGCAGCGGGTCGGCGATCGACATGGCCACCAGCAGTGTGCTGGCAAACCCGATGCCCAGCGCCAACAGCGCCAGCAGCAGGATCGGGTTCAACAGCTTCTCCGGCGGTCCGTGCAGGTAGGCGGCCTTGTCGCCGACCACGGCCAGCACGATGGCCAGCAACGGCACGCCGGTCGACAGCGCCCAGGCCAGCATCTGGCGTCCGATCACGCCGGACGCGCGGATGGTTTCGGGCAGGCCGCCGCGCAGGGCGGCTACCGCCACCGGGCGTAGCACCCGTTCGGACTGCAGGTAACCGATGATCGCGGTCGCTGTGGCACCCAAGGCGACGGCGATGGCGACGACCGGTGCCGCGTGCTTGGCGACCGGCCAGCTAGCCGCCAGGAAGATCACGCCGCCGATCAGCCAGGACGCCAGGTTGATGACCGTGCGGTGAAACGGTGTCCGCAACGCCCGGCTGCGGGCCAGTTCGGTGGCGGCCGGGTCGGGGTCGGCGAGCAGACTGTCGCGGCGTTGCCACCGGAAGACCGGTATCAGCAGCCGGGCGCTGATCGCCGTCCCGAGGGCGAACAGCACCGCGATCGACGCGACGAACGTGGTCAGGTTGACGACGGGCAGCTTCTGCAGCTCGATGCGATCTTCCGGCGGCAGCCCGTAGCGCAGGAAGCCCAGCACGAACAGCGCGCCGATGATGTCGGCCTGCAACTGGCTCAGTGTGAACACCGGCCAGGGTGTACGCACAAACCACTGGACGAATCCTTGGATCCGTCCGGGGAATGCGCCGGCCATGCTCACCTGACCACCGTATCGGTCGTCGGGGACCTAAAAGTAGCCAAAACGGCAGTAGGCGGTGCCTGGCCGGGCCGGAGAGTCGGTCGCGACCACTACTGTTGCCGGTGATGTCACGGGTATTCACGCGTCTGGTCGGGCAGGAATCGGTGGAGGCCGATCTGGTGGCGGCGGCGGCCGCGGCCCGCGGTGACTCGACTCACAGCGCCGCCATGACGCATGCCTGGCTCATCACCGGACCACCGGGCTCGGGGCGCTCGGTGGCCGCGCTGTGCTTCGCCGCGGCGCTGCAATGCACATCCGAGGGGCTGCCCGGCTGCGGCGAATGCCGGTCTTGCACCACGACCATGGCCGGCACGCACGGCGACGTCCGCCGCGTCATCCCGGAGGGGTTGTCCATCGGCGTCGACGAGATGCGCGCGATCGTCCAGGTCGCCTCGCGGCGGCCCAGCACCGGCCGCTGGCAGATCGTGCTCATCGAGGACGCCGACCGGCTGACCGAGGGCGCGGCGAACGCATTGCTGAAGGTGGTCGAGGAGCCGCCGCCGTCCACGGTGTTCCTGCTGTGCGCGCCGTCGGTGGATCCGGAGGACATCGCGATCACACTGCGGTCCCGTTGTCGGCACATCGCGCTGGTCACGCCGCAACCGGACGCGATCGCGCAGGTCCTGATCGACAGCGACGGCCTGTCGGCCGATACCGCGCGGTGGGCGGCGTCGGTCAGCGGCGGCCATGTTGGGCGGGCCCGCCGGCTGGCCACCGATCCGGAGGCGCGCGAGCGGCGGTTGCAGGCCCTGGGCCTGGCGCGCGACGCCGCGACGCGGTCCAGGGCATTTGCGGCGGCCGAGGCGCTGGTGTCGTCCGCCGAGGCGGAGGCGGCCGTGCTGACCGCCGACCGGGACGAGGCGGAGACCGAGGAACTGCGGACGGCACTGGGCGCCGGCGGTACCGGCAAAGGTGCGGCCGGCGCGTTGCGCGGCTCCGCCGGCGCGCTGAAAGACCTTGAGCGACGGCAGAAGTCGCGGCAGACCCGCGCGTCGCGAGACGCGCTTGACCGCGCACTGATCGACCTGGCGACCTACTTCCGGGATGCGCTGCTGGTCGCCGCCAAGGCGCCGGGCCCACGCGCCAACCATCCCGACATGGCCGAGCAGATCGCGTCGATGGCGGCCCACGTCCCGGCTGATCGGCTGCTGCGTTGCATCGAGGCGGTGCTCGAGTGTCGCGAGGCCCTGTCGATCAACGTCAAGCCCAAGTTCGCCGTCGACGCGATGGTCGCCACGATCGGTCAAGCACTGCGCGAGTAGTCGGCCGTTTTGGGCGCTCACGAGGCCCTGCCGTAGACTCGTCCCGCCCGACAGGGCACGCCACCTTAGCTCAGTCGGTAGAGCGGCTCACTCGTAATGAGCAGGTCAGGAGTTCGATTCTCCTAGGTGGCTCCAATTTTTCGTCGAGCCTGCGGCCAGCTGCGGTGTGGTGCCCGAGCCTGCGGCCAGCCGCGGCGTCAGCGCGGCAGCACGTATCCCACCGGCCCCGCCGCGATGCACACGCTCAGCGCTGCCGTGTTGGCCTGCACCCGGATCGCGTTGCCGGCGCCGGGCAGGCGCACGAAGACGCGATTGAGCCCGGGATGTACCGGTACCCGGGTCGCGGTCCCGTCCGACAGCGCGACGGCCATCGAGCCGTCGCTGTTGGCCAGGTAATTGAGCTCGGCGGTCCAATCCGTCGGCAGCAGCGGACCGTCGAGACCGATCTCGATCGGATGGTCGGGCTGCACCAGATAGCCACACTGCGGTACCGGGCCGGGCTTCATCGCTCGCACCCAGGTCACCTGCGCGTCCACCAGGTGCCCGTTGCGGTCCAGCGTCCTCAATTGCGTTGTCGTCGAGCTGAATTCGGGGCGATCGCGGATAAGCGCGAAAATGTGGCCGGCCAGATTTTGCGGCCATGCCACCCGGCCGAGGACCAGCGGGTCGACTTCCTGGTCCAGTAACGGAGTGCTCGAACGGTCATGTGCGGCAGCCAGATCCTGGCGGGCGTTCTGGATATAGGGCTGTGCGGGATTGTCCCGCCACGACGTCAGAAATGTTGCCGTCGAGTAGCAACTGCTCACGACGAATGCCGCCGCCAGTGTGGCCGTGACCGCCGTGCGCGGCGCGGACGCATCCAGCCAGTGTGACGACGGTCGGTTGGGTGCGCAGAAGGCGACCGCCGCGAGCAGTGCCAGCACCACCACGAGATCCGGTAGATACCGCAGGGTTTGGGCCAACTCCAGCGCGGTGAAACGCGACGAGCGCATCAAATAGATCGGTACCTGGCACGCAACGACGTAGCCGGCGGCGGTCAGCCACACCGGCGCCAAGCGCTGCTTACGCATCAGTGACAGTGCCAGCACTGCGGCGAGCACCAGCCAGCCCAACCCCATCACCGACGCCGGCGGAGTGGCCCAGGGTGAGGCCGGCGCCCATCTGCCCCACGCCCAGGGTCCCCCGGCCAGCCCCGCGACGATGCCGTGAGTAACGGACCGGCACAACAGATCCCAGGTCATCACCAGATCCGAACTCCACCGCCGCTGGTTGACCACCACCAGGTAGACCCCGATCCAGGCGGCCGTCACCGCCAGCGACACCGTCCACAATCGGCGGCCGCCGTGCCACGCCGCGATCAGTGGCGACCGCACGCCCTGCACGTGACACAACAGGGCGGCGACGGCGAACGCGACGAACGGAATCACCGCGGCCTTCTCGAAAAACAGCAGCGCGCCGACGTATGCCAGCGTTCCGGTGAACGCGTAGCGCTGGTTTCCGGTGCGGATGAGCAATATCGCGTCGGCGCAGACCCAGGACAGCGCGGTCAGCATCGGCAGCGAATTCAGTGCCGCCGCCCACCACGCGAAACCAGGTATGCCCAGGGGAGTGAACAGCGCGAATGTCAACGGCACCAACAGCACCGGTCGCCAGCCCAGAATGACATGTAGCGCCCGCATCAGCGCGAGCGAAGCAAGCAGCTGCAGCACGACCAGGCTGATCGCCGGCCCGACCCAGTTCAGCGGCGCCAGCCGGGTAATGGCCCCCGAGACGAGGAACGCAGCCGGCATCACGTGGCCGTCGTGGTCGTCGAAGAGAAACTCCTGCGACAGCAGGCCGTGCGTGCCGGCCCGGCTGACCAGAATGAAGTCGTCCCAGTAGAAGTAGCCGCGGAAGGCCAGCACCGTGCGGATCACCAGCTGAAGTGCGACCAGCACCAAGGCGGCCAACGCCACCGTCGGCACCCGGCCGGCCCGTCGGTATGGTGAGCCGGTGCGCGCACTGGTCACCGGGGCTGCCGGGTTCATCGGGTCGACGCTAGTCGACCGGTTACTCAGCGACGGCCACACCGTCGCCGGCCTGGACAACTTCGCGTCCGGGCGGGCCACCAACCTCGAGCACTTGGTCGACGTCGCCGAATTCACCTTCGTCGAGGCCGACATCGTGACGGCCGACCTGACGCGCATCTTCGGCGAGCACCGGCCCGAGGTGGTGTTCCACCTGGCCGCCCAGATCGACGTGCGCCACTCGGTGGCCGACCCGCAATTCGATGCCTCGGTGAACGTCATCGGGACCGTGCGGATCGCCGACGCCGCGCGCCAGGCCGGCGTCCGCAAGGTCGTCCACACCTCGTCCGGTGGATCGATCTACGGAACGCCGCCGACCTATCCGACCAGCGAGGCCGTGCCCACCGATCCTGCGTCGCCGTATGCCGCGGGCAAGGTCGCGGGCGAGATCTACCTCAACACCTTCCGGCATCTCTACGGCATGGAGTGCTCACACATCGCTCCGGCCAATGTGTATGGGCCCCGCCAAGACCCGCACGGCGAGGCCGGCGTGGTCGCGATCTTCGCGCAGGCTCTGCTGTCCGGCAAACCCACCAAGGTTTTCGGCGACGGATCCAACACCCGCGACTACGTTTTCGTCGACGACGTCGTGGACGCCTTCGTCAAGGCCGCGGGGCCAGCGGGCGGCGGCCAGCGTTTCAACGTCGGCACCGGCGTCGAAACCTCCGATCGGCAACTGCATTCGGCGGTCGCCGCGGCGGTGGGTGCCCCCGACGACCCGGAGTTCCATCCGCCGCGGCTCGGCGACTTGAAGCGGTCCTGCCTCGACATCGGTTTGGCCGCAGAGGTTTTGGGTTGGCGGCCGCAGGTGGAACTCGACGAGGGCGTGGCACGCACCGTGGAGTACTTCAGGCAGAACTCATAGGCTGAAAACGGTCTCGAACAGTTCCAGCCACGGCTGATCGGCGAACGACGCCAGGCCCTCGGCGGGTGTGAGCCCGGCGGAGGCGTCGAGGCTGGCGTAGATGAAGGACAGATCCATGTCGCCGAACGGTGTGGAGAAGATGTCGGTGATCAGGTTGTCGCCGTCGGCACCCATGCCGGGGAGATCGGTGTAGAGATTCTCGAAGCCGAAACCGTATGAGGTGTAGTCGATCACGGAGCCGATCGGCAGCTCCGAGTTCATCGAATCGGTGACGAGCAGTGTCTCGGTGTAGAAGCTGTACAACATCGGCTGCACGGTGGTGACGTCGGCGCCGAAGATCGCGGTGGGGGACTCGGCGCCGTTCTCGTAGAGCGCGAACAGCCCGTCGCCCTGGATCGAGACATTGCCCGGCGGCAGACCGTTGATGCCGGTGAAGACGAAGTCGGAGTCGGGGGCCGCGGTGATCACGTTGTCGCCGAGTTCAATCGGCCGCAGGAACGAGCCGTCGTCCAGGCCGGCAGACGCGTTGAACCACCCGAAAATCAATGAAAGGTCTAGTGATTGGCCAGTGTTGGTGTCGATCAGGATGTCGGTGACTTTGTCGAAGCCGTTTTCCTGGGGGATCGACGAATACACATTCGACAGGTTCATGAAGTCGACGGTGTTGTAGATCGACCCGACCGGCAGCGAGTCCGCGGTGCCGGTCTCCTCGGTGACCAGCAGAGCCTCGGTGTGGAAACCGATTCCGTCGGTGGTGGTGGTCTGGACCGCATTGAAGGTCGCATCGGGGTCGTCGCCGAACTGGAACGCCTCGTAGCCCTGCAGAGCGATGGTGAGCGGTGGCAGCCCGTTGACGCCGGTGATGACGGGGTCGCTGATCGCAGTGATCTCGTCGGGCAGCACCGACGGCACGTTCGCCGCGTCGAAGCCGAGTGAGTTGACGAGTTGGGAGAAGTCGATGTCGCCGAACGGGGTTCGCAGGATGTCGGTCACGGTGGTGCCGTCGGCGGTGTACAAGTTGCTGAAGAAGCCACCGAAGCTGTGGGTCAGCGCTATCACGGTGCCCTCGGTCGGGGCGATCCCGGTCGGGTCCTCGTAACCCGGCACGTCCGAGCTGACGTACAGCGTCTCGCTGCTGACGATGGCTTGATCCGCGGTCCCGACGCGGAAGGCAAGATACGGCACGGTCGAGATGTAGGCGGAAAACCGGCCGACCGGATCGTCGGAGTCGTCACCCAGGACGTCGAACAACCCATAGCCCTGCAGGCTTTCGTTGACGCCGGGTGGAGCGGTGGTGACGTTGTACAGGCCAGTAACGGTCTCCGGTCCGACGGGGTCAATGGTGTACGCCGCGACGTCGAACGGGTCGGCGACCGCGACCGTCGCGGGCAGGGCAGCGGCCCCGACGATCCCCCCGACGGCAGCCGCTGCGGCGCAGATGACGCGAGCACGATGCACTGGAGTTCCCCCAACTCTCGACGGCCTGACCAGCCCGTTCTGGCCCGCACTGGCGAGAGCTTAAGGCAGCCTGAGAGCGACCTGGCAGTAACCTGCGTGCACTCATTTCAAATACCTAGAGTCGCAGGTCAGGCACCGATAGCGGGCCGGAGCTGCGTGATTCAGGGCACGGGCGTCGACGTGCTCGGCGATGGAGTCCAATCGTGCCCGTGCTTGTGGTGGTCCGCCGAGCCGGTATTCCCCACGACCGCGACAAACGCGATGAACAGCCCGATGAAGGCCAACGGTAGCCACAACCACCACTTGCGTAGACCAGGCTGTGGCGGCGGTGGAGACCACACCGGATGGTACGGGCCGCCGCCGTAGTAGGTCGTCCACCACGCCGCGTAGTCGTGTGCCTGCTGGCCCTGCAGTCGGAGATTTTTGCGCGCACTTGCATTCTGGGACAACGAGATCGGGTTCCACAGTATCGACGCCAGGCTCCACCAACCGGCCAGCATGCAATGCTGCTGTGCGGCATTGATCGCCGCCTCGCACTGGGCGTAGCTCCCGGTCGTGGTGAAGCGCTGGTTCATCCAGAAGATCAACGCACCGGTGTGTTTGACAGTGCGGACCTGAAAGATCGGCTCGACCGGCGGCGGCGGATAACTGGGCTGCTGCTGAGGTTGCGACAAGTTTGCTCCCGGATCGCTGGACCGTGTCAGCAGATCGTAACCGCGGTGGAGCCCCGCCCAAGACGCCAAATTTTCGCGGTTCGCCTCCGGTATCAATCAGTGGGAGCCGATATCTTGCCCACCTCGCCGCTCGCTGGTCAGCATCATCAAAAACGTTGGCACGGAGGAGATTGCAATGGCCATAGACCCGAGCGGTGGCGACGCCGAGAACCGCGGACTAACGAGTGGTGAACGCCTCGGCGGGATCGGTGTCGACTGGTGGGCGACCATCGTGGCGGGGGTCGTGGTGTTACTTGCCGTGGCCGGAGTACTTCCGAAGATTCCATGGTGACTCCCGTGAGCACCGCGGTCACCGAGCAGGCCGAACCCTCCGACGAGGCGAGCTTTACCAGTCGCAACATCCTCGAGTACGTACCCGGTGTGCTGCTGCTGATCGCGATCGGCCTACTCGGCAAGTATGCCCAAGTACTGTGGAATACCACTGCGCACCAACATCATTGGCGGGTCCCGGATATCGAATACGTGCTGTGGGCGATCGTCTTCGGCTTGCTCGTCACCAACACCGTCGGGCTGCATAGGATTTTCCGCGCCGGTGTTCAGACCTATGAATTCTGGCTCAAGATCGGGATCGTCGCTCTCGGTGTGCGTTTCGTGCTCGGCGATGTGATCAAGCTTGGCGGCATCTCGCTGGTGCAAATCCTGGTCGACATGACACTGGCCGGTGTGATCATCCTCGCCGCGGCACACTTCTTCGGCCTGTCCGGCAAGCTCGGCTCGCTGTTGGCGATCGGAACCTCGATCTGTGGCGTGTCAGCCATCGTCGCCTCCAAGGGAGCGATCCGGGCTCGCAACTCCGACGTCAGCTACGCGATCGCCGCCATCGTCGCACTCGGTGCCGTCGCGTTGTTTACGCTACCGGTGTTAGGCCATGCGATCGGCCTGACCGACCACGAATTCGGCTTGTGGGCAGGTCTTTCCGTGGACAACACCGCAGAGACCACCGCGACGGGCTACCTGTATTCCGAGCAGGCCGGAAAGATCGCGGTGCTGGTGAAATCCACCCGCAACGCGCTTATCGGCTTCGTCGTGCTCGGGTTCGCGTTGTACTGGGCCGCTCGCGGTGAGGCCGACCAGGTTGCGCCGGGCCTACGGGCGCGCGCCGCGTTCGTCTGGGACAAATTCCCCAAGTTCGTTCTTGGATTCCTCGCCGTGTCGGCGATCGCGACCGCGGGCTGGCTCAGCAAGGGTCAGACCACGAATGTCGCCAACATCTCGAAATGGGCGTTCCTGCTGACCTTCGCCGGCGTCGGGCTCAATACCAACATTCGCGAACTGGTCCGAACCGGTTGGCGGCCACTGGTTGTGGCCATCATCGGCCTGGTGGTCGTCGCCGCTGTCTCGCTCGGATTGGTGCTCGTCACCTCCCGCGCCCTGCACTGGGGTATCGGCGCGGGCTGACTACTGCGGCGGTTGGGCGTCTTCGAGCGCAATCGCGCGAGCCAGTCGCGCGTAACGCAATTCGAGATCCTTGAAGCGCAGGTAGGTGCTCAGCGTGCTGAAGCTGAACGCGATGATCAACGCATACAGCATCAGGTCGGTGCCGCGGGCGACGCCGAGCCAATGCGCAACGACCGTGGTGTCGTTGGGTCGCAGCACGGCGTACACGCCGGCCAGGACGAACAACACGAACCCCACCTTGACCCAGGCCCGAGTCTGCGCGCTGCGGCGAGAGCGCACGAGGTAGATCAACAGTGCGAAGATCGAGGCAATCAGCAGGCCCTGAATCCAGTTCATCGCGGCATCCTTCCTCGCAGGAATCCGTCGACGATGATATTCACCCCGTTGAGCAGGGGTTGGCCCTTTGCGGAGGAGTACTCGGTGTAGAGCACCTCGACGGGCTGTTCGACTACCCGCCAACGGTTTTCGTCGATCAGCATGATGAACTCTGTAGCGTGGCTCATGCCGTTCATGGTGATGTCCAGCCGATCGGCGACGGTCCTGTTGAACACCCGCAAGCCATTGTTGGTGTCGGTCAGTCCTAGTCGTCGCCCGCGCGTGCTCAGCGCCGCGGCGGTCTGCAACACAATACGTTTCAGCAATGGCGGTCGGCTGACCCCCGGGCCGAAGCGGGTGCCGATGACGATGTCGGCGGACTCGGTGTGCAAGCGGTCGATCATCGCGAGGACATCGTCGACGCGGTGTTGACCGTCGGCGTCGAAGGTGGCGAAAACCCGTGCGCCGGGCCGGTTGCGGGCGTACTCGACACCGGTCTGGATGGCCGCGCCCTGGCCGAGGTTGACCGGGTGTCGGACCAGGTGCGCGCCGGCCTTCCAGGCGATGTCACCCGTGTCGTCGGCGCTGCCGTCGTCGACGCACACCACGTTGGCGAACACCGACCGCAGTTGGCGAATCACATCACCGATGACGCCCGCTTCGTTGTAGGCAGGCACCACGATCCAGACGTCGCGCGTTTCACTGGGCATGTCAAGGCCACAAATTACACGCAGATCAGCGGCCCGCTCGTGCAAGCGCGACCAGGTGCACGCCGATTCCTACCAGCGGACCGCACAGTAGCGCGATCACGCTGCGAGTCGCCAGCGGCAGCGGCAACAGCAGTAACAGCGCCGCGGCGACCGTCGCGCACACCCAGCCGACTGCGTACGACCGGTGCAACGCAGCCGCGACGGCCGCGGCACCGGTGAGCGTGAGCAACGCGATCGCGGCGGCGCCGGCGGTCAGCCACGCCAACAGCGCACCCGAGGCGCGGTAGTCGGCGCCGAAACCGGCCCGCAGCAGCCAGGGACCCACCAGACCCGCGGCCAGCACGCCGACCATTCCGACGGCAGCGACCAGCGCCGCCGGCGTGACCAACGCCCGAAGCCGCGCCGTCCGTTGATCGACGAAGTGCGCAATCAAGTTGCCCTGCATCGCCGTCAGCGGGACCAGCAGCGGTGCACGAGTGAGCGTGACCGCCAGGATCACCACTCCGCCCTGCGCCCCGAGTTGGCTCGACGTGACCTTCAGTAGCACCGGGAAACCCATCACCAGAATCGCGCTGGCGCCGGCGGCGGTGACCGAATGCGCCGCCCCGCGCAGAAACGTCGCGGTACCACCCGGCGTCAACAGGCGCGCCGCAGCGCGCGTCGTCGGTGACGCCGCGATCATGATCAGCCAGGCCAGCGCACCCGCGACGGTGGCCCAGAGGAATCCGGCCAGGGCCCACCCGACGATCACCGTGACGGCCGCGACGGTCACCCGGATGAGGGCGTCGGTAACCATCAGCGCCCCGTACTGAGTCCATCGGTTGGTGCCGGCGAGCATGCCCAGCAGAGTGGCGTGCAGGCAGAACCCTGCCAGCCCCACGCTGAGCAGACCCACCGAAAGCCAGTGCGCCTGCGCGAACACCCCGCCGCTCCACAGCGGCGAGCTGGCAGCGATCACGGTCGCCGCACCGATCCCCACCAGCGCGGCCACCCGCAGCGGATGCGTGCGCGTGCCTGGCAGCACGTCGGCGTAACCGGCGGCACGGACCTCGCGGGTGGTCTCCTGCAGCAGGCCATTGGCCGCCCCGGTGACCAGCCCGAACGCCCCCCAGAAGACCGCGAACACCGAGAAGCCGGCCGGGGCCAGGTCGCGGGCGGCCAGGTACACCACCGCGTACCCACACACCGCCGTCACCGCCGTCGCGGTTGCCACCCGGGCCACGCTGCTGCGGGCGATCGGGCTGGCGAAGGCCCCCGCGGCTGGGCCGCCGCCCACTTCGGTCACGTCTCGAAAATACTCACAGCCGCACCGACCTCCGCGCACCGCGATCGGCGCGACCTGACAGACTGCTGGGAGGAGGGGAGTATTCCTCACATCGCGCAGTCGTCATCACGTCGCCCACCATCGGGTGACCGGCTCGCGGGCCGTCCCAGCCGTGGCGGTGGAAGAGACCTCTGGTTGTCAACCGACCGGAGGTATCACCATGCACGTCCACCTGCTGGAGTGGATCGTCACTTTCGCGGTCACCGTCGCGGTGCTGCTGTTCGACGTGGTCGTCATGGCCCGCCGATCCGGAGAAGAACCGACGATGCCGCGGTCCGCGCTCGCCTTATCGGCCTACATCGCGCTGGCGGTGGCTTTCGGGATCTGGACATGGTTCTTCCACGGCCACCAGTACGGCATCCAATTCTTCGCCGGATGGTTGACCGAATACAGCCTGTCGGTCGACAACCTGTTCGTCTTCGTCATCATCATGTCGAGCTTCCGGGTGCCCCGGGTGTATCAGCGCGAGGCGCTGTTCGTCGGCATCGTGATCGCGCTGATTTTCCGCGGCGTCTTCATCGCGCTCGGTGCCGCCGCGATCCAGCGATTCAGCTGGGTGTTCTACATCTTCGGCGTGTTCCTGATCTATACCGCGGCACGGTTGGCGCGCGGATCCACTCACAGCTCCGACGGCGAGAACGCCGTCGTCCGGTTCGCCCGCAACCACCTGAATGTCACGGACAGCTGGCATGGTCGCCGGGTCGTCGTCAAGGACGGCGGACGCCGGGTGTTCACACCGATGGCTCTGGTCGTCGTCGCGTTGGGCGCCACCGATCTGGTCTTCGCGCTCGACTCCATCCCGGCGATCTACGGGCTGACGTCGGAGCCGTATCTGGTGTTGGCCGCCAACGTGTTTGCGCTGATGGGGCTACGGCAGCTGTATTTCATCGTGGAAGGCCTGCTGCAGCGGCTGGTCTACCTGTCGACGGGCCTGGCGGTGATCCTGGTGTTCATCGGGGTCAAGCTGATCCTGCACGCGCTGCACGACAACGACCTGCCATTCATCAACGGTGGCAAGCATGTCGAGGTGCCGGAGATACCGACGCTCGTCAGCCTGGCGGCGATCGCTGTAACCCTCGTCGTTGCCGCAGCGGCCAGCATTTACGCCACCCGCAACACCGATTAAGCCTCGATCTGCGCGGCGATGCGGCGCTCGATGCCAATGCGCGCGCGAGCCGGCAACGCGATCAGCCCGTCGAGTTCGCGGCCGGCCCGGGCATAGGCGCTCTGCCGTTCCTGCGGTGACGCGGCGCCGTCCTGCGCCAGCCGCAACAAATTCTGGGCCCGCGCCAACCGTTGTTGGTCGTCTTCGGAGAAGTCGCTGCGGCGACGGCGAATCGCTTCGGATTCGGCGACGTCGAACGCGCTGACGTAATCGTGCACCGCCTCGCGGTACTCGAGCTGCGTGCTGCGGTCGCCCAGCAGGTCGTCGGGTCGTTCGGGACGCAGCAGGTCAGCCCGCTGCTTCGCCTTGTGGAACGCGACGGTCAGCGGGCTGCGCATGTCGGTCATCAGCGGGAAGTCGAGCAGCCTCGCGACGTCGACTTCGTAGTCCAGCCAACGGGCGTCGGTGTGGTCGTGCGCGGCGACGAGTTTGGCGATCTCGCGGCGCTGGGTGTCTTTGTCGACCCGATCACGGCCGGCGGCTTCGGCGATCGCGATCTTGGCCTGCTGTTTGAGCCGGTAGCGTTCGAGCCGCCGGTCGGCTCGGCGTTCGTTAGCCGCAGCGACCGCCCGCACGCCTCCGCCGATCACGCCGCCGAGCGGGAAGATCAGCCACCAGAACTCTGCGGCAAAGCGAAGAGGGCCCACGTAGTCAGGATGCCACCGCGGGCCTGCGGCTTCGACCCCGCTGGCGTTCGCTCAGAGCCGAACTAGTGGCCCTCGTTCTTGAACCGCTCGATCGACCGCTGCACCTCGGCCTCGGCTTCCTCGCGGCCCACCCAGTCGGCGGCCTTGACGAACTTGCCCGGCTCCAGCGCCTTGTACTGCGTGAAGAAGTGCTTGATCTCGTCCAGCTCGTTCTGCGGAACGTCGCCGATGTCCTGGATGTGGTCCCAGCGGTGGTCCTTGGCCGGCACACACAGCACCTTGTCGTCACCGCCGGCCTCGTCGGTCATCCGGAACATGGCGACCGGACGCGCCTTGACCACGACGCCCGGGAACACCGACTGCGGCAGCAACACCAGCGCGTCCAGCGGGTCGCCGTCCTCGCCAAGAGTGTCGTCGAAGAAGCCGTAGTCGGTCGGATAGACCATCGACGTATAGAGGTAGCGGTCCAGATGAACCCGGCCCGTCTCGTGGTCGACCTCGTACTTGTTGCGTTGACCCTTGGGGATCTCGACGGTCACGTCGAATTGCACCGGTCCGGCTCCTTCGCCTGAGATTTGTCGCTTCGCGTAGATCGTAGGGCTCCCGCGGCACGGCGATCCGCCGGGGTTTGGGCACAATGGGCGCAAAGAAGTCAGGAGAGTCATGCGTCCCACTCGGTGGCGAACGTCTACCCACCTGATCGTGGGAGTGGGCGTGGTGGCGGTTATCGCTGCGCTGGTGGCAGCGGTAGGGCTGCTCACTTCCGGCGGGCAGGGTGCCAGCGCGCATGTCCCGCCACCGCCGCCGGCTGTCACGGCCAAGCCGGGAATCGTGCCAGTGGCGGCCAACGCTCCCGCGCCGAACCCGCCGGCTCTGGCCGCGGCGTTGGCTGCGGCGGCGGCCGACCCCAACCTGGGCAAGCTCGGTGCCCGCGTCACCGACGCGATGACCGGCGAGGAGTTGTGGCAGCAGTCTGACGACGTGCTTCTGCAACCGGCGTCCACCAACAAGACGCTGACCAGTGCCGCCGCCCTGCTGGCGCTGGACCGCAACGCGCGGGTCACCACCCGCGTGGTGGCCGCCGGTCAATCCGGCACGGTCGTGCTGGTCGGTGGGGGCGATCCGACGCTGTCGGGGGCGGCACCGGGGCAGCCCACCTGGTATCACAACGCGCCCCGGCTGAGCGACCTCGCCGACCAAGTGCGACGTAGCGGCGTGACCCCGACGGCGGTGGAGGTGAACACCTCGCTGTTCAGCGGCCCCTCCTTCGCCCCGGGATGGGACCCGGCCGACATCCAAGGTGGTGACATCGCGCCCATCGAATCGGTGATGCTCGACGCCGGGCGGATCCAGCCGGCCACCGACGAGTCGCGGCGCTCGACGACGCCGGCCCTCGACGCCGGCCGGGCGCTGGCTGCCGCACTGGGCGTCAATCCGCAGCGCGTCACCGTCACCAGCCAGCCGGTCGCCTCCGACGCGCGGCAACTCGCCGCGGTCCAGTCGGCGCCGCTGATCGACCGGCTCAACGAGATGATGAACGTCTCGGACAACGTGATGGCCGAGTGCATCGCCCGCGAAGTCGCCGCGTCCATGCAGCGACCGCTGAGCTTCACCGGCGCCGTCTCCGCGGTGACCAGCCGACTCAGCACCGCGCACATCGACACCGGCAGCGCGATTCTGCGCGACTCCAGCGGGTTGTCGGTCGACGACCGCCTCTCCGCTAAAACACTGGACGCCGTCGTTCAGGCCGCGGCCGGGCCCGACGAACCCAAGCTGCGGCCATTGCTGGATGTGCTGCCGATCGCCGGCGGCAGCGGCACACTGTCCGACCGCTTCATCGACGGCACCCCCGCGGGCTCCGGACCGGCCGGATGGTTGCGGGCCAAAACCGGCTCGCTGACCGCCATCAACGCGTTAGCTGGGGTGGTGACCGACCGCAGCGGACGAGTGCTGACCTTCGCGCTGATCTCCAACGACGCCGGGATGTCCGGCCGGACGGCGATCGACGCGCTCGGTGTGGCGCTGTGGTCGTGCGGATGTGTGACATGACCGCCGCAGCCGACGTCAGCGTCGGGCGCGCGGTCGACTGGGGATTCGCGGCGACGGTCGGTCAGCGGTTGGCCCGCCACGGTCCGCCGTCGACCGACTACACCCGCCGTCAGGTGATCGAAAACCTCGCTAGCGCAGCCAAAGCCGCCGAACCGCCGGTGCGCGAGGTCACCGGATTGCACACCGAGGGCGTGGTGCCCGACGCCCGGGTCATCGACCGGCCCGAATGGATCCGGTCCGCCGCGGAATCGATGCGCGCGATGACCGGCGGAACCGACAAGCCGCGCGGCGCGATCAGCGGACGGATCACCGGAGCGCAGACCGGGGCGGTGCTGGCGTTCGTCTCGAGCGGCATCCTCGGCCAGTACGACCCGTTCAACGAAGGCGGAGCTTTACTGCTGGTCTATCCCAATGTGCTTGCGGTGGAGCGGCAATTACGGGTCGAGCCGGCCGATTTCCGGCTGTGGGTCTGCCTGCACGAGGTCACCCACCGGGTACAGTTCACCGCCAACCCGTGGCTGTCTGGCTACATGTCGCAGGCGCTCGGGGTGCTGACCACCGACGGCAACGACGACCTGACACAGGTGGTGAGCCGGCTGGCCGAATTCGCCCGCGGCCGCGGCAACTCGTCGCAGACGGATCCGAATTCGGCGGGAATTCTGGGGCTGCTGCGCGCCGTGCAGTCCGAGCCACAACGCGAGGCGCTCGACCAACTGCTGGTGCTCGGCACGCTGCTCGAGGGACATGCCGACCACGTGATGGATGCCGTTGGGCCCGTGGTGATTCCGTCGGTCGCCACCATTCGAGCCCGCTTCGACGAACGACGCAACCGTAAGCAGCCGCCGTTGCAACGGTTGCTCCGTGCCCTGCTGGGCATCGACGCGAAGCTGAGCCAGTACACCCGGGGTAAGGCGTTCGTCGACCACGTGGTGGACCGGGTCGGGATGGCTCGCTTCAACACCGTCTGGACGAGCCCCGACACCCTGCCCCGGCCGATCGAGATCGAATACCCGCAACGATGGATCGACCGGGTGCTGTAGCCGAACTCCGTGCGGCGGTGGCGGGGTTCGCGACGGAGTATCTCGCCGCTGATGACGACTGGTGTGTGGCACTGTCGGGTGGCCCGGATTCGTTGGCGCTCACCGCAGTTGCGGCGTCGATGCGCCCGACCACTGCGCTGATCGTCGATCACGGTCTGCAGCCGGGCTCGGCGGAGGTGGCTGCTACCGCGCAACGACAGGCCGAGGGCATGGGATGTGTTGCTGCGCAAACACTTTGCGTGCAGGTCGGGGTGGACGGAGGCCCGGAGGGCGCGGCGCGGCGCGCTCGCTACGAGGCACTGGCCGACGCGCGTCGCGGCCGGCCGGTGCTGCTGGCCCACACCCTGGATGACCAGGCGGAAACCGTCTTGCTCGGATTGGGCCGCGGTTCGGGAGCCCGATCGATTGCCGGCATGCAGCCCTATGACCCGCCCTGGTGCCGGCCGCTGCTGGGCGTGCGACGCGCGACGACGCATGCCGCGTGCGACGAGCTCGTACTGCCGGCCTGGCGCGACCCCCACAACGTCGACCGCCGGTTCACCCGCAGCCGGTTGCGCCACGAGGTCCTGCCGCTGCTCGAGGATGTCCTCGGCGGCGGCGTGGCCGAAGCGCTCGCTCGCACCGCGACCGCCCTGCGGGGCGACACCGAGCTGATCGATTCGCTGATCGAGCAGGCAATGGGCACCGCCGAGACGCCCGACGGGCTCGACACCGGGGCGTTGGCGGAGCTGCCCGATCCGGTCCGCCGCGGCGTCATCCGTCGCTGGCTGATGTGCGGAGGCGGGATCGGATTGACGGACAAGCAGATCCGCGGGGTCGACCGGCTGATCACCGCCTGGCGCGGTCAGGGCGGAGTGGCGGTGGGGTCGGCATTGCGCAATCAGCGATTGGTCGCCACCCGGCGTGGCGGGATCCTGACGCTGGATCGGGAGCCGGTCTAGTTCTCGGCGGCCCGACATGGCACGCTATTGGCCGTGGCAGCCGAAGTGCAGGAGCTGTATCCGGGCGACATCAAGTCGGTGCTGCTGCGCGAAGACGAGATCCAGCGCCGCATCGCCGAGCTGGGGGCCCAGATCGGCGCGCAGTACGGCGACCGGGCCGGCGCCGACGGCCGCGACCTGCTCTTGGTCACCGTGCTCAAGGGCGCGGTCATGTTCGTCACCGATCTGGCCCGCGCGATCCCGTTGCCGACGCAATTCGAATTCATGGCGGTCAGCTCGTACGGGTCGTCGACGTCGTCGTCGGGTGTAGTGCGGATCCTCAAGGACCTCGACCGTGACATCAACGACCGCGACGTGCTGATCGTCGAGGACATCGTCGACTCCGGGCTGACGCTGTCGTGGCTGTTACGCAATTTGGCCAGCCGTCGCCCCCATTCACTGCGGGTGTGCACGCTGCTCCGCAAGCCCGACGCTCTGCGCGCTAACACCGACATCGATTACGTGGGCTTCGACATCCCGAACGAGTTTGTCGTCGGCTACGGCCTGGACTACGACGAGCGCTACCGCGACCTGCCCTACATCGGCACCCTCGACCCGCGCATCTACCAGGACTAACCGACCGTCCTGTCGACGTGCGAGTAGGACGGCCCGGGCCTATTGTCTGAACATCATGTGTACGCCGGGCTAACAGCTCGAGGTCAACGACGACGCGGCAGGGAGGCGTCGTGTTTGGCAAATACGTCGGGTATGTGTCGGGTGACGACGGTTTGCACGGGTTTCTCTCCGGCATTTTCCGCCACCAGCTGGGCGTCGACGTAGCGCATCCCGCCTTCCGCGCTTTTCGGCTGCGGGCAAGCAACGAGGTCTACGCGTACGAGGAAAAGCGCAGCCGCGCGCGGGTGGTCTGCAAGTTCTACGGGCCCAAGTTCGGCTGGGATCGTGATCGCGCAGAACGGGCGGCGCATCGCGAGTTCGACACCATGCAAGGGCTGCGCGGCTACAACCTCGTGGGCTCTCCGCACCATGTGGTGCGACCGCTGGGTGTCGACGCGAACCTCAACAGCGTGCTTGCCGTCGAGTTCTATGCCGGGGAACAGTTCAGCAATGCGATCAAACAGGCCATTAGCCGTCACAACGACGGACACCTCTACTGGCGACTGAAGGCGCTCGCGTATTTTCTTGCGACACAACATAATAGGACGGCCAACGGCAGCACGGTCGACTTCGACGTCGACTGCCGTTACTTCGGGGAGTTGGTAACCAAGTTGAGGCATCGCAATCGCATCGGCGGCTGGGATGTCGACGAACTGCTGTGGCTTCAGGGATTATGGCGGGACAAGGCGATGATGTGGGGTGATCGGCAGGTGTGGCTGCACGGCGACGCAACCCCCGCCAACTTCTTGTTCGGCCACGGCCTCGACGTTGCCGCGATCGACCTCGAGCGAGCCCGCTGGGGCGACCGGATGTTCGACATCGGCCGCGTCGCAGGCGAGATGCAGCACGCCTTCATGTCGGCGACCGGTAGCCCGAACGGGGCGGAGCCGTTCATCGGACATTTCCTGTGGGAGTACTGCTGTCACTTCCCGGATCGCGATGCGGCATTCCGATCGATCACGGCGCGACTGCCGTACTACATGGCGATGAATCTCTTGCGGGTTGCGCGCAACGACTACATCGGCGACGACTACGGCGGCAAGCTTCTCCGCCAGTCCAAACGGCTGTTACGGGCCTGCTGATCGTGCCCGCCACGCTCACCGGGATAGCCGCAGTAGCTTTCGACGTCAATGGCACCCTGGTTCACATCGAGACCGATGAACACCGCGACGACATCTTTCGGGCGATCGGGCATTTCCTGACCTATCAAGGCATCGACATGCGGCGCCACCAGGTGCGCGACGAATATTTCCGTCGTCTGAAACGCCAGCAGCGCGAAAGTCCGCACCGGTACCCGGAATTCGATGCGGTGGCCATATTCCAGTCGATTATCGACGACTACGGCAGCGACTACACCCGCGCGTTACCGCCCGAGCGTCTCGCGCAACTTCCACTGACGCTCGCGGAGATCTACCGCGGAGTCTCGCGTAAGAAGCTCAAGCTCTATCCGCACGTCCGCAAGGTGCTCGGTCAGCTACGCCAACACTTCGCGCTGGCGATCGTCACCGACGCCCAAACCGCCTATGCCCTAGGCGAACTGCACAAGGTCGGGCTGACGCAATACTTCGACCCGATCATCGTTTCGGGTGATCACGGCTTTCGCAAGCCCGACGTCAGGCTGTTCGAATACGCGCTGGCTGGACTCGGCGTGCCCGCCGCGCAGACCGTCTACATCGGCAACGACATGTTCCGTGACATCTACGGCGCGCGCGAGGCCGGAATGCGGACCATCATGTTCGACTCTGACCAGGGCACAAAAGATTACGACGGCTGCAAGCCGGACTTCCGCATCACCGACCACCGTGAACTGCTGCAGATCCTCGGTGTCGGTGGCTGACCTCGCTGCTAGCGCAACTCCCACACCGCGGTCACCGAGAAGCTCACGGTCTGCTGGCCGGGCTCCAGTGGCACCGCGGTCGGCATCATCCGCGGTGCCGGAGCGGTCGTCGGCGTGGCGCCGCCGGCGGTCTCCGAGATCGAGATGATCTTGCCCAGCCCAAGGCCAGACAGTTGCGCGTACTGCGCGGCGCGGTCTTTGGCGTCCTGGAACGCGCGCGACCGCGCGTCCTTCACCAGCTGCGAATCGTCGGCGATGGAGTAGCTCACCGAGTTGATCCGGGTGGCGGCGCCACCGGCGTCGACGACCACGGCGAGCACGCGCGACGCCGAGTCGGCGGGGTGAATCCTGATCCGGATCGAATTGGCGGCGCGGTACCCGGTGATGGTGGCTCCGGTCGGGTCGAACTGCGGCTGCAGGCTGACGTCGGTGGTGCTGATGTCCTTGCGGTCGACCCCGGCCCCGGCCACGGCGGTGATGACGGCCTGCTGACGGTCGTTGGTCTGGTTCATCGCCGCGGTGACGTCCGGCGCCACGAATTCGACGCCGACGTCGGCGGTTAGGGTGTCCGGCACGCCTTGCACGTGACCGGAGCCTACGACCGTCACCTCGCGCGGGTTCTTCGCGACCTTGTCGGCGTCGTGGTCACACGCGGACGCCGTCGCGACGAGCGCCAGGGCGAGCAGGACGCGAACCGGCAGTCTGGCAGGCATGTCTGGCACCCTAGCCGTTTTGAACTCGGCGCTTTCTGGTCGGGACACTTCCCCGGGGCCCGCTCAACGTCGAAAGTCGTTAGCCACCGGGCCGCCCGGGCGGGTCGCCGGAGCGAAGCCGGCGGTCGCGACGCGATCACAACCGAATATCGATCCGGCGCATCACTGGCCCTAATTTGCACTTCAGTCACTATTGTCACAGATCTCGAATTCATACGCGCCCGCCGTTGACGGCCAACGGATAGTCCAGGCACCCATCGGAGGTTTGACGTGTGGGTATTTGCCCGGCTCGCGCCGGTGTCGGGGGCGTTGGTGGTTGTCACTGGACTCGTCGCCCCGATAGTTGTGGCCCCTCCTGCGGCGGCTGATCCGTGCTCTCCGGCGGCTTCCGCGTCGCCAGCAAATAGCGGTCCGGTGCTGCCGAGGACGCCGGTGGAACACGTGCCGACGGGCCGCATGCCCAGCGGTGCACAGACTCGGGCAGTGCCGCCCGGACTGGGTCCGCTTCCGGCCGCGGCCTCAAACCCTGCGACATCGGGTGCCCCGATGCAGCAGCAAGGCGCGGTGTTGCCCCTGCCCGTCCCGGGAGTTCCCGACCCGTCAGGCCAACAGGTCCCGACCCTCACCGGACCTACGACCACCGCCCCCGCTGCGGCGGTCGCCGCCTCGACAACAACCATCGTCAGCTGGATCAACGGGCCCAACAGCCCCAACAACACCTACGCACGCTTCGCTATGTCGGGCGCCGATCTCGGGATCATCTGGGACAACGGCCAGACCGGCGTCAACGATCAGGTGCTGATGGCATTCGGCGACACGTTCGGCAATTGCAGCGTCGCCGGCCAGCAATGGCGGAGCAACACACTGTTTCGCAGCGCTGACCACAACCTCGCCGACGGAGTGTCGGTGCCCGACCCGGCGTTCAACAACGTCTACGCCGGCTCACCCGTCCTGTCCGCAACGCCCCCGGGATCGAATTTCTCCAGACAGATCATCGCCAGCCTCAATCTCTCCCCAACCGAAGTGACTATCATCCCCACCGCCGGAATCTCCGTCGGCACAACGCAATACGTCAACTTCATGTCGGTCAGACAGTGGGGTAGTGCGGGCCAATGGACCACGAACTTCTCGGCAATCGCGGTTTCTACCGACAACGGCGAAAATTGGATCGCCAGCCGTGCGACCGTCCGCCCGAGTTTCTTTTTCAGCGTGCCCAGCGTCTGGTTCAACTGGGGCAATCAGAATTTCCAGCAGGGAGCGTTCGTGCGGCGAGACGGATACCTGTACTCCTACGGCACGCCGTCCGGACGCTTTGGCTCGGCGTATGTGTCGCGCGTTCCCGAGGATGCGGTGCTCGACCTCAGCCGGTACGAATACTGGAGTAAGCCGTGGTGGAGCTTCTCCGGAACAGGATCATGGGTAGCAAACAGCCCATGGGCCGCCACGCCGGTCATTTCGGCTCCGGTGAGCGAAATGTCAGTCCAATTCAACGATTACCTCGGTAAGTACATCGCGCTTTACACCGACGGCTCGAACAGCGTGGTGATGCGGACGTCGGCAAATCCACAGGGACCGTGGAGCGCGGCGCAGACCCTCGTGACGTCAACACAACTTCCTGGCGGCATCTACGCCCCGTTCATCCACCCCTGGTCGACCGGTCACGACCTGTATTTCAATCTCTCGCTGTGGTCGACCTACAGCGTAATGTTGATGCACACTACGCTGCCCTAGCCACCCTTCGGAGGCTCAGCCGATCTTGAGACACACCGCGACGATAGTGTTGACGACGCTGGCAGAAGCTTTCGCGGCGCTTTTCGCGGCCGCCGGAGCATATGCGGAACCCGTTGTCCCGCAACCGGACTCGCCGTGTTCGTCCACTTTCGACAATGCGATGACTCGGCTGCCGGACCAAAAGACGAACCTGCTGTGCCGGCAGCAGGCAGACGGAGACTACCGATGGACAGTCGATATCTCCGATTACCCGAGCAGTGATCGCTGGCTGAGCTACGGACCATCAGTGACGTTGCGCGGTCAGGGAACTCGCAACTCCAACCTCCGGTCAGGCGACTGGATCGCCGTCCCGCAAGAACCCGGTAGCCGGTGCATCGAGGAGCAGACAGCGGTGGCCGGGGCAGGGGTTGTCAGCTCGCCCGAAGCGGAGGCCGGGCCGGTAGGGCAGCCGCTCTCGTTTCGGGTGTTGCCCAGTCTTTTCTCGATAACGATGACGGGCTACTGCCTATGGCGAAACCTGAACTCGTAAGGAGGGGGCCGGCTAGTCGACGCGACCGTTAAGAGCGCTGTGCCGGCGACCCCAGGCCAGGTAGAAGATCAACGCCACCGCGACCCAGCCGCTGAACGCGACCCAGGTGTACCAGTGCAGGCTGACCAGGATGTAGGCGCACGCAGCGATGGACAGGATCGGTGTCAAGGGGTAACCGGGCACCTTGAACCCCCGCGGCAGGTCGGGCTCCTGGATCCGCAGCACGATCACGCCGCCCGACACCACGATGAACGCCGTCAATGTCCCGATCGAGACGATTTCGGCGAGCCGGTCCAGTGGTACCACCGCGGCCAGCAGTGCCACCACGAACGCGACGATCAGCGTGTTGCGAACCGGCGCCATCGTGCGCGGGTGCACTTTCGCGAACGCCGCGGGCAGCAGTCCGTCGCGGCCCATGGTGAACAGGATGCGGGTCTGCCCGTAGAGCGTCACCAACGTAACCGAGAAAATCGAAATCACAGCTCCGGCAGCGACAATGGTGCTGCCCGCGGTGTTGCCGGTGATGTGGTCCAGGATCACCGCCAGCACGGCCTCCTCGCCCTTGAAGTCCTGCCACCTCTGCGCGCCGATCGCGGCCACCGACACCAGAAGATGGATCGCGGTGACGATCATCAAGGCGGCGATGATTGCCCGCGGCATGGTGTGCTGCGGGTCTTTGACCTCGTCGCCGGCCGTCGACACGGCGTCCAGGCCGATGTAGGCGAAGAAGATCGTGCCTGAGGCCAGGCTGATGCCGGAGAGCCCGAACGGCGCCAGGTCTTTGAAATTGCCGGCATGAAAGGCGGTGAACGCGATCGCCGAGAACAACACCAGTACGCCGATCTTGATCACCACCATGACGGCGTTGACCTTTGCCGATGCGTTCGCGCCGCGGATCAACAGCACCGCGCACATCGCCACCAGAGCTATCGCCGGAAGGTTGGCCACACCGTGTTGAGGGTCCCATGGCGCTGCCGAAATAGACTGCGGGAGAACGACTCCGAAGATATTTCCGAGCAGTTTGTTGAGGTACTGACTCCAGCCGACGGCGACCGCGGCCGTCGATACGCCGTACTCCAGCAGGAGGCAGGCGGCCACACCCATAGCCGCGAACTCGCCGAGCGTCGCGTAGGCGTACGAGTAGGCCGAGCCCGAGACGGGTACTGCCGAGGCCAGCTCGGCGTAGCAGATTGCCGCCAGGCCCGCCGCGACGCCGGCGATGATGAACGAGATCACCACCGCCGGGCCGGCCTGTGGCACGGACTGCGACAGCACGATGAAGATGCCGGAGCCGACGGTCTCGCCGACACCGAACATGGTGAGCAGGAAGACACCCAGGCTGCGTTGCAGCTGATCTGAGGCGCCCTCGGCAACGGGAGCTCCGCTGACCGGGCGACGACGCAGCATCTGCTGGCGCAGGCCGACCGCCGGCGTGGGCATGGCGCCTCCTCGGTTGCATCCGTGGTCGCCACGCCGGGACGATCGAGCTGCTCCACGTCGCGTTGAGTGTGGTGATTTGGTCAGCTCGAAACACGATATACCAGCGCAGAGAGCTGCGACGGATGCGACGCGGACGCTGTTTTCGGGCCAGCCGAAAAGTGGGCACCGACGAATCGGCGAAATCGGCTAACGGAGCAGCTATTCGATGACGAGACGATCAATATCGCTCGGTACCAACCGCATTCGCTGGACCGGGCTGTCACTGCGCTTGACAGCCGCAGCAATTGCCGTCAAAACATGCGCCGAGCAAAGCCTACCGGGTATTGTGACAGTGGCTGCAAACCTCATATCGATCTCTAATCATGTTGTATTCCAATACTTTTCAGGTGAGATTCCTATCTTTGGCGTCAGTCGCTCAGCTAAGTGAATACTCACCGACTCTCAAGTGAACAGCGTTGAGCGAAGCTGTATTTGCGCGATATCACTGGCTTACCGTGTCGCAAGGTTTGCTTCAGCCGCGTCGGTGCTCGCTGAAGCTGTTGTTTACAAGCATCTTTCGGAGGAGCCATGCCAAACGTCGTCGCGCAGCCCGAAGTCCTGGCTGCGGCCGCTGGAAAATTGCACGCCATCAACGGGTCGCTCAAGGCCGCGAATGCGGCTGCGGCCGCACCTACGGCAGGGATCGTGCCCGCTGCCGGCGATGTGGTGTCGGCGTTGACCGCCGCGCAGTTCGCCGCGCACGCGCAGCTCTACCAAACGGTCAGCGCCCACGCGGCCGCGGTCCAAGAGTTCATGGCGACCATGCTGGGCGCCAGCTCCGGTTCCTACGCGGTCACCGAGTCGGCCAACGCCGCAGCGGTCGGATAGGGCGCGATCGTGCTGGACTTTGCAGTTTTACCGCCGGAGGTCAATTCCGGGTTGATGTATTCAGGCGCTGGTTCGGTGCCGATGTTGACAGCTTCCTCGGCTTGGGCGGCGCTCTCCGCCGAGCTGCACACACTGGCCTCGGCCTACGAAGCCGTGGTGGCCGCGCTCACCGATGGCTCGTGGCTGGGTCCGGCCGCGACGTCGATGGCCGTGTCCTCAGCCGCTCAGGTGGAGTGGCTCACCGAGACCGCGATCCAGGCCGAAGAGGTCGCCGCTCAGGCGGCTGCCGCGGTCAGCGCGTACGAAGCGGCGTTCATCGCGACGGTGCCCCCACCGGAGATCGCCGCCAACCGGGCTTTGCTGATGGCGCTGATCGCGACCAACCTGCTGGGTCAGAACACGCCGGCCATCCTGGCCGCCGAAGCCCAATACGCCGAGATGTGGGCGCAGGACGCCGGCGCGATGTACAGCTACGCGGGCGCGTCGGCCGCGGCCTCGGCGCTGGCACCATTCATCCCCGCTGCAGAAACGGTGAACCCGGCCGGCCTCGGTGCCCAGGCGGCCGCCGTTTCACAAGCGATCGGTTCCAGCACCGGGCAGAACGTCACCAACGCTCTGGCGGCCGCGGCCGCGCCGGTGCTGGGGAACCCGCCGTGGTTGACAGACGTCAACAGCTTCCTGGCCGCTGTGGGTCTGACGGGACATGTCTTCAACTCCAACGGCGACGGCATCGTCGTGGGAGGGGCCTTCGGCGACATCCTTGAGGGTTTGACCGGTTCGCAGACGTTGGACGGCAGCACGCCCTTCGACACGGTCATCCGGCTGGTCTCCCCCTTCCGACTGTCCACGACCGCCACCAAAGACATCGAGGGGCTGGCGGAAGCGGCGACCAAAGCATTCGGAGGGGCTACGAAAGCGTCAGCGGTCGAAGCGCTTCCGGCGGCCTTAACGCCCAGCGTTCCATCGGCTGTGCCCGGTTCGGTGCTCAGCAGCCTCGGTAAGGCGGAATTGGTGGGCAAGCTCTCGGTGCCGCCGACCTGGGGTGGCGTTGCCCCGAATGTGAGCCCTGCGGTCACCTCGATCGGCAACCTCGGCACCCCGGTGTCGTCGCAGCCGCTTACACCGGTCGCCAACAGCATGGGAGCGCCACCGGTGATGGCTGGCAGTGGCGGGCGCGGCATGCAATTCGCCGCTCCGCGTTACGGTTTCAAGCCGACGGTGGTGCCCCGGCCGACGGTCGGGGGCTGACGCTGGAGGGTGGGCAACGCCATGCGGTCTTGAGGTAGTAACGGTGCCCGCATCAGCTGCCGCCCGTTTCGGCGACGTGCTGCGTGATGGCCCTGACGACCGCCTCCCCGGCGCGCCCGATCAGCTCGTCGCGCTTCTCGCTGGCCCACTCGTGTGAGGACCGGGCCGCTTCGAGTTGACCCTTGAAGTGCGGGATGACCTTGCGGGCAATCAATTCATAACAGCGATAGGTCGCCTCGGGCGAGGCCCAGTCGTGGCCCAGCATGAGCAGCGTTCCGAATCCGCCGGACCGCTCGAGCAGGTCTTCGATGTGGGCGATCGCGTCGTCGGGACTGCCGATACAGCAATTGCCTTGGGCCGCGTAGTTTTCGACGAACTCCCGCGGCGTCTGCGCGCCCTCGACCTCGTTGAACAGCGGGACGAAACCGGCCGCACCGAAATAGTTGGCGAAATCTTGCAGGCCGTAGGTGCAATCGTCGATCGCCTTGTCGCGGGTGTCGGCGACGTGCATGATCGACAGCACCCGCCAGCCGGCGCGGTCCGGTTGGGCACGGCCGACCTTGGCGGCCTGCTCCTCGACCACGTCCCAGGTGTTCTCTAAGGCCGCATAACCGCCGGGGACCGACATCGACAACGACAACAGCGATGTGCCCATCGCCCCGGCCAGTCGCGGTCCGGACGGCGAAATCATTGCCGCCGTGGCGATTTCCGGGTACGGCCAGGTGTAGGGTCGGATGTGTAGCTGCGCGTCGCGCAGGGTGAACCAGTCCGAATGGCGGCTGATCCGCTCGCTCGGCGCGGCACGGAAGAGAGCGAGGATCGCCTCCAGTGACTCCTGCATCATCCGGCGCTGCTCGATCGGGTCGATCCCCATCATGTAGGCGTCCGAAGGCAGCGCGCCTGGCCCGGTGCCGAAGATCACCCGGCCGCGGGTCAGATGATCCAGCAATACCCAGCGGTCAGCCACCATCAGCGGGTGGTGGTAGGGCAGCGACACCACTCCGGTGCCCAGCCGGATGTGTTTGGTCCGTTCGGCGGCCGCGGCGATGAACACCTCCGGGCAAGCGATCAACTCGTATCCGCCGGAATGATGCTCACCGAACCACGCCTCGTCGAAGCCGAGCCGATCCAGCGCGACCACTCGCTCCATGTCGTATTCCAGTGCGACAGTGGGGGATTGGCCGACCGGATGGAACGGTGTGAGGAATACGCCGAACTTCAGCGGCCGGTTCACAGCTGGACGCCGATGTTCACGCTGGACAGGAAGTCGAGCAGCAGTTCGTTGACCTGCTCCGGCTTCTCCTGCTGGAGCCAATGCCCGGCGCCGTCGATCAGCACCTCGCGGTAGCGACCGATCACCACCTCGGGCGCGCGGTCGAGACGCATGAAACTCAGCACCGGGTCGGCGGTGCCGCCGATGAACATTGCCGGCACCTCGATGGTGTCGGCAGGCGGGTCGGCCATCAGCTCCCAGTTGCGGTCAAGGTTGCGATACCAGTTGAGTCCGCCGGTAAAGCCGGTACGGGTGAACTCGGCGACGTAGCGGTCGACCTCGTCAGCGGTGATCCAGTTCGGCGGGCTGTCGGTGTCGGGGAGTCGTTCGATGAAGCCGGCCAGCCCGGGCTCGATCAGCCGCAGCCCGGCCGCCGCATCGTCGGATCGGGTCAGCCCGTTGAGCATCCGGATGATGGTTCGGCGCGGGTCGGAGTCGAGTTCGGCGTCGGCCACCCCGGGCTCCTGGAAATAGAGCATGTAGAAGAAGCTGTCGCCGAAAATCGACCGGAATGCCTGGGTCGGAGGAACCTGCGAGCGCGGCACCGGCGGAACGCTCATGCCGATCACCGCCGCGACCCGGTCCGGGTGCAGTTGCGCCGAGCTCCACACCACCGAAGAGCCCCAGTCGTGGCCGACGAAGACCGCTTTGTCGGCGCCGACATCGTCGAGCAGGCCGACCAGATCGGCGGACAGGTCGGCGATGTTGTAGGCCGCGACGTCCTTCGGGCTGGTTGTGCGGCCATAGCCCCGCTGATCGGGAGCGAGCACGTGGTATCCGGCGGCGGCTAATGCCGGAATTTGGTGACGCCATGAGTAAGAGGTCTCGGGGAAGCCGTGCGCGAGGATGACGACAGGCGCGCCGACCTCACCCGCTTCGAGGGTGTGCAGGTGCACACCATTGCTGGCGATGGTGCGTTCAGTGATCGGCTGGCTGTCAGACACTGATTCACCAAAGCACACGCCGTCGGTGCCCGGTGTCGGGAACTCTTATTCGTTGTTAGAACCGAGACGTTGTCCGATGGTGGTGACCCGCCGCGCTCGGCGCCTGCGCCGAGCTCGCGATCACCACGGGGTCAGTTGGTGGTGACCCGCCGCGCTCGGCGCCTGCGCCGAGCTGGCGATCACCACGGGGCGGTAACCTGGACTATTCCAGCTGCGTGTATCGGGAAGGACCGGGCCGGCGACGGCCGATGATTGATGAACCGGAAAAACGTAATCCGCACGCTCACGGCCATCGCGGTCGTGCTGCTGCTTGGCTGGTCTTTCTTCTACTTCAGCGACGACACGCGCGGCTTCAAGCCGGTCGACACCTCAGTCGCGACGGCTCAGATCAAGGCCGGCAACGTCAAGAGCGCCCAGATCGACGACCGAGAGCAGCAGGTCCGGCTCACGTTGAAGAGCGCAGCGACCGGGACCGACGGCTCCGACAAGATCATCACCCACTTCCCGAGCGGCTACGCGGTGCCGCTGTTCGACCAACTCAACAGCAAAGACGCCCAGGTCAGCACGGTGGTCAACCAGGGCAGCATCATCGGCTCGCTGGTGGTCTACGTGCTGCCCCTGTTGTTGCTGGTCGGCCTGTTCATGATGTTCTCCCGGATGCAGGGTGGCGCCCGGATGGGCTTCGGGTTCGGTAAGTCGCGAGCCAAGATGCTCAACAAGGACATGCCGAAGACCACGTTCGCCGACGTCGCCGGCGCCGACGAAGCGGTCGAAGAGCTCTACGAGATCAAAGACTTTCTGCAGAACCCGACGCGATACCAGGCGCTCGGCGCCAAGATCCCCAAGGGCGTGCTGCTCTACGGTCCGCCGGGAACTGGTAAGACGCTGCTGGCACGGGCCGTCGCCGGGGAAGCCGGGGTGCCGTTCTTCACCATCTCCGGCTCTGACTTCGTCGAGATGTTCGTCGGCGTCGGGGCGTCCCGGGTGCGCGACCTGTTCGAACAGGCCAAACAGAACAGCCCCTGCATCATCTTCGTCGACGAAATCGATGCCGTTGGTCGGCAACGCGGCGCCGGGCTCGGTGGCGGTCACGACGAGCGTGAACAGACGCTGAACCAGCTGCTGGTGGAGATGGACGGCTTCGGCGACCGTCAAGGCGTCATCCTGATCGCGGCGACCAACCGGCCCGACATCCTCGACCCCGCCCTACTGCGGCCCGGCCGCTTCGATCGCCAGATCCCGGTGTCGAGCCCCGACCTGGCGGGCCGGCGCGCGGTGCTGCGGGTGCACGCCAAGGGCAAGCCTTTCGGCCCCGACGTCGAGTTCGACGGCTTGGCCAAGCGGACCGTCGGCATGACGGGGGCCGACCTGGAGAACGTGATCAACGAGGCGGCGCTGCTGACGGCTCGGGAGAACGGCACCGTGATCACCGGGGCTGCGCTGGAAGAGGCGGTCGACCGGGTGGTCGGCGGCCCGCGGCGCAAGAGCCGGATCATCAGCGAGCAGGAAAAGAAGACCATCGCCTACCACGAGGCCGGCCACACCCTGGCCGGCTGGGCAATGCCCGGGCTGGACCCGGTCTACAAGGTGACGATCCTGGCCCGCGGCAAGACCGGTGGGCACGCCTTGGCGGTACCCGAGGACGACAAGGGCATGCACACGCGCTCGGAGCTTGTCGCCCGGTTGGTGATGGCGCTGGGCGGGCGAGCGGCCGAGGAACTGGTATTCCGCGAGCCCACCACGGGGGCGTCCTCCGACATCGAGCACGCCACCAAAGTGGCTCGTGCGATGGTCACGGAATTCGGCATGAGCTCCAAGCTGGGGGCCGTCAAGTACGGGACCGAAGCGGGCGATCCCTTCCTTGGCCGGACCATGGGCAACCAGCCGGACTACTCGCACGAGGTGGCGCGCGAAATCGACGAGGAAGTGCGCAAACTCATCGAAGCTGCGCACACCGAGGCCTGGGAGATCCTGACCGAGTACCGGGACGTACTCGACGCTGTAGCCGGCGAACTCCTCGAGAAGGAGACGCTGCATCGCGCCGACCTGGAGGCGATCTTCGCCGACGTCGAAAAGCGGCCGCGCCTTACCCTTTTCGACGACTTCGGGGGCCGTATCCCGTCGGACAAGCCGCCGATCAAGACGCCCGGCGAGCTGGCGATCGAGCGCGGCGAGCCGTGGCCCAAGCCGGAGCCCGAGCCGGCCTTCAAGGCGGCCATCGCGGCGGCGGCGCGTGAGCGCGCTGATGCCGAGCGAAGCGCAAACGGCAACAACGGATCTCACGCAGGCTCCAACGGTGGCCAGCAGAACTCCACACAGCCCGACTACGGAGCGCCCGCCGGATGGCACGCGCCGGGATGGCCACCACCGCAGCAGCCGGGCTACTGGTACCCGCCGCCGCAGCCGCAGCCACACTGGCCGGGGCCGCCGCACCAGAACGCGGGCCAGCCCTATCCGCCGTATCCGCCGTACCCGCCGCCCGGTGCACCCGCGCCGGAGCCAGGCCAGGCCGCCGATCCATCGGGTGGCGGCGGCTCGAGTCCGTCCAACCCCTCGACGCACGGCTGACACGAACAGGGCGCCCATGGCATCAACAGCACAGCAGAATTCCCACACCGTGACCTTGAACAAACCGGTGTTCGATCAACCGCGCGCCGAAGCTGCCATCCGCGAATTGCTCTACGCCATCGGCGAAGACCCCGACCGGCACGGACTGGTCGATACCCCGGCGCGTGTCGCGCGCAGTTTCCAGGAGATGTTCGCTGGCCTGTACAGCGACCCGGATGCCGTGCTGGACACCACTTTTGACGAGCAGCATGACGAGCTTGTGCTGATCAAAGAGATCCCGATGTACTCGACCTGCGAGCATCACCTGGTGGCCTTCCACGGTGTGGCGCACGTGGGCTACATCCCCGGCCAGGACGGCCGGGTGACTGGGTTGTCCAAGATCGCCCGACTGGTCGACATGTACGCCAAGCGGCCGCAAGTCCAGGAACGCCTCACCGCGCAGATCGCCGACGCGCTGATGCGCAAGCTCGACCCGCGGGGTGCCATCGTGGTGATCGAGGCCGAACACCTATGCATGTCGATGCGGGGTGTCCGCAAGCCCGGCGCGGTGACCACGACCTCGGCTGTGCGCGGACAGTTCAAGTCCAACAGTGCATCTCGAGCGGAGGCGCTCGAGCTGATCCTGCGCAAGTGACCCCGACGCACGTCCAGGTCATGGGGGTGGTCAACGTCACCGACGACTCGTTCTCGGATGGCGGCCGTTATCTCGATGCCGAACGTGCTGTCCAGCATGGGCTGTCATTGGCCGCCGACGGAGCGACGATTGTCGACGTTGGTGGCGAGTCGACCCGACCCGGCGCGCAGCGCATCGACCCAAGAGTCGAAACCGACCGGGTGGTTCCTGTCATCAAAGAGCTTGCGGCACAAGGTATTACTGTCAGCGTCGACACCATGCACGCCGGTGTGGCGCAGGCTGCTCTGGAAAACGGCGCATCCATGGTCAACGACGTCTCCGGCGGTCGCGCCGACGAGGCTATGACGCCGCTACTGGCCGAGGCAGACGTGCCCTGGGTGCTGATGCACTGGCGTTCGGTCTCGGCCGACAAGCCGCATCAGGTGCCCCCGTATCGCGACGTGGTCGTCGAAGTCCGCGACGAGTTAATGGGCTGCGTCGACAACGCGGTTGCCGCCGGAGTGGACCCGGCTAGGTTGATCATCGATCCCGGCCTTGGTTTCGCGAAGTCCGCGCGAGACAATTGGGCGTTGCTGCACGCGCTGCCGGAGTTGGTGGCCGGCGGTGTTCCGGTGCTGATCGGCGCGTCACGCAAACGCTTTCTCGGCAGTTTGCTGGCGGGTCCTGACGGGGAGGTTCGGCCGCCCGACGGCCGCGAGACCGCTACCGCGGTGGTGTCGGCGCTGGCGGCGCTGCATGGCGCCTGGGGAGTTCGGGTACACGACGTGCGCGCGTCGGTCGATGCTGTAAAAGTGGTCGAGGCGTGGGCACGGGGATCTGATGGCTGACCGAATAGAGTTGCGAGGGTTGAGGGTTCGCGGCAACCATGGCGTATTCGACCATGAGCGCACCGATGGTCAGGACTTCGTCGTCGACGTCATCGTCTGGATCGACCTCGCGGATGCGGCGGCCAGCGACGACCTCTCCGACACGTACGACTACGGCGTACTAGCCGAGCGGGCGGCCGCGGTCGTCGCTGGCCCGGCCCGTAACTTGATCGAGACGGTCGCCGGTGAGATCGCCGAGGACGTCATCAAGGACGAACGCGTGCACGCAGTGGAGGTGACGGTGCACAAGCCGCAGGCTCCGATTCCGCAGACCTTCGCCGACGTCGCGGTGGTGGCCCGCCGCTCCCGGCGGGGCGGACGAGGACAGGTGGTGCCTGCGTGACTTCCGCCGACGACGATGACGCCGGCAGGGCCGGCGTGGTGGGGGCACCTCCCGCTTGCGGGGGAGAGTGGCGCCGATGACCCGCGTCGTGCTGTCGATCGGATCCAACCTGGGCGACCGGCTGGCCCGGCTGCAGTCGGTGCTCGACCAGCTCGGAGACGCGGTACAGGCGGTGTCCCCGGTCTACGAGACCGCGGCGTGGGGCGGCGTCGAGCAGGGTCCGTTCCTGAACGCGGTGCTGATTGCCGAGGACGCGAGGCTCGACGGGCACGGCTGGCTGGACCGCGCTCAGCAGATGGAGGCCGCTGCCGATCGCGTGCGGGGGCAGAAGTGGGGCCCACGCACCCTGGACGTCGACCTGATCTGCTGCCACCTGACGTCGCTGGACGGCGACACCGAGCTCTTCTCCCTTGAAGACGGCCTCACCCTGCCGCACCCCCTTGCCCATTTGCGGGCATTTGTGCTGATTCCGTGGCTGGCCATCGACCCTGGCGCGACCCTGACGGTGGCGGGCGGAGCGCAGTCGGTAGCAAAGCTGATCGCCCAGTTGGATCCCGCGGACCGCGCCGGCGTGCGGCGTACCGAGTTCGTCCTCGAGCTGCGCACCGAAAGCTGATGGGTCCCACCCGCAAACGTGACTTGACCGCCGCGGCGCTCGGCACTGCGCTCGCGGGTTATCTGCTGGTCATCGCGGTGTATCGATGGTTTCCGCCGATCACGGTCCGGACCGGTCTGTCGCTGTTGGTGGTTGGCGTCGCCGAGGCGGCGTGGGGCCGGCATGTGCGGGCCAAGATCGCAGCCGGCGAAATCGGCGACGGCGCCGACCGGCTACATCCGCTGTCGGTGGCTCGCAGCCTGGTGATCGCGCAGGCGTCGGCGTGGGTCGGGGCTTTGGCATTGGGCTGGTGGGTGGCCGTGCTGACCTATCTGCTGCCGAGGCGGTCGTGGCTCCGCGTCGCCGCCGAGGACACCACCGGCACCGCGGTCGCGGCACTCAGTGCCCTGGTTCTGGTCGCTGCCGCGCTGTGGCTCCAGCATTGCTGTAAGTCGCCGGGAGACCCGACCGAGAACGGCGAGGGTGCTGAGAATTAGCTGGGGGCGACGACCACCCTATTTCCACGATTAGTCCAGGTGAGAAACGCCGGAGCACGACGACACGCGCAGCGACCCGGGGCCGGTACTCTCGGGCCATGACCGATCTGTCCCGCGGCGCCCGCGTGCGGCGCAGCGGCCGCAGACCGGGATGGGTGCTGCTGACGGCGTTGCTGGTACTGGCCATCGGCGCCAGTTCCGCACTCGTCTTCACCAACAGGGTAGAGCTGCTCAAACTCGCGGTGATTCTCGCTTTGTGGGCCGCCGTCGTTGCCGCATTCGTCTCGGTGATCTACCGCCGGCAGAGCGATGTGGATCAAGCCCGGGCGCGTGACCTGAAACTGGTCTACGACCTGCAGCTCGACCGAGAGATTTCAGCTCGCCGCGAATACGAGCTCACCGTGGAGTCTCAGCTGCGCCGCGAGTTGGCCTCCGAGCTGCGCGCGCAGGCCAACGACGAGGTATCGGAGTTGCGCGCCGAGCTGGCCGCGCTGCGCACCAATTTGGAAATCCTGTTCGACGCCGAGCTCAGTGAGCGGCCCGCCCTTGAGGGCGAACGCCGACCCGTGCGCGGCTACAGCGAATGGGACCGCGAAGACGAAAGCGCCCGAGAGCGCATCAACCGGGTGCAGTCGGTCCGGGCCGAAGAGCCCGCTCGCCGCGCCGACGATTCGATCATCGACGTGCACGAAGAGCCCCTGACCCCGGCCCAGCCCCGGCAGTCGGTCGCGGAGAGCCCACAGCAGTCGTATGCGCCACAAGCGCACGAGTATGCGCCCCCGCGACAGAATCGGTCCGCCGAGCAGCCTGGACCGGACCGCGGCTCGCATCGGCGAACCGGTGAGCAGGAAACTCCGGCCGCGCGAAATGAACCCGCGTCCGCCCCTTGGGCTCCGCCGTCCGCTCCTCCGTCGCCAGCCGGTCCGGCGGAACGTCGGCAGGAGGCCCGCAATTGGGCCCCGCCGCAGAACCCTGCCGGCGGAGGGCCCACGCCCAGTCCCAAGCCGCCAACCGGACCCGAGCAGGTCGAGCAGCAGCCGGGGCGCCGTTCCCACCGGCGCGCGGAGCCGCCTGGGCAGCCGGAGCCGCAGTATGCGCCGACACCGGCGCCAGAACCGCCCGCGCCGCCGCAGCAGGAACCGCCGCAGCAGCAGCCGCGCATCCAGTGGCCGCCACCGACCGCAACGCCGCGGCAGCCCGAGCAATCGGACGCGTGGCAGCCGGTGAGTCCCGAGGGGCAGTGGCTGCCGCCCGGAGCGCCCGGCAGCAACTGGAGCTCCAGCCAGCCAACCGGCCCCGCCCCGGCATCGTGGGCCTACGACAACGGACCGTCCCGAGACAAGCCGTCGTACCGCCCGCCGGCTCTCGGTGAGCCCGTGGAGCCGCCGCCCGAGCGTCGCGGCCGGCACTCCGGCGCACCTGCCGAACCAACCCCCGACGAGTCGTCCGAGCCGAGTGCCGACTTTGGCGAGTCGGGCCGTCGCGCACGATCCCGCCACTCCGCGGACTACGCCGATCCAGCCGAAGCAGCCCCCGCCCCGGCGATGTCGCCGGCCCCGCCTCCTCCACCGCCTCCCCCGCCCGCATCGCCCGACCGGGGTCCGGCGATGTCGCCGCCCCCGCTGCCCAGCGCCCGGCACCGCAGTGCCGACGACCCATCGGAGGCCGACGAGCCGCAATCCGGTGGCCAGTCGGTGGCCGAATTACTGGCCCGGCTACAAACCACCCCGTCCGAGGGCGGCGGCCGCCGCCGGCGTCGCGAGGACTGAGGCGAACACCACAGCGTTTCGGCTCGATTGTCGTTGTAGAGTCTTACCGACCGTCCGGTACCTGCTTCGCGGGACTGGAACGAAACCAAATGACTTGTGAGGGTCGTCTGCGATGGTGCAGTTCGACGGATTGCGCCCGGCGCGGCTCAAGGTGGGCATCGTGTCGGCCGGCCGGGTGGGTACCGCCTTAGGTGTCGCGTTAGAACGCGTCGACCACGTCGTCGTCGCCTGCAGCGCCGTCTCGCACGCCTCCCGGCAGCGCGCCCAGCGCCGACTTCCGGACACCCCTGTCATGTCGGTACCCGACGTCGCCGGAAACGCCGAATTGCTGCTGCTGGCGGTGCCCGACACCGAATTGCCGGGCCTGGTGTCGGGTTTGGCAGCCACGTCGGCGGTGCGCCCCGGCACCATCGTCGTCCACACCTCGGGTGTCAACGGCGTCGACGTCCTGGCGCCCCTGACGGATTGCATCCCGTTGGCCATCCATCCGGCCATGACGTTCACCGGCTCGGACGAGGACATTGCCCGGCTCCCGGACACCTGTTTCGGGATCACTGCCGCCGACGAGATTGGCTATGCGATCGCGCAGTCGCTTGTCCTCGAGATCGGCGGCGAACCCTTCCGGGTCCCCGAACAGGCCCGCACGCTGTATCACGCTGCGCTGGCGCACGCCGGCAATCACATCGTCACCGTGGTGACCGACGCGCTGGACGCGCTGCGGGCTGCGGTGTCGGGCACCGAGCTGCTCGGTCAACAACTCGTCGACTACCAGCCCGGTGGCATCGCCGAACGCATCCTGGGTCCGCTCGCTCGTGCGGCGTTGGAAAACACCCTGCAGCGTGGGCAGGCGGCGCTGACCGGCCCTATCGCCCGCGGAGACGCCGACGCTGTCGCTGGGCACCTCGACGCGCTGCGCAGTGTCGACCCGCAACTCGCGCAGGCCTACCGGGCCAATGCGCTGCGCACCGCCGAAAAGGTGCACGCCCCCGACGATGTGCTCGAGGTGCTGGCCCGGTGATCAGCCAGCGGACGCCGAAGTTCAATGCCGGCGAACTGAATGTCTACGCCGACCCGCGCGGTGTCGGTGACGTCAGCCGTGCGCTGCGGCGCACGGGCCGGCGGGTGATGCTGGTACCGACCATGGGTGCGCTGCACGACGGGCACCTTGCGCTGGTGCGGGCCGCCAAACGCGTGCCCGGGTCGGTTGTGGTGGTGTCGATCTTCGTCAACCCGTTGCAGTTCGGCGCCAACGAAGACCTCGAAGCCTATCCGCGGATCGTCGAGGCCGATCTCGAATTGCTGCGCGGTGCGGGAGTCGAAATTGCTTTCACACCAAGCGCTTTGGCGATGTATCCGGACGGACCACGTAGCACCGTCCACCCCGGCCCGCTGGGGTCCGAACTCGAGGGCGCCGCGCGCCCCACTCATTTCGCGGGCATGCTGACCGTCGTCTGCAAATTGATGCAGATTGTTGCGCCCGATCGAATCTTCTTCGGCGAGAAGGACTACCAGCAGCTGGTGCTGGTCCGGCAGATGGTCGCCGACCTCAACATCGACGTTCAAGTCGTCGGCGTGCCGATCGTGCGCGAAACGGACGGCCTGGCGATGTCGTCCCGCAACCGGTACCTCGAGCCCGCTCAACGCGAACTCGCCAGCGTCCTGTCGGCGGCGCTGCTGGCTGGATCGCACGCCGCGCCGGCCGGTGCTCAGGCTGCGCTGGACGCCGCCCGCGCGGTGCTTTCAGCGGAGCCGACGATCGAAGTGGATTACCTCGAAGTGCGCGACACCGCACTGGGCCCGGCCCCGGTGACCGGCCCCGGCCGCCTGCTGGTCGCCGCCCGACTGGGTACGACCCGGCTGCTCGACAACGTTGCCATCGAAATCGGAACAGAAGTCGGCATCGACGGGCAAGTGCCCGCGACGTCAGCTGAATCCCGCTCTGCGACGATGCGGGCCGCGCTGCGGCCCGAGGAGGAGCCGAGCAGTCAACCTCTCGAATCGCATTGGAGGAATTGATGTTACGGACAATGCTCAAGTCGAAGATCCACCGAGCGACGGTGACGCAAGCCGACCTGCACTACGTGGGCTCGGTGACCATCGACGCCGATCTGATGGACGCCGCCGACCTGCTCGAAGGTGAGCAGGTGACGATCGTCGACATCGACAACGGCGCCCGGCTGGTCACCTACGCGATCACCGGTGAGCGCGGCAGCGGTGTCATCGGGATCAACGGCGCGGCAGCGCATCTCGTGCATCCCGGCGACCTGGTGATCCTGATCGCGTACGCGCAGATGGAGGACGCCGAGGCGCGCAGCTACCAGCCCAAGATCGTTTTCGTCGACGCCGAGAACAACGCGATCGACTTGGGCAGCGACCCGGCATTCGTGCCGGCCGACGCGGGCGAGCTGGTCTCACCGCGATGAAGCTTGCCCGAACGAGAGACGCCTGACCGTGTTGCTGGCCATCGACGTCCGCAACACCCACACCGTCGTCGGATTGCTCTCCGGTGCCAAGGAGCACGCAAAGGTCGTGCAGCAGTGGCGGATTCGGACCGAATCCGAGATCACCGCCGACGAGCTCGCGTTGACCATTGACGGGCTGATCGGCGACGACTCCGACAAGCTCACCGGCGCATCGGCGCTGTCCACAGTGCCTTCGGTGCTGCATGAGGTGCGCCTGATGCTCGAGCAGTACTGGCCAACGGTGCCGCACGTCTTGATCGAGCCCGGGGTCCGCACCGGTATCCCGCTGCTGGTCGACAATCCCAAAGAAGTCGGCGCCGATCGGATCGTCAACTGCCTGGCTGCTTTTCAGAAGTACAACTCCGCCGCGATCGTCATCGACTTCGGATCCTCGATCTGCGTCGACGTGGTGTCCGCCAAGGGGGAATTCCTGGGCGGCGCGATCGCGCCGGGTATCCAGGTGTCTTCGGATGCCGCCGCAGCGCGTTCGGCCGCCCTGCGTCGCGTCGAGCTGGCCCGGCCCCGCTCGGTGGTCGGCAAGAATACCGTCGAATGTATGCAGTCCGGTGCAGTCTTCGGCTTCGCCGGCCTGGTGGACGGTCTGGTCGGCCGAATCCGCAATGACGTCGACGGCTTCGCCGGCGATAACGTCGCCGTAGTAGCCACCGGTCACACCGCGCCGTTGCTCCTGGCCGAATTGAATTCGGTCGACCACTACGACCAGCACCTGACCCTGCACGGCCTGCGCCTGGTCTTCGAACGCAACCGGGACAGCCAGCGTGGACGGCTCAAGACCGCGCGCTGACCGTCGCTGTTCCGCGATTAGAAGCCAGGGCTGCGATCGGTCGAGGATCACAACCGCTGCCGCTGGTTCGCGGTCCCGAGTCCTTTAAGCTGGCAGGTCGTGAACGCCGCCGGCTACGACTCCGAGGACCCACGCGACCTCCCCGAGCAGTTTCGGATCCGCCGGGACAAAAGACAGCGCCTGGCCGACGAGGGCCGCGATCCCTATCCCGTCGAAGTTGCGCGCACCCATACGCTGGCCGAGATTCGCGCCGCCTATCCGGACCTGGCCGCCGACTCCTCGACCGGTGACGTCGTCGGAGTTGCCGGACGCGTGGTTTTCGCCCGCAACTCGGGCAAGCTCTGCTTTGCCACCCTCCAGGAGGGTGACGGCACCCAGCTCCAAGTCATGCTCAGTCTCGCCAGCGTCGGTCAGCAAGCGCTCGACCAGTGGAAGGCCGACGTCGATATCGGCGACATCGTGTTCGTCCACGGCGAAGTGATCAGCTCGCGGCGCGGTGAACTGTCCGTGCTCGGCGACAGCTGGGAAATGGCGTCCAAGGCCTTGAGGCCGCTGCCGGTGGCCCATAAGGAGATGAGCGAAGAATCGCGGGTACGGCAGCGCTATGTCGACCTGATCGTGCGCCCGGAGGCGCGCACGATCGCTCGTCAGCGAATTGCCGTCATTCGTGCATTGCGCAATGCTCTCGAACAACGTGGCTTTTTAGAAGTCGAGACGCCGATGCTGCAGACGCTGGCGGGCGGGGCGGCGGCGCGCCCGTTCATCACCCACTCCAATGCGCTCGACATCGACCTCTACCTGCGTATCGCACCGGAACTCTTCCTGAAGCGCTGCGTCGTCGGGGGCTTCGACAGGGTCTTTGAACTAAATCGAGTGTTCCGAAACGAAGGCGCCGATTCCACACATTCTCCCGAATTTTCCATGTTGGAGACCTATCAAGCGTATGGAACGTATGACGATTCCGCGGTTGTAACCCGAGAGCTTATTCAACAGGTGGCTGACGAGGCGATCGGTACTCGACAACTCTCTCTGCCGGACGGCAGCATCTATGACATCGACGGAGAATGGGCGTCGATAGAAATGTATCCATCACTATCTAGCGCTCTTGGCGAAGAGATCACACCAAACACAGAAGTCGATCGCTTGCGTGCTATCGCCGCGTCACTTGGCGTTGAGGTTCCGGCTGATCGCGGGTACGGGCACGGCAAGTTGATCGAGGAACTTTGGGAGCACACGGTGGGCTCGACATTGACCGCGCCCACCTTCGTCAAGGATTTCCCGGTCGAGACAACGCCTTTGACCCGGCAACACCGCAGCATTGCCGGGGTGACTGAAAAGTGGGACCTGTATATCCGCGGATTCGAGCTGGCCACGGGATACTCCGAATTGATCGACCCGGTGGTGCAACGCGAACGGTTCGCCGAGCAGGCCCGTGCCGCGGCGGCCGGCGACGACGAGGCAATGATGCTTGACGAGGATTTCCTCGCGGCGCTCGAACACGCTATGCCGCCGTGCACCGGAACCGGAATGGGCATCGACCGACTGCTGATGGCTTTGACCGGGCTGTCAATTAGAGAGACGGTATTGTTTCCTATTGTGCGTCCGCATAGCAACTGAGCCGTTTCGGCGCACTGTATTGAATTACTCGTCGGATTATGGTAGATTGTCCGGCGGGGGCGGTCCAAGCACGTGTCTTGTATGGCAAGTGTCTGAGAAGAAAGCAGTGAGGCTCAGCCAATGGCGAAAAAAGTGACCGTTACCCTTGTTGACGATTTCGACGGCGAAGGCGCCGCAGATGAAACCGTCGAATTCGGCCTCGACGGGGTGACGTATGAGATTGATCTTTCGGCGAAGAATGCGACGAAACTTCGAAACGACTTGAAGCAGTGGGTGGAAGCCTCTCGGCGGGTCGGTGGCCGCCGCCGCGGACGCTCCAGCAACGGACGGGGCCGTGGCGCCATCGACCGCGAGCAGAGCGCGGCAATCCGCGACTGGGCCCGGCGTAATGGACACAACGTGTCGACTCGCGGCCGTATCCCCGCCGACGTGATTGACGCTTTCCACGCTGCGACCTAATTCACGGGCGCGGCACGCCGCGCTTTCGCTGGTGGCGAACTGATCGATCACCTACGCGGGAAACCATTCGGACTTTTCCCGCGTTGCTTTGTTGCAACTGCGTTGTAGCCGGGAACCCCGAAGTGGCTTAGCGATAGCAAGGTAGGAAGCCCGGCCCATCGACCACTACAGTGGACGACAGGTACGCGGTGTCGGCGCAGAAGCCGACAATGACGAAGTACCGATGGTGAGACTGCGCCATTGGTGAGAGAGGGCAAGGTAACCGCCAATGTTTGAAAGATTCACCGACCGTGCCCGCAGGGTGGTCGTCCTGGCGCAAGAAGAGGCCCGGATGCTCAACCACAACTACATCGGCACCGAGCACATCCTGCTCGGCCTCATCCACGAGGGCGAAGGCGTAGCGGCCAAGTCGCTGGAGTCGCTGGGCATCTCTCTAGAAGGTGTCCGCAGCCAGGTCGAGGAGATCATCGGCCAGGGTCAGCAGGCTCCGTCCGGTCACATCCCGTTCACCCCTCGTGCCAAGAAGGTCCTGGAGCTGAGCCTGCGCGAGGCGCTGCAGCTCGGCCACAACTACATCGGCACCGAGCACATTCTGCTCGGACTGATCCGTGAGGGTGAGGGCGTGGCCGCGCAGGTGCTGGTCAAGCTCGGCGCCGAACTCACCCGGGTGCGCCAGCAGGTCATCCAGCTGCTGAGTGGCTACCAGGGCAAGGAGACCGCCGAAGCCGGTACCGGCGGCCGCGGCGGAGAGTCCGGCAGCCCGTCGACCTCGTTGGTCCTGGACCAGTTCGGTCGCAACCTGACGGCGGCGGCGATGGAAGGCAAGCTCGACCCGGTGATCGGCCGGGAGAAGGAAATCGAGCGGGTCATGCAGGTGCTGTCCCGACGCACGAAGAACAACCCGGTGCTGATTGGTGAGCCCGGCGTCGGCAAGACAGCCGTCGTCGAAGGCCTGGCACAGGCGATCGTGCACGGCGAGGTGCCCGAGACGCTGAAGGACAAGCAGCTCTACACCCTCGACCTGGGTTCGCTGGTCGCCGGCAGCCGCTACCGCGGTGACTTCGAAGAGCGCCTGAAGAAGGTGCTCAAAGAGATCAACACCCGGGGCGACATCATCTTGTTCATCGACGAGCTGCACACGCTGGTCGGTGCCGGGGCGGCCGAAGGTGCGATCGACGCGGCGTCGATCCTCAAGCCCAAGCTGGCCCGCGGCGAGCTGCAGACGATCGGCGCCACCACCCTCGACGAGTACCGCAAGTACATCGAGAAGGACGCCGCGCTGGAGCGCCGCTTCCAGCCGGTGCAGGTCGGCGAGCCGACGGTGGAGCACACCATCGAAATCCTGAAGGGTCTGCGTGACCGCTATGAGGCGCACCACCGGGTGTCCATCACCGACGGCGCCGTTGCGGCCGCGGCCACCCTGGCCGACCGCTACATCAACGACAGGTTCCTGCCCGACAAGGCGATCGACCTGATCGACGAGGCCGGCGCGCGGATGCGGATCCGCCGGATGACGGCTCCGCCAGACCTGCGCGAGTTCGACGAGAAGATCGCCGACGCCCGCCGGGAAAAGGAGTCCGCGATCGACGCGCAGGACTTCGAGAAGGCGGCCAGCCTGCGCGACCGCGAGAAGCAGCTGGTTGCCCAGCGAGCCGAGCGCGAAAAGCAGTGGCGCTCGGGAGATCTCGACGTGGTCGCCGAAGTCGACGAGGAGCAGATCGCCGAGGTGCTCGGCAACTGGACCGGCATCCCGGTGTTCAAGCTCACCGAGGCCGAGACCACCCGGTTGCTGCGCATGGAAGACGAGCTGCACAAGCGGATCATCGGCCAGGAGGACGCCGTCAAGGCTGTCTCCAAGGCCATCCGCCGTACCCGTGCGGGGTTGAAGGACCCCAAGCGCCCGTCCGGTTCGTTCATCTTCGCCGGCCCGTCCGGTGTCGGTAAGACCGAGCTGTCCAAGGCGCTGGCGAACTTCCTGTTCGGCGATGACGACGCGCTCATCCAGATCGACATGGGCGAGTTCCACGACCGATTCACCGCTTCGCGACTGTTCGGTGCCCCACCGGGATACGTGGGCTACGAAGAGGGCGGCCAGCTCACTGAGAAGGTCCGGCGCAAGCCGTTCTCGGTGGTGCTGTTCGACGAGATCGAGAAGGCGCACCAGGAGATCTACAACAGCCTGTTGCAGGTGCTCGAGGACGGCCGCCTGACCGACGGTCAGGGCCGCACGGTCGACTTCAAGAACACCGTGCTGATCTTCACCTCGAACCTCGGTACCTCCGACATCAGCAAGGCGGTCGGCCTGGGCTTCACCCAGGGTGGCGGTGAGAACAACTACGAGCGGATGAAGCAGAAGGTCAACGACGAGCTGAAGAAGCACTTCCGCCCGGAGTTCCTGAACCGTATCGACGACATCATCGTCTTCCACCAGTTGACTCAGGAAGAGATCATCGAGATGGTCGACCTGATGATCGGCCGGGTCGGCAAGCAGCTCAAGGCCAAGGACATGGCCCTGGAGCTGACGGACAAGGCCAAGGCGCTGCTGGCCAAGCGCGGCTTCGACCCGGTGCTGGGCGCCCGTCCGCTGCGCCGGACCATCCAGCGCGAGATCGAGGACCAGCTGTCCGAGAAGATCCTGTTCGAAGAGGTCGGGCCCGGCCAGGTTGTCACGGTGGACGTGGACAACTGGGACGGCGAAGGCAACGGCGAGGACGCGGTGTTCACCTTCGTCGGGCACCGCAAGCCGGCCGAGTCTGACCTGGCCAGCACCGGCGCCCACGCGGCCGGTGGCACCGGGACTGCGACGCCGTAGTCATACAAGCTCGAAAGGCCGGCTAGCGCACAGCGTTAGCCGGCCTTTCGGCTATTCGGTGGACTCCGCCACCCGATAGCGAGCTTCGACGTTGGCCAGCTTCCAATAGGCGATTGCGCCGATCCAGGTGACCGCGAACAGCGCCACGATGACCAGGCCGGCGTTGTTCAGGTCGATGGCGCTGATCCAGCTGGTGACCGGGTCGTTCCAATTCAGGTCGTCGTGCAGGATCGACACCAGTTCGATCGACCCGATGAGCAATGCCACCGCGATCGACAGCCCGGTAACCGCGAGGTTGTAGAACACCTTGCGGACCGGTTGCATGAACGCCCAGTCGTAGGCCGCCGTCATCAGCAGACCGTCCAATGTGTCCATCAGCGTCATGCCGGCCGCGAACAGCAGCGGCACCACCAGGACGGCGTACCACGGCAGGCCGGCCGCCGCGCCGGTGCCGGCGAGCGCCAGCAATGCCACCTCGGTGGCGGTGTCGAAGCCCAGACCGAACAGCGCGCCCACCGGATACAGCTGTACTGGCCGGGTGATCCGATTCATGACCGGACGCAGCAGGCGAGCGAAGAATCCCCGATCGTTGAGCGCTGCTTCGATTTCGCGGTCGGAGTAGGAGCCGTGCCGCAGCCTGACGAATGCGCGGTAGATGCCGACCATCGCGATCACGTTGATGAGCGCGATGACGTAGAGGAATAGTCCGGAGGCCATGGTGCCCGCGATTCCCAGCAGGTGACGGGTCGGCGATTTCTCGTCGGCCAGTGTGCCGACCACCCGCGCGCCGACCATGATCAGTACGGCCATCAGCAGCACCAGCGTCGAATGGCCCATCGCGAACCAGAAGCCGACCGCCTTGGGCTTTCGGCCGTCGGACATCAGCTTGCGGGTGGTGTTGTCGATCGCGGCGATGTGGTCGGCGTCGAAGGCGTGCCGCAGCCCGAAAAGGTATGCGCTGGCACCCAATCCGGCGCCGAAAATCTGCGTGCCGGCCCGATAGTGGTGCGGCGCGATCACGAATATGAACACCGCGAAGCCGACCACGTGCATCAGCCCGATCACCGCGAGCAGCACACCGATCTCGACGAAGTCGCGACGATCCCAGGTCGACACCAGATGCCGGTAGAGGGGGAGCACGTGCGATCTAGCGTTGCGTACGCAGTAAGGCGAATACCTGCTTGGCGATCTGCAGCATCCACCCGGTGATGGCAGGGCCGTGATCACGGGGCCAATTCAGTTGGAAGCTCACCACCCACGGCTGACGCTCCTTGTCGATCGCATACCAGCTGAAGGTCAGATCACCAGGCAGCCCACCGGCTTTCGCGGCGATGTACGGCCAGTCGTTGCGGTCCAGGTTGACCCCGGTGGAGACATCCAAGATGTTCTTGACCGGTGCCGCCGGGCCCACCGCGCCGGCCTGCAGCGCGACGTGAACCCGGCAGATGTCGTCGGCATTGCCGTACCACTCGGCGTTCGACTCCGACGCCGGGACGTGAGCGCGGAACGGATCTGGTTGATAGGTAGCCGAATTAGCGCGCTGCAGCATCTGCGCGCGGACTTCGGGGGTGCCATTCTTCCATTGCTCGCGCACGTCCGGCCGCCCCCAGGCGACAGTGAACAGTTCGTACATCGTCGGGAACGGCGTCATCGCTGCCGGATCGTGGTGCCCCGTCTTGACCAGCGCGTCGTCGACGGCCTGCGGCCCAACCCGCTCGATCAGCATGTCGGTCGCCATGTTGTCGCTGGTGGCAATCATCTTCTCGGCGGCGGTGCGCACCGAAATCCGTGCTCCCACTGGCAGATCCATGCTCGATCCGACGGCTCGGCCCTTTTCGGTGACGGTCAGCTGGTCGTCCCAGGACAGCGTCCCCGCTTTGATCGCATCCGATACCGCGTCGAGCACGTACAGCTTGAAGATCGACGCCAGCGGCAACGACAGCTCGGTATTGGTGCCCGCCACCCGACGGCACTGGCCGTCGGTCACTTTGGTGGCCTGCCACGAATACCGGGCCTTGGTCTTACCGAGCACGGCGTCGACATCGCTGAACGACGAAATCTTCGGGGTCAACGTGGTGAGGTCGAATCCGTCGACCATCGTGTCGTCGTCAGTGTGAATCCGCATCTCTTGCTGGGCGCCGTACGACGTGGTCAGCTTCAGCGTTGCCGCACCCGCCTTGATGTCGACCCCGTTTAACGTGAAAGGCCGATCCCACCAAAGCTTTTCCATCATGCTCTGCACTTGGGGGACCATCTTGGGTGCTGCGAGGGTGCCGATTCCGACCGGACCGATGGGCCAATCCGAATTCAGCATGTCCAGTGTCTGTTGGGCACGCAGCCCGGCCGGCGTCCTCATGTCGATCTCCCGAGCCGAACCCGCCGCATTGGCCGCGGGTGTCCGCGGCGGCGCGCAAGCAGGAGTCAGGCCGGCGACGAGCGCGGCGGCGACCGCCAGTGCCGCGGCCCGGCGGCGCCGACCGCGTTTACTGGCCTGATCCGGCAACGTCCAACACAACCTCGAACTCCAGCAGGGACGCGCCGGTAGCTACCGGATTCTGCCGCTGACCGGCGTGCGCCTCGATGGCCGGGCCGGTCGCCCAGGCCTGGAAGGCTTCTTCGGACTCCCACTGCGTCACCACGAAGTATCGGTCTTCGCCCTTGACGGGGCGGAGCAGCTGGAAACCGAGGAAACCCGGCGAGTTCTCGACTGCGTGCGCGCGATGGGCGAACCGCTTCTCGAGTTCGGGGCCTGCATCCGCGGGCACCTCGATGGCGTTGATTTTCACCACTGGCATGGCGCAAGGCTACCGCGCGGGCCAATCGCGGCCCAAAGCGCGCAAAGATAGTCTTCATGGCCGCTGATCTGCTGACGCATCGTGGTGGGCACGGTGAGCCGGTCGTGTTGGTGCACGGGCTCATGGGTCGCGGGAGCACCTGGTCGCGCCAACTGCCTTGGCTGGCTGAGTTAGGCGCCGTCTACACCTACGACGCACCCTGGCACCGCGGCCGCCAGGTCGACGACCCGTTCCCGGTCAGCACGGAACGCTTCGTGGCGGACCTCGGCGACGCCGTCGCCACGCTCGGTCGCCCGGCCCGACTGGTCGGCCACTCGATGGGCGGCCTGCACTCGTGGTGTCTGGCCGCCGAGCGACCCGATCTGGTGTCGTCGTTGGTCATCGAGGACATGGCGCCGGACTTCTGCGGCCGGACCACCGGGCCGTGGGAGCCGTGGCTGCGCAGCCTGCCGGTCGAATTCGATTCCGCCGACCGGGTCATCGCGGAGTTCGGTGATGTCGCCGGCCGGTACTTCCTGGAAGCCTTCGACCGGACCGAAACCGGATGGCGGCTGCACGGCCAGATGTCCCGGTGGATCGAGATCGCGGCCGAATGGGGCACCCGCGACTACTGGTCGCAGTGGCAGGCGGTGCGTGTGCCGGCCCTGCTCATCGAAGCCGGCAATTCTGTGGCGCCGGCGGGCCAGATGTACGCGATGCACCAAAGCGGTTACCGCACAACGTATCTACGAGTTCCAGACGCCGGCCATCTGGTGCACGACGACGCGCCGCAGGCATACCGGCGTGCGGTCGAGGCGTTTTTGGCCTAGTTCTCTTCGCCGGACAGGGCGAATCGTCCGTCGCTGGTCTTAGCCACCAGGCCGTCAGCCAGCAGCGACTCCAGCGCCCGGTCGCGCTGCGCGGTGTCGCGGAGCCAGACGATGTCGAGCTGGTCGCGGGTCACCGGTAAGTCGTTGCCGCGCAACACGTCCAGCAGCCGTCCCCGCACCTGCCGGTCGGTTCCCGCATAGGTCTGCGCTCGACGAGCCGGGCCGTCCGACGGTGGAAAGCCCGCTTCCCGCCACCGGCATACGCTGAGCGGACACACGCCGCACTTCGGCGTCCGTGCCGTGCACACCGTCGCGCCCAATTCCATCAGCGCCGCCGAAAACGTGTGTGCCGTGGCATCTTCCGGTAGCAGTGCCGACACGTCCGCGTGGTCGCGGGTGGCTGAGGCCGGCCCGGAGTCGGCCTTCCCGTGCACTAGCCGGGCCACCACCCGGCGCACGTTGGTGTCGACCACCGGTACCGACTGCTGGTAGGCGAAGCACGCGATCGCGCGGGCGGTGTAGCTTCCGACACCGGGCAGCGTCAACAGCACCTCGACGTCGTCGGGAACGACGTCGCCGTGATCGCGAGCGATGACGACCGCGCACTCGTGCAGACGCTTCGCGCGGCGCGGATATCCCAATTTGCCCCAGGCGCGCACGATCTCACCGGGGCCGGCTGCCGCCGTCGCGGACGGAGTCGGCCACCGCGCGATCCAGTCACGCCAGATCGGCTCGACCCGGGACACCGGAGTTTGCTGCAGCATGAATTCGCTCACCATGATCTGCCATGGGGTCACGTCGGGATGCCGCCAAGGTAGATCGCGCTTCGACCGGTCATACCAGTCCAAGAGTTCACTATGCGTTATCGCGAGGGTCATGGCCGACTACGGCACAATGAGCGCCATGCCGAATACCGATCCAGTAACTGCGTGGAAAGCACTCAGAGAGGGTAACGAGCGCTTCGTCGCAGGCGAGCCCCAACACCCGAGCCAAAGCATCCAGCACCGCGCCAGCCTGGCCAAAGGCCAGAAGCCGACGACGGCGCTGTTCGGCTGTGGTGACAGTCGGGTTGCCGCCGAGCTCATCTTCGACCAGGGTCTGGGCGACATGTTCGTGGTTCGGACGGCCGGCCACGTGATCGACTCGTCGGTGCTGGGATCGCTGGAGTTCGCTGTCGGTGCACTGGGTGTCTCGGTGATCGTGATCCTCGGGCACGACAGTTGCGGCGCCGTCAAGGCGACGCTGGCCGCGCTCGACGAAGGCACGCTGCCCGGCGGTTACGTGCGCGACCTGGTCGAGCGCGTGACCCCGTCGATCTTGCTGGGTCGCCGCGAGGGCCTCAGTCGTGCCGACGAGTTCGAGGCGCGGCATGTGGTGGAGACCGGCAACCAGCTCGTCGAGCGTTCATCGGCCATCGCCGCGGCGGTGGCCGCCGGCGACTTGGCGATCGTCGGCGCCACTTACCACCTGGCCGACGGCCGGGTGGTCATCCGCAACATCATCGGTGACGTCGGCGACAAGGTCGACGCCTGATCTCCTAGAACGTGTTGGTGAGGTAGAACTCCAACGAGTTGACGAGGCTCTCCAGCAGGCCGCTGTTGGCGGCGCCACCCTCGAACACCGCCGTCAGCCAGGCCTCGGCGTTGTTGATGCCGGCGTCGGAGATGTTCACGTAGGTCAGAAGGTTGTCGGTCATGGTGGTCGCGTCTGCGACCTCCTCCGGCGTCAAGCCGAGGTACTCGACATGGGTGGTGAACAGGTTCCACAGCGGGTTCAGCAGACCACCCTGCTCGAAGTCCGGCTGGAAGTCGGCAACCCCGTCGCCGGCCAACGTGTAGATCGTCGTCGGGTACAGGTCATTGGCTGTCACGTTGCCCAGGACGCCGTCCATGCCGAGGTCTGTGAGCAAGGTGTTGGTCAGCTGGGTGCCGAAAAGCCCGTCCAGGTCGGCGACCAGGTTCGGCCAGATCCCGGTGTCGGCGAGCGACGGGTCGCCGATGAATACGAAATGCAGGTCGTCCGTCGGGATTCCGTCGGCCTGCAGTTGAGTCATCGCGATCGACTCCGCGGTCGCGCTCTGCGAGTAGCCGAATATCGTCAGCGGGTGCTCGGCGCTGAAGGCGCCGACTTCGTATTCGTTCTTGACGGCGAGAACGATGTCGTCGGCTGCGGTGAGACTGCTCGGACCCTGCTGGATTAGTTCCGGTGTGGTCAGGACCTGCAGCGGGGCGGCACAGGGGTCGGTCGCGATCATGTCGCAGACCGTTGAAGACGTCGCGCCACCGTCGAAGCCGAGCGGGTTCAGGTACAGATTCTCGACGGTCTGCGCGAAGGCGGTCGAGGGCGTCGGCTCGGTGGTGCCGCCCAGAATGATCGCGGTGTCGCTGGCCGCCAGCGGGCCGAGCAACGTCTCGTCGGCGTGGGCTGCCTGACTCGTCCACACGCCGGCGAGGCCGGTCATGAAGCCGACGGCGGCAATTCCTCCGAACAACCGGTATCCGTTCATAGGATCTTCTTATCCGAAGTTAAGCGTCCTGTTGGGCAGTTGCCTGACTTTGCCTGGCCGAACCTCGTTCGTCCGGGCCTCGGGGCGGGACAACGTCACAACTCGGTATCAGTTAACTGGGCGACACGCCGGGTTGGGTCGGGGCCGTCGGTGTGACCTGCCCTTACCGTGGAAACGTGCTGGATCTGGAACCGCGAGGCCCGCTGCCGCCGGAGATCTACTGGCGACGCCGGGGATTGGCGATCGGCGTCGCGGTCGTGGTCATCGCCATCGTCGTCGCGATCATCGTCGCCGTTGCGGGTGGCAACTCCGGCGCGAACACCTCGAACAGCGCCGCCAAGAAGCCGACGCAGAACGCGCAGGGCGCGAACCCCGAAGTGAAAACGCAGGTCGAGCCGCCGGCTCCGGGCGACGACGCCGGCCAGCCGCCTGTGACGCCGACGGCCGCTGTGCTGCCGCCGCCCGTGCTCAACGCCGGCGACGATTGCCCGGACTCGACGCTGGCGGTCAAAGGCCTGACCAATGCCCCGCAATACGCGATCGGCGATCAGCCGAAGTTCGTCATGGTCGTCACCAACATCGGCCTGGTGGCGTGCAAGCGGGATGTCGGGGCCGCTGTGCTGGCCGCCTACGTCTACTCGCTGGACAACAAGCGGCTCTGGTCGAATCTGGACTGCGCGCCGTCTAACGAGACACTGGTCAAGATGTTCGCCCCCGGTGAGCAGGTCACCACTGCCGTCACCTGGACAGGCATGGGCTCAGCTCCGCATTGCCCGCTGCCGAGGCCGGCGATCGGTCCAGGGACCTACAACCTGGTCGTCCAGTTGGGCAACCTTCGCTCGCTCGCCGTTCCGTTCATCATGGCCCCGCCGCTACCTCCGGGAGCCGCTCCGCCCCCGCCGCCGCCGGGAGCTCCGGCAGGTGGGCCACTGCCTGGCCCGGCGCCCGCCCCGGGTGGCTGACGTCTAGCTGTACTCCGCTAGAGCGCGGGATCGCCGATCGTCGATTCGGCCAACTGCGACAGACCTTCTCGCACGTGGCGAGCCCAGATCTCGCCGATGCCCTCGACGGCTTCCAGGTCGCCTGCGCTGGCCGCCAGAAGTCCCTGCAATGAGCCGAATTCGCGGACCAGACGGTCGGCGTGGGCGAACTGCAAGCGTGGAATCTCCGACATCGCCCGGTAGCCCCGCGAGCTCACCGCCGAATCCTGCGCCTCGGCAGTTGGTGGGTAGCCGAAAACCCTTGCCATCGTTGTGAAGTCGAGCAGTTCGGCGTCCGACATCGCATCCAGCTCGTCTAGCGTGGCGGCGACCTCTTCCTTCGACAGCGGCTCGGGGTTGGCGTGGTAGTCGCGCACGACCAGCTCGCGGGATGCCTCGTTGCCGCCGAGCAGTTCCTCGAGCTGCAGGCGCAGCTGTCGGCCGTCGGTACCGAGTTCGACGACCTCGTAGTCGAGCTCGACGCCGATGCGGCGCACCAGCTCGAGCCGCTGCACCACCGTCATCACGTCACGCAGCGTGACGAAGTCTTCGATCTCAGCCCGTGACAGCTGCCGGCTGACCTCGTCGAGGCGGGCTTTGTAGCGCTCCAGCGTGGCGATCGCCTGGTTGGCCCGCGACAGGATGGTCGACGAGTCGGCGAGCACGTGCCGCTCGCCGCTCAGGTACACGGTCACGATGCTCATCGAATGGCTGACCGAAATCACCGGATAGCCGACCTGGGTCGCCGCTCGCTCAGCCGAGCGATGCCGGGTCCCGGATTCGTCGGTGGGGATCGACGGGTCGGGCACCAATTGCACGTTGGCCCGCAGAATTCGGCTGCCGTCGGTGGACAACACCACGGCACCGTCCATCTTGCACAGCTCCCGCAACCGGGTCGGCGCGTATCTGACGTCGAGCGAGAACCCGCCGTCGCAGATCGCCTCCACGCTGTCGTCGTAGCCCAGCACAATCAAGGCGCCGGTCCGTCCGCGCAGGATGCGCTCCAGGCCGTCGCGCAGCGCGGTACCCGGCGCCAGCCGCGCAACCGCCTCACGCAGGGTGGGACGTTGCTGCGGCGCCGAGCCGTTCGTCATGGGGTTGCCGACCGTCATCACCACTTATTGTGCGCTGTCCGCGTCGCATCTAGTGGATAAGGGGCCGCTGGGGGCTTCTCGCGACGCTCGGCGATGTTGAGGACGTGCTCCAACGCCGCCCCGATGTGCGGCGCCTGCAGGGTCGTCAGGCCGGGCGGCACCGCCCCGCTTCCCGACGGGATCAGCGCGGTGGTGAAGCCCTGACGGGCGGCTTCGGCCAGCCGGCGTTCCATGCCGCTGACCCGGCGCAGGTCACCGGCCAGCCCGACTTCGCCGATGATCACCGCGGTCGCCGGCAACGGCAGGTTGGCGTAGGCCGACGCCAGCGCGACCGCGACCGCCAGATCCGACGACGGGTCGGTCAGCCGCATACCGCCGACGGTCGACAGGTACACGTCGTTGACGGCGATCTTGAGGCGGGCGTGCTTCTCCAGCACCGCGGCGATCATGGCCGCCCGCGAGTGGTCTATTCCGCTGACCGCCCGTCGCGGTGAGCCGCCAGTCGGTGTCGCGAGCAGCGCCTGGATTTCGCCCACCAGGGGCCGCTTGCCGTCGAGCGTCACTGTGATCGCGGTGCCCGCCACTGGCTGGGGTCGCTGATCAAGGAAGAGGCCCGAAGGATCGGTGACTCCTTCGATCCCACTGTCCTGCAACAGAAAACACCCGACCTCGTCGGCCGCGCCGAAACGGTTCTTCACGCCGCGAACCATGCGCAGCAACGAGTTGCGGTCGCCTTCGAAGTGCAGCACCACGTCGACCAGATGCTCGAGTGAGCGAGGCCCCGCGATAGCGCCGTCCTTGGTCACGTGGCCGACCAGAATCAGCGGCACACCGGTGGTTTTCGCCGCGGCGGTTAGCGCGGTGGTGACCGCGCGCACCTGGGTGACGCCGCCGGCCACGCCGTCGGTGTCGGTGCTTGCCATGGTCTGCACCGAGTCGACGACGACCAGGGTCGGCCGCACCGCCTCGATGTGGCCGAGCACGGCGTGCAGATCCGATTCGGCAGCCAGATAGAGCTCGTCGTCGCTGCATCCGGTCCGGTCGGCGCGCATCCGGATCTGGCCTCGCGACTCCTCACCGGACACGTACAGGGCGCGTCGCCCGGACACCGCCCACTGGTGGGCGACCTTCAGCAACAGCGTCGACTTCCCGACCCCCGGGTCGCCGGCGAGCAGCGTGACCGAACCCGGCACGACGCCCCCGCCCAGGACGCGGTCGAGTTCGCCGATTCCGGTGGGGCAGTGCCGAGTTCCATCTGGCTCGACCGCGCTGATCGGGACGGCGGCCGACGCCGGGCTCAATACTGCGCGGGCGCCACCCCGGACCGCGCTGAGCACCGTGACCTCGTCGACCGAGCCCCAGGTGCCGCATTCCAGGCAGCGGCCGACCCACTTGGCCGTGACATGGCGGCACTCCGAACAGCGATACTGCGAACGCGCTTTGGCCACACCGAGAAGGTATCCGGCGGGTGCGACAAAACCGCGGAAGTTAGAGGTTCGCGCCCTCCGGCGCCGAGATGGGCACCGCGACGCTGACGCTGCCGGCCTTCTCGAAGTTGAACGTGACGTTGTAGTTCGGGCCGTTGGTGATCGGCTTGCTCAAGGCGATGGTCGCCTTGACAGCGTCACCGCTCTCGACCGCGTCGTCGGCCTTCTTGGACTGGCCGTTCTGGCCGACGAACAGGACGCCACTCGGGCGCAGGGTGGGGTCGCCGGTCACCGTCACCTTGCCGATGTCGGTGGTGATGCCGACCAGCTTGTCGGTGATGTCCGGCGACTGGTTGACGGCGACCAGGACGAGGTCGACGTTGGTCCCCGGGCGCAGGTAGTCACCTGTCTGGACGGCCCTGATGTGCACGTTGCGCAGTGCGACGTTCTTGACAGTCGCCTGGTTGCCGTCGACAGCGGATTGCTGCATGGCGGTCTGCGAGATCTGGCCGGCCCCGCAGCCGGCGAGTGCGACCGCTCCGATCACGGCACCCGCGGCAAGCGAGGCGAGCTTTGCCGAGCGACGAGATCTCGCGACACGGTTGTCGAAGCTGTTCACTCAAAGCCTCCTGCTCGGCCTTCGGACGCCTGCGGTTCGACTATGCACAGTAGTAGGTCGGCCGGGCGGGTGAAAGCTGAGGGCGGAGATGGCGCGAGCAGGCGCTCAGAGCAGCGCGATCACACGTTTCCTGAGACGAAAAGCACGTCGTGAAGGACGCTGAGCTGGTGCCGGATCGGCAGCTGTGTTGCACGAATTTCATGGTCTGTCAACCCCCTCTCCACGCGCGCGGTGCCCCTGACCTGCACCGTTGTTCCCCACGTGTTGGCGTGGCGTGTTACCATGGAGCTACGAAAGGGGCTCGAAACTGATGAATTTTGCGGTCGGAGACACCGTTGTCTATCCACATCACGGTGCTGCGTTGATCGAGGCGATTGAAACTCGAACCATCAAAGGGGAAGAACGAAAGTACCTCGTATTGAAGGTGGCGCAAGGAGACCTGACAGTTCGAGTACCTGCGGATAACGCAGAGTACGTCGGCGTCCGCGATGTGGTCGGTCAAGAGGGGCTCGACAAGGTGTTCCAAGTGCTTCGCGCGCCGCACACCGAAGAGCCGACCAACTGGTCCCGCCGTTACAAAGCCAACCTGGAAAAGCTCGCTTCCGGCGACGTGAACAAGGTTGCTGAGGTCGTCCGCGACCTGTGGCGCCGCGATCAGGAACGGGGCCTGTCCGCCGGCGAGAAGCGCATGCTGGCCAAGGCTCGTCAGATCTTGGTGGGCGAGTTGGCGCTGGCCGAAAGCACCGACGACGCCAGGGCAGAGACCATCCTCGACGAGGCGCTGGCCGCCGCGTCCTGAATTCCTGACGATTTCTTAACGCTCGGGGTACCGCATTGACCGGCACGGTCGCGGTCGTTCCCGCCGCCGGCTCGGGCGAGCGGCTGGCCGCCGGCGTCCCCAAGGCGTTTTACCAACTCGACGGTCGCACTCTGGTCGAGCGGGCCATCGAAGGCTTGCTGGAATCCGGAGTCGTCGACCGCGTGGTGGTCGCGGTCCCGGCCGATCGCACAGATCGGGCGAAGTTGATCCTCGGTCGCGATGCGACCGTCGTCGCGGGGGGAGCCAACCGCGGAGAATCGGTCGGCTTGGCGCTGGCCGCGGTCGGCGACGCCGGTGATCCCGACTTCGTACTCGTCCACGACGCGGCCCGCGCCCTGACACCACCCGCGCTCGTGGTGCGCGTCGTGGAGGCGTTGCGGGCCGGGCACCCAGCGGTGGTGCCAGCGCTGCCCGTCGCCGACACCATCAAGGCGGTCGACGCCAACGGCGCCGTGCTCGGCACGCCGGAGCGGGCCGGTCTGCGCGCCGTCCAGACCCCGCAGGGCTTCACCACCGAGCTGCTGCTGCGCGCCTACCAGCAGGCCGGGACGACTGAGTTCACCGATGACGCCTCGCTGGTCGAGCACGTCGGGGGCCAAGTCCAGGTCGTCGACGGAGACCCGCTGGCCTTCAAGATCACGACCGGGCTCGACCTGCTGCTCGCGCAAGCGATCGTCAGCAAGTGAACGTCCGGGTCGGTCTCGGCACCGACGTGCACGTCATCGAAGCCGGCCGGCCATGCTGGCTGCTGGGCCTGCTGTTTCCCGACGTCGACGGCTGCGCGGGGCACTCCGACGGCGACGTGGCCGTGCACGCTCTCTGCGACGCGCTGCTGTCCGCGGGCGGCCTCGGCGACATCGGGGAGGTGTTCGGTGTCGACGACCCGCGCTGGGCCGGCGTCAGCGGTATGACGATGCTGCGCCACGTGACCGAACTGCTCGACGCACACGGCTTTCAGGTCGGCAACGCGGCCGTCCAGGTCATCGGCAACCGGCCCAGGATCGGGCCGCGCCGTGCCGAGGCGCAGGCCGCCCTGTCGCAGGTGCTGGGCGCCCCCGTGTCGGTGTCGGCGACCACCACCGATGGGCTGGGCCTGACCGGCCGCGGCGAGGGTCGCGCGGCAATCGCTACGGCGTTATTGATCACCGTCTGAGCGTCGAGTGGCTTTTGCCTCGCGGTGATCGATTCCGCCGGTGACAGACATCCGGCAGGCTTTGTAGCGAAGATCGACCCAGCCGTCGTGCGGCGGTCATCGGCGGCCGAACCGGCCCGGTAAGCTGGCACGTCGTGACCGATCGCGCCGACCTGCGGCTACACGACACGGCAACCGGTGCCGTGCGTGATTTCGTTCCGCTGCGGCCCGGGCACGTCTCCATCTACCTCTGCGGCGCCACCGTTCAGGGCCTGCCGCATATCGGCCACGTCCGCAGCGGGGTGGCCTTCGACATCCTGCGACGCTGGCTGACGGCCCGAGGCTGCGACGTCGCGTTCGTCCGCAACGTCACCGATATCGACGACAAAATACTGAACAAGGCAGCCGCCGCCGGCCGCCCGTGGTGGGAATGGGCGGCAACCTACGAGCGGGCGTTCTCCGCCGCCTACGACGCGCTCGGCGTCCTACCGCCCTCGGTCGAACCCCGGGCCACCGGCCACATCACCCAGATGGTGGAACTGATCGAGCGGCTGATCGAGTCCGGGAACGCCTACGCGGGTTGCGGCGACGTCTACTTCGACGTGAAGAGCTACCCGGCATACGGTCAGCTTTCCGGACACAAGATCGACGACGTCCACCAGGGCGAAGGCGTGGCCGTCGGCAAGCGCGATGAGCGCGACTTCACACTGTGGAAGGGTGCCAAGCCCGGTGAGCCGTCCTGGCCGACGCCGTGGGGCCGTGGACGGCCGGGCTGGCATACCGAATGCGTGGCGATGGCACGCGAATATCTGGGCCCTGAATTCGACATCCATTGCGGGGGAATGGATTTGGTTTTCCCCCATCACGAGAACGAGATCGCGCAAAGCCACGCGGCCGGCGACAGGTTCGCCCGGTACTGGCTGCACAACGGCTGGGTGACTCTGGGCGGCGAGAAGATGAGCAAGTCGCTGGGCAACGTGTTGTCGATCCCGGCAATGCTGCAGCGCGTCCGCGCCGCCGAGCTCCGTTACTACCTGGGCAGTGCCCACTACCGCTCGATGCTGGAGTTCTCTGAGACCGCGTTGAAGGACGCGGTCAACGCCTACGTCGGCATCGAAGAATTCCTGCATCGGGTGCGTACCCGAGTGGGTGCGGTCGAACCGGGCGAGTGGACAACGGGATTCGCGGACGCGCTCAACGACGACCTCGCGGTGCCGGCGGCCCTGGCCGAAATCCACCGCGCCCGCGCCGACGGTAACCGCGCGCTCGACGCGGGCGACCATGATGCAGCACTGACCCACGCCGGAGCGATCCGGGCGATGATGGGCATCCTCGGCTGCGACCCGCTCGACGAGCGCTGGGAGTCGCGCGACGAGACCTCGGCAGCGCTGGGCGCCGTCGACGTACTGGTGCGCGCCGAGCTCGAACGCCGCCAACAAGCTCGCGTGCAACGTGACTGGAAGCTGGCCGACGAGATCCGGGACCGACTGAAAGACGCCGGCATCGAGGTCACCGACACCGGTGACGGCCCGCAGTGGTCGCTGGAGTCGCACGCCGATGGCCGGTAACTCGCAGCGCCGCGGCGCAATTCGCAAGACGTCGAAGAAGGGCCCGACCGTCGGCTCCGGCGGTCAACGGCGCCGCGGACTGGAGGGTCGCGGCGCTACCCCGCCCGCGGAGGCGCGCCCGCACCATCCGGCCGCCAAGCGGGCGAAGGCGGCGGCACGCCGGTCCGCTCCCAAGCGCAAGGACGACGGTGTCGAAAACGTGCTGGGGCGCAACCCGGTGCTGGAATGCTTGCGCGCGGGGGTTCCGGCGACGGCACTGTATGTCGCGCTCGGCGCCCAGGCCGACGAGCGGCTCACCGAAGCCGTGACGCTGGCAGCTGATTCCGGCATCGCGATCCTGGAAGTGCCGCGCTCCGACCTCGACCGGATGACCACCAACGGTCTGCATCAGGGCATCGCGCTGCAGGTGCCGCCGTACAACTATCTGCATCCCGACGAACTGTTCAAGACCGCGACGGACAACCCGCCCGCGCTACTGGTTGCACTGGACAACATCTCCGATCCGCGCAACCTCGGGGCGATCGTCCGCTCGGTCGCGGCGTTCGGCGGCCACGGGGTGTTGATTCCGGAGCGCCGGTCCGCCTCCGTGACGGCGGTCGCCTGGCGCACCAGCGCCGGTGCGGCAGCGCGGATCCCCGTCGCGCGGGCCACCAATCTCAATCGGACGCTCAAGGATTGGGCCGACCGAGGAGTGCAGTTGGTGGGACTCGACGCCGAGGGGGACACCGTCGTCGACGACGTGGACGGTACCGACCCGATCGTCGTGGTGGTGGGATCCGAGGGCAAGGGACTGTCGCGGCTGGTGCGGCAGAACTGTGATGCGGTGGTGTCGATTCCGATGGCCGGGCCGACCGAGTCGTTGAACGCGTCGGTGGCCGCCGGCGTGGTCTTGGCCGAAATCGCCCGACAGCGCCGGAGCTGACATGAGCCGTCGCCGGCTGCGCGACCACAAGGTCTCCGCCGCAACCGGCGCGTTCGCGTTGTACACCGCGATCATGACCGTTCTGGAACGCCGGATGCGGGCGACCGGCGGCCCGGGGATCATCGAATTCGAGTTGGCGGGCAGCGGGTTTCGAGCCGAGCAGATCATGACGCAGTGGGGCCACGACGGCCAGCGGGCGGCGCGGGCGTCGATGTGGCTCGACTTCGGATACATGACGTCCTACGGCATCCTCGCGGCGCTGTTGCTCGAGCGCGCGCGTCTGCGCTGGGGACATCCCCGCGCGCTGATCGGCGCCGCGGTAGTCGCTGTCGCCGGTGACGCGATCGAAGGCGTCTCGCTGCTCAAGGTGCTCGACCGCGACAGGGTCGACGTTCATGCGCGTCGCGCGCGGACCGCCGCCCTGGCCAAATTCGCTGCGCTGGCCGGTGCGCTTGGTTACGTTGTGGCCGAGGCCATCCGGCCGCTGTTCTCCCCACGTCGGTGAAACTGATTGCGTGGCCGCTCCGGCTGATGATAGTCGCTGCCATTGTCCTCATGCCCAGAGCCGGTGCGGAGGCGGTGGACTTCGACGTGATCGCCCACCAGGGCGGCCCGGGTGATACCCGTACCGGGGAGTCGTTGACAGCGTTCGCGAATGCGCTCGAAACCGGAGTCAGCACACTGGAACTCGACATCGGGATCACCAAGGACCGGCAGCCGGTGGTCTGGCATGACGAGTTCATCGACCCTGCCAAGTGCTCGGATACCGCCCCCACTGAGGCCGGTGATCCGCAATTTCCCTACGTGGGCAAGCTCGTCCACGAGCTGACGCTCGCGCAGGTCCGAACGCTGGACTGCGGTAACCGGATTGCCGTCCTGGCCGAAGTATTCGCCTTGGCCGACCAGTACAGCGCCCACGTGCGCTACGACATCGAGACGAAGGTCGACGCCGTAAACCATTCTCGGACAGCCACTCCCGAAGATTTCATCGCCGTGATACTGAGTGCCGTTCGCGCAGCCGGCAAGGTCGACCGGGTGGAGATCGAAAGCTTCGACTGGCGCACTCTGCCGTTGGTCCACCGCGCCGAACCGTCGATGGGGTTGGCCGCGTTGTGGGATCAGCAGACCTGGGTCCCAGGATCACCGTGGCTGGCGGGCGTCGACCCCGCCGCGGTCGGGGACCCTGTCGCGGGGGCCGCGCTGGTCGGCGCGACGATCCTCTCCCCGGACCACAAGCTGGTCGACCGGGCGCTCGTCGACCGCGCCCACGCGTCGGGGCTCAAGGTCCTGCCGTGGACGGTCGACAACGCGGACGACATGACGTCGCTGATCGACGACAACGTCGACGGCATCATCACCAACTACCCAGCCGTGCTGCGAGGAATACTTGCCGAGCGCGGGAGGCCGCTGCCTGCGGCGTACCGCCGCTAGCGGTCGATCATCTGACCCACGGGTCTTCGCGCCGCCACACAGTTGGCATATCCAGGGCGACGCCGTCACGCGCGGCCAGCTCACCGAGAATGCGCAGTGAGACGTCCAGGTCGTCGGCCGCGTAGGGCAAGGCCCGCAACGGCTTTGACAGCGGACGGAAGAAGTCGTCCCAGTGCACCAGTACCGCGCGGCGCGCCCCGACACTCTGCACTGTCTCCGTCCAGTAGTCGGTGAGATACGACTCCGGTTGCACGCCGAGCTGCCCGACACCGAGGTAGACGACATCGGCCCGCTGGCCGCTCAGCGCGCCTCTGACGAAGCCGGCGCTGCCCTGGATCAACACTCGCCGGTCCGATGGCCGGTGGTGAACGAACGTCGACCAGGCCTCTCCGCACCGGTATGTCGCCACCCGCACCGGCGGTACGACCGGTTGGTCGATGGTGCCTGGGAACCGGTCCGGCGGACTGTGCCGCGAGTCGATCAGCGTGATATCGAACGGACCCAACCGGATTGGAGACCCTGAGTCGGCCACCACCACGCGGTCGTCGTCGAGGCCGTACCCACGGCCGACATTGGCCGCGGACTCACCACCGACCAGCCGGGCGCCGGTTCGATCGGCCACGAGCGCGGAATCCAGCGCGTGGTCGAAATGGGTATGGACCGGTACGACCGCTTCCAGGCGGGTGATTCCCAGGCGCGCGAGAGATCCGTCGACCCGGGCGGGTGACGGCGCCACCTTGCCCAACCCCACGCGGGTCAGGCTCGGACGGGAAAAGAAACCGTCGGTCATCACCGCCGACGAACCGTCGTCGATGAGCACCGTCGCTACGCCCAGCCACGTCACCGTCAGCGGTGCATCGAAGGCGGCGGCCGGTACCCGGAAGAGGTGGGCGTGCCGCGCAAGATCAGGACGGCCAGGACGCAGTCGCATCAGCAAAACGCTTGCAGATCAATGCCGTTGGAGGTCAGGCGGTCGCGGACCGCTGTCGCGACGTGCACCGCGCCCGGCGAATCACCGTGCACGCATACCGATTCCACGTTCAGCGTCACCGTCGATCCGTCGACCGCGGTGACCGTGCCCGAGGTGACCATTGTGAGCACGCGTTCGGCGATTGCGTCGGGATCGTCGAGCACGGCGCCAGGCTCACGGCGCGAGACAAGTTGTCCGTCAGGGCGATAGGCGCGGTCGGCGAACGCCTCACCCACCGTACGCAAGCCTCGCCGGCGGGCCTCGTCGAAGAATACCGATCCAGCCAGGCCCAATACCGGCAGGCCGGCGTCGATCATCAGCACCGCTTCCGCGACCGCCGCCGCCTGCTCGCGATTGTCGACGATCGTGTTGTACAGCGCACCATGGGGTTTGACGTAAGACACGACGGAACCAGAAGCTTGCGCCAAGCCGTGCAAGGCGCCGACCTGATACACCACGTCGGCGAGCAGGTCGTCGTATGTGACGTCGATGAAGCGCCGGCCAAATCCGGCCAGATCACGGTAGGACACCTGCGCGCCGATCCGCACACCACGCTCGGCGGCCAGTCGGCACACCGACAGCAGTGCGGCCGGGTCACCAGCGTGGAATCCGCATGCGATATTGGCGCTGGTGACGATGCCCAGCATGGCTTCGTCGTCGCCGAGTCGCCAGACGCCGAAGCCCTCGCCGAGATCGGCGTTGAGGTCGATGCGGGCCACCTGGTCAGCTTAGTCGTCGAAAATCGGCTCGACCGGGCAATTCCCGGTAGCCTCACAATGCATGAGCCCCCTGCCCCGACGCCGGGCCACCCTGGCATCGTTGGCAGCTGAGCTCAAAGTCTCCCGAACGACCATTTCGAACGCCTACAACCGGCCCGACCAACTCTCGGACGCATTGCGCGAACGCGTGCTCGACACCGCCAAGAGGCTGGGCTATCCGGGCCCCGACCCGGTGGCGCGATCGTTGCGGACCCGCCGCGCGGGTGCCGTCGGTCTGGTCATCACAGAGCCCCTGACGTATTCCTTCAGCGATCCGGCTGCGCTGGATTTCGTTGCGGGCCTTGCGCAATCGTGTGAGATGGGCGGTCAGGGCCTGTTGCTGGTGGCGGTCGGACCGAGCCGCAGCGTCGCCGAGGGCGCGGCATCGGTGCTTGCCGCGGGCGTCGACGGCTTTGTGGTCTATTCGGCGGCCGGTGACGACCCCTACCTCCAAGTGGTCTTGCAGCGACGTCTACCGCTGGTAGTGGTCGACCAACCTAAGGATGTGCCGGGCGCGTCCCAGGTGGGCATCGACGACCGCGCGGCGATGCGCACGATGGCCGATCACGTGCTGGGCCTCGGTCATCGTGAGATCGGATTGCTCACCATGCGGCTGCTGCGAGATCAGTTCCAGGGCCTGGTCGACGCGAAACGTCTGCACGGATCGACGTTTCACGTGCAGAGCGAACGCATCCGCGGTGTCCGCGACGCGATGGCGGCCGCCGGTCTCGACCCCGACTCGCTCACCGTCGTCGAAAGTCACGACCACACAACAGATTCCGGTGGAGTCGCAGCGCAGACCGCCCTCGAGGCGAACCCTCGGATCACCGCGCTGATGTGCACTGCCGACGTCTTGGCCATCTCTGCGATGGACTACCTGCGGGCCCATGGCAGGTTCGCGCCCGGGCAGATAACGATCACCGGCTTCGACGGAGTGTCCGAGGCGATGAACCGCGGCCTGACCACGGTCGCCCAACCGAGCCTGCAAAAAGGCCGCCGCGCAGGGGAATTGCTACTCAACGGGGATATCAACCCGACGATCGAGGTGCTCGAGACCACGCTGATCCGCGGACGCACCGCCGGTCCGCCCGCCTAGCTTTGGGCGTTTTCTCCGTTGCCGATCAGCAGCCGAACCGCCAGCTCCAGCCGCTTGCTGACGTCGGTGGCCGAGGCCCGCCGGGTCAGCCAGGCCAGCAGATTGTTGGTCCATACATCCGAGATCACCCGGGCGATGTGGTACTGCTCCTCGGTCGGTTCGCCGTCACTCATCGCGCGGGCAAACATCGAGTCGATCAACTTCTCCACCTGATCCACTTCACCGGCCGCCGACGCGTCGGCGAACACGTAGGCCCGGGTCATGGCCTCGGTCAGCAGCGGATTGCGTTGCATCGCGCGGTTGAGCTTGCTGATCATGAAGTTCAGTCGCTGGCTCGGCGTTCCCCCGACCAGCGTGGAGCGGTCGGTCTTGGCGTCGATTCGTTCGAACTCACGGCCCAGCGCCGACACCAGCAAGTGCACCTTCGACGGGAAATACCGGTACAGCGTGCCGACCGCGACATCGGCGCGGTCAGCCACCGCGCGCATCTGAACCGCCTCGTAGCCGCCCTTGGACGCGATTGCCATCGTCGCGTCCAGGATGCGCTTGCGGCGCTCCCGCTGCGCTTCGGAACCCAATTCCGACTCAGCCAGTACCGCCACGTTCATCACCTCACGAGGTTGCGCGGAGGACGAACCCGGCGTGGCTTCTGCGTGCCCCGAACCAGAAGGGGTCATCTGACGGACAGCTCCTTTTCCTACGCGCTCGCCCGAAACGATACGCATGCCGAGCGCGAATATCCCACCTCCGTGCGGCCGGGACACCGGGATGTCCTGCTGCGATGGCATTCGACTTGACGGTCGAACACTGGCACTATTAGAACACGTTCTAGTCCGGCGTGTTGCCTCTACGGTGCCGCCAAGCCCCGTCGATCGAGGAGTTCAGGTGGCGACCACTTTCACCGACGAGCAGTTGGCCGCGCGGGAGCTGGTGCGCGACTGGGCTGCGGGCTCCGGCGCGACGGAGGCGGTCCGGTCTATCGAACAGGGTGAGCCGAAGGCCTGGCAGCCGGTATTCCACGGGCTGGCCGGCCTCGGCTTGTTCGGTGTCGCCGTGCCCGAGGACTGCGGCGGCGCCGGCGGAACCATCGAGGACCTTGCCGCAATGGTCGAGGAAGCTGCCAGGGCATTAGTGCCCGGCCCGGTGGCCAGCACGGCGTTGGCCACGCTCGTCGTAGGTGATCCGCAACTGCGTGCGGCGCTGGCGGCCGGTGAACGCACCGCCGGGCTTGCGTTCGACGGTGACGTCGAGTTCGACCAGACCACGTCGCAGGTCTCGGGAACGCTGCCGTGGGTGCTCGGTGGCGTCGACGACGGTCTGATCCTGCTGCCCGCAGGTGACTCCTGGCTACTGGTCGATGGCGTGTCGGCGGGCGTCTCGGTCGAGCCGTTGACGGCCACCGACTTCTCCCGGCCACTAGCCCGCGTAGTGCTCACGTCGGCGGCGGCCCGCGTCATCGATGCCCCGGGGGGGTGGGTGACCGATCTCACCGCGACGCTGCTGTCCGCGGAGGCCGCCGGCGTCACCCGGTGGGCGTTGGACACCGCCGTCGCCTATGCGAAGGTGCGCGAGCAATTCGGCAAGCCGATCGGCAGCTTCCAGGCGATCAAGCATCTGTGCGCCGAAATGCTTTGCCGCACCGAGCAGGTGGCGGTCGCCGCCGCCGACGCGGCCCGGGCAGCCGAAGACGGTGACCCGCGGCAGCTGTCCATCGCTGCGGCCATCGCCACCGGTGTCGCCATCGATGCGGTCAAGGCCACCACCAAAGACTGCATTCAGGTGCTCGGCGGCATCGGGATCACGTGGGAGCACGACGCGCATCTCTACCTCCGCCGGGCCTACGGGATCGGGCAGTTCCTCGGCGGTCCCGCCCGCTGGCTGCGCCGGACCGCGGAGCTGACCCAGGACGGCGTCCGCCGCGATCTCAGCATCGACCTCAGCGAGGTCGACCACGTGCGGCCCGAGATCGCGGACGCCGTTGCCGGAGTCGCCGCGCTGGCCGAGGACGAGCGCCAAGCCAAGCTTGCCGAGGTTGGCTTGCTGGCGCCGCACTGGCCGGCGCCGTACGGACGCGGCGCCGGCCCGGCCGAGCAACTGCTGATCGACCAGGAGATGGCCTCGGCCGACGTCACGCGGCCGGACCTGGTGATCGGCTGGTGGGCGGCGCCGACGATTCTCGAGCACGGCACGCCCGAGCAGGTCGAGCGGTTCGTACCGGGCACTCTGAGCGGTGAAATCTTCTGGTGCCAGCTGTTTTCCGAGCCCGGCGCAGGATCGGACCTGGCGTCGCTTCGCACCAAAGCGGTCCGGGCCGACGGCGGCTGGGAGTTGACCGGACAGAAGGTCTGGACGTCGTCGGCGCACAAGGCGCAGTGGGGTGTGTGCCTGGCCCGCACCGATCCCGACGCCCCGAAACACAAGGGCATCACCTACTTCCTGATCGACATGAGTTCGCCTGGCATCCTGATCCGCCCGCTGCGTGAGATCACCGGCGACGCGCTGTTCAACGAGGTGTTCCTGGACAACGTGTTCGTTCCCGACGAGATGGTGGTCGGCGCCGTCAACGACGGCTGGCGGCTGGCCCGCACCACGCTGGCCAACGAACGCGTCGCCATGGCCGCGGGTACCGCGCTCGGCAATCCGATGGAACAGCTGCTGGCCGAGGCGGCGAAGGCGAATCTCGATGCGGCGCAACAGGATCAACTAGCCCAGCTGATCATCACCGCGCAGGTCGGCTCGCTGCTCGATCAGCGCATCGCTCAACTGGCGGTGGGTGGCAAAGACCCCGGTGCGCAATCGAGCGTGCGCAAACTGATCGGTGTGCGGTACCGGCAGGCGCTGGCCGAATATCGGATGGAGCTGTCCGAGGGATCCGGAATCGTCGCGGACAAGATCGTCAAAGACTTCCTCAACACCCGCTGCCTGACGATCGCGGGTGGCACCGAGCAGATCCTGCTGACCCTCGCCGCCGAACGCCTGCTGGGCTTACCACGCTGAGTCGATGAAGGTCGTCGGGCTTGCAGCCTGCGTCGTGGGCGTGCTCCTCGCGCTTTGGTTCGGCCTGCAGGCGACCGTGGATCTGGCCCTGACTGGCTTTCCGGACGGTCATGTCACCGGGTACGACAAAGCGGCCGAGCTGCCGAAAAGCATATTGATGTGGACGGAGTTCGCCTTCGTCCCGCTTTTCCTGCTACTCGGTGTCCCGCGAATCGGCGCTCGAACTCGCGGCGTCCTGCCGATCGTCGCGCTCGCCGCGCTGGGTCTTGTCATCGTGGTCCAGCTGGTCGGCCTCCCTTGGTATTTCGGGACTCATCTCGGTCTGGACAACGGGATCGGCGGCTAAGCTCAGCCGCACCATGGCTACGGTGCTCATCCCCATTCCCGACCGCGACTTCGACCCGACCGAGGTCGCGGTCAGCTGGCAGGTCCTGCGCGCACAGGGGCATCGCGTCGTCTTCGCCACCGAAAGCGGTGCACCGGGAGTTGCCGACGACATCATGATCACCGGTCGCGGGCTGGACGCCTGGTCGGCGCTGCCGGTGCTGGGCGCCATCACGGTCCTAGGTCGCGCGCTGCGCGCCAACAAAGCCGCCCGCGACGCCTACCGCACCATGCAATATTCGCCGGAATACCAGAACCCGACGAGGTGGTCCGACGCCACGCTCGACGGGGTCGACGGCCTGCTGTTGCCCGGCGGACACCGCGCCCGCGGGATGCACTCCTACATCGACAGCGACATCCTGCACCGCCTGGTCGTCGACGCCTTCGCCCGCGGACTGAAGGTTGCCGCGATCTGTCACGGCGTGCTGCTGGCGGCCCGCAGCGTCGATCCCGCGACCGGCCGCTCGGTGCTCTACGGCCGGCGCACCACCGCCCTCACCTGGACGCTGGAACGCACCGCGTGGAACCTGACCAGGCTCACCCGCTTTTGGGATCGCGACTACTACCGCACCTACCGCGAGGAACCCGGGCAGCCGGCCGGCTACATGTCGGTGCAGGCGGAAGTCACTCGCGCGCTCGAGAATCCGGCGGACTTCCGCCACGTCGAGAAGGGCTCACCGCACTACCGGACGAAAACGTCTGGCCTGGCCCGCGATACTGCCACTGATTCCAGGCCGGCGTTCGTCGTCGTCGACGGGGATTACGTCTCGGCGCGCTGGCCGGGCGACACCCATGCCTTCGCGAAGGCGTTGTCGGACAAGCTCTGAAGCCCCGCGAGGGAGAAGCCATGGCTGTGAAATCTCGAAAAGCACAGCCCTGGAGTCCGTTTCGCGTACGAACTAGGAGAACTTGGCTTGGGCGCAGGTGCTCGGCGATGTGATGTTGTTGCCGCCGTAGACCACCTGGATGTGGGTGCACATGATCACCGGCACGTTCGTGCGCGGCTGCCCGGTGTGCCAGTCGGTCGCATCGATCCGGCCGGTGGTCTGGTATTTCTCCAGCGGCCCCTCGCCCATGTAGATCGTGGTGACGTTGTCGACCCCGCCCTCTTTGAACACCCGGTCGTACTGCGCGGTGGCGTGCACGTCGAGGTACAGCGTGCGGTCCATCGACCGGATGTCGGTGCTCTGCCGCGACCACAAGTCGTGTGGAAATCCGTCGAGTGCGTCGCCGGTCCGGCGACCGGCGGCGACGGTGAAGTCACAGCTGCCGTTGGCGGCGTGGCAGTCGAGCGTGGCGCGAGTCTCGAGCTGGCTGCCGTCATTGAGGGGTATCAGTGACGTGGCCGTGTTGCTGGCCGCCGGCGCGATCGCGGATGGCGTCAACGCCAGCATCACACCGGCCCCCGCCAGCGCTGTGACCAGCCGCTTCATCGTGCGTCCTCTCGCTGAGCCTGAGCAGAACTTACGCTGCGGCTATTCGTCGTAGGTGACTTCGACCGAATCGGTCTCGGGGTGCGCCTGGCAGGCCAGAATCAGGCCGTCGTCGAGATCCTGCTGTTCGAGGACGTCGTTGACTTCCAAGCTGACCTTGCCGTTGCGCAGCGTGGTGGCGCAGGCCCCGCAGTGCCCCTCGCGGCAGGAAAACGGGACATCCAGGCCGGCGTCGAGCAGTACGTCGAGCAGCTTCGCCTTGCGCGGCCACGACACGGTCCGTGTTTCGCCGTCCAACTCGACGATCGCGCTGGCTGGGCCTTCCTCGGAGTCGTCGTGTTCGATCTTGACAGCGGCGAACGGATCGGTGTCCAGCGACTTGAATACCTCGAGATGCACTTGCGCCGCAGGCACTTTCAGGCTTTCCAGCGCCTCGCGAGTCGCCTCCATGAACGGGGCCGGACCGCAGATGAACGCCTGCCGGTCGGTGAACGGCGCGGCCAATTGCGCCAGCGCATTCGCCGACGGCAGTCCCTGCAACGACTCCAGCCAGTGCACGACGGCCAACCGATCCGGGTACTTGGCGGCCAACTCACGCAGCGCGTCGCCGAAAATCACCGATCGCTCGTCGCGGTTGGCGTACAGCAGGGTCACCTGCCCGCCGCCCTCGGACAGCGCGGACTTACAGATCGACATCACCGGCGTGATCCCGCTTCCGGCGGCGATCAAGAGGAAGTCGTCGTCGAGGGTTTTCGGTACGAAGGTTCCCGACGGGGCCAGCACATGCACCCGCATGCCGGCGTGGGCGTGGTCGCACAGCCAGTTCGACGCGTAGCCGTCTTTGTCCCGCTTGACGGTGACGGTCAGCGCCTCATCGGCGAACGGCGAACTGCTCAGCGAGTAGCAGCGCGCCACCGAGCCAGTGCGGTCGCTGGGAACGCGCAGCGTCAGGAACTGTCCGGGGGCGTAACGCAGCCTTTCCGCCGGCACGTCAGGTACTCCGGGCCCGTCAGGGACCCGGAACACCAGCGATCGCGCGTCGTCGGTTTCGGTGACGACGTCGGCGATCTCGAGCTCCAACACGTGGCTGCCGAGTGGTTCGTCGGGAATCGTGCCCGTCACAGCCCCGCCCCTTCCGTCAGTGATAACTAGAACAGGTTACAGAAATGCGGTTAGGCATCGCTACCAGGTGCAGGAATACAGTGCTCGACACAAATCGGAACGTGTTCTAGTCTTGGTTCTGATTACGCCACCTTTGGAGGAAGCCGTGACGTCCATTCAACAACGTGACGCCCAGTCGGTCCTAGACGGCATCGACGACTTGCTGCCCAAACTTCGGCAGCGGGCTCAGGAGACCGAGGATCTGCGGCGTCTGCCGGACGCCACGGTGAGCGAACTCCAGGAGATCGGCTTCTTCAAGCTGCTCCAGCCCAAGCAGTGGGGCGGCCTGGAAACCGACCCCGCCGTCTTCTACGAGGCGGTCCGCCGGATCGCCAGCGCATGCGGCTCCACCGGTTGGGTCAGTTCGATCATCGGCGTGCACAACTGGCACCTCGCGCTGTTCGACCAGCAGGCTCAGGACGAGGTCTGGGGTGACGATACGAACGTCCGCGTCTCATCCTCCTACGCGCCGATGGGTGCGGGGACCGTCGTCGACGGCGGGTACCTGGTCAGCGGGTCGTGGAACTGGTCGTCGGGATGCGACCATGCCACCTGGGCCTTCCTCGGCGGCCCGGTCATCAAGGACGGCCGGCCGGTCGACTTCGGCAGCTTCCTGATTCCACGCTCTGAGTACCGCATCGACGACGTCTGGCATGTGGTCGGCCTCAAGGGGACGGGCAGCAACACCGTCGTCGTCAAGGACGTCTTCGTGCCGCGTCACCGCTTCCTGTCCTACAAGCAGATGAACGACGGCACGGCCGGCGGCTACGAGAACAACACCGCGCCAGTTTACAAGATGCCATGGGGGACAATGCATCCCACGACAATCTCGGCTCCGATCGTCGGGATGGCCTACGGCGCGTACGAGGCCCATGTCGAGCACCAGGGCAAGCGCGTGCGTGCGGCGTTCGCGGGGGAGAAGGCCAAGGACGACCCGTTCGCCAAGGTCCGAATCGCCGAGGCGGCCAGTGATATCGACGCCGCGTGGCGACAGCTGATCGGCAACGTCAGTGACGAATACGCACTGCTCTGCGCCGGCGAGGAAATCCCGTTCGAGCTGAGGGCGCGCGCGCGTCGCGACCAGGTGCGCGCCACCGGCCGCTCGATCGCCTCGATCGACAGGCTCTTCGAGGCGTCCGGCGCAACCGCCTTGGCCAGTGACGCACCCGTGCAGCGGTTTTGGCGCGATGCGCATGCCGGCCGGGTGCACGCGGCCAACGACCCTGAGCGGGCTTACCAGATCTACGGCAACCACGCGTTCGGGCTGCCGCCCGGCGACACCATGGTCTAACCAGTGACGGCAACTGACGAAATCACCTTCGAGTCCACCTCCCGGTACGTCGAGGTCGACGTCGACGGTCCGCTCAAGCTGCACTACCACGAGGCGGGTGTCGGCCACGATCAGACGGTCGTGCTGCTGCACGGCGGGGGGCCGGGCGCGGCTAGCTGGACGAACTTTTCCCGCAACATCCCGGTCCTGGCCGAGCGTTTCCACGTGCTGGCCGTCGACCAGCCGGGCTACGGGCTCTCCGACAAGCGTGCCGAGCACGCGCAGTTCAACCGCTACGCCGCTCGTGCACTCAAGGGCCTGTTCGATCACCTCGGCCTGGGACGCGTTCCGCTGGTAGGCAATTCGTTGGGCGGCGGCACTGCGGTCCGGTTCGCACTGGACTACCCGGACAACGCCGGCAAGCTGGTGCTGATGGGCCCGGGCGGGCTCAGCATCAACCTTTTCGCGCCCGACCCGACCGAGGGCGTCAAGCGGCTGGGGAAGTTCTCGGTCGAGCCAACCCGAGAGAACCTCGAGGCTTTCCTTCGGGTGATGGTCTACAACCAGAAGCTGATCACGCCGGAGTTGATCGATCAGCGCTTCGAGCTGGCCTCTACCCCGGAGTCGCTGACGGCGACCCGCGCGATGGGAATGTCGTTCGCCGGAGCCGACTTCGAGCTCGGCATGATGTGGCGCGAGGTCCACAAGCTTCGCCAGCCGGTGCTGCTGATCTGGGGTCGTGAGGACCGCGTCAATCCGCTAGACGGTGCGCTGGTAGCGCTCAAGACCATTCCGCGTGCGCAGCTTCACGTCTTCGGCCAGTGTGGACACTGGGCGCAGGTGGAGAAGTTCGACGAATTCAACAAGCTGACCATCGATTTTCTGGGATAAGTGATGAGCATTCGTTCCCTGGCGTATCTGCGCATCGAAGCGACCGACATGCAGGCGTGGCGCGACTTCGGTCTCAAGGTCCTCGGCATGGTCGAGGGCAAGGGCAGCATCGAGGGTGCGCTATACCTGCGGATGGACGACTTCCCCGCCCGCTTGGTGATCGTGCCGGGTGAACACGACCGGCTATCCGAGGCCGGCTGGGAATGCGCGAACGCCGAAGGGCTGCAAGAGATTCGCAACCGGCTCGACGTCGAGGGCACGCCGTACAAGGAAGCCACCGCCGCGGAACTGGCCGATCGCCGGGTCGATGAGATGATCAGGTTCAGCGATCCGTCCGGCAACGGCCTGGAGGTCTTCCACGGCGCGGCGCTCGAACACCGGCGAGTCGTCAGCCCGTACGGCCACACGTTCGTCACCGGCGAACAAGGTCTCGGGCACGTCGTGCTGACCACCCGCGACGACGTCGAGACGCTGCACTTTTATCGCGACGTACTGGGTTTCAAGTTGCGCGACTCGATGCGGCTGCCGCCGCAGCTGGTCGGCCGGCCCGCCGACGGGCCGCCGGCATGGCTGCGCTTCCTGGGCTGCAATCCGCGCCACCACAGCTTGGCCTTCATGCCGGGGCAGACCCCCAGCGGCATCGTCCACTTGATGGTCGAGGTCGGCGAGGCCGACGACGTGGGCCTGTGCCTGGACCGGGCACTGCGGCGCAAGGTGCCGATGTCGGCCACGCTCGGTCGCCACGTCAACGACCTGATGCTGTCCTTCTACATGAAGACCCCCGGCGGATTCGATGTCGAATTCGGCTGCGAGGGAAGGCAAGTCGAAGACGACGACTGGATCGCCCGGGAAAGCACCGCGGTCAGCCTCTGGGGTCACGACTTCAGCGTCGGCTTCAAGTAATGTCCGGGCAGATCGACGCCCGTGCGTTTCGCAGCGTGCTGGGTCAGTTCTGCACCGGGATCACGATCATCACCACCGTTCACGACGACGTCCCGGTCGGCTTCGCGTGTCAGTCCTTCGCGGCGCTGTCGCTGGACCCGCCGCTGGTCCTGTTCTGCCCGACCAAGATGTCGCGGTCCTGGAAAGCCATCGAGGCCAGCGGGAAGTTCTGCGTCAACGTGCTGACCGAGAGCCAGCAGCACGTCTCGGCGCGCTTCGGCTCCAAAGAGCCGGATAAGTTCGCCGGAATCGACTGGCGGCCTTCTGATCTCGGCTCACCGATCATCGACGACTCGCTGGCCTACATCGACTGCACGGTGGCCTCGGTGCACGACGGCGGCGATCACTTCGTGGTGTTCGGCGCGGTGCAGTCACTGTCCGAGGTACCGAAGATCAAGCCGCGGCCGCTGTTGTTCTATCGCGGCGATTACACCGGCATCGAACCGGACAAGACGCGGCCGGCGCAGTGGCGTGACGACTTGGAAGCCTTTCTGACCACCACCACCCAGGACACCTGGCTGTGAAGACCCCGGGAGCGTAACGCCCGGGCGCGATTCAGCGAGAAACAACGCGGCAGCGTGACAGTCGCGGGCATTCGTTTGCTACCGCTACGCTTCGCCACGAATATTCCTTCGCGAGAGGCGGGCGTGTTGCTCCGTTTTGTGACTGTCGCCGTGGTGACCCTCCTTGCCGCGGCGTTGCTGGTCCCCGCATTCCTGGTGACGTGGGCATGGGCGATACCCGCCGCATTGATTGCCGCCGTTGCGGCCATCGGCGTCTACGACCTGGCGCAGCGGCGGCACTCGGTGCTGCGCAACTACCCGATCCTGGGTCACATGCGGTTCCTGCTGGAGGCGCTGCGGCCCGAACTGCAGCAGTACTTCATCGAACGCAACTTCGACGGCAGACCCTTCGATCGCGACGTCCGGTCGTTGATCTACGAGCGGGCCAAAGGCACTGCCGCCGAGCTCGCCTTCGGGACCGAGCGCGACATCGACCAAACTGGATACGAATACCTCGTGCATTCGGCGCGGCCAGTGGAACCGCCTACGGAGCCGTTCCGGGTGCGCGTGGGTGGCCCCGACTGCACCCAGCCGTACGACATGGCATTGATGAACGTCTCGGCGATGAGTTTCGGTGCGCTGTCCGGTAATGCGCTGCGCGCGCTCAACAACGGCGCACGCAAGGGCGGATTCGCCCACGACACCGGCGAAGGCGGCTTGACGCCTTATCACCTCGGCGGTGCGGACGTCATCTGGGAGATCGGCTCCGGCTACTTCGGCGCCCGCACTCAAGACGGCACTTTCGACCCAGACATGTTTCAGGCCAAGGCAGCTCACCCGCTGGTGAAGTGCGTGTCGATCAAGCTGAGCCAGGGCGCTAAGCCCGGTATCGGCGGGGTGCTGCCGGCCGCCAAGGTCACCGAGGAGATCGCCAGCTATCGCGGTGTGCCGGTAGGGCAGAAATGCGTCAGCCCGGCCGCGCATTCGGCGTTTGACACCCCGCGCGAGCTGATTCGTTTCGTGGCGCGGCTTCGCAAATTAACCGACGGAAAGCCGATCGGCTTCAAGCTCTGCGTCGGATCGCGGATCGACGTCCTCGCCACCTGCAAGGCCATGCTGGCCGAAGGAATAACGCCGGACTTCGTCATCGTCGACGGCGCCGAAGGCGGCACCGCCGCCGCACCCCTGGAATACGAAGACAACGTCGGGCTGCCACTGACCGACGGCTTGATGATCGTGCACAACGCGTTGGTGGGAACCGGTCTCCGAGATCGGATCCGCATCGGGGCCGGCGGCAAGGTCGCCTCCGGCAACGACATCATCAAGCGGTTGATTCAGGGTGCGGATTACACCAATTCGGCCCGATCGATGATGATGGCGACCGGATGTATCCAGTCGCAGCGCTGCCACACCAATCACTGTCCGGTCGGTGTCGCCACCCAAGATCCCCGTCGGGCACGTGCCCTTGACGTCGCCGACAAGAGCGAGCGGGTGTACAACTACCAGCGCGCGACTGTCGCGCAGGCGATGCGCATGATGGCTTCGATGGGTGTCTCCGACCCGTCGATGCTCAACCCGCACATGCTCCGCAAGCGGGTCTCGCCGACCGAACAGCGCTCGTACGCTGAGCTTTACGAATGGCTCGAGCCCGGTGAACTGCTCAACCACGCACCCCCGAGCTGGCGCGACGACTGGGAAGTCGCCGACCCGGACAGCTTCGCGCCGGTCGGCGCGCGATTCGGCACTAGGGTCAGTGCCACCGGTGGTGATGTTCGGCGTGCGTAGGCAAATAGGCGCCCGGGCCGAATAATTCGTCGTAGAAGTCGGTGTCGAGGTGCTGCGCCTGCAGATACATCAGAACGTGCACGGTGGGCATGGTGCCGGGCAGCTTGCCGAACGTGTCGTAGATGTACGACGCCTCGACGGTCACCATCTCCTGGATGCCGTCCGGCGGCAGCGCCGAGCCGCGCACCTTGACCGAGTCGGACCACGGCCCCGGGGTTTCGGGGTGAAATGGCCCGCCGGGGGCGAACTTTCGGGCGACCAGCTTCTCCACCCCGGCAGCGATCGACGGCACGTGCGGCGGGCTGAGCGTCTCGAAATATCCGGGCAGCCCGGTAGCGTTGGGAAACGGCCAGCGGTCGTCCGAATCGGCGACGAAACCCAGGCCCGGTGCGCGCGGATCGCCGGAGCCGCCCAGCACCGACAGCCGGTCCAGGCCGTCGTAAGTCCAGCCGCCAAGACCCATCGCCTGCAGCGCAAGCACCCCGTTGTTGGTGGCTATCGCGAGCTCGGCGCTGGCCTCGGTGATCGTGTACTGCTCGACGAACGACAGCGGCAGCGGGTCGTCAGCATGAGACAGCGACGAAAACCGTTCCAGACCGGGGATTTTGCGGCCGTTGATGTCGTCGGTGACGGGGTATCCGTTGGCCGCGAAGAACCACAGGTTTTCCATCAGGTGCTCGGCGAGATCCGCCGCCGGGAAGGCCAACAGGCTGCCCGGATGATTGCCGATCCAAATGTTGTGGCCCTCCATGTACGGCTCCTCGCGGGGCAACTCGAGACGGGTGTCCGAGATCCGCACATAGGAATCCGCGGTGTGGCTGATCCACGCTTCGATGGTGTCGAACTCCTGCGGCTTCTCGTCGCGGCTGGGCAGCAGGTAGGTGCCGGTGTCGTCGGTGAAGAACAGTTGACTGGTGTGGAATCCGGCCGCCGAGGGAAAGGTCCGGCCCGTCGCGCTTCCGGAGTAATTGGGGAACGAGGGCGCGTAACCCGGATGATGCGTGATCCCGAAATTCCATCCCGTCACCCCGCCAGTCACCGAAATCAGCAGAGCCCGTTCGACTTCCGACAACGGCTGAACGGCCCGTCGACTGGTATATGCGAGCGCGCCGTCGGGTATCCGTCCGCCGACCGGGAATCGGCGCGACCTGCGGCCAGTAAGTGCGGCCATCAGCGGGAACCGGGCGAGGTCGGCCAGCGCGATGCGCTCGTGCTCGGAAATCTGCAGACCCATCTGCGGATGCTAACCCGCTGAACTTTTCGCCCGGCCGCCACGTGTTAGCAGTCATGGGTCCGCTGCGAATCCTTGTCGTCGGTGCGGGCGTGAGCGGCATCGCCACCGCGCGCGCTTTGCTGCGCGACGGACACGAGGTCACGATCTTCGACCAGCGGCCGGACATCACCGCAGGTGGCGGCGCGGTCACCATCTGGTCCAATGGCGCGACGGTCCTCGACCAGTTGGGTGTCGACATGGTAGGTGCGGGCCAACCGCTCTCTGCGGTACGCGTGACGACGGCGTCGGGGCGCCCGCTGGCCACCGTTGATCTAGACACCATGGTGAGTCGGCTCGGGGCGCCGATCCGCATGGTTCCGCGCCGAATCCTGCTGGAACGGTTGCTCACCGGCTTTCCTGTCGGTCGCGTCCGATGCCGGTCCCGCGCCATCGCGGTCAGCCACGCCGGCGACGAGGTGCGCGTCGATCTCCAAGACGGCAGCACGGTCAGCGGCGACGTGCTCATCGGCGCGGACGGCCTGCACTCCCTCGTCCGCGAAACCGTCGGTGCGCCGCCCGCCAGGCCGACGGGCTGGTGCAGTTGGCAGGGGCTGATCACGCTGCCCCGCATCGCCGAACCTCACGTCGCGCGGATGATGATCGGTGCGCATGGAAACCTCGGCCTCTGGCCGGCTGGTGAAACCCAGATGCAGTGGTGGTTCGACTTGCCCTGGGCGCCAGGGTTTTCCAGGCCACCGCGGCCGATCGCCATGATTCGTCGGCACTTCGCCGGATGGTCCGATCTGGTCGACGAGGTGCTCGCGAGGTTGACCGATGAGGATCTGGCTGCGTCACCGTTTCCGCACTTCCGTCATCCGGTTCCCGACGCCGGCATCGGCAGGGTGACGTTGCTCGGGGACGCCGCGCACACGATGCCGCCCACGCTGGCGCAGGGCACCAACCAGGCGCTGCTGGACGCCATGGTGCTGCGCAGGGCGTTATCGGAATCGACTGACGTCGTCAGCGCCCTGCGTCGGTATGAAAACACCCGCCGCCGCCGGGTGAAGGCGGTGTCGTGGGTGACCACCCAACAGGTATCGCGTAGCGAGGCTGCGCTGCGACCCGTGTCGCTGGTTCCGGACCGTGCGGTGACCTGGGCGCTGACCCGTTTCCTCGGTTGGACCAGTCACCGCGGTATCGCGCCGCAGATGGTCACGGCACCGATGGAGGTACGGTGACGGCGCGGGTGCCGCCGGTGGCCGCCGCGCGGCTCGTCGAGCGTATCCGCCATCATCTGTATCGAATCAATCAACGCTTGCTGCCCGCGCCCGCGGCGATGATGGAGATGATCGTCGCCACGTGGCTGTCGCAGGCAATCACGGTCGCCGCGGAACTCGGTGTCGCGGACGCACTGGCCGCCGGACCGCTGACCATCGAAGAGTTGGCCCCCCGGGTGGGCGCGGACGCCGACGCGTTGAGCCGACTGCTGCGGGCGCTGATCGGCCGCGGGGTATTCCATCGACGCCAAGACGGGCGCTACGAGCTCAATTCGCTTGCCCGGACGCTATGTTCGGACGCCCAGGTATCGATGAAACCGGCTGCCGAATTCTACGGCTCCCGCGAGCAACGCGAGCGTTGGACCATGCTCATCGAGGCCATCCGAACCGGCCGCTCCGTCGTTCCCGCGTTACACGGAAAGGGAAGCTTCGACTATTTCGCCGAGGACCTGCGGCACGCCGAACTCTTCAACCAGACGATGTCCAGTATCTCCGCGCTGACCGACGCGGCGGTGGTGGCCGCCTACGACTTCAGCTCGTACGCAACGGTTGTCGACGTCGGCGGAGGGCACGGCCTGCTGCTGGCCAACATCTTGGCCGCGACGCCGGGGATCCACGGCGTCCTCTACGACCTACCGACGGTCGTAGCCACCGTCTCGAAGATTCTGTGCTACACCAGATTGGCCGACCGAATTCGGATCGAACAAGGATCCTTCTTCGAAGGGATCCCGGCTGGCGGCGACGCCTACGTGCTAAAGAACATCATGCACGACTGGCCCGACGACAAAGCGGTGCAGATTTTGCGCAACGTTCGGGCAGTCGCCGGCCCTCAGACAACCGTCCTGCTGGTGGAATTGGTGATTCCCGACCACGATCGTGACTTCCCCGGCAAATGGGCCGACTTGGAGATGCTGCTGAACCTGGCGGCTCGCGAACGCACGGCCACCGAATACCGAAAGCTGCTCAGCCAGGCGGGTTTCGAGATGATCCGTCTGGTGCCCACCGCCTCACCGTTGAGCCTTGTCGAGGCCCGCGTCGCGTGACCGTGCGGCCATTGGTCCACAATGGCCCCATGACGCTGGATCTGGCCGAATACTTCGAACGGATCGGCTACTTCGGCACGGCCGCCCCGACCATTGACGTCCTGCAGGACTTGATCACGGCGCACACCGGCGCCATCGCGTTCGAAAACCTCGATCCGCTGCTGGGTGTGCCGGTCGACGATCTGGGCCCCGAGGCGTTGGTCGACAAGCTGGTGCGCCGCCGCCGCGGCGGTTACTGCTATGAACAAAACGGCCTGATGGGTTACGTCCTGCAGGAGTTGGGTTACGGGGTGCGCCGTTTCGCCGCGCGGGTGGTGTGGATGCAGGAGTCCGGTTCTCCGGTGCCGCCGCAGACCCACACTCTGCTCGGGGTGGCCCCGCCCGGTGCACCCCAGCTGTTCCTGGTCGACGTCGGGTTCGGCGGCCAGACGCCGACGTCACCGCTTCGGCTGGAGACCGGCACCATCCAGCAGACCACCCACGAGCCCTACCGGCTGCAGAGTCGCGGCGACACCCTCGTGCTGCAGGCCGAGATCCGCGGTGAATGGCAGTCGCTGTACGAATTTGCCACCAGGACAGCACCTCCGATCGATCTGCTGGTGGGCAGTTGGTACGTGTCGACCCATCCCGATTCGCATTTCGTCACCAACGTGATGGCCTCACTGGTCACCACCGATGGACGCGTCAACCTGTCGGCCGCTCAGATCGCCGTGCACGGCAGAAGCGGCACGGAGAAGATCGACTTGCCCAACGCCGCGGCGGCGGTCGACGCCTTGCGCGACCGCTTCGGCATCAACGTGGCGGACACCGGCGATCGCGCGGTACTCGAAGCCCGCATCACCGAATTAGCGGCGAGGTAGCCAGGCACCAATTCGGCGTAGCGCTTCCTCGATGTCGCCAATCGGCCCGGCGAAGGACAGCCGGACGTAGGAACTTCCCCGCTGTGGATCGAAGTCGATCCCGGGCGCGATCGCTACGCCCGTGTCGGCCAACAACTTCGAGCAGAACCCGAAAGAGTCGTCGGTGAAATCGGAGACTTCGGCGTAGACGTAGAACGCACCGTCGGTTGGCGCGAGGCGATCGATACCGATCTGCCGCAGGCCGTCGAGCAACATCCCGCGATTGGCCGAATACTGGCGCAGGTGCCCGTCGGCTTCTCGGATCGACTCCGGAGTGAACGCTTTGACGGCGGCGTGCTGTGACAGCACGGGCGGGCAGATGGTGAAGTTTCCGGTCAGGCGGTCCACCGCACGACGCAGTTCGGCAGGTACCAGCAGCCAGCCGAGCCGCCACCCCGTCATCGCGAAGTATTTCGAGAAACTGTTGACCACGAACGCATTTCGCGATGTCGCCCACGCGCAGCTGGTCTGCGGGGCGCCCTCGTAGACCAATCCGTGGTAGACCTCGTCACTGATCAACCGCACACCGGACTCGTCGCACCAGGCCGCGATCGCCGCGAGCTCCTCGGGAGGGATCACCGTGCCGGTCGGGTTGGCCGGGCTGGCCACCACGACACCCTTGACGTCGAGATCGGCGAGCATGGCGGCGGTCGGTTGGAAACGAGTCTCGGGACCGCATTCGATCACCACGACCTCGCACCCCAAGGCCGACAGGATGTTTCGATAGCAGGGATAGCCCGGGCTGCTGACCGCCACTCGATCGCCGACATCGAAACACGACAGGAAGGCCAGCAGGAACCCGCCGGACGATCCCGTCGTGATCACCACGTCGTCGGCGCCGACCTGTAGGCCGTACCTGTCCAGATACGCCGCCGCGATCTCCGCCCGCAGCTCCGGGATACCGAGAGCGACGGTGTAACCGAGCTGGTTGCGGTTCAGTGCGTCGACAGCAGCGGCGCGCACCGGCTCCGGCGCGCCGGCGCTCGGCTGACCCGCCGACAAGTTCACCAGATCGCCGTGGCTGCGCTGCCGGTCGGCAGCGGCCAGCCACACGTCCATCACGTAGAACGGCGGCACCCCGGCGCGCAACGCGACCCCATCGGTCATACCGATAACGTTAAAGCAGGCCGGTTCCTCCTCATCGGGCTGCGCCTCCTCCTCGCCGCTTCGCGGCTGGGAGGCTCCGCCCTCTGCATCGTCGCCGGACGCTAGAACACTTCGGATTCGAGCCGGCGCAGGTGATCGCTCGGCGGACCCAGCAGCTGCGAACTACCATGTGCGCGTTTGAAGTACAGCTGCATGTCGTGTTCCCAGGTGATCGCGATCCCGCCGTGCAACTGGATGCCCTCAGCGGCCACGGTGCTGAATGCCTCGCTGGCCGCGACCCGCGCCAGCGAAGCGGTGGTCGGCGACGGGTCGTCGGCGGCCTCCTTCACCACCGCGCGGGCCGACTGTACCAAGACATAGAGGTCCGCCATCCGGTGCTTGAGCGCTTGAAAGCTGCCGATCGCCCGGCCGAACTGCTGCCGCTCCTTGGTGTAGTCGACCGTCAGTTCCAGGCAGCGAGCGGCCGCACCGATCTGCTCGGCGGCCAGCAGGATCGCGGCGCTGTCGGCCAGGCCCGGATCTGCCCCGAGCGGCGCCGTGCTCTTCGCGGTTAGGCGTGCCAGCCGACGGGTCGGATCCATCGGGGTGATGATCTCGACGTCGAATTCCGTCCACCGGTCGAGCGTCCCGTCGCGCGCCTCGACCACGACGTCGGCGACGTCGCCGTTGACCACATAGTCCCGGTCGAACACCACCGCACCGATCGCGGCGCCCTCGGCCAGCGACCCAAGCGTCTCTTCGTCGGGCGCGCCGGCGGCCAGCAGAGCGAGCTCGGCCAACGTGGTACCGAGCAACGGGCTGGGCACCAGATTCCGGCCGAGTTCCTCGACGACGACGGCCGCGTCACCAAGAGTTCCCCCGGCGCCGCCGAACTCCTCGGGTACGACGAGCGCGGCCGCGCCGACCTGCTCGCACAGCAGCCGCCACAGCGCATCGTCGTAGCCGCGTTCGGATTCCATGGCCTCGCGGACGGCACCAGGGGAGGCATGCTTGGTCACCAGCGCCGCGACGGTGTCGCGCAGCAGTTCCCGTTCGTCCGAACTCACAGTGCCTCCAGAACCCGTCGCCGATGGGCCGCCGGGTCACCCCACGCCGGCCGAAGCGCCTGGACCCGCAGCAGCCACAGCGACAGATCGTGCTCGGCGGTGAAACCGATCGCGCCGTGGGTCTGCAATGCCGAGCGCGCGGCCAGCAGCGCGGCATCCGAGGCGGAAGCCTTGGCGGCGCTGACATCTCGCGCGGTGTCGTGCGACGAATCGGCCAGCGACAGCGCCGCACCGTATACCAGCGGACGAGCTAATTCGAGCGCGATGTGCACGTCGGCCAGCTTGTGTTTGATCGCCTGATACGACCCGATCGCCCGGCCGAACTGGGTGCGCTGCTTCGCGTAGTCCACTGCGGCCTCCAACAACGCCTGCCCGGCGCCCACTAGCTGGGCGGCGGTAGCGAGCGCGCCGAATTCAAAGGCTCGCTGCACATCCGCCCGCCATTGAGCTCCGGTGGGGTCGACGTCGAACAGCTTTCGGCTGGGGTCCACCGATTCGTGCTGCGCACCGGCGTTGGCTTCGCTGACCGTCCCGTCCAGGTCGGCCAGCAATGTCAGGCCCGCACTGTCGGCGTCGACGGCACGCGGCGCACGTGGCGGGAGCGCGACGGTCGCGATCAATTCCCCGGATGCCAGTGCGGCGCAGCGTTCGTCATCGACCAGCAAAACCGGTGCCACCGCGATGGATTCAGTCACCGGGCCAGGCACCCCCCAGCGCCCGAGTCGTTCCAGCGCCAAGACCAGGTCGACGGGGTGTGCCTCGATGCCGTCGAAGCGTTCCGGCACCGCCAGCGCGGTGACGCCGAGGTCGGCTAGACGCGCCCAGACTTTGCGGCCGGGCGCGGTGTCACCGTCGGCCCAAGCGCGGACCGCGTGCGGAACATCCGCCGCCGCCAGTGCCGCGTCGATGCTGGCGGCGAAGTCACGCTGCTGTTCGTCGAGCTCAAATTTCATTTCGACTTCTCTCGGGGCAAGCCCAGCAGCCGCTCGGCGATGATATTGCGCTGAATCTCGTTGGTGCCGGCGTAGATCGGGCCGCCGAGCGCGAACAGCAGACCGTCGGTCCAGCCGTCGGCCAGCTCGCCGTCCGCGCCGCGGATCTCCAACGCGGTCTGATGGATCGCCACGTCGAGATCTGACCAGAAGACCTTTGTCACCGACGACTCGGCGCCCAGTTCGCCGCCGCCGGCCAGCCGGGTGACCGTGCCGAAGGTGTGCAGGCGATAGGCCTGCGCCTTGATCCAGGAGTCCGCGACCTGGTCTCCGAACGCGTTGTCGCCGCTTTCTTTCCATGCCTGGGCGAGCCGTTCGGCGGAGGCCAGGAACCGCGCGGGGCTGCGCAGCGACATGCCGCGCTCGTTGCTTGAGGTGCTCATCGCGGCTCGCCAGCCGTCGTTGACCGCACCGATCACGTCGTTGTCCGGCACGAACACGTCGTCGAGGAAGATCTCCCCGAACCCGGTATCGCCACCGAGTTGGGCGATCGGACGGACCGTGATGCCGTCGGCCTGCAAGTCGAACATGAAGTAGGTCAGGCCGCTGTGCCGCTGCGCCTCGGCGTCGGAACGGAAAAGTCCAAACGCCCTGTCGCCGAACGGCGCTCGCGAACTCCAGATCTTCTGGCCGTTGAGCAGCCAGCCACCGTCGGTGCGGCTCGCCGTCGAGCGCAGCGAAGCGAGGTCGCTACCGGACTCCGGCTCCGACCAGGCCTGCGCCCAGATCTCCTCGCCGCTGGCCATCTTCGGCAGGATCCGGTCGAGCTGCTCGTCGGTGCCATGCGAAAACAGCGTCGGAGCCAGCATCGACGTGCCGTTGGCGCTGGCCCGTCCGGGCGCCCCGGCGCGGAAGTATTCCTCCTCGTAGACCACCCACTGCAGCAGGCTGGCATCGCGGCCGCCGTACTTTTCGGGCCAGGTGATGACCGACAGTCCGGCATCGAAAAGTACCTTGTCCCAACGGCGATGCTGGTCGAAACCTTCAGCCGTGTCATAGGAGCGCGTGGGAAACGCATCCCGGTGCGACGCGAGAAACTCGCGCACCTCGCGCTGGAACTCCAGCGTCTCGTCATCGAATTGCAGATCCATTACGCCATCTCTCGCAATAGCGGTTTGACCACCTTGCCGCCCGCGTTGCGGGGCAGCGTGTCGACAAACCTCACCGAACGTGGGGCTTTGAAGTTCGCCAGATACTCACGCGTGTAAGCGATCACCGACTTCTCGTCGAGCCCGGAGTCGGGCCGCGTCACCAGGTAGGCCCTGCCCACTTCGCCGAGTCGCTCGTCGGGCACGCCGATCACCGCGCAGTCCAGCACGCCGTCGAGGCGGGCCAGCACCTGCTCGATCTCGGCAGGGTAGACGTTGAATCCACCGCAGATGTACATGTCCTTGAGCCGGTCGGTGATCTGCAGATTGCCTGCGGCATCGAGCTTTCCGACATCACCGGTGTGCAGCCAGCCGTCGGCGTCGATGGCCGCCGCGGTGGCATCCGGATCGTCGAGGTAGCCGATCATCACGTTAGGCCCGCGGAGCAAAACCTCTCCCGAGTCACCGATGCGCAGCTCGAATTCCGCGATCGGGCGTCCGCAGGTGGTGGCCACCGTGACCGCATCGTCGTCCGCGCGGCACATGGTGCCCATGCCGTTCGATTCGGTCAGACCGTAGGCGGTCAGCACGATATCGAAATCGAGTTCGCTCTGCATCCGCTCGATCAGCACGACCGGCACGGTCGCCGCGCCGGTGACGGCGAACCGCAGTGAGCTCAAGTCGTAGTCGCGGCGAGTCGGATGGTCGAGCAACGTCTGGTAGATCGTCGGCGGCCCCGGCAGCACGGTGATCCGGTGTTCGGCGACGGCCCGCAGCGCCTGCTCGGCGTCGAAGGTCAGCTGGGGAATCAGGGTGGCGCCGGTCTGCAGACACGCCAGGATTCCGGCCTTGTAGCCGAAGTTGTGGAAGAACGGGTTGATGCACAGGTAGCGGTCGTCGCTGGTGATCTTGCCGCAGGCCGCCCACGACGCCGACCCGGCCAGTGACTGCCGGTGCGCGCACAGCACTCCCTTGCTGCGGCCGGTGGTCCCGGAGGTGAACAGGATGTCGGACAGGTCGTCGGGCCGCACGGCCGCGGCTCGGGCATCGGCCGCCGTGAGGTCGACACCGTGTTGCATGAACTCGTCCCACGTCCCGTCGTCGGCATCGACGGGGATTCGCACGATGTGCCGCAGATCCGGCAGCGCCGTGCGGTCGAGGTCTGCGACCCGATCGGCCCCGAGGAACCGTCCCGTCGCGAACAGCAGCGGAGCGCCGGTGCGGGCCAGGATGTCTGAGGCCTCGGCGGCGGTGTAGCGGGTATTGAGCGGCACCACGACGGCGCCGGCGTAGTGCGTCGCAAGGCAGGCCACGACCCAGTGCCAGGTGTTCGGCGACCAGATCGCCACCCGGTCGCCCGGGTTCACGCCAAGGCCCGTCATCGCCGCCGCGGCGCCGCGCACCTCGTCGCGCAACTCGTCGAAAGTGAGCGTGCGGTCCTCGGTGACCACAGCAACGTGGTCGGGGAGTTCGCGCGCGATGTGGTCCAACGCCGCAGGAATGGTCTGCGGATGGCTCGACATCGAACTCCTCGGTGCTGTGTGCTAGCGCCGGGCTAACAAAGCAAGTGCTTGGTAGGTTAGCCTACTAGGGTGCAAGGCGTCGAGGAGTTCCGGGCCGAGGTGCGCGACTGGCTGGCCGAAAACCTGGTGGGTGAGTTCGCCGCCCTCAAGGGCCTCGGCGGACCGGGTCGCGAGCACGAGGCGTTCGAAGAGCGGCGGGTGTGGAACCAGCATCTCGCCAAGGCCGGACTGACCTGTCTGGGCTGGCCCGTCGAGCATGGCGGTCGTGGCCTGTCGGTGGCACATCGGGTGGCGTTCTACGAGGAATACGCGATCGCAAATGCGCCCGCCAAGGTCAACCACTTGGGCGAGGAACTGCTGGGACCGACGCTGATCGCCTACGGCACCCCTGAGCAACAACGGCGCTTCCTGCCGCGAATTCTCGACGTGACCGAGTTGTGGTCGCAGGGCTATTCCGAGCCGGGTGCCGGCAGCGACCTGGCCAACGTCGCCACCACCGCGGTGCTCGACGGCGACCAGTGGGTGATCAACGGGCAGAAGGTGTGGACGTCGCTGGCGCATTGGGCGCAGTGGTGCTTCGTGGTGGCCCGCACCGAGAAGGGCTCGAAGCGGCATGCCGGGCTGTCGTATCTGCTGGTGCCGCTCGATCAGCCCGGGGTGGACATCCGTCCGATCATCCAGTTGACCGGCGATTCCGAATTCAACGAGGTGTTCTTCGACGACGCGCGCACCGACGCCGATCTGGTGGTCGGTGAGCCGGGCGACGGCTGGCGGGTGGCGATGGGCACGCTGACCTTCGAGCGGGGCGTATCGACGCTTGGTCAGCAGATCGTCTACGCCCGTGAACTCAGCTCACTCGTCGATCTCGCCAAACAAACTGGCGCGGCTGATGATCCGTTGATCCGCGAGCGATTGACCCGTTCCTGGGCCGGTCTACGCGCGATGCGGTCCTACGCGCTGGCGACGATGGATTCTGAGCAGCCCGGTCAAGATTCCGTGTCGAAGTTGTTGTGGGCCAACTGGCATCGCGAGCTCGGCGAGATCGCGATGGACGTCCAGGGCAAGGCCGGCCTGGCGTTGCCGGGCGGCGAGTTCGACGAATGGCAGCGGTTGTATCTGTTCTCCCGCGCCGACACCATCTACGGCGGATCGAACGAGATCCAACGCAACATCATCGCCGAGCGTGTGCTCGGCCTACCCCGGGAGGCTCGATGACGCTAGCCGTTGCGCCGAAAGAAGTTGCCGGACACGGGCTTCTGGATGGCAAGGTCGTAGTCGTCACGGCCGCGGCGGGCACCGGCATCGGCTCGGCCACCGCCAAGCGGGCCCTGGCCGAGGGCGCCGACGTCGTCGTCTCCGACCACCACGAACGGCGGCTCGGCGAGACCCGCGACGAGCTGATCTCGCTGGGTCTCGGTCGGGTGGAAAGCGTGGTCTGCGACGTCACCTCCACCGCACAGGTCGACGCTTTGATCTCGTCGACCACCGCGCGATTAGGTCGCCTCGACGTCTTGGTCAACAACGCCGGCCTCGGCGGCCAGACTCCGGTGGTCGACATGACCGACGAGGAGTGGGACCGCGTCCTCAACGTCACCCTCACCTCGGTGCTGCGCAGCACCCGGGCGGCGTTGCGGTACTTCCGCGACGCGGGCCACGGCGGAGTCATCGTCAACAACGCCAGCGTGCTGGGCTGGCGCGCGCAACACTCGCAGTCGCACTATGCCGCGGCCAAGGCGGGCGTGATGGCGCTGACTCGATGCAGCGCAATCGAAGCCGTCGAGTACGGGGTGCGGATCAACGCGGTGTCGCCGAGCATCGCGCGGCACAAATTTCTCGACAAGACCAGTTCGACCGAACTGCTCGACCAGTTGTCCGCCGGAGAGGCATTCGGTCGCGCAGCCGAGCCTTGGGAAGTGGCGTCGACGATCGCGTTCCTAGCCAGCGATTACTCCAGTTACCTGACTGGAGAGGTGATTTCGGTGTCGAGTCAGCACCCATGAGCGAGCACACGAACAGCCGGCGCGACGAGTTGTTGGAACTCGCCGCGACGATGTTTGCTGAACGCGGCTTGCGCGCCACCACTGTGCGCGACATCGCTGACAGCGCCGGTATCCTGTCCGGCAGCCTGTATCACCACTTCGCGTCCAAAGAAGAAATGGTCGACGAGGTCCTGAAGAGTTTCATGGACTGGTTGTTCACCCGGTATCAGGAAATCATTGACACGGAACCGAATCCGCTCGATCGCCTCAAGGGTCTGTTCATGGCGTCGTTCGACGCCATCGAGCATCGGCACGCCCAGGTCGTCATCTACCAGGACGAGGCCAAGCGGTTGTTGCCCCAGCCGCGCTTCTCCTACCTGGAAGACCTGAACAAGCAGCAGCGCAAGATGTGGGTCGACGTACTACATCAGGGCATCGAAGAGGGTTATCTACGACCGGACCTGGACGTCGACCTGGTCTATCGGTTCATCCGCGACACCACCTGGGTGTCGGTCCGCTGGTATCAGCCCGGCGGACCGCTCACCGCGCAACAGGTGGGTCAGCAGTATCTCGCGATCGTCCTAGGTGGCATTACCAAAGAAGGAAGTTGAAGCATGGCTCCAAAAAATGAGGCTTACGTCATCGATGCCGTACGCACCGCAGTGGGCAAGCGCAATGGGTCGCTGGCGGGTGTGCATCCCGTCGACCTGGGCGCGCTCGGGTGGCGTGGACTGCTCGACCGAGTGGACATCGACCCCGTCGCCGTCGACGACGTGATCGCCGGCTGTGTCGACGCGATCGGCGCTCAGGCCGGCAACATCGCGCGGCTTTCCTGGTTGGCGGCGGGCTATCCCGAGGAGGTCCCCGGCGTCACGGTCGACCGGCAGTGCGGATCGAGCCAGCAGGCCATTTCCTTTGGCGCACAGGCCATTATGGCAGGCACCGCGGACGTGATCGTCGCGGGCGGAGTGCAGAACATGAGCCAGATCCCGATCTCGTCGGCGATGACTGTCGGCGAGCAGTTCGGCTTCACCTCGCCCACGAACGAATCCAAGCAGTGGCTGCACCGCTACGGCGACCAGGAGATCTCGCAATTCCGCGGCTCGGAGTTGATCGCCGAGAAGTGGAACCTGTCTCGCGAGGAGATGGAGCAGTACGCGCTGACGAGCCACGAGCGCGCCTTCGGTGCGATCCGCGGCGGCCACTTCGACAACGAAATCATCGCTGTGGAAACCGAACACGGCGCGTTCCGGGTCGACGAGGGTCCGCGTGAATCGTCGCCGGAAAAGCTGGCCAGCCTCAAGCCGCTGGTCGAAGGGGGTCGTCTGACCGCCGCGATGGCCAGCCAGATCTCCGATGGCGCAAGCGCGGTGCTGCTCGCCTCAGAGCAGGCGGTGAAGGACCACAATCTGACGCCGCGGGCCCGCATTCACCACATCAGCGCCCGCGCCGCCGACCCGGTGTTCATGCTCACCGGACCGATTCCGGCCACTCGTTACGCGCTGGAGAAGACCGGGCTGTCCATCGACGACATCGACGTCGTCGAGATCAACGAGGCTTTTGCTCCCGTGGTGCTGGCTTGGCTCAAGGAGATCAAGGCCGACCCGGAGAAGGTCAATCCCAACGGCGGAGCGATCGCCTTGGGTCACCCGTTGGGTGCTACGGGCGCAAAGCTTTTCACCACGATGCTCAACGAACTCGAGCGCACCGGGGGCCGCTACGGCCTGCAGACGATGTGCGAGGGCGGCGGCACCGCCAACGTCACCATCATCGAACGGCTGTAAGCCTCTACTTGCGGCGAGTGTGAATCACACGTCACGTTAGCGGCGTGTCGCGTCGTGACGCTCACACTCGCGGCACTGTCGGTGTCCGTTGGCAGCATTCGGGCATGACGGAAATTGAATGGCCATTTCTTGGTCAGGAAGTCTTGGCCGCCAAGGCGCTGCCTGAGCGGGCAATGCGCTCGCTTCACGCTCCGATCTATCCGGGTGTCTACGTGCCCGGCGGCGTCATCCTGACGGCGAGTCAGCGCGCGGAGGCGGCGTGGCTCTGGTCTCGGCGGAGGGGAGTTGCGGCGGGTGTGTCGGCCGCTGCTCTACTGGGCGCGAAGTGGGTGGACGCAACGCTCGATGCAGAGCTGATTTTCGATAACCGCCGTCCGCCGGCCGGTATCAAAGTGCACACTGAAACATTGCTGACTGAGGAGGTAGCTGAGGTTGGCGGTATCGCCGTAACGTCTGCGGCGCGAACAGCATTCGACATCGGCCGCCGCGCAAACAGTCGCCTTATGGCAGTGCAGTTGCTCGATGCGCTGGCGAACGCAACGGACGTCAAAGATGTCGACGTCGAGGCGGTGATCGCTCGACATCCCGGCGCGCGTGGTGTCGCGCGGATGCGGCGGATCCTGCCGCTGGTCGACGGTGGGGCCGAGTCGCCGCAGGAGACGCGAACGCGGCTCGCATTGATCGGTGCGGGACTCCCCAAGCCGCAGACGCAGGTGGTGGTGCGCGATGAATACGGCGAGTTTGTTGCGCGTATCGACATGGGCTATGAAGACCTGCGCGTCGGCATCGAGTATGACGGTCCTCAACACTGGACCGATGCAAAACAGCGCGACCGAGACATCGACAGGTATAGCGCTTTACTCGACTTGGGCTGGGTGATTGTCCGGGTAAGTAGCGAGTTGCTCAGGTACCGGCAGGGCACGCTGATTGCCCGTGTAGAGGCGGCAATGCGAACAGCTGGGTGGCAGCCCGGCAGCCGACTGTGAACTTGACGACGCGCCACCGGCGTGTTGTGTCGTGAGATTCACAGTGGGCCAGGCTCAATCAATGTGGCCCGGTGGGTCGCCCACACCGGGTCCGATCGTGTCGCAACTCTTTTCGGGTATCAGGAACGAACTGGCGCCCTGGTAGGACAGGTGAGTCGTCATCACACAACGCTGCCAGGTGCCGTCGGGCTGGATGGGCCCGTCGCACTTGTTGATCACGCCGGGGGCAGGAATGCAGCCGGCCTGGGCCGGTGGCGCGGCCTCGACCAGGCCGCCCGCTACGAGCAGGGCAGTAGCTACTCCGACGATGCAGCGATTCATGTCTCGACGTTAGCCCGCCGCCGGCGCCGTGTGGCTGCTTTTCACGCTTGGCGGACAACACCGGCGATGATGTCGTCCACGGCGCGCGCAGCTAGGGCGTCGACGTCACGGCGCGGCGCATGCCGCAGCGGTCCGCGCAGCGCCAGCTCGGCGAATCCGTGTACCGCGGACCAGCACGGCCACTCGGCGCCGGCGCGGCGATCAGGCGACAGGGTTCCGTCGTTTGCCATCGCGTCGAGCGCGTCGACCAACGCCAGATACGGTGGCGCTAACGATGTCTCGGTCGGTACGCCAGGGCTGAAGAATGCCACCGTGAACCAACCCGGCTCGTCCAGCGCGAACTTGATGTAGCCCAGACCGACCGCGTGCAGCTGGTCGCGGGCGGTCGCTACCCGTCCATGTGCCATTCGCGCCGCCATCCGATGCTGGATCGCGGTCGCCACCGCGCCGAGTAGCGCCTCGCGGTCGACGAAGTGTCGGTAGGCAGCGTTCGGCGAAACCCCAACGCGCCGAGTTGCTTCCCGAATCGTCAGTGCCTCCGGGCCGCCGCTTCGGGTGAGGTGCAAGCCAGCGTCGACCAGCGCGGTACTCAGGTCACCGTGGTGGTAGCCGGTCTTCGAGGTCACGCTTGACCCTTCTCGGAGCAAAAGTGTACGGTGTGAACATTATCATGTTGACGGTGTGAACATATGCGAAGGGAAACGCTGTGGCCCCAGGCTTGCCTCCGGTCGTTGACCACCAGACCTGGCAACGCGAGCTCGACGCGCTGCGCGTCCGCGAGAAAGCGGCCACTCGCGAGCTGGATGCGATCGCCGCCCAACGTCGCCGACTGCCGATGGTCGCCATGCCCGATTACACCCTCGAGGGCGAAGACGGGCCGGTCCGCCTGGTGGACGTCTTCGAGGGCACGTCGCAACTGATCGTTTACCACCACATGTGGTTTCCGGGCGAGGAGTGGCAGTGCCCAGGCTGCACCGGAATGACATCGCAGTACACCCGACTGGATTTTCTGGACAACTACGACGCCCGATTCGTCGTCGTGACGCAGGGCCCGATCGACGAGGCGTTGGCCTACAAGCGCCGGGTCGGCAATCAGATGACCTGGTATTCGACCGCGAACAGCTCGTTCGGGGCCGACGTTGACGCGCCGCCGAATGGCGGCTTCGGCGTCAACGTCTTTCTGCGCGACGGTGACAGCGTCTACCGCACATGGCACACCAACGGCCGTGGGACCGAGCAGATCCAGTACACCTTTGGATTGATCGACCTGTTGCCCTATGGCCGTCAGGAGGAGTGGCAACACTCCCCGGAGGACTGGCCACAGTCGCCGACATACAGCCGCTGGGGCAGCTCGCAAGACATCGCCCGAGCCTACGGAGAACCTCAACCAGAAGGAGCACGACGATGACGGGCTTGACGACGATGAGCTTGGTGTGCGTACCGACGCCCGACCAGGACAAGGCGGTCGCGTTCTACGAATCACTCGGATTCGAGAAGCGGACCGACACTCCGTTCGGCGGCGGCTACCGCTGGATCGAGGTCTATCCGCCCGAGGGCACCGCCGGCATCGCGCTGGCGCCGCCGCCGCCGGACAGTGGGCCGGTCGAGCCGACCATCACCGGTATCACATTGACCACCAACGACATCGACGCCACCCATCAAGCGATGAAGGACCTCGGCGTCGACGTCGACGCGGACGTGGCGCGGATGGGGGAACCGGTGCCGCCGATGTTCTGGTTCCGCGACCCAACCGGGCACACGCTGCTGGTGGTGGAGTCGTAGCCTCGATCGGCTAGGGTTCCACGAACGCCGTTGCGGCCTGCAGGTGCTTGATCGCGTCGGTGACGATCGCGTCGATCAGCTCCGCACACGACGGCAGGTCCTCGACGATTCCGGCCACCTGGCCGGAGGCGAGCACGCCGGCGTCGGTATTGCCCTCGACCAGACCGGCTTTGAGCAGCATCGGGGTGTTGGCCGCCATCACGACTTGCGACCAAGTCAGGTCCTTGCCGTGCCGCATCGCCAGCCCGTCGCGGATCATCGACGACCAGGTCATGCCGGACATCTTCTTGAACCTGGCGGCATTGCCGACCGCGGCGGCGAATCCCCTTGCGGGTGAGCCGCTTTCCAGCTTCTCGACCAAGCCGGTGCGCAGCACGCGATGCGGCATGCCGTCTACGCGTGTGGTGACTACGGTGCCGTCGAGCGCCGACTGCAGGTAACGCTGCTTGACCGCGTCGGGCACGGTGGAATCGGATGTCAGCAGGAAGCGGGTGCCCATCGCCACGCCGGCCGCGCCGTAGGACAGCGCCGCCGCCAGGCCGCGGCCGTCGAAGAAACCGCCCGCGGCGATCACCGGAATGTTGACCGCGTCGAGTACCGAAGGCAGCAGCAGAGTGGTGGCGATCGGGCCGGTGTGGCCACCGCCCTCACCGCCCTGGACGATCACGGCGTCGGCGCCCCAGGACGCCACCTTGCGGGCGTGCTTGGCCAGGCCGACCGACGGAATGACCACAGAGCCGGCTTCTTTGAGCTTGGCGATCAGCTCCTGCTTGGGCGCCAGCGCGAATGACGCCACCTTGACGCCCTCCCGGATCATCAACTCGACCCGATCGCCGGCATCGCCGGCGTCGGCGCGGATGTTCACCCCGAACGGCTTGTCGGTGGCCGCCTTGACCTTGCCGATCGCGACGGCCAACTCGTCGAGCGTCATGGTGGCCGAGGCCAGGATCCCGAGCCCACCCGCATTCGACGTCGCCGCCACCAGTCGCGCGCCGGCGACCCAGCCCATTCCGGTTTGCACCACCGGGTGCTCGATGCCGATCAGCTCGGTCAGCGGAGTCCGCAGCTTGGTCATCGGATCTCCCGGTCGCGCAGTGACTTCGGATCGATGACCTCGCGGATCAGGTGCAATTCGTCGTCGGTCGGCAGTCGGGACTCGTCGGCGTCGTCGAGGCCGTGGATCTCGAACGACGTGTTCTCGCGGACCTCGTCTGCGGTGACGCCGGGATGCAGCGAGAGGGCACGCATGGTGTGATCTGGGCCGCCGAAGTCGAACACGCCGAGATTCGACACCACCCGGTAGGTGTTGGCGAACCGGAAAGCTGGGTTGGCGCTGTCGATGTTGTCCCAGCCGATGCCACACACCACGTCGACCTTGTCGCAGAAGACTCGCTTGGAGTGGTTGCCGACCCAGTAGCTCGTCGCGTGGTTGATGGCGTTGCCCGGCGCCCCGCGGACACCGAACATTTGGCGCTTGGGCTGCTGCAGTGGGCCGAAGGCCGAGATGTTCTGATTACCGTACCTGTCAACCTGATTGGCGCCCATCACCACATGGCGTCGGCCCCAAGCCAGGGTTTCGAAGACCCGGCCGAACGGCATCCAACCCTCGACGGGGCCGGTCTTGCCCAATGCCGGAGTGTCGGCGAGCAGTTGCGCTTCGCCGTCGGTCAGCAGGATGTCGGGGGAGAAGGTCAGTCGGGCCAGTCGCGCGCCGACCGACGCCATGTTGGTCATCGGGCTGATCATGATCTCGCCCGCGTCGCGGAACAGGTCGGCGCAGGCGACCGCGCAGACCTCGGCACGGCTGCTCACGATGACGCCTCCTCAGCGAATTTACGCACGGCCGCTTGGTATTCGGCTTCGCCGCCGGACAGGTAGGTCTGCACGAATGTTTGCCAGCCTTCGTCGCTGCCGGCAGCCTCGGCGTAGTGGCGCTGGAACTTCTCGTCCCGGCCGTAATCCGGTGCCGCGGTGGTGAAGTGCGCGCCACCGGGCGCCTCCACCACGCCGTCGACCATCATCCGGTTCACCAGCAATGCCTGTGGCGGAACGGCTTTGATCAGTTCGTCGGTCGTGACGATGCGCTCCACCGACAGATAGCGCTGCTCGGCGGCCATCAGGAACAGGTCGTCGAAGTAGGGGTCGACGCCGGTGTAGGCGGCGTTACCACGCTCGTCACCGAGGTTGAGATGCACGAATGCGGCGTCCAGGTTCAGCGCCGGCATCGCCAACAGCGTCTCGTGGCCACCGCCCGGTGCCGGGTACGGACTGGTGACCGTCTTGAGTTCACCTTCCCAGAAGTCGATCACCGAACTGCCCAGGCCCGCGCGAATTGGCAAGAAAGGCAGACGTTGTGCCGCAGCTTGGAGCCCGCAGCGCAGCATACCCTCGTCCATTTCGCGGGCCTCCAGCGAACCGCCAGCGCGCGCCTTGGCGAACCACGGATCGTAGAACGGCGGCGAATCCAGCGACACGAACCCGTAATAGACCCGCTTGACCTTGCCCGCCGAGCACAGCAGTCCGAGGTCCGGCCCGCCATAGGTAACAACGGTCAGATCCTTGACATCGGTGCGCAACAGCGCGCGGACGAACGCCATCGGCTTGCGCCGCGAGCCCCAACCGCCGATGCCGATGGTCATGCCGTCGCGCACCTGCGCAACCGCGTCGTCGAGCGAAATGACCTTGTTCGTCATTATTTCTTGCCCTTATCGGTGCCGGCGAACGCGTCGCGGTGTTCGTCGGCCACTCCGGCGAGGTTGAGCTCGAAGGTAAAGCCTTGCTCCATGCGGTAACTCGAGTTCACCCGCTGCACGTCGATCAGGTTGAGCGCCTCCTTCGCCGCGCGGATCACCCGGGTGTCCTTGGCGGCGATGTCGCGCGCGACCCGCAGCGCGGCTTCGTCGAGTTCGGCGCGGGGAACTACCTCGTGCACGGAGCCGAAGTGGTGCAGGGTCGCGGCGTCGACGGTCGCCGCGGTGAAGAATAGGCGCCGCATCATGTGCTGCGGCACCAGTCTCGACAAATGGGTCGCCGCGCCGAGCGCGCCGCGCTCCACTTCGGGCAAGCCGAACGTCGCATCGTCCGACGCGACGATCACGTCGGCGTTACCGACCAGACCGATGCCGCCGCCCACACAAAACCCGTTGACCGCGGCGATCACCGGAACCGCGCATTCGTACACGGCGCGGAAGGCTGCGAAACAGCCCCGGTTCGCGTCGATCAACGCGGTGAATCCCTCGGTGCGCTGCATCTCTTTGATGTCGACGCCGGCGTTGAAGCCGCGGCCCTCGGCGCGCAGGATCACCGCGTGCGTGCTGGGGTCGTCGCCGGCGGCGGTCAGTACCTCGCCGAGCTCGAACCAGCCGCGCGACGGGATGGCATTGACGGGCGGGAAGTCGACGGTGACCGCGACTATCCCCGGTTCGACGGTGCGGGACGTAATTGTCATCGAGATCCTCGACCACTTCCTTGGGGGACGATGGGGACGATTACCTAAGCAAGCACTTGCTTGGTACGCTAGCACAGTGACTCATGCCGACGGAGGCCCCGCGTTCAGCTTTGGGCTCACCGGCCGGGTCGTGCTCGTGACCGGCGGCGTTCGAGGGGTAGGCGCCGGGATCAGCCGCGTTTTCGCCGAGCAGGGTGCCACCGTTGTCACCTGCGCCCGGCGTGCGGTCGACGGGCTGCCCTACGAATTTCACCCCTGCGACATCCGCGACGACGACGCCGTCAAGGCGATGATCGACGCAATCGTCGCGAAGCACGGTCACCTCGACTCGGTGGTGAACAACGCGGGCGGATCGCCGTTCGTCTTGACTGCGGAGTCCAGCGCCAAGTTCAACCGCAAGATCATCGAACTGAACCTTCTCGGTGCCCTCTCGGTCTCCCAGTACGCCAACGACGTCATGCAGACCCAGTCGGGCGGCGGATCGATCGTCAACATCTGCAGCTTGAGCGGCCGTCGGCCGTCCCCGGGGACAGGTGCCTACGGCGCGGCCAAGGCTGGCCTAGAGAGCCTCACCCAAACGCTCGCCGTGGAGTGGGGTCCGAAGGTCCGGGTGAACGCCTGCGTTGTCGGCATGTGTGAGACCGAGCAGTCGGAGTTGTTCTACGGCGACGCCGACTCGATTGCCGCGATCTCGAAGAACGTGCCGCTCGGCCGGCTGGCAACACCTGCCGATGTGGGTTGGGCCGCAGCATTTCTCGCCTCGGACGCGGCGTCCTACATCAGCGGCGCGTCGCTCGAGGTGCACGGCGGCGGCGAACCGCCGCACTATCTGGCCACGACCACTGCAACCTCGATCAAGTAAGGAGTCACGAGAATGGGACTAGTCGACGGCCGCGTCGTCATCGTCACCGGAGCGGGCGGCGGTATCGGGCGCGCACACGCCTTGGCTTTCGCGGCGGAGGGTGCCCGGGTCGTCGTCAACGACATCGGGGTGGGCTTGGACGGTTCCCCGGCCAGTGGCGGCAGCGCGGCGCAAAGTGTGGTCGACGAAATCGCCGCTGCTGGAGGCGAAGCCGTGGCCAACGGCTCCAACATCGCCGACTGGAATCAGGCCGCCGCGCTGATCCAGACCGCCGTGGACACCTTCGGCGGCCTCGACGTCCTGGTGAACAATGCCGGCATCGTGCGCGACCGCATGATGGCCAACACCAGCGAAGAAGAATTCGACGCGGTCATCGCGGTCCACCTCAAGGGACACTTTGCAACGATGCGGCACGCTGCGTCCTACTGGCGCGGACTCAGCAAAGAGGGAAAAAGCGTCGATGCGCGGATCATCAACACCAGCTCCGGTGCGGGCCTGCAGGGCAGCGTCGGGCAGGGCAACTACAGCGCAGCTAAGGCCGGCATCGCGGCGATGACGCTGGTCGGTGCCGCCGAGATGGGCCGCTACGGCGTGACGGTCAACGCGATCGCGCCGTCGGCCCGCACCCGGATGACCGAGACCGTGTTCGCCGACATGATGTCCACCCAGGACGACGACTTCGACGCGATGGCACCGGAAAATGTCTCGCCATTGGTGGTGTGGTTGGGCAGCAAGGAGTCTCGCGATATCACCGGGCAGGTGTTCGAGGTCGAGGGCGGCAAGATCCGAGTCGCCGAGGGCTGGGCGCACGGACCGCAAAGCGACAAGGGCGCCCGGTGGGATCCCGCCGAGTTGGGGCCGGTGGTCGCCGACCTGCTCGCCAAGGCGCGTCAACCGGTCCCCGTGTACGGAGCCTGATACAACAGTCGCGTGCACTTCGACTGGGAGTCACTGACCGATAGCGTTCATCGCTGCCGTCTGCCTTTTCTCGACGTCACAGTTGGGGTGGTTCAGGGTTGCAACGGGGCACTGCTCGTCGACACTGGTACCACGCTCACCGAGGCGCAGGCGATCCGCAACGACGTGCGTGAGTTTGCCGGGCAGGACGTCAGTCACGTCGTCTTGACCCACAAGCATTTCGACCACGTGCTCGGTTCCGGCGTCTTCCGTGACGCCGAAAGATACTGTGCACCAGAGGTGTTGGACTGCCTGACTGCCCAGACTGATGGTCTGCGCGACGACGCGTTGAGCTATGGGGCTAACGAGGCGGAGGTCTACTGCGCGATCGCTGCGCTGCGGCCGCCGCAACACGCGGTCGATGATGCCGTCATCGACCTCGGCAACCGTCAGGTTGCGATCGCCCGCCCGGGACGTGGCCACACCGACGCCGACCTGATCGTGATCGCGCGCGGAGTAACTGGCGAGCCGACCGTGGTGTTCACCGGCGACCTACTCGAAGAATCCGGTGACCCGGCGATCGACGGCGATTCCGACGTCGAGGATTGGCCGGAGACCCTCGACCGACTACTGACCCTCGGAGGATCCGAGGCCATCTACGTACCCGGTCACGGCGCCGTCGTCGATATGACATTCATTCGCCGACAACAGGAATGGCTCAGAGCGAACCGCCGAAAGCCGTGACGATGTCATTGAACACCTCGACGGGGAATTGGCTCAGCGCTGTATCGACCTGACTCAGGCCGGTCTGGATCGCGTTGTCGATCATCGTCGAGTTGCCGGTCAGCAGAGCCTCATAGATGTCGTAGTAGGCAAACTGGGGCGCCTCGATCAGGTCGCGAAAGTCGACGAACAGATCGGTTCCCAGGCCCGGATCCTGAGGAACGGCGACGCCGTCGTAGCTGACCAGCGTCCAGTCGCCGGGCGAGCCCTCGATCACGACCTGGCCGGTGTTGGGCAGGAATTCCTGGTTGTTGATTACTTCGTCGAACATGATCGAGAAGTCGGGGTTTTTGACGTTCATCAGCGTCCAGACCGCGATCGCGCCCGCGCTGGAGTACGCGACGTCATTCGTCGTCACGTCGCCAGTCCCGACGGTGCCGTCGTAAATGTGTTGCACTGCAGAGCCGAAACTCTCGTCGAAGGTGATGCCGTTCATGCTCGGGTCGCCGAAATTCGGCACCAGCGGGAAGCCGAGCGTCCACGACAGGGGACCCAACAGGTAAAGAATTCCGTCCAGGCTGAGGGTCTGCTGGCCCTCGAAGGCACCAGCGGGAATCTCGTTGAGCCCGGACAGTGTCTCGACGGGGAACGGGTCGGCGCCTTTGTTGAGTGCACCCAGTAGAGCAGCGAGCGGTTCCGCGGTCTGCTGGGTCCGGGTCGCGTCCGAGGCGAACAACCCTGAGATGTTGTCTTTGAAGACGCCGTAGATCGAGTTGGCCACCTCGTTCGCCTGAGCGACTCCGGTCGCGTCGAGTGGGGCTCCCGGCGGCTCAGTGTCGATGATTCCGTTGAGGTTGCTCAGGGTTTCACCGTGCCGAACCAGGTCCAGCACGATCGACTCGTCGTCGGCCCAGGCAGGCGCGGAGCCTAGCGACAGCATGCCGACCGACAGCAGACCAACGATCAATGACCGTCTGAAGCGCCGTGAATCCCTCATGATTCCCCCCGTCGCAACTTCACGTGAGCGCAATGTAACCGAACAGCGCCGGATGACTAAGGAGAATCAGAGCTTTCGATCAGTGAGTCACGTGCCGCAAAAGCTACAGGCGGCCGACCTGCCGCAATCCGTCCACTGTGGCGGCAAGAGTCTGCGCGGCGTCCCGATGCTTGACGCCCAGGTCGCGTTCGGCAGGGGCGTCGTCGGAGGCCGGCATCTGGGTGTAGTACTGCATTGCCGCGGAGTCGATGGGCGTCTCGAAGGGTAGATAGTCGCCGACGACGTCGAACACGCGCCCCAGGGTGCGAAGCGCGACATCGGGAACTGGGACAGCTACCAGGGTGCGTCGAGCAGCCGCACCGATCAGCGCTGCGATGCGATCGACCGTAATACGTTGACCACCAGCCATATACCGGCGGGGACCCTGCCCCGGCTGTAACAGCGCGAGATGCAAGGCGGCGAGGTCGCGGACGTCCACCACAATCCAGGCGGCGCTGCGCCCAGGCACAGCCCGCATCTTGACCGCTGCCTCGACTCCTTCAGCCGCCTCACCGAACTGGTCACCCGCGGGCGGCCCCAGCACCATGCCGGGATAAGTGATGGTCACCGGTGCGCCGGCGTCTTGGAGGCCTCGCGCATACGCTTCGACGATCGCCTTGGACTTCCCGTAGCCGTCTGAGCCACCCACCACCGGCAGGTCCGCATGAAGCATTGGTAGGCCCGGTCGAAACAGCGCGGTGAAACTCGACACGTGAACGATGGGATCCAGCTTGGCCGCCGCGGCCCCACTGAGCACGTTGCGGGCGCCCTCGAGGTTGGTGCGCAACATCTCCTCGGCGCGGGCCGGATCCGTGGAAACCATTGCTGCGCAATGAATGACGGCGTCACACCCGCGTAATGCCGAGGCAGTACTGTCCGGGTCGGCGATGTCCCCGACGACGTGGTCGGTGACGTCAACGCCGATCTGGCCGGCGCTGGTTTGAAGCCGATCGGGGCTTCGCACGAGGAATCGAGCTTGATGCCCGCCGTCTTGGACGGCCTTCGCTGTCCAGGCGCCGACGAATCCGGTGCCGCCTGTGATCAGAACCTTCATTTGTCCTTAGGGATCGCAGATGACGATCGGGATGACTCGGTCAGTCCACGACTGATAGTCCTCGAACGAGGAGTACATCGTGACGAGTTGCGGCCAGTACTGGTCGCGTTCGGCGTCGGTGGCGTCGCGCGCGGTCAGCTTCAGCACCTCTTTTTTGATCTGCACCGTGACTTGCGGGTTGGCCTTGAGGTTCAGGTACCACATCGGGTTGTTGGCCCGGCCGCCCTGGGAGGCGACCAGTACGACCCGGTTGCCGTCGCGCAGGTAAAGCAGCGGGCTGACGCGGGGCTCCCCGGTTTTGCGGCCGATGGTGGTCAGTAGCGCGACCGGCGCTCCTTGCAGAAACGTGCCGCCGACCCGGCCGCCGGACGCCTTGTACGCCGCGGTGTTCAGACGGGACATCCACTTGATGAGGACGCCGGTGCCGGCGGAGTTGAGGGCGGGCGGCGGCTTGGCCATCGGGTCTTCCTATCGGACGTGCTGAATGAAGGGACGCATCTGCGCGTTGATGTGGCGGATCTTGCCATCCACGATCAGAAACGTCTCATCGACATGGGAGCACACCCGCCGTCTGGCTAGCGTCGGCTTGGTGATCACGTCGAATTGCGCGCGCACTCGGTCGCCGTCGACCTCGAATTTCGGCGGCGTGCATTCTTTGATGACCCGGAACTGGGGGCCGCGATTGAGGCTGCGCCGCAAGTGGTCTCCGGAGAAACCCGTCTTGAGGCCCATCTCGAACCGGACGCAGTCCGGCGCGAACGGAACGTCATCGCCGCGGTGATTGGCCAGCGCATCGATGTACAACTGCGCCGCAGCGATCTGGTCCTCTTCTGACATTTCGGCGGTGGTCAGATGCGCTCGATGATGGTGCCGGTCGACAGCGCACCACCGGCACACATGGTGATCAATGCGGTGGTCTGGTCGGTGCGCTCCAACTCGTGCAGCGCGGTGGTGATCAGCCGGCTGCCGGTGCTGCCGACCGGGTGTCCGAGCGCGATCGCGCCTCCGTTCACGTTCACCTTGTCCATGTCCGGGTTGTGCACTCGCGCCCACGACAACACGACCGAGGCGAACGCCTCGTTGATCTCGGTGATGTCGATGTCGCCCATCTTCATGCCGGCCTTTTCCAGCACCTTCGCCGTCGACTGCACCGGGCCGTCGAGGTGGTAGTACGGCTCGGCGCCGACCAGCGCCTGGCTGATGATGCGGGCGCGCGGCTTGAGGCCCAAGGCCTTTGCCTTGTCTTCGTCCATCCACAGCACGGCGGCCGCGCCGTCAGAGATCTGCGACGATGTGCCCGCGGTGTGGATACCGCCCTCGATGACCGGCTTGAGCTGGCTCAGACCTTCCAGTGTGGTGTCGCGCAGGCCCTGGTCTTTGCTGACGATGTGCCGTTCGCTGGTGGGCTGCTTGTTCTCGTCGAGCACCGGCGCCTCGATGCCGCTGATCTCGCGGTCGAATCGGCCTTCGGCCCAGGCCTGCTTGGCCTTGCGTTGGGAGTCGAAGCCGAACTGGTCGATCTCCTCGCGGGTGATGCCGCGGCGCTTGGCGATCCGCTCGGCGGCGGTGAACTGATCGGGCAGATCGATGTCCCACGACGCGGGGCGCAGGATGCCGCGGTCTGGCCCGGCGTTGGCGCCCAAGCCGACGCGGCTCATCGCCTCGATACCGCACGCGATCCCGACGTCGATGGCACCGGCGGCGATCAGACCGGCGATCAGGCCGTTGGCCTGTTGACCGCTGCCGCACTGGCAGTCCACCGTCATGGCACCCACGTGCTCGGGGAGCCCAGCGACCAGCCAGCCGACCCGGGTGATGTTGTTGGACTGTTCTCCGTACTGCGTCACGCAGCCGCCGACGATTTGCTCGACGTCACTTGCGTCGATGCCGGCCTTCTCCACGAGCGCTTTCTGCGTGGCGCCCAACAGCTCGGTCGCGTGCAGTCCTGACAACCATCCCGCGCGCTTACCAATCGGGCTGCGGGTGGCTTCGACGATTACCGGGTTACCCATGCGTTGAGGCTAGAACACGTTTCATTAGCCTGACAAGCGAGGATGTGTGCGCACCTTTTGGTCTGCGGCAAGAGCATGTTTTACTGGCACTAGAACACGTTGTAGTTCAGGAGATCCCTTATGGCACCCCCCAACATTCCGGCCGACTTCGACTTCCTCGATGCCGACGTCAACCTGGCCGGACTTCCGGTTGACGAACTCGCCGAGCTTCGTAAATCCGAGCCGATCCACTGGGTCAACGTGCCCGACGGCTGCGGCGGCTTCGAGGACCACGGCTACTGGATCGTCACCAAGCATGCCGACGTCAAGGAGGTGTCGCGCCGCAGCGACGTCTTCTCGAGCTGGCAAAACGGAGCGATCCCGACGTGGCCGCCGGACATGACGCGCGAGGCCGTCGAGTTGCAGCGCAGCGTCATGCTCAACATGGACGCCCCGCACCACACCCGGTTGCGCAAGATCATTTCCCGCGGCTTCACCCCCCGCGCCATCGGCCGGCTGGAAGAAGAGCTCGCCCAGCGCGCGCAGAACATCGCCAAGACCGCCGCAGCGGCGGGCGGCGGAGACTTCGTCGAGCAGGTGTCGTGTGAGCTGCCCCTGCAGGCCATCGCCGGGCTGCTGGGTGTGCCGCAAGACGACCGCGACAAGTTGTTCCGCTGGTCCAACGAGATGACCGGTGGCACCGATCCCGAGTACGCCGACGTCGACCCGGCTCAGTCGTCGATGGAACTGATCATGTACGCGATGGCGATGGCTGCCGAGCGCAACGAGAATCCGACCGACGACATCGTCACCACCTTGATCCAGGCCGACATCGACGGCGAGAAGCTGTCCGACGACGAGTTCGGTTTCTTCGTGGTGATGCTCGCGGTGGCCGGCAACGAGACCACACGTAACTCGATCACCCACGGAATGATCGCCTTCGCGGACAACCCCGACCAGTGGGAGCTGTTCAAAAAGGAGCGGCCGGCGACCACCGCCGACGAGATCGTCCGGTGGGCCACGCCGGTGTCGGCTTTCCAGCGCACCGCCAACGAGGATCTCGAACTGGGTGGGGTACAGATCAAGAAGGGTCAGCGGCTGGTGATGTCCTACCGGTCGGCCAACTTCGACGAAGAGGTCTTCGACGACCCGCACACCTTCAACATTTTGCGAGACCCCAACCCGCACGTCGGATTCGGCGGCACCGGTGCGCACTACTGCATCGGCGCGAACCTGGCCCGGATGACGATCAACCTGATCTTCAACGCCGTGGCCGACCACATGCCTGATCTCAAGCCGATCGGTGAGCCCGAGCGGCTCCGGTCGGGCTGGCTCAACGGCATCAAGCACTGGCAGGTGGACTATTCCGGCAAGAGCGCGGTTGCGAACTAATGGATTTCACGCCAGATCCTGAGCAGCAGGCTGTCGCCGACGTCGTCACCTCGGTGCTCGACCGCGACAACTCATGGGACGCGCTGGTCTCCGGCGGCGTGACGGCGCTGCCGGTTCCTGAGCGGGTGGGCGGTGACGGTGTCGGCCTACCCGAGGTCGCGACGGCACTGACCGAGATCGGTCGCCACGGGTTGATCAGTCCCGCGCTGTACACCCTCGGCTTCGGGGCAATCTCGTTGCTGGAGTTGGCATCCGAGCGACAGCAGGACCGTTACCTCGACGGGGTAGCCAAGGGGTCGCTGCTCACCGCCGCGCTGAACGAGCCCGGTCACGCGTTGCCTGACCGGCCGGCGACAACCTTCGCCGACGGCCGGCTGTCCGGAACCAAAGTCGGTGTCGGTTATGCCGAAAGTGCCGAGTGGATTCTGGTGACCGCCGACACCGCGGTCGTGATGGTGCAGCCCACGGCCGACGGCGTGCAGATCGCGAAGACGCCGACGTCCAGTGGCGCCGATGAATATGTGGTCACGTTCTCCGATGTCGCGGTGGCAGACGATGACGTGCTCGCCGGGGCGACGGCGCACCGCGTGAATCAGCTTGCGCTGGCGGCGATCGGCTCCTACACCGCGGGCTTGGTCGCCGGGGCGTTGCGGTTGACCGCCGATTACGTGGCCAACCGGCATCAGTTCGGTAAGCCGCTGTCGACGTTCCAGACGGTCGCAGCACAACTGGCCGAGGTCTACATCGCTTCGCGGACCATCGATTTGGCGTCCACATCGGTGATCTGGCGGCTCGGCGAAAGCCGCGACGCCGACTCCGACCTCGACGTGTTGGGCTACTGGATCACCTCGCAGGCGCCGCGGGTGATGCAGATCTGCCACCACCTGCACGGCGGCATGGGGATGGACATCACCTACCCGATGCACCGTTACTACTCCACCATCAAAGACCTGACCCGCCTGCTGGGCGGGCCGTCTCATCGTCTCGACCTGGTGGGTGATCGCGCACACGGCTCAGCCGAGAGCAGCGGGTCGTCATCAAGCAGCCCTCAGCGCGGTACCAGATTTATCGACCTGACGCCCGAGCAGCGTCAGCTGCAAGTCGAACTGCGACAATACTTTTCGAACCTCATCTCGACCGACGAGATGAAGGCCATGGAAAAAGACCGCCACAACGACGCCTACCGCGCCGTGATCCGGCGGATGGGCCAGGACGGCAAGCTCGGCGTCGGCTGGCCAAAGGAGTTCGGCGGGTTGGGCTTCGGCCCGGTAGAGCAGTCCATCTTCGTCAACGAGGCGCACCGCGCCGACGTGCCGCTGCCCGCGGTCACGTTGCAGACGGTCGGCCCGGTGCTGCAGCAATTCGGCAGCGATCTACAGAAGAAGAAATTCCTGCCCGCGATTCTCGCCGGCGAGGTGCACTTCGCCATCGGTTACAGCGAACCCGAGGCCGGCACCGACCTGGCGTCGCTGCGAACCAGCGCCGTGCGCCACGGTGACGAATACATCGTCAACGGCCAGAAAATGTGGACCACCGGCGGCCATGATGCCGACTACATTTGGCTGGCCTGTCGCACCGACCCGGAAGCTGTTAAGCACAAAGGTATTTCGATCCTGATCGTCGACACCAAGGATCCGGGCTTCTCGTGGACCCCGGTCATCCTGTCCGACGGCGCGCACCACACCAACGCCACCTACTACAACGACGTTCGCGTCCCGGCTGACATGCTTGTCGGCGAAGAGAACGGTGGCTGGCGGCTGATCACCACCCAGCTCAACAACGAGCGGGTGATGCTCGGGCCGGCCGGCCGCACCGCGGGTATCTACGACCGCTTGCGCGCATGGGCCTCCAAGCCGGGCGGCGATGGGGTCACCCCGATCGACCACCCTGACGTCAAGCGGGCGCTCGGTGAGATCTACTCGATGTGGCGGGTCAACGAACTGCTCAACTGGCAGGTGGCCGCCGCGGGTGAAGACATCAACGTGGCCGACGCCGCGTCGACCAAAGTGTTTGGTACCGAGAGTATTCAGTACATCGGTCGGCTTGCCGAGGAGATCGTCGGCAAGTACGGCAACCCCGCTGAGCCGGCGACGGCCGAGCTGCTGGAGTGGCTCGACTCGCAGACCAAGCGAAACCTGGTGATCACCTTCGGTGGAGGCGTGAACGAAGTGATGCGCGAAATGATCGCGGCTTCTGGCCTCAAAGTGCCGAGGGTGCCAAGATGACGGACATCCTCGAGGCGATCGAGAAGATCAAGGCGGCCGGCGGCCCGAAGCCGCGCAAGGGTCGCGACCCGGTCAACCAGCCGATGGTCAACAGCTGGGTCGAAGCGATCGGCGACACCAACCCGATCTACCGCGACGAGGCCGCGGCCCGCGCCAACGGCCATCCGGGAATTGTCGCGCCCCCGGCCATGATTCAGGTGTGGACGATGTTCGGGCTGGGTGGTGAGCGTCCCACCGACGACCCCATGGGCCCGATCATGCAGCTGTTCGACGACAACGGCTACATCGGCGTCGTCGCGACCAACTGTGAGCAGACCTACCACCGCTATCTACACCCCGGTGAGGAAGTCACGATTCACTCCGAAATGGGTGACGTCGTCGGTCCCAAGCAGACCGGGCTCGGCGAAGGCTGGTTCATCAACCAGCACATCGTCTGGAAGGTCGGTGACGAAGATGTCGCCGAAATGGAATGGCGCATACTCAAATTCAAGCCGCACGAGTCTGCCGGGCCTTCGGTGCCCGAGGATCTCGACGCCGACTCGATGATGCGTCCGGCGGAATCCAAGGACACCAAGTTCTTCTGGGACGGCGTGAAAGCTCACGAACTGCGCATCCAGAAGCGGCCGGACGGCAGCTTGCAACACCCGCCGATCCCCGCCATCTGGCAGGACAAAGAACAGCCCACCGACTACGTGGTGGCCAGCGGCAAGGGCTCGGTGTTCAGCTTCGTCGTGCACCACGCACCGAGGGTGCCGGGCCGCACTTTGCCATTCGTCATCGCGCTGGTGGAACTCGAAGAGGGTGTTCGCATGCTCGGCGAGCTGCGTGACGTCGACCCCACCGACGTGGAGATCGGAATGCCAGTGCAGGCAACGTATATCGACTTCCCTGCCAACGATGTCGGTCCGGAGTGGACGCTGTACGCCTGGGAGCCTCTGGCGGCTCGAGCATGAGCGCCGCGACGGTGGAGGTCGGCACCAAGCTGCCAGAGCTGGCGCTGTACGGCGATCCGACGTTCATCATCTCGACGGCCATCGCCACCCGCGACTACCAGGATGTCCACCACGACCGGGACAAGGCACAGGCCAAGGGATCCAAGGACATCTTCGTCAATATCCTCACCGACACCGGGTTGGTGCAGCGCTACATCACCGACTGGGCCGGGCCCTCGGCGTTCATCAGGTCGATCAAGTTGCGACTCGGCGTGCCGTGGTACGCCTATGACACCGTGACGTTCTCCGGTGAGGTCACCGCGGTCGACGACGGGTTGATCACGTTGAAAATCGTTGGCAGCAACAGCCTTGGGGATCACGTGGTCGCCAGCGCGACGTTGACCATCGGAGGCGCGTGATGTTGTCCGGTAAGGCCGCCATCGCCGGTATCGGCGCTACCGACTTCTCCAAGAACTCCGGTCGCAGCGAGCTGAGACTCGCCGCCGAGGCCGTCCTCGATGCCCTCGACGACGCGGGCCTGACGCCGGCTGACGTCGACGGCATGGTCACATTCACGATGGACTCCAACACCGAGGTCGCGATCGCGCGGGCTACCGGGATCGGAGACCTCAAGTTCTTCTCCAAGATCCATCACGGCGGCGGCGCGGCGTGTGCAACGGTGCAGCAGGCGGCCATCGCGGTGGCAACCGGGGTCGCGGATTGTGTTGTGGCATATCGCGCTTTCAACGAACGGTCAGGCATGCGGTTCGGCCAGGTGCAGACCCGGTTGGTGGAGAACGCCGATTCGACGGGCGTGGACAACTCGTTCTCCTATCCGCACGGATTGTCGACACCCGCCGCCCAGGTCGCCATGATCGCCAAGCGGTACATGCACCTGTCGGGGGCAACCAGCCGTGACTTCGGCGCGATTTCGGTGGCCGACCGCAAGCACGCCGCCAAGAACCCGAAGGCGTACTTCTACGAAAAACCCATCACCATCGACGATCACCAGAGTTCACGGTGGATCGCCGAGCCACTGCGCCTGCTGGACTGCTGCCAGGAGACCGACGGCGCGGTAGCACTCGTCATCGTCTCCGCCGAGCGGGCGAAGGATCTCAAGCACCGGCCGGCCGTCATCGAGGCTGCGGCGCAGGGGTCGAGCCCGAACCAATACTCGATGGTGAGCTATTACCGCCCCGAGCTCGATGGCCTGCCGGAGATGGGCTTGGTCGGCAAGCAGTTGTGGTCGCAGTCGGGGCTCAAGCCGACTGACATCCAGACCGCGATCCTGTACGACCACTTCACGCCGTTCACCCTGATTCAGTTGGAGGAGTTAGGGTTTTGCGGTTGGGGTGAGGCCAAGGACTTCATCGCCGACGGTGCGATCGAGATTGGCGGACGGTTGCCGATCAACACCCACGGCGGTCAGCTCGGAGAGGCCTACATCCACGGCATGAACGGCATCGCCGAAGGTGTGCGCCAGTTGCGCGGCACCTCGGTCAATCCCGTACCCGATGTCGAGCACGTGCTGGTGACGGCGGGCACCGGCGTGCCGACGTCAGGCCTAATCCTCGGCTAAGCAGCGCATTGCCACTTCTTCGCCGAGAGTGCGGCGGGCCGCACTCTCGCGCTCGAGGGTGCGGCTAACCGCACCCTCGTCGAGGTGTGGAGGTTTGAAGTGACAGCGATGGCGCTGCTTGCGAGGCTGCTGTTGTGCAGGAGCCATTCGTCGGCAGCGAAGCCATCGCCGCAGGGCTTTTCACCAAGGCGCAACTGGCTACCCGGTGTCGACGACTACTGCCCGACGTCTACGCGGAACGTGATGTCGATGTGGACGCGATCCTTCGTGCGAAGGCCGCCTGGCTCTGGAGCGGACGTCGAGGTGTCGTCGCGGGCTTCGCCGCAGCCGCTTTGCATGGCAGCAAGTGGACCGACGACGCGTCGGTCGTCGACTTGATTCATCACAACCTGCGCAGTCCGTTTGGGATCCGAACGCACCGGAGTCGTATCGATGAGGACGAGATTGACCTGGTGGTCGGTATGCCGGTCACGTCAGCCGTGCGGACGGCGCTGGACTTTGGCTGTTGGTACCCGACCATGACGGCTGTGGCGGGGATCGACGCACTCGCCAGAGCAGTTGCGATCAGATCGACTGATGTCGAGCAGCTAGCTAGCAGATATGCGGGTCGCAGAGGCATAGCGAAAGCACGCCGAGCTGTCGACCTGTTTGACCCAGGTGCGCAGTCACCCAAGGAGTCGTGGTTGCGCGTCGTCCTGATCCAGGCAGGCCTACCTCGACCACAGACGCAGATCCCTGTGCACGACGAATTTGGTGATGCGATCGCGTATCTCGACATGGGTTGGGAGGACCTGAAAGTCGCCGTCGAATATGACGGCGAACAGCATCGCCGCGACCGGCGTCAATACACGTGGGATGTCCGTCGGCTGGAGATGCTCGAACGCCTGGGGTGGATCGTCATACGAGTCGTCGCCGGAGATCGGCCCGCAGAAATTATCCGCCGTGTTCGTGCGGCTCTTACCCGCAGAGGGTGCGGCCCGCTGCAGCCTCGAGGCCGAGAGCGCGGCTAGCCGCACCGTCGGCGAGGCCGGGAGGCCATCGACCTAAACCGGGACTAGCTCCACGCCGGTTAGGACTACCGCGTCCTCCCGCGACGGCGCGGTGACCGTGCCCAGCAGCTTGCCGTCCTCTTTCCACACGGCCGCCTTGAGCGTCTCACCGGGAAAAGCGACGCCGGCGAAGCGCGCACCGTACGAGCCGACGGCGGAGGTGTCGCCGTCGAGCATGGCGTCGGTCAACGCCTTACAGGTCATGCCGTATGTGCACAAGCCGTGCAGGATCGGCCGCGGAAAGCCTGCAGCGGAGGCGAATTCAGGATCGGAGTGCAGCGGATTGCGGTCGCCACACAGCCGGTACAGCAGCGCCTGCTGCGGCAGGATCGGGATGTCGAGCTCGAGGTCGGGCGCGCGCTCCGGGGTGGTGGCAGCTCCCGAGGACGGTCCGCGATCACCCCCGAAGCCGCCCTCGCCGCGGGCGAAGATCGACCGGCGCTGCGTCCATAAAAGCGTCCCGTCCGGCGCAGTCACCGACGTCTCCGACCAGATCACCGCGGCCTTGCCTTTGTCCCAGATGTCGGTGAAACGGGTGACGGCTTTACCGGAACCGGACGCCGGCAGCGGTGCCGGCGCACTCACCTGTTCGCTGGCGTGCAGCACCCTGCTCAGCTCGATGTCGATGCCAGGGAACTGCACGGTCGGCGGCTTGGTCAGATGAAAGCTCGCCGCCACGTTGCCGAATGTCGGCAGCACCTGAGGGTTGTCGTCGATCAGGTAACGCAGTTCACGAGGGTCCACTGGGTCGGCCCCCGCACCCAAACCGAGATGGTATAGCTGGATATCGCTACTGGTCCAAGAGAATTCGATCGGCTCCAGCTCGGCGGCCAGAGCAACGTCTACGTCGATCGGCATGTCAGGCCTCTCCGGCGACGTGCAGAGCGGCGAGGTAACCGAAGGTCATGGCGGGTCCGATGGTTCCACCGGGCCCAGGATAGGTGTGGCCCATCACCGGAGAGCTGACATTGCCCGCTGCATACAAACCTTCGATGATGCTGCCGTCGTCGCGCAGGGCTCGGCCATGCACGTCGGTGCGGATGCCGCCCTTGGTTCCCAGGTCACCCGGCACCATCTTGGCCGCGTAATACGGCGGGTGGCTGATCTCGCCGAGGTTGGGATTCGGCTTGTTGGTGGGATCGCCGTAGTAGCGGTCGTAGGCGCTCTCGCCGCGGTGGAAGTCGGCGTCGACACCCGAACGGGCGAAGCCGTTGAACCGCTCCACCGTCGCGGCAAGTTCAGGAGCGGGCAGGCCCGCTTTGGCGGCCAACTCCTCCAACGTGTCTGCCTGGATGATCACGCCGGACTCCATCCACTTGCGTGGAATGCGTTGTCCCGGTTGCAAGCCGGCGAAGATGTAGCGATCGCGGTATTGCTGGTCGAACACCAGCCACGCCGGGATGTTCTCGCCCGGGCCGGGCCCCTGTCCGTATTCGCCGCCGTACATGTGGTGACACGCCTCGACGTAGGGCATCGACTCGTTCATGAACCGCTGGCCGGACATGTTGACGATGATGGATCCGGGGGAGTTGCGCTCCGACAAGGCAAACCACGGCGCGCCGATGAGCGGGACGGTCGGGCCCCACCACGCGTCTTCCATGATTTCCAATGCTGCACCGAGCTTTTCGGCGGCCAAGATGCCGTCACCGGTATTCGCCTTCGCGCCGACGGTCCATTCGGTGGTGATCGGCGCGCGCTGGTACTTCACCCGCATCTGTTCGTTGTGCTCGAATCCGCCGCTGCCGAGGATGACGGCCTTGCGGGCCCGAATCAATTGCGGCTCAGCCGCTTCCGACTGCGTGGTGTCACGCACGTAGACACCACGGACCGCACCGTCCTCGACATAGAGATCGGTCAGCGCAGTGTTGAGCTGCACCGGGACACCGGCTTTCTGCAGACCGATGCGCAGTGGCGCAATCAGGGCCCGGCCCATTCCCACCAGGTTCTGGCCGGTGGCCTTGGCCCACATGGTGCGGGCGCCGACCTTCAGGCTGCGCAACACGCCGCGTGGGTGACGTTTCAGCTGGTTCAGCCGTACGTAATCCTGTTGCATGACAACGACGTTGAGCGGGACCTTGCCGTAGGGCGGTTCCAAGCCAGCCAGATCGGGTCCCAGCTTCTTCGCGTTGAACGGCTTGGGCTCGATCGACCGGCCGCCGACCCGACCGCCTGGAGCCTCCGGGTAGTAGTCGGAGTACTGCGGCACCCAGCACATCTTCAACGGCGAATGCTTGAGCACGAACGACAACATCTCAGGGCCGCGCTCGAGATAGGTGTCGATGCGCTGCGCATCGACAACGTCGCCGACGATTCCGTGCAAATATGTGTGCGCCGCTTCCGCGGTGTCCTTCACCCCGTCGCGCTTCAGGACCTCGTTGTTGGGAATCCACACGCCACCGCCGGAGCGGGCGGTGGAGCCGCCGTAATGGGGCGCCTTCTCTACGACTATAGTGTTGAGACCCCGGTGGGCGGCCGCGAGGGCAGCAACCATGCCGGCGCCGCCGCTTCCGACCACGACGACGTCGAACTCCTGAGCTGTCATGTAGAACACGTTATAGAATTGCCACCGCCGGGCGCTACCGCCCCGGTCAATCGAGTGAGGGGACTTCGGCTAAATGATCCCGGCTGCCACCCGTGACGCGTTGGCCGCCGATCTCGCACAGGCCGAGCGGAGCCGTCAGCCGATTACTCCGCTGACCGCCGGGCATCCCGAGATCGACGTCGTCGACGCGTACGAGATTCAGCTGATCAACATCCGGCAGCGGGTCGCCGAGGGCGCCCGGGTGGTGGGCCACAAGGTCGGTCTGTCGTCGCTGGCCATGCAGCAGATGATGGGCGTCGACGAACCCGATTACGGTCATCTGCTCGACGAGATGCAGGTCTTCGAGGATGTCCCGGTCAAATCGGACAGGTATCTGTACCCGCGGGTGGAGGTCGAAGTCGGTTTCATTCTCGCGCATGACCTCCCCGGCGCGGAGTGCACCGAAGACGACGTGCTGAATGCGACCGAGGCGTTCGTGCCGTCCATTGAATTGATCGACACCCGGATCACTGACTGGAAGATCGCGCTGTGCGACACCATTGCCGACAACGCCTCGTCCGCCGGCTTCGTGCTGGGCAAAGAGCGCGTTAAACCGTCGGATATCGACATCACCAAGATCGACGCGGTGCTGACCAACAACGGCGAGGTGGTCGCCGAGGGCCGCAGCGACGCCGTGCTCGGCAACCCGGTGACCGCGGTGGCGTGGCTGTCCCGCAAGGTGGAAAGCTTTGGCGTACGGCTGCGAAAAGGTGACATTGTGTTGCCAGGTTCGTGCACCCGGGCGATCGACGCACCTCCCGGCAGCAACTTCGTGGCCGATTTCGCCGGACTCGGCTCCGTGCGACTGTCTTTCGAATAAGGAGCGATCGCAAGCGCGGCGAAGCCGGGCGCGGCGGGTCGGGACCAGAGATGAAGGAGCTTTCTATGCCGTCCAAGCTCAGTGTGGCCATCGTCGGGTCGGGCAATATCAGCACCGACCTGCTCTACAAACTGCTGCGTTCGGAGTGGCTGGAACCGCGGTGGATGGTCGGCATCGACCCCGCGAGCGAGGGTCTCGCCCGGGCTCGCAAGCTCGGGCTCGAAACCACCCACGAGGGCGTCGACTGGTTGCTCGCGCAGTCCGAAAAACCCGACATCGTGTTCGAGGCGACCAGCGCCTACGTCCACCGCGATGCCGCACCGAAGTACGAGGCTGCCGGCATCCGGGCGATCGACCTGACGCCGGCCGCGGTCGGCCCGGCGGTCATCCCGCCGGCCAATCTGCGCGAGCACCTCGACGCGCCCAACGTCAACATGATCACCTGCGGCGGACAAGCGACCATCCCGATCGTGTACGCCGTCAGCCGCGTCGTCGAGGTGCCCTACGCCGAGATCGTCGCCTCGGTGTCGTCCGTCTCGGCCGGACCGGGCACCCGGGCCAACATCGACGAGTTCACCAAGACCACCAGCAAGGGTGTCGAAACCATCGGGGGCGCCCGACGCGGCAAGGCGATCATCATCTTGAACCCCGCCGATCCGCCAATGATCATGCGCGACACCATCTTCTGCGCCATCCCCGAGGACGCCGACCGTGACGCGATCGCGAAGTCGATCCACGATGTCGTCGCCGAGGTGCAGACTTACGTGCCCGGCTATCGGCTGCTCAACGAGCCGCAGTTCGACGACCCGTCGGTGCACTCGGGAGGCCAGGCGCTGGTCACCACCTTCGTCGAGGTCGAGGGGGCTGGCGACTACCTGCCGCCGTATGCCGGCAACCTCGACATCATGACCGCCGCTGCGACCAAGGTCGGCGAAGAGATCGCGCGCGAGTCGTTGGCCGCCACCGCCCAAGGAGCTCAGGCATGAGTACCGAAGTCTTCTTCAACCCGATCTGGGACGTCCGGCTCACGGATACGTCCCTGCGCGACGGCTCGCACCACAAGCGCCACCAGTTCACCAAGGACGAGGTCGGCGCGATCGTCGCCGCGCTCGACAACGCCGGGGTACCGGTCATCGAGGTGACGCACGGCGATGGGCTCGGCGGCTCCAGCTTCAACTACGGGTTCTCCAAGACCCCCGAGCAGGAGCTGATCAAGCTCGCAGCCGAGACCGCCAAGGAAGCCAAGATCGCCTTCCTGATGCTCCCTGGTGTCGGAACCAAAGAAGACATCAAAGAGGCGCAGAACAACGGCGGCTCGATCTGCCGCATCGCCACTCACTGCACCGAGGCGGACGTCTCCATCCAGCACTTCGGGCTCGCTCGCGAGCTGGGCCTGGAAACCGTCGGGTTCCTGATGATGAGCCACACCATCCCGCCGGAGAAGCTGGCCGCGCAGGCCCGCATCATGGCCGACGCCGGTTGCCAGTGCGTATACGTCGTCGACTCCGCGGGCGCCCTCGTGCTCGACGGTGTCGCCGACCGGGTATCGGCGCTGGTCGCCGAACTCGGCGACGACGCCCAGGTCGGATTCCACGGGCATGAGAACCTCGGCCTCGGCGTGGCCAACTCAGTCGAGGCCGTTCGAGCCGGAGCCAAGCAGATCGACGGCTCCTGCCGCCGTTTCGGCGCCGGCGCCGGCAACGCTCCGGTTGAGGCGCTCATCGGAGTCTTCGACAAAATCGGCGTCAAGACCGGCATCGACTTCTTCGATATTGCCGACGCCGCGGAAGAGGTTGTCGCGCCGGCCATGCCGGCCGAATGCTTGCTCGACCGCAACGCGCTGATCATGGGCTACTCCGGCGTCTACTCGAGCTTCCTCAAACACGCCGTCCGCCAGTCCGAGCGTTACGGGGTTCCGGCCCACCAGCTGCTGCACCGAGCCGGGCAACGCAAGCTGATCGGCGGCCAGGAGGACCAACTCATTGACATCGCCTTGGAGATCAAGCGCGAACAAGAAGCTGCCTCGTCGTAATCTGAGCGCTTGCACAGGCTGCGCATAGCTCCCGCGGGTACCGTGACCTGCATGAGTACGTCATTCAGGTGGGCCGGCCGTATTGCCGGCGGGCTCGTGGTCGCTTCGGCCGCGACGATCATTGCGTTGCCGGTGGCGAACGCCGCCTGCAATCAGACCGTGGGTCAGTCGATCGACTCATACCTGCAGCGGCATCCCGATTTGCACCAGCAATTGCAATCCAGGTCCGAAGCCGAGGGCGGCGGTCCCGATGTGATCGGCTACCTCAACCGGCATCCCGACGTCCGCCAGCACCTCATCGACCTCTCGCAACGGTGCACTGACTAGCGAATCCTGATCGTCGTCGCCGGGCAGATGTTCGCTTGTTGACGAAAACTAGAACACGTTCTAGCGTCAGAGCGTGCCGGATCCCCTGTTCTCGCAGCCGCTGATCGATTCCATCGCCGAGTCCGAGAAATTGGTCGCTGCTGCACCACACATCGAGACGGAAGCCGACCTGCTGGAAGGGTTGCAGTATCTGGCCGGTTGCGTGGCTGCCTGCACGCACATGGTGTTCGACTACGACCGCGACCACCCCGTGCTGCTGTCGGGCACCGGGCCCTATACCAAGATGGGGCTGGACAATCCCGACACGCTCTACTACGGCTGCCGGGTGCAACCCGACCGCGACTACCTCGTCAAGGGTGTTCGCGGCACCACCACCGACCTGAGCTTCCAACTCCTCGGCGGCGAGTACACCGACGACAACGTGCCGGCCAGCCAGGCCGCGTTCGACGACCGCGAACTCGATATCGCCGCCGACGGTAGCTTCGAATGGCAGGTCCGCCCGAAGAGTCCCGGACAGTTGGTGATCCGTGAGGTTTACGGCGACTGGGCGGCACGGCGCGGCACATTGTCGATCTCGCGGGCGGATACGGTGGGTACGGCGCCTCCGCCGCTCAGCCGTGCGACGATCGAAAAGCGTTATAACGCAGCCGGAAAGCAACTCGTTAACCGGATCAAGACCTGGCTGCAATTCCCGCAGTGGTTCTACCTCGATCTGCCGGTCAACACGATGGTTGCACCACGCCTGACGCCCGGCGGCCTGGCGACGCAGTATTCGTCGGTCGGGCACTTCGAGCTGCGGCCGGACGAAGCGCTCCTCATCACCTTGCCGGTGACCGATGCGCCCTACCTCGGCTTCCAGCTGGGCAGCCTGTGGTACATCTCGCTCGACTACATCAACCACCAGACATCACTCAACAACGCTCAGGCCCAAGCAGATCCAGACGGCAAGATCCGTATCGTCGTCGCCGACCAGAACCCCGGGATCACGAACTGGGTCGAGACGCTCGGCCACCGCCGCGGGTTCTTGCAGTTTCGCTGGCAGCGGGTGTCGCGTCAGCTCACCGAGGCCGACGGGCCCACCGTCGAGCTGGTCAACATCGACAAGCTGTCGAGTGCCCTGCCCCACTACGAGCACAACAAGATCTCCGAAGAAGATTGGCGTGCACGAATCGCTTTGCGCCAAGAGCAAATTGCAACAAGGATGTTGGGATAACCATGACTGGTCTGCTCGAGAAGAAGGTCATCGTGATCAGCGGTGTGGGCCCCGGGCTCGGCACCACGTTAGCGCACCGGTGTGCGCAAGACGGTGCGGAATTGGTGTTGGCGGCGCGGACGGTGGAGCGGTTAGAAGACCTGGCCAAGCAACTCGGCGACGCCGGCCATAAGGCATTGGCCGTGCGGGCGGACATCACCGACGACGACGATGTGGCGTCGCTCGTGGAATCCACCACGTCGAACTTTGGCAAGGTCGACGTGCTGATCAACAACGCATTCCGGGTGCCGTCGATGAAACCGTTGGCCGGCACCAGTTTTCAGCACATCCGTGACGCGATCGAGCTGAGCGCGCTGGGCGCGCTGCGCCTGATCCAGGCTTTCACGCCGGCTTTGGAGGAGTCCGGCGGTTCGATTGTCAACGTCAATTCGATGGTGCTGCGCCACTCCCAGGCAAAGTATGGCGCCTACAAAATGGCCAAGTCCGCCCTGCTGTCGATGTCGCAGTCGCTGGCCACCGAGCTCGGTGAAAAGGGCATCCGTGTGAATTCCGTTGCCCCGGGATATATCTGGGGAGAAACGTTGCAGGGATACTTCGAACACCAGGCGGGCAAATACGGCACCAGTGCCGAACAGATCTATCAGGCTACCGCTGCCAACTCCGACCTCAAACGTTTGCCCACCGAGGACGAGGTGGCATCAGCGATCATGTTCATGGCAAGTGACCTGTCCAGCGGTATCACCGGGCAGACGCTCGACGTGAACTGCGGCGAGTACCACAACTAGGCATCGTGATGGAACGCACTGACATCGCAACCGTCGATGAGTTGCACGCTTCGGCGACCAAGCTGACCGGGCTCGACGACTTCGGCGTCGACAGCGACAACTACCGTGAAGCGCTCGAGGTGCTGCTGGACTCCTACCGGAGGGAGGCGGGCCTAACGGTGTTGGGCAGCAAGATGAATCGCTTTTTCCTCCGTGGCGCGCTGGTGGCGAGACTGCTGTCGGAGTCGGCATGGAAGCAGTACCCGCAGCATGCCGATGTCGACATCAAGCGCCCGATTTTCGTCACCGGACTGGTGCGCACCGGCACGACGGCACTGCACCGGTTGCTCGGCGCCGACCCCGCGCATCAGGGCTTGCACATGTGGCTCGCGGAGTTCCCGCAGCCGCGCCCGCCGCGCGACACGTGGGATTCGCACCCGCTGTACCGCCAGCTCGACGACCAATTCAATCAGCACCATCAGGACAACCCGGGCTACACCGGCCTGCACTTCATGGCCGCCTACGAGCTCGAGGAATGCTGGCAGCTGCTGCGCCAGTCCCTGCATTCGGTGTCTTATGAGACGCTGGCGCATTTGCCGACTTACTCGAAGTGGTTGTCGCAGCAGGACTGGACGCCCGCTTACCAGCGTCACCGCAAGAATCTGCAGCTGATCGGCCTCAACGACACGGACAAGCGGTGGGTGCTGAAAAACCCGAGCCACCTCTTCGCCCTCGACGCGCTGATGGAGACCTATCCCGACGCACTGGTGATCCAGACGCACCGGCCTGTCGAGACGATCATGGCGTCGATGTGTTCGCTGGCTCAGCACACCGCGGACGGTTGGTCGACCAAGTTCGTCGGCGCGCAAATCGGTTCTGATGCAATGGAAACCTGGTCGCGCGGACTCGAGCAGTTCAACACGGCGCGCAAGAAGTACAACCCGGACCAGTTCTACGACGTCGAGTATCGGGAGTTCATCGCCGACCCGATGGGAACCGTCGCCGACATTTACCACAAGTTCGGCATCCCGCTCACCGATGAGGCCCGGCAGGCGATGCAAGACAGCCATGCCGAAAGTCAAAGCGGCGAAAGGGCTCCCAAGCACAAGTATTCACTCGACGACTACGGACTGACCGCCGAACAGGTCAAAGAGCGCTTCGCCGGGCTGTAATTGCTGGCCCGGCTCCTCAGCGGTTCGCCGCGTGTAGCCGCATCGTCGCCAGGCTGTGATGGAGTGTGACGGCTAGCCGTCGCCGGGCGGCGTCGCGCTGGACTCCGCTTCCAGGCAGCCCTCGGCAACGGCATGCTCGATGCTGTCGGCCAGCTTCGGGCAGGCCCGGGCTCGCGCGGTCGGCTCCCCACCGGCGCGGATCTCGGCGAAGTAGGCGCACCGCTGGGAGGCATCCCTATTCCATTGGACCGCAGTGTGTCCCGGGCCCATCCGCTTCACGTTGACTGTCGCGTGGCAGAACCGGCAGTCCACCGGCTGCTGGCCCGAGGTCAAATAGCGAACCTTGTCGGCCTGCGTGGCGGCCCGGACCGCGGCGGCGCGAGCTGGATCGTTGGCGAAATTCGGTGCCTTGGACCAAGATCCACCGCCGACCCCCGTCGACGCCGGCTCGTCGTGGTCGTGATCGCCGCGGAGCATCAACATCGACCGGGCGAGCCGGTCGACATCGGGTGACTCCTTGGGGTCCATATGTCGCCGCTCCTCCTCATCGCTGCGCTCTGCATCGCCGCCGGCGGCGTCATGTAGCCGGTTGCTCGGTCTTCTCTTCTTCGGCCTGCTTTGCCAAGTTCTCGTCGACCTCGACATGCCACTTCTCGTTGGCAATGGTGGTGTCCACCTCGATCTCGAAGCGGTCCGTCATATCCGGCGTGATGTCGGCGACGTCGACGTAGAACTGTTGGTACCAACGGCGCATCTGGTAGACCGCGCCGTCCTCCTCGACCAGCAGCGGGTTGTCGATGCGGGTCTTGTGCTTCCAGATCTCGACGTCCTGGAGGAAGCCTTTGCTGACACCCTCGGTGAACACCTTCGCGAGCTTGTTGGTCATTTTTTCGTCCATGCCCTTGGGCTTTTCGACGATGACGCCCCACATCAGCACGAACGAATTCTGGGTCACCGGGTAATGGCAGTTGATCAAGATCGACTCGGCCTTGTAGTCGCCGTAGGAGTTGTGCAACCAGTTGATCATGAACGACGGCCCGAAATAGGACGCCTCTGAATCAAGGTGCGCTTCACCGTATGAGGTGCCAAGGTCGTTGACATCGGGGCGGCCGACGTTGTGCAAGTACTGCGATGCGATGTGGCCTTCGAAGACGTTCTTGAAGTAGGTCGGCAGACCGAAATGGATGTAGAAGAAGTGCGCCATGTCGGTGACGTTGTCGATGATGTCCCGGCAATTCGAGCCTTCGATCAGGATCGAGTTCCAGCGCCAGTCGGTCCATTCGCCGCTGGAGTATTCGGGGATCTCCGGGATCTGCACCTCGGGCTGCGGCGGGTTGCCTTCATGGTCATGCCAGACGAACAACAGGCCGCTGCGGACGTCGGTTGTCCACGACCGGGTGCGCGCCAGTCGCGGGGTGCGCTTGGCGTACGGCACCAGCTTGCATTTGCCGTCGCCGCCCCAGCGCCAATCGTGGAACGGGCAGGCGACCTCGTCGCCCTTGATGGTGCCTTGCGCCAGATTGCCGCCCATGTGGCGGCAGTAGCCGTCAAGTACATGGATGTCGCCGTGCGAGTCACCAAATACGACGAGGTGCGTGCCGAACGCCTCGATCCCGTGCGGTTCGCCGTCTAGGTAGTCCTTGACCGGGCCGAGGCAGTGCCAACCGCGGGCATAGCGGTCGGGCAGGGTGCCGGCGTCGATCTCGCGAACTTCGGCGGTTTCGGTAGCCATGAGGTCTCCACTGTGATCGGGCTTCTAACTAGAACACGTTACAGTTTTTGCCGTAGATCGCGCAACGACGGGCGCATATCTGCCGGTTACCCGCGTTGCGGTATATCTGAACGATGCCGCTATTCGCGTTTGAAGGACGAGCGCCGCGGGTCGATCCCACCGCCTTCGTCGCGCCGACCGCCACCTTGATCGGCGATGTGGTCGTCGAGGCCGGGGCGTCGGTGTGGTTCAACACCGTGCTGCGTGCCGACTACGGACCGGTGATGGTCCGTGAGGGCGCCAATGTGCAGGACGGTTCGGTGCTGCATTCACCGCCCGGCGTCCCGGTCGATATCGGACCCGGCGCGACGGTGGCACACATGTGCGTGATTCACGGCGCCCACATCGGTGCCGAGGCACTGATCGCCAACCACGCCACCGTGCTCGACGGCGCAGTGATCGGGGCGCGTAGCCTCGTTGCGGCGGGCGCCCTGGTGACCGGCGGCACCAAGATCCCGGCTGAAGTCTTAGTGGTTGGGGCCCCCGCGACGGTCAAAGGCCCGATCGCCGGCACCGGCGCCGAGATGTGGGTGAAAGTGAACCCGAAGGCATACCAGGATCTCGCCCAGCGCTATCTCACTGGGCTGGAATCGCTCTAGATCTTGCGGGCGCTCGCGGTGGCCTGGTCGACTTCCCAGAAGGCGCGCAGGGCCAGCATCTTGCCGTCGCTGTCGACCTTGTAGGTGAAGACGCCTTCGGCGGTGATCTGGTGTCCCGCTGCGGTGATCAGGATGTGGCCGACGTTGGCTTCCTCGTTGCCGCATTCGTAGGTCTTGTCGAACACGAACTCGATCTTGTCGGTCGGGGCAATCGCTTTGTCCCAGAATGCCGAGATTGCGTCACGCCCGCGATGCCCTTTGCCCTCGGGGTCGAAATGCGATGGGCCGACGGGGTCTTCGACGATGGCGTCGTCGGCAAAGTTCGCCAACCAAGCTTCTTTGTCGCGAGCTGCCACGGCATCGCGAGAACGCTTGCCAGCCAAGTGTGCGGGAGTATCGGCCATATCAGTTCTGCCATCCAGAGTGGATATAGGTCTCGGCCCAGCGTTTCAGCGAGTCCTTCTTCTGCTCCAGCGGCGCGTCGGTCCCGAGCCCGTCCAGAAGCCACGGGATGGTGATGTAATCGGTTACTCCGATCTCGGCGAGCTCGCGATGACCGTCCACGCCGAACTTGTCGATGCACACCGCCTGAATCTCGAAAGGCAGATCCTCGCGTCCCTGCTCGGCGCGCAGAGTGTCGAGTTTGCCAATCGTTTCGGCGAGTTGCGCGTGCGTCATCATCGCGCTGGTCCACCCGTCACCGACCCGCGCCGCCCGACGCAGCGCCACGTCGGTATGGCCGCCCACGTAGAACGGCACCGGTTGGGTGGGCGCCGGGCTCATCTGCAGACGGTCGAAATCGTAGAATTCGCCGTGGAATTCGACCATGCCGCCGGCTAACACCAGTTTGATGACCTCGATCATCTCGTCAACCCGCTTGCCCCGTCGCGCATACGGCACGCCGCACCACTCGAACTCTTCTGGCGCCCAACCGATCCCGACCCCGAAGCCGAAGCGGTTATTGGTCAGGTTGGCCACTGAGCCGACCTGGCGAGCCAGTAGCAGCGGGTTTCGCGAACCCAGCTTCATCACGTTCGTATAGAAACGCAGCTTCGACGTGACCGCGCCCATCGCGCCCGCCAGGATCAGCGGGTCGACCCACGGCGACTCCTCGTCGAACATCCGCTTGCCGTCGGCGGTGTAGGGGTAGTCAACGGACTGCTTCTCGAAATAAAAAATGGAATCTGGCAACGCTATCGAGTCGAAGCCAACTTCCTCAGCGGTCTTGGCCAGTTCGATCAACTGGTCGATCTGGCCGAAGGCAATACTGCAGGTGTACTTCACTTCTTGTCCGCTCCGACGACCCACATCGAGTAATACTGCGAGCCACCGCCGTAGGCATGGCCGAGTGCCTTGCGGGCGTTGGGCACCTGGTGATCGCCCGCCTTGCCCATCACCTGAATGGCCGCCTCCGCGAAGCGGATCAGGCCCGAGGCACCGATCGGGTTCGACGACAACACCCCACCGGAGGCGTTGAGCGGGATGCGCCCGCCGATCGCTGTCTCACCCGCCTCGGTGAGCTTCCAGCCTTCGCCCTCGGCCGCAAATCCCAGATTCTCCAACCACATCGGCTCGAACCAGGAGAACGGCACGTAAATCTCCGCGGCGTCGATCTCGTCGATCGGGCTGGTGATACCGGCAGCCTTCCACAGTGCTTTGGCCGCGTCGCGCCCAGCTTGCGGGTTCACCTGATCACGACCGGAATATGCCAATGGCTCGGTCCGCAGTGCGGTGGCGTGAATCCAGGCCACCGGGTGACCGTCGGCGACCCGCTGGTCGGCGATCTCTTCGTTGCCGATCACCACAGCGCACGCACCGTCGGATGACGGGCACGTTTCGTCGAAACGGATCGGGTCCCACAGCATCTGCGACGACATCACTTTGTCCAGCGTGATGTCCGGCTGATGCAGGTGCGCCAACGGGTTCTTGGCCCCGTTCAGCCGGTCCTTGACCGCGACCATGGCGCCGATGTGCGTCGGCGCACCCGAACGCCGGATGTAGGAGCGGACGTGCGGCGCGAAATAACCGCCAGCGCCGGCTCCCACCGGCTTGGTGAACGGCACCGGAATGCTCAACGCCCACATGGCATTCGACTCGGATTGCTTCTCCCAGGCCATCGCCAGCACTCGCCGGTACTTGCCTGATTGCACCAGACTCGCCGCCACCACACCGGTCGACCCACCGACAGAGCCGGCGGTGTGCACCCGAATCAGCGGCTTGTTTGTCGCGCCCACGGCGTCGGCCATGAACAGCTCCGGCATCATGACGCCCTCGAAGAAGTCGGGCGCCTTGCCGACGACGACCGCGTCGATGTCGTCCATCGTCGAACCGGAGTCGGCCAACGCCTTATCGATGGCCTCGCGAACCAGGCCGTTCATCGACACGTCCTGGCGCTTCGCGACATATTTCGTCTGGCCGGTGCCCAGCACGGCTGCAAGTTGGCCAGCCATTGTTATTTCCCTTCCAGCACGGCGACGAGATTCTGTTGCAGGACCGGTCCGCTGGTCGCGTGCGCAAGCACGCGGCCGGCTGAGCCTTCGAAGATGTGTTGCGCCGCAAAGCCGATGCGCTCCAGACCGGCGGAGAACATCGGGTTGGCGGCCAGCGCGCCGCCCGACGGGTTGATCTTCGTGGACGACGGCAGGCCGATCGCCTCGGTCAGGATCAATTGCTGGTGCGTGAAAGGCGCGTAGATCTCGGCGATCTCGACCGAGCCGGTGTCGCCGCCCGTCGCCGCCTTGGCCGACGCCTCGGTCGAGGGTGAGGTGGTGAGGTCGCGCGCGCCGAGCACCGGTGTCTCGATGCGGTGCTCGATGCCGGTGATCCACGCCGGGTTTTCGCGAAGTTCGCGGGCTTTGTCACCGGCGGCCAGCACGATCGCAGCGGCGCCGTCGGTGATCGGTGCAATGTCGTGGCGCCGAAGAGGATCGGCGAAGTACGGCCGCGACAACAGTTCGTCGATGCTCTTGGCCGGCTTCTCGGAGTCGGTGCGCTCGGCGACGGCGAACGTGTCGAGCGCCACCTGGGCCATCTGCTCGGCCGTCCACTTGCCGGAGTCCAACCCGAACCTGGCCTGCAGCCCGGCCATCGACACGGCGTCCGGCCACAGCGGCGCGACGGTGTACGGGTCGGTCTGCAGCGACAGCACCCGGCGCAGTGTTCCCGCTGACGACTTGCCGAATCCGTAGACCAGCGCGGTGTCGACTTCGCCGGTCAACAGCTTGATGTAAGCCTCGTACAGCGCCCACGCGGCGTCCATCTCGACGTGCGACTCGTTGATCGGAGGTACCGCGCCGATCGAGTCGATCGCCGAGATGAACGAGAATGCCCGGCCGGCAAGGTAATCCGAGGAGCCAGAACACCAGAAGCCGATGTCGGTCTGCTGAAGCCCCAGCTCCTCGTACAGCGAGTGGAAACACGGCATCAGCATCTCGACGCCGTTGGTGGTGCCGTCGGTGCGTCGCACATGCGGCGCATGGGCGAATCCGACGACGGCTACATCACGAAAAGTCACGTCGTTGTCCCTTTACAGGTGGTGTTTGTAGGTGTCGTAATCGGCGTCGGGTTCGCCGGTCGGCTTGAAGTACTCGATGTTGTCGATGCCCAGGCCCCACTCTTCGCGGGGCTTCCACACCGCCTCGACCCGCATGCCCATTCGCACCTCGGCGGCGTCGATCTCCTGAATCAGGTGCAAGAAAGCGATATCCGCGCCGTCGAGCAGAACGTAAGCCGCGACGTACGGCGGCTTGATGCGCTGGCCGGCGAACGGAATGTTGATGATCGCGAACGTCGTGACGGTGCCCTTATCGGGCAGCTCGATGAAGTTGTCGAGTTCCAGACCGGTCGCAGGATCGGCTTCCTTCGGGGGGAAGTACACCTTGCCGGTCGTGCCGGTGCGTGCTCCCAGCAACTTGCCCTCCTCGAGGCCGCGCAGGAATGCGGTCTCGGGAAGTGAAGCGGTGTGCTGGATTTCGATGCTGCTCGGCGTCACTTGGACCGTTACCGGCTCGCGGTCGTCCTTGACGTCCGACACCTGCTCGGCCTGATCGCCCAGCGCGAAGTAGGCGATGTCGGTGATCGCGCCGACCGTCTCCTCGGCCCAGTGGACGTGCACCCGAGCGCCGCTGCTGATCGCGTCGGGCGATCCGGCGTCCACCGCGTGCAACAGGGGAACGTCGGCGCCGTCGAGCTTGATCAGCGCCCAGGCGAACGGGCGGTCCAGCGGTTGCCCCGCAAGCGGTTCCGGCTGCCAGGTCCACGACAACACCGTCCCGACGCTGTCGACCGGAACGATCTCGGTCAAGCGCTCGTAGGTCACCGGGTCGAACTCGGCGGGCGGGACATAGATTCGGCCGTCCGATCCCCGGACGCCGACGATGTGTCGTCCACGTAGGGCGGTGAAGAACTCACTTAGGGTGGGGCCGACTGAACGGGTGTAGTCGAACGAGAGCTTCAGAGGCGCCGAGAGAACCTTCTGATGGGTATCGATCTGCACCGGGCTGCTTTGGCTGGTGGTCACAGTGTCGAGTAGAACAGGTTCTAAGAATGGATTCAAGATAGGGTCAAGACCTGCGGCGGAAGGTGGACGAATGAAGCTTGGACTCCAGCTGGGATATTGGGGCGCCCAGCCACCCGACAACCACGCCGAACTCGTGCTGGCGGCCGAGGACGCCGGGTTCGACGCGGTGTTCACCGCCGAGGCCTGGGGATCCGACGCCTATACCCCGCTGGCGTGGTTGGGCTCGTCGACGCAACGACTGAGGCTCGGCACGTCGGTGGTGCAGCTGTCCGCGCGTACGCCGACCGCCTGCGCGATGGCGGCGCTGACCCTCGATCACCTGTCCGGTGGCCGTCACATCCTGGGACTCGGTGTGTCGGGACCGCAGGTGGTCGAAGGCTGGTACGGCCAGCCGTTCCCCAAGCCGCTGGCCCGTACCCGCGAGTACGTCGACATCATCCGGCAGGTGTGGGCCCGGGAGAAGCCGGTGACCAGTGAAGGTCCGCACTACCCGCTGCCGTTGAAGAGCGAGCGGGCAACGGGTCTGGGCAAGCCTCTCAAGCCGATCACCCACCCGCTGCGCTCGGACATCCCGATCATGCTCGGTGCCGAAGGGCCGAAGAACGTGGCGCTGGCCGCCGAAGTCTGCGACGGCTGGCTGCCGATCTTCTATACGCCGCGGATGGCCGACACCTACAACGAATGGTTGGACGAGGGCTTCGCCCGGCCCGGTGCCCGTCGTGACCGGGACACCTTCGAGATCTGTGCGACGGCCAACATCGTCATCACCGACGACCGACCCGCCGCCTTCGCGGCGATGAAGCCCTACATCGCGCTCTACATGGGCGGGATGGGAGCCGAGGACACCAACTTCCATGCCGACGTCTACCGCCGGATGGGCTACGAGGAAGTGGTCGACGACGTGACCAAGCTGTTCCGCAGCAACCAGAAGGATAAAGCAGCCGAGATCATCCCGGACGAGGTGATCGACGATGCCGCGATCGTCGGGGATGTCGACTACGTGCGTAAGCAAATCAAGGCTTGGGAAGCGTCCGGGGTGACCATGATGGTTGTCAGCGGCCGCAGTAAAGAGCAGGTCCAGGAGCTGGCCAGCCTCGTGTGAGGCGGTGCTTGCGGTCATCTAGAACGGGTTCTAGATTAGGCCGGATGACAGCCTCGCAGCACACTATCGCGGGCACGGTGATCACCATGCCGGTGCAGATCCGTAAGGCGACCCAGCACATGGCCATGTTCTCGGTGGACGCCGAAGCCGCGCAAGCGTTGATCGACTACAGCGGCTTGCAGGTCTGCCGCTATCTGCCCGGGCGCGCGGTCGCGGTCCTGATGTTGATGCACTACGTCGACGGCGACCTGGGGCAGTACTACGAATTCGGGACCAGCATCATGGTCAACCAGCCGGGGTCGGATGCGAGTGGGCCCGGCGCGTTGCGGTCGGCGGGCGCGTTCATTCATCATCTGCCGGTGGACCAGGAGTTCACCTTGGAAGCGGGAACCAAGATCTGGGGCTACCCGAAGGTGATGGCGGACTTCACCATTCGAGACGACCGCCACTTCACTTTCGACCTGCGCGTCGACGGGCAGTTCGCCGTGGGTATGGATTTTCGACGCGGCCTGCCGATCCGGTTGACTCCGCGCCATCAAGAGCAGCGCAGCTATTCGCATCGCGACGGCGTCACCCGTGAGACGCGCTTTGAACACACGCTTGACGGTGTGCGCACTCGATTCGGCGGAGTTCGTGTCCGACTGGGCGATCATCCATACGCGAAAGAACTTGCGTCGCTGGGCCTTCCGAAGCGCGCGATGCTATCCAGCTCTGCTGACCACGTACGTATGACATTCGGCGACGCGCAGGAGATCTCATGACGTCAACCATCCCGTCCACGATCGTGAACATCGACCTGGCGGACGGCAACTTCTACGCCGACCGCGAGGCTTCGCGCGAGGCATACCGGTGGATGCGGGCCAACCAGCCGGTGTTCCGCGACCGCAACGGCCTGGCCGGTGCGACGACCTACCAAGCGATCATCGACGCCGAGCGCAACCCGGAACTGTTCTCCAACACCGGCGGCATTCGACCGGATCAGCCTGGTATGCCGTACATGATCGACATGGACGACCCGTCACACCTGGTGCGCCGCAAGCTGGTCAACGCCGGCTTCACCCGCAAGCGTGTTACCGAGAAGGAGCCGTCGATCGGCCGGTTGTGTGACACCTTGATCGATGCCGTCTGCGAACGCGGGGAATGTGACTTCGTCCGCGACATCGCCGCACCACTGCCGATGGCGGTCATCGGCGACATGCTGGGCGTGCTGCCCGAGGAGCGCGGCATGCTGTTGCAGTGGTCGGACGACCTGGTGACCGGGCTGAGCTCACACATCGACCCGACCGGCCCGGAGTTCCAGACGGTGCTGAATGCCTTTGCGGCCTACACCGAATTCACGATGGGCATCATCGCCAAGCGCCGCGCCGAGCCGACCGACGACCTCTTCTCGATCCTGGTGAACTCGGAAGTCGAGGGCCAGCGGATGAGCGACGACGAGATCGTGATGGAGACCCTGCTCATTCTGATCGGCGGTGACGAAACGACGCGGCACACGCTGTCCGGCGGGACCGAGCAATTGGTACGGCACCGCGATCAGTGGGATGCGCTGCGCGCCGACCGGTCGCTGCTGCCCGGCGCGATCGAGGAGATGCTGCGCTGGACCTCACCGGTGAAGAACATGTGCCGAACGTTGACTGCGGACACCGAATTTCACGGCACTGAGCTGAAGCAGGGCGAAAAGATCATGCTGCTGTTCGAGTCGGCGAACTTCGACGAGTCGGTGTTCGACAACGCCGACACCTTCGACATGCGGCGAGACCCCAACAGCCACGTTGCTTTCGGCTTCGGCACGCATTTCTGTCTGGGTAATCAGTTGGCCCGGTTGGAACTGCGTCTGATGACCGAGCGGGTGCTGGAGCGTCTGCCCGATCTGCGGCTGGCTGACGAGAGCGACGGATTGCCCTTGCGCCCAGCCAACTTCGTCAGCGGCCTGGAGTCGATGCCGATGGTGTTCACGCCGACGGCGCCGCTGTTGAGCTAAGCGCGTCGAGCGCCCGTCCAGCCGGGCGCTCGGCAAAAGACGCCTCAGCGGTTCTTGAACTGCGGGGCGCGCTTCTCCTTGAATGCCAACGGGCCTTCCTTCGCGTCCTCGGACAGGAACACGCTGATGCCCAGCTGCGTGTCGATCTTGAACGCGTCGTTCTCGTGCAAACCCTCGGTCTCGCGGATCGACCGCAGGATGGCCTGCACCGCCAGCGGGCCATTGTTGGCGATTACGTCGGCGATCTCCAGCGCCTTGTCCAGCGCCGTGCCGTCGGGAACCACGTAGCCGATCAGCCCGTACGACAGCGCCTCCGCGGCGGTGATGTGCCGTCCGGTCAACAGCAAGTCGGCGGCGATCGTGTAAGGAATCTGCCGCACCAGTCGTACCGCCGAGCCGCCCATCGGGTACAGGCTCCACTTGGCTTCGGAGATGCCGAACTTCGCGCTCTCGCCGGCGATGCGGATGTCGGTGCCCTGCAGGATTTCGGTCCCGCCGGCGATGGCCGGACCCTCGACGGCGGCGATCAGCGGCTTGGTCAGCCGCCGTCCCTTGAGCAGGGCGTCAATACGCGACGGGTCGTAGCTGCCGTCTTTGAACGAGTCACCCGGCGGCCGGGCGGTCGCGGCCTTGAGGTCCATGCCCGCGCAAAAGTAGCCGCCGGCACCGGTCAGGATGCAGCAGCGAATGTCGGGATCGGTGTCCACGCGATCCCAGGCCTCGACCATGATCGAGAGCATCTCGGTGGAAAGTGCGTTGCGGGCCTCGGGCCGGTTCAAGGTCAGGATCAGGGTGTGTCCGCGCTGCTCAATGAGGGCATCGGGCTCGGTTTTGGACTCGCTCACGGGTGATCGCCTTCCTGCTTTGCGGCCTGGAACTTGTCAGGAAATGTAACACGTTCTAATTTAGGGTCCGTGGCCCTAAATATTGCCGACTTGGCGGAGCACGCCATCGATGCCGTCCCTGACCGCGTAGCGCTGATCTGCGGTGCGGAGCAACTGACCTACGCCCAACTCGAAGAGAAGGCCAACCGCTTCGCGCACTACCTGCAGGAGCAGGGTGTGAAGAAGGACGACAAGGTCGGGCTGTATTGCCGCAACCGCATCGAGATCGTCATCGCGATGGTCGGCATCGTCAAGGCGGGCGCCATCCTGGTCAACATCAACTATCGCTACGTCGAGGCCGAACTGCGATACCTGTTCGAGAACTCCGACATGGTCGCGTTGGTACACGAGCGGCAGTACTCCGAGCGCGTCGCCAACGTGCTGCCCGACACCCCGAACGTGAAGACGATTCTGGTGGTCGAGGACGGCAGCGATGCGGACTACACAACCTACGGCGGCGTCGAGTTCTACTCCGCGATCGCCGACAGCTCGCCCGAGCGTGACTTCGGGCCGCGCAGCGCCGACGACATCTACCTGCTGTACACCGGTGGCACAACCGGCTTTCCGAAGGGCGTGATGTGGCGCCACGAAGATATCTACCGGGTGCTGTTCGGTGGAACCGACTTTGCCACAGGTGAATTCGTCAAAGACGAGTACGACCTGGCCAAGGGTGCGGCAGCCAACCCGCCGATGGTTCGCCACCCGATTCCGCCGATGATCCACGGGGCTACCCAGTCGGCTACCTGGATGTCGATTTTCTCGGGTCAAACCACCGTTCTCGCACCGGAATTCAACGCCGACGAGGTGTGGCGCACGATCCACGACCACAAGGTGAACCTGCTGTTCTTCACCGGTGACGCAATGGCTCGGCCGCTGCTGGACGCGCTGCTGGCTCATCAGGAGAAAGGGAACGAATACGACCTATCGTCGCTGTTCCTGCTCGCATCGACGGCGGCGCTGTTCTCGCCGAGTATCAAGGAGAAGTTCCTCGAGTTGCTGCCCAACCGGGTCATCACCGACTCGATTGGCTCCTCGGAGACTGGTTTTGGCGGTACCAGCATTGTCGCCAAAGACGCCCCGCACAGCGGCGGCCCGCGCGTGACGATCGACCACCGGACCGTCGTCCTCGATGACGACGGCAACGAGGTCAAGCCGGGCTCCGGCGTCCGTGGCTTCATCGCCAAGAAGGGCAACATTCCCGTCGGCTACTACAAGGACGAGAAAAAGACCGCCGAGACGTTCAAGACCATCAACGGCGTGCGCTACGCGATCCCGGGCGACTTCGCCACCGTCGAAGAAGACGGCACGGTCACGATGCTCGGTCGCGGCTCGGTCTCGATCAACAGCGGCGGGGAGAAGATCTACCCCGAGGAGGTCGAGGCCGCACTCAAGGGGCACCCCGACGTCTTCGATGCGCTGGTCGTCGGTGTGCCCGACCCGCGCTACGGTCAACATGTCGCCGCGGTCGTGCAGCCACGGCCGGGCGCGCGGCCCGCGCTCTCGGATTTGGACTCCTTCGTTCGGGCCGAAATCGCGGGATACAAAGTGCCGCGCAGCCTTTGGCTTGTCGACGAGGTCAAGCGGTCGCCGGCCGGCAAGCCGGACTACCGGTGGGCCAAGGAGCAGACAGAGTTGCGTCCGGCCGACGACGTGCACGCCGCCCACGTGACGGCTTGACCGACTTCGTCAAGAGCCATTCCGAAGCGCCGGCTGGCTTCTTCGAGTGTGAGGCCGCCGGGCTGCGCTGGCTTTCGGCGGCCAACGGCGGTGTGCCGTGTGTGCCGGTAGTCGCGGTAGACGCCACCAGCCTGACGTTACGACGGCTGGAGTCGGTGCAACCTAGTCGGGACGCCGCCATCGAATTCGGTGGCCGGCTGGCGGCTATGCATGACGCCGGGGCAGCCGGGTTCGGCGCCGGCCCGGACGGATGGGAGGGGCCCGGCTTCTTCGGTCCGCTGACCCAGCCATTGCCGATGTCGCTACGGCCACACCCGGTTTGGGGCACGTTCTATGCCGACGAGCGACTGGTCCCGATGGCGGCGATGGCGGCGCCGCAGCTTTCCTCGTCCACCCGTGCTGCCGTCGACGAAGTGGTGGCGCGTTGTCGAGCAGGCGATTTCGACGACGGCGACGCTCCGGCTCGATTGCACGGCGACCTGTGGGGCGGCAACGTCATGTGGACACCCGCCGGCGTGGTGCTCATCGACCCAGCTGCTCATGGCGGCCACCGGGAAAACGACTTGGCGATGCTCGCCCTGTTCGGATGCCCGCACTACGACGCGATCGTCGACGGCTATCAGCGCGCGCACCCGCTGCGACCCGGCTGGCGTCACCGCATCGGACTACACCAGCTCTTCGCGCTGCTTGCTCACGTCGTGCTGTTCGGTGGCGGACACGCACAACGCGCGGGGGCGTGCGCGCAATCGGCTTTGGCGCTCTGAGCCGAGCATCCGATCACCGGAATCGAAATCTGAATCGGCGGATTGAAAGCCCGTATTGATGTTAACCGCGCGGCCAGTCCGCCAATGGGACAGCATTTATGAGTGCGCTGAATTTTCCAGCTAGCTACCCGTTCGCGCCGGGCTGAGGTGCGCAAACCTTCGGGTTTCCAGAATCCGCTTCTGAATTGCCGATTTTGACGCGAAGAATACAGGGGCAAATTCCTTCGGAGAACAAAAAGTTCAGGATTCGCGTCGTGCTTGAGGCTGAACCACGTTATCTTATCGCTGGCTGACAAAACTCAGCCGGCCGGATCGGTGACGAACACAGCACGAGTGGATTGGGCGGGGCGCCGTTTATCGGGGGGTTCCGGCGCCCTACCCAAGCCTGCCGACCCACCACCGGCAGGGAAGGACCTCGCACGCCCTTCGTGCGAGGTCCTTCTCCATCTCTAGAGTCGAAGCGTGAATGGCGCACAGGTTCTGATCAACACGTTGGCCGACGCCGGAGTCGACGTATGTTTCGCCAACCCCGGCACGTCCGAAATGCACTTCGTCGCGGCTTTGGACTCCGTTGCCCGGATGCGCGGCGTGTTGACCCTTTTCGAGGGCATCGCGACCGGCGCCGCCGACGGCTACGCCCGCATCTCCGGCCGACCGGCCGCCGTACTGCTGCACCTGGGGCCGGGCCTGGGCAATGGCTTGGCCAACCTGCACAACGCTCGGCGGGCCCGGGTGCCGATGGTCGTCGTGGTCGGCGACCACGCCACCTATCACAAGAAGTACGACGCTCCGTTGGAATCCGATATCGACGCGCTGGCCGGAAGCGTCTCCGGGTGGGTGCGCCGGACGGGTGACACCGCTGACGTAGCGGCCGATGCCGCGCGGGCGGTCGCAGAAGCCGTTGCCCATCAACAAATCTCGACGCTGATTCTGCCAGCCGACACGTCCTGGACCGCTGGCGCTCAATTAGGGCAACGGTCGGCGCACCGGCCCGGGCCCGCGGAAATCGAGGCCGACGCTGTCGAAGCGGCCGCCGCTGTCCTGCGTTCTGGCGAGCCCACCGTGCTACTGATCGGCGGCGACGCCACGCGTGGGATCGGTCTGGCTGCGGGCGCCCGGATCGCTGAGGCGACCGGGAGCCGTTGGTACTGCGAGACATTCCCGGCTCGGCTGGAGCGCGGCGCCGGTGTCCCCGCCGTCGATCGGATCCCGTATTTCGCCGAGGCAGTCGTTGCCCAGCTCGTGGGGACCAAGCATCTGATCCTGGCCGGTGCCGCGTCACCGGTGTCGTTTTTCGCCTACCCTGACAAGCCCAGCGATCTGGTGCCGGAGGGCTGCGAAGTACATGTGCTGTCCGGCCCGCACGGCGCTGCGGCGGCATTGGCAGCCCTGGCCGACGACCTGGCGCCCGGCACCGAAGCCACAGTGGCGGGACTTTCGCGCCCACAGCTACCGAACGGTCCACTGACCGCGGCGACGGTAGCCGACGTGGTCGGTGCACTGATGCCCGAAAACTCGATCGTCGTCGACGAATCGAACACATCGAGTGTGCCGCTGGCGGCGGCGACCGCGGGTGCGCCCGCACACGACTGGCTCACCCTGACCGGCGGTGCCATCGGCTACGGGATCCCCGCGGCAGTCGGTGCCGCGGTGGCCGCACCCGATCGACCCGTGCTCTCCCTGGAGTCGGATGGCTCTGCGATGTATACGATTTCGGGGCTCTGGACCCAGGCCCGGGAAAACCTGAACATCACCACCGTTATCTACAACAACGGCGCGTACGACATCCTACGGCTCGAGCTGCAGCGGGTCGGTGTCGGCGCGGCGCCTGGACCCAAGGCTCGGGATCTCCTCGACTTATCCCGGCCCACAATTGATTTCGTCAGGATCGCCGAAGGTATGGGTGTACCGGCGCGGCGCGCCACCACCGTCGAGGAATTCGCCGACGCACTTCGTGCGGCGTTCGTCGAGCCCGGGCCGCACCTGATCGACGCCGTCGTCCCGTCACTGCTGGGTTAATCGGGTGACCACCCATTCGGCGAGTGCGTCGACGACCTCGACGCCGGTTTCGTAGTCGCCGCTGCGTGTCTCAGCTGCCAGTGCCACGCCGAGCGTTCCCGAACTGCGCGGCACGATCGCAAACTGGCGGACCAGATACTCGCCCCTCAAGCCCGGACCCCAGCCCCCTTTAGCCGCATAACCTTTCGCGGCCAGACCCCAGCTGTGCTCTTCGCACAGGTGACCCATCAGCTCCACGACCGGCACCGCGTCAACAACCTGCGCGAGCCCGGCGGCGAACCGAGCCTGGTCGGCCAATGTCCACCGGGTTTGACCAAACGGAGTGTATTCGGCTCGTAATCGGCGAGATTCGACGACGGTCGCGTTGTCACCCGCCTGGCGGATCACGGTCTGGACAAGCTGAGCGGCGTCGCCGCCCAACCGAGACCAAAGCTCCTCGGCGGCGGGGTTATCGGAGTGGATGATCGCTTCGGCGACGGGGCCCTCCACGCGGGCACGCAGGGCCGCGACAGCCAGCGGCACTTTGACCGTCGACCATGCGACACCCGACACCCACCCGCCGAATGACTCCGCGGTTCCGCCCGCCGACGCGATCGCGACCCCGACGTCCGCGTCGAGAGAGCGCGAGAATTCCTGAAATGACAAGGCATTCACCGAGGGATGGGGACTACCGGATCGCCGCATTCCAGACCCTCCGCGGTGAGCTGCCGCTTGAGCACCTTGAACGTCGCGGTCTTCGGAAGATTCGAACTGAGTCGGACATACGACGGCCATTGTTTCGGACCGAGGTCGGTTTGCTCGGCGAGAAACGCTCGGAACTTGTCCGCGTCGAACTCGACACCGGATGCCAGCACCAGGGCGGCCATCACCTGGTCACCGACGGTGGGGTCCGGGACCGCGTACACAGCTACCTCGGTGACGTCAGGATGCCGGGCCAGCACCCGTTCGATCGGCGCCGTGCCCAGGTTTTCACCGTCGACCCGCAGCCAATCGCCCAATCGACCGGCGAAGTAGGCGTAGCCGGCTTCGTCACGGTAGGCGAGGTCGCCGCTGTGGTACATGCCGCCGGCCATCCGCTGTTCGTTGGCTTCCGGATCGTTGTAGTAACCCTCGAATCGGCCTGCGCCGGCGACGTTTACCAGTTCGCCGACCACGCCGGGCGGACAAGGCTCCCCGGTGTCGACGTCGATGATCCGGACCTCGTCGGGCAGCGGGCCCAGCGCCCCGGCGGGTGTGTCGGGCGTGCGACCGATGGCGATCCCACCCTCGGTCGACCCGAATCCATCGATTACCCGACATCCGAATCGCGCGCCGAAGCGCTCAATGTCGGCCGGCGCCCCTTCGTTGCCGTACACCGCCCGCAGCGGATTGTCCGCGTCGTCCGGATGCTCCGGTGTGGCGAGCACGTACGACAGCGGCTTGCCCACGTAGTTGGCGTACGTGGCGCCGTAGCGACGGACGTCCGGTAGAAAGCCTGATGCGGAGAACTTGCGCCGCAACACCATCGAGCCACGGCATGCCAGGGCCACGGCCCAGCCGACCAGCACCGCGTTGGAGTGAAAGAGCGGCATCGACGCGTAGCAGACGTCGGACGTCCCGAGGCCGAACCGCTCGGACATCGTCACGCCGGCGATCGCCACTTTGCCGTGGCTGCACATCACCGCCTTGGGATTGCCGCTGGTCCCCGACGTGAAGATGAGCATGAACAAGTCGTCGGGTGAGGCCGCCCGGAATTGGACCTCGGCGCCGTGCGCAGACACCTCGGCCGCCCATTCCGCGGAGTCGACGTTGACGTGCTCGATATCGCCCAGTGTCACCGCCGATTTCGCGTCCGCCAGCACCAGTTGGCAGTCGCCGTGCGCGATGTCGCGCACAAGTGCTGTGCCGCGGCGCACCGGGTTGAGGCCCACCGGGACTATTCCCGTCATCCCGGCGGCTACCAAGATCGACGAGAAGAACGGGGTGTTCTCCAGCAGCACACCGACATGCGGCGGCCTGCTCGGGTCGAGCCGCGCGCGCAAAGCCGATGCGACCGCGGCGCCCTGCCGAAGATGGTCGCGCCAGCTGACGAACGAATCCTCGAAGTAGACGCCCCGGTCTTCGACGTCGGCCAGCGGTGCCAGCAGATCGGCGACAGTCGGTAGCGCTTCGGTCACTGGCCCTGCCCGGGCCGCATCGTCGTCGGACGCACGGGCTAGGCGGGCGTGTCCGCCAGCTCGCGGCCGATCTTGAGCAGTTGCCCAGTCGCGCTGCCTACCGCGAACTCGGTCTGCTTGGCCGCCAAGAAGTATCGGTGCACCGGGTGGTCGGTGTCGATACCGACCCCACCGTGAACGTGCACGATGCTATGCGCAACGCGGTGTCCGGCGTCGGCCGCCCAGAACGCCGCGGTCGCCACTTCGGTGTCGGCGGGCAGGTCCTCGCTGAGTCGCCACGCCGCCTGCGTCAACGTGAGTCGCAGACCCTTGACGTCGATGTAGCCGTCCGCGAGTCGCTGTCCGACCGCCTGGAAGCTGCCGATCGGACGGTCGAACTGCTCGCGCTCGCGGGCGTACTCGGCAGTCATCTGCAGTCCGCGTTCGAGCACACCGAGCTGAAATGCGCTATTGCCCAGCGTCCGAAGCGTCTTGAGCCAGCTCACGACCTCGTTGTCACCGATTACGCGTCCGCCCGAGACTTCGACGCCGTCCATTCGGAGATGTCCGACACTGCCCAGTCCGGTGGTGTTCAAGGCTGTCACCGTGACCCCCGGGTCGTCGGCGGTGACCAAGAAAACCGATGTACCGGAGTCGGTTTCGGCGGGTACGACGAAGGCGTCGGCCACCGGACCGAAGGCGATCTGGGTGCGGGTGCCGGTCAGCTTGTAGCCGTCGCCCGACGACGTGGCTTGAACCGGTGCGTCACCCATCTCCCCGTCTAGCGCGACTGCGAGAATCTTCGCGCCGCTGACCGCGGGAACGCCCCACTCTTGCTGGAGTTCACTAGGGCCGAAGCGTGCCAGTGCGCCCGCAGCCAGTACCACCGACTCGAGGTAGGGGACTGCCGCCAACTGTCGCCCGAGGCCGACCAGCACGGCGACCTCTTCCAGTACACCGAAACCACCGCCGCCCAACGATTCCGGCGCGGCGGTCGACAGGACGTCGGCGTCGGCCAGCTTGGCCCACAGGTCGCGGTCGAACCGCTGCTCGAGCCCGTCGAGCTTGCGCTGGTGCTCAGGCGTGCACACCGCGTCGACGATGGTGGTGACCAGGCCGCCGAGATCTTGTGCGGCTTCGGTTGTCGAGAAGTCCATGAAACGACCAGCTTTCGTTAACGGTTGGCTCGCGGCAAGCCGAGTGCCACCATGCCGATGATGTCACGCTGCACCTCGTTGGTGCCGCCGCCGAATGTCAGGATCAAACAGGCGCGGTGCATCCGCTCGACCCGACCGCGCAGCAGCGCGCCGGGGGAATCCTGCCGCACGGTCGCCGCGGTGCCCAGCACTTCCATCAGCAACCGGTAGGCCTCGGTGGCCAGCTCGGTACCGAAGACCTTGGCCGCGGAGGCGTCGGCCGGTGAGGGGGTGGCCGATTCCGAGGAGGCCAGCTCCCAGTTGATCAGCTTGAGGACCTCGACCTTGGCGTGCACGCGAGCCAGATTGAGCTGCACCCACTCCGAGTCGATGAGCCGAGCACCCGTGTGGTCCTTCGTGTTCTGCGCCCACTCGCGAACCTGGTTGAGCGCCATGATGATCGGCATGGGTGACACCAGCGCGACGCGCTCGTGGTTGAGCTGGTTGGTCACCAGCTTCCAACCGGCATTCTCCTCGCCGACCAGATTGGCCACCGGCACGCGGACGTCTTGGTAATAGGTGGCACTGGTGTCCACACCCGCCATCGTTTGCACCGGCGTCCACGAGAAGCCTTCGGAGCTAGTCGGGACGATCAGCATCGAAATCCCGCGGTGTTTCTTGGCTTCGGTATTCGTGCGGACCGCCAGCCAAACGTAGTCGGCGTACGCGATCAAGCTGGTCCACATCTTCTGCCCGTTGACCACATAGTCGTCGCCGTCGCGCACCGCGGTGGTGCGCAGGTTGGCCAGATCGGTGCCGGCGCCCGGCTCGGAGTAACCGATCGAGAAGTGCAGGTCGCCCTTGGCAATGCGCGGCAGGAAGAACTTCTTCTGTTCCTCGGAACCGAAGTGCATGATCGTCGGCGCGACGCTGTTGATGGTCAGGAACGGCACCGGCGCCCCGGCGATCGCGGCCTCGTCGGTAAAGATCAGCGAGTCCATCGGGGAGCGGTCTTGGCCGCCGTATTCCTTGGGCCAGTTCAGCGTGAGCCAGCCGTCTGTGCCCATCTGCTTGACGGTCTCGCGGTAGACGTTGCCCTCGCCGACCTCACCCGAGGTGGAACTCAGCGCCTCACGGCGCTCGGGGGTCATCAGCTTGGTGAAGTAGGAGCGCAGCTCGCGGCGCAACTCCTCCTGCTCCGGGGTGTAACTGATGCGCATTCCGGCCGCCCTCCAGTCATTGTCGGCTACCCATTCGCTTCCCAGGTTGTAACACGTTCTAGTCTGAGGGTCCAGCGACCGTTCCTCTGGACGCTGCCCGGACTGGTCGTATGGTGGGCATACCGTTTGGAGGCCACAGTCCAGGCCAGTGTCTAAGGAGGAACGTCGTGCGGGTGAAAGTCGACCGCGACAGGTGTGAAGGCAATGCGGTGTGCTTGGGAATCGCGCCGGATATCTTCGACCTCGACGACGAGGATTACGCAGTGGTGAAGGTCGACCCGGTGCCAGCCGACTTGGAGGCTGCGGCGGAGCAGTCGATCGCCGAGTGCCCCCGCGCCGCCTTGATACGAGAAGACTAGAGGTATTCATAAATTGACTACGCCCAATAACCCGGCGGCTGGTACGAACGCGATCGACCTGTCCGGCAAGGTCGCGGTCGTCACCGGCGCGGCAGCGGGGCTCGGGCGCGCGGAGGCCATCGGCCTGGCCCGCGCCGGCGCCACCGTCGTCGTGAACGACATCAAGACGGCGTTGGACGCTTCCGACGTGATCGACGAGATCACCAGCGCGGGGTCCAAAGCCGTGGCCGTCGACGGTGACATCAGCCAGCGGCAGACCGCCGACGAATTGATCACCGCCGCAGACGAATTGGGCGGTCTGAGCATCGTCGTCAACAACGCCGGGATCACGCGCGACCGGATGCTGTTCAACATGTCCGACGAGGAATGGGATGCGGTGGTCGCCGTGCACTTGCGCGGCCACTTCCTGTTGACGCGTAACGCCGCGACCTACTGGCGCTCGAAGGCGAAGGACGCAGCGACCTCGGGGGGTTCGGTCTACGGACGCATCATCAACACCTCGTCGGAGGCGGGGCTGGTCGGTCCGGTCGGGCAGGCGAACTACGGTGCCGCCAAGGCCGGGATCATCGCGCTGACGTTGACGGCGGCGCGGGCGTTGGGCAAGTACGGCGTGTGCGCGAACGCGATCGCGCCGCGGGCCCGTACCGCGATGACCGCCGACGTCTTCGGCGAGGCACCGGAGGTCGGCGAGGGCGGTGTCGATCCGTTGTCGCCCGAGCATGTGGTGACGCTGGTGCGATTCCTGGCGTCGCCGGCCGCGGACGCCGTCAACGGCCAGGTTTTCGTCGTGTACGGCCCGCAGGTCACCTTGATGGCGGCGCCCACTGTCGAACGGCGCTTCACCGCCGAGGCACAGGCTTGGGATCCCGAAGGCCTCAGCTCCGCGCTGCGCGGCTACTTCGCCGATCGGGACTCGGCGCTGACGTTCGGAGCCCGCGGATTGGTGGACTGACGCGCCGCGTCACAACACCTCGATATCGGTTCAGAATCAACTAGAACACGTTTCAGCATGGTCTAGGTCACAACGGCTCTGACCTGGCAAATTACTTACTTTTGTCTAATTTTACCGATCTTTGACACTCCGAACCTGTTCTAGTTACGATTGGCCGGCTCACGCGGAGCGCCGGCAGCTCAGCAACAAGCTAAGGCCGCGCGACCGGGGACACAAGGCCTTCGGTCCGAAGGTGGAGACACCCGCGCGAGAAGGGAACCAAGTGATCGAACAGCTTGCGGTTCCGGCTCGGGCCGTGGGCGGTTTCGTCGAGATGTCGCTGGAGACTTTTCGCAAGGCATTTCAGCGTCCATTCCAGTTCCGTGAGTTCCTCGACCAGACGTGGATGATCGCCCGGGTGTCGTTGATCCCGACGCTGTTGGTCGCCATCCCTTTCACGGTCCTGGTGGCCTTCACGCTCAACATCCTGCTTCGTGAGATCGGCGCCGCCGATCTGTCGGGTGCCGGCACCGCGTTCGGCACCATCACCCAGCTCGGACCCGTCGTGACCGTGTTGGTGGTCGCCGGTGCGGGTGCGACGGCGATCTGTGCCGACCTCGGTGCGCGCACCATTCGCGAGGAGATCGACGCGATGCGGGTGCTGGGCATCGATCCGATCCACCGATTGGTGGTCCCCAGGGTGCTGGCGTCGACGTTCGTGGCGCTGCTTCTCAATGGTCTGGTTTCGGCGATCGGCATCGCCGGTGGCTACGTGTTCTCGGTGCTGCTGCAGGGCGTCAATCCTGGCGCGTTCGTCAACGGGCTGACCGTGCTGACGCACTTGGGCGAACTGGTGCTTTCGGAAGTCAAGGCCTTGCTGTTCGGTGTGGTGGCCGGTTTGGTCGGCTGCTACCGCGGGCTGACGGTCAAGGGGGGTCCCAAAGGCGTCGGGGTCGCGGTCAACGAGACCGTCGTCTACGCCTTCATCTGCCTGTTCGTCATCAACGTGATTATGACGGCCATCGGCGTTCGAGTGCTGGCCCGGTAAGGCGCCGATGAGTTACGACGCCACACTGCGCATTCGCCGCTTCTTTCACCGATTCGCCGGGCCGCTCGACAATTTCGGTGAACAGGCGCTGTTCTACGGCGAATCGATGCGCTACATCCCGAACGCGCTCACTCGCTACCGCAAAGAGACGATCCGGTTGATCGCGGAGATGACCATGGGCACCGGCGCATTGGTTCTGATCGGTGGGACAGTCGGTGTCGCAGCCTTTTTGACGCTCGCCTCGGGTGGTGTCATCGCGGTGCAGGGCTACGAATCGTTGGGCAACATCGGCATCGAGGCGCTCACCGGATTCTTGTCCGCGTTTCTGAATGTCCGTATTGTCGCGCCCGTGGTCGCCGGGATTGCGTTGGCCGCCACCATCGGAGCCGGAACTACGGCGCAGTTGGGCGCGATGCGTGTTGCCGAGGAGATCGATGCGATCGAGTCGATGGCCGTGCACTCGGTGTCGTATCTGGTGTCGACCCGACTCATCGCTGGGCTGATCGCGATCGTCCCGCTGTATTCGCTTGCGGTGCTTGCTTCTTTCTTCGCCGCACGCTCCACCACGGTCTTCATCAACGGGCAGTCGGCCGGTCTGTACGACCACTACTTCAGCACCTTCCTGATCCCGACGGATCTGCTGTGGTCGTTCCTGCAGGCCATCGTGATGTCGATCGGAGTCATGCTGATCCATACGTACTACGGCTACAACGCATCTGGCGGCCCGGTGGGAGTCGGCCTTGCCGTCGGCCAGGCCGTCCGTACGTCGCTGATCGTGGTCGTCGTCATTACGTTGTTCATCTCGCTGGCGGTTTACGGCGCGTCCGGTAATTTCAACCTCTCCGGATAAGGGGGACAGTGGCAGGCACCGGTGCACACCGCACTCACGTCAGGCTGGCAGCGGCGCTGCTGGCCTCTCTGTTGGTGGGATTCGCCGTGCTGACCTACTTGTCCTACACGGCGGCTTTCTCGCCGACTGACACGGTCACTCTCACCGCGCCGCGCGCAGGCCTCGAGATGGACCGCGGCAACAAGGTGAAGTATCGCGGCATCCAGATCGGCAAGGTGGACGACATCAGCTACGCGGGTGAACAGGCGCAGCTGCGCCTGGCCATCGACGGCGGTGAGCTGCACTACATTCCATCCAACGCCGCCGTGCACATCGCCAGCAGCACCGTTTTCGGAGCCAAGTCGGTCGAGTTCATCCCCCCGAAGGATCCCTCGCCTGCGGCTCTGCGGCCAGGTTCACACCTAGCGGTCTCGGCGGTCTCGCTCGAGGTGAACACGCTCTTCCAGTCACTGATCGGATTGCTGCAAAAGATCGATCCCGTCGAGCTGAACGGGACGCTGGGCGCATTGGCCGAGGGGCTGCGTGGGCACGGCCGCGACCTGGGAGGCGTGCTGGCCGGTCTGAACACGCTTTCGCAGCAACTCAATCCAAAGCTGCCCACCCTGCAGCAGGACTTCCGCAAAACCGCGGCCGTCGCCAACATCTACGCCGATGCGGCACCCGACCTGGTCACCGTCTTCAACAACACACCCACGATCGCGAGGACGGTCGTGGACCAGCAGACCAACCTCAACACCAGCCTGCTCTCGGCAATCGGCTTGTCCAACAACGCTTATGACACGTTGGCTCCGGCCGAGCAAGACTTGATCGACGCGATCAAGCGACTCCGTGCGCCGCTGAAAGTCGCGGCCGACTACTCACCAGAATTCGGCTGCCTGTTCGGCGCAATCGACCGAGGCATCAAAGAATTCGCCCCCATCCTCGGGGTTCGCAAGGCCGGGCTGTTCACCTCATCGAGCTTCATCCTCGGAGCGCCGACGTACACCTACCCGGAGAGTCTGCCCAGAGTCAACGCGTCAGGTGGTCCGAACTGTCGTGGGCTGCCGGACCTTCCGACCAAACAGACCAATGGGTCGTGGTATCGCGCGCCCTTCCTGGTGACCGACAACGCGAACATTCCCTATGAGCCGTTCACCGAGCTGCAAGTGGACGCCCCGTCGACGCTGCAGTGGCTGTTCCACGGCGCGTTCGCCGAACGGGACGACTTCTGATGGACAGCTACCAATCCCAGCGCTCGATCATGATCAAGGTCGGCATTTTCACCGCCACCATGCTGCTGGTGGCACTCGGCTTGGTCGTGACGTTCGGGGAGTTCCGCTTCGGACCGTCGAACACCTACCACGCCAACTTCATCGACGCCACTAGGCTCAAGGGCAACCAGAAGGTCCGGATTGCCGGAGTGCCGGTCGGCGCGGTCAAGGCAGTCAAGCTCAACCGCAACAACACTGTCGACGTGGAATTCACGGTCGACAAGCGCTACACGCTGTACACGTCGACGCGAGCACTGATCCGTTATGACAACCTGGTGGGTGATCGCTTCCTCGAAATTGCTTCGGGGCCTGGGGATTTACGGAAGCTACCACCAGGCGGAACCATCGACCAACGGCACACCGCGCCCGCGCTCGACCTGGACGCGCTGCTCGGCGGCTTGCGTCCGGTGCTCAAGGGGTTGGACGCCGACAAGATCAACACGATCAGCAGCTACGTGATCGACCTGCTGCAAGGCCAGGGCGGCGCGCTGTCCAGTTTGCTGGCCAACACCAACGCGTTTGGTTCGACGCTCGGGGCGCGCGATCGCGCCATCGGTGACGTGATCACAAACCTCAACTCCGTGCTGGCCACCGTCGACGCCAAGGGGGCCCAGTTCAACGACGCGATAGACCAGTTGCAGAAACTGATCACCGGACTGGCCCAGGGGCGCGACGCCATTGCCGGGGCGATCCAGCCGCTTGCCACCACCACGTCGGATCTGACTGACTTGCTGAAGCATTCGCGCCGGCCACTGCAGGGCACCATCGAGAACTTGCGCCCGATCGCAGCTGAAGTCAACGACCGGCTACCCGAGGTCAACAACGACATCGAGCAACTCGGCGAAGATTACCTCCGGCTGTCCGCGCTCGGCGCCTACGGTGCCTACTTCAACATTTACTTCTGCACGGTGTCGCTGAAGATCAACGGTCCGGCCGGTAGCGACATCTTGATCCCGATGGGTGGCCAGGTCGACCCGAGCAAAGGCAGGTGCGCTTTTGTCAACAAGTAGCACCCACCGCCGCGACCGCGACCCACTCCGCACCGGCATCTTCGGGGTAGTCCTCGTGGTGTGCGTCGTTCTGGTCGCGTTCGGCTACTCCTCGTTGCCGTTCTGGCCGCAGGGCCGGCCGTACACCGCCTACTTCGCCGACGCCGGTGGGATCAACCCCGGCAACGACGTGTACGTGTCCGGCATCAAAGTCGGCAAGGTGCAAGCGGTTACGCTCGCGGGCGACACCGCCAAGGTGGCGTTCACCGTTGATCGGCACATCAATGTAGGGAACAGCTCGCTGGCGGCTATCCGGACCGAGACGATTCTCGGTCAGCGCGCGGTGGCGATAACCCCGGCCGGCACAGGCATCGCCACCTCGATCCCGCTGAACCGGACGACAACTCCGTACACGCTGGGCTCTGCCCTGGAGGACTTGGGACACAACGCCGGCGAACTCGACAAGGCGCAGTTCGAGACGTCGCTGAAAGTCCTCACCGACGCGCTGCACGACGCCACCCCGCAACTGCGCGGGGCGCTGGACGGCATCACCTCGCTATCACGAACCTTGAACAGCCGCGACGAGGCGCTGGATCAGCTTCTGGCGCATGCCAAATCGGTGACCGGGGTGTTGGCCGAGCGGGCCAGCCAGGTCAACAAGTCGATCGTCGACGGCAACCAACTGTTCTCCGCGCTAGACGCGCGGCGTGCCGCGCTGGCCGAATTGATCTCCGGCATCGACGACGTTTCGGCACAGCTGTCCGGCTTCGTCGCCGACAACCGTAAAGAGTTCGGCCCCGCGCTGACCAAGCTCAATACCGTGTTGGACGACCTCAACGAGCGGCGCGACTACATCAGCGAAGCACTGAAACGCCTTCCGGCCTACGCAACGACGCTCGGTGAGGTGGTGGCTTCCGGTCCTGGCTTCAACGTCAATGTCTACGGCGTCATACCGGCACCCGTCGTCGGGATGGTGTTCGACGCCGTCTTCCAGCCCGGCAAGCTGCCGGCCAGCTTCGCGGACTACCTGCGCGGCATGGTTCAGGAGCGGTGGAAGTTGAGGCCACAGTCACCATGACCTTGGCTACCGCTCTGCATGAACGTCGCCGCGGCGTGCGGCTGACTCTTGCTGTGCTGCTCGCCCTTTCGCTCGCCGTGGGCGCCTACCTGGTGTGGCCTGGGCGGGCCGGTCACAAGATCGTCGGCTACTTCACCTCGGCGGTCGGCCTATACCCGGGCGACCAAATCCGTATCGTCGGTGTGCCGGTCGGCACGATCGAGACGATCGAGCCGCGTGCCGAGGACGTCAAGATTACGATGTCGCTGGACAGCGACGTCAAAGTGCCCGCGGATGCGCGTGCGGTCATTATGTCGCCCAATCTTGTTGCGGCCCGGTTTATTCAGCTTGCCCCCGCCTACACGAGCGGGCCGGCCATGTCCGACGGAGCCAGCATTCCGCTGGCCAAGACCGCGGTGCCGGTGGAGTGGGACGAGGTCAAGCAGTCGCTGACCGATCTGGCCAAGCAACTCAGCCCCGCGGCCGGTCAACTGCAGGGCCCACTGGGTAAGGCGATCAACCAAGCCGCGGACACCTTCAACGGCAACGGTGATTCTTTCCATTCCGCATTGCGTGAGCTCTCCCAGGCCGCCGGCCGGTTAGGTGATTCGCGTACCGACATCTTCGGTACAGTCAAGAACTTGCAGGTGCTGGTGGATGCACTGTCGGCCAGCAACGAACAGATTGTGTCGTTCGCCGGGCACGTTGCCTCGGTATCGCAGGTGCTGGCGAAGAGTTCGTCGCACCTGGACAACACCCTGGGCACCTTGAACCAGGCCTTAGTCGACGTCAAAGGCTTTTTGCAACAGAACAACTCGGCGCTGATCGGAACGGTGAACAAGCTCACCGACCTGACCCAGGTGCTGAGTGACCAAAGCGAAGACATCGAGCAGGTTCTGCACGTCGCCGGCCCCGGTATCTCGAACTTCTACAACATCTACGACCCGGCGCAGGGAACACTGAACGGCCTGATCTCGATTCCCGAGTTCGCCAACCCGGTGCAGTTCATCTGCGGCGGCTCCTTCGACACCGCGGCGGGCCTGTCCGGACCCGAGTACTACAAGCGCGCCGAGATCTGCCGAGAGCGCCTCGGGCCGCCGCTGCGCCGGTTGACGTTCAACTATCCACCGCTCATGTTCCATCCGCTCAACATGATCACCGCCTATAAGGGCCAGATCATCTACGACACCCCGGAAACCCAAACCAGGGCGCAGACACCGATTCCGGACCTGCACTGGATACCGGCGCCGGGCGCTCACCCGCCCAAGCCGACGGACCTGCAGGCGCTGATGATGCCCCAAACGGCGCCGAACGGTGCAGCACCGGGCACGCCAGCGCCGGCAAACATTCCCTTCGGTCCGCGACCGGGCCCGGCTCCAGCGCCCCCGCCTCCTGGGTCGCCGCTGCCCGCCGAGCAGGGGGCCGGTCGATGAAGCGAATCATGTTGCGCGGCAGCGCGTTGGTGGCCGGTAGCGTCCTGCTGGCGGGCTGTCAGTTCGGTGGGCTGAACTCGGTCGCGCTCCCCGGCACCGCCGGGCATGGCTCGGGGTCGTATTCGATCACCGTCGATCTGGCCGATGTGGCGACCCTGCCGCAGAATTCGCCCGTCATGGTTGACGACGTCACCGTCGGCAGCGTCTCGGGCATCGACGCGTTGCAGCGTAGCGACGGAACGTTCTATGCCGCAGTCAAGCTGGCGCTGGACAAGAACGTGGTGCTGCCGGCGAATGCGATCGCCCGGGTGGCGCAGACCTCGCTACTCGGTTCGCAGCACGTGGAATTGGCGGCGCCGCCCAACCAGCCGCCGGTGGGCAGATTGGTCGACGGGTCGGCCATTCAGGAGGCGCGGACCAGTCGATTCCCGACCACCGAAGAAGTGTTCTCCGCGCTCGGGGTCGTGGTCAACAAGGGCAATCTGGGTGCGCTGCAGGAGATTACCGACGAGACCTACCAGGCGGTCGCCGGTCGGGAAGGTCAGTTCACCAATCTTGTACCGCGGCTGTCGGAGTTGACGGCCGGGCTGACCAACCAGGTCAACGACATAGTCGCCGCGATCGACGGCTTGGACCGGTTCTCGACGATACTGGCCGACAACAAGGACAGCCTCGGAAGAACGCTGGAGACTCTTCCCGAAGCGCTGCGGGTGCTCAACAAGAACCGCGACAAGATCATCGAGGCCTTCGCCGCACTCCGGAAAGTGGCGACCGTCGCCGCCCACGTGCTGTCGCAGACGAAGACCGACTTTGCCGCCGACATGAAGGACATCTACGCCAACACCAAAGCGCTGGCGGACAACCGGAAGAATTTCTTGACGTCGATGCAATTGCTGCTGACATTCCCTTTCCCGAACTTCGGTATCAAACAGGCAGTGCGCGGCGACTACCTCAACGTGTTCACCACTTTCGACCTCACCGTCCGGCGGCTCGGCGAGACGTTCTTCACCACCTCGTGGCCGCTTGACCCGAACATGCTGCACATGAAGGACATCCTCAACCCGCCAGATTTCCTGCTCGGTGAAATGGCCAACCTTTCCGGACAGGCCGCGGATCCGTTCAAGATTCCGCCGGGCACGCCAGCAGGGAACAACTGATGCTGGACCGACTCACCCGCATCCAACTGGCCATCTTCGCGGTGGTCACGGTGATCACCGTCGCCGTCATGGCGATCTTCTACCTCCGCCTGCCGGCCGCACTGGGCATCGGCACCTATCGGGTAACCGCGAACTTCGTCGCGGGCGGCGGTCTCTACAAGAACGCCAACGTCACCTACCGCGGAGTCGAGGTTGGCCGCGTCGACTCCGTCGGCCTCTCAGGAGACGGCGTGGACGCGGTGATGCGATTGAACAGCGGCACCGCAGTCCCGTCGAACGTCACCGCCACGGTCAAGAGCGTGTCGGCGATCGGTGAGCAGTACATCGATCTGGTGCCTCCCGCGCATGCGGCAACGTCCAAGCTGCACAACGGGTCTCGCATCGGCCGCGCTAACACCTCGATCGGGGTGGACATCGCTACCTTGTTGCACCAGTCCGAGACGCTGGTCAACAGCGTCGCCGACACCCGCCTGCGCGAACTGCTGCACGAGACTTTCCAGGCATTCAACGGCTCCGGGCCCGAGCTGGCCCGGCTGTTCGAGTCATCCCGACAGCTTGTCGAGATGGCCAATGCGGAGTTCCCGCACACTTCGCAACTCATCGACCAGGTCGGCCCGTTCCTCCAGGCCCAGATCCGCTCCGGCAGCGACATCAGGTCGTTGTCCGACGGGCTGGCGCGCTTCACTTCCGAAGTCCGCCAAGCTGATCCACAACTGCGCATGTTGCTGACGGTCGTGCCGCCGGCGGTGGACCAGGCCAACACGGCATTCTCCGGCATCCGGCCGTCGTTCCCGATGCTGGCGGCCAACCTGGCCAACCTTGGCCGGGTCGGCGTGATCTATCACAAATCTATCGAGCAACTGTTGGTTGTATTGCCCGCGCTCTTCGCGGCGATCATCACCGCGGCCAATGGTGAACCCCAGGACGAGGGTGCCAAGCTCGACTTCAAGGTCAACATCGACCCGCCGCCCTGCACCACGGGATTCGTTCCGTCACCGTTGATTCGGACACCGGCGGATGAGACGCTGCGTGAACTGCCTACCGACATGTACTGCAAGACCGCGCAGAACGATCCGGCCGCGGTTCGTGGTGCGCGCAACTATCCCTGCCAGGAATTCCCCGGCAAGCGGGCCCCGACCGTCGCGTTGTGCCGTGACCCCAAGGGGTACGTGCCGATTGGCACCAACCCGTGGCGCGGGCCACCGATCCCGTACGGGACACCGATGACCAACGGGCTGAACATTTTGCCGCCCAACAAGTATCCCTACATCCCGCCCGGCAACGATCCCGATCCGGGTACGCCGGTCGCCGGGCCGCTTCCGCCCGGCGTGATCGAGGGTCCGGGCCCGGCGCCGCACCAGCCATTCCCGACGCCGCCGCCGCCCAACACCGGCGGGACGGACGGCCGGCAGGCCTGGATTCCGCCGGCGCCCTACCCGCCGCAGAATCCACAGATCCCCTTCCCGAAGGCCGTTCCCGCGCCGCCGCCACCGGTCGGGCTGCCGGGAGCGCCGTACCCGCCGGCCGAGAAGCCGTGGGGTCCACCGCCCGGACCGGTGCCGCAAGCCAACGGCACGGCGTACACCACCTACGACGACGCCACCGGCGCTTTTCAGGACCCCGCAGGCGGCACTGGTATCTTCGCGCCCGGCAAGGTATCGACCGCGGAGAACTGGGTGGATCTGATGCGTGACCCGAGGCAGTTGTGACCGAAGAGGAGTCGTCGAGGCGACCCCAGCGGCGGCGAGCTTCGCGCGCTGCCGGTCCGCACGGCGGCGAAGCGGCGGCCACCACGATCCGGCTCGAGACAGCTCCTCCGGCACCAACACGTCCCAACGCGCCGCTGGGTCCGCCGCCGCGAAGGCCGGCCAACAGCCGGCGCGTTGCCTGGACTGGCCTGACAGCCATCCTGATCGGGATCGCAGCGCTGGCCGGCGGTGTCGGCTTCGAGGTGTATCAGCAGCGTCAGGCCGATGCGGCCCAGGCCCGGGCTCAGCGCTTCGTCGACACCGCCACGCAATTGGTGCTCAACATGTTCAGCTACAACCAGGACAACATTGACCAAACGGTGGGACGGATCGTCGACAACACCAGCGGGCCGTTGCGGGGCATGCTCAGCTCCAATGCCGACAACCTCAAGGCGCTGTTTCGTCACACCGATTCGACCTCGGAGGCGGTGCTCAACGGCGCCGCGTTGGAAAGCATCGACAATGTCAGCGACAACGCATCGGTGCTGGTGGCTTTTCGCGTCACGGTGACGAGCCGGGATGGCGTCAACAAACCCTCCGAGGCCTACCGGATGCGGGTGATCGTGCACGAAGACGAGAGCGGCCGCATGACCGGTGACGACTTGAAGTACCCAAACGGGGGCAATTGATGCGGTGGGTGATCGCTGCCGTAACGAGCCTGCTGATAACCGCTTTCGTCGGCTTGGCTGCGCTCGGCGGGTTTCTGTACTGGGAGCGGGTCGAGACTCGTGGTGAGCAAGCGGCTCGTGCCGCCCTTCCGCCGTTGGCCGCCAAGGTGATTCCCCAGGTGCTCGGATACGACTACCAGACCGTCGAGCGCAGCATGGACGATGTGTACCCGCGGCTGACGCCCGCCTACCGTCAAGCGTTCAAGAGACAGGTCGAGAAGGACATCATTCCGGAGGCCCGAAAAAGACAAGTGGTCAGCCAGGTCGACGTCACCGCCGTCGGAGTGATGTCGGCCCAACGGAATTCAGCGTCGGTGCTGGTATACATCAACTCGATCTGGACCGATAACTCGAAGTCGAGCCAGGAGTCGAACTCGAAAGAGCCGGTGTATCAAGGCAGTCGGGTGCGCGTCGATTACCAGCGCCTCGACGGCACATGGCTGATCAATTACATCCAGCCTATCTGACCGGCTCAGCGTCAACGGCCGCCCGGCGACGAGACAGATTGCGGGGCGCGGTAAGTGGGAGCCGGGCTTAGCGACACTGCCCGATCTCATTGCAGTCCAACGGATAACGGTCGACCGGTGCTGGCAGGGCGCCCTGAAACGCCAACGTGAACGGCGTCTTGGTCATCGCGGGTTGCAGGCCGCAGACGTCGCCGTGGATGGTGGTGTGGGTACCAGTCAGTGCCACATCGTCGAAGGAGTAGGTGTCCGTCGATTGCGCGGTGCTGCCGTCAGGGCATGCCACCCCGTTGTCTTTGTTGACTTGAAAGGTCCATCGGTCGCTGGTCAACCGGGCGCGGCCGGTGAAGTTGGCCATCTTGTCGGCACGGCTGATCGGTGCCCTTGCCGTCGTGCTGGTCACATTGAGCGCACAGAGGTCCGCGGCGATGACGGGATCGGTGAAGTCCGGGATGGCGCGCTGCCTCGACGGTGCATCGCACAGAGCCGAGATTTTCCACGTGGCGGTGGGCACACCGGCTTCGGTGACCGTGTACATGCCGTCCGGTGGCGGACCGAGCGCGCTGGCGGGAGTAGAGGTCCCCACGGCAACAAGTGTCGTTGCCACGGCCGCGGTCAGGCCGCGAACGATGATGGCCATTCGTCGAGTATCGCAGTGCGCCAATGGCCGCACCGGGGAATCAACCGTTTGTCGAGCTGCGGTCGGCGAGTACGTCGAGAAACGAGCGGGCCCACCGGTCGACGTCGTGGGCCAGCACTTGGCGCCGCAGCGCGCGCATCCGGCGGCGCCCCTCGTCGTCGGGCTGGTTGATCGCCGCCTCGATCGCGTCCTTGACGCCCTCGATGTCGTGCGGGTTGACCAGGTAAGCCTGGGTGAGTTCGGCTGCGGCACCGGTGAATTCGCTCAGCACGAGAGCACCGCCGAGGTCGCTGCGACACGCGACATATTCCTTCGCGACCAGGTTCATCCCGTCGCGCAGCGGGGTCACCAGCATGACGTCGCTGGCGACGAAGAATGAAATCAACTCGTCGCGGGGCACTGGGCGGTGCAAGTAATGCACCACCGGACGCCCCACCTCGCTGTATTCGCCGTTGATGTGGCCGACCTGCCGCTCGATGTCTTCTCGCAGCTTCTGGTAGCTCTCCACTCGTTCGCGGCTTGGTGTGGCGAGTTGGATCAGCACCGTGTCCTCGCCCTTGACGCGGCCTTCGGCGAGCAGCTCGGAAAGCGCCGTGAGCCGGACGTCGATGCCCTTGGTGTAGTCCAATCTGTCGACGCCGAGCAGGATGTTGCGCGGATTGCCGATTTCGGCGCGGATCTCCTTCGCCCTCCGCCGGATACCCCGGTCGCGGCCCTTGTGGTCGAGTTCGGCCGAGTCGATCGAGATCGGAAACGCGCCGACCCGAACGACGCGGTCCTCGAGCTGCACCTCGCCGAAGCGGGAACGTACACCGACCGAACCGCGTGAGGTGCTCGCGCCGAGCAGGCGCCGGGCCAGGATGAGGAAGTTCTGCGCGCCGCCGGCAAGGTGGAAACCGACCAGGTCGGCGCCTAGCAGGCCCTGGACGATCTCGGTTCGCCACGGCATCTGCATGAACAGCTCGACCGGTGGGAACGGAATGTGCAGGAAGAAACCGATGGTCAGATCGGGTCGGAGCTCGCGCAGCATCTTCGGGACCAGCTGCAGTTGGTAGTCCTGGACCCAGACGATTGCGTCCTGGGCGGCGGCGCGAGCGGCCGCTTCGGCGAACCGACGATTGACGTCGACGTAGCGGTCCCACCATTCCCGGTGGTAGATCGGCTTGACGATGACGTCGTGATACAGCGGCCACAGCGAGGCATTGGAGAAGCCTTCGTAATACTTTTCGACGTCGTCGGCCGACAGCCGCACCGGGTGCAGGGTGAGGTCGTCCTCGACAATCGGCTCATCGACGGTGTCCACGTCGTCGTCGACAACTCCGGGCCAGCCGATCCAGGCGCCGCTACGGCGTCGCAGCAACGGCTCCAGCGCGGTGACCAAGCCGCCCGGGCTGCGTTTCCACGTCGTGGTGCCGTCGGGCAAACGTTCCATGTCGATCGGCAGCCGGTTGGCGACCACGACGAAGTCGGACGCACCGGAAGCGGGGCTGGCTACAGCCGGGCTTCCTGCGGGGGGCACTTACACCTCGATCTTCGAGGGTCCAATGCCGAGCATCGAAAGGAACACACGGCACTCGTCGGCGTCGTTCGCGTAGGCCGCTACCACGCGCCTGGCCTGGCTGGCCGTGTCGTCGGCCAACGGCTCGACATCTTCGATTTCGGGAGTGTCAGATTTCGCGGGCATGTCATAACTGTAGGCGAAGTGCGTGATCAGCCGCATGGGGCGCCGCGACCCCCGGGGCAGGGCGTTACGGGATGGTCGTAATGTGTAACTTCCCGACCGTGTGCGAATGAGGTGGCCGATGTCAGAGTCCGACGAGTTGGTGACTTACGAAACCCTCGACGAGGGCCGCATCGCGCGGATCTGGTTGAACCGGCCCGAGGCGCACAATGCGCAGAGCCGCGGCTTACTAGTCGAACTCGACGACGCTTTCCTACGCGCCGAGGCCGACGACGCGGTCCGGGTGGTGATCCTGGCAGCGCGCGGGAAAAACTTCTCGGCCGGCCACGACCTGGGCTCGGAGTTGGCGCTGGCCGAACGCGCCCCCGGGGACGCGCAATTGCCGAGCTTCCGAATCAACGGCGGCACCCGTGAACCAGTCGCGGAGAAGACCTACCTGCAGGAGTGGCACTACTTCTTCCAGAACACCTGTCGGTGGCGCGATCTGCGCAAGATCACCATCGCCCAGGTGCAGGGCAATGCGATCTCGGCCGGCCTGATGCTGGTCTGGGCGTGTGACCTGATCGTCGCGGCCGACAACGCCAAGTTCAGCGACGTGGTCGGTGTTCGAATGGGCATGCCCGGCGTGGAATACTATGCACACCCTTGGGAATTCGGCCCGCGAAAAGCCAAAGAGCTTCTGCTGACCGGTGATTCGCTGGACGCCGATGAGGCCTACCGGCTGGGCATGGTTTCGAAGGTGTTCCCCGCCGACGAACTCGCGGACAAGACTGTGGAGTTCGCCCGCCGGATCGCGGAACGGCCGACTATGGCAGCGCTGTTGATCAAGGACTCGGTGAACGCCGCCTCCGATGCGATGGGATTCACCGAAGCATTACGACACGCATTCCACATCCACGAGCTGGGCCACGCGCACTGGGCCGCGCACAACGAAAACCGTTATCCGATCGGCCTGCCGCCCGACGTCGAGGATTGGCGCAACGCGAAGCCGACGAAAATCGCTCGCAAGGACACCCCCTAGTCGCTTCGGTCGCGAGACAGCAGCCAGGGCTGCGGTCCGGCCCAGGGTCACGACCAAGGCTTCCGGTTCGAGGCTGTCGCGAGGCGTGCGTGTGGTTCTATAACTAGAACCTGTTTCAGTTTCGGGACGAAGGGGTCGCGATGCAGCTGTCATTCGAAGGCCGGACGTATTTGGTCACCGGCGGCGGCAGCGGGATCGGCAAAGGCGTGGCGGCCGGTCTGGTCGCATCCGGAGCCTCGGTGATGATCGTCGGCCGCAACGCAGACCGGCTCGCGGCGGCGGTCGAGGAGCTCGACCCGGTCGCGGCCGACGGTGGCGCGATCCGTTTCGAGCCCGCCGACGTCACCGACGAGGACGAGGTCGCCCACGCGGTCGAAGCGGCGACGGCATGGCACGGCCGACTCAACGGGGCGGTGCACTGCGCCGGTGGCTCATTGACCATCGGCCCGATCACCCAGATGGACTCCGACGCCTGGCGTCGTACCGTCGACCTCAACATCAACGGCACGATGTACGTGCTCAAGCACTGCGCCCGGGAAATGGTGCGCGGCGGGGGCGGATCGTTCGTCGGCATCTCGTCGATCGCGTCGAGCAACACCCACCGCTGGTTCGGTGCCTACGGCGTCACCAAGGCCGGGCTGGACCACCTGATGCAGTTGGCCGCCGACGAACTCGGACCGTCCTGGGTTCGGGTCAACAGCATCCGTCCGGGTCTGATCCGCACCGACATGGTTGCGCCGATCACCGACTCGCCCGAACTGTCGCAGGACTACGCGGCGTGCACGCCGTTGCCGCGAGTCGGCGAGGCCGAAGACATCGCCAACATGGCCATGTTCCTGCTCAGCGACGCCGCCAGTTGGGTCACCGGGCAGGTCATCAACGTCGACGGCGGGCATCTGCTGCGCCGCGGCCCGGACTTCACCGCGATGCTGGAGCCGGCGTTCGGCGCCGACGGCCTGCGTGGAGTCGTGTGATCACAGGTCCGCTCAACGAGATGGCGATCTTGCAGCGGTTCGTTAATCCGGAACGCTAGCCTCGTACTGCGACAACGCCGGAGGACGCGATGCCTACAACTCGGGACACCATAGATCGCTACGTCGTCATTTCGACGGACACCCACGCCGGTGCCGACATCGGCGACTACAAGCCGTACCTGCCTGCGGCCCTGCACGACGACTTCGACGCCTGGGCCAAGACCTACGTCAGCCCATTCGACGACCTCATCATCGCGACGGCCAACCGGAACTGGGACAGCGACCTGCGGATCGCGGACATGGACGCCGACGGGGTGGCCGCGGAGGTGCTGCTGCCCAACACCGTCCCGTCGTTCTTCCCCACTACCCCGAACATCACCATCAGCCTGCCACGGACCCGCGACGAATTCGAAAAGCGTTGGGCCGGAGTGCAAGCGCACAACCGCTGGCAAATCGATTTCTGCTCGTTGGCGCCAACCCGGCGCCGCGGTCTGATCCAAATCTTTCCCAATGACATCGATCACGCGCTCGACGAAATCCGTTGGGGCGCAGAGCAAGGGTGCTTCGGTGGAGTGCTGGTCCCGCCGGTGTCCCCGGGGGACCCTAATGTCGCGCCGCTGTTCCATACGAGGTACGACCCGTTATGGGCACTGTGTGAAGAACTCGACCTGACCGTGGTTCAGCACGCGGGTGCCGGCAGTCCAGAAATGCCGATGGATCAACCCGCGTCGAATGCGGTGCTGGTCACTGAGATGGCAATGTGGGCCAACCGGACCCTCGGACACCTGATCCTGGCCGGCGTCTTCGAGCGCTACCCGGGACTACGGTTCGTGCCTACCGAGCAGGGCACGATGTGGGTGCCTGGAACACTCGCAATCCTCGATGCGATGGTGCCGACGATGAAGTCCGAGGCGGGCAACCGCACCTACGGCATGTTCGGCGGATCGTCGGTCGACGAGCTGACCCTGACGCCAAGCGAATACGCGCAGCGGAACTGTTATCTGGCAAGCGAATTGGCACCGTTCGACTCGGGAATGATCGACTTCATGGGCGCCGAGCACATCATGTGGGGCAGCGACTACCCCCACGAGGAGGGCTTCACGCCGCACTCGAAGCTGGCCATCCGGTGGGCCCTGCACGACAGGTCGACGGACGAATGCCGGAAGATCCTGGGCGACAACGCTGCTCGGCTGTACCGGTTCGACATCGAAGCACTCACGCCGGTGGCCGCCAAGATCGGCCCGACGGTCGACGAGGTGCACAAGCCGCTCGAGGACACCGGCTATCGCGCCCCGGCGGCGTTCGGCTACCGGCCGTTCGAAGGCGGGTTGGCACTCAAGCGGCTCGCGCCTGCCCGCGGCTGAGTTCAGGCCATAGGGTCTGGCCCGGGTCGCGCGCTGTCCCGGTCAGCGGCAGACGCACAGGTAGCCCACCTGCCCCAAGGTAGCCTTGCGGGATGAATGAGCAGGACAAACCCAATCTCGCCGCCACCAGTTGGGCGTTGTTGGGCGTCCTTTCATACGAGCAGGAACTGACGGGCTACGACATCCGCAAGTGGATCAGCTGGAGCATGCGGTTCTTTTACGGCAGTCCGGCGTACAGCCAGATCTACACCGAGCTGAAGAAGCTCGAGAAGCTGGGACTGGTCGAATCACGCGTCGAGAACAGCGGAGAGACGCGCAGCCGCAGGGTCTACAGGATCACCGAGGCCGGTTTTGATGCGGTGCGGCGTTGGGCCGATGAGGAACCTGTCGAGTTGCCTTCCATCAAACATCCGGCGGTGCTGCGGGTGACGTTGGGACATCTGACCAACCCCACTCGGCTCCGACAGATTCTGCAGGATTACGTCAGCGAGGTGGACAAGGTCCATCAGCAAGCGGCAAGAGATGCACGATGGGCAGCGCTCGAACCCAGCTGGGCCTACGGCCGGGTCGCACTTCAGTGGGCAGAACGTTATTACGCGTCAGAACGGGAGCTTGCGCTGAAAATGATCAAAGATCTCGACGAGGCGCAGGCTGATTTTGAACAAGCCGGCAAGGTGGACGGTCAAAAGGTTGCGTGGCCGTCTACCGACTACTGGTACGAGGTCGAACGGCGGGCGGACGCGGAGGATACGAACTGACGCCGACGGCGTCGTTGATTCCCGGCCACCAGCGGCCGGTCCGAGGTCACGGTGCCCCGTCCCGGGGGTAGATGAACACGCCTTCAGCTTGTACGGTGATGCCCTTTGCGTCGGCAATATGTCCGACGGCGAATGTCTTTGTGCCCTCTACTCGTTCGATGCGCGCCTCTGCGTGCAGCGAGCCAAGCGGAGTGCCTCGCAGGTAGCGGACGCAGAGGGTGCCGGTGACGGCGGGCCTGCCGGGTTGGTGGGCGGTCGCAGCGAGGACGTGGTCGAGGATCAGGGCGCATACCCCGCCGTGCACATGTCCTGCGGGGCCTTCGTAAGCCGCGCCAAGGGTGAGCTCGGCCCATGCCTGGCCGTCGTTGCCGTGCTGAACAACCAGGGGAGGGGCGATGGGGTTGCGCAATCCGATCAGGACGTTGCCCCATGTCTTCGGCTGGTGGTCGCCGGACTGCCGGACGCCGAATGATCCCGGTGACACCGAGGTGCTGAGATCGTCGGCGGCACTGTCGATCTTGGCCTTCGCCGCGGTGACCGTCGCGGGGTCTGCTTCGGTTCGGATGCTCAGGTCGATGAGTCGGCGCAGCGAATCGGTCAGCGGCCCATACAGCGACGTGAGTTGCGCCAGTTCCCTTTCGACCGTCATGTCGTAATCAGCTCGACGCGGCGTCGAGCGCGGCGATGTAGCCGTACACCAGTCCCTGCGCGATCGTCGCGCCGGCGCCGGGGTACGTCGCTCCGAACGCGTTGGCCGCGGTGTTGCCGATCGCGTACAGGCCTTCGATCGCACTGCCGTCTTCGCGCAGAACGCGAGCGCGGTCATCGGCGCGCAGACCGCCGCAGGTCCCGAGGTCGCTCAGTGTCATTTTCACCGCATAAAACGGCCCCCGTTCGAGGGCACGGAGGTTGGGGTTGGGGCCGATGGTCGGATCCCCGTAGTAGCGGTCATAGGCGCTGTCGCCGCGGTGGAAGTCGGGGTCATTTCCGGTTCGCGACATCTCGTTGAACCGCGTCATGGTCGAGCTGAACGTCTTTGCGGGAATACCCATCATCTCGGCAAGTTCAGCCAGATCATCCGAGCGATGGGCGATCCCGGCTTCATACCACGACTGTGGAATCGGCATGCGCGGGAACAGCGCGCCACCGAAGACGTAGCTGTTGCGGTACTGCTGATCGAAGACGATCCACATCGACTCCACCGGATTGCCCGAGCGCTCCCGCGCCAGCAGGCACTGCCCGAACGACATGTAATCGGTGGCCTCGTTGATGAATCGGGTGCCGTCTTGGTCGATGATCAGCGAACCAGGAAGTGATCGTTCAGCCAGCATCACCGACGGTGTACCTCCGGGCAACGGTGCCACGGCTGGAAACCACCATGCCTGGTCCATCAGATCGGTTGCGGCACCGACATCTTGACCGGCATGGATTGCGTCACCGGTGTTGCTGTCGGCCCCTAGGCTCAGGTGCTCGCCAAGGGATTCGGACTGAAACTTCCACCGCATCGCCATGCTGTGGTCGAACCCGCCGGCCGCCAACACCACGCCGCGCCTCGCGGTGACCGCGATCTCGCGTCCGTCATGGACGACGACTGCGCCCGTGACTCGCCCGTCGTCGACGGTCAGCCGCTGCAGCTCGGTGCTGGTCCAGATGGGGATTCCCGCGCGGACAACACCGGCGAACAGTCCTGCGGCCAGAGCCTGCCCGCCCGCGACGTAACGTCGTCCGATCAGCAGGCCACCGACTCCTTGGGCCAGGCGCTTGGCAACGGTGGGCACGCCTTTGCGAGGAACTCGTGCCATCAGGTTCATCCACCGATAGTCGGCGGTGGTGGTGGGCATCGGGACGTTGGCCTCCATGACACCCGGTCGCAGGCGGGTCCGGTACTCCCGCAGGATTGCGGAATTCAGCGGACGACATTCACAGGTGCGCCCGCTGGCGGTTCCGCCCGGCTCCTCCGGGTGGTAGTCGGAATAGTCCTTGGCCCAACTGAGACGAATCGGCGTGGTGCGCTGCAGCATGCCGATCATGGAGTTCACATTCCGCAGATAGGCGGAGGATCGTTCGTCTGGTGCGGTGCCGGCAACCACGGACTGCAGGTAGGTTTCGGCGCGCCGCAGGCTGTCGCCGGCATTCTTGTCGGCGAGCATCGGGCTGGCCGGAAGCCACAGCGCGCCGCCGGATCGCGCGGTCGAGCCACCGACGTAGGACGACTTCTCCGCGATCATTACCGTCAATCCGCGCTCGTGGGCGGCAAGCGCCGCTGCCATTCCTGTGCCCGAGCCCACGACGAGGAGGTCGACCACCGTGTCCCGCAACGGCATACCGGCTGGAATCGTGGCTGATAAAGCAGTCGTCACAGCCACGACGTTAGGCCGCCGTTCCGCTTTTGCGAGTGCTTTCTCCCTGCCAGCGGGACGGTCCGTGTCACGAGCGGACACGCGGTTGTACAACAACAGCATGACGTTGGAGCTGAATGCCGACGAGGTCCGTCGGATCGAAGCAGCTGCGGCGCCGTCCCGGTATGCACGTGGTTGGCACTGCTTGGGCCTTATCGACGAGTTCGGAGACGGCGAGCCGCACGCAGTTCATGCGTTCGGTCAGAAGCTGGTGGTCTTCCGGGGCGGCGACGGCAACATCAACGCGCTCGACGGGTACTGCCGGCACATGGGTGGAGACCTCACCCGCGGCCACGTCAAGGGCAACGAAATCGCCTGCCCGTTTCACGATTGGCGCTGGGGCGGTGACGGCCGGTGCAAGCGTGTGCCCTATAGCAAGCGGGTGCCCAAACTGGCCCGCACCGCGAAATGGACCACGCTGGAGCAAGACGGAATGTTGTTCGTGTGGAACGATCCGGAAGGCAATCCGCCGCCGCCGGAGGCGACCATTCCGCGGATCGAAGGCGCAGGCAGCCTGGAATGGACTGACTGGCATTGGTACACCACGGTTGTCAAGTCGAACTGCCGCGAAATCATCGACAACGTCGTCGACATGGCGCATTTCTTCTACATCCACGGTTCAATGCCGACATATTTCAAAAATATCTTTGAAGGTCAGGTTGCAACTCAATACATGAATAGCGGTCCGCGCGGTGACATACCGAACCCTGACGGTCAGCCGAAAATGCTAGGCACTACCTCGGCTGCATCATACTTCGGTCCATCGTTCATGATTGATGATCTGACCTATCACTTCGAGCATGAGGATCAACGGACTGTACTGCTGAATTGCCACTACCCGATTGACGCGAATTCGTTTGTGCTGCAATACGGAATCATCGTCAAGAAGTCTGAGCACTTGTCGGAGGAAGCGGCGGTGCAGACCGCTATCGCGCTGGGTGATTGGGTGAAGGTCGGTTTCGAGCAGGATGTCGAGATCTGGAAAACGAAGGCGCGCATCGATAATCCGCTGTTGTGCGAAGAGGACGGCCCGGTGTATCAGCTACGGCGTTGGTATCAGCAGTTCTACGTCGACGTCGCGGACGTAGCGGCTGACATGGTGGACAGGTTCGAGTACGAGATCGACGTCACCAAACCCCGGGAGGCCTGGCAGCAACAGGTCGAGGAGAACATTGCCGCCGGGATCGGGCAAACCTCGCCAGCATGACCAGTTGCAGCGACAACCGTTTGCAAGAGGCGCCGCTGCTGCCGGTGAGTTGCCAGCGCTGCGGTGTCCGGGTGCTGGTCCGCAAGAGCAGTTGGCAACAAACCAGTATTCAATGGAACGCTGAAGCGACGGCGACGTGTTTGCAGCGGCACCAGACTGCAGCACTTGCCCCTCAGTTGCAGGGGGTGTTCCTGGCGTGTTCTGACCTACGCGACTCGATCGACACAGCCGTCGAAAGCGGCACTCTGCCGATTATCGACGAATTGGCTCGTTGACTGCGGTTTACATGTGTGTGCCGCCGTCGATGCGAAGCTCAGTGCCCGTAATGAAATAGGCGTCACCTGAGCCGAGCATCGCCACAGCAGAAGCGACGGAATCCGGTGGGGCGAACTGTGCGCCGCCGTCCAACGGGAGCATGGGCTGTACCTTGGCGAATAACGAATAGTCGGCGTCAGCGGGCAGGCCGGCGCCGACACTTTGTTTGGATTGGCCTGTCCCATCGGTCATTCCGGATGATATCGATCCAGGCTGCACACAGTTGAACCGAATGCCCTCCTTGGCGAACTCCAGCGCCAGCGCGTGGGTCATCGACAGGATTCCGCCTTTGGAAGCGGCGTAGCCACACATGTATGGGTGGGCAAACTGGGCTGACGTCGAAGTAAAGTTCACCACCGCAGGTCGGTTGCCTTTGCGCAATTCGCGGATCGCTTCGCGCGTGACCAGGAAGGTACCGACGAGATTGACTCGAAGTATGCGTTCGAAGTCATCCGCCGTGGTTTCCTCGAAATGAGCCGATCGTAGGATTCCTGCCGCGTTGACCAAAGTGTCCAGGCCGCCAAGCGTCATAACTGCTTGAGCAACAGCGGTTTTCACGGAGTCTTCGTCGGCGACATCCATGATCAGAGTGCTGAGTCGATCGATGTGAGGCTCAGCCTCGGCGACGGTGTCTTTCAGCCCCGCCTGGCTGATGTCTGCGGCGACGACGTGGCCGCCTTCTTCGAGGATCCGCAGAACGCTCGCCTGCCCGATACCGGAGCCCGCGCCGGTGATCAGGACGCGACGACCGGTATAACGCTGGAGGCTGCTCATCGAGGTCACGCCAGTTGGAAGGCGCTGATCGGCGCATCCTGCGGATAGATCGACGGACCACCCAAGTCGTAGGCCGCGTTGAGGGTGCGGATGAATTCCGGGTCATGCAGCGGGTCTTCCGGCATGGCCAGCTTGATGCCTTGAGCATTGACGTCTTTGACCATGGTGTCGATCGCCTGCTCGATGGTCAGGTCATGGGAGCCTTCCATATTCTTCTTCAGCTCGTCGTAGTCGGAGAACACCTCTGCCGACCAGTGCACCAAGAACCGCAACTCGTCGGTGTGGTGTCGCGCGATCGACTTGTCGCCGTTCTTCAGCAGCCAATAGTCGCGGTCGTCGGGATCGCCGGTGAACACGGTGTCAAACGCCAAATCTGGTGGAATCTGTTGCTCGAGTGGGCCGTTCGCTTCGCCGCGGTGCACCATCATCTCGTTTTGCACCACCACGCCCCGGTTGTTGATCGGCGGCAGCACACGGCTAGGTGCTCGCAGCGGACCGTCGGGCCAAAAGGTGAATCCGCTGCCGTGGTCCAGCGAGAACCAGGTGATCACCTGGGCCATCTTGATCAGGTACTCCTGAAACAGGCCGGATTTACCCATCACGCTGGTGAGCCAAGTCGGCGCATTCTCGTATCGCACCCCGCGGAAGCTTGGCGAATCCAGGTGTCCCGGATCGCGATTCGCACATGGGCCGTTGATATTGAACAGCATCAGCTGAGGCTTGGCGTACTCGGCATTCCAATAGTTTTTCGCCATGTCGAGAAACTGTGGGTTGTAGAAACAGTCGTGCAGTTGCGGATGGAGCACCGCGCCGTAATTGGCCAGGTAGCCGCGAAAGGTCGGCGTCAGAAACAGGTCCAGTGACGGCTCGAAGCCTTCGGGGAAGGCACCGCTCATCGTTGCCATCAGTTCGTCGGCCGACGCGAAGTGTTGCGCGATGATCAACTTCCACGGACCCTCGGTGCGCACAACATCGAGCAGGCGCTCGCGTTGGTCATCGGTGTAGACGTTGTCGATTTCGCGGGGCGGTGCCGCCGGCCGTAATACATCAGAAAGCTTCATCCGTCGCTCGTCAGTGAGCATCAGCTCTCTCCTTCTGCCAATACTGGATTGGCGTGATTGTGGGTGATGTCACCGCGTCGCGGCGCTGTCATGTCCGGTGATCGGGACATCGAATCGGACGGGGTTCGCAAACTTCGCCTGCAGCAGCGCACCGATCTCCGCGATGGCCAACTGTCCGCGCTGGGTTGCGTCACAGCGCATGAGAAAGCCGTGGTACATACCGGGATACCGGGTTGTGGTGGTCTGCACGCCGGCGTCGCGCAGCCTGGCCGCGTAGCGCTCACCCCAGTCCTGGATCGGATCGCACGCCGCCGTGACCACGATCGCCGGCGGTAAACCGGACAGGTCGGAGGCGTAGGCAGGAACGAGGTACGGATCTCGGGGCGGGCCGGCATCGCCGTCGGCGAGGGCATGCATGAAGTCGATGTCGTCGCGGACCAGCAGCGGGGCACGAGGAAGCGCGACGACCGAAGGTGCGGTCATGTCGCGATCCAAGCCCGGATACAACAGCACCTGTGCAAAGATTGCCGGGCCTTGGCGGTCACGTGCGGCCAGCGCGACCGCGGCTGCCAGCGAACCGCCCGCGCTGTCGCCGACCACCGCAACCCGGGCGGCGTCCACGCCGAGGTTGTCTGCGTGTTGCGCTACCCACTCGGTGGCGGCGTACGCGTCGTCAAATTGCGCGGGCGGTGGCGCCTCAGGTGCCAACCGATAGTCGACGGCCACGACGACAGCACAAGACGACGACGCGAGCTCGCGGGCCAGCGGCTCGAAAGAATGATTGGAACCCATGACGAGTCCGCCGCCATGAAAGTAGACCAGCGCAGGCTGACCGGAATCGCCTGTGGGCCGGTAGATTCGGATAGGAATCGATCCGCCGGGCCGGGGTATGGCCCCGTCCTCGATGCTGGCCATCGCGGGCATCTCGTCGTGCAGCGGCGCGGATTCGACCGCTGCGCGCACTGCAGCCAGCCCGCGTTCGCGCATCGGCGGCACCGGTCCGAACGCCGCCACCCGCGCGGCGGCGTCGGGATCAAGTTGTGGCATCATTTCAGTGCCGGAGAACGCTGTGCGGCAAGCACATTCGCGCGATCCGCCATCGCCGACGCGACGGACTGCTGGGTGAGCAAATAGAAACGGCCCTCGACGGCCTGCTCGAACACCGTCTCGGCGGCCGCCAGCGGATCCATGGCCGCCGCCTTGATGTCGAGCATCGCTAAGCGCTGCGCTTCGGCGGCAGCGACGTCGCCGGCGTTCGAGTCGACGCCGCCCGCCGACTCGAAGATGTTCGACAACACCGCGCCGGGCAACACGGCCTGCACGTGGATGTGGTGGTCGTGGCCGGCCGATTGAACATCGAGATGCAAGCATTCGGTCAACGCGAGCACGGCGTGTTTGCTCATGATGTAGGGCGCCTGCAGCGGAATTGCCACCACGCCCCCGACTGACGACAGGTTCCACACCCAGGCCTGTTCGTCAGTGGCCATCATCTTCGGCAGAAATGCCCGGACGCCGAAAAAGACTCCGCTGATATTGATCTCGACGACGCGCCGCCAGTTGTCGATCGGCGTGTCCCACAGGTAGCCGAACTGCTCGACGCCGGCGTTGTTCACCAGCAGCCGAACCCGCCCGACGTCACGGTAGACGCGATCGGCGAGTTCTCCCAGGGCTTCCGGGTCGCGCACATCGCACACGCTGTCTACCGCCGTGCCACCCGCGGCACAAAGTTCATCGCGCAACGCGGCGATCGCAATAGCGTCGATGTCCGCCAAGACGACGGTCATGCCCAGACTGCTGGCATACCGCGCCAGGCCCGCGCCGATCCCGGCGCCAGCACCGGTGATCACGGCGACGCCGCCAGAGAATGTTTCGCGTGCGCTCACGAACCAGCGACGCTGTCGGCGCCGAGCTCCGACAGCAGGACCGAGTTGGTGGCGTCGAGGACGACATCCATCTCGGTGAACAACAACCCGGCGGGTTCGCGCCGAACGCCGACGTTGACGACGCCGCTGGACACCGCGAACGGGACGAAGTTGGCGATTTGATTGACGAAGATGTAGAAACGCGCTCGGGTGACGTCCCCCTCGGTTCCGGTGCGATGCACGTTTGTGGCGTGGTGGCGCAACGGGTATGGGCTCTGTTTACGATGCTCGGACAGCCATTCCATCACCGCGTCACGCCCGTGCAGTTCCGGCGACATCAAGTCCTCGAACGGGCTGGCTCCGGAATCGCTTCGCGTCAGGTAATGCGCGTCCTTGGCGTAGCTTGCCGCCAGCTCGTCGTAGTGCGCTTCGTCGTAGTGATACCAGAAGCCCGCGATGAACTCTTGTAGCTCTGGCAACGTGATGTCATGACTCATGGAGTGAGTCAACCTCGGTGCGGCTCCGAGAGGACTGCGGATGCCCAGTCAGTGGAACATCGGACTGGGGTGGGCGCGACTCGACCGACCGCACTCGGTCCGCGAACCAGAGGGTAGGCGAGGGATGTCACCGGGGACTTAATCATGTCCCGCTCAGTAGACAGCAGGCCGCGCGCCGCCACGGCAGGCTTCCATACTCGAGGGCATGACCGCCGCCGCCAGAGAATCGACGACGCCGACTGGCCCCGCCGCCGTTGACCCCGGCGAGCTGCGGGACAACTTGCGGCAGGCTGACCCGGGCGTGCTGGTGGCGGTGCTCGCGCAGCTGACCGGGGACCCATCGGTGCTCGAGACGTATGCGCCCAAAATCTCCCATATTCCTGACCCGCCCGAGCGCGCCGGCGTCACCGACGCGGATACCGCCGACGCCCTGGTGCACGCGGTCATCGAGGCGCTGCATCAGCCCCGGTCCGCCGACGCGGTGGCCGCCGACGACCGAGAGTTCTTTGCCCGGTTACTGCCGGTCGCGCTAGGTTCCGAGATCGACGACGAGCAGGTGGACTTGCTGTTGGAGCAGGGCGGCTTTCACCGCTCACGGCCGACGCTGCCGCGGACGGCGCCGATCCCAGAGACGACGAAGATCGCCATCATCGGTGCGGGGATCGCGGGAATGAGCGTGGCGCTGGCGGCCGCAAATGAAGGAGTGTCCTACGAACTCTTCGATCGCAACGAAGAAGTCGGTGGAACTTGGCTGACCACAACCTATCCGGGCATCGGCGTCGACACACCGTCGGCGTACTACTCGCTGTCGTGGGAAATCAACCCCGACTGGAGCAATTACTACCCGCAGGGTGCGGAGTACCAGCGTTACCTGATGGCGCTGGCCGACAAGTACAAGCTGCGTGAGCGGACCCGCTTCGGCACCGAGGTCGAGGCGTTGTGGTGGGACGCCGATCGCAACCAGTGGCAGATCCACTTCGTCGACGCCGACGGCACTCGCGACGTCAGCTACGCCAGCGTCGTCGTCACCGCGGCCGGCTACCTCAACCGCCCGCGCTGGCCCGATGTTCGGGGACGGGAAACGTTTGCGGGCAGGAGCATTCACTCGGCGCATTGGGATTCCTCAATAGACCTCACCGGCAAGAAGGTGGCGATCATCGGTGCCGGCTGCACGGCGGTCCAGATCGTCGACGCGTGTGTCGATCAGGTGGATCACCTGACGGTATTTCAACGTCAGCCGCACTGGGTGGCGCCACGCAAGCGGCTCACCGACGAGGTGCCCGCGCACAGACGCTATCTCGGGCGCCATCTGCCCTACTACGCGAATTGGAACCGGCTGAAATCCTATTGGGGTACTGCCGATAACAACTATCCGGTTATCCTTCAGGATCCGGAGTGGGCCAAGGACCACCTGTCTATCTCGGCGGCCAACGATGTGCTGCTCAAGATGTGCCAGGAGTACATCGAGCAGACTTTCGGAAAAGACACGGAACTAGCCAAGAAGGTCACGCCGGACTTCGCGCCGTACGGAAAGCGGATCATCCGCGATCCGGGCGGGTATTACGCGGCGCTGACGCGCGATCACGTCGACGTGGAAGCCGGCGAGCCTGCCGAGGCTAACGCGAAAGGCATTGTCACACAAGACGGCCGGCAGATCGACCTGGACGTGATCATCTACGCCACCGGGTACCACCTGGACTTTCTGTCGACAATCGACATCCGCGGCCGTGACGGCAAGAAAATGATCGATGAATGGGGCGACAGCCCGCGCGCTTACCGCGGCGGCACCGTTCCCGGCTTTCCCAACCTGTTCACCATGTCGGCGCCGAACTACAGCCCCGGCCACGGGGCCGGCGCGAACTTCTCGATGGAGGTGCTCGCGCATTACATCATCGAATGCCTGCAATTGATGGCGTTGCGCGGCGCCACGACAATGGAAGTCACACAACGGGCTTATGACGACTATGTCGCCGACATCGACCAGGCGATGAGCCGGACTGTGTGGTGTCACACGCCCAATGCGCACACCTATTACCGGTCAGGATCGGGGCGGGTGGTGGTGGCGACACCGTACCGGCTGGTCGACGTCTGGCATCAGCATCGCGCACCGATCGAAGATGACTTCATATTGCGATGAGCCAATTACTCTGCGGCAAAACAGCTTTGGTTACTGGCAGCAGCCGCGGCATTGGACGCGCGATCGCTCAGCGCCTTGCCGCGGAGGGTGCGACCGTCGCGGTCACGGCGCGCGCCTACCAGCCGTCGCAGTCCGCCCGCGGCGGGATCACATCGGCGATACCGGGGACCATCGACGAGACCATCGCCCTGATCCAGGACGTCGGCGGGTCGGCGTTCGGACTCGCCGCCGACATCGAGGACGGCGCAGCGCGCGACGGTCTGGTCGACGCGGTGCTGGATCGGACCGGCCGGATCGACATCCTGGTCAATAACGCCGGTTTCGCCGACTACTCGGTGATCGAGGACATGTCCCTGGAAACGTTCGACCGAACCATTGAACACTATTTACGTACGCCGTTCGTGTTGACCAAAGCCGCAGTGCCGCAGATGCGTAAGCAAGGCGGCGGCTGGATCGTCAACATCGGATCGGTCACCGGTGTGGCCCCGGTGCGGCCGTACCGTCCCTACAACAAAACCTCCGGTGACGTTGTCTATGCGTCATGCAAGGCTGCGCTGCACCGCTTCACCCAGGGCGTAGCCGCGGAGTTGCTCGACGCCAACATCGCCGTGAACTGTGTCGGCCCCTCGACGGCGATCCGCACACCTGGTGCGACGCAGTTGATCCCGGAGTCCTTCTACACCGAACCCGTCGAGTACCTGGCCGAGACCGTGCTCGCGATGTGTCATCTGCCGGCCGCGCAGCGCACCGGCTTGGTCGCCTTCAGTCTGCACTACCCCTGGTCGCAACACCTGCCCGTGCACAGCCTCGACGGTAGGTCTGTCCTGCCGCCGCTGGAGCCGCCAGCGTCCGCCAACCCCAACATCTTGGTTGCCGGCCTGTAGCGCGAAAGGTGGAGAGGCTGTAGCTCCAGCTTCATCAGCTAGTCGGCAACGCGGCGTCGCAACGACAGAAGCTGTGGCATACCCGGTCTCGCACGATCACGTCGGGACATTCCGGGTCGAACCATCGATCCACTACTGCCCAGTGGATCGGATGCATCAGGTAGGGGCCCATCAGTCCGTCGAGGTCGCGGAATTCCTGCTCGAATACGTGTGTCCACGGTGACGTCCCGATCGCATCGTCGACGCGGCTCAGTTGCCACGCTCTGATGGCCGGGATGTAGTCGGGCATTGAAGACAATTCGGTTTCGAAACGTGCGAGCCGATTGGCGTCTGTGCCGGGCGACACCCGCAGCAGCAGCACGCGGTAGACGGTGCCCGATGTATTGTCTTTGCGCGTGGGGGAACCCGGGTAAGTCGCGCCGTTAATCCTGGTGATTCCGGGATCTGTCAACGCGGTATCGAATTCATCCGCGGCGGAGTGCCATTGGCTTCGAGAATCGAACCGCAGGTGAACCAGTACGTCGCCGCCGTTGCGCGACCCCGGCAGCGTCGGCTCGATGAGCCGGTGACTTACGTGGATCGCTTCCGCCGCTGAACGCACTGTTGCCAGCACGCGTTCCCGCTCTCGCTCCGCGACTTCGATGAGCCGAATGACGCTATACATCGCAAAGCCGATCGACGTCGTCGGCGGCGCCGGCGAAAGTCCTTGACCGCTCGACGATCAATTCGCTGATCCGCGACCACCATTCGCCCACAGCGGAATCAGGCCGACCCTTCCAGGTCATCTCCCACCATGCCTGCGCGCTGGGCAGCGTCCAACTGATGATGACGGTGTTGACCAGGTCTTCCGACCAGATCGGAGGGCTGACGAGGACGTCACGCAAAGTCATACCGCGCGCACGGGCGCCTGGCGCGTATTCGGCGAGGTATGCGTCGACGAATGTCCTTGCGCATCCACGCTTCGTGATGACTCGGTCAATCACGAATATCTGACCGTCGGCCATGGTTCGACCTTTCAACGAAGCAGTTGGGCCAGTCCCAAGCATGCCTGCCTTCGCGCTTCGTGCGCGAGGTCGAGCATCGGCATCGTCATGAATCCGTGGATGCCGCCCTCGAAGGGGCATCGCACCGTGGCCACACCTGCAGCCTCCAGCGCGTCTCCGTACGCGTTGCCCTCGTCGCGCAATGGATCGTGACCGGCGGTGACGATGACCGCGGGCGGAAGTCCGCCCAGGTCGGCGCGCAGGGGAGAAGCGTATGGATGTTCCCGATCGGCACGCGCGGGCACATACTGGTCCCAGTACCACTGCAGGGCCGGTTTCGGATTGTAGAAACCCTTGCCGAACAAGCGATATGACTCGGTGTCGAAGTCGGCGGCAACCACGGGGTAGATCAGCAACTGTGCCGCGAGCAAGGGTCCGCCGCGGTCGCGCGCCATCACCGCGGTGACCGCGGCCAGGTTGCCGCCCGCGCTGTCACCACCCACCGCGACACGGTCTGCATCACCGCCGAGCGCTTCCGCGTTCTCCGCTGTCCATTTGGCGACCGCATAGACGTCTTCGGCTGCATCGGGCCAGGGATTCTCCGGCGCCAGCCGGTAGTCGACCGAAATCACGACGGCGGGAACATGATTGGCGATACTGCGGCACAGCCCGTCGTGGCTGTCGAGGTCGCAGAATACGAAACCACCGCCGTGGGCGTACACCAGAAGCGGTAACCCGTCGCCGGCAGGGCGGTACATGCGGACCGGGATGTCGCCACCGGGGCCCGGGATGGTGTCGTCGACGATGTGGGCCACGGATTCAGGGTTGGCCGTCGGTACGAAGCGCTCGCGAATGGTGGCCCTCGCCTGCGCGCCAGTCATGGTGTGTACCGGCGGGAAACCTCCGTCCAGCGCCTCGATCAGCGGGGCGATTTGGGGATCGAGGGTCACGCGTACTGCAAGGAGGGACGCAATGGCCGCAGCGGCTGCAGTGTCGGCGCCACTCGCTGAGGGCCGTCCTCAACGTTGCGCCAGATCGCCATCGCCGTCATCCTGACCGGCGCCACCAACCGCTGGTCGAACATCATCCGGTTCATCGGGCCGCAAACCGAAACGGCGGCGACGGCCTCACCGGGGCTCCCGATCGGCGCTGCAACACAGCCGAATCCGGCCAGCGACTCCTCCCGTTCGAACGCCACACCATGGGCCCGTACCTTGACCAGTTCGGCCGCGAGGTGGGAGGTGGTGGCAATCGAGTATCTCGTCTTCCGGGCCCGCAGATCCACAGTGGTGTCATCGTCGGTGTAGGCCAGGATGGCTTTGCCAACGGCGGTACAGTGCGCAGGTTGCCGAGCGCCGACGCGGGATGGCAGCGAGCTATACATCCGATCGCCCACCTTCTCGAGGTAGACGACGTCGGGTCCATCCAGGACTGCCAGGTGAACGACGAGCCCGGTGGCGCGGTGCAGTTCGGCCAGCAGCGGACCCGCGCCGCGCACCAAGCGATCCTGATGCACCGCCAGCGAGCCGAGTTCCACCAGCCGCATCCCTAGCTCGTAATCGCGACCGCTTCGGCGTAACCAGCGCAGCTGGACCAGACGCTCGAGCATGCGGTGCGCCGACGAACGTGGCAGGCCTGTGCGACGGACGATCTGGGCCAGCGTCAACCGGCCGGGCCCCTCGAATGCATCGAGAACCAGTGAGATCCGGTCAATCACAGCGGTGGGGGTTGCTGCTTCGACGGCTGGGACGTCTTGGGTGGTCTCGAGCATCGGCTTCTCCACATCTAGCTTCCTGAGCGGCATATGACTATTAGTAATACACCACCGATGTGTCGACTGTCACTAAGCACGCCCAATATGCCGTGGAGCACAATCGGATTTCACTCGCGGAACTAGATCAGCGCAGGTCAAGCCCTTGCCGCCGACCTACCTGCGCGGCGACCATAGAAGCTACCGTCACCAAGCGAGATGCCGCTCGCGTAACCCCATGCGGCCAGCCCAGCAGTCGACCGGCCGGCAGCGAACAGCCCGGGAATGGGTTGCCCGCTCACATGTAGAACCTCAGCGTCCAGCGTCGTCGCCAGACCGCCAAGAGTGAAGCCACCGGTGCTCTCCCGTAGGTCGATGGCTCCGAGCGGCGTGCCAATCGGCTTGACCCACTCGGGTTTCTTGTGCAGCAGCGGGTCCTCCCCGCGTGTGGCGCCCGAGTTGTACGCGGCGACAGTTGCCGTCAGGGATTCGGGTGGCAGACCGATATCGCGTTCCAAATCGGTCACGGTTTCGGCGACCCAGGTTGGTGGCCGCAGCATCAACTTGGGTGACAGCGAGTTCATTGCTTCCTCTTGGGCATCGCCGTCGATGATCAGGTAGGCGGTGTTGTCCTGGTGGTACAGCGTCAACTGTCCGATCCGGCCCGGATAGGTGTCCTCAGCGACGTACCGCTGCCCGCGCGCGTTGACGAGAATTCCGCGGACCAGTTGTTGCGGATCGACGAAGATCGCTACCTCGGTGGCGTCCATGTGCGCCAAATCGGCGCCAAGCGCCTGGGCCATCTTGATCGCTTGACCGTCATGTTGCTCGATTGATGCGGCCGGGCGCCCTGCGATCCGTGGTGCGAATTGGGCCACCATCGCGTCGTTGTAGGCAAAGCTGCCCGTCGCCAGCACCACGGCTCGGCGCGCACGAATCGCCACGTCGTTGCCGTACTTCCGGGCGCGGATACCGACTACTCGGCCGTCGGATTCGACGATCAGGCGCTGCACCCGTACGTCGTAAAGCGCCCGCGCACCCGCCGCCGTCGCGGCTTCCACCAAGGGCTTCATCAACATGAAGCCCGCGCTTGCTTCACCCTGCTTCTTGTTCTGCATTTGTGGCACATGCCCGCGCGGTACGGGGGTGGCAATGGTGTTGAACGGGTAGGCGTTTTCGCCGCCGCTGTACATCAGGCCCTGGTCACCCATTGGTTCCCAACCGGGCTGGGAGAAGAACTCCGCCTTGAACGGCACCCCGGACTCGACGAGCCAGTCGAAGTGCGCGACGCTGCCTGCGCAGTAGTCGGCAATTCGCTTCTGGTCGGCACCGGGGCCCATCGCGACATTAAGGAACGCCGCCATGTTCTCGATGGAATCGTCGAAGCCGCAAGCCTTCTGCAACGCCGTCCCACCGCCGAGATAAATGAATCCACCGGCCATCGCCGCGGCCCCACCCCAGGAAGCGGTGCGTTCCAGCACCAGCACATCGGCGCCGGACCGTGCCGCTTCGACCGCGGCGGCGGCGCCGGCAACGCCGTAGCCCGCGATGACGACGTCGGCCTCGTCGTCCCAGGAGGTGATCGAGGCGGCCGGTAGGGGTGTGACGTCAATGCCTGTCATCCGCCGTCGAATTCCTTCCTTCACTTCGGTCACCGGGCGTTAAGGCGTGAGGTCTGCCCGCCTCAGAGCGACAACGCGCGCAACTGCCCAATGCGTCTTCGTCTTGTCGCTCGAAGCCGGGCAACTCGTCACGCTCCCTTTGTCTCTGGCACACGAGGTCTCGTGGCAGTCAACAGCACACGCTTCACATTCGCATTGCCGCGGGCATCTCACCGATCCACTGGTGGCCCCAATAGCTGTCCGCGGTAATTTCCTCTGCGGTGTAATGGTTTTCGTCGACACGTATGCCTTCGGTGCCGAACTCGATGTCCCAGTCACCCGGTGCGCGGACGTAAAAGGACACCATCTTGTCGTTGGTGTGACGTCCCAGGGTGCTCGACAGCTGAAAGCCCTCGGCGTTTACGCGGTCCAGCGCTTGACCCACCGCGTCGAGGCTGTCGACTTCGACCATGATGTGGACCAGCCGGGGGTCGCGCTGGTGTGCGGCGGGCACAATCGCCAAGCTGTGGTGTCGTTCGTTGATTCCAAGGAAACGGACCCGCACGGGGCCGAACTCTTTCGGTAGGGGCACGCGGAACGCGCCGCGGGAGCGGAACCCCAGCACTTCGGTGTAGAAGTCGAATAACCCGTTGGGGTCGGTGGCCGGTACGACGACGTGTCCCATTCCTTGATCGCCGGTCACGAATTTCGCCCCGAACGGCGTGACGACCGGACTGTGGTCGAGAACAGCGCCGTGGAACACCTCGAGTGTGGTGCCGGCCGGGTCCTCGAACGTGATGACCTCTTCCACCTGGCGCGCCTCGGCGTCGTCGGTGGACAGCTGCTTGAACGCCACGCCGGCACCGTCGAGGGCGGCTTTGACCCGCTCCAATGCCGGGTGGTCGCGCACTTCCCAGCCCACCGTGAGCACCCGGTCGGTTTCGCCCGGCACCACGATCAGTCGGGCGGCGCGCTCGTCCATCCGAAGATACAGCGCCGAGGAGTCGGGTCCCTTGCCTTCCGCGAAGCCCAGCACGCCAAAGGCGAACTGCCGCCAGCGATCGATGTCGTTTGTCGAAATCGCGATGTAGCCAAGACTTTTCAAGTTGCTCATCGACCGGGTTCCCTAAATCAAGGCCCGCAGCGGGCCATCCGGCGGATCGATGCCCAGTGAACTCAGCGCTGACGCGTGGTACGCGGTGCCGGGGACGTGGATGGCGTGCAGCTGGCCGACGTGTACGTCGCGCCAATAGCGTTGCAGCGGCTTGTCCATCCGGGCCGCATTGCCTCCTGAGCGGGCAAAAATCTCGTCGACTGCCGACACCGCGCGCCACACAGCGCGGATCTGCGTACGGCGCCCGGCGGCGCGGTCGGCGAATGAAACCTCTCTGCCGGCAGCGACCATGCCGTAAACCCTGTCGGCGTTGGCCAGCAATTCCTGGCGTGCAGCATTGATGTCGGCCGCTGCTTCGCCGATGGCGTGCATGACATAGGGATCGTCCTTGATTGCTGTCCCCGTGGCACCGATACGCTCCCGCTGATAGTCCAGATGCGCGGCCAGTGCACCCTCGGCAATCCCGATGGTCGCCGCCGAAATACCCAGCGGGAACATCGTCGACCACGGCATCAAATAGAGCGGCTCGGTCATACCCGCTTCGCGTTGCGCGCTGCCATCCATCACCTTGGTGGCGTCCATCGTCCGATACGACGGGACGAACGCGTCCTTGACGATGACGTCCTTGGAGCCGGTTCCTCGAAGCCCCACCACGTTCCATGAATCGTCGACGATGTGATAGTCCCTGCGCGGCAGGACCATGTGCAGCATCTGTGGCGGCATGAGCGGCACGCCCGCGTCGTCGCCGAGCATTGCGCCCAGGATGATCCAGTCGCAGTGGTCGGTGCCGGAACTGAACTGCCAGCGGCCGTTGAAGATGTAACCCCCGTCGACGGGCCGCGCTACCCCCTGGGGGGCGTAGGGCGAGGCCATCCAGGTGTCGACGTCGTCGGCCCACACTTCGGCGGCCACTTTGGGATCTGCGTAGGCCAACTGATACGGGTGCACACCGACCACACCGACAATCCACCCGGCGGCGGGATCGAGAGCCGCGGTCGCCATGACGGTTTCGGCGAATTCGCGCGGATGAACTTCGAATCCTTGATATTGCTTGGGCTGTAGCAGCCGGATCAGTCCGGCCGATTTCATCATCTTGACGGTACCGTCGGTGAGCCGTCCGATCTGTTCTGCCTCAGCGGCTTGGTCACGCAGTTGGTCGGCCAAGTCCATCACTCGGTCGAGTACACGTTCGCTCATGATGTCGTCCTTCGGTGTGTAGGCCTACCGATGGTTTACCGCAGTGCAACTGTTGTCCGCTGGCGTTCCCGATGAGCGGGCACAAACCTCGGCGATTGTCATGTCCGATGACCGGGAAACCGCCGTAGTTGCGGCGCTGACTTCCTTAAAGTGCCACTTGTGACGGCTAATGAACCTCTCGACGCAGTGGTTGTGGGCGCCGGGTTCGCCGGTCTCTACGCGCTGCACAAATTGCGCGACCAAGGCCTTTCGGTGCGGGTGCTCGAGTCGGCGCCCGATCTCGGCGGTACCTGGTACTACAACCGATATCCCGGCGCACGCTGCGACGTCGAGAGCGTGGACTACTCGTACTCGTTTTCCGACGAGCTTCAGCAAGAGTGGGTCTGGACCGAGAAGTACGCGACCCAGGCTGAGATCCTTCGCTACCTGAATTGGGTCGCCGACAAGCTCGCCCTTCGTCGCGATATGACCTTCAACGAGCGGGTGGTGTCAGCCGTGTTCGACGAATGCGCGTCACGGTGGGCGCTGACCACCGCCAGCGGTGACGTGGTCAACGCCCGTTTCTGCGTGATGGCGACCGGCTCGCTTTCGGCACCCCTGACGCCGAGCTTTACAGGCCTGGGAGATTTCGGCGGCGAGGTCTACCACACCGCGAACTGGCCGCATGATCCCGTCGACTTCACGGGCAAGAGGCTCGCGGTGATCGGCACCGGATCCTCAGGCATCCAGTCGATCCCGATTTTCGCCGAGCAGGCGGCCCACCTCTACGTCTTTCAGCGCACCGCAAATTACAGTGTCCCGGCCGGCAACAAGCCGCTTTCAGGCGAAGACCTCGACGAGATCAAAGCGACCTATCCCGAGCGACGTCGACGATCGTGGCGCAGCGGCGGTGGTTCGCCCCACGTCACCGCTTCCCGGCCGACGCTGGAACACGATCCCCAGGAACGTCGTGAAGCATTCGAGAAGCGTTGGCAACTCGGCGGTGTGCTGTACTCCAAGACCTTCCCCGACCAATTGACCAACCTGGCCGCCAACGACGAGGCCCGGAAATTCTACGAGGAGAAGGTTCGCGCCGTCATCAACGATCCCGCTCTCGCCGACCGGCTGATCCCAGTCGACCACCCGATCGGCACCAAACGAATCTGCACTGACAGCAATTACTTTCAGACATTCAATCGCCCCAATGTAAGTTTGGTGAGCGTGCGTGAGACTCCAATCGAACGCATTGACCGAAGCGGTATCTGCACCACCGACGCACGTTACGATGTCGATTCCATAGTGCTTGCAACGGGATTCGATGCGATGACAGGAGCTCTGGCTCGGATTGACATCGCCGGTCGTGGGGGTGTTCGACTACGGGATGACTGGGCACATGGACCAAGGACCTACCTGGGGTTGGGTGTCGATGGATTCCCGAACCTTTTCCTGGTCTCTGGGCCTGGTGCGCCCGCAGTATTGGCCAACATGGTTTTGCACGCTGAGGCACAGGTGAACTGGATCGCTGACGCCATTAGTTATCTCGACAGACACGGTTATTGCGCAATGGAACCGACCACGGACGCAGTGGACGGCTGGTCGGCTGAACTGGCGCGTCGGGCGGAGGAATCGCTGTTCGTGAAGGCTGACTCCTGGTACATGGGGGCGAACGTTCCAGGCAAACCAAGGGTTTTCATGCTGTTCATCGGCGGTTTCGCTGCCTACAACGACATCTGTGCCGATGTGGCCAACGCCGGGTACAAAGGATTCCGTTGTTATGCAAACTAATTCTGCGCAGCCCGACGACAGGGTGGTGCCGAGATCGCCGTCGACGGGAATGAACCGCAGGTCTGGCTCTGAAATACGTTATAGGCCAACGACAGTAGAGGAGCGCAGATGAAGCGATTGACGAGCAACCGGATCCTGGTAACCGGCGCCGCCTCGGGTATCGGGCAGGCAACCGCGCTGCGGCTGTTGGAAGAGGGGGCCACCGTCGTCGCGGCCGACGTCGTCACCGATGGATTGGAGAAGACCCGTGCGAAGGCAGCCGAAGCCGGCAACGATGATCGTCTGATCCTGCTGGAAATGAACGTCGGCGACGAAAGCTCGGTGGTCGATGGCGTGCGCAACGCCGTTGACACGCTGGGCGGGCTGCATTCGGTGGTCAACGCCGCCGGAATCCTGCGAGCCGTGCACACCGAGCAAATGTCGCTCGAGCAGTGGAACCAGATCATCACGGTCAATCTGACAGGCACCTTCCTGGTGGTTCGCGAAGCGCTGCCAACTCTGTTGGGCAATCCGCGTAGCGCGATCGTCAACTTCAGTTCCACCTCAGCATCGTTCGCACACCCCTACATGGCCGCCTACGCGGCGAGCAAGGGTGGCGTCCAATCCTTTACCCACGCATTGGCGCTGGAGTATGCCAGCAAAGGGCTTCGGGCCGTGTGTGTCGCACCTGGAAGCATCAAGTCCGGAATCACCGATGCCACAGGCGGATACATCCCGCAGGACGCGGACTGGGGACTGTTCACCCGGCTGATGCCGATCCTGCCCACGACCGAGGAATCCAGTGGCACGGGAATGGCGAGTCCTGCGGCCGTCGCTGGCGTCATCGCGATGCTGGTGTCCGACGACGGGGCGTTCATCACCGGCACCGAAATCCGGATCGACGGCGGAACGCACGCGTGACAACGGATTTCACATACGAGAGCACGCTACGGGAAATCGCCACTGATCCAGGCGTACTGCGCTACCACCAAGCGGGACCGAGTGACGGACCGCCGCTCGTCTTGTTGCACGGTTCCGGGCCGGGAGTGACCGGTTGGCGAAACTTCCGTGGTGTGCTGGGCACCTTCGCCGAGATTTTTCGCTGCCTGGTTCTCGAGTTCCCCGGTTTCGGCGTCAGTGCCGACTACGGGGGCCATCCCATGGTTACCGCACTCGATGCGCTGGTCCGGTTCGTCGAAGGGCTGGGTCTGGACTCCGTTGACATCGTTGGCAATTCAATGGGCGGTGGAGTCGGCATCAACTACGCGATCGCACATCCCGAACGGGTGCGTCGGCTGGTGACGATCGGCGGCATCGGTCGCAACGTACTCACTCCCGGTCCCGCGGAGGGCATCCGGCTGTTGCAGGAGTTCACCGACGAACCCAGCCGCGAGGCACTGGTCCGGTGGTTACATTCGATGGTCTACGACCCGGCGACAGTGACCGAGGAATTGATCGAGGAAAGGTGGACTCACGCAACCGATCCGGAGACCCTGGCCGGTGCACGACGGATGTACGGCAAGGATGCGTTTGCCGCGATGATGAAGACGATGGAATCTTCCAACGGACCGCAGCCGTGGGCGATGATGCATCGCGTGCGGGCGCGGACGCTCATCACCTGGGGCCGCGACGACAGGGTAAGTCCCCTGGACATGGCGCTGATCCCGATGCGAACCATCCCCAACGCCGAATTGCACGTGTTTCCGAATTGCGGGCACTGGGCAATGATCGAGGCGAAAGAGGCGTTCGAGAGCGCGGTGCTGGCGTTCTTGCTGCGCGACTAGGTCAATTCACGCAGGGGACGCCGCCCCCGTCGATCGGCACTCCCCGGTCGGGCGTCGGGTCGGTCGTGGTGGTCATGCTCGACCTCCACTTGTAGTTGCCGTAAAGGTCTGGCGCCGTGGTGGATTCGGTGGTCGTCTCCGACAGCGACTCATCCTGGGTGGGCATCGAGAAATTGTCGTCGACCACCACCTGAACGTGCCCATATTGCAATGTCCGATTGGCCTTGCCGGGCGCATCGATGCCCAGCAGGCTGGCGACCTCGCGCGCGTCGGAGTCGGCGCCGGGCCCGTATTCGATTGTGGTGGTGGTGGGTTCGCCTTTGACCCGGTCGCGAACCGAGCCGGTGGTGTATCCGTCGTGCTTCAACGTGCGGGCCACCTTGCTGGCGAGACCGCCGACGCTACTGGCGTTCACCACGTCGACGACGGTCGACGGGCTCGGCGCCTCGACAGTGGTCGACGTCGTCGACGACGAGGATGTGCCGAATGCCGCAGCCACCTCGGCCTTGATCGCCGCAGGGTCGACGATGTTGACGTCCTGGCCGTTGATGTTGTCGTAGCGAACCACGGGCAAGGTTCGGTATTCGACTGACCCGCCGGCCAGCGCACCCATTCTGCGGAACATGTCCTCGTCCCAGCCCGACGACAGCACGACGTCCTTTCGCGCCACCGCCATCAGGTCCTTCAGCTTCCCGATATTGGTGAAGGTGCCCGCGTCCTGGAGTTGGTGCATGACCGACGAGAGGAATGCCTGCTGGCGGTGTGTCCGGTCCAGGTCCCCGTTCTCCAAGCCGTGGCGCTGCCGGACAAACGCCAGCGCCTGCGCGGCATCCAGCCGCTGGCGGCCCGCCGGGAAGTCGGCACCGGAGTATTCGTCGTAGACGGCGTGCTTGAGGCAGACGTCGACGCCGCCCAGGCTGCTGGCCAAATCGTAGAAGCCGGCCAGGTTGACTTCGGCGAAATAGTCGATGGGCACTCCCGTCAGCTTCCGGACCGCTTTGAGTGTCGCGGCGCGGGCGGCCTCGCGGCCCTTGGTCTCGAGTTCCTTTTGGTCGCTGACGCCCTTGTTGATCATTTTCTGCTCGACGTACTGCTTAGTCAGGCCGTAGGCCTCTTTGATCTTGATGTGGTTGTAGCCGGGCACGCCGTTCCACGACACCCAGTCGTCGCGGGGGATGGAGAAGGCGGAGACTTTGTCGTCAGGACCGACGTGCGCCAGGATCAACGTGTTGGTGTTGTAGCCGCCGTCGTCGGAATCGCCGGCGTGCAGGTGCTTCAGCAGGCTCCACGGCAGATCGTCGCCGTTTTGGTCCTTCCGCGAATCCAATCCAATCAGCAGGATGTTCATCCCGTTGCCGGTCGACTTTGGGTCCTCGGCGCCAAGGGCCTGGGAGACGGTGATGCCGCTGAGCATGCCGTGCGCCATCCAATAGCCGGAGGCCGTGACGAGCAGCGCCGCGACCGCGATCACCGCGCCCGCGGCATGTGCCAGCGTGCGGCGCCGCTTCTTGGGCGTCGTCGCACGGAGGCGATGCTTGGGGTTGGTTCGCTGCAGGTCTCCCATGACCATCTCGGCTGAATTTTGGGGTTTGCGCCTGACCCGGGATGAATTGAGCGCGCGCTGTTTGACACTTGCCGTCAAGTATGCGGCACCTCGCTGAGGCCCGGTTTGTGACCCAAGTAACCGCCCGATTTTGACATCCACGTCAAAAATTATCTTGAGCTGCAGTGACATCCAGTCACGCGGTTTTGGTAGGGGCGTACCAATTGTGGCCAAATCGTGCTGCTAGAGCTCCAGAATCGCTCCGTCGGCGGCCGCGAACGCCGCATCGAAGCGGGCTTGGGCGGCCTGCGCGGTGCGTTTGGCAACACCCGGCAGGGGATGGTTGTGCGTGATCATCAGCCGTGACACTCCGGCCTCGGCGGCGACCGTGCCGGCCTCCTCGCCCGAGGTGTGGCCGCGCTCCGCTCCGCGTGGCTCCCACGCCTCGTGGAGCAAGGTCGCCACGCCTGCCACCCGCCGGATGGTCTGCGGGTCGAACTCGGTATCGGTGCAGTAGGCGATGAGGTCCCCGACCCGGAAGCCGGCGGAGGGCAGCGGGTGACGGGTCTGCTCCCAGACCTGGATCTCGTGCCCGGCGAAGCCCAACGTGTCCCAGCCCAGCTCCGCCCAGCGTGCCGAGGCGAGGGGCGACGTCGTCTGGAAAGGGGGAGCGAGCAGTTGCTGCTCAACGATCGATCGGGTTGGCCGGCCGTAGGCCAACGAACCCGGACCGGCGATGGTGAGTTCTCGATTCTCCAATGCGCGGGCGCTGAGGAAGCCGAGCCCGGTCACATGATCCAGATGGAAGTGACTGAGCGCCACGGTGACTTTTTCGACGCCGTCGAGCAAGGACGGATTGATATGCAGGGTGCCGAGACCCGTTCCGGCATCCAGAATCAATGCCTCGGGCCCAGATGTGATCAGATAACAGCTGGTCTGGCGGGAGCTGGTGGGAATCCATCCGCCGCTGCCGAGGACCGTCAACCGCATGGGTAGTGAATCTACGATGCCAACGATGTCCGCAGTGCGGTGACGGTCTCCAAATCGGCCAGCGCGGCCACCCCGCGTCGAACCCCTTCTAGCGCAATGCTTTCGTCTTGCATGCCGCCCATGCCAGCGGTGATCAGCGGGGCGACGTAGGCGTACAGTGCGGCCTGCCGGTAGCGCAGCCATAGCTCCTCGGCGTCCAACTCCGGTCCGCCCGCGGCCGCCAGCGCTTGGCGGTAGAGGGACAGCAGTTCGCGTTGGCAGGACCGACGGTCGGCGGTGGTCATGCCGGTGATCAGGGTGTAGGACAGTTCACGTCCGGGATGCCCGCGACGGACTGCCTGCCAGTCGAGCAACCCGGCCTGGCCATCGCGGAAGTAGACGTTGCCGGGGTGTGCGTCACCGTGCATCACCGTGTTCGGTTGTCGGTCAATGATTTTGGCTACCGCGCGGTAGTTGTCGATAATGAAACGACCGTTGTCGACGGCGATCGAGGTTCGCTCGGCCAAGCGCCGGGCCGACGTGTTCAGCAGTGGGCCGGTCAGCAGAGAGGTGTCGTCATCCGACGCGGAGTACATCCAGCGCCTTGCCTTGGTGGGTAGACGTTCCCAGAATGTCGCATGCAACGTGGCGAGTAATTCGACGATCTTGGCCGCCTGATCCCGGTCGAGCGGATGCAGGGTGTCAGGAAAGACGCACGGGTCGACCGCGAGATCTTCCAGCACCAGCACAAAGCGGCCCGTCAGGGGATCGAACGCAGAACCGTAGGACTCGGGTAAGCCAGTCAATTGCGGCGCCAACTCGCGATAGAACATCACTTCGGTGTGGGCAAGACGGCCCAATTCGCCCATCAGCCGGGTCGCGATGGTCGTGGCGGGCATTTTGACGAACACGGAGTCGGGGACGCCGTCGCCGGTCAGCGCCAGTCGCGCGCGTGACGAGGTCCCGGCATCGCCGGCGATGATCTCCGCCGAAGCAACTCGGTGGCCGATGATATTCGAGAGTGCTTGCGCGTCAAGCTCCTTGATCGATCGTGGCAGCGAGCGCATCCGACCGACCACGGCGTCGGTGGCTACCCGCTGCAGTCCACGGCCAAGATGCCCCGCCAGCCCAAGCACCCGCGCCACATCGCCCACTGGGGAATCGTTACAAAATCCGTCCGATCTGTAAAGCGCTGAGCGCTAACTGGGCGAGGCCTGGTGGCCGAGGTAAGCCACGACGCCCTGCGTAACCGCTGCGGCATAGGCGGCGCGTCCCTCGGGACTCTTCATCTTTGCGGCTTCGTCGCTGTTTTTCATATTGCCTAATTCGATTAAGACAGCGGGGTTTTGGGCGAGGTTCAGCCCGGCCAGGTCGGGGCGGCCGTAGAGCCCGTTGGACCCGATGTAGGTCGACGGCTGCATCCCGGCCGTTGCCAGCGCGTCCCGCATCGATTGCGCCAATCGGACCGCGGGACCGGCTTGCACATCGTCGACCGGCGGGCTCGAGTAGTTGACGTGAAAACCTCGACCTGATGGCGGGCCCCCGTCAGCGTGGATGCTCACGACGGCATCGGGGTGCATCGCGTTCGCCAACGCGGCCCGCTGATCGACGCAGGGGCCGACGGAACCGTCGTTGTCGCGCGACATCTGCGTCCGCACGCCCATCTGACTCAGCGCCGCCTGTAGGTCGAGTGCGACGTCCCACGTGAAGGCATGCTCTGGATAACCGTCGGCCGTCGCCGTGCCGCTGGTGTCGCAATCCTTCGTTCCGCCACGGCCATTGGGAACCTGCCGGGTGATCGAGGCGTCCTGAGCCCCGTTGTGGCCGGGGTCGATGAACACGGTCATCCCGGCGAGGTTGGGCACTGCTGAAGCGGTCGGTGCGCCGGGGGAAGCCGCGATCAGCGCAGTGACGCCGACCTGCAGCAAGGCGCAACAATGCCGGACCATCGCGAAAGACTAGCAACGGACTGCCTACGGAAGTCGACGGCAATCAACAGGCCCGGCAACGCTGCACTGTCACCGTCATGGCGTTCGAGTCGGACTCGTCGTCGTTGTGGTTGTGGTCGTTGTGGTTCCGCTCGACGGGGCCGTCGTGGTGGTCGTGGTTGTGGTCGTCGTCGCAGATGTTGACGGCTTTGATGGGCTGGTCGGGCTGGTCGGACTCGTCGGGCTGGTGGGAGGCGCCGGTGGGGCCGCGCCCGGCGGTGGAGTTCCAAGCCCCGGCCCCACCCCGCACCAATCCTGCACATCCTGCGTGTACTGCTCGAGCGGCGGAGGGCAGCGATAGCCCGGCGGGAAGTTGGCGCCGGCATTGAGCAGATCGCAAGGAACCAGGACCTGCTTGCCTTTCTGGGTGTTGCTCACACACTTCACCGGTTGACCTGGCGGCACTGACGGGTCGGCGTGGGCCGCGATCGGAATGAGGGCGACCAACAGCGCGGCGGCGAGCGCCCACGCTAGGCGACGGTGCGTCATGGGAAGTCCTCCATTTACTGAGAGCCCCCTGTCAGGATTGAACTGACGACCTACGCTTTACAAGAGCGTTGCTCTACCACTGAGCTAAGGAGGCCGGTGTAACCCGGCCAGCCTAACGGGTCACTCGTCCTGGGCCGAGCTCTCATGGTCGATCACGCGTTGGGAACGCACGGTCCGGCTCGGCGAACGCCGGCCCGGGCGCCGACCCGGCAGCGGGATCCGCTCGGCGATGTTGCTCAACGGGTTGACCACCAAAGTCAACGACATCACCGCGTCCTGCAGAGTTGCGATCGCCGGCTCCAGGGCCTCCATGCCGGGCGTCAGCCGGGCGAGGGTGTCAGCGACGTCGGCCAGTTGTTCCAGGGGGCCGTTGCGCGCGGTCAGCTTGTCGATCAGACCGCCCTCGGACAGCAGCCGATCTGCCAAGCCGTCCTCCGCGAGCACCCGCTCGATCAGCCCGTCGTCGGCGGTCAACTGGTCCACCAGTCCGCCCGGCTTCAGCGCCCGCTCGAGGCCGCCGCCCTCGGCGGTCAACCGGTCGAGCAGGCCGCCGTCCGAGGTCAGCATGTCGACCACCCCGCCTGGGCGCAGCAGGCGATCGATCGGCCCGTCGGGGGCAATCGCCCGTCCGAGCGGCGCATCCTCGTCCAGCAACCGCGCCAGCCGATTGGCCCTGGCCATCGCGTCGTCGATACCGAGCATGTGTGCCACCGCGTTGGAGCCGGCCACGGTGGGCGTGTCGCCGAGGCTGCGGTGTGCCACGCCGAGCGCGGTCGTTGCGATGCCGAGCCCGGCGTCGGCGGCGGCGAGTCCGACGCGCATCGGCGCAGTGGCGAGGTCCACCAGGCTCTTGCCCAAGTTCATCCCCCGAGTGTATTCAGCTCTGGACAAATCCCGTGGTCGTTGGCCCTGGATCGCCGTCCAACAAACTCTCAGTGCGGCCACAGCCGGTATGCAGACATTTGTCAGCTACATAGGGGGGAATTGACGTCATGTCAGCAGCCATGCACGAAGCAGCACCAGAGGCACGCGTTCTCGTCGTCGACGACGAAGACAACATCGTCGAGCTGTTATCGGTAAGCCTCAAATTCCAAGGCTTCGAAGTCCACACGGCGACCAACGGTGCGTCCGCTCTCGATCTGGCTCGCGACGTCAAACCGGACGCGGTGATCCTCGACGTGATGATGCCAGGCATGGACGGCTTCGGGGTGCTGCGCCGGCTGCGCGCCGACGGCATCGACGCTCCCGCGCTGTTTCTCACCGCCCGCGACTCGTTGCAGGACAAGATCGCCGGCCTGACGCTCGGGGGTGACGACTATGTCACCAAACCGTTCAGCCTCGAAGAGGTCGTGGCACGGTTGCGAGTGATCCTGCGGCGCACCGGGAAAGGTGCGAGCGAGAACCACAATGCCCGGTTGACGTTCGCCGACATCGAGATTGACGAAGACACCCACGAGGTGTGGAAGGCGGGTCAGCCGGTTTCGTTGTCGCCCACTGAGTTCACGCTGTTGCGCTATTTCGTGATCAACGCCGGCACTGTCCTGAGCAAGCCGAAAATTCTGGATCACGTGTGGCGCTACGACTTCGGCGGCGACGTGAATGTCGTCGAGTCCTACGTGTCCTATCTGCGCCGCAAGATCGACACGGGGGAGAAGCGTCTGCTGCACACGCTACGTGGGGTTGGCTACGTGCTGCGGGAGCCTCGTTAGTCGGATGGCGCGACCTTTCCGGATCGAACTGCCGCTGCGCGTCGCATTGGTCGCGGCCACCCTGCTACTGGTGGCGTGCGGGCTGACCGCCTCCGGGATCGCGGTGACGTCGATTCTGCGCCAACATCTGATCGCCCGAGCCGATCAAACTCTCGAAGAGGCGTCACGGGGTTGGGCGCAGGCTCCGAAGGGTGCGCTGAAGATCCCGCACGGCGCCAACCTCGACCGGCCGCCGTCGAACTTCTACGTGCGTAGCCTGACGGCTGACGGGCGGGGCAACACGGTGATCAATGACCGTCACGCCGAACCGGTCCTGCCGGCCAACAACGACGTCGGGCCCGAGCCGACGACGGTCGGGTCGGTGGACAACTCGGGCGTGCAGTGGCGAGTCGTCTCGATGCGGGGGCCCAACCGGTTGGTGACCGTCGCCTACGACCTGTCCGAGATCCAGCACACCGTACGTTCACTGGCCTGGTTGCAACTCGGCATCGGTGTGGCGGTGCTGTTGATCCTGGGTCTGGTCGCGTCGTGGGTGGTCCACCGCAGCCTGGAACCGCTGATCGAGGTCGAGCAGACCGCGGCGGCGATCGCCGCCGGTCAGTTGGATCGCCGTGTGCCCGAACGTGATTCGCGCACCGAAGTCGGTCGATTATCCGCGGCGCTCAACGGTATGCTCGCCCAGATCCAGCGGGCGCTGGCGTCGTCGGAGTACTCGGCGCAGCAGGCGGGGATCTCCGAAGATCGGATGCGCCGCTTCATCACCGACGCCAGCCACGAATTGCGCACGCCGCTGACCACGATGCGCGGTTTCGCCGAGTTGTACCGCCAGGGCGCGGCGCGCGACATGGAGATGGTGATGTCACGCATCGAGAGCGAGTCACGCCGGATGGGACTTCTCATCGACGACCTGCTGCTGCTGGCGCGACTGGACGCGCAACGTCCGATCGAGCGCAAGCGGGTGGATCTGCTGGCTTTGGCAACCGACGCGGTGCACGACGCGCGGGCCGTCTCGCCCGAACGCTCGATTTCCGTCGAGGTCATCGATGGTCCCGGTACGCCCGAAGCGCTGGGCGACGAGGCACGGCTGCGACAGGTTCTCGGCAACCTGATGGCCAATGCCCTGCAGCACACTCCGGAGACCGCCGGCATCACCGTGCGGGTCGGAACCACCGCCGAGGACACCATCCTAGAAGTCGTCGACGAAGGCCCTGGCATGAGTGAGCAGGACGCTCTGCGAATTTTCGAACGGTTCTATCGCACCGACTCCTCGCGGGCGCGAAGCAGCGGTGGCAGTGGCCTAGGACTCTCGATCGTCGATTCGCTGGTGCAGGCTCACGGCGGAACGGTGAACGTGACGACGGCCCCCGGCCAGGGCTGCCGCTTTGTCGTCAGCTTGCCGCGCATCACCGACGTGGCCGCACCGGTAGCCCTCGTCCCCTAAGCGCGATGACGACTCCTCACGACGGCTTCATCGACGGCGAGGACTCCGTGCCGGCGATTGCCGCCCTCTTCGAGGCCGAACGCACCGAGGTGCAAAGCATTCTGGGACATTCCCTTTCGCTGATCAGCATTCTGGTGGCCTACTCGACCGTCGTAGGGGCGGCGTGGGCGACCAGGCCCGAAACCGTCCCGCACGTATGGGTTCCCTTGGTGCCTATCCCCGTATGGCTTGTCGTAGCGTGGCATTCGCAGCTGAACCCACTACCGCGAACGGAACTGATCAGCGCGTTGTCAAAGCAACCAACGCCGCGGTGATTTTCGACTGGGCCTCGTCGAGTGATTCCGGAGACGGATTGCGGTCGACGTTTGCGAAGCCGAAGTCGCTGAGGCTTTTCGCCGGGAAGACGTGTACGTGCAGGTGCGGAACCTCGAGCCCGGCGATGATCAACCCGGCCCGGTCGGCGTCGAATGCCAGGGTGACCGCCTTGCCGATCAGCTGCGCGACCGACATCACCTTGGCGAACACAGCCCGGTCGACCGCCTGCCATTGATCGATCTCGGCGCGCGGCACCACCAGCGTGTGCCCCTGGGTCATCGGCTCGATGGTCAGGAAGGCGACGACCTCGTCGTCTTCGTACACGAACCGCCCGGGCAGTTCGCCGTTGATGATCTTGGTGAAGATTGTCGACATGGGCTCCAGCATATGAGCCTCAGCCAATCGCTCAATCGGCGAACATCGCCGACAGCTCGGCGACCGTCCAGGGCGGCGAGTCGTGATGATCCCGAAAGCCGACGAGATCCGGCATCGCTTTGGGAAACCTGCCCACGAAACCACCTGCGGCGGCCAAGATTTCGCCTGTGAGATGGTTGGCGAGGTCGCTGGCGAGAAAGACGTACGTGGGCGCGGCGTAGTCCGGTGAGGCGACGTCGAGCGAACCTTGCATCGAAACGTCGTCCAGCAAGCCCCTGCGGTTCAGCTCGGTGATGTGCTCGACGTAGCCCGGGCCGGTCGACAACCGCGTCTTGGCGCCGGGGCAGACTACGTTGGCCCGCACCCCGTGCTCCTTGACTTCGGCGGCGATCGCCAGGGTCAGGCTGTTGACCGCCCCCTTGCCGGCCGGGTAGCCGGTGCCACCGTAGTCACCGAGGAATGCGAACGAACTGCTGTTGACGATGCTGCCGGCGCCCTGCGCGACCATCTTCGGGACTGCCGCGCGACAGGTCGCGAACACTGTACCCAGGTGGGCGTCAATCAATTCGGCGAATTGACCCGCACTGATATCGAGGATGGACGAGCCGGCAGGTTCGGCGATTCCCGCGCAGTTGATCAGGATATGGATGCCGCCGAACTCGTCAACGCAGTTGTCCACCAACGACTCAGCGATGCACTGGTCGGACGGAGAACCGGGATGCGCGACGGCCTGTCCGCCCGCTGCGGTGATGGACTCAGCCGTCGAGCGAGCGGCCTCCGCGTCGCGTCCGTTGACCACCACGCCCGCGCCATGCTGGGCAAGCAATGCCGCGACGGCCGCGCCGATGCCGCGTGACCCGCCGACCACGACCGCGCCGCGGCCGGCGAGCAAGGGGGTCACTCCTGCTGACCGAACTTCATCATGTCGAGGTGCCAGTAGCCCCGCATGTTCGCGATCAGCCCCGCGTCGTTGACCCGGTAGGTGAACACGCCCCGCACGCTGCTGGTGATTCCGTTGTCGAACTTGCTGTCCAGCACCAAGATATGCGCGACTTCGTTCGGGTCGCTCGACGGAAACGTCTCCTCGCACGTGATGGTCAGGTTGTTGGCGGCGATGTTGGTGTCGTAGAACTGCGCGACGCCGTCCTTGCCCCGCACGCCGGTGCCGTCGGGGTTCGTCACGGACTTACCGATCGGATCCTCGACCACCACGTCGTCAGCCATCAGGGCCAGCCAGCCCTCCCGGTCGTGAGCCTGGACGCAACGCCAGGACGACTGGGACGCGGCCAGCGCGGGTGACTTCTCAGCGGTTTCGGCGGACATCCTGATCTCCTATCTGTCCGCCGAGTGGCCAGTCTTGGCACGGTTTTCGTCGAATCTCGTGTCATAAGTGGCCACTCGACGGGACTCCCAAGAGTTACCGGTCGGCGTCGGTGAAGCGGATGACACCGCGAATGTTCTTGCCGTCCAACATGTCCTTGTACCCGTCGTTGATCTGCTCCAGCTTGTACTGGCGGGTGATCATGTCGTCGAGGTTGAGCTTGCCGGCCTTGTACATCGACAGCAGCTGCGGGATGTCGTACTGCGGGTTGCCGCCACCAAAGATGGTGCCCTGCAGGTTCTTCTGCATCAGGGTGAGCATCGCCAGGTTCAGCTGGACGTTGTTGTCGACCAGGCTCCCGATTGCGGTCAGCACGCAGGTGCCACCCTTCTGAGTCAGGATCAGGTAGTTGTCGATGTCGGCGCCCTGCAATTCGCCGACCGTGACGATCACCTTGTGCGCCATCAGGCCGTAGGTCACGTCCATCATTCCGCCCATGGCGGAGAAGATGTCGGGGTAGACGTGGGTCGCGCCGAACTTGAGCGCCTGGTCACGCTTCCATTCGACCGGGTCGATCGCGAAGATGTATCGGGCACCGGCTGCGACCGCGCCCTGCAGCGCCGCCATGCCGACGCCACCGACGCCGACGATGGCGACGTCCTGGCCGGGGCGGATGTCGGCGGTGCGGACCGCCGAACCGTAGCCGGTGGTGACACCGCAGCCGACCAGAGCGGCGACCTCGAAGGGCACCGTCGGATCGATCTTCACGACGGAGCTCTTGTGGACGACCATCCACGGCGAGAAGGTGCCGAGCAGTGTCATCGGGAAGACGTCTTTGCCCTGAGCGTGGATGCGGAAGGTGCCGTCAGATACGGCCGCGCCGTTGAGCAGTCCGGCTCCCAGGTCACAAAGGTTGCGCATGCCGGCTTGGCAGGTCGGACACTGACCACAGGACGGGATGAAGGACAGCACGACGTGGTCGCCCACGGCAATGTCCTCGACGCCGGGGCCGACCTCGGTGACGATGCCCGCGCCTTCGTGACCGCCGAGAACGGGGAAGCCACCCATCGGGATGCCGCCGGTGACCAGGTGATGGTCGGAGTGGCACATGCCCGCCGCTTCCATCTGGATCTTGACTTCGTCCTTCTGCGGGTCGCCGATCTCGATTTCCTCGATCGACCAGGGCTGATTGAATTCCCAGATCAGAGCGCCTTTGGTCTTCATCTAGAGCCTTCTTTCGTCATTGAATGTCGGGTCAGTCCCAGGGGCTAGCCAAGCAACCGCTTGGTTAAGTGTAGGTCAGCGGGTGACCCGGGTCACGGGGCCGTCACCAGATCGGCACCGGGGCCTGCCCGAGCGGGTAATAGCCAGGCAATTTCTCGCCGGCGACACTGCGCTGGATACGGTTCTGCATGCCCTCGCTCAGGTCACCGGACTCGATCAGCTTGCCGAACATGTGGGCGACGTGGCCGAAGTCGAAGAAGTCGCGTTGCCATTCGATCAGCGCCTCGTCGTTAAGGCGGAACCAGCTGCCGCCGATGCCGTAGATCTCGTCCTGACTGCCGTCGGACTTGTTGACGATCTGCTTCCAGAAGCCGACGATCTCGCCCTGCTTCTCGTCGATGAGGACCTTTTGGTACTCATACACCCAGTTCTCCAGGCCCTCCATCTCGAGGCCGAGCGCGACGTCGCGGATCTCGTCGACCCCGACGCACATCACGTCTTCCTTGGGTCCGATGTTCCAGCCGTAGGTGGCGTCGGGTGCGTAGAAGTCACCCAAAGGCCGCCAGTCGCCGGTCTTTTCGCAGTCCTTGTTGGCCTGCAACCACCGGTCGACCCAGGCCTCGAGACTTTCGCGTGAATGTGACGACATTGTCAGTTCTCCTTGATCAGTAGGGCTTGGGTAGGGCACATTTCGACTGCCCGCTCGACTTCGTCGCGCGCGTCGTCACCAGGTTCGGCATTTAGAATCTCGACCTTTCCGCGCTTGGGGACCCGGAAATAGTCGGGGGCCTCCAGCTCGCACATCGCATGGCCCTGGCACAGATCGAGGTCAGCTTCGATGCGAAAACTCATGAGCGGCCTTACGCCTGGCGCTTGCGGTAACGGACCTTGGCCGGGCTGGCCAGCTGCACGACCATCTTCGAGTGGTCGTTGTGATAACTGTCCGCTGGCTGGGCCATCTCGAAGTCATACTCGCGCAGTAGGACTGAGAAGATCGCCTTGATTTGCATTTGCGCGAAAGCCGCTCCCACGCAACGGTGTCGGCCGGCGCCGAAGGGGATCCAGGTCCATCGGTTGACGATGTCGGCCTGGTCGGGCTTGTTGTACCGATCCGGCTTGAACGCATCCGGGTCGGGGAAGTCTTCCGGAATTCGGTTGGAAATCGCCGGCGATGCCGCCACGTAGTCGCCGTCGTGGATCGGAAATCCCGCGACCTCGAACTCGCCCTGGGCCACCCGCATCAGGATGATCAGCGGCGGGTGTAGCCGCAGCGTTTCCTTGACCACATTGTCAAGTTTCGGAATCGACCGCAGCGCATGGAAACTCACCTCTTGGCCGTCGGAGTACAGCTCCTCGAGTTCGGCCAGCACCTCGGCGTAGACGTCCGGATGGCGGATCAGCTCGATCAGTGTCCACGCCGACGTGCCGGAGCTGGTGTGGTGACCAGCGAACATCAGTGAGATGAACATCCCGGTGACCTCGTCGGCGGAGAATCTGGGCTCGCCCTGCTCGTCCTTGATCGACACCAGCACGTCGAGCATGTCGCGGTCGGCCTTGTCGGCGGGCGGGCTGGCGATTCGCTGGTTCATGATTTCCTGAACCAGCGCAACCAGTTTGACCCGCGCCTCGTCGCGTCGCTGGAAGCTTTCGATCGGCAGGTAGGGGTCGACGTAGCAAAGCGGATCCGTGCCGCGCTCGAGTTCGTGGTAGTACTCGGCGAACCGGTGGTCGAGTTGATTGCGGAATTTCACGCCGATCAGGCATGCCGTGGAGGTGTAGATGGTCAGCTCGGAGAAAAAGTCGAGAAGTTCGATCTCGCCTTCGTCGCCCCAATCGGCGATCATGCCTCGCACCTGGTCCTCGATGGTGGCAGCGTGGCCCTTCATCTGCTCGCCGCGTAGCGCCGAATTGTGCAGCATCTCCTTGCGCCGTTCCGGGCTGGCGTCGAACACCACGCCCTGGCCGAAGATCGGCGCCATGAACGGATATGCCGCCGCCTGGTCGAGATCTTCGTCGGCGGAGCGGAAGAAGAACTCGTTGGCTTCGGCGCCCGAGAGCAGGATGACGTGCTTGTCGACCAGCTGGAACCACCCGACGTCACCGCATTCATCGCGCACCCGCTGCATCAAGCCGATTGGATCGGTGCGAAATTCCTCGAGATGTCCGTGTTCTTCCTCGCCGCCAGAGACCCGGGGCACCGCTGTTGTGGTCGTCATTGATTCGGCATCCCTTCTTCACCCAGCGCGAGCTTCTGCCGGTCTTTGGTGTCGGCCAGCGGCGCCTCGGGTTGGAGTTCCATGTTGGCGATGAATCCGCCGCGGGGTGTCTCGGCGACGAACGTGATGGCGCGGGCGAGGTCGGCCGCGCGCAGGAAGTAATCGTGGCGGGCCTGTCCCCATTTCGCCCAATCTTCCAGGGCGGGGCCGATTTTCTCGGCGGGCAGGCTCCAGCCCATCCCGGTCTTGGTCGGGCCGGGGTGGACGATCGACGCCCGTACGCCGGTGCCCTCGAGTTCCATCTGCAGGTTGGTGACCATCGCGACCAGCGCGGCCTTGGCCGCGCCGTAGGCGCCCATGTGCGGCCGCTGTCGCAGCGCCACATCGGACCCGACGAAGATCAGGTCGCCGCGCTGCCGCTCGATCATGCCCGGCAGCACCGCCGCGGCCAGCCGGTTGGCGCCAACCAAGTGAATCTGCAACTGAGAATCGAACTCGTCGGTGGTTATCTCGGCCAGTTTGCCGAAGTAGGTGTCTCCCGCGCCGGCCACCAACACTTCGATCTCACCAAGCGCATCGACCGACTGCGTGACAAAGGATTTGACCGAGTTGGGGTCGGTGACGTCGAGGTGAAAGCCGACCGCCTCGCCGCCGTTGGCATTGATCTTGCCGACGATGTCGTCGAGCTTCTCGACCCGCCGGGCACCCAGGGCGACGGGGAATCCGTGCGCGGCGAGCTCGATCGCGGTGGCCTCTCCGATGCCGGAGGAGGCGCCTGCCACGATTGCCGGACGACGCTCGGGCAGTGGTTCGAAGCGGGGCATCTAGGAGACCTCCAGGGTCATCGGCAAGTGTGCGAACCCGCGCACGTTGCTGGAATGGACGCGAACGGAATTGGCCTCATCAACCTCGTAACCCTTGATCCGCGTGAACAATTCGGTGAGCGCAACCCGAGCTTCCATCCGGGCCAGATGCGCGCCCAGGCAGAAATGCGCTCCACTGCCAAAGCTCAGCAGCTTCGAGCCGATGTCGCGTCCGATGATGAAGTCGTCGGGCTTGTCGAAGGCGCGTTCGTCGCGGTGGCCGGAGCCCGGCAGCAGCAACAGCACATCGCCATCCGGGATCGTTGTGTCGTAGAGGGTGAGCTCGCCGGCCACCGTCCGGGCCAGGATCTGGCTGGAGGTGTCATAGCGCAGCGTCTCCTCCACCCACGCCGGCACCCGTTCGAGGTCGGCATACACCGGTGTCAGCTGGTCGGGATTCTTGTGGCCCCAAAAAGCGGCGTTGGCAAGCAATTTGGTAGTGGTCTCGTTACCGGCTATCACCATCAGGAACATAAATCCGAGCACCTCGTCGTCGGTGAGTCGGTCACCGTCGATCTCGGCTTCCAGCAGCGCTGAGGTCAGGTCGTCGGTGAGTCGCTTGCGCCGCTCGGCGACCATGTCCTGGTAATAGACGATCAGGTTGAGCGATGCCTCGATCGCCTCGGGCGGCACATCGGTGACGCCTTCGTCGCGGTGCATGACGCCGTCGGCCCACGCCCGAACCTGCACTCGGTCGGGCTCCGGGACACCCATCAGCTCGGAGATCACGTCCATCGGCAGCTTGCCGGCGAACTCGTCGACATAGTCGACCGTCCCGTGCGCGGACTTCTCCAGCATGGTGTCGAGGTGCTGGTGTGCGATTTCGGTGACGCGGGGCTCTAGCTCGCGAATCCTCCTGGGCGTGAAGCCTTTTGACACCAGGGTTCGCAACCGCAAATGAGCGGGATCGTCCATCGCCAGAAACGACATCGTCTTGGATGCGTGTGGGCCGCGCGAAGCCGGATCCAGTGAAACCCCGAACTTGTTGGACAGCGTAGTGCTGTTGCGGAAGCCTTGGTGTACGTCCTGGTGGCGGGACAACGCCCAGAAGCCCAGCTCTTCGTTGTGATAAAGCGGGGCCTCGTCGCGCAGCCGCTTGTAGTACGGGTACGGGTCTTCGTGAAAGTCGTAATCGTAGGGGTCCAAAAAAGGAACCGGTGGCTTGTCGATAGTGGTCATCAGGCTTCCGTTGTGACGATGAGACCGACCGCGTAGGCGAGATGGTCGGCGATCTGGTGGTAGGTGTAGGCACCGCTGGCGGCATTGACGAGCGCACCGAAGAACGTCATCTCGAGCACCGAGACCATGCGCGGCTCGGCGTCGGGCCCGATGGCGGACGTGATGCGCTTGTGGATCTCGGCGCCGATCCGGTCGCGCACGGTCCGAACAGCCGGATCGCCACTGCCGCCGAGCAATGCGGTCGTGCAGGCCGCCGCGACTTCAGGTTCGTCGGCGACCACCAAGGCCAGGTGGCGTAGCGCCTTGTCCACCCGTGTCGGCATCGGCTCGTTCACGTCGGTGAAGTAGGGCACCTGGCGCACCAGGTCCAGGTAGACCTCGGCGATCAGATGGTTCTTCGACGAGAAGTAGGTATAGGCCGTCGCCGGCGCGACCTTGGCCCGCGCCGCCACCCCTCGCACGGTCAGGTCGGCATACGACGTCTCGCGCAGGACCTCGACGCCCGCGGTCAAGACCTTGCGGAACGTCTCTTCCTGTCGACGGTTGCGCGGCACGCCACTGGCCGGGGCACCCGGCTCCGGAGTGATGGTGACCACGGGGTCGCTGGACACTTGTCCAAGCTAGCTGACAAGGCCCTCGGCAGGCAAGTGCGACAGATGAAGTACCAGTTGGGAATGGATATCTGAGAAAGCGACGTCGGCTGGCCTTGCCTTTCAGACGACGCTGAGGCTATCTTCGACAGGATCATTCCGGACAACTGTCCATTGACGAACAGCGGCGGAGGCAACGATGGCATTGCTGGCTGACGGGGTGAGCTCATTGCTCATCGACGGCAAGCTAACGAGTGGTAGTCAGGGGACGTTCCCGACCATCAACCCCGCCACCGAGGAAGTCCTGGGCGCTGCGGCAGACGCCGGCACAGACGACATGAGCGGCGCCATCGAGGCGGCCCGGCGAGCGTTCGACGACACCGACTGGTCTCGCAACGTCGACCTCCGCGTTCGCTGCGTGCGGCAGTTGCAGGAAGCCATGAAGCAGCACCTCGAGGAGCTGCGCGAACTCACCATCGCCGAGGTCGGGGCGCCACGAATGCTCACTGGCATCGCCCAGCTGGAAGGTCCGGTGAACGACCTGTCGTTTGCGGCCGACACCGCCGAGTCTTACGACTACATCCAGGATCTCGGCGAGGCCAAGCCAATGGGCATTCCCACCCGCCGGACCATCGCCCGCGAGGCCGTCGGAGTCGTCGGCGCGATCACCCCGTGGAACTTCCCCCACCAGATCAACCTCGCCAAGATCGGGCCCGCCCTGGCCGCGGGGAACACCGTGGTGTTGAAGCCCGCCCCCGACACGCCATGGGCTGCGGCGGTGCTCGGCGAACTCATCACCGAGCACACCGATTTCCCGGCCGGTGTCGTCAACATCGTCACCTCCAGCGACCACAGCGTCGGCGCCATGTTGTCCAAAGACCCTCGGGTGGACATGGTTTCGTTCACCGGGTCCACCGCGACCGGCCGCGCGGTGATGGCAGACGGCGCCGCGACCATCAAGAGGGTGTTCCTCGAGCTGGGCGGCAAGTCCGCGTTCGTCGTGCTCGACGATGCCGACCTGGGTGCAGCGGTGAGCATGGCCGGCTTCTCGGTGTGTATGCATGCGGGGCAGGGGTGTGCCATCACCACGCGGCTGCTGGTGCCGCGGACAAAATACGACGACGCTGTCTCGATCGCCGCCGCAACGATGGGCGGCATCAAGGCCGGCGACCCGAACGACGCCGGAACAATATGCGGGCCAGTGATTTCGGCGCGCCAGCGTGATCGAATCCAGGGCTATCTGGACTCGGCGATCGCCGAGGGCGGATCATTCGCGTGCGGAGGGGGCCGACCAGCCGACCGCACCGTCGGATTCTTCATCGAGCCGACCGTCATCGCCGGGCTGGGCAACGATGCCCGATGCGCGCAGGAGGAGATCTTCGGTCCCGTGCTGACCGTGATTCCGTATGACGGTGACGACGACGCCGTCCGGATCGCGAATGACTCGCCATACGGCCTGTCAGGCACAGTGTTTGGGACCGACCCGGACCGGGCGGCCGCGGTAGCGTCGCGAATCCGTGCGGGCACGATCAACGTCAACGGCGGGGTGTGGTATTCGGCCGATCTGCCGTTCGGTGGCTACAAGCAATCGGGCAACGGGCGTGAGATGGGCCTGGCCGGCTTCGAGGAATACCTGGAAACCAAAACCATTGCGACAGCGGTCTAGTGACGTCCCGAGAGGAAAACATGCGGTTTGAGAACAAAGTCGCCATCGTCACCGGATCAGGTGGCGGCATCGGCCAGGCCTACGCCGAGGCACTGGCCCGCGAGGGTGCCGTCGTCGTGGTCGCCGACATCAACATCCAAGGGGCCGAGAAGGTCGCCGACGGAATCAAGGGTGAGGGCGGCAGGGCGCTGGCGCTGCCCGTCGACGTGTCCGATCCGGCCTCGGCCAAAGAGATGGCCGACCGCACACTGGCCGAGTTCGGCGGCATCGACTACCTAGTGAACAACGCCGCGATCTTCGGTGGCATGAAACTCGACTTCCTGCTGACCGTCGACCCCGACTACTACAAGAAGTTCATGAGCGTGAACCTCGATGGCGCGCTGTGGTGCACCCGAGCGGTCTACAAGAAGATGGCCAAGCGTGGCGGCGGTGCAATCGTCAACCAATCCTCCACTGCGGCATGGCTGTACTCGAACTTCTACGGCCTGGCCAAGGTCGGCGTCAACGGCCTCACCCAACAGCTCGCAACAGAACTCGGCGGCCAGAACATCCGGATCAACGCGATCGCGCCAGGACCGATCGATACCGAAGCCAACCGGAGCACGACTCCGCAGGAGATGGTCGCTGACATCGTGAAGGGAATTCCGTTGTCGCGCATGGGGCAACCCGAAGATCTCGTCGGGATGTGCCTGTTCTTGCTGTCAGACGAGGCTTCGTGGATCACCGGGCAGATCTTCAACGTCGACGGCGGACAGATTTTCCGCTCATGAGTCGCGCCCACGACGATACAGAGCGTAGCGATGAGGAGGAGCGGCGCTCATGAGTGACGAGGTGAAACTGGGCTACATCGGTCTGGGCAACATGGGTGCACCGATGGCCACCAGGATGGCCGAATGGCCAGGCGGTGTAACGGTTTACGATATCCGCGCCGAGGCGATGACGCCGCTGGCCGAAAAGGGCGCGCGCTTGGCCGACAGTGTGGCCGACGTCGCGAAAGCCGAAATCATCCACATCACCGTGCTGGACGACGCGCAGGTGCGCGAGGTCGTCGGCGAACTATCTCCCCACGCCAAGCCGGGTACCGTGATAGCAATCCACTCGACCATCAAAGACACGACGGCGGCCGAACTGGCCACCGAGTTGAGGTCTCAGGACATCCACATCGTCGACGCGCCGGTCAGCGGTGGCGCGCCCGCGGCTGCCCGGGGCGAACTTGCCACCATGGTCGGCGCGGACCGCGAAGTCTACGAGCGGATCAAACCGGCCTTCAAGCACTGGGCGGCGATGGTCGTGCACGCCGGCGAGCCGGGTGCGGGCACCCGAATGAAGTTGGCTCGCAACATGTTGACGTTCACCGGGTTCGCGGCGGTCGGCGAGGCCTGGAAGCTGGCCGACGCTGCCGGATTGAACCTGCAGGATCTCGGCAACGTGGTGCGATACACCGACAAGCTGACGGGCGGCCCGGGCTCGATCATGTACCGCGACGATGCCAAGGATCTCGCGCCGGAACACTTCCTCCACGATCCGTTCATGCATACCCGAGGCCTCGGCGAAAAGGATCTGGGTTTGGCCCTGGCGTTGGCCGAGTCGGTTGGCGTCGACCTGCCATTGGCCAGGCTTGCGCTCGATCGTTTGGCCGCCGGACTCGGGGTGCCGCACACAGAGAAAGAGGCGTGATGGACGAGCTGCGTAGCAAGGGCCTCGCCAAGATGAACGAGGTCTACGGCTGGGAGATGCCCAACATCGAGGGCGACCCGTACTTCGACCTGACTGTCGACCACCTGTTCGGCACCATCTGGAACCGGCCGGGGTTGTCGATGCGCGACAAGCGCATCATGACCCTGACCGCGGTCACCGCCGTCGGCAATCGCGATCTGGCCGAGATTCAGATCAATGCCGCGCTTCTCAACGAGGAACTCACCGCCGCCGAGCTCAAGGAGATGGCGGTGTTCCTCACCCACTATCTGGGTTTTCCGCTCGGCTCGGCGCTGAACGGCGCCGTGGACAGCGTTGTGGCGAAGCGGAAGAAGGCCGCCGCCAAAGGCGCCGGCGAGGACAAGAGGGCCAACGTCGAGGGTGCACTGAAAATGCACGCGGGCGAATCGGGCTAGCTGCCGGCCGACCGCCACGCCTTCAACCACTCCACCTGATCCGCGGCGATCTGCTCGCGGTCGTGGCTGTAGAGCGGTTCGAAGTGATCGACGTCGTAGCGCTTGAGCACGACGTTGGGTGCTTTGCTCGCGATACGGTCGATCGCCTTGTTGGACACCGAAACGTCGCGCAGGCCAACTTGAATCAGTGTCGGACAGTGGATTTTTCGTGCCTTGGTGACGGGGCGCCAGAACGGTAGCGGTAGCGCCAGACCGGCGTGCACTTCGTTACGCCAATGGGGGCCAGTAGATCTCGTGAAACCGGTGTGTTCGCCAGGAAATGTCATCCCACCCCGGCTGCCGGGTTCGGCGGTTACGGGAATTGTCGCGTCCCTTGCTGCCTGCTTGGCCGTCCACAGCATGTTGAGCGGCTGTGTCATCGCGCTTCGCCGAATCCGCCAGAGGCCGTCTGTGAATGGACAGAGCAAGATCGCGCCGGCGATGCGGTTGTCGGCGGCGATGGCGTCGACTGCGGTCCCACCGCTCAGCGAGTAGGCCCACACGATCACCTTGTCGGGGTCGACCACGTCGAGACTGCGGACGAACGCGATCGCGGCCCTGCGGTCCGCGAGCTGTTCGGATACGCGAATCCGTTGTCGCGGCTCACCGTCTGACGCTCCGAGGTAGCGGTGGTCGTAGGCGAATACGGCGACGCCGGCACTTGCCAGTGCCTCCGCGTAGGGCGCCAGGCCGTCCGCATAGGTGAGCCCAAACCATGTGCCATCACCACGCACGCGGCGCTTTCTGTGTTAGTGGGCAGATACAACCAGCCGGCGCAACGGGTGCCGGCGGAAAGGAAATCGACCTTTTCTGGCGCGATCACGCAACGACTGTAAGTCAGACGAGGTCCATCGCACCGGCACTTCGCTTTCTCAGCCGCCAGCGGCCTCGGATGTCAGTACGGCTGCACGCCTTTCGGCATCACAAACTCCGAAATCGTGCCCGATTCACCGTTGACGGTCGTCCCGCCATTGAGAATGCCCGGGGCCATCTCCAGCATGTTGCTCGGGAATCCGAATGTCGGTTTGGTGAGCGTGTCGAGCCGGTCCAGTTCGTCGGCGGTCAGATTCACGTCGACGGCCCGGATGTTGTCGTCGAGCTGCGAGAGCCTGCGCGCTCCGATGATCACCGACGACACGCCGGCCTGCGCGTGCACCCAGGCCAGCGCGACGCTGGCGACGCTGGTTTCGTGCGCCTTCGCGATCACTTCCAGTTCGTCGATCAGCGCATAGCTCTTCTCGTCGAGGAAGGCATTGACCATCGCACCGCGGTCGGCGTTGTTCGTTTCCTTATTGGCGCGGGTGTACTTGCCGCTGAGCACGCCGCCCTTCAGCGGAGACCAGGGTGTGATGCCAAGGCCGAACTCGTGAGCCATCGGCACCAGCTCCTGTTCGATGGAGCGTTCGAGCAACGAGTACTCGACCTGTAGGCCGATGAAGCTGGACCAGCCGTGGAAGTGGGCAATCAGGTTGGCCTGGGCGATCTTCCACGCCGGCGTGTCGGAGACCCCGATGTAGCGAACCTTGCCCGCGGCGACCAGGTCGTCGAGCGCCGCCATGGTCTCCTCGATCGGGGTGTTGGCATCCCAAATGTGTAGCCAGTACAGGTCGATGTAGTCGGTCTGCAGTCGTCGCAGTGAATTCTCGCAGGCATTGATCACTGATTTTCGGCCCGAGCCGCCACCGTTGGGGTCGCCAGGATAGAGGTTGCCGCTGAATTTCGTCGCCAGCACCAGGCGGTCACGGCGGGCCGGGTGGCGGCCGATGTGGTCGCCGATGATCTTCTCGGAGTGGCTGCGGGTGTAGAAGTTAGCGGTGTCGATGAAGTTGCCGCCGAGTTCGGTGTATCGATCGATGATCTGTTGGGACTCTTCGACACTGGTGCCCCAGCCGAGGTCTTCGCCGAAGGTCATGGCGCCCAGGCATAGCGGGCTGACGCGCAGGCCGGAGCGTCCGAGTGTCGTGTACTGATCCAGAGGCATGGTGGCGGCTTTCTGGTAAATTGTTCGATTATGCGATTATTCATATCTAAACTAGTTCAGTTCTGAACGATCTGGCAAGTCGATGTCCGATGCAGCCAAGATCTGGTCTCTGAATTACCGACTGCTCTCGTCGGTGATTTCCGGTGCCGAGGCCGGTGTCTGCGCATTGGGGCTGGAGTCCAAAGAGCTGTTTGTGCTGGCCGAGATCGACGACCATCCCTATCCGGCCGAACTCGCCGCCACCTTCTGCATGCCGAAGGCGACGGTCACCGCCTACCTCAAACGACTGGAGGCGGCCGGCTTCGTTCGACGCGAAATCGATCCCTCGGATCTCCGGCGCCACCGCCTGCTGGTGACGCCGGAGGGGCGGCGGGTCGCGGCCGCCGGCCTAGCTTTGCTGTCCGGGGAGTTCGACAAGCGCCTGGCGCGCCTCACCGTGGCTCAGCGGAAAGAGTTCAAGAGCCTGCTGGAACGAATTGTCTGACCGGCTCTACTAGAGTGACTTCTCGTGCGCGTTCTGGTGATCGGCTCCGGTGCCCGCGAACATGCTCTGCTGCTGGCCCTTCGCGCCGACCCTGAGGTCCAGGCGCTGGCCGTCGCGCCCGGCAATGCCGGCACTGCGGCGATAGCTGACCAGCACGATGTCGATGCCTCCTCCGCCGAGGACGTAGTCGCCTTGGCTCGTCAGCTCGACTCCGACCTGGTGGTGATCGGCCCGGAGGTACCGCTGGTGCTCGGTGTCGCCGATGCGCTGCGCGCCGCCGGAATAGCCTGCTTCGGGCCCAGCCGCGACGCGGCGCAGATCGAAGGCTCCAAGGCCTTCGCCAAGGATGTGATGGCGGCCGCCGGCGTGCGCACTGCCTCCAGTGAGATCGTCGACAGCCCAGCGAATTTGGACGCTGCTCTGGAACGGTTCGGGCCCGGGGCCGGTGAACCCGCCTGGGTGGTCAAGGACGACCGACTGGCCGCGGGCAAGGGTGTGGTGGTCACCCCGGACCGCGACGTCGCACGCGCGCACGCCGCGAGCCTGCTCGAGTCCGGGCACCCGGTGCTGTTGGAGTCGTTTCTCGACGGGCCCGAGGTGTCCCTGTTCTGCGTCGTCGACGGCGAGACGGTGGTGCCACTGCTTGCGGCACAAGACTTCAAGCGGGTAGGCGACGGCGACGCCGGACCCAACACCGGAGGCATGGGCGCCTACGCCCCGCTGCCGTGGCTGCCGCCCGAGGTCTACCAGTCGATCGTCAGCGACATCGTCGAACCCGTTGCCGCCGAACTGGTTCGACGCGGAAGCCCGTTCTCCGGCTTGCTGTACGCCGGTTTGGCGATCACCTCGACCGGACCCGCCGTCATCGAATTCAACTGCCGCTTCGGCGATCCGGAGACGCAGGCGGTACTCGCCCTCCTCGAATCGCCACTCGGGCAACTGCTCAACGCGGCCGCCACCGGCACGCTGAGCGAATTCGGTGAGCTGCGCTGGCGCGACGGCGCGGCAGTGACCGTCGTGCTCGCGGCCGAGAACTACCCGGGCCCGCCGCGGACGGGGGACACGATCGTCGGCTCGGAGGGCGCCGGGGTTCTGCACGCCGGCACCACGCGAAACGAAGACGGAGCGATCGTCTCGTCAGGTGGCCGCGTCTTGTCGGTGGTGGGCACGGGTCCCGACCTCGCCGCGGCACGCTCGCAGGCCTACGCGATCATCGATTCAATTCGGTTGCCGGGAAGCCACTTTCGGACCGATATCGGACTGGCCGCTGCCGAGGGCGCCATCCACGTCTAGAACCCGGCGGCCTGGCCGTCGCGCCGCGGATCGCTGACCGCCAGGTAGCCGCCGTCGAGCCGCCATATCGCCTGGCAGCTCCCGAACTGGTTGTAGTCGTCGGTGCTGGCCAACTCGTGCCCGCGGTGCGCCAGTTCGTTCAGCGTGGCAGCGGGAAAGCCTCCTTCGCAGTAGACCTGCAGCCCCTGCGCCCAGCGGAAACGCGGGCCGTCACATGCCGCCTGCGGATTCTGGCCGTGATCGACGATGCGCGCCACCACCTGAACGTGGCCCTGCGGTTGCATAGGTCCGCCCATTACGCCGAAGCCCATCACCGGAGCGCCGTCCTTGGTCAAGAACCCCGGGATGATGGTGTGGTAGGGCCGCTTGCCGGGACCAACCTGGTTCGGATGCCCCTGCTGCACAACGAAATCCGCGCCGCGATTCTGCAGTGCGATACCGGTGCCGGGCACAACGACACCTGAGCCGAAACCCAGGTAGTTCGACTGGATCATCGACACCATGACACCCGAGGCGTCGGCGGCTGTGAGGTACACGGTGCCGCCCCGCGGCGTCCCGGCCGACGCCGGTCTGGCACGGACCGGGTCGATCAACGCCGCGCGTTGACGCAAATACTCCTTGTCGAGCAGCTGGTCAGGCCGCACCGGCATGTGGTCGATGTCGGCGACGTAAGCCTGTGCGTCGGCAAACGCAAGCTTCACCGCCTCGATCTGCAAATGCACGCTGTCCGCGGAATCGATTGGCAGCGAGGCCATGTCGAACTGTTCGAGGATGCCGAGTGCGATCAACGCGACGATGCCCTGTCCGTTGGGAGGTATCTCGTGCACGGTGTATCCGCGGTAATCACCCGCAACGGTGCCCACCCAGTCGGCGCGATGCGAGGCCAGATCGGATGCCCGCATCGCCCCGCCGTGGGCGGTCGAATGGGCTTCGAGCTTGGCCGCGATATCTCCCCGGTAGAACGTCGCGCCGCGGGTCGCAGCGATCGACTCGAGGGTGGCGCCGTGATCGGACAGCAGGACCAATTCACCGGCTCGTGGCGCTCGGCCGTCAGGCATGAACGTCTCGGCGAAACCCGGCTGAGACTCGAACAGCGGTACCTGAGCCGCCCATTGCTCGGCGATCGTCGGCGAGAGCAAAAAACCATTGCGGGCGTACGAGACCGCCGGCTCGAAGAGCCGTTCAAACGGCAACTTGCCGAACTTCGCGTGCAGCTCGACCCATGCCGACACGGCGCCGGGAACAGTGACCGAGTTCCAGCCCAATAGCGGAACCCCGGTGTCCCCGAAGTAGTCCGGTGTCCACGCGGCGGGGGACCGGCCCGAGGCATTCAATCCGTGCAGTTCGCGGCCGTCCCACACGATGGCGAAGGCGTCGGAACCTATCCCGTTGGACACCGGCTCCACCACGGTCAGCGCGATAGCGGTGGCGACCGCGGCATCGATCGCGCTGCCGCCGTCGGCAAGCATCCGCAAGCCCGCCTGCGCCGCGAGAGGTTGGGAGGTGCAGACCACGTTGCCCGCCAGCACCGGCTTCCGGGGCCAGGCGTACGGGAGTTCCCAGCCGAACGGGTGCACGGTGCCAGCCTACGGATTGTGTAGCTTGGCGGCCGATATCGTCGGCGCAACGGTAGCTGATACGATTTACGCTTTGACGCAGATTTGTAACTCCGCACGCGGCCGAAACGAAGGTTGATCCCATGCCCAAGCCCGTCATCGTCAGCGCAGTCCGAACCGCCATTGGGACGTCGTTCAAGGGCTCTTTGGTCAACACGACGCCCGAATTCCTTGCGACCACGATCCTGCAGGAGGCGGTCCGCCGGTCCGGTGTCGAGGTGTCGGACGTCGACGACGTGATCTTCGCCGAGTCGCACTACGGCGGAGGCGATATGGCGCGCTACGCCGCCTCGGCGTCGGGCATGACATCGGTTCCCGGGCAAGCGGTCAACCGGCATTGTGCGGGCAGCCTGACCGCGGTCGCCAACGCGGCCGCGCAGATTGGGTCCGGCGCTGAGAAGGTCGTCGTCGGGGGCGGTGTGCAGTCGTTGTCAATGACCCCAGTGATGAACTGGCGCATTCCCGGCCCGACCTTGGAGTTCGAGGAGCGATGGATCCCGCCTACGCACGTCGAGACACCCGAGTCGCCGGGCCGCGACATGTCGATCACGGTCGGCTGGAACACCGCACAGGCGGCCGGAATCACGCGCGAGGAGATGGATGCCTGGGCATTCCGGTCGCACCAGCGTGCGATCGGCGCGATCGACAGCGGCGCATTCGGTGACGAGATCGTCCCGCTGAAGATCAAGGGTCTCGACGACGCGCTGATCGAGTTCAGCGTCGACGAGCATCCGCGTCGTGAGACCAGTCTGGAGAAGCTCGCGTCGCTGAAAGTGCTGCATCCGGAGATCGAGGGATTCTCGATCACTGCGGGCAACAGCAGCGGCACCAACGACGCGGCCGCAGCGTTGACCTTGGCCGACGAGGCTTATGCCTCCGCTCACGGGCTGAAGGCGCTGGGCTCGGTCAAGGCCTGGGCCTCGGCCGCTGTCGACCCGAAGGACACCGGTCTGGGTGCGGTCAAGGTGATCGGCAAGGTGCTCGACCGGGCCGGATTGTCGCCAGGCGACGTCACGCTGTGGGAGATCAACGAGGCGTTCGCATCGGTGCCGATCGCGGCCTGCCGCGAGTACGGGCTGGACGAGGAGTTGGTCAACTTCTACGGCAGCGGTTGCAGCCTGGGTCACCCGATCGCCGCCAGCGGCGCCCGGATGCTGACCACGCTGGTCCATGAGCTGGGGCGCCGCGGCGGCGGCATCGGGGTGGCCGCAATGTGCGCCGGCGGTGGACAGGGTGGCGCCGTCGTCATCGAGGTCTAGCAGACCTCAAAACTGTGAGGGCCGAAACAATCGACCCTTGACCTGCGCCGGGTTTCGCATCCGGTGCAGCCGGGTAGCTCGGACTGATGGCGCAGCAACATGCTATGGCGCCGGTGGGGGCCTCGGGCATTGAACGTGGGCAGTGCGAAGAGTGCTGCCTGTCTGGTGAAAGTCACTACCGGTCAGACGATTTCGATGTCGTACGGACAGGTGTAGACCATGGGCAGTCCAGAAGAAGTGCTTAGTTCGTTGACCGTACGCCGGGAAACCCCGGCGAGTCGCCAACGAGTGTGGGACGTGATGGCCGACGGCTGGACCTATTCGCAGTGGGTGGTGGGCAATAGTCGGATGCGTGCCGTCGACCCGTCGTGGCCCGAACCCGGCAGCACCATCTCACATTCCGTCGGCATCTGGCCGCTGGTCCTCAACGACGAAACGATCAGTGAGGAATGTGTGCCCGGCGAACGTCTGGTGCTGCTGGCCAAGGGACGCCCGTTCGGCACGGCGCGGATCACCTTGCGTCTCTTCGATACTGCTCAGGGTGGCTGCTGCATCGAGATGTCTGAGGTACCCGTGCATGGTCCGATGAGCTTCGTGCCGAAGCGTCTCGCGCTTGCCGCGGCGTGGCCGCGCAACCGGGAGTGCACCTGGCGGCTGGCGGCGCTGGCCGAACGGCGGGAATCTCCTGACGATGACTAGGGCGGCATCGAGTGCCGATGCGGTGGTCATCGGCGCCGGGCACAACGGACTGGTTGCGGCCGCGATGCTCGCCGACGCCGGCTGGGATGTGCTGGTGCTGGAGGCGCAGGACGAGCCGGGCGGAGCCGTCAAAAGTGCCGAGCTGACACCGGGTTTTACCACCGACCTCTACAGCGCCTTCTATCCATTGTCGGTCGCGTCGCCCGCGTTACGGGCGCTCAATCTGGAGGATCACGGCCTGCGTTGGAGTCACGCGCCGGCGGTCGTGGGCCATCCTCGCTCCGCGGACGACGAGAACGCGGCGATCATCTATCGCGACCTGGACGAGACCGCGGCGGCGCTCGACGAGCAGCAGCCCGGTGACGGTGCACGCTGGCGGCAGACCTTCGAACAGTGGCAGGACATCAAGGACCCTTTGCTGACAAGCCTCTTCGCGCCGTTTCCGCCCGTGCGCGGAGCGCTGCAGTTCTTGCGCCGACTGGGTACGGCGGGTTCGATTCGGCTAGTCCATCAACTCATGCTTCCAGCGGGACTGATGGCCCAGGAAATGTTCCAAGGTGACGCGGCACGACTGTTGTTGCTAGGCAACGCAATGCATGCCGACGTGCCGATCGACGCGCCTGGAAGCGGCGTCATGGGATACCTGCTGATCATGATGGCCCAGGACGGTGGTTTTCCGGTACCGGTCGGCGGTGCGGGTCAGTTGACCGCGGCGCTGGTGGCTCGCGCCACCGCCGCCGGCGCACACGTCGAGTGCTCACGACCGGTCGACAGCGTCGAAGTCCGCGACGGACGCGCCGTCGCGCTCCGGACCGCCGATGGCGACTGCATTCGCGTGCGGCGGGCGGTGATCGCCGACACGTCAGCACCGCACCTATATCTGCGGCTGTTGCCGGCCGACGCCGTGCCGAGCGCGTTGTTGCGCAGTTTCGAGCGCTTCGTATGGGACACCCCGGTGCTCAAGATCGACTATGCGTTGAAGGCGCCGATCCCGTGGCGGGCGAAAAACCTCAACAAGGCGGGCACCGTTCACCTGGGCGCCGACCATGACGGCCTGATCCGGTGGATGGCCGACCTGAACACGGCAACCATCCCGACGAACCCGTTCATGCTATTCGGTCAGATGACGACAGCGGACCCCACGCGTTCACCGGCCGGCACCGAAAGTGCTTGGGCCTACACACATTTGCCCCGAGGAGTGGCGGACGACGAAGCGGCTGACGTGCTGGCGGGGCGCGTCGACAGTGTGCTGGAAGCCTACGCGCCCGGTTTCCACGATCAGATTGTCGGCAAGACCATCCAACGCCCGTCCGACTTGCAGGCCAGCGACGCCAATCTGCACACGGGCGCGGTCAACGGCGGCACGTCGCAGCTTTTCCAGCAGTTGATTTTCCGGCCCGTGCCGGGGCTGGGTCGCGCCGAAACGCCGGTGGAGAACGTCTACCTCGGCAGCGCCGGCGCATCCCCTGGCGGGGGCGTGCACGGTGTGTGCGGCCGCAACGCCGCCAATGCGGCTCTAGCCGCCGCCGGATGGAAGGGCTGGCCGCGACGGAAACTCAACCGCGCGCTGCTGTCATTGACTACCCGATGACTGCTCGATCAGCCGACTGGCGTGGTCGAGGATGCAGGTGAGGCCGTACTCGAAGTTGATGTCGTCGGCCACTCCGATGCGGTGGCCCTGCCGCGTCAACTGGGCGATCAGCGGCATGGTGTCGGGATCGATGACTGAAAGGTCGTTGCGCCGATCGGTGTCGGCGCCGTCCGACTTGTCCTGTAGCCGCTCCAGCACCGCCGCTCCTTGGGTGTGGACCGAGATGCTGGCGTAGGTGTCGAAGGCATCCTGCGGTGACAGTCCCGCCTCCACCAACGTTGCGATGGCCTTCTCGAGCTTTTCGAAAGCTGCCAGCGTCGCCTCGCGCCCGAAGGTGCCCCGGATAAGGATGAGATCGCACAGGATCGGGTTGTCGCGAAAGGTCTGGCGCATTTTGTGCGCGTGATCGTGCAGCGACGTCCGCCAGTCCTGACCCTCGACGAACGGTGTCGCGAAGTCGTACTGGCCGAGTGCGCGGTCGGTCATCGCGTTGAGCAGGTCGTCCTTCTTGCGGAAGTACCAGTAAATGCTCGTCACGCCGACGTCGAGGTGCTTGGCCAGCAGTGGCATGCTCAGGCCATCGACCGACACCTCGCCGGCAACCTCGAACGCGCCGTTGATGATCTCGTCGACGCTGATCGATCCGCGTTCCCGCCGTTGCCGCTTTTCCGCGACGGCCTGCCTGGCCAATCCGGGTCACCTCCTGCACGGTCGCGTGATCTGACGCGATATCGTAACAAATATCGTAAGGCTTTTGGTAGCGCTGCCGAGACGTCGCTATGCCGTCAGCAGCGGCGCCATCCAGGTCAGCTCGGCCGGCAATTGCGAGCTCCAGAATGACCCGTCGTGGCCGCCCGGCGAGAATCCACCGGCCGGCGGATTAGGCAGCTGCGCGACGAACTGTTTCGTAGCGCTGTAGAACGGGTCGCTGTTACCGCAGTCCACCCGGATCGGGATCGACGCCAGCGCAGGCATCCCGAACACCGAGTTGGCGGCGAAGTCGCCGGGTCCGTCGAAGGCGCCAGGAGCGGCGGCTCCCGACGACGTCCACAGGGCCGGGCTCACCGCGCAGATTGCCGCGGTCCGGCCCGGCCCGAGCCGGCCGCCGAGCAACAGCGCGCCGTAGCCGCCCATCGACCAGCCCAGAAAGCCGACCCGAGCGGTGTCCAATCCCTGACCGCCCAGCATCGGGATGAGCTCGTTCAGCACCATTGCGCCGGAATCTTCACCGGAATCCCTTTTGTGCCAATAACTTCCGCCGCCATCGACGGCGACCACGGCAAACGGCGGTAGGCCGGCGGCCACGGCCTGCGCCAGCCCTTGCTCGACGCCGCCTTCCATCACGGTGGCGGCGCTGCTGCCTTTGCCGTGCAGTGCGATCACTGCGCGAAGCGGCTTGGTCTGACCCGGCGGGCGCGCGATCGCCCAGTTGGTGGCGACGCCGCCGCGCGCTGCGGACACGAACGAGCCCGTCACCATGGTCGGCGCGGGCGGCGTGTCGACCGGGCGGGGCGCCGGCGGCGGAGCCAACGCCATCCCGGTACCGGTCATGGTTACCGGGGTGGCGGCCGGGCGCCGACCCGGAAGCAGCCGGTCGACCGCGAAGGCCCCGAGCGCTCCGGCAGCTGCGCCGGTCCCCAGGCGCAGCACAGCGCGACGACTCATCTCCGGCATGCGCGTCATCATAAAGCGCCGGTTGGCGGTCCCAGCCCGCCGATGCAGCGAGGATGGTTTGGCCGAAAGCCCGATGCGGCATCATTTTGGCTGGCACCATGTCCTAGGTGACAGCAGCAGTGGCTTCCGGGGGAGCAGTCGCTCCCGGGGTAGCTGTCGCCGCCAATCAGGTCGTTCCGGCGCCCGTCCCGGTCGCGCCGAAGGCTGTCGTGGTTCCGAAGGGCGCCGTCACCCCCAAGGGCGAGCGTCGGCGCTATGCGCTTGTCAACGCCGCTGCCGAACTGTTGTGCGAAGGCGGTTTCGAAGCGGTGCGCCACCGCGCTGTCGCCCGGCGCGCCGGCCTGCCGCTCGCGTCGACCACCTACTACTTCTCCAGCCTCGACGATCTGATCGCCAGCGCGGTGGCCCACATCGGGATGCTGGAGGTAGCGCAGTTGCGGGCCCGGGTGGCGGCCCTGACCCGTCGCCGTCGCAGCGCCGACAAGACGGCCGACCTGCTGGTCGATCTGCTCGTCGGTCAAGAATCCGAGCCGCGCCTGACCGAGCAGCTGATCTCGCGCTACGAGCGACACATCGCCTGCGCTCGCCTACCCGGACTGCGGGAGATCCAACGCCGCACCATGCGTCAGCGCGTCGACGCGGTCGCCGAGGTGATCGAACGCTCCGGACGGTCGGTGCGCCAGGAACTAGTGTCCGCGCTGATCTGCACGATCGACGGCGCGGTGGTCTCGGCGTTGCTCGACGAGCTCCAGGATCCGCGTGCTGTCGCGCGATCGACGGTGATCGATGTCATCGACGCGGTGGCACCGATCGACCGCCGACCGGTCCACGTCTGATCCTCGCTGCGTCGAAATGAATTGCGGCGCCACTATTTACCGCGGCGGCACCGCGGCCTGCAGGGTCGGGGTGACGATGTAGCCGCTCCCGTAGTCGCCGTAGATGGTCACGTCTTCGGGTCGGTGATACCAATACAGCCCGACGTACGCGCACAGCACGGCGTCGACGGGATCTTCGTCGCGGTCGAGATGCACCGGGCGGGTGGCGGCCTCGACCCGCCTGCGCAACTCCATCCAGGTCTGGTTGTGGTTGATCCGCAGCCGCGGTGTTGCTCTGTCCAGTCCCTCGATCAGCGTCATCAAGCGCAGCAGCTCCTGCTGACGCTTCTCGAACGATCCCTTCTTGTACTTCAGGGTCTTTGCCAAACCGAACAACGCGATGGTCGCCGGATGGGGGTACACCTCGATCGCTCGCCGGGAGGAACGCGACGCCGGGTTCATGTCCAGGCTCAGCGCGGTGGCGATTCGGGCGGCGCGCGGATGGGTGAGCGCCGGGTTCGTGGTGTTGGCCGGGTGGGCGCCGGCCTCGAAGCTGCGGAAATCGCGGTTGAGGGCTGCCTCGCACGGCCGCGACCCAGTCGGGTTGGCAACGATCAGTGGCGCATCGATGGCCACCAGACAGTCGCCGCTGAGGTAGGGCTCGACCGCCGCCGAGATGCTGTCGTCATCGTGCGCGGCGCCGACGTGCAGCAGCCGGCCGTCGGAGTCGACGACGGCGACGCCGGTGTTGTTTCGCTCGCCCCAGGCGAGGTCCAGCCCGACAAAGTGCATGCCGCCACTGTGCCTGATCCATGCCCGGCCTCACGCCGTTAAGCTGTGTGTTTGTGACAATCCCTAATGTCCTGGCCAACCGCTACGCCAGCGCCGAGATGGTGGCGATCTGGTCGCCCGAGGCCAAGATCGTCGCCGAGCGGCGGCTGTGGCTCGCCGTGCTGCGCGCCCAAACCGAGCTCGGTGTCGACGTGCCGGCCGCCGCGATCGCCGACTACGAACGGGTGCTCGAGGACGTCGACCTGGGGTCGATCGCCGCGCGCGAGCGGGTGACCCGCCACGACGTCAAGGCCCGCATCGAGGAGTTCAACGCGCTGGCCGGCCACGAGCACGTGCACAAGGGCATGACCAGCCGCGACCTGACCGAGAACGTCGAGCAACTGCAGGTGCGCCGTTCGCTGGAGCTGGTGTTCGCCCACGGCGTCGCGGTCGTCGCCCGCCTGGCCGAGCGGGCGGCGAGTTACCGCGACCTGGTGATGGCCGGCCGCAGCCACAATGTTGCGGCGCAGGCGACGACATTGGGTAAGCGCTTCGCTTCGGCCGCGCAGGAGACGCTTGTCGCGTTGACCCGCCTGCGCGAGCTGATCGACCGTTACCCGCTGCGGGGCATCAAGGGCCCGATGGGGACCGCGCAGGACATGCTCGATCTGCTCGGCGGTGATGCGGCCAAGCTTGACGACCTCGAACGCCGCATCGCCGAATTCTTGGGATTTGCAGAAGTTTTGACCAGCGTCGGGCAGGTATACCCGCGTTCGCTCGACCACGATGTGGTGTCGGCGCTGGTGCAGCTCGGCGCCGGCCCGTCGTCGCTGGCGCACACCATCCGATTGATGGCCGGGCACGACCTCGTCACTGAAGGCTTTGCGCAAGGCCAGGTCGGCTCCTCGGCGATGCCGCACAAGATGAACACCCGCAGCTGCGAGCGCGTCAACGGGCTCCAGGTCATTCTGCGCGGCTACGGATCCATGGCGGCCGAACTCGCGGGCGCGCAGTGGAACGAGGGTGACGTCTTCTGCTCGGTGGTACGCCGGGTTACGTTGCCGGACAGCTTTTTTGCCATCGACGGCCAGATCGAGACCATGCTGACCGTGCTCGACGAATTCGGCGCCTACCCCGCGGTGATCCAGCGTGAGCTCGACCGCTACCTGCCGTTCCTGGCTACCACCAAGGTTTTGATGGCGGCGGTGCGTGCCGGAGTGGGCCGGGAAACGGCGCACGAGGTGATCAAAGAGCACGCGGTCGCAGCGGCCCTGGCCATGCGTGAGCAGGGCGTCGAGCCTGATCTCCCCGGCCGGCTGGCCGGTGATCCGCGGCTACCGTTGGACCGCGCCGCGATCGAATCCGCCCTAGCCGACCGGCAGTCGTTCATCGGCGCGGCCGGTGATCAGGTCGACACGGTGATCGCGGAGGTCGAAGCGCTGGTAGCGCGCTATCCCGACGCGGCGAAGTACACGCCGGGCGCCATCCTGTGACGCTTGCGGAGGTCGATTTCACCGATCTGGACAATTTCGCCAGCGGTTTTCCTCACGACCTCTTCGCAATCCATCGCCGTGATGCGCCAATCTACTGGCACCACCCGACTGAGCACACGCCCGACGGGGAGGGCTTCTGGTCCATCGCCTCGTACGCGGGAACGCTTGCCGTACTTAAAGATCCGGTGACGTTCTCGTCGGTCACCGGCGGCGAGCGCCCGTTCGGCGGAACCCTGCTGCAGGATTTGACCATCGCCGGCCAGGTGCTCAACATGATGGATGACCCGCGGCACGCACAAGTTCGCCGACTCGTCAGCTCCGGGCTGACGCCGCGGATGATCGGCCTGGTCGAGGACGACTTGCGCACCAGGACCCGCCGGCTGCTGGACGCGGTGGTGCCCGGCGAGCGGTTCGACTTCGTGGTCGATGTCGCCGCCGAGTTGCCAATGCAGATGATCTGCATCCTGTTGGGAGTGCCTGAATCCGAACGGCATTGGCTGTTCGAGGCGATCGAGCCGCAGTTCGACTTCGGTGACGCGCGGACGGCTACCACGTCCCAGCTGTCGGCCGAGGAGGCCGGCTCGCGGATGTACACCTACGGGCAGGAGTTGATCGCGTCGAAGCGAGCACAGCCGACCGACGACATGCTGTCGGCGGTGGCCAACGCGGGCGCCGACGACGGCCCGGCCATGTCCGATCTCGAGTTGTATCTGTTCTTCAGCCTGCTGTTCAGCGCCGGAGCCGAGACCACGCGAAACGCGGTGGCGGGCGGGCTGTTGGCGCTGGCCGAGCATCCCGAGCAATTGCGTTTACTGCGTGACGATCTCGAGGCACTACCGGTCGCGGTCGAGGAAATGGTCAGGTGGACCTCGCCGTCGCCGTCAAAACGGCGGACCGCCACCTGTGATGTAGCACTTGGAGACGTGTCGATCGCGGCCGGGCAGAAGGTGATGATCTGGGAAGGTTCAGCCAACCGCGACGAGGCTGCATTCGATGATGCCGACGTCTTCGATATTGCGCGAAAGCCCAACCCGCACCTCGGCTTTGGGCAAGGTGTGCACTACTGCCTGGGCGCGAACCTGGCTCGCCTGGAACTGCGGGTGCTGTTCGAAGAACTGCTGACCCGCTTCGGCGACGTGCGGGTGGTCCGCGACGTCGAGTGGACGCGCAGCAACCGGCACACCGGCATCCGGCATCTGGTCGTGGAGCTCCGCTAGCGCGTCCTGACGGCCATTCCAGCCGAACGCAATTCGATGGCGGCCAGGCCGTGAATGGCGTGCGGGTCGCCGGCCCGCCACGCGCCAACCGGGTCAGGGGTGACCGCGGTGAGCTTGCCCAATGGCCGGTTGGCCAACGCCCGCAACGCCAACAGTTGCGCACCTGCGGAGGTCGTGGCAAGCGCACCCACGGTCAACTTGCGCCGGACGAATCGGATCCGCAATACCAGCCACGGCACGACCACACCGAGTGTCGGGGGTGCGGCGACCGCCAGCGCCAGGACGATCGCCAGCCAGCTCGCGGTGCTGTCCAGGTTGTGGCCGGCGCCGGCGATGTCGAGGGCGGCCTTACTGCCCGCTTTGAGCGGTCCGCTGAAGGCCCCTCCGATCAGCGGGATGTTGTCGGCGCTATGACCGGCCGAGTTCAGATTCACGGCCACTCCATTGGCGCCGCCCTGGACCTGCCGGCCCACCTCGGCGATCGTCGCGACCGCACTGTGCACGGCCACGCCGACGAGCGCCCACACGAATGACCAGATCACCACCACCGCGTCGCTCACTAACTGGGCGAGCAGCCGGCCCGGAGTGTTGGCGTAGGGGACAAACCGCGATTTCATACCGCTGAGTATTTCCAGGGTCGACTTGTTGAGCCAATCGCCGTGATCCGGCCCGACAAATCGACGCTCGACGAATGGCGTCTCGGTTTGATGGCCGGCTCCTCAGCGGGCCTTCCGGGCCCGCATCGTCGCCCGGCTACGCTGTCCCGATGCGTCCCGCTCTGTCCGACTACCAGCACTTGGCCAGTGGCAAGGTCCGCGAGTTGTACCGCATCGATGACGGTCACCTGTTGTTCGTCGCGACGGACCGGATCTCGGCGTTCGATTATGTGCTCGACAGCTTGATCCCCGACAAGGGTCGCATCCTGACCGCGATGAGCGTGTTCTTCTTCGGGCTCGTCGAGGCCCCCAACCATTTGGCCGGCCCACCGGACGATCCGAGGATTCCCGACGAAGTGCTCGGCCGGGCGCTGGTGGTGCGCCAGCTCGACATGGTTCCCGTCGAATGCGTGGCGCGGGGATACCTGACCGGCTCCGGTCTGTTGGATTATCAGCAGACCGGCAAGGTCTGTGGCATCACGCTGCCACCCGGTCTTGTCGAGGCCAGCCGATTTTCGACGCCGCTATTCACCCCGGCCACGAAAGCCGAACTGGGAGAACACGACGAGAACATTTCGTTTTCGCGAGTGATCGAAATGGTCGGCGGTGTGCGGGCCAACCAACTGCGCGATCGCACGCTTCAGACCTATGTACAGGCGGCCGACCACGCGCTGACCAAGGGGATCATCATCGCCGACACCAAGTTCGAATTCGGCGTAGACGGCAACGGCAACCTGATCCTGGCCGACGAGGTATTCACGCCGGACTCGTCACGGTACTGGCCGGCCGCGGAGTACCGGGTCGGCGAGGTCCAGAACAGTTTCGACAAGCAGTTCGTCCGCAACTGGCTGCTCAGCGCCGACTCGGGCTGGGATCGCGGCGGATCGCAGCCGCCCCCACCGCTGCCTGAGGACATCATCGACGCCACGCGAGCCCGTTACGTCGAAGCATACGAACGCATTTCGGGCCTGAAGTTCGACGACTGGATCGGCCCGAGCGCATGACGCCCGCCGGTGACGATGCAGGGCGCAGCGATGAGGAGGAGCGGCGAGTGAGCACCAACGTCGAGCCTCCGGTCGCCAAGCGGGTCGACTCGCGGCGAGAATTCCACGGCGATGTGTTCGTCGATCCCTACGAGTGGCTGCGCGACAAGTCCAGCCCGGAGGTGATCAGCTACCTCGAGGCCGAGAACGAGTACGCCGACCACGTCACCGCCCCGCTCGAGCCGTTGCGGCAGAAGATCTTCGACGAGATCAAAGCGCGCACCAAGGAGACCGACCTGTCGGTACCCGTCCGGCGCGGTGACTGGTGGTATTACGCCCGGAGTTTCGAAGGCAAGCAGTACGGGGTTCACTGCCGTTGCCCCCTTGCCGATCCCAACGACTGGAACCCTCCGGTGCTTGACGAGCACACCGAGATACCGGGCGAGCAGATACTGCTGGATGAGAACGCCGAAGCCGAGGGACACGACTTCTTCTCCCTCGGAGCGGCCAGCGTCAGCCCCGATGGAAACGTGTTGGCTTACTCGGTCGACGTGGTCGGCGACGAGCGGTACACGTTGCGGTTCAGGGACCTTCGCACTGGCGCACGGTACGACGACGAGATCGTCGGCATCGGTGCGGGAGCCACCTGGGGTACCGATAACCGCACCATCTACTACGTCACTGTCGACGCGGCGTGGCGCCCGGACACGGTCTGGCGGCATCGGCTGGCATCGGGACTGCCGGCCGAGAAGGTTTATCACGAAGCCGACGAGAAATACTGGCTCGCGGTGGGTCGAACCCGCAGCGACAGGTACGTGCTGATCGCCGCGGGCTCGGCTATCACCTCGCAGGTGTGGTACGCCGACGCCGCCGACCCGGAGGCCGAATTCGTCACCGTGTTACCGCGCCGCGACGGCATCGAGTATTCGGTGGAGCATGCGATCGTCGGCGGCGAGGATCGATTTCTGATCTTGCACAACGACAACGCGGTGAACTTCACGCTGGCCGAGGCGCCGGTGAACGATCCCGCCGCCCTGCGCACCCTGATCGAACACCGCGACGACGTGCGACTCGACGGGGTTGACGCGTTCGCAGGCAATCTGGTGGTCAGCTATCGCCGCGAGGCACTGCCGCGAATCCAGTTGTGGCCCATCGGCAAAGACGGCTACGGCGAGGCCGAGGAGATCGCATTCGACTCGGAGCTGATGTCGGCCGGTCTGGGCGCCAATCCGAACTGGGATTCGCCCAAGCTGCGGGTCGGCGCGGGATCATTCATAACCCCGGTGCGGATCTACGACCTCGATCTGGTGACCGGTGAGCGCACGCTGCTGCGAGAGCAACCCGTGCTTGGCGACTACCGGCGCGAGGACTATGTCGAGCGCCGCGAGTGGGCCGTGGCGGCCGACGGCACCAAGATCCCGGTATCAGTGGTCCACCGAGCCGGAATCGAATTCCCCGCCCCGACATTGGTCTACGGTTACGGCGCCTACGAGATCTGTGAAGACCCGCGGTTCTCGATCGCCCGGCTGTCGCTGCTCGACCGCGGCATGGTCTTCGCGGTCGCGCATGTGCGCGGGGGCGGCGAGATGGGCCGGCTCTGGTACGAGCATGGCAAGCTGCTCGAGAAGAAGAACACCTTCACCGATTTCATCGCCGTCGGACAGCACCTGGTCGACACCGGACAAACCCGCCCGCAACAGTTGGTGGCGCTCGGCGGAAGTGCCGGTGGTCTGCTGATGGGCGCGGTGGCCAACATGGCACCCGAGCTGTTCGCCGGCATCCTGGCCCAGGTGCCGTTCGTGGATCCGCTGACGACAATCCTGGATCCGTCGCTGCCGCTGACCGTCACCGAGTGGGACGAATGGGGAAACCCGTTGAGCGACAGCGATGTCTACCATTACATGAAGTCGTATTCGCCGTACGAGAACGTCGTCGAACAGCGCTATCCCGCCATTCTGGCCATGACATCGCTGCACGACACCCGGGTTTACTACGTCGAGCCCGCCAAATGGGTTGCTGCGCTTCGGTATACCAATGGCCATGGCAGCCCGGTGCTGCTGAAGACTCAGATGACCGCCGGCCATGGAGGTATCAGCGGACGCTACGAGCGCTGGAAGGAAACCGCCTACCAGTACGCCTGGCTGCTGGCAGCCAGCGGAGCGCAGGTCTGAGACTCTAGCGCCGAGTGTGCAGGTTGTGGGTGTGAAAATCGCGGCCGATCGACGTCGATAACCTGCACAGTCGGCGTACCGCTCGCGGCGTTACACCGGCACCGTCGAGTGGGCACGACCGGGCGGTGGCGGCTTGTTGGGCAGGAACGCCACCGGTAGCAGCGTCACCGCGACAATGACGATCGCCACCACCAGGACCAATGTGTAGGAGTGGGTGAGATCCTGCATCAGTCGCGCGGTGAAGTCGGCAGACACTTCGTGGTGCGGACTGACCGGCGCGCCGTGCTTGGTGAACTTGCCCCGCAAGATACCGAGTTTCTCTGCGGCGCCGATGGTTTCGCTTCGGTTGAATTGACTGGTCAAGATCACCGACATCAACGCGGTTCCGACGGCCACGGCGACGTGCTGGTTGACGCTGAGCAGCGTCGAACCGCGAGCCACTTCGTTGGGGGCGAGTGTCTGCACGGCTGCTCCGGACAGCGGGGTCAGCGTGCAGCCCAAGCCGATACCGGTCGTCACCAGGCCCACCATCAGGATCGGCAGATAGTCGGCCTGCTGCCACGCGCCGTAGGCGAATATGCTCAGTCCGGCGGCAATCAGCGCAATTCCGACCAGTAGCACGTTGCGGGGTCCACGCTTGTCCATCAACGTGCCGGCCAGCGGCATCGTCAGCATCGCTCCCAGTCCCTCGGGAATCAGTTGCAGGCCGGACTGCAGCGGTGTCTCGTGCAGAAGTTGTTGGAGATAGCTGGGAATGACCAGAACGGCGCCGAAAAACCCGACCGAGAACAAGAACATCGACGCGTTGGACAGCGTCACCACCCGATTCTTGAACAGCGCCAGGTCGATGAGGGGATGGTCGGCGCGGTGCAGCGCGTGCAACACGAACGCCGTGATCAGTGCGATACCGATCAGGCCCGGTATCCAGACGTGGTTGTCGGTGAAGCTGTCCCGTCGCGGCACCGATGAGATTCCGAACAGCAGTGCCGCCAGTCCCGGTGACAGCAGCATCATGCCGACGAAGTCGAAGGCCTCCGACGGACGCGGCCGATCCTTCGGGAAAATCAGCGCGGCGGATACCAACAGAATCACGCCGACCGGCAGGTTGATCCGGAAGATCCACTGCCAGCCGTGCGCGCTGATCAGCCAGCCACCCAGCACCGGACCGCACATCGGGGCCAGCAGCATCGGGATACCGAGCACCGCCATCAATCGGCCCAGCCGCCTCGGGCCGGCTTCGCGGGTCAAGATGATCAGCGTCAGCGGCACCAGCATCCCGCCACCCAGTCCCTGGATGACGCGAAACGCGATGAGCTGACTGATGTTCGATGCCATCGAACACAACAACGACGCGCACGTGAACCACAGCGCCGCCGCCATGAACAGCCGCTTGGTGCCGAAGCGGTCGGAGGCCCAGCCCGCCAGGGGAATGACGGTGGACTGCCCGAGGGTGTATCCGGTGATCGTCCACGCGACAATCGCCTGGGTCGATGCGAACTCCGCGATGAACGTGCGTTGCGCGACGCTGACCACGGTGCCGTCCAGGATCGCCATCACCGAGGCGAGGATGCAGACTCCGGCGATCCTCAGCAGTCCGGCGTCGAGAGATTCGGGGTAGTCGAGTGCATCGTCGGCATCCGGTGCGATGTCCGTCGGCGGGGCCGCGCGAGAAACCATATGAGCCAGCGTAACGACAAACTAGCTAGCCGATCAATCTAAGTTGTGCCGGCCACGGTGCAAGTAGTCTCTCGTTCCATGACTGTGAGCGAGATCGCTTTGACCGGCCTCGACGGCGGATCCCTATCGCTGGCCGACTACAACGACCGCGCAGTGCTGGTGGTCAACGTGGCGTCCAAGTGCGGTTTGACACCGCAATATGCTGCGCTAGAGCAGCTGGCACGCGACTACGGTGAGCGCGGGCTGACGGTGCTCGGCGTGCCGTGCAACCAGTTCATGGGTCAGGAACCGGGCACCGCCGAGGAGATCCAGACCTTCTGCTCCACCACGTACGGCGTGACGTTTCCGCTGTTAGCGAAAACCGACGTCAACGGGCCGGAGCGACACCCGCTGTATGCCGAACTGACCAAGACGCCCGACGCCGCCGGCCAGGCCGGCGATGTGCAGTGGAACTTCGAGAAGTTCTTGATCGCGCCGGGCGGAGAGGTGGTCAACCGATTCCGCCCGCAGACGGTGCCTGACGCACCGGAAGTGATCGCGGCCGTCGAGGCCGTTTTGCCGAATTAGCTGGTCGCAGCGCGGACCTGACGTCTGCTGTCCGCGTGTACGTCACTGTCTGGACACCTGAGATCGTCAAAATTGTGGCGTGTCTGGGAAGTTGATCGTCTCGGTCTCCGGGATTCGCGAGCGCACGCTCGACGACGTCGCGCAGTTCTGTCAGAAGATGGATGCTCGGTCGGTGCCGGTGTCGCTGCTGGTCGCCCCGCGACTGAAGGGCGGCTACCGGCTGGACCAGGATCCGGTGACCGTCGATTGGCTGACTGCCCGCCGCGCCGGCGGCGACGCGATCCTGCTCAACGGATACGACGACGCCGCCACCAAGAAGCGCCGCGGGGAGTTCGCCGCGTTGCCCGCGCACGAGGCCAATCTGCGGCTGATGGCGGCCGACCGGGTGCTCGAGCACCTCGGTTTGCGCACCCGGCTGTTCGCGGCGCCGCGGTGGACGGCATCACCAGGGACAGTTGCATCGTTGCCGCGCAATGGGTTCCGGTTGCTCGCCGATCTGCACGACATCACCGACCTGGTCCGGCAGACGTCGGTGCGGGCGCGGGTGCTGGGCATCGGTGAAGGTTTTCTGTCCGAACCGTGGTGGTGCCGGATGCTGGTGCTCTCGGCGGAGCGCGTTGCGCGTCGCGACGGCGTCGTGCGGGTCGCGGTTGCGGCCAGCCACCTGCGCAAGCCCGGTCCGCTGCAGGCCATGCTGGACTCGGTAGACATCGCCCGGCTGCAGGGATGCGAGCCGACCACGTATCAGTGGCGGGCGGATCAGGCGATTCTCGACGCGGCCTGACCTCGTCGGTCGCTACTGTGTAGCGCCATGAGCGATACCCAAGCTGATGTCATCATCGTCGGGGCGGGCCTGGCCGGGCTGGTGGCCGCCTGCGAGGTGGCCGAGCGCGGCAAACGGGTATTGATCGTCGACCAGGAGAACAGCGCCAACCTCGGCGGACAGGCGTACTGGTCGTTCGGCGGGTTGTTCTTCGTCGACAGCCCCGAACAGCGCCGCCTCGGTGTGCACGACAGCCATGAACTGGCGCTGCAGGACTGGCTCGGCACCGCTGCGTTCGACCGTCAGGAGGACTACTGGCCCAAACAATGGGCCCATGCCTATGTCGATTTCGCCGCAGGTGAGAAGCGAAGCTGGCTGCGCGACCGCGGTTTGAAGATCTTCCCGTTGGTGGGCTGGGCCGAGCGCGGAGGTTACGGCGCTCAGGGACATGGCAATTCGGTGCCGCGCTTTCACATCACGTGGGGCACCGGACCGGGCATCGTCGAGATCTTCACACGTCGATTGGTCGACCACCCGAGGGTGCGGTTCGCCTACCGGCATCAGGTCGACGAGCTGATCGTCGAGGCCAACGCCGTGACCGGGGTTCGCGGTAGCGTGCTGGAGCCGTCATCGGAGCCGCGCGGCGTCCCGTCATCCCGAAACGTCATCGGCGAGTTCGAATTTCGGGCGCAGGCGGTGATCGTTACCAGCGGCGGCATTGGCGGCAACCACGACATGGTGCGGGCCAACTGGCCCACCCGGATGGGGCGGGTGCCCGAAAAGATGCTTGCCGGCGTGCCCGCACACGTCGACGGCAGGATGATCGCGATTACCGAGAAGATCGGTGCGCGGGTGATCAACCGCGACCGGATGTGGCATTACACCGAAGGCATCACCAACTACGACCCAATCTGGCCGATGCACGGCATCCGCATTATTCCGGGTCCGTCTTCGCTGTGGCTCGACGCCACCGGCAAGAGGTTGCCGGTGCCACTGTTTCCGGGCTTCGACACCCTCGGGACATTGGAGTACATCGCCAAGTCGGGTTACGACTACACCTGGTTTGTGTTGAACAGCAAGATCATTGGCAAGGAGTTCGGCCTGTCTGGGCAGGAGCAGAACCCGGACCTGACCAGTCGCAGCGTGCGTCAACTGCTTGCCGCCCGGGCCGGATCCAGCGCACCCGGGCCGGTGCAGGCCTTTGTCGACAAGGGCATCGACTTCGTCACCGCACAGTCGTTGCGCGACTTGGTCGCCGCGATGAACGCGGTGCCCGACGTGGCCCCGCTGGACTATGCCACGGTCGCCGACGAGGTGACCGCCCGCGACCGCGAAGTCGCGAACAAGTTCAGCAAGGACAGCCAGATCACCGCAATTCGCGGCGCCCGCGCATTTCTCGGTGACAAGCTCGGCCGGGTGGTGGCTCCTCATCCGCTGCTGGATCCCAAGGACGGACCGTTGATCGCGGTGAAGTTGCACATTCTGACGCGAAAGACTTTGGGCGGCTTGGAGACCGACCTGGATTCCCGGGCGCTGGGCGCGGACGGCACCCCGCTGGACGGCCTGTACGCGGCCGGCGAGGTAGCTGGTTTCGGTGGTGGCGGGGTGCACGGCTACCGCGCGTTGGAGGGCACATTCCTAGGCGGCTGCATCTTCTCCGGTCGCGCCGCGGGGCGTGGCGCGGTCGCCGACATCGGCTGACACTGCGGCTGGCCGCAGTTTGGCGGGCAAGCCTGCGTCCAGCTGCAGTTTCGGGTCCACGCTTAAAACGCGATTCCGGTTTCTTCTGGCAGCACCTGGAAGTCGGCGTCGGTCATCTCGGTGAGACGGCCGTAGTAGATGCCGCGTGCCTCTGGGGCGATGATGGCCTGATGGATCGGGATCGCGCGGGCCGGAGCCACGGCTCGCAGATAATCGACTGCCTCGGAGACCTTCATCCAGGGTGCCGCCGCCGGAGTGGCCAGCACGTCGATGGGTTCGTCCGGGACGAATAGCGCGTCGCCGGGGTGCATGAAGCGTCCGCGTTGGCCGCCGTCATCGATGACATACGAAATGTTGTCGATCACAGGGATTTCCGGGTGGATGACCGCGTGCTTGCCGCCGAGCGCGCGGATGGTCAGCCGACCGACGGACAGCTCGTCGCCGACGTGCACCGCCTGAAACGGCGCCGACAGCTGCTCGGTGGTTTGCGGGTCGGCGTACAGCGCGGCACCAGGATTGCCGTCCAGCAGCGCGGGCAGTCGTTCCTGGTCGACGTGGTCGGGGTGCTGGTGGGTGATCACGATCGCTGACAACCCGGTGATGCCCTCGAACCCGTGCGAGAAGGTGCCCGGATCAAACAAAACCGTCGTGTGGCCGAAATCGGCAAGAACACAAGAATGGCCGAAATGCGTGAGTTGCATGGCTACGATTGTGCGCTCATGAGGTGCAAGGGGATGCGCCTAGTGCTGGTGTGGACGCTGATCGCAGGCTGCCTGCTGTTCAATGACATGTGGCCGGCGGTGGGCAAGGCCGATTCGCAGACCTGCCCGCCAATCTGCGACCAGATTCCCGACGCGGCGTGGACACCGTCATCGGAGATCCCGTTGAGCGCGACGTACCACTGGCCGCCCTTGGCAGGGTCAGCCGTGCCGACGACCGGCGGCCCGACGCCCCGCTTCCGATTCGAAGAGGTGTGCGCGACGCCGGCCTTCCCGCACGACACCCGGGACTCCGCGGTCTCTGCTCGGGTCGGCGTCGACAAACCGCGAGGGCAGTGGCAGCTGCGGGCCGAGGTGGTGCACTGGCGCGGCGAGACGGGTCGCGGTGGGCAAAGCGCGATGTCGGTGTTCGACATCGCCGCCGCCGCGCTGCGCGGATGCCAACTGGGCGCAGCCGCCGAGTCGCCGTCGATCACCGTCGACGAGCCGAACCGATTGTCCGCCGTGGTCAGCGGGCCGACGATCCTGCACACCTACCTCGTCGCGCATCCGGAGAACAGCTCGATCAGCGAGTTGACGCTGTGGGCGTCCGACCCGCCCCAGCTGCCCTGGCCGATCATCTCCGACGCTCAGGTGCTCGATGCGATGTCGTCGTCGATTTGCACGGCCTACGTTGGCTCGTGCTAGCACGACGACCGGGCAGGTGACCGGTAGAGTTGGCGCCGAGCAGCCAAAACAGTAGGAGGAGCGCGCGTGGCCCGAGTGGTTGTGCACGTGATGCCCAAGGGTGAGATTCTCGATCCCCAGGGCCAGGCGATCGTCGGAGCCTTGGGGCGACTCGGGCACAGTGGTATCTCCGACGTTCGGCAGGGCAAGCGGTTCGAGCTCGAAGTCGACGACAGCGTCGACGACTCCGCACTCGCCGAGATCGCCGAATCGCTGTTGGCCAATACCGTTATCGAGGATTGGACCGTTAGCCGGGAGCCGCAATGACACCGCGCATCGGCGTCATCACCTTTCCGGGGACACTGGACGACGTGGACGCCGCACGCGCGGCGCGCTTGGCTGGTGCCGAGGCGGTCAACCTCTGGCACGCCGATGCCGATCTCAAAGGTGTCGACGCGGTGGTGGTGCCCGGTGGCTTCTCCTACGGTGACTACCTGCGCTGCGGTGCCATCGCGAAGTTTGCCCCGGTGATGGGCGAGGTCATCGCCGCCGCCGGGCGCGGACTGCCGGTTCTGGGAATCTGCAACGGGTTTCAAGTACTCTGCGAGGCGGGGTTGCTACCCGGTGCGCTCGCCCGCAATCAGGGACTGCACTTCATTTGCCGCGACGTGTGGTTGCGGGTGGAGTCGACGTCGACGGCGTGGACCACGCGGTACGAGCCGGGTGCCGACCTGCTGATTCCGCTGAAGTCGGGTGAAGGTCGCTATGTGGCCTCCGATGCGGTGCTCGATGAATTGGAAGGCGAAGGTCGCGTGGTGTTCCGGTACCACGACAACGTCAACGGTTCGCTGCGTGACATCGCCGGAATCAGTTCGGCGAACGGCCGGGTGGTCGGGTTGATGCCGCATCCCGAACACGCCACCGAGCCCTTGACCGGGCCCTCCGACGACGGGCTCGGGTTGTTCTATTCGGCGCTCGACGCCGTCCTGGCCGCCTAGCGCAGCGCGTGGTCGGCCATCACGCCGACCGTACTGTGGTCAACTGAAAGGCCTGCGGCGCAGCGTAATTCGCTAAAGGCTTCGCTGAGCGCCTGGGTGGCCTCGTGCGGGTCGTCGAACGTCTCATCGTCGGTGAGCACCGCAACGCCGAGCTGGTCGACATAGCTCCACACGGTGATGTTGACCGGGGCGCCGGGCGACAGCACGCCCGTCGAATAGATCTCGCTGACCGGCGCGCCGGCAAAATGCCCACGCTCGCGTGGACCGGGCACGCTGGACACCGCGACGTTCATCACCTTGTTCGGGGCATCGCGTCGACCGAGCCATCGGAACGCCGCCGGTGCGATCGCCGTCGGCAGGTAACCCATCAGCTGGCCGTAGAGCCGCGGTCCGAGAATCTCGTGGTCTTCCTTGGCAATCTTGGTGGCCAGCGCGACCAATTGGGCTCGTTCGACTGGGTCGGCGACATGCACGGGCAGAGAAATCGACAGTCCGCTGATTTCATTGCCGGTGACTCGATCCGACTTGTCGGTGGCCGTCGGCACTGACGCGATGATCGGGCGGTCGGCCTTGCCGTCGTAACGCAGCAGCAGCTGCCGCAGTCCACCGGCCGCCGTCGCGAGGACCAGGTCGTTGAACGTGATGCCCAGCGCCTTCGCGGTCGCTTTGGCATCGTCGAGTCGCAATGCGACAGTGGCGAATCGGCGCTGCGGTGACACCACATGGTTGAGGAATGTGGGCGGTGCGTCGAATGCGTCGGCCAGGTCCGGGTGTTCACCACGTTCCCGGCTGCGCCGGCGCACCCGGGCGAAACCCTTGGCCGCATCGCCGAGCAGTCCGGGAAGCTTGCTGATCTGGCGGACGTGATCACGGCCGGCCGCCAGCAACAGGCCGGTGGTGGTCGGGGTGACGCCGGCTTCGTCGTTGTCGCGCTCGTCGCTCGGGCCGTCCTTGAGGTCCATTGCCCGGGCCAGCAGGTTGACCGATGCCACCCCGTCGGCCAGTGCGTGGTGGATCTTGCCGATCAGGGCGAACCGTCCGCCGGCCAGGCCTTCGGCGACGTGGAACTCCCACAGTGGGCGGGTGCGGTCCAGCGGCGTGGACGCCACCTCGCCGATCACGGCGTCGAGTTCCCTTCGTCCGCCCGGCGCAGGCACCTGGATCCGGTGCAGGTGGTAGTCGAGGTCGACGTCGCAGTTCTCCAGCCACATCGGATGGTGCAACCGCCACGGGATGTCAACCAGCTTGTAGCGCAACGGTTCCAGGAGGTGCAGGCGCCGCAGCAGATGGTGCCGGAAGGCCTCGTAGCCGAAGTCGGCGCCAATCTCGGCGGGATCGACGATCGCGACCTTCAGCGTGTGCGTGTGCAGATTCGGCGTCTCGCTGTAGAGCAACATGGCGTCCATGCCGTTGAGCCTTTTCACACGCCCGCTCCTCCCTGCGTTCATGCAAGCACTTCGCAGTTGGCGATTCGGCCGAATGGCGGATTCAGCCCAAGACCGGGAAACGCCGCTGCTTAGCCAACCGGTCGAGCGCTGCCTGCATGACCGAGCGGACGTACTCGTCGACCTCGCCGACGTCGGGATCTTTGCCGAAGCGCGCGGCGATGTCGATCGGTTCGAGGACCTGGGTGATCACCTTCGACGGCAGCGGCAGGTTAGGCGGAAATATCATGCTCAGGCCGAAGGGAAAGCCGACGCTGACGGGCAGAATGTCCATGCGCGCCTTGGTGATTCCAAGCTTCTTGGCCAGCCAGTTGCCGCGCGTCAAGAACAGCTGGGTTTCCTGGGCGCCGATAGAAACCGCCGGCACGAGCGGCACACCGGCCTCGATCGCGGTCCTTACGTAACCGGTGCGACCGTTGAAGTCGATGACGTTGGCGTCGAATGTGGAGCGGTAGGAGTCGTAGTCCCCGCCGGGAAATACCAGCACGACCGCGCCGGAATGTAGTGCGACTGCGGCATTCTCGCGGCTCGCTTCGATGACGCCGAGGCGACGTAGCACGCCGTCGAGCGGACCTATGAAGATGCCGTAGTGGCCGAGCGTGTAGACGGGCCGGTCATACCCAAAGTGGTCGTAGTAGGCCGGCGAGAAGATGAAAACGTCGGGAGTGAGCATGCCGCCGGAGTGGTTGGACACCACCAGTGCGCCGCCGGTGGGCGGGATGTTGTCGATGTTGCGGACCTCGGCGCGGTGATAGCGCTTGATCACCGCGCCGACCGTGTGTGACACCTGTTTGGTGAACTCGGGGTCCCATTTGGCCGTCTCGCGATTCTTCGGCACGTTGCCGCTGCCCGCCATCCTGGAGCCCTCACATCGTCGATGATCGTGGTTATGAATATGATACTCTCGCTTTTTGAGAATGTCATATCCACTTATTGTGCCGGGCTGCGTAGCTGAGGGGCGATGACCGACAAGGTGCTGGTCACGGGCGGCTTCGGCCTGGTCGGCTCGCAGGTGGTGATCAAGCTCGTCGCCGACGGCCATTGCGTGGTCGCGGCCGATCTGGGCACCCCGGACCAGCGCAAGGCTGCCGCCTCGTTACCGTCCGGCGCCGAGGCGCAGTGGGCCGACCTCACCGACGGGAGTGAGGTCGACCGGTTGGTCGCCGAAGTTTCCCCCATGGCGATCGTGCACCTGGCCGCCGTAATCCCCCCGGCGATCTACCGCGCCCGCGAACTCGGCCGTCGAGTAAACGTCGACGCCACCGCAGCGTTGTTACGCGCCGCGCAGTGTCAGCAGCGGCGTCCGCGCTTCGTGCTGGCCTCCAGCAACGCCGTCTACGGGTCGCGCAACCCGCATCACCACCCCGAGCGGTTGACCACGGACTCCCCGCTGCGGCCGACCGACCTGTACGGCGCACATAAAATCGAAGCCGAAAACCTGGTGCGCTCTTCGGCTTTGGAATGGGTGATTCTGCGCCTGGGCGGAGTCATCAGTGTCGTGCCGGGCGCAATTCCGTTCAGCCGCGACGCGCTGTTCTTCGAGAACACACTGCCGAGTGACGGGCGGATCCATACCGTCGACGTTCGGGATGTGGCGGCCGCATTCGCCGCGGCGACCACCGCGGACGTTGTCGGCGAGACGCTGCTGATCGCCGGCGACGACTCGCACCTGCATGTGCAGAAGGACATCGGGCCGGCCCTGGCGGCGGGGCGGGGACTGTCGAATGTGCTGCCGGCGGGTCGACCCGGTGATCCCGAGAACGACGAAAACTGGTTCGTCACAGACTGGTTGGATACGACACGGGCTCAAGAGGCGTTGGCGTTCCAGCATCACTCGTGGCCGCAGATGCTGGACGAGATGCGCGCGACCGTCGGATGGCGACGTTATCCCATGGCGTTGGTCGCACCGCTTGTCCGGATTCTCCTCGCCCGCCAAGCCGCGTACCGCGGCGCGCCTGGGCGCTACGCCGACCCTTGGGGGGCGATTCGCTCGCGGCTCGGTGACCCGCGACCGGACTAATCAGTGGACGACAAACCGTCACGGTTTGTGAGCTTGTCCGCCAGATCGCGCAGGTCGGTGGCGACGACCGTCGGTTGTGGGAGGCCGGCGACGGGCAACGGCGCGTTGCCTGGTCGGGCGATCAGCGCGCCGCTGAATCCCACGGACTGCGCCCCGATGGTGTCCCAGGCGTGCGCGGCGACCATCATGCATTCCTGGGGCGCCACGGCAAGTTGTTCGCACGCGTACAAATACGGGGGAGGCGCGGGCTTGAACGCTCTGCAAGCGTCGACACTGAGCTGGCGTTCGAACAGGTGTCCCAGTCCCGCGTGTTCGATCGGGCTCGGCCCGAACGGGTTCGGTGGGGAGTTCGTCAGCGTGACGAGTCGAAAACCTCTGTCGCGCAGGATCGTCAGCCCCTCTGCGACGTCGGGATGGGCGGGCATGGTGAGCATCGCATGCTTCAGCGCGTCTTCGTCGTCGTCGCTGATATCCACGCCGCGGGTAGTCGCGAGCATCCGCAGAACCGCCTGACCGAGCGTGAAGAAGTCGACATAATGGCCCGACGCGGTGACCGTCATCGAGTAGGCCAGCAGCTGAGCGAACCATCCTCGCATGGTTGCCGGGTCGCCGAAGATCCGCTCGAAAACCGGTGCGATCGACCCGATGTCGATCAATGTCTCGTTGACGTCGAAGACGAGAACCTGTTGCGTCATCGTCCCATCATCTGGTGCTCATTCGACGACCACCACCATTTTCCCGCCAGCTTCGCCAGCCTCCATGACGCGGTGGGCCTCCCGAATCTGATAGAAGGAGAAGACCCGCGACGGTGTCGCTTCCAGCTCGCCCCGTGCCACCTGGGCCGCGATGTCCTGCAGTGGCACGTCGGAAACCGGGAAACCGGGCTCGCCAAAGACGAAGCTGCCGAAGAAGTTCCAATTCACACCGCTGGGCATGCGCAGCAGCGGGTTGAAATCACCGATGGGATCGAGTCCGCCGAGCCACCCCGCCAGACATGCGGTGCCGTCGCGGCGAAGCATGTCGAGTGAGTCGAGGATGGTGCTGTTGCCGACGAAGTCGAGCACCGCGTCGACGTGCTTGGCTTCGGCGATGGTCGCCGCGAGCGTCGGCGACTCCAGTTCGACACGCGCGACGCCGAGGGACTCCAGCATGGAGAAACGCTCACGCGTGCGGGCGGTGGCGATGACGCGGGCACCCGCGGCGACCGCCATCTTGACTGCGGCCTGGCCGAGTGCTGACGTGGCGCCACGGATTACCAGTGTCTGCCCCGCCGACACCTTCAGGTTGTGGAACAGGCAGGTCCATGCCGTCGAGAAGGTTTCCGGGAGTGCGGCCAATTGCGCCCACGGCAAGTCGGATTCGATGGGAGCGACATTCGCCGCACGAACCCGGGTGTATTCGGCGTAGCTGCCGTTGATGGTCCGACCGAGACCACCCATCAGCGCCGCCACCTTGGCGCCCACCGGGAACTCGCCGCCGGGACAGGCGTCGACGACGCCGACGCATTCGATGCCACTGACTTCGGCGGCTTCGGCCCATTCACCCCGGCGCATGTGCATCTCGGCGTGGTTGAGACCGAAGGCATGGACCTTGATGACGACTTCGCCGTCTCTGGGTAGTGGTTTGGGGATGTCGGTGTAGACGAGGCTGTCGAGTCCGCCGAATCGCTCCAAGACGATCGCGCGCATCGTCTCGCCTCCTGGACGTTCCCGGACTACGGCTGGTGCGGTGGGCAGTGCGTGGGTCATGGCGTTTGTCCTCCGCGACTAATATTGGGACGCTTCACCCATTATTGTGGGCTATGCAGCCCACTCTTGTCCACGGAGATCAGCGTGTCCGCTTGTCAGGCCCAGACCGCCGGCGCTTCGGGCGCGCCGCGAACGAACGCACATACTCGACCGCCGCGGTCAGCGCGTTGCGCAGCGGTTCGGGGTCGTCGGCGACGAAGGTCAGCAGGGCGCCCCCCTGATGCGCGGCGACCAGTGTCACGGCGAGGTGACGCGGATCGGCGTCCGGCCGTAGCTCGCCATGGTCGCGCATGGCCGTCAGCCCGTTGCGAAACAGCTCGATCCACTGGTCGTAACCGTCGGCGAGGTCGCGGTGGACGTGAACATCGGCCTCGACCAATTCGCCTGCCAGCGAACCGAATATGCATCCGCCCTGCCGGTAGACCGGGTCGAGATCCGCAAGGACGGCTTGGACCCAGGCGTCCAGCGACGCGAGCGTGTCAAGACCGCCCAGTTGGGGCCGAGCGTGGAAATCCCTCACATTGTCGCGGCGGAGGTTGATCACGTTGCGGGTCAGATCACGCTTGTCTTCGAAGTAGTGGGAGATCTGTGAGCCGCTGACGGCCGCCGCGCCGCGCACGTCGTCGATACTGGTGCCGGCGATTCCACGGGTGAACATCAGCCGCGCGGCGGCATCGATGATCCGTGCACGCGTGGCGCGTCCCTTGCGGGTCAGCCGGGGTGCGTCGTCGTCAGGCAACTGGTCGCCTCGCTCTCGTGCGCCGCGGGGGACGCGGCACCCGATTGGCCGGCGCGGTGGCAAACAGCCGAAGGTAATTGACCGCGAAGCGAACAGCGTCGGCGTGCGGCCAGTCAGCCTGATAGGTGAACGCCAGCATGCCACCGCCTTGGTGGGCGCTGACGATGACGAGCGCCAGGCTTCGCGGGTCTGCGTTGGCGACGATGACCCCGTGATCTTTCATTCGCTGAATGGCGTTCTCCAACAAGTCGATCCACTGCCGGTATCCGGCCGCCAGCGCCTCGCGCGTGACAGCGTCGGATTTGCCCAGCTGACCTGCCAGCGCGTGATAGGTCGGCGTGCCCGAATAGCCGATGCGTCGCAGGTAGCGCATGTTGAGGTCGATCCACCGCTCGAAGTCGTCGAAGGTGTCCAGTGCACCGAGCTTGGGCTGGCGATGGAAGTCCAGCACCACTTGCATCTGGCGAGCCACGACCGCACGGATCAACGTCTGTTTGTCGGTGAAGTAGTGAGCGAGCTGCGACCCGCTCACCGATGCGGCTTTGCGCAGAGCATCCATGCTCAGTGCCGAAAGGCCTTCGCGCAGGATGAGTTCTGCCGCTACTTTGACGATCCGATCACGCGTGGCCCGGCCTTTGGCCGTCAGGCGCCGCTCTTCGTGCAGCTCGGCGTGCGCCATAGCGCAAGATTAGTCCGCCCGACCACCTTGCTCTGGGACGTTCAACCCATCCGATCGGCCGTCTTCGGCTACGCGTCCGGCAGGGCCCGTGCCAGGAACGCGCGGACGAGACCGGCGACCTCGTCGAGCGCCGACTCGAGGAGAAAGTGCCCGCCCTCCAGAAGATGAACCTCGGCGTCGGGTAGGTCGTCGGTGAAAGCCTGCGCGCCGGCCGGGCCGAAGATCTCGTCGCCACGGCCCCACACCGCAAGCAGAGGCACTTGACTGGACCGGAAGTATTCGTGCACGAGCGGATACATCGGCGAATTGGTCGCGTAATCGCGGAACAACGCGAGCTGGATCGCGTCATTGCCCGGCCGTGACAGCAGAGCGTAGTCATGGTGCCACGCCTCGGGGTTGAGCAGAGTCTCGTCCGGCACGCCGGTGACGTATTGCCAGCGGGTGGCCTCGAGGGTGAGGAATTGCCGTAACAGTGCTTCGGTTTCGGCGGTCGGGCGCTCTTGGTACGCGCGCACGCCCGTCCAGAAGCCTTCGACGAAACCGGCGTCGTAGGCGTTGCCGTTCTGGCTGATTATCGCCGTAACAGCCGACGGGTCGTGCAGCGCCAGACGCCAGCCGATCGGAGCGCCGTAGTCCTGCACATAGATTGCGTACCGATCGACGCCAAGACCGCGCAGCAGGCCCTGGGTCAGTTGGGTCAAGCCATCGAAGGTGTAGTCGAAGTCGCCCACCGGCGGCGCATCGGACAGGCCGAAACCCAAATGATCCGGCGCGATCACGTGGTAGCGATCGGCGAGGGCCGGAACCAGATCACGAAACATATACGAGCTGGTGGGAAATCCGTGCAGCAGAACGACAGTCGGCGCTTCCGGGTTTCCGGCCTCGCGGAAGAACAGCTGGTGACCGTCGACGGCGGCATACCGATAGTGGACGACGGGCATGCACTTCCTCCTTTTTATGGGATGCACAACCCATTATGCACTCCCGCGACGCTCGTAACAATGCACCCAAATTCTTAACTAAAAGTGATCAGCAGTGGGTAGCCCTGCGGAGGGAAACAGCAGAGCAACACTCAGCGGGAGGAAATATGGCTAGCGGTGTAGCGACGGTGTGGATGCCAGTCGACGACATGCGCCGGGCGCTCAAGTTCTACGGAGAGACGCTCGGGTTGTCGGTGAAGAGCGAAGGCGACGACTGGTCGGAGCTGGACGCCAATGGCGTCATGATCGGCTTGAACGCACGCGAACAGACGCACTCGGGTCAAACGGGAGGTGCGGTGCTCACGTTCCAGCCGGACGGAGACCTGTACAACGAGGTTGTGCGTCTGACGGAGGCCGGTGTCGAGTTCGTCGACGACGTCAGCACCCATCCGTGGGGCAACATCGCGGCCTTCAAGGACTCGGAGGGCAACGACCTCCAGCTCTTCGAGCCGCCTGCAGAGTAGCCCGCTACGTGGTCAGGGCGACCGACGCCTCGGCGGTGTAGTTCAAGAACGTCAGGGTTTCCTGCATGTACAGCTGCACCGATTCGGCATCATGCGACAGGTAGCCGATCGACACGTCGGTGCCCAGCTGCAGGTCGAAATCCCCTCCGCGAGTGGTCAATACGAATGCGCCATCGATCGCGGGGGCCCAGATGATGTCGCCGTTGACCAGCCGGTTGATGTGCTCGAGGATCGGATACCCGTGCTCGGTGGTCTCGCTGACCTTGGTGTACACATCGGCCGACAGCAGCACCGAGTACGGGCCGTCGACACCGGCCAGACGCAGTTCAGACAATGCCTGGGTGATGATGTCGGGAATTGCGCGCGGGTCTTCGGGCAGCTTCAGCGGCGGGTTGCTGCTCGAGCTTCGGATGCCCTCGATCGATGCAGCGGTGTAACCCTCGAAGATGGCCCGGTCTTCGGCGAACGCCAGCTTCTTGGCCGCCGCTTTCACCGGATCCCAGTCGGCGTCCTGCGAGCCGCGCTCCACGTCGTCGATCTCCGAACGTGACAGCGTGAACGGAACTCGCAGTCGGACAAGCGGTTTGCTCGCCCGAAGGTGGGTGATCACACCGTCGGAGGGGGCTTGGACGTCGATCAGCCGTCCGGTGCTGACGGCGGCGGCTGCGGGTCCGGCCGGATCGCTGACGTCGACCACGCGGCGACCGGCGATGTGCCGCTTGAAGGTCCGCCTCGCCTCCACTTCGATTTCGTCCCAGGCTTCTTCGGTGACTGGCGCGAGGTCGCGGTACAGGTTGTTCATTGCGGGGTTCCTTTCAAACTGCCGATCGCCAACGAGCCATCCGCGGTGGTTTTCAGTACCGCCGGAGCCGGTGCCGACGAGATCGGCAGCGGTGGCGGGTCGTCGAGGAAGTCGACGGTGGGGGAGAAGAACAGTCCGCCGGTGACGGCGGTGGAAAAGTCGAGGATTCGGTCGGTGTTGCCGGGCGGATCGCCGAGGAACATGTTGTGCAACATCCGTTCAGTTACCTGTGGTGTGCGCGAGTAGCCAATGAAGTAGGTGCCGAATTCGCTCTTGCCCAGTTCGCCGAAAGGCATGTTGTGGCGGACGATCTGAAGCTGTGTGCCGTCGTCGTCGGTGATCACGTTGAGCGCAATGTGGGCGTTGGCCGGTTTCTCGTCGTCGTCGAACTCGATGTCTTCCAGCTTGGTTCGCCCGATCACGTGTTCCTGTTCGGTGACCGTCAGCGCGCCCCAGGACTCCATGTCGTGCAGGTACTTCTGCACGTGCACGTAGCAGCCGCCGGCGAATTCAGGATCTTCGTCGCCGATCTCGGTGGCCGCGACCGCCGGAGTTCCGCTCGGGTTCTCGGTGCCGTCGACGAATCCGAGCAGATCGCGGTTGTCGAAGAACCGGAAGCCGTGCACCTCGTCGACCACCGTCACTGCGCCCGCCATCGAGCGCAGGATGTAATTAGCCAGTTCGAAGCAGACGTCCAGCGTCTCACCGCGGATATGGAAGAGGATGTCGCCGGGGGTGACCGGGGCGGTGTGCCGTGGCCCGACCAGCTCGATGAACGGGTGCAGCTCGGCGGGGCGCGGGCCTTCGAACAACCGATCCCACGCGTGTGAGCCGATCGAGGTCACCACCGACAGTCGCTTGTTGGGGTCGCGGAACCCGATCGAGCGCACCAGGCCGGAGATCCCCGACAGCGCGTCGTGCACAGTCTCTTCGCCACCGTCGTCGATGGTGACCACCAAGAAGATCGCGGCCGGTGTCAACGGCGCGAGAACCGGCTGCGGATCGGGCACGGGTTCGACCCTAACGTCTCCGACTGGCCCGTGATGGAAGGATGTGGCCATGGTGGCCACCCCGCAAGGGCTCTGCGAATTCATCGACGCGTCTCCGTCGCCATTTCACGTCTGCGACACCGTGGCAGCTCGGCTCCGCTCGGCCGGCTACACCGAGCTCGCCGAGGCCGATCAGTGGCCCCGCGGCGGCAAGTTCTTCATCGTCCGGGCCGGGTCGCTGGTGGCCTGGAATAGCGGCAACGACGCGGGCGGGCGGCCTTTCCGGATCATCGGCGGCCACACCGACAGCCCCAACCTGCGGGTCAAACAACATCCCGATCGCGAAGTCGTCGGCTGGAACGTGGTGGCACTCGAGCCCTACGGGGGCGCCTGGCTCAACTCGTGGCTGGACCGCGACCTGGGCATCAGCGGGCGGTTGTCGTTGCGCGACGCGCAAAGTCCGTCGGGTATCGCGCATCGGCTGGTCCGGATCGACGACCCCATCCTGCGGGTACCGCAGCTCGCCATCCATTTGGCCGAGGACCGCAAGTCGCTGACCCTCGATCCGCAGCGCCACGTCAACGCCGTCTGGGGAGCCGGCGGCTCGGCCCGGTCGTTCGTCGACTTCGTCGCCCGGCGGTCCGGCGTGGATCCGGGCGAGGTGTTGGGCGCCGACCTGATGACCCACGACCTGACTCCGTCGCGGGTGACGGGTGCCGACTACGAATTCGTCAGCGCGCCGCGGCTGGACAACCAGGCGTCCTGCTACGCCGGCCTGGAGGCGTTCCTGGATACACGGCCCACCCAGTTCCTACCTGTGTTGGCGCTGTTCGACCACGAAGAGGTCGGCTCGACCTCGGATCATGGTGCCGACTCGGATCTGCTGCTGGTCACTCTCGAACGCATCGAACTGGCCGGCGGTGGCGGACGCGCGGACTTCCTGCGCCGCCTGCCGGGATCCATGGTGGCCTCGGCGGACATGGCGCACGCCACCCACCCGAACTACCCGGAGCGGCACGAGCCTGGCCACCTCATCGCGGTCAACGGCGGCCCGGTGCTCAAAGTGCACCCGAATCTGCGGTATGCCAGCGACGGCCGGACCGCCGCGGCGTTCGCGCTGGCTTGCCGGCAGGCCGGGGTGCCGCTGCAGCGCTACGAACATCGTGCCGATCTGCCCTGCGGCTCGACGATCGGACCGCTGACCGCCGCCCGGACGGGCATCGCGACCGTCGACGTCGGCGCCCCTCAGCTCGCGATGCATTCCGCACGAGAACTGATGGGCGCCAACGACGTTGCGGCCTACGCGGCGGCACTGCAGGCGTTTCTGTCGCCCGCTGATCGCTAGACGAACAACGGGTCGTAACGGATTACGTTTTCCACGACGATGCCGTCGCGCGTGCGGACCCGATCCAGCCCGCGGATCTCGATCGGCCCGTCCGGTCCGGTCGCATGCCCGACGTAGTGCAGGAAGAACAACTCTTCGCCGTCGACGGCGCCGGCGGCGGTGGCGCTGTCGACGAGTTCGAGCCGAAGGTCCGGCGCGGCGGTAAGGATGTCGGCGATCTTTTGCGTGTATGCCTCGAAGCCCCGGACCGGCTCGTTGTCACCGGGCCAGTAGCCGACGATGTCGTCGGCGAGGATGTCCATGCTGTGCGACATGCTGGGCGCGGCCCAGAACGCGGCGAAGAATTCTGGGCTGAATCGCTGTGTGGGAGAGGCGGTTCGGGTGTCGGTCATGATTCCCTCCTGGTAGTGAGTGGTTCCGGCTGAAGTCTGTCGCGCGGTGACGACGCGGCACAATTACCTCCGAGGTCATGATCGAGAGGCGCAGACCCCGCGAGTGTGCGCGGAATGCCAGCGGCCTTCGGCGTGTCGGTGTGCAGACACGCACGCTCATGAATCCGCCGGGCCACCTAGACTGTCTGCGTGACGTCAGGGCTCACTCACGCGATCGATACCGTCGAGCGGGCCGCGGCGACCCCTGACCAGCCGCAACCGTTCCGCGAGCTCGGTCTCAAGGACGACGAATACCAGCGCATCCGCGACATCCTGGGCCGGCGGCCGACCGACGCCGAGCTGGCGATGTACTCGGTGATGTGGAGCGAGCACTGCTCCTACAAGTCGTCCAAGGTGCACCTGCGGTACTTCGGCGAGACCACCACCGACGAGATGCGGGCCGGCATGCTGGCCGGCATCGGCGAAAACGCCGGCGTCGTCGACATCGGCGACGGCTGGGCCGTCACGTTCAAGGTGGAGTCGCACAACCACCCGTCCTACGTCGAGCCCTACCAGGGTGCGGCCACCGGCGTGGGAGGCATCGTCCGCGACATCATGGCGATGGGGGCGCGGCCCGTCGCGGTGATGGACCAGCTGCGGTTCGGCGCGGCCGATGCCCCTGACACCCGCCGCGTGCTCGACGGCGTGGTGCGCGGCATCGGCGGCTACGGCAACTCTCTGGGGCTGCCCAACATCGGCGGCGAGACGGTGTTCGACCCGTGCTACGCGGGCAACCCGCTGGTGAACGCGCTGTGTGTCGGAGTGCTGCGCAAGGAGGACCTGCACCTGGCGTTCGCCTCTGGTGCCGGCAACAAGATCATCCTGTTCGGTGCGCGCACCGGGCTCGACGGCATCGGTGGGGTGTCGGTGCTGGCGTCGGAGACCTTCGGCGGCGACGAGTCCGGCTCGGGTCGCAAGAAGCTTCCCTCGGTGCAGGTGGGTGACCCGTTCACCGAGAAGGTGCTGATCGAATGCTGCCTCGAGCTGTATGCCGCAGGCCTGGTGATCGGGATCCAGGACCTGGGTGGCGCCGGACTGTCGTGTGCCACATCGGAACTCGCCTCGGCCGGCGACGGCGGAATGGCGATCGAGTTGGACAGCGTGCCGCTGCGGGCCAAGGACATGACGCCTGCCGAGATCCTGTCCAGCGAGTCACAGGAGCGGATGTGCGCGGTCGTCGCGCCGGAGAACGTCGACGCATTTATGGCGGTGTGCCGCAAGTGGGAGGTGCTGGCCACCACGATCGGCGAAGTCACCGAGGGCGACCGGCTGCAGATCACGTGGCATGGTGAGACCGTGGTCGACGTTCCCCCGCGGACCGTCGCCCACGAAGGCCCGGTCTACCAGCGCCCGGTCGCGCGACCCGATTGGCAGGACGCGTTGATTGCCGACACTTCGGCCAACCTGAAGCGGCCGGTCACCGGTGACGAGCTGCGCGCCACTTTGCTTGCGCTGCTGGGCAGTCCGCACCTGTGCAGCCGCTCGTTCATCACCGAGCAGTACGACCGCTACGTGCGCGGCAACACCGTGCTGGCCGAGCACGCCGACGGCGGGGTGTTGCGCGTCGACGAGGCCACCGGCCGTGGCATCGCGGTGTCGACCGACGCGTCCGGCCGCTATACGCTGCTCGACCCGTACGTCGGGGCGCAGCTTGCGCTGGCCGAGGCGTACCGCAACGTCGCCGTCACCGGTGCAACACCGGTCGCGGTGACCAACTGCCTCAACTTCGGCTCGCCGGAGGACCCGGGCGTGATGTGGCAGTTCTCGCAGGCCGTCCGCGGATTGGCGGATGGTTGTGCGGCACTAGGTATTCCGGTGACGGGTGGCAACGTCAGCTTCTACAACCAGACCGGGACTACGGCGATCATGCCCACGCCGGTCGTCGGGGTGCTGGGTGTGATCGACGATGTCAGGCGCCGGATCCCGACCGCTATGGGCGCCGAGCCGGGTGAGACGCTGATCCTGCTCGGCGACACCCGTGACGAATTCGACGGCTCGATCTGGGCGCAAGTCACCGCCGACCATCTGGGCGGACGTCCGCCCGCGGTCGACCTGGACCGTGAAAGCCTGCTGGCCGAGGTGCTCAGCGCGGCATCCCGCGACGGCCTGGTGTCCGCGGCGCACGATCTGTCCGAAGGCGGCCTGGCGCAGGCCGTCGTCGAGTCGGCGATGGCGGGCGAAACCGGTTGCCGCATCGTGCTTCCCGAGGGTGCCGACCCGTTCGTCATGCTGTTCTCCGAATCGGCCGGCCGGGTCCTGGTGGCGGTGCCGCGCACCGAGGAGAGCCGCTTCACCGCGATGTGCGAGGCACGGGGACTGCCCGCCACTCGAATCGGGGTCGTCGACCAGGGTTCCGACGCGGTCGAGGTTCAGGGTTTGTTCACAGTGCCCCTGGCGGAATTGCGCAGCACGTCCGAAGGGGTGCTGGCCGCTCTCCTGCGATGAGCGAACGGGTGGCCGGGCATCATCCACTGCTGGTCTGGGCCTGGAGCCTGCTGCGGCTGAAATTCGTCGGCGTGGCGTTCGGTGCGTTGTTCTTCTGTCTGTCGTTGACGCCGTCGCTGGTGCCACGAGAGTGGTTGTTCCAGGGCTTGATTGGCGGTGTGAACGCCGCGTTCGGCTACGGACTGGGGGTGCTGATCGGCCGAGTCTTCTACCGCCTGGTGCTGCGTGGCGCGCGGTGGTGGCCGCCGGCAACACAGTTGCTGTGGTGGGCGAAGGCATCGGTCGTGGTGCTCGCGCCGACCGCATGTGTGTCGATGCTCGTGCCGGCCGCGGCTTGGCAGCGGCAGTTGTCGGCGCTGATGGGCATCGAGGGGCCGACGAACCCGGGCTATCTGCGCACGCTGGCCGTCGCGGCGGCCGTCGGCGCGTTGTTGGTGGCGGCGTTCCGGGTGCTGAGTGACATTGTTAAGACGTTGGCGCGCATGCTGATTCGGCGCTGGCATCTGCACGACGAGGTGGCGTTGTTCATCGGCACTGCGATGGTGGTGGCACTGCTAATCCTGCTGTTCGACGGCATACTCGTCCGCGGTTTCTTCGCCGGCGCCAACGCGGTATTCCAGCCGCGGGACAGTTCGACACCCGACGGCGTGGTGCAGCCTCAGCTGCCGGAAAAGTCGGGCAGCCCTAAGTCGTTGGTGCCGTGGAATACCTTGGGATTTCAAGGTCGCGATTTCGTCGGGACCGGTCCGCACGCGGCCGAGCTGACCACGATCAACGGCGCACCCGCCAAGGAACCGATCCGGGTGTATGCCGGCCTGCACACCGCACCCGACGAGCAGGGTCGGCTAGAGCTCCTGGTCGACGAACTCGAGCGGACCGGCGCCTTCGACCGCAAGGTCTTGGTCATCGCGCCGACCACCGGTACCGGGTGGATCGACCCGGTGGCGGCGAGCGCGGTGGAGACGATGTACAACGGGGATACCGCGATCGTCGGTTTGCAGTATTCCTTTCTGCCGAGCTGGATTTCGTTCCTGGCGGATCGGCAGAAGTCCATGGAGTCCGGCCGCGCGTTGATCCATACCGTCCACGACCGGTGGGCGCAGTTGCCTCCGCAGCACAGGCCGAAGCTGGTGCTCTACGGCGAAAGCCTCGGATCGATGGCCGGCCAGGCGGCGTTCAGCTGGCTGCCCGACATCCGGCGGATGGGCTTCGACGCGGTGTTGTGGGTCGGCCCACCGCAGGAAAGCACCCTGTGGCACGCGTTGATTCAACGGCGCGATCCCGGCAGCACCGAAGTAGCACCGCGCTACGACAACGGGCGCACAGTGCGTTTCTCCGAAGCGAACGATCCTGCCGACGTCGCGCGCGTCACCGCACCGCCGTGGGACGGCACACGGGTGCTGTTCCTTCAGCACCCGTCCGACCCGGTGGTCTGGTGGTCACCGGACCTACTGTTCGGCCGACCCGACTGGCTGGTCGAGCCGCGCGGTCACGACCGCAGCCCGTCGATGCAGTGGACTCCGGTCGTCACGTTCTGGCAGGTCAGCGCCGACCTGACCAAAGCCGAAAGCGTCCCCGGCGGACACGGACACAACTACAGCAACGACATCCTCGACGGCTGGGCCGCGGTCGCGCCCCCCGACGGCTGGACCCCGGCAGACACCGAACGCGTCCGCGCCGCTCTCAAAGGTTGACCGGTGCCTCCCCGTCAGAGCGCCGATCCGGCACAGACCCGAGCCGCCGTCCAGGCCGTCGCAGGCTGGCTGCGCGACGACACCCGGCCCGCGCCGAGCCGGGCCGACCTGGCGGCCGCCGTGCGACTGACCGCACGCACGCTGGCCGCCGAAGCACCCGGCGCCAGCGTCGAGATCCGCGTCCCACCCTTCGTTGCGGTGCAATGCATTGCCGGGCCACGGCATACCCGCGGTACACCGCCCAATGTCGTCGAAACCGATGCCCGGACCTGGCTGCTCTTGGTCACCGGACTGCTGCCGGTGGCCGACGCGACTACCACGGGAGCGCTGCGCCTGTCCGGCTCGCGGGCCGGTGAGATCGCAGCCTGGCTGCCGGTGGTGCGCTTAGCCGATTGAGTGCCGCAGTGTGACATATGCGATAGCTGCATCCTGGTGGGACTAATGAGCTGCAAATACCTGTTGCCACGTGCTGCAACACGCGCGTTCGATTCGTAGACACGCCGAACGTGTCCGTAGACTCCATCACGTCACCATCCGTTCCCCGGGGAGCCGCCACACCGTGACCGTCAACGCAGCCGTTGCCTCCGAGCAACTGGAAAACCCGCCCGGCGAAGAATGCGGTGTGTTCGGGGTCTGGGCCCCCGGCGAAGAAGTCGCCAAGATGACCTACTACGGCCTCTACGCGCTGCAGCACCGTGGCCAGGAGGCCGCCGGTATTGCCGTCGCCGACGGGTCGCAGGTGCTGGTGTTCAAGGACCTCGGCTTGGTCAGTCAGGTTTTCGACGAGCAGACGCTGGCAGCCATGGAAGGTCACGTGGCCGTCGGGCACTGCCGGTATTCCACCAGCGGACAGCCCACCTGGGAAAACGCCCAACCCGTCTTCCGCAACACCGCGGCCGGCACCGGAGTCGCGCTTGGCCACAACGGAAATCTGGTCAACAGCGCCGAGCTGGTCACCCGCTGCCGTGAGGCGGGACTGCTGAACAGCAAGGTTCCAGGCGCGGCCACCACCGACTCCGACATGCTCGGCGCACTGCTCGCGCACGGCGCCGCCGATTCGAGCCTGGAGCAGGCGGCCTTGGAGCTGCTGCCAACCGTGCGCGGCGCATTCTGCTTGACCTTCATGGACGAGAACACCCTGTATGCGGCCCGCGACCCCTACGGGGTGCGCCCGCTGTGCCTCGGCCGGCTGGACCGTGGCTGGGTGGTGGCCTCGGAGACCGCCGCCCTGGACATCGTCGGCGCCTCGTTCGTCCGCGAGATCGAGCCGGGCGAACTGCTGGCGATCGACGCCGACGGGGTGCGCTCGACCCGGTTCGCCAACCCCGAACCCAAGGGCTGCATCTTCGAATACGTCTACCTGGCCCGGCCGGACAGCACGATCTCGGGTCGATCGGTGCACGGCGCCCGGCTGGAGATCGGCCGGCGGCTGGCCCGCGAACACCCGATCGACGCCGACTTGGTGATCGGTGTGCCGGAGTCCGGCACACCCGCCGCCGTCGGCTACGCGCAGGAATCCGGCATCCCCTATGGCCAGGGCCTGATGAAGAACGCCTACGTGGGCCGCACGTTCATCCAGCCGTCGCAGACCATTCGTCAGCTGGGCATCCGGCTGAAACTGAACCCGCTCAAGGAAGTCATCCGTGGCAAGCGGCTGATCGTCGTCGACGACTCGATCGTGCGCGGCAACACCCAGCGTGCTCTGGTCAGGATGCTGCGCGAGGCCGGGGCCGTCGAGGTACACGTACGGATCGCATCGCCGCCGGTGAAGTGGCCGTGCTTCTACGGCATCGACTTCCCGTCACCGGCCGAGCTGATCGCCAACGCCGTCGAGGACGAAGACGAAATGCTCGAGGCGGTACGGCATGCGATCAACGCCGACACTTTGGGCTACATCTCGCTGCGAAGCCTGGTCGCCGCGACCGAACAACCCACTTCCCGACTGTGCTCGGCGTGCTTCGACGGCAAGTATCCGATCGAATTGCCAAGCGAGACAGCGCTTGGCAAGAACGTGATCGAGCAGATGCTCGCCAACGCGGCCCGCGGGGCAGCGCACCAGGAGATCGCCGCCGAGCGGTCGCCAGAGGCGGAGCAGGCCGCCGTGCTGCGGCATCCCTGACCAAACGGTGTCCTCGCGCGAGTGGCAGATACCGGTGCAGACCGTCGACCGGTAGCCTTTAGCGCGATGACCGCCCGCGGAGAAGACCCGGCAATGCCGGGCGCGACATATGCATCGGCCGGAGTCGATATCGAAGCCGGTGACCGCGCAGTCGAACTGTTCAAGCCATTGGCGTCCAAAGCCACCAGACCCGAGGTCGTCGGCAAGCTCGGCGGGTTCGCCGGACTGTTCGCACTGCGCGGCGGTTACCGCGAGCCGCTGCTGGCCGCGTCCAGCGACGGTGTCGGCACCAAGCTGGCCGTCGCACAGGCGATGGACAAACACGACACCGTCGGCCTGGACCTGGTGGCGATGGTCGTCGACGACCTGGTGGTGTGCGGCGCCGAGCCGCTGTTTCTGCTGGACTACATCGCGCTGGGCCGGATCGTGCCCGAGCGTCTGAACGCGATCGTCGGCGGCATCGCCGAAGGCTGCGTGCGAGCGGGCTGCGCGCTACTGGGTGGTGAGACCGCCGAGCATCCGGGCCTGATCGAGCCCGACCACTACGACATCTCGGCGACAGGCGTCGGCGTAGTCGAAGCCGACGACGTGCTGGGTCCCGACCGGGTCAAGCCGGGCGACGTCGTGATCGCGATGGGATCGTCGGGTCTGCACTCCAACGGCTACTCCCTGGCCCGCAAAGTGCTGCTGGAGATCGATCGGGGCAACCTGGAGGGTTACGTCGAGGAGTTCGGCCGCACGCTCGGCGAAGAACTGCTCGAGCCGACCATCATCTACGCCAAGGACTGCCTTGCCCTGGCCGCGGAAACCCAGGTCCGTACCTTCTGCCACGTCACCGGCGGCGGACTGGCCGGCAACCTCGAGCGCGTCATCCCCAACGGGCTGCTCGCCGAGATCGACCGCGGCACTTGGACGCCGGCACCGGTGTTTGCAATGATCGCTCAGCGCGGGCGGGTGGCCCGTGCCGAGATGGAGAAGACATTCAACATGGGCGTCGGCATGGTCGCGGTCGTCGCACCGGAAGACACCGACCGCGCGCTGGCCATCCTGACGGCCCGGCACTTGGACTGCTGGGTCCTCGGCACGATCAACAAAGGTGAAAAAGACGGTCCGCGAGCAAACCTCGTCGGGCAGCATCCGAGGTTCTAGGTCTCGGCGCGCCACTGGGGCGAGCCGCGTAAAGCCCTAGCGGCGCAGATCGCTCCAGGGATCGTCGCCCTCCGACTGGTCCGCGTCATCACCGTCGGAACCGGACAGCTCGCGCTGTAGCCGTTCAAAATCGGTCTGCGGTGAGCTGTATTTAAGGTCTCGAGCGACCTTGGTCTGCTTCGCCTTAGCCCGGCCACGGCCCATGGGGGAACCCCCTCGCGCAATAACGGAGCGGCCCAACAAAGTGAGCGGCTCCGATCTCTTGTCGTTATTGTCCTGCCGACAGTTTAGCGTGCCCGGTGGCTGCGCGCTGTTGCGCCCCGCGCGGTCGGGCGACGGTCATCGCGCTGTTCCCCGCAATCGCTCGACGGCCACCCGACCGGCGCCGGGTCCGTCGACCGCAGGCAGCGATCCAGGGTCGATCGTCGCCGCCACCTCGGCGTCGCCGCCGGTGCTCAGCGCGGTATCGGCGGGGATGCCGCGCTTGACCAACGCCAGCGCCACCGGACCTAAGTCGACGTGCTCCACGACCGTTCCCAGCCGGCCCACGGCACGTCCGCCGGCCAGCACCGGGTCGCCGGTGGCGGGCCGGTCCACCGACCCGTCCAGGTGCAGCAGCACGAGCATCCGGGGCGGTTTGCCCAGGTTGTGGACGCGGGCGACGGTCTCCTGGCCGCGGTAGCAGCCCTTGTCGAGGTGGACCGCGGCACCGATCCAGTTCACTTCGTGCGGGATGGTGCGTTCGTCGGTGTCGACACCGAGGCGCGGACGCAGCGCCGCCACGCGGTGGGCCTCGTACGCCCACACCCCGGCCGGGCGTACTCCGGCGTCGATCAGGCGCCGTTGGACGTCCACTGATCGCGATCTCTCGACCAGCACGTCGAGTTCGATCTGGCCCGGACTGGCCTCAGTCAGCCGCCGCACGAAACCGCCGCTGGTCGACGGGATCGCGGTCTGCTCGGCCGGTAACGCGTCGATACCGAGCGCGGCGAGCACCGCTGCGTCGGCGAGTTGCGGTCCCAGCAGCGACAGCACGGCCATGTCGGCGTCGGCCGGAGTTACCTGCGACCAGAACACCATCTTTTGCAGGTAGGCCAGCAGCGGTTCGCCGCGCCACGGTTCTGTGTCGAGATAGGTGACGCCGTCGAGTTCGGTCTGGAGCCAGTGGTCTTCGACCCGGCCCTGCCCGTCGAGGCTCAGGTTTTGGGTGCTCGCGCCGTCGGGCAATTCGCTGACGTGCTGGCTGGAGATGCTGTGCAGCCACGTCTGCCGGTCGCTGCCGGTCAGCGTGAGCACCCGGCGATGCGATCGATCTATCAGGACGGCGCCGGTTTCGGCAGCGCGCTGCTCGCCCAGCGGATCGCCGTAATGCCACGTGGCGCCGGCGTCGGGGCCGCCCTCGGGTGCGGGAACTGCGGACACACACCAACTGTACGGGTCTTCGGGGCTGGGCTTTTTGGTGGCGACCCGCTGCGACCGGCTACGCCGCTCTTGCGATCACCACTAGGCTTTCCTGCCATGACTGGCCACCCGGGCGTGATTGTGACGCTCGACGGACAAGTGCATTCGCCGGGTGTACCGCTGCTGTTCGCCGACGACCTCGCGGCGGTACGAGGCGACGGCGTCTTCGAGACACTGCTGATCCGGGACGGCCGCGCCTGCCTCGTCGAAGCGCATTTGGAGCGGATGAGCCACTCGGCGAAATTGCTCGAGCTGCCGCAGCCTGACCTGTCGACGTGGCGACGCGCCATCGACCTGGCCACGCGGCAGTGGGTGAACGACACCAATGACGAAGCCGCGATGCGCCTGGTCTACACCCGCGGCCGCGAGCGCGGGACGGCGCCCACGGCGTACGTGATGGTCAGCCGGGTGGCAAACCGGATCGCCGCGGTCCGCAACGACGGGCTGGCCGCCATCACGTTGCCCCGCGAGCTGCCGTCAAGCGGTGTCGAGTCCATGCCGTGGTTGCTGGCCGGCGCCAAGACCCTGTCGTACGCCATCAACATGGCGGCGCTGCGGCATGCCGACCGGCACGGTGCCGGCGACGTCATCTTCGTCAGCTCCGACGGCTACATCCTCGAAGGCCCACGCTCGACGGTGGTCATCGCAACCGACGACGGTGAGGACGGCGGCGTCTGCCTCCTGACCCCGCCGCCGTGGTACCCGATCCTGCGCGGCACCACGCAGCAGGCGCTGTTCACCGTCGCGCGTTCCAAGGGCTACGACTGCGACTACCGCGCTCTGCGGGTCAGCGATCTGCTTGCTGCGCAAGGTATTTGGCTGGTGTCGAGCATGACGCTCGCCGCGCGCGTGCACACCTTGGACGGCAAGGCGTTGCCGCGCGCTTCGCTGACAGCTGAATTCGCGGCACTGGTCGATGCCGCGATCGTCAGCGATCGGTGAAATCAGTTGTCGGCGTGGCTCGCAGCGGGTACCTTCGCGAGTACACAAGAAGGGAGGTGGTCCGGGAATTGATAGCTTATTGGACTTGTGAGGTGGCTGCCCGCTAGCAGCACCAGGCGAGGAATCACCTGCGCGCGCTGGCGAATTCCCCGCAGTCACCCGGCCCCCGAGCCTCCGGTTTGTCCAACCTGGAACTACGGCTCGGGGGCTGCCCATTTTCTAGGGCAGCCCAAAGCCACTCTCTGGCAATTGATCAGCCGACGAATCGCGACAGCCGCGCGGACAGGTGCGGAATGAGTCCGCCGTCGGCGTCGACCCTTTCTTCTACATACGCCAAATCGCCGCCCTCGACGATGCCGTAAAGCCGCTTGGCACCGCCGACCAGCACGCCCGACCGGCTTCGGGCAAGCGCGTCGGTAACTAGTTCCCACGACGACTGATTGAGGGGCCGCCCGTAAAACAACTCGACGTAGCCGGCGGAGTGCGCGAGCAACAATTCGATGGCTTGCGACTCCGACGGGTCGTCGGGCTCGTTGACGAAGCGCCAGTAGCCGGTTTCGCGTAGGTCGTGTGCTTGGTACTCGCCGGTCTCGCTGAGCCGCCAGGAGCGGGACTCCCAGTTCAGGTAGTCGCCGCCGTCATGGGAGACCACGATCTGCTGGCCGAACCGGTAATCGCCGTCGGAGCCACGGCCTTCGCCTTCGCCGCGCCACACTCCGACCAGCGGGAGCAGCGCCAGCAGCGCGTCGTGGAGGTTGGCGCCCTCGCGCAGGTTGGCGGTGTCGGCAGGGATCGGCAGGTCGTCGAAGACCGGGACGTTGCGCGTCGCCGTCGCCTTCGCGCGCTCAGCAGCCGCGGCCACCGCACGGTCACCTGAACCCGGCACCCGACCCGGGTCGCCCGCGGCGGCAGCGTCGTCAGAGCTCATGCGCCGCTCCTCAGCATCGCTGCGCTCTGCATCGTCGCCGGCGGACTCATGCGCCGCTCCTCAGCATCGCTGCGCTCTGCATCGTCGCCGGCGGGGCTGATGCGCCGCTCCTCAGCATCGCTGCGCTCTGCATCGTCGCCGGCGGACTCACGATTCGTCGGTGATCAGCCGATACAGCGTGTACAGCGCGAACCAGGAAATGACCACGACAGCCACGACCAGCAAGATTTCGTAGAACAGAACCACGTTGACGATTCTAGTTCGACGGGCCGGTCAGGCGATTTTGACGTCGACCTCGTGGATACCGGCGCCCTGGGGCTCGACGACAGCGTCGCCGTTACCGACGGCTGACAGGGCCCGCAGCGTCCACGAGCCCGGAGCGGCGAAGAACCGGAAGTCGCCGGTGGCCGACGCCACGACCTCGGCGGTGAACTCGCCCGAGGAATCCAGCAGTCGCACGAATGATCCGCCCACAGCCTGACCGTCACGATCGACGACCCGGCCGGTGATCACCGTTTCCTTCTCCAGGTCGACGCTGGCCGGCAGAGTCTGTCCTTGCTTTGGCGCAGAGCACATATCAGCTTCCCAACTCGATTGGGGCTCCAACCAGGGAGCCGTATTCCGTCCAACTGCCGTCATAGTTTTTGACATTTTGATGTCCCAGCAGTTCCTGCAGGACGAACCAGGTGTGCGACGACCGCTCCCCGATTCGACAGTAGGCAATCGTTTCCTTCGACCCGTCCAGTCCGGCGTCGGCGTAGATCTTGGCCAACTCCTCATCGGACTTGAAGGTGCCATCGTCATTGGCGGTCTTGCTCCACGGCACGTTGATCGCACCTGGAATGTGTCCGGGACGCTGGCTTTGCTCCTGTGGCAGGTGAGCCGGCGCCAGGATCTTGCCGGAAAATTCGTCGGGCGAGCGGACGTCGACCAAGTTCTTCGCGTTGATGGCTGCGAGCACCTCGTCGCGGAAGGCGCGAATCGTGTTGTCGGCGGGCTTTGCCGTGTAGCTGGTGGCGGGTCGGCTCACGGTGTCGGTCGAAAACGGACGACCGTCGAGCTGCCACTTCTTGCGGCCGCCGTCGAGCAGCCTGACGTCCTCGTGGCCGTAGAGCTTGAAGTACCAGTAGGCGTACGCGGCGAACCAGTTGTTGTTGCCGCCGTACAGCACGACGGTGTCGTCGTTGGCGATGCCACGTTCGCTGAGCAGCTTGGAGAACTGCGCGGCATCGACGAAGTCGCGGCGGACCGGGTCTTGCAGATCGGTCCGCCAGTCCAGCTTGACGGCGCCGGCGATGTGGCCGTCGTCGTAGGCGCTGGTGTCTTCGTCGACCTCGACAAAGACCACGTGATCGGCGTCGAGATTGCTCTGGGCCCAGTCGGCCGAGACCAGGACGTCGGAGCGTGCCATAGGGTAAATCCTTTCGATCGCTATGAGGTGCCGTGGGCCGGCTTCAGGCGCGCCACGAGCGGGTAGAGCTGGCAACCGAGGCAAATGCCGAAGGCCGCATTGAGGAAGGCGGCGACCAGGGCTGCCCCGGTGAGTACGACCCCGAAGAGTACAGCGCCGTTGACGAAGCCGATCGCGGCCGGGGCGGCGAAGATCAGCCCGACCAGCTGCGCGAACTTCAGCGGGGGAACGGGTTCGCGCTCGCGGACCGGGCTCAGCCGCGGCGCGACGAGCTTGGCGAAGACCTGGCCGTAGGGGTGACGTCGTGGTCCGGCCAGCGCGCCGATCGCGAAGACGATGGACTGCAGGCCGAGGATCTCACCGGCTGCGAGAGGGCTGACGCCGGACACGAGAAGGGCAATGACCAGAACTGCGGTGGTGATCCACGCCGCGAAGCGTGGTCCGCGAACGTCGACCTGATCGGGGGTCTTGGTCTCCGACATGATGCTGCTCCTGATTTGCCTATGCACGACTTTGTGGCGGCGCGCGCCACGGGGTTTCTGGTTGCTCCGAGCGCGGCGCGAGAAGGCGCGGCTACTCAGCAGCTACAACAACAGCAGCAGCCCGCGGCGCGGCACAGTACAACTGCGCGGCGATTGGTGAGCATGAGCTCGACGCGGGCGGACACGCCATGCAGCTTACCCAATGCCGACGTCATGAAGCCAATAGCGGCGTCAACGCCGAGCGCAGGTCGTCTGCCTTCGGCACGCCGGAACTGCGGTAGCGCTGCCGACCGTCGGCGTCGAAGATGAAGGTCGTCGGCAACGACAGCACCGAAAGTCGCCGCGCCGCGCTGGGATTGGCGTCCATATCGATCTCGACGTGCGCAACTTGTCCGAGGTTGTCACAGACCTGGTTGACCACGCGGCGCACCTGGGTGCAGGGTCCGCACCACGATGCGCTGAAATGCACGACAGTCGGGCCCTGGGAAGACAGGCCCAGGTCGGTGGTGTCGATGTCTTCGGATGCCTCCGGGTTGGTCGCTTGGACGGCGCCGGATCGGCGCGTCATCAACCAGCCGATGATCGCTGCCCCGACCAGAGCCACGAGTACTGCGACCACTGCTGCAGTCATTGGCGCCGCTCCTCTTCATTACCGCGCTGTGCCTCGTTGTCGGGGCGCATCATGCTCGATTGAACCCGTCGAGCATGATCGTTAGTCCCGTGGTGATGCCTTCGATGATGACGTCCGAGCCCCGGGCACCCTCGGTGGTCGGCGCGACCCCGAACGGCAATTTCTGGTCGGGCAATCTCCCGGCGAACGCGGCCAGCACGGCGTCGCGCTTGTCATTCGGCACGTTCTGATTTGCGGTGTTCGGTCCGGTGAGGATGCCGGTAGGGGTGAACACCAACGTGGTGTTGTCATCGCCGGCCATAGACAGGTCGACGGCGACGCTGACCCGTTTGCCGAAGGCTTTCGGTGTGCCGCTGAACACCAGGTCGTGACTGCCCGAGATGCCGGACTCGGTGGTTCCGCCGCTGGCGGTGTTGGTGTCTTTGGCGGGTGCCTCGACGATCAAATCCCTAATGCCCAGGTAGCGGCCTAAATGCAGCGAGTCGATGATGATCCGGCTCTCCAGCTTGCCCACGGGCAGCTTGGCATTCGGTCTGACCAGCCACGACGCGTCGGTTAGGTCGACCGAGTGCATGGTCGCTTCCAGCGTGGCCTTGCCGATCACGGGACGCTCCACCGCGCCGGCCTTGATCTCGACGTCCTCGTAGCGGTGGCGCATCGCTTGGGGTATTAGCGGGAAGGCGATGATCGCGACGAACGGGTCGAAGCCCAGGTGGGCCGTCTCGCGGACCACGCGCGCCAACCGGTACTCGGCGTAGATGCTGGTCCCGAAGTCGACGCCGACCGCAGCCAGCACCACCACCGTCACCGACGACAGCACCGTCACCGCCCCGACCAGCGCCTTACGCATCCGCATATTGTGGCCTACCCTCGCGCCGAGGCGTGCATCGCGACCGTTCCGGTCTGCATCGTCAGCGCGCGTAAGACCTGGCTGCAAGCTATCGTTTAGTGACCTGGCCGTTAAACTTCGTATCTCGCCATGAATTTTGCGAGACGCCTTTCCCCGGAAATCTGGAGGGGCTTGCTTGGACCTGCTGCTGTTGACCCCTGAGCCGAATCCGGATGTGGTTCTGCCGTCCTTGTCGCTGCTCGCCCACACGTTGCGCACCGCACCGCCTGACGTCTCGTCGTTGCTGGAAGCCGGCAGCGCGGACATCCTGATCGTCGATGCGCGCCTTGACCTGCCGGCCGCGCGTGGCCTGTGCCGTCTCCTGGGCTCGACGGGTCGGTCGATCCCGGTGGTGGTCGTGGTTAACGAAGGTGGGTTGGTGGCTGTCAACGCGGACTGGGGATTGGACGAGATCCTCCTGCCGGGCACCGGCCCTGCCGAGATCGACGCGAGGCTGCGGCTGCTCGTCGGCCGGCGAGGCAACCTGCAGGACCAGGAGGGTGTCGGCAAGATCAGCCTGGGTGAACTCGTGATCGACGAGGGCACGTACACCGCCCGATTGCGGGGACGTCCCCTCGACCTCACTTATAAGGAGTTCGAGCTGTTGAAATACCTCGCCCAGCACGCCGGGCGGGTGTTCACCCGCGCGCAGTTGCTGCACGAGGTATGGGGTTACGACTTCTTCGGCGGCACCCGGACCGTCGACGTGCACGTTCGGCGACTGCGAGCCAAGCTGGGCCCGGAGTACGAGGCGTTGATCGGCACGGTCCGCAACGTGGGTTACAAAGCAGTCCGCCCCACCCGGGGCCGGCCGCCGAGTACCGAAATCACCCCAGATGACGGCGAGGACGACGACGCCGACAGTCAGCCGCTGGCCGATCCGCTGCACAGCCAGTGACGGCGCCGCAGTGGCGCACGCTGCTGAATGCCGATGACCAGCGGCAAGTCCGTGAAATCATCGCTTCCGCAACAGAATTCGACGGTGTGGCACCCGTCGGCGAACAGGTGCTGCGCGAGCTGGCGCACGACCGCACGCAACATCTGGTTGCCGTCGACGACGACGGCGTCCGAGGCTACCTGAACCTCTCCGCGGGAGACGAGTCCGCGATGGCCGAACTGGTGGTGCGCCCCGATGCGCGCCGGCGCGGAATCGGCTCGGCGATGATCCATGCCGCGCTGGCGAAAACCGATGGCACGAACCGATTCTGGGCGCACGGAACGCTGGAGCCGGCGCAAGCTACCGCGTCGGCACTGGGGTTGACGACGGTCCGGGAGTTAATGCAGATGCGTCGAAGTCTTGACGAGATCACCGAACCCACAGTGCCCGAGGGCGTGTTGATCCGGACCTACGCTGGCAGCGATGACGACGCAGAGTTGTTGCGCGTCAACAACTCTGCGTTCGCGACGCATCCGGAGCAGGGTGGCTGGACCGAGGTCGAACTAGCCGAGCGACGCGCCGAGCCGTGGTTCGACCCCGAGGGCCTGTTCCTGGCATTCAGTGAACAGACTGGTCAGCTCCTCGGCTTCCACTGGACGAAGGTGCACCTCGACCAGGCCGGCCTCGGCGAGGTCTACGTGGTGGGTGTCGATCCTGCGGCTCAAGGCGGTGGCCTGGGTGGCGTGCTGACCGCGGTCGGCATCGCGCATCTGTCGCGCAAGCTGCGTGGGGCTGATCATCCGACCGTGATGCTGTACGTCGAGTCGGACAACACCGCGGCGCTGCGTACTTACCGCCGTCTGGGGTTTTCGCAGTACAGCGTCGACACCGCGTACGCGCGGCGCTGACGTGTTCACCCCGCGTTCACCATTCTGGCGCACGCCGTCAACCGCCAACGCATAGTTTCGCGCGTGCCCGGCGTCGCAACCGACAGGCCGCTGGCGGACAGATCCCCCGAGGAATCGAAATTGGTGAAGCTCCACGCGCTGTGCAAAGCGCTGACGTTCGCCGTCGTCGCGGGCGGCTTGACCGCCGGCTGTGGCAGCGACAGCAACCTGCGTGGACTGTCGGCGCCGTCGCACCCGGTGAATTGCGACGGTAGGCAGGACCTGACCGCGGAAGGTTCGACCGCTCAGCAGAACGCCATCGCCCTGTTCAACATGGACTGGTCGCAGCTGTGTCCCGGAAAGCAGCTGGCATACAACCCGACCGGATCGGGCGCCGGACGCGAGCAGTTCATCGCCAAGCACGTCGACTTCGCCGGCTCGGACTCACCGCTCAGCCGCGACCAGATCGGGCCGGCCGCCGCCCGGTGCAACGGCAATCCCGCCTGGCACCTGCCGCTCGTATTCGGTCCGATCGCGATCGTGTTCCACCTCGACGGCGTCAAACAGCTCGTCGTCAACGCCGACGTGCTGGCCAAGATCTTCAGCGGCGTGATCGCCAGCTGGGACGACCCGGCGATCGCCAAACTCAACCCGGGCACGTCGCTGCCCAACACCAGAATTTCGCCGATCTATCGGTCGGATTCCTCGGGCACCACCGACAACTTTCAGAAATACCTCGGCGCGGCCGCCCCAAACAGCTGGACCCGCGGCGCCGGCAGCGAGTTCCAAGGCGGCGTCGGAGAGGGCGCACAGAAGTCGTCCGGGATCGTCCAAGCGGTGCACTCCGCGCCCGGTGCGATCGGCTACGTCGAGAAGGGCTTCGCCGACCAGGCTGGAATGCCGTACGCCAGGCTCAACGACGGCGGCGGCGCGGTCGAGCTCACCGACGACTCGGCTCGCAAGGCCATCGACGGCGCCACCTTCGCTCGGCCCGGCGACGACTTGGAACTGAATCTGAAGTCGATCTACCGCACTCGGGAAGCGGGTGCCTACCCGTTGGTGATGGCCACCTACGAGATTGTCTGCTCGAGGGGCTACCAGGCCGCGACCAGCGCCGCCGTCCGGTCGCTGCTGACGGTGGCCGCCGACAACGCCCAAGAGGGCCTGTCGGGCGCCGGCTACGTCCCGCTGCCGGACAAGTTCAAAAAGCGTCTGCTGACAGCGATCGGCGCAATACGGTGACTACCCTCTTGTCCAGGGCTGACGACTGATGGGGCTACCGTGACGACACCGAATTCGGCCGACACCGGCCCGGGTCGAGTCCTCGCCGATGCGTCGCGCCGGCTCACTCCTACCCCTCTTGGCTGGGGCGTGGTCAAACGCAGTCGCGGCGACCGAATCTTTCGCGGCCTGGCGGAAAGCTCTGGCGCGCTGATCATCGTCTTGATCGCTGCGATCGGGCTGTTCCTGCTGATGCGTGCCATTCCCGCGCTGTCGCGCAACCGGGTCAACTTCTTCACCTTCGGCGGTAACTGGTCGACCACCAACACCGAGGCGATGCGCTTCGGGGTGTTCGACCTCCTTCAGGTGACGATGATGGTCGCGTTGTTCGCCCTGGTGCTGGCGATGCCAATCGCTTTGGGAATCGCCATCTTTCTGTCCCAGTACTCACCACGCAGAGTTGTCGGACCGCTGGCCTACATCGTCGATCTGCTCGCGGCGGTCCCGTCGATCATCTACGGGGTCTGGGGGCTTTTCGTGCTGGCTCCGCGGTTGCGGCCGGTCGCGACATGGCTCAACCAGCATCTGGGCGGGATCTTTCTGTTCGCGACGGGCAATGCGTCGGTATCCGGGGGCGGCACGATTTTCACCGCGGGAATCGTGCTGGCGGTGATGATCCTGCCGATCATCACCGCGGTGACCCGCGAAGTCTTCATGAAGACGCCGCAGGGTCACATCGAAGCCGCGCTGGCGCTCGGCGCCACCCGCTGGGAAGTGGTCAAGACCGCGATATTGCCGTTCGGGCGATCCGGCTACTTCAGCGGAGCCATGCTGGGCCTGGGCCGCGCGTTAGGCGAGACCATCGCGTTGCTCATAATCCTGCGCGGCACGCAGGCGGCGTTCGGTTGGTCGTTGTTCGACGGCGGCTACACCTTCGCCACCAAGATCGCCGCGACCGCCTACGACTTCAACAACGAGTACCGGGCCGGGGCGTATATCGCCGCCGGCCTGGTGCTGTTCCTGCTCACCCTGGTCGTCAACGCGATGGCGCGCGCCGCTGTCGCGGGCAGGACGGTTCGATGACGTCGCTGCTGGACCGGCCGCTCAAGGCGCGTGGCTTCACCGGTGTGAGCAGGCGTCGACGCGCAGCCGACGCCGTCGCCACCGTCTTGGTCACCTGCGCGGTGGCGGTGGCGCTGGTCCCGTTGATCTGGCTGCTGTACTCCGTGGTGGCCAAAGGCTTCGGCGCTGTGAAATCCACTGTGTGGTGGACACATTCCCAAGCAGATATGACGGCGTTCATTGCCGGCGGCGGCGCATACCACGCGATCGTCGGAACGGTGTTGCAAGGACTGGTGTGCGCGGCCATCTCCATACCGATCGGGGTGTTCGTCGCCATCTACCTGGTCGAGTACGCCGGCGACAGCGCAATGGGCAAGCTGACCAGCTTCATGGTGGACATCCTGACCGGTGTGCCGTCGATCGTCGCCGCGCTGTTCATCTATGCGTTGTTGATTGCCACGCTGGGACTTCCGCGATCCGGGTTCGCGGTGTCGCTGGCGCTGGTGCTGCTGATGATCCCGGTGATCGTCCGCACCACCGAGGAGATGCTGCATATCGTCCCGGTGGAGCTTCGCGAGGCGAGTTACGCACTGGGCGTGCCGAATTGGCGGACGATCACCAAGATCGTGCTGCCGGCCGGGATGTCCGGCATCATCACCGGGATCCTGCTGGCGCTCGCCCGGGTGATGGGCGAGACCGCTCCACTTCTGGTCCTGGTCGGCTACTCGCAGGCGATGAACTTCAACATCTTCGGCGGCTTCATGGGGTCGTTGCCAGGCATGATGTACGACCAAACGTCGGCGGGGGCCGGCACCAGTGTGATTCCCACCAATCGGCTGTGGGGCGCCGCCCTGACGCTGATCACGCTGATTGCCGTCATTAACCTGGTGGCCAGAGTCGTCTCACGAGTCTTTGCTCCCAAGTGGTCAGGCAGGAATTCCGATGGCTAAGCGGTTGGACCTCAAAGAGGTCAACATTTTCTACGGCGCGTTCCAGGCGGTCGCCGACGTCTCACTGTCGGTGCTGCCGCGCAGCGTGACGGCGTTCATCGGTCCGTCGGGGTGCGGTAAGACGACGGTGCTGCGGACGCTGAACCGGATGCACGAGGTGACGCCCGGGGCGCGCATGCAGGGCAGAGTGTTGCTCGACGACGACGATATCTACGGCTCCGGCATCGACCCGGTCGGGGTGCGGCGCGCGATCGGGATGGTGTTCCAGCGGCCAAACCCGTTCCCCACCATGTCGATTCGCGACAATGTGGTAGCCGGTCTGAAGCTGCAGGGCGTGCGCAATCGCAAGCTGCTCGACGACACCGCGGAGTACGCGCTGCGTGGGGCAAACCTGTGGGACGAGGTCAAGGACCGGCTGGATCGGCCCGGCGGCGGGCTGTCCGGCGGTCAGCAGCAGCGGCTGTGCATCGCGCGGGCGATCGCCGTGCAACCCGACGTGCTGCTGATGGACGAGCCCTGCTCGTCGCTGGACCCGATTTCCACGATGGCGATCGAGGATCTGATCGCAGAACTCAAGCAGGAGTACACCATCGTGATCGTCACGCACAACATGCAGCAGGCGGCGCGGGTCAGCGACCACACCGCGTTCTTCAACCTCGAGGGGGTCGGCAAGCCGGGTCGACTGATCGAGATCGATGACACCGAGAAGATCTTTTCCAACCCGACGCAGAAGGCCACCGAGGACTACATCTCCGGTCGCTTCGGCTGAGTTAGACCTAGCTTTGTGGGGCGACGGACGCGTCTTCGGGGAGATGTCCGGTGGCCTGGAAAATGACCCGGCGGGCCACCTCCACGGCGTGGTCGGCGAATCTCTCGTAGAAGCGGCCGAGTAGCGTCACGTCGACGGCCGCGGCCACGCCATGCTTCCATTCCCGGTCCATCAACACCGTGAACAAGTGGCGGTGCAGGTCGTCCATCGCGTCGTCTTCTTGGCGGATGCGGGCGGCCTTCTCTGGGTCGCGCGACTGCAGCACTTCTTGCGCGCTGTTACCCAATTCGACTGCGAGCCGCCCCATTTCGGCGAAGTAGCCGTTGACTTCCTCAGGCAGCGTCTTCTGCGGGTGACGTCGGCGGGCGATCTTGGCGACGTGCAAGGCCAGCGCCCCCATGCGGTCGATGTCGGCGACCATCTGGATGGCGCCCACGATGGCGCGCAGATCGCCGGCGACCGGCGCCTGCAGGGCCAGCAGCACGAACGCGCTCTCCTCGGCGTGCGCGCTCAGCTCGGCGATCTTTTCGTGGTCGGACATGACCTGCTCGGCGAGTACCAGGTCGGCCTGCAGCAGTGCCTGCGTTGCCCGCTCCATCGCCTCGCCGGCCAGCCCGCACATCGCTCCCAACTGTTCGGACAGCTCCGAGAGCTGCTCGTGGTAGGCGGTGCGCATACCAGCAAGGGTACGTTCCGAATCTCCGGACTGGCATTAACCGCCCCAAAGTGACGCGTGAAATCGCGGTGAATGCGGGTTGACCTGCTTTTCGGCGCGGGTCGGGCTATTCGCAGTGGGTGTCGGCGGCGTTGGTGACGGTTAGGTCGTCGGGAAGTTTGCTGGCCGGGCTACTGGCGTTGCGCTCGACCTGCAAGCTGACCGGCGAACCGGCCGCCGGGGGCGACCCGACGGCGGTGAAATCTGATCCGAGAACCACTTGCACCACCTGCCCGGTTCCGGTGATCCGCTCGACTTTGGAGTTCGGGAACGATCCCGCGACGGTGGCGGCGGCTTGCTCGTTGCCCGGGGAGTACAGCACCTTGGTGGTCTTGAGGGGGCTCGGGTAGTCGTCGGGTGACTTCACCCGGAAGCCGCGGCGCTTCAGCTGGCTGCTCGCCGTCCCGGCCAGGCCGGACTTGGCAGTGGAGTTGGATACCTGCACGGTGACGTCTTGTGGCGCCGCGGCGACGGCCTGCAGGTGCTCGGGGTGCGGATCGGCGGACCGGCTGGACTGAGCCTTGCTGTTCGCTGTCGTGGTCGGCGGGCTCGAGGTGGCGTTCATGTTGTTCTCACCGGGCAACGGGTCGTCGTTGATGATCGAGTCGAACAACGCCCGCATGTCAGCGGTCCGCGGCGGCTCGTCGCCGTTCTCGTCGGTGATTCCGGTGGGCACGGTTACGAACGAGACGTGGCCGGCGTTCATGCCCTGTACCGACTGGCCAAGTTGGACAAGGTCTTTGGTCTTGATGTTGTCGACGTAGCTGTTGCTGATGAACATGTTCACGACGCTGTTCAGCTTGTTCAGCGAGAGGAACGTCTCCTTGGAGATCAGCGATCGCAGCAGCGAGGACAGGAACAGCTGCTGACGTTTGATGCGGCCGTAGTCACCGTTGTTCTCGGTCGTGATGTTGCGGGCGCGCACGTAGTTCAGTGCGGTCTTGGAGTCGATCAGCTGCCGGCCGGCGTGGGCCAGCACGGTGCCGAGCTCGTAGTCCCTCAGCGGGGTGGTGCTGCACACCTCGACGCCGCCGAGCGCGTCGACCATCTTCGCGAACCCGGCGAAATCGACCGCGATGAACCGGTTGATGCTCAGCCCGGACAGCTTCTGGATCTCTTTGACCAAGCATTTCGGGCCGCCGAACGAGAACGTCGAGTTGAGCTTCGTCTCGGTGTAGACGTTCTTGGGGCCCCACTTCTTGGTGTCCGAGTCATAGATGGGACCGTATTCGCCGGTGTCGGGATTCCATGCCTCGCACTGGATCGGCGTGATCGCCAGATCACGCGGAAAGGACACGGCCACAACGCGTTTACGGTTGGCCGGGATGTTCACCAGCATGATGGTGTCCGAGCGGGCACCGCCGGCGTCCTCGGTGGTGCCGACGTTCATGTTGGCGTTCGCCCCGGCGCGGGAGTCCATGCCGACAATCAGGAAGTCTTCGTCGCCGTACTGGGCGTTGGCGTCGACGATGTCGTGCGAGCCCGGGTCCAGCGCGCTGACGGTGTTGAGTCGGTGGTTTTTCGACGTGCTCCACTGGTAAGCGCCGCCGGTCATCGCGAGCGCCGCCGCGGCGGTGGTGGCCACTGCCATGCGGCCGGCGAGCATCAGCCCGCCGTGTTTGCGCCGCTTCGGCTTGGGCTTGCGTTTCCGCTCGGGCGCGACGTCGTCGTCATCCGTGGTCTCGAGCAGGTTTGCGGGTGCGGCCGGTAAGACCGTCGTCTTCTCGGCGTCGGTGTCTCCCAGCACCGCGACGCGGCGAATGGCATCCAAATTGGGCAGCTCATCGGAGTAGTCCGCCGGGCTGAGCAGCTCGTACGGGTTGTAGTCCTCCGGTTGATCCGCGGACGGCGCGGGTTCGTTCGTCTCGGTGTCCGGGGCGGCATGGTGACGGCGGGGGCGATCGGTGGCGGCTCCACCGATCTTGGCGATCAGTTCCGCGACGCTGAGGCCGCCTTCAGCGTGGTTTCCGGAGGTGTCGTGACTGCCGTTGCCATTGCCGTGGTCGGCGGGATCGAGCGGCGCAGTGGATTCAACGGGTTCGCGCATCGCTGACGGGCCGACCCATTGATGGACAATGGTGGCCGTCGGGGCGGTGCCGAACCGTTCCCACGGCGCGGCGCCGCGCGAACCCGGCGGCGTTCCGGTAAGTCCTATGTCGTCGGCGTCGGGGCCGTGAGTGGCTGAATCGCCGTCACTCATGTCCTACCGGCCTCCGAATCTGGTGAAACTTCGCGCGCGCACCTCAGTGCAGCGCAACCGTCGCGGTCGCGTCGTGCCTGTACAGCCGTGCTGCGATGATGGCTCCGGTCTCGGCCACCGGCGCATGATGCAACAAGATCCACATCGTATAGAGACCCAACCGGAAACGCGATCTCAGGAGGGTATCGATAGAGGTGGAGGCTAGCCGCCCGAGTGCATCACGTCGGCGCCGGCCGGAACCGTGCAGTCGTCACGATCGGCCAGCCAGCCCTCGGGTAGCGCCACCCGCGCCGGTGAGCCCTGCCGGCCGCGCGGCCCGCTCGCCGCACTCGGAAACGGGATGTCTCCATCGAGCTTGTCCAGCAGCCGATCGAGCTCGTCGAGGGTCTTGACCAGGGCCAGCGCGCGCCGCACGTCCGAGCCGGCGGGAAAGCCATGCAAGTACCAAGCGATGTGTTTGCGCATGTCACGCATGCCTTTGTCTTCGCCGAAGTGTGCACTGAGCAGCTCGCCGTGCCGCCGAATGATGTTCGCGACCTCACCCAGAGTGGGGGGCGTCGGGGCCGCGCTTCCCGTGAACGCCGCCGACAGCTCGGCGAACAACCACGGCCGGCCCAAGCAGCCGCGGCCGATCACCACGCCGTCGCACCCGGTCATCGCCATCATTGCCAGCGCGTCGTTGGCCTCGAAGATGTCGCCGTTGCCCAGCACGGGGATGGTCCGCACGTGTTGCTTGAGCCGGGCGATCTGTTCCCAGTCCGCGGTTCCGGAATAGCGCTGGGCGGCCGTGCGGGCATGCAGTGCCACCGCCGCTGCGCCTTCGGACTCGGCGATCTTGCCGGCTTCGAGGTGGGTGTGGTGCTCGTCGTCGATCCCGATCCGGTACTTCACGGTCACCGGGATGTCGGTGCCCTCGGTGCCGCGGACGGCCGCGGCGACGATCTGGCCGAACAGTTGCCGCTTATAGGGCAGCGCGGCCCCACCGCCACGACGAGTGACCTTGGGGACCGGGCAGCCGAAATTCATATCGACGTGATCGGCGAGGTTCTCGTCGGCGATCATCTTGACCGCCGCGTACGTGGTGGCCGGGTCAACGGTGTAGAGCTGCAAGGACCGTGGCGTCTCGTCGGCGGAAAAGGTCGTCATGTGCATGGTGACCGGATGCCGCTCGACCAAGGCACGCGCAGTCACCATCTCGCAGACGTACAGTCCGCTGACCGTGCCGACGCGCTGCTGCTCGAGCTCCCGACACAAGGTCCGGAAGGCAACGTTCGTCACGCCGGCCATGGGTGCCAGCACTACTGGACTGGCCAGTTCGATGGGTCCGATCCGCACGACGGGCTACCGTCGGCTGAGCGTCAGCGTGCCCGCGGTGTGATGCAGCTCCTCGGCGGTGACGCGCTTACCGGTGCGAGCCTCGCGGTCGAGCTGACGCTGCTTGGAGATCTCGAACTTGTCGCACGACACTTCGAGCTCCTTGATCAGGACCGCCAGTTCGTCGCGCAGCCGGGCCGACTCGCCGCTGAAGTCTTCCCGCTCGAAGATCCGCCACTTCTTCAGGACGGGCATCACCACGTCGTCGAGGTGGATGCGCGGGTCGTAGACGCCGCCGACGGCGATCATCACGGCCTTGCGGCGGAATTCGGGCACCTGATAGCCCGGCATCTGGAAGTTGTGCAGCACCTTGTGCAACGAGCGCATCGCCTTATCCGGCTCGATCTCGAAGCCGGCCTCGGTGACGTCACGGTAGAAGATCATGTGCAGGTTCTCGTCGGCCGAGATCTTCGCCAGCAGCTGATCGGCGATCGGCTCGTTGCAGGCCTTGCCGGTGTTGCGGTGCGAGATGCGGGTGGCGAGTTCCTGGAACGTGACGTAGACGATCGAGTCGAACAGGTTGTCGCAGAACAGATCGTCGCGGACCTGGCGGTTCTGGCCCGGGCTGAAGCCGCGGTTCACCACCTCCATGCGGAGCTTCTCCAGCTCGATGGGGTCGATCGCGCGGGTGACGACCAAGTAGTCGCGCAGCGCGATGCCGTGCCGGTTCTCCTCGGCGGTCCAACGGTTGACCCACTGGCCCCACGCGCCGTCCATGCCCATGCTCATCGCGATCTCACGGTGATACGACGGCAGGTTGTCCTCGGTCATCAGGTTCTGCACCATGGCGACCTGCGCGACATCGGTCAGCTTGGACTGTCCAGGCTCCCAGTCCTGGCCGCCGAGCGCGTAGAAGTTCTTGCCGTCCGACCACGGGATGTAGTCGTGCGGGTTCCACGGCTTGTGCACGCTCTCGTGGCGGTTCATGTACTTCTCGACAACCGGCTCGAGTTCACGCAGCAGGTCCAGGTCCTTAGGATCTGGCACAGCACACCTCCCAGTTATCTGTGTCTGACGGTTTCAGTCAATATATCTGTGTACGTCGGTGACATCAAGTTTCGATCGGCCGCGATATTTACGTGTCCGCGGGGTCGGGGTCAGCCTGTCGAGGCCCTGCTGAGCAGCATGTCGACGCAGTAGTCGATGAACTGTTCGCGGCTGGCCGTCAGGCGTCCGTCCAGGTAGGCGGTGAACAACGCGGTCAGGCCGCCGATCAGGCTAGTCGCCACCATCTTCTGGCGCACCGGGTCGCCGATCTGGGTTAGCTTGCCCTGCAACAGGTCGATGAAGTTGGGCATCCATTGCGCGCCCGACCGAACCAGCACCGGTTCGACCGCCGGGGCCAGGAGGAGTACCCGCCCGCGCACCGGGTCGTCGACCATCAGCGCGACGAACCGTTCGACGGCCTCGCGCGGAGTCGCGGCGGACATCAGCGCCGTCATCGCCCGGGAGCAGACGTCGTCGTAGACGGCCCGGACGAACTCGTCGCGGTCGGCGAAGCTTTCGTAGAAGTAGCGTTCGGTCAGCTCAGCCTGTCGGCACACGGCCCGCACGGTCACCGCCGGACCGCTCGCCTCGCCGAGAAGTTGCACGCCGGCGGCGATGAGTTCCTCGCGTCGCAGGGCCTGGCGATCCTCCAGCGGGACGCCAGACCAGCGCCGCGAACGTTGACCGGACGGCACGGCCCTCCTAGACTCGCAGTTGACAACGCACGTAGTCAGTTTGCTTGATACCGACAGGAATATCGCCAGTGACTCAAGATACGTCTGAGGCGTCGACGGTTGCGTCGGGTTGCCCGGTTTCGCCGCTGGGATACGAGGCGCCGCCGCGGCCGCTCGGCCCCGACTCGCTGACCTGGCGATACTTCGGCGATTGGCGCGGCATGCTGCAGGGCCCCTGGGCAGGGTCGATGCAGAACATGCATCCGCAACTCGGGGCGGCGGTCGAAGAGCACTCGACGTTCTTCCGTGAGCGGTGGCCGCGCTTGCTGCGGTCGTTGTACCCGATCGGCGGCGTGGTGTTCGACGGCGACCGCGCACCGACCACGGGAGCCGAGGTCCGTGACTACCACATCGAGATCAAGGGCACCGATGCTCAGGGTCGCCGCTATCACGCGCTGAACCCGGACGTCTTCTATTGGGCCCACTCGACGTTCTTTGTCGGCACGATTCATGTGGCCGAACGGTTCTGCGGCGGTCTCACCGAAGAGCAGAAGCGTCAACTGTTCGACGAGCATGTCGAGTGGTACCGGATGTACGGCATGAGCATGCGGCCGGTTCCGAAGACCTGGGAGGAGTTCCAGGTCTACTGGGACCACATGTGCAGCGAGGTGCTGGAGAACAACTTCGCCGCCCGCGAGGTGCTCAACTTGGCCGAGTTGCCGAAACCGCCTTTCGCGGAATGGATTCCGGATCCGGTGTGGGCGCTGCAGCGCAAGTTGCTTCACCCGTTCTTCGTGTGGGTCACGGTCGGTCTCTACGACCCGCCGGTGCGCAAGCTGATGGGCTACAGCTGGTCACGCCGCGACGAATGGCTGCACCGCCGCTTCGGCGACCTGGTCCGGCTGGTGTTTGCCGTCGTGCCGCCGCGCTACCGCAAGCACCCGCGGGCCCGGGCCGGCTTCGACCGCGCGCGCGGCCGGATTCCCGTCGATACTCCGCTGGTGCATACTCCGCCCCGCAACCTGCCGCCGCTCGATGAGCGGGGCGATCCAAAGCACTACTGCCCTAACGTCTAAGGCCTCCTGCCGCCGTTGCGCTCGTTCCATTCGCGGTAGACGTCGATCGCCTCGTCACGCGGGTCGTAGCGCATCGGCAGTCGCCGCTGCTGCCAGTCCTTGCGGAACTCGTCGTAGAACGTCGCCAGCTCGAAGTAGTCGCGGTCGTCGACGTAGTAGGGCTCGTATTGGTCGCGCTGGGTCAAAAACACAACTTCGTCGGGCGAGCAGTAATACAGCGAGCCCAGGCACATCGGACACGGGTGGGCCAGCACGTAGATGGTGGCGCCGCGCAGGTGCTCGGTGCCCAGCTTCACGCAGGCCTCGCGGATGGCGAGGATCTCGGCGTGAGCCGTCGGATCATGGCTCTGCGCAACCTGATTGGCGCTCTCGGCCAGGATTTCACCGTCTTTGACGATTACGGTCGCGAATGGCCGGCCGCCTTCCTCGACATTACGCCGAGCCAGATCGATGGTTCGCTGCGCGAAGTCCATGCCGGAGTCCTCCATCCCTAGGCCGAGCAAATAACTAGCTGTTCTATATTAATTTCACCGTCGATGGGGGGAGTGCTGGTGTCCATACGCAGCGAAAGCGACAGCTGGGATCTTGCGTCGAGCGTCGGTGCGACGGCAACCATGGTTGCCGCCCAGCGGGCGCTGTCGTCCGATGCGGGTTACATCGACGACCCGTTCGCCGCGCCGCTGGTCCGCGCGGTCGGCATCGACGTCTACACGCGGCTGGTCAACGGCGAGATCCCGGTCGGCGACTACGCCGGGTTCGACCCGGCGCGGATGGCCCGCGGGATGGCGGTGCGGACGCGGTTCTACGACAACTACTTCATCGAGGCGACCCGCACCGGCATCCGGCAGGCGGTGATCGTCGCGGCCGGCCTGGATGCGCGGGCCTACCGTCTGCCGTGGCCGGACGGCACCGTGGTCTACGAGGTGGACCTGCCGGACGTCATCGAGTTCAAGACGTCCACGCTTCGAGACCTCGGCGCGGAGCCGACCGCCCAGCGTCGTACCGTCGCCGTCGATCTGCGCGACGACTGGCCCGCGGCGCTGCGGGAGGCAGGGTTCGATCCGGAGGCGCCGTCGGCGTGGAGCGCCGAGGGTCTGGTGGTGTACCTGCCGCCAGAGGCGCAGGATGCGCTGTTCGGCAATATCACCGCGCTCAGTGCTCCCACTAGCCAGGTCGCCTGCGAATTCGTCCCTGACACAACGATTTTCAAGGACCCGCGCTGGCGTGCTCACCACGACCGGATGACCGAGCTGGGTTTCCAAGTCGACTTCGACGAGCTCGTCTATCACTACGAGCGCAGCCACATCATCGAAGACCTGATCAAGCGAGGCTGGCAGGTGCAGCATCGCCCTGTCGCCGAGATGCACGCGGCCAATGGTTTCCAGTACGCCGACGACGAGATCGCGCAAGCCTTCGGCGACATCACGTACCTGAACGCCGTGAAGGGCTGATTCGCTAGCGCAGACGCGGCAGCACCGCGGTGCGATAGAACTCGATCGCGGTGAGCGGATCCCGCTGCGCGAAGTGCACGAATGGTGTCGCACCGGCATCGAGGACGTCCTGCACGGCTTTGACGTGGGTAGCGGGGTCGGTGCCGGTGGTCCAGCCCTTTATCACCTTGTCGAGCGGATTGGTCTGGGCCGCTTGTTGAATGCCGACCGGGTTTGGTTGGTCGACTGCGCCAGCGGTGAACCGCCACAGTTCCGCGCCCTGTGTGATGTCGTTGTGGTCGCCGACGACCGCGAACATCTCAGCCCGTTTGGTCATCGTCGCGGGGTCGCGGCCCGCTTCGTGCGCTCCGGCGTTGAATGCCGTCACTAGCTTCGGGTTTCTGACGTCTCCGGCCTCGGTGATCCAGCCGTCGCCGTACCGGCCCGCGAGCCGTGCGCTTTTGGGACCGCCGGCGGCGACCAAGATCGGTGGGGTCGTCGGGGGTAAGTCGTAGAGCTTGAGCTGGTTGGTCTGAAAGTAACTGCCCTGGAAAGACATTCGTTGGCCACCCCACAGCTGGCGGATGAGTTGGATAGCTTCGATCAATCGGTCGTGACGTTCCCGGTAGGGCCCGAATTGGGTGGTGGCCGCTTGCTCGTTGAGCCGCTCGCCGGTGCCGACGCCGAGAAAAACCCGGCCTGGATAAAGCGCCGCCAGTGACGCAAAGGCCTGCGCGACGGTGGCGGGGTGGTAGCGGTAGATGGGGCACGTCACGCCAGTGCCGAAGGGGACGTTGGTGTGCTGACCGACGAGCGCGAGCGTGATCCACGGAAACATCGAATGGCCCTCATTGTCCTGCCAGGGCTGCAGATGGTCGCTGGCCCACAGGTAACGAAACCCGGCTCGCTCGGCCGCCTGAGCCTGGTCGACGAGCTGGGTGGTGGTGAATTGCTCGTGCGACAGCACGTAGCCGACGGCTGGTCCCGTCGGCGGCGGTGGCCCTTCGCGCTTCGAGGTGCAAGCGGACGCTATGCCGGCGGCGCTGGCGCCGGCCGCGAGTAGCCCAAACGAGCGACGGGATAAGCCCTTCATCGGCCCCGGGTACCCAATGTGCGATCGAGTGCAGCGGTTCGACGTCAGTCGGTGAAGCCGACCCGCACCGACGCGGGGGTCGTCTCCAGCGCCTTGACGACTTTTGCGCCGAGGCGCCCTAATTTCTAGGAGTTCCAGGGCTCGGTAGTACACCGATCGGTATAGCTCAACGCCTCGTTCGAAGGCGTGCATTAGCCGAAGTAGACGTAAAACATCAGCCGAGATACAAACGGCTCCTGGTGCCCCCACTAGGACTCGAACCTAGGACCTGCGGATTAAAAGTCCGTAGCTCTACCAACTGAGCTATAGGGGCGGCGACGGACCAGAGTACTGGGTCCTCGTTTGAGGATTCGGCCCCCGGTGCCCTAAGCTAGCGTGGCTCCAACGAACCACGTTGTGAGTACCCCCGAAGAGATTCGGTTCTGGCCCCCATCGTCTAGTGGCCTAGGACGCCGCCCTTTCACGGCGGTAGCACGGGTTCGAATCCCGTTGGGGGTACGTGCGACGCGGCAACGCGGAGTAAGAGCAAGGCCCTGTGGCGCAGTTGGTTAGCGCGCCGCCCTGTCACGGCGGAGGTCGCGGGTTCGAGTCCCGTCAGGGTCGCTTATGTTGTGAGGCACTTCAGCGGCACGGTGCCTTCCGGCCAGGTAGCTCAGTTGGTACGAGCGTCCGCCTGAAAAGCGGAAGGTCGGCGGTTCGATCCCGCCCCTGGCCACCAGTCTTGAGCTGCACGGACGCGGTGATGGCACTCTATGGATGGTTCGGTGTGTCCGGTTCCTGTCCGTTCGCCCGGTTTTTGGCGACGTCCTGAAGCCGGTCGAGATTCGTGGCTACGTGGTCGAGTTCGTCTGAATAGAGGTCGCTGTAGATGTTCGCGGTGACGGTCGGCGTCGAGTGCCCCATCGTCTTCTGGACGTAGCGGAGGTCGGCGCCGGAGGCCCGGGCCAGGCTGGCGTAGGTGTGGCGCAGGTCGTGAATCGTCAGCGGCACCAGTCCGGTTTTCTTTAGGGCTTCGTTCCAGTCGGTATGCCGGCGCCAGTTGTTTGATCTGAGGAACCCGCCATTTGGCGAGGTGATTGCATGTTCTGTGGGCGCGCGATTATCGATCCTTGGTTTGAGCGCGTCGATGACGATTTGGGGGAGTGGGACGGTTCGGGCGGCGGCGCGAGTTTTTGGCGGCCCGACGATGATCCGGCCTTCCACTTCTGGCGCGGCCTGGCGGACATAGAGCCGACGCGCAGTTAGGTCGATGTCGCCGACCCGCAGGCCGACGAGTTCGGACCAGCGCAGGCCGGTGAAGGCGAGGATGATCACCACGTCGCCGTGGTCGCCGCATGCGGCTGCCAGGGCGGCGACTTCGGTGGCGGTCAGATAGCGGTGGCGTTCTCGGGTGGGTATCCGCCCGGATGACACCCCGTCAGCCGGGTTGCTGTGGATTCGACCGTCCTCGCGCGCCATGTCGAGAATCGACCGCAGCAGCCGCAGCGTGGCGAGTTTGGCCCAGGGACCGACGGTCATGGAATCGATGAATTGCTGTATATCCTTTCGGCTGATTTCATCAACCGGGACGTGGCCGAAACGCGGACTGATGCGTAGTTCCCAATGCTGGGTGTAGCCGCTCCAGGTCTTGGGCGACACTGCGGGGCGTTTCAACGCGCTGTATTGCGTCCAGACAGCGGCGAGTTTGGCCCGGCCAAGTCGGGGGTCGAAGCGTCTGGCGCCGATCGCCGCTTCGCCATCCCGGTCGGCCTTGAATGCCCGCGCTTCTCGCAAGGTGGCGAACGTCGACGACGTCTCAGCCCATCCCGACGGGGAGTCTGAATCACGCACCAGGTAGCGCACTTGATAGCGCGGCAGACCGGCCGAATTGATCCGCTTTCGGATACCGCGCGGGACCGATCCGGCCACTTAGCGACGCACCTTACGAAGCCATGCGCGGACTTCAGCTGCGTCCCAACGTCTTACGCGATCAGATAGCGTGTAGCAGGGCGGTCCCACGTCTGCGCCGTGTTCGCGCAATGCGCCCCATCGACTCACCGTCGCAGCGGACACGCCAAGCAGCTCGGCCACCTGCTCCGCTGTTAGAAGCTCTGGAAAGGTCGCTGTCGCGGTGGCGCTGGTTTTGATGCCGAGGGTTGTCATGCCGATGTCCTCAGTTCTCTGCTGAACCAGCGCGACTTGAGCTTGTAGGCCCGTATTCTTGTGCGACAGAACGGATTAGCGAATCGGGCCAGAAGTCGGCGCGTACTCGCATCGTTGACCCGTCTTCGGCGATGACGTATCCGGTACCAGGCTCATTTGGGTTGATCCGATGCGCGGGGGCGGCGTCGGCGAGGCCGTCACCCAAGACCATGGCGACTTCGTCGCGTGAGCGCAGCCGCAGTGCGACGGTTTGGGTGAACAACCCGCGCATGGGCAGAATCTCCTTGCGAGGGTCCTGCATGAATGCGGCGACCACGATGCCTACAGCCCTACCCTTTGTCAGGATGCGTGAGAGTGAGCCCGCAACTTGCTTCCTCAGTGCCGCGTCCGTCATGTATGCGGTCAAGCCCGCGAATTCATCGATGAGCAGCACGACGAGCGGTTCGGCGGTGCTCGGTGTGTGCGAACGCGCTCGGCCGGCCATCCTGCGACCGCGGCTGTCTAGTAGCTCCTCCAAGTTGGTCAGCAGTCTCGCGGCGTTGGCCTCGGTCGTCGCAATGCCGCTGAATAGTGCAGACCCGACTGACACTTCGATCCCGTACTTGAGATCCACGGCGAACAGCCGCACGGTTCCCGCCTTGATGGCTGGGCCTAATCCGCCTGCAATGCCCCAAAAAACGGAGCCCTTGCCCGCACCCGAGCACCCAACAGTGAGGGTGTGCAGGCCGGCGACGCGCAGAGTCCATGCCGACCCATTCTCACGCCGGCCGACCTCGACGCCCGTCGGCTCGACGCTGGTTGGGAATGCAGCGGTCTCTGCCTCTGAAAGGCATTGTTTCATAACGAATTCCACGCGAACCGTGCCGGGGCCGATCAGTGTCGAGCGGGCGGAATGCGCCCCGACAGCGTCACGAATTGCGGGGACCGCGTTTTCGAGGTCGTCCACCGTCTGGCCGGTCCGTGTTCGGACTGTCATCCGTAGGCAGTCGCCGAACATGCTCACCCCGAGAAGGCGAGGATGAGTCCAAACTGTCCTCGTCCTGCTCTTGCCCTGTGCGTCCGTGCGTGTGACGTGCTCGGGAGTCGACAACCCGCAGGCCTTGGCAACCCGTGGCCAGGAGATCGATGCCCAGATCAGCCATCGGGCCCGACATGCTGGTGTTGCAACATAACGCCCAAATGTGGCGGGGGAACGCACTCTCCAAACGACGAGCGAAACGGCGACCACGCCGATCACCGCAATGAGCCACATGGCGCCGACCGCCAGCAGGTGCGTGAGGTCAAAGAAGTCGATGCCGGCGTCGGGATCTGGAATCGAATACGGATCGCTAGGTACTACGGGGTCGTACGGACTCATGCTGACACCCGGTCTCCCGCTGAGGACCCCGCCTTGCCGGTGTCCGCAGTCATACCCGAGGCCCGAAACGACCACGCGATGCGGCCGGATTCGCTCGAACGGTCTACGTACGGCAATATGTATAGTTCCTCGAAAATCACTGGTGTGAAGGGCATTCCGGCAGTGTTCGGTGGGCACACAGGCTGCTTGGGCGTTGCGAACTTGACGGTGAGAGTGCGCGCTCGCTTACTAGCTGTCGGGTCGCCGTCGAGGACTTCGACCTGCCACAACGGAGCGCCTGATTCTCGATCAGTCGCCTGGACCTTGTTGTCCTTCGTCGACCGCTCGTAATCGATCACCGCCGTCACGTCGGACACCACAAACGCTTTGCGTGGGAAAACCTGCTGGTGTGACACCTTGAGCCATTTCGGCACAGACATTTGTCGACCTTTCATGAGAACTGCTCTAGACAAGTTGAGGTTACATAGTCGTCTAGAGGAGTGCAACGGTCGACGCCCAGTTGATCGAAGACTTTGGGCTCAGCGGGCCGGGAACTCGTATTCGAGCAGGTAGGCGGAAGCAACTTTCACCGTGTCGCAGACCTCAACCGCCACGTCATTCGCGTCATATGCGGTTCGCAGCACTGTCAATACGGGAACGCCTGGTTCGAGTTCCAGTTGCCGCCGTTCTTCGGGAGTGGGCATTCGGGCTGCGACCTCCTCGGTGAAGTGACCGAGTACGTGGCCATTCTCTTCCAGTCGGGCGTAGATGCCCCCGGGCCCAGTGTCCACCTGCTCGATCCTCGTGCCTTCGGCGAAAGCAGCCGGGATGAAGGAGACCGCCGTTTCAACCGGTCGGCCATTCGCCAGGTAGCGGCGCGATCGCACGACGATGTCATCGTCCGGTGATAATCGAAGTCGTTCCGCTACAAACGAATTCGGCTTCTCGCGGCTCACCGCAATATTGTCGACTTGCGGCGAGTAACCCGATTTCTCGGCCTCGACGGTAAACGCCGCCTTGCCTGCCGCGCGATGCTGTCGCGCGAATCGATCCGACGCGAGCCGGCGGATGGGGGGCGTCGGGCGAATAAACACCCCGCGGCCATGCTGCGAGACGACCAGTCCCTCGGAACGAAGCTCCTGCACAGCTTGTCTTACCGTCATGCGTGCCACACCGAAATGCTCGATAAGTTCCGTCTCAGACGGCAGTCGTTCCCCGGGAGCTAGCCGGTTGGAACGGATCGCTTCTCGCAACATGCCCGCGATCTGCCGATATGGCGGCTTGTCATCGGCTCTGTCGATTTGTCCAAGTTGCAGCACCCGCTGGCCTTCCATCACATGCCTAGACGACTAGTCTAGGAAGCCAGTCAACCCGTGTCTCTTCTGCCGGCATCGAACAAGGAGGACCCCAGAAATGGCAACCTCGCCTAAGCACTCGGTCAGTGTCGCCGGCATCGTAGTGCGTGACGATGATCGCGTTCTCGTGATCAGGCGGGACGACAACGGCCACTGGGAAGCCCCTGGTGGTGTACTCGAACTAGGCGAATCTTTTGAGGACGGTGTTCGGCGCGAAGTCCTTGAGGAAACCGGATTGACGGTGAAGGTAGAACGTCTCACCGGCGTTTACAAGAACCTGACCCATGGGATTGTCGCTCTGGTCTACCGCTGCCATCCGGCCGATGGGGACACTCACCCCACTGCGGAAGCCCGCGAGGTTCGTTGGATGACAAGGGAGGAAGTTCAGTCAGCGATGAATCCTGCATTCGCGGTGCGTGTACTGGACGCGTTCGACGAAGAAACTCATTCGCGGGTCCATGACGGCGTCAACCTCGTGTCGGGCTGCTAGGGGTCCACTACACGCTGTCCGGATGTAATCCGAACAGTGCTTGATAGAACACTGCTCGCTTTGGGGGCGCTGGCTCGACCTCGCCCGGACGAGCCTGCACGCATCCCAGGAACGCACTAGACGACGGCGCATTCGCCGGTTTGTTCCGGACGATAAGTTTCGTGAACGCTTCGATGTACTCGAGCGCCGCTCGGATGAGGGTGAAACCGGTTGTCGCAAGGTCGGCCACCATTGACGAACCGGTAAAGGGCGAAACAGGTTCGGTCTGCCACACTCCCAGCGCGTCGTAGTGGTGCTGAGTCATCTCATTGTCGGCACCGAGGGCTAACTCGGGAATCACACTGAGATTCAGCGCCACGTTCATCGTGTTGCCGTAGCTGCGGCCAGGGTGGGTGTCGACGGCAAGAACGCCATCGTGGATGTGATTCCTCAACTGCTTGCAGAGCCACGCATACACCCGCAGGCGCGTCACGTCACCCAAAAGTGACTGGTCGTACTGCGTTCGCACTTCCTTGTCGATGAAGGTCCGCGAGTCGAGTGATCCCCGAGCCTTTTTCCGATCAACTGACGGGTCGACCATCGCTTGGTAAGCACGCCCGAAAATATCGAAAACTGCTGCAAGATAGAGTAATTCACGGTCAAAAGCTTCAGCGGTAGCCTCGGCAACATCTTCGTTCCGCTTCCCGTCCAGCGGGTTCGACAGCGCGGCCAGCAGATCGTCGAACGCGCGCGCTGCACGTCTCAGGCGGATGCGAACCGACGTGAATGCCTCTGCGGCCTCAGGTCCACCTTTAGCGGCAGCCGCAAACATTGAAGCGGCATCGAAGTATGGCAATCCGCTGACCGTGCCCCAGTCGTAAAGATTGACGATGGTCGCAGTCGACTCCGTCGTCTCCCAGCTTCCGCCACCCACCAACATGCCGCGCTCGACCGTCACAACCGGATTGCTAGTCACCCGCAAGTAGTGACCGATGAGTGGTACAGCCGCGTCGGGTGTCACGCTGACGACCACATCGTTGTCGGCGACATCTGTTCGTCCCGCAGTGGGGGCGGTGGTGACGATGGCATCGATGCCAACAGCCCCGGCGGCGGCAGCATAGGCAGCTGCACGATGTCGCTGATCGAGCGTCAACGGGGGGAGGCCGTCCGGCGCATCGTGCTCATCGAGCTGCTGGTACGCGGCGAAGAACCGAGCCTTGGACCAGGCACGGTAGCTCTCGCCACGAGCGGTGCTGACGGAGAACTCGGCCGCGTCGCAGAACTTGCCTGCGTCAGCTACGTTCGTGAAATTGACGGTGTGGCAAGGCGGTTCATCGAGCAACTCGGTCCACCCGCTCGGAGCTTCCGTTGCCGCCGGGATCAATAGGTGCACCTCGATCTCGTCGCGCGTCAGGAACCCGGTGATGTAGCCCTCCTCCGGCGGCTCCGCGATGGTCCCGACATCAATGCCCAGCCGCACCGGGCGCGTTGCCGGCCTCAATGGGTACAGAGGCTCCAACTTCGAGTCTCTCGTCGGCGGCCGAACGTAGCGCATGAAGCGCCAGTTGGGCCGGCCGGATGGGATGGTGATCGCCATATTGGGATGGTCGCACTTGGGGATGACAACTCAGATCGGTCCGTAGTGTTCGCATTCCGACGACTGCATGCATACGGCAGGTCAACCGACCGCAGCCACACCAGAGCCGCACGGCAGGGGAGGCGCGCGAGCGCATTGATCGAGGTTTGCAGCGCATTCTTGATGCATGGAACGCCCGCGATAGCGCATAGGAATACTAATAGTATCGTTGCGCTACTATCGGTAGCATAGATGGGACTCACCGACGCGTCGAAGGGGGCGGTTATGCACACGCAATGGATTGAGCAATGCACCGTTCAGCGAGTCTCGCTGCACGAAGGGCTCATACTCGACCTCGACGGTTACAACGAATTGGTGATTTCCCGACCGCTGCGACTGACCCTCCCGCCGGCAGGAGCCTGGCCGTCGGATGAAGTGTTGATCGACCCCATCAACCTTTCGCCCGAGGAGCGGCCACTGTTGGACCTTGCCGGAGCGATCTGCACGCGCGCCTGGTGCGACGACGACGGGGCCTTACATCTCTGTTTCTCCCCCGGCCACCGCATCGACGTCGACCCGGATGTAGCGGCGACCTCGTGGGAACTCTATGGCAAGTGTCACGGATACGTGGCGTGTCTGCCGCGAGGTCGCGTCCGAGCGATTCGGCACGACCTTCCTGTCGACGAGAATGACTCAGACGCAACACAACCCAAAGCCATGGCACATCAGTAGCCCGGGTGGCTGAAGACTCGCTGGATGCTTATGTCAGGGTCCTCATGGCGCGGTCGAGGAAGTCGGTAACCGCGGCGGTGAACGCGTCGTTGTTGTCGCCGGCAACCATGTGACCGGTGCCGGTGACGTCCGTCGTTTCGGCGTGCCTGACGAGCTGGCGGAATTCGCTGACGGTTTCCTGGGAGACTACGTCTGAAAGTGCCCCGCGTACCAACAGCGTTGGGGCCGTGATTCGACGTGCTCCTTCGGCGAGGAATCCGCTGATGGCGTCGAACTCCTCGCTGCCCGTCATGAGATTGCCTTGGAGGACATCGAAGTTGGAGCTGATGAAGGCCGGGTCCCAGCGCCAGATCCATCGGCCATCGCTACGTTGGCGCAGAACCTTGTGCAGGCCGTCGAGATTTTCGGGTCGCGCGCGGCGTGGGTTGTATTCGGCGATGACATCGGCGGCATCATTGAGCGTGCCGAATCCGTCGGGGTGTCCGGCCATGAATGACAGGATGCGACGGGCCCCATGAAATTCCATTCGCGGGGTGATGTCGACCAGGACAACGGCTGCCCAGAGGTCGGGTGGGGCCAGCAGATGGGTAGCGAGGATGATCAGCCCACCCAGCGACGCGCCGACGACGGCGGGGGGACTGTCGGCGCTGACGTGTCCTCGTACCGAGATCAGATCGGACACAAACCGTTCGATGTCATATTGTCCGCTCGGGTCCCAGTCGCTGTCGCCGTGACCTCGTGTGTCGTAGGCGACGACGGTGTAGCCGTGGGAATAGAGTCGACGGGCGGTGGTGGCCCACGCGTGACGGTTCTGGCCGCCGCCATGGAGCAGCAACACGACGGGGTGAGTCGCGGCGTGCCGGTAGCAATCGGCCACGAGAGTGATCCCGTCGCTGGTGCGGATGCGCTCTCGGCCAATTGTCATGTGGTCCGGTGTGGTCGGCCGTTGTGAGTCGAGGATTTCCGTTGCGGCCACCAGCTGGCCTCGCGCAGGAGCGTAGCGATCGCGGGCACCGTGAGGGTGCGAACGACGAAGGTGTCGAGTAGTAGGCCGCAGCCGACGATGAATCCGACTTGGATCATGATTCCGACAGAGCCGACCATCAGGCCGAACATACTCGCGGCGAAGATGAGCCCGGCTGAGGTGATGACTGAACCGGTGTTTGCGACCGTGCGTAGCACGCCGACGCGAATGTTGTGAGCGGATTCTTCGCGTAACCGCGAGATCAGCAGCATGTTGTAGTCGGCGCCGACGGCGACCAGGATGATGAACGCCACAAGCGGTACGGGCCAGGCGATTTCCTTACCCAGGCCGTATTGGAAGACGAGCGTCCCAATGCCCAGTGCCGCGCCATAGTTGAGTACGACCGTACCGAGGAGGTAGAGCGGGGCCAGCAAGGCACGCAGGAGAAGGACAAGGATCACTCCGACGATGACGAGCGTGGCGATCGCCAGCAGATGAAAGTCGGCCGACAGCAGGCGCTGAATATCGGAGTTGACGGCGGGGAAACCGGCCATCGATATCGTGGCGTTGGCCAGGGAGGTGTTCGGGCGTGCGGCCCCGGCAACTTCGGTGATTTTCTGAGCGAGATCCATCGCTTGGCTGCTGTAGGGGTTGTAGCTCGATTCGATCGCGAAGCGGGCGGTCTTGCCATCGGCCGACATAAAATGTTTTGCCACATCGGCGAACTGGCGATTCTCGAAGGTGTTGGCGGGCAGGTAAAAGCCGCTGGCGTTGTCCGAACCGGCGCTGGACCGCGCGGAATTTTGTAATTGGGTGGCGACCTGACTCATGCCGGACAACATTTCGATGTTGCTGTCGGCAAGGGTGTGCACGCCGGTGGCCAGGGCTTGTGCACCCGACGCGAGCTGGCTGATGCCGTTTTGGAGGCGGCGGATATTGCCGGCCATGTCGGCGGGATCGCCGAGTGCTCCGAAAGCCTTGTTCAGCGAGGTGACCGTGCTCTGCAGATCTGCTACGGTGCCCGCCGCATTGTCGCTGCCCGGCTGGTACATGTCGCCCAGGTTGGCGAGCTGGCTGAAAAAGCCGCCATCGCGCAAGGTCACCAGAATCTGCACCTGATCGCGGATCTGGGCACACTCGGGTGTGGTGGCACACCACGGGGAGGTGTTGAGCGCACCAACCAGCGGATCGATCGTGGCGATCGCGTTTTGGGCTTGTTGAGCTTCTTGACGCAGTCCCGGCCCGGTTCGGATCGCTTGATCGATGGTTGGTGTGGTAGCCGAAAGTTGCTGCAGCAGAGGGCGAAAGTGTTGAAATTGCGATCCGCTGGACTGGGCTTGGGTAAGGACCGCGGTCAGCGGTGTCAATGCCGTGCGCAGGGTGGTGTCAAGTTGCGCCAGGCCGCCGGCGAGTTGGTCGGCGCCACTGGTGAGTTTGGCCAGGTCGTCCTTATGGGCGTCTCCCTTGGCGACCGCGCCGGCCATCTTGTTGCCGATCTGGCCGTTTTGCCACGAGAGCTGTGCCTGATCGAGGCGTGCACCGGTGGGCCGAGTGACACCGGAAACCTTGGTGACGCCCGGCAATTGCGACACTCGAGACGCCATTTCATCTAGGTCGGCTAGGCCTTTACTGGTGCGCATATCTGTGGGTGATTCGACGACCATGAACTGTGTGATGACGATATCTTTGCGGAAATGCCTATCCAGCAAGCGATAGCCCTCATTGCTGGTGGTCGTCGCCGGCTGTCCTTGCCGATCGTCGTAGCTGATGTGCATAGTCAGCGCGACAGCCGCGAGGCCTAATACAAGTGCCAGGCTGGCGGCCAGCAGTGGGGCGGGTCGGCGGACCACGGCCACGGCGATCCAGTTCCAGTATCGGCGCGTGCGGTCAGCTTTGGGTTCGCCAATGCCATGTTTCGCGGCAAGCGCCAATACCGGAGGAAACAACGTTACTGTAGCTGCGACTCCGACAAAGACAGCGATCGCGCACGCCGGGCCTAATGCGCTAAATACGCTCAGCTTCGCAAAGACCAAGGATAGAAACGCAAACGCCACAGTCGCGGCGGAAGCCATGATCACCCGCCCGATGGTGGCGGTTGCGTTAATCACAGCCAGGTCAGCCGAAATCATCTGGCGGCGCTGCTCGTGATACCGGCTGATCAGAAACACGGAATAATCGGTGCCGGCACCCAACAAGATGGCAGTCATGAACGCAATCGTGAATTGCGACACCGGCATTCCTGATTCGCCCAGCGCCGAGAGCACCCCGCGCCCGACCGCCAGGCTCACACCGATCACGAGCAATGGCAGCAACGCGGTAACTAGTGACCGATAGATGACCAGCAAAATCACCGCGATCAGACCGGCTGTCACGATGGAGATGCCAATCAAATCCTGCTCAGCCGAATCGATTAGATCGCTGAATGTCGCGGGAGGTCCGGTTACACGAACGATCGTGGACGTACCGCTAAACGACTCGGCGACAATAGCGCGCACCGCCCGAACGGATTCCGCCGCTCTAGGATCGCCGAGCGTGCCAGCTACCCCGACCGGCACATACCACGCCTTGCCATCCTGGCTCATCGCCTGACCCGCAGTAACGGGGTCGGCTAACAGATCCTGAACCAGTCGCACGTGCTGGGAGTCGGCACGCAACCGCGAAACCATCGTTTTGTAGCGCTGACGCACCGGCGCAGTCAGGCCCGTCGGGTCCTCGAATGCAACAAAGACGGTGGTCTTGGACCCCTGCTCGCCGAATGCCGTGCCCATCCGGTCAACCGTCTGCAGCGATGGAGCATCAGGGGGGACCAGATTCACCGACTGCTGTTTCACAACGGTTTCCAGCTGGGGGAACAGCATCGCCAGGACGCCGGCGGTCACCACCCACGCCCCGATGACCAGCACCTTATGTCGGATGCTGAACCCCGCCAGGCGAGCTAGTCGATCACTGTATGCGCCCTCGCCCGCCGCGACCTTGCGAAGTTGCTCCCGAACTGGGCGACTCAGCGTCGCCACCCCCGAGGAAACCCACCCGTTGTCCGCCATCCCCCACCTCCGTTATCCCAAAAGAAACTAACGGTGTCGGAACAGTACCGCTAGTACCCTTTCGCTTCGTCGCCGAAACCGCGACAGGCGTGCACCCGTCGACCGCTACCGCACTACTCACCTGGATTGGCCCGAGAGCACCCCGCAGGCGACGGACCAGCATTTCGCGCCTGGCGCGACGTGCCCCTCGGCGCGCAGGTTGATTGACCGTGACGACGCACCGTCGCCGAAATTCTGAAAGGTTCATGAACGCCGCAGACGAAAAGCCAGCCGGGAAGTTAGCCTGGTGGGATCGTCGTGCACGTGGTTGTACATTTCCCGGTTCATCAAATTGTCGTCCAGGTATGAGCAGTAGCGAGGCGGGTAATGCCGAGGACGAACGCGGTCTTGGTCCGGCGGCGTTCGGTGGATGTCACTGGTAATGGTGCGGCCGCTGAGCCTGAAACCGCGAGCCGCACTCATCCACACTTGGGTCCTGGTTAGCGCAAGCAGCGCATTCATCGCAGAACGCCATCCTCGGCGTGTGCGAGTCCCTGCCGCACAAGTTGGGAGGGTTCGTGGGATGGCCTCATGAACCGACATGCCAGCCGTGCATTGGTGGCCTTTTGGACCACGGGTTGTTCGAGCCGTTGCCTGATCACGAATCCCCCTACTACGCACAAACCCCTACGAATAACTGTACTATTGGTAGCGCTATGCTACCAACAGTAGCGTTAGTTGGGTAGTGGCTGGATCAATCGCCAATGCAGATGCGATTCGGTGCGGGCCAGGTATGCGTAGGGTTTACGGTGACCATATGGAGCGCGACGGTTTTGACATGCCGGTCGACGACGATGTCGATCCGCGCCTGGTGCGCTCCCGGACCCGGCTATTAGATGCAGCCACCAAACTCCTCAGCGCCGGCGGGATTGAAGCCGTCACCATAGACGCGGTCACCAAGGCCTCTAAAGTTGCGCGCACGACCCTCTATCGCCACTTCAGCAGCTCCACTCAACTACTGGCCGCCACATTTGAACGGCTGCTGCCGCAGGTTCACCTTCCGCCGGCGACGGGATCGTTGCGCGACCAACTCATCGAACTGTTGAGCCGACAGGCCACGCTGTTCCAGGAGGCGCCGCTGCACGTCACCACACTGGCTTGGGTCGCGCTTGGCCCAACATCAAACAGCACTCAGGAGACCTACGATCGGCACGCGCTGCGGACCCGGATCATCGAGCAGTATCGCCAGCCGTTCGATCTACTTTTGCAAAGCCCCGAAGCCTGCGCCGACCTCGATGAATTCGACCCCGAGCTGATCCTGTGCCAACTCGTGGGGCCGGTCGCCTTCGCGCGCCTCACCGGGCTGCGTGCCATCGATCGTCAAGACTGTGAGCGCATCGTCGATGACTTCCTCGCCGCGCACCGCCGCAAGGTCGACGAGCCCGCATCGTAGTGATCCCGCTCCGCGGGAATGGCGCCGCCCCAGCCGCTCTGCCTGACGCGCAGTTCGGCTAATTTGCCGACCACGAGATAGGCAAAGACATATAGCCCCGGATGAGGCCCGACCGCAGGCGCTGCGCGTTCTCTAGGTCGACTTCCCAGTTGGGCACTCGGGCCAGCAGGGCGCGCAACGCTATCCGGGCCTCCATCCGCGCTAATGACGCACCGAGACAGAAGTGGATACCTCGGCCGAACGCCACTTGATGTTCGGGTTTGCGCCCGATATCGAACACGTCGGGATCAGCAAACACTCGTTCGTCACGGTTAGCCGAGCCGAACAACAGCAGCACTGAATCACCGACGGACATCGTGACGCCATGCAGCGTGACGTCGCGGGTCAGAGTTCGTGAAAGTCCTTGCACCGGTGAGTCATACCGGAGGAGCTCCTCAACTGCGGGACCAAGCAAGTTGTCATCGGCGACTAGTCGTCGGCGAATGTCGGGATCGCTCGCAAGCACTACTGCGGCGTTGCTGAGCAGGTTCGAGGTGGTCTCATGGCCTGCGATGAGCAGCAACAGGCAAAAGCCAAGGAGGTCCTCGTCAGTAAGACGCTTTCCGTCGATCTCGGCGGACACCAAGGCCGACATCAAGTCGCCGCGCGGTTCGCGTCGACGCTCGGCGAGGAAGTCGGTGAAGTAGGCATAGACGGCCGCAGCCGCGGCCAGCCCCTCGCCCATCTCACCGCGCGCCGGATTGGACTGGACCATCGTGGTTGACCACTGCCGAAACTGTGCGCGGTCCTCGCGAGGAATGCCGAGCAAATCAGCGATCACCATGGCCGGCAGGACGGCGGCAAAGTCGGCGGCAAAGTCAACCGACCCTGCGCCCCGGTCAAGGCAATCTGATAAATCCTCCGCCAGGTCCTCAATCCCACTACTTAACGCCGCGATGCGCCGCGGGGTGAACGCCTTGCTTACCAACGCGCGCAGCTGATCGTGTCGCGGGGGATCCATCAAAATCATCATGGGCAAGAACGATGCGTGGAAATCTGAGCCCGGTGGAGTTGGAAATATGCCGTCCACGGATGAGTAGGTGTGATGGTCAAGCAGCGCGCTGACGACATCTTCGTGGCGACTGAAAACCCACGTGTTGGAATCGGCTGCGCGATACAGCGGGGCTTTGTCGCGCAGCTGCCGGTAGATGGGGTAGAGATCGTCCTGAATCGTCGCATCGAACGGGTCGTAGCGAAGTTGCACCGTCGTCATCTGAGCTCCTACCGCTGTGAATCTAATTATACGGCTGTCTAATCCAGTAGTTTAGACTGTAAGTCCAACCGAGAGGAGCGTCAATGCGCGAGGTTCCGCGAAAAATTGCCGACCGCCTGCCGCCGGCGGCGGCACTTTTCGCAGACCGCGGGCTCAACGACACCAAGATCGAAGACGTCGCCGCCACCACCGGCATCGCCAAGGCCACCCTTTACTACTACTTCGCCGGCAAAGAGGAAATACTCGCCTTCCTCCTCGAAGACGTCCTACAGCAAGTCGCGCACGAGGTCGCCGCAGTCGTGGAGGCAGAAGGCTCCGCCGCTCAGCGCCTGCACGCAGTCATCAGTGCCCAGCTGCGCGTGATGGCACAGAGACCCGCCGTCTGCCGCGCTCTCATCGGGGAACTGGGCCGCGCCGCCCGCATGCCCGTCATCGCCGACATGATCAGCGCCGCATACTTCGCACCCGTCGAGACGTTACTTCGCGCTGGCGCCGGCGACGGCTCACTCGTGACCCTCGACAACCCAGCAGTTGCCGCGATCGCGCTATTCGGTGCCGTCACGACCAGCGCACTGACCTACCTAGTGCTTGACGATGCGCTCGACGAAGATCGAATTGCCAGAACAATTCACGACCTCGTTTTTGTCGGTTTACGACCGCGCTAGCCGTCCCCCGCACCGCGTGGACGGTAGTGCGCAGCTGAGCATGGCCCGCGACTCGGACTATCCGGAGCATCCAGGCGACGCGGGGTCGTCGGAGTGAGCTACAGACAGCGCGTGACGCAGCGGATGAAGTACGGCTGGCCCACCCGTATGCACCGCCAGCCGCAGCTGCTCAATGACTGTGTGCACCTGACGTCGCTCTTCAGTGTCGGAAAGTCCGAATTCATAAAGCTCCCAACGATATTTATGATCCTCCAGCCGCAGGAGTAGCTCGTTGATCACGTTGTCCAGGTCCATCTGCTCAGCGGCCAATTCCTGATGATTCCTCGGCCGCTCACCATCCGGCAGGCGCGGCGACAGTTCGATGGTCACGTGCTAAGCGTATGTAGCCGGTTGCTGCAATGCGACGGTCAGAGGTGAATTGCGTTAGATCACTTACGGCCCGCGAGTTGTTCGTCGCGCACCGCCTTCGCCCGATCCGCCGATAACGCTGCCGCGAGCTGGGATGCGAACGCTGGTCCGTCGTTCACAAGGGCGTAGCCACCCGCGAAGCCGCCTTGGCGGCAGAGAAGTCGCCTCCGACAGACGTTGCGGTGGCGTACTTTGCCAGTCTTGGAGTTTGTTCGTTGAACTGCGACGCGGGTCATTCGCGGAACGAGTGCGGTGGGGAAGCAGTGGGTGCAATCGCTATGAATGGCCTGTGAGCGAGACCACCGACGGATGATCCTTCGGGCCGTCAGGTATGCGTCCTGGGCGATCTCAACGACTGCGGTTGCTCGTTCCAACCCGTGGACCCCCCAAAAGCGACCCGGTCCGCGGCCCGGCCGCCGCCAGGCCTCCGGAACGATGTGCTGGTATTCCTTGTCGCCCAATCTATTCGGTGATGAGTGCTTCGTGAAGTAGATCGCCAAGCGTTTGGGGTCGCAAGCACGCAATCCGTTGAGGCTGTCGATAGCCGTACCGGCGCGCAAGTGGCGTGTGCGTTGTTCAGGGTCGGGATGGGCGACGACTTCCGCCCATTCCTGCGACAACCATTCGCTGAACCTACGGCCTGATCGACCGACGGTATACGGGGGAGCCATCCATAGGTGAATGTGTGGTGCGCCGCGGCGTTGAAATTCCATCTTCCAGATGTAGCGCGCTGGTTCACCCCATTCGCGCTGAAATCGTTTGCGCCACAGCATCATATGTCGCTTTACGCTGGCTCCATCGGGTGCGACCGATTCCCAGTCGCCGGGGTAGGTCAGCGTGACCATCGCGGGTACCCGTCCGCTTTCCACCATCGGCGTGTAGTCCAGCTCGGCGAAGGTGCGGCACATCGCCGCACGCGACTTGCGGGACCATTCGGTGATCGCACGGCCCGACGGGTCAGGCACATCACGACCGGCCTTTATGCGGTCTACCTCGCCCGCTACGTCCTGCATGTGCTGGCCCACGGTCCGCTCAGATGCCTTCTCCGCGCGAACGGGATTGGTCCAGCCGAGACGGACGACGCCCGGGCCGATCGTGATCCGGAATCGCCCGCACTCAGGTTCGACATCCAGCCGGTCCCGTCCATGCGCCCATGGTTCGGCCGGTTCGAACAGCGCCGCTGCCGAGGCCACCATGTTGGGCCTCGGGAACCGCAGCCCCAAGGCATCCGAGGCCGACAGTTCCGCATCAACAATGCCGTCGACGGTGTCGCGGACACTTTTGGCGCATATAACAAGCCCGTTGGTCCCAGCCGGAACACGGTCTACGCCGCTCCCGCCGTCCGACCGACCGCTACCGCTCTCGCGCCCTGCGGCCTTGCCGGCCTCGGGCACTCGCGGTCTACCGGCGTCCGCCGCTCCGTCCGTGTTCCGGCTGGCCGTTCGGGTTGTGTCCGGCCGAAGGGTGAGTCGCTCCGCAATCGAGCTCGTTGAATGCGCGCTCGACCTCGTGATGCCGGGCATCGGGTACCTGCTCCCCGGGAGCCCCCAGCGCGCATCACTGAGTGACGGGCGATGAAGGGTCCCTTGTCGGGAGTGCTGTCACCGTGTCCGGTCTGTGTCCGATCGCCGGACGAGCAGCCTGCGTCAGACGCGCTCAGCGCGGCGTATTTGACGTATGGGAGTCATTAAACCGCAGGCCAGCGGCCGTTCCATCCACCTGAAAAGCGGAAGGTCGCCGGTTCGATCCCGGCCCTGGCCACCACTTCCACCTGGATTGACGTACTCGCTTCGCCGATTCTCATCGGCCCACCAAACCGACCCATCCCGCGGGCCGTCGTCATACTGACAAACGTGACGCCGAAAAAAGTGGGGGACACATCACCCAAGCGGGGATGGCTGACGCCGAAACAGCAGCGCGCCTGGGCGGCCTATATGCGGGTGCAGCTACGAATGAATTACGAGATGAACCGTCAGCTGCAGGCCGATTCGGGTTTGTCGCTGTCCGACTACGACGTGCTGGTGGCGCTCAGCGGCGTTGACGATGAGGGCTTGCGCGTCGGCGACCTGGCCGCGCAGATCGGCTGGGAACGTAGCAGGCTGTCACATCAGTTGCGGCGCATGGAAGAACGCGGTCTCACCGCCCGCCGTCCCGGCACGCAGGACGGGCGCACGACCAACGTCGTGCTCACCGCGAGGGGGCGGCAGGCGATCGTCGACGCCGCGCCTGGGCATGTCGACCTGGTGCGCAGCCTGTTCTTCGACCCGCTGCCTGAGAATCTGCTCCCGTCCTTCACGGCAGCGCTAGAGCACCTTCAGGTCAACCTTGATCACAACAGCTAGAGTTTAGGTGAGTTATCACCTAAAAATCAGGAGCAGCACCATGAACGACGTCATCACCCGCCTGATGGAAGCCAATCTGTTGGGCGTATTTGACGAACGGGACCCGGACCGGCGCGCCGCTGCGATCGCCGTGACCTACGCGGATGACGTGGAGTGGATAGACGACGAAGGCACCGCGACCGGGCATGACGAGCTGAACGCCAAGGCGGCTGACCTGCAGGAAAAGCTGCCGGGCATGCACTTCGTCAAGGCCGGCCCGGTGCGTCAGACCCGCGGCCTGGGTTTCCTCGCTTGGGAGGTCCGGACCCCCGACGACGTCACAGTGGCGTCCGGCTTTGACGTCGCCGAGATAGCCGACGAACGCATCACGCGGATGTGGACGGTGCTGAACGCACCGGAATAGGTGATCTATCACTTAAGTTGTAGTGGTCGAACCAAGACGAACAGACACAAGATCGGAGCCGACCATGGGACAGCTCGACGGCAAAACAGCATTGGTCACCGGAGGTACTTCAGGCATCGGCTTGGCGACCGCGAAGCGGCTGGCCGACGAAGGCGCGTACGTCTTCATCACCGGTCGCGATCGCACTCGTCTAGACGAAGCGGCGGAGTCGATCGGCGCTCACGGTGTGCAGAGCGACATCAGCAAGCCCGAAGAACTGGATAGCCTCGCCGCCGAAATCACCAAGCACGGCAAGGGGCTTGACGTTCTTTTCGCAAACGCTGGTGGCGGCGATTTCGCCACCCTCGCCGATGTGACGCCACAGCACTACCGGGACAACTTCGACCGCAACGTGGCAGGCACCGTGTTCACGGTGCAGAAGGCTTTGCCGTTGCTCAACGACGGCGCTTCTGTGGTGTTGGCAGGATCGACCGCCGCCTCTGAAGGCGTCCCGTCATTCGGGTTGTACGCCGCATCCAAGGCCGCCATCCGCTCGCTTGGCCGGACCTGGGCTGCCGAGCTGGCCGACCGCAAAATCCGGGTCAACACCATCGTTCCCGGCCCCATCGAGACGCCGGGGCTCACCGGCCTGGCACCCGCCGATCAGAAACAGGAGCTGCTGGACGGCATGGCCGCGCAGGTTCCTATGAAGAGGGTGGGCCGTCCCGAGGAGATTGCCTCCGCGGTGCTGTTCCTCGCCTCGGATCAGAGCAGCTTCATGACCGGGGCGGAGTTGGCCGTAGACGGCGGGCAGACACAGCTCTGAGTAGTCGGCCCTGGCGGCCAGTACCCAGAACTAGTCGAACTCGATGGGCAGACTTCGCGGCCCGCTCAGGCTCACGATCGGCTTCCAGGGCACCGGCCCGACGATTCGCGGGTTATGCAGCCGAGACGTCAGCAGCGTCAGTGCCTCGGCGATCTCCCGCCTGGCCAGGTTCGCGCCCAGGCAGTAGTGCGCGCCGCCGCCGAAGGTCAGGATCGCCGGAGCCCCCTCCCGGGTGATGTCGACGCGATCTGGATCGTCGTAAACGCTCGGATCACGGTTGGCGGCAAAGGTATTCAGCAGCACCATCGACCCGGCCGGGAAGACGAAGCCGTCGAGCTCGGCGTCCTCTGCGACCAGCCGCAGCGCCCCGCTCGCGACGGGCGAATGGCGCATGGTCTCCTCGACTGCCTGCATGGCCAGGTCGGGGTTGCCGCGCAACAGGTCCCACTGGCCGGGATGCTCGCAGAGCACCTGCACCGACGCGGCGACCTGATTGCGGGTGGTGTCGGTGCCCGCCAGCAGCAGGCCGCCGGCCAGCATCTGCAATTCGGCGGCGTCGAGTCGCCCCTCGTCGTCCTCGGCATGGATCAGGTCGGAGATCAGATCGTCGGACAGGCTGTATCGGCGCTCGGCGATCATGTCGTCGACGTACGCGTCGAGCTCACCCCACGCCGTCATCACACCGTCCTGAAGCGCCCCGATGTCGGCGGTGAAGCTGAACGCCTGAAAGATCGTGTCGGCCCAGGCCGCGAACCGCTGCCAATCCTCCGGTGGTGCGCCGAGTAGCGCGCAGATGATCGGGACGGGATAGGGGCGCGCGATGTCGGCTACCACGTCGCAGCGGCCCCGGCCCGCGACGTTGTCGACTAGGCCTTGCATCACCGCGACCATGGTGTCGTGCAGGCGAGCTACCGTCCGTGGCGTGAACGCCTTCGAGCACAAACCGCGTAGCCGGCGATGCGCGTCGCCCTCCAGGCACAGCAGGCTGTTGACCACCTTGTCCCACAACGGGCCCGACGTGACACCGTGTGCCTGCAGCACGATTCCCTGCGGCACCTCAAACCTCTTGTCCCGCAACACGGCTCGGACCATCTTGTAGGAGAGGATTTCCGGGCCGAACGGGCCGATCGCGACGGGCGCCTGTTCCTGGGCTTCGCGCAAGCGCGGATATACCTGGGTCGGGTTCTCGTCCGCGCTGTAGTCCAGCGTCGGCAGATCAGCATCGGAGAGCGTGCGCGCGGCGGAACTGACGGTCATGACGGTCTCCTTTGACGCGTCCGACGAATGCCTGCAGCATAAATCCCCCGGGCATACTCGAGCCATGTTTCGGTTCCTGGGCGCATTTCTGCTGTTCGCCTCGATGTGCACCGCGGTGTCGGCCGCCGACGTGCCACCGGTGAGTCCGCAAGCCCGGGCGGCCGGACTCGTCGACGTGCGCACCGTCGTCCCGAACGCGCTGATCGACCTGCGTTACGCGACCCCGAACAACTTCACCCGCACCCAGCTGTATCCGGCCAACGCGCGCTGCCTGGTCCATGAATCCATGGCGCCCGGTCTCGCGTCGGCCGCCAAAGTGCTGGCGTCGCAGGGCCACGTTCTCGTGTTCTGGGACTGCTATCGACCACACGACGTGCAGGTCAAGATGTTCGACATCGTTCCCAACCCGGCCTGGGTGGCCAAACCCGGCAACTTCGCCAAGAGTCACGAAGCGGGGCGGTCGGTGGACGTGACGCTCGCAGACCAGCCGCAGCAGTGCCCGCGCTGCCTGGTCGACATGGGCACCGATTTCGACGACTTCTCCCCGCACGCAACGGCGTTCGCGACCGATGGGGTCAGCCCCGCCCAGCAGACGAATCGGACGAGGCTCCGCGATGCCATGAGTGCGGGCGGGCTGTCGGTGTACTCGGGTGAGTGGTGGCACTTCGACGGCCCCGGCTCCGGGACCCAGCGGCCCATTCTCGATGTTCCCGTGAACTAGCGTCTCACAATTTGAGAAATACGTTTCGTATTATGAAACGCACGCTTAGGCTCGGGACCGAAACACGATCCGCGAGGAGCTCCGTCATGACCGATGAACGCCAGGCCGTCTACACCCACGGGCATCACGAATCGGTACTGCGGAGCCATCGCGTTCGCACGGCGGAAAACTCGGCGGCCTATCTGCTGCCGCATCTGCGGCAAGGGATGTCCGTGCTCGACGTCGGCTGCGGCCCGGGCACGATCACCGTCGATCTCGCGGCCCGGATTGCGCCGGGCTGGGTGACCGCGGTCGAAATGACCGACGATGCACTGAGTTTGGCTCGCGCCGAGGCGCAGCGACAAGACCGGCCGAACATCGAGTTCGTCACCTCGGACGTCCACGCCTTGGTCTTCCCCGACGACACCTTCGACGTCGTCCACGCTCATCAGGTGCTGCAGCACGTCGCCGACCCGGTGCAAGCGCTGCGCGAGATGCGTCGGGTGTGCAAGCCCGGTGGCGTGGTCGCCGCCCGCGACGCCGATTACGCGGGATTCACCTGGTATCCGCTACTGCCTGGACTCGATCGCTGGATGACGCTGTACTCCGCAGCCGCGCGCGCCAACGGCGGGGAACCGGATGCGGGCCGGCGACTGCTGTCGTGGGCGCAGCACGCTGGATTCGACGACATCACCCCGACTGGCGGTTTGTGGTGCTTCGCCACGCCGGAGACGCGCGACTGGTGGGGTGGAATGTGGGCGGACCGCATTGTCGAGTCCGCGCTGGCGCGGCAGTTGGTCGACACCGGGTTGGCCACCTCCGCCGAGTTGGCGGACATCGCTGCGGCCTGGCGGCAGTGGGCGACCGCGCCCGATGGCTGGATCGGTATCCCGCACGGCGAGATTCTCTGCCGCGTCTGACGCATCGCCGCTGATCAGCAGCGTGGTATTGGCATTCTCTTTTTTGGCAAGTACGTTATCTTCGACGGATAACGACACTTTGGAGGAGCCGTGCGTCTCGGAGTAATGATCGGCGCCGAGCGTGGGGATTCCGCGCGCAAGGTTTCTCGGCTGCTCGCCGACATCGAGTGGGCTGAGAACGCGGGCATGGACACCGCATGGATCCCGCAGGTGCCCAACGACTTCGACGCGCTGCTGGCCGTCGCGCTGATGGGTACCCGCACCACCCGCATCGAGCTCGGCACCGCGGTCGTCCCGCTACAGGCGCAGCACCCGGTCGCGCTGGCGCGCCAAGCGTTGTCGACGCATGCCTCGACGGGAGGACGGCTGGCGCTGGGCGTCGGGCCGTCGCACCACTGGATCATCCAAGACATGCTGGGACTGCCCTACGAAAAGCCCGCCGCCTACACCCGCGACTACCTCGAGGTGTTGCGGGCGGCTTTCGCCGGCCCCGGTCAGATCGACGTCGAGAACGAGCACTTCACCGTGCACAACCCGAACGATCTCGCCCCGGTCGCGCCGTTGCCGGTGTTCGTCGCGGCACTCGGTCCGGTGATGTTGGCGCTGGCCGGCGAGCACGCCGACGGCACCGTGCTCTGGATGGCCGACGAGCGTGCCGTCGCCAACCATGTGGTGCCGCGGATCACCAAGGCCGCCGCCAACGCGGGCCGCCCGGCACCGCGAATCGTCGCGGGGATTCCGGTATGCCTGTGTGCCACAAACGAAATTGATGCGGCCAAGGAGCGGGCCAACCGGATTCTGGGCGAGGCCGAGGTGTCGCCGAACTATCAGCGGCTCCTGGATTACGGCGACGCCCGCGACGTCGGCGACATCTGCGCGGCCGGCGACGAGGACGCCATCCTGGCGCGGATGCGTCGATTCGCCGACGCCGGTGTGACCGACCTGTCGGTGCGGTTGCTGCCGATCGGCGACAACCGCGAAGAGCTGATCGCCTCGAAACGGCGTACCCGCGAGATGATTTCGGAGTTAGGCGCCCAACTTCGCTAAGGCGCGGTGAGGTGCTGCCCGGCGAGCTTGCGGAAGGACGCCACCAGCCGACTGTGGTCGTCGGCCCGGCACGCCACTACGACATGGCATGGCTCCACGCCTTCGAGCGGAATTGTCGTCAGGTCTGGGCGCAGGGCGCTGATATGCGAACCCGCGGAAATCGCCACCGCTTGACCGGCCGCGATCACCTCGAACTTGTCCTCGATCGCCTCGATGAACGGGCCGTCGGGGGCGCGTCGCCCATCCGGACGAGGATCGATGCGCCAGAACGCATTCCACACGGGGTCCGAACCGCGAACTTGCGGCATCGGCTCGTCGGCGATGTCATCGATTGTGATCGACTCCTTGCCGGCCAGCCGGTGTTCACGCGACACGACCAGCACCCGTGGCTCGTCGTAGAGGATCGTGACGTGCAACCGGTCGGTCGGAAACGGCAACCGCGTCACCACGGCGTCCACCCGATGATCGAGCAAGGATTGGCGCGCCACGGTCCAGTCCAGGTGCACCGCCTTCACCTCGGCGTCGGGGTGTTGCCGCCGCATTTCACGGACCGCCGGCGTGACGATCATCCCCGTCGTGTAACCGACCGTGATCCGGCTCGGTTGCGCCGCGGCTCGGGTCTGCGCCGCCGCCCGGTTCGCGGACCGCAGCAGAGCCTTAGCCGACGGCAGAAAAGCCTCGCCGGCGTCGGTGAGTCGGGTGCCCTGTGGAGTGCGGTCGAGTAGACGGGCACCCAGTTGCTGCTCTAGACGCCGGATTTGCCGACTCAGTGACGGTTGCGCGACACGCAGCGCGGTGGCCGCGCGACCGAAATGGCGATGCTCGGCGACCACGACGAAATAGCGCACCAACCGGAGGTCGAGATCGGCTGACGTGTCGTCCATACCCGGAGCGTAACCGCCGCAACGGCATCAGGGCCCAAGGAAAGGCAGCCCGACATGCGGTGATGCCTGATCGGTATTGAGCCATTCGAAACAAGTCTTGGACGCATCCGATGCCGCGGACGCAGGGTGGTGTCACCGCTTCAACGTCGTATTCAGGGAGATCAACATGCGAGTTTTCGTCACCGGCGCAACGGGTCACATCGGGTCGGCGGTCGTGCCGGAATTGCTGCAGGCCGGGCATCAGGTCGTCGGGCTGTCCCGCTCGGACCAGGGCGCTGCCGCGCTGGCGGCCCAGGGCGCCGACGTATACCGCGGTGATCTCGACGACCTCGACGGTCTGCGTGAAGCCGCGGCCGCCTCGGACGGCGTGATCCACCTGGCCTTCAAACACAACTTCGACGACTTCCTCGGCTCGGTCGAGTCGGACCGGCAGGCCGTCGAGGCGATCGGCGAAGCATTGATCGGATCAGGCAAGCCGTTCGTCAGCACGGGGGGGACGCTGATGGTGGCGTTCGTCGAGGGGCGCCTCGCGACCGAGAACGACACGCTGCCGGCCGGTCCGAGAATTGACGCGGAGAACGCCGTGATCGCGTTGGCGGACAAGGGAGTTCGATCGTCCGTTATCCGGCTGGCTCCACTGGTGCACAGCGACCTGGACCACCACGGCTTCACCCACCACATCATCGACAGCGCCCGCAAAGCCGGTGTCTCCGCCTACATCGGCGACGGCGCCAACCGCTGGCCCGCCGTGCACACACTCGACGCGGCACGAATGTACCGGCTGGCACTGGAATCCGCGCCCGCGGGCACCAGGCTGCACGGTGTCGCCGACGAAGGTGTGCCGTTCCGTGACATCGCCGAGGTCATCGGCCGCAAACTGGATCTGCCGGTCAGAAGCATCACCGCCGAGCAGGGGCCGGATCACTTCGGATTTCTGGCGATGTTCGCCTCGCTGGACAACGCGACGTCCAACGAGCTGACCCAGAAGGTGCTCGACTGGCACCCGGAACACGTCGGGTTGCTCGCCGACATCGAGGCCGGCCACTACTTCGAGAGCGCCCGTTGACTCTGCGTCGAGGGCGCTGACCACTCGCATTTTCACGCCATGGGCGCAGAGTCAACGAGGAGGGCCTTAAGCGCCGACGCTCGTCTAGTCGCGGGACGGGTTCGAGTACACGCGATTCGGTGAGATCAAAACCGCGGTCCGACGCTGTTCGCGCATCACCCGGTCGTAGGTATCCCAGTCGTCATGGGTGCCTCCGGCCGCGGTAAAGATCTCGCGAAGCAGCACCCGCAGCCGCTCGTCGTCCACGTCCGGGTGCGGATCGTCGGGACCGATCAATTGCGCGGTGCCTTCGACGGTGGCCCACTGCCAACCGGACCGGGCCGTGACAGTGGTGCGCGGATCGGTCCGGAGGTGGTCGAGCTTGCGGGCGCCCCCGATGGCGACGAGGGCGACCACCGGCTCGTCGGTCAGTGGATGGGGGAGCACCCCGGCGTTGACGACGGACGATTGCGCACTGCCGTCGCGACGCAGCGTGGTGAAGACGACGAGGCCTTGATCGGCCGCGGCCAGTTTCTCGAAAGCGGGAAGGTCGGTCATGTGTGCTTCAGCCCACAACGGCCGCGATCCATTCCCCTTATTCGTACTCGACGGTGATCGATGCGGTGTCCGGCACGGCCTGGCAGGTCAGGATGTAGCCCTCGGCGATCTCGTCGTCCTCGAGCACGTCATTCGTGCGCATGGTGGCCTCGCCGTCGATCAGCTTGGCCATGCAAGTCCCGCAGTTGCCGGCTTCACAGCTGAACGGGGGTGACAGGCCGGCTCGTCGCGCGCTTTCCAACAGCGTCTCTCCCGGCACTCGCGGCACCGACACCTTCTTGCGATCGAGCCGGATGTTCACCGTGCCGATCGAGTCGACGTCACCGGCCACCGTCATCCCCACACCTTCCACACTTTGCGTTCTTCGCTTAAGAGAATACTATTCTCCCAAAACGATAGGATCGTCTCAATGTCTCCGACGGCGCTGGTCTTCGAGGAGCGGCAGTTCACGTTGCCGCAGCTCGAGGCGTTGGCCGACGGTCTTGCCATCAGACTGCGTCAGCGTGGCGTGCGGGCCGGCCAGCGGGTCGCATTGATGAGCTCCAACCGTCCCGAGTTCGTCGTCGCCCTGTACGCCATCTGGCGGTTGGCCGCCACCGTCGTACTGATCAGCCCCGCCTGGAAACGGCACGAGGTCCAGCACGCGCTGGCGTTGACCAATCCGTCGCACGGCGTCGGCGACCACGAGGTGCTCGCTGATCTGATGCCGATGCTGCACCTCGACGAGCCGATCACCCCCGGCGATCCCACGCCGGGCTCGGCACCCCCGAAGGGTGCCGATGCCATGCTGGCGTTCAGTTCCGGCACTACGGGTCTGCCGAAAGCGGTTCGGCACACTCATCATTCGTTGCAGACCGCGGTGGGGCACTGGCGCGACGCGATGGGCTTGACCGCTGCCGACCGCATCCAGATCGTCACTCCGCCGTCGCACATTCTCGGTCTGTTGAACATCGTGACCGCGTTACAGACCGGGGTGTGGATGCGCCTGCATCGCCGATTCGACATCGACCGGATGCTGCAGCACATCAACGACGACCGGATTACCGTCGAAATGGCCGTCGCTCCAATCGCTTTAGCCATCGCGCAGCATGCCCGACTCGAATCCTATGACCTGTCGTCGTTGCGGTTCATCATGTGGGGCGCGACGCCGGTCAGCGGCAGCGTCGCCGAGACGGTCACTCGTCGCACCGGAGTCGGGTGGGTGCCGGCCTATGGCACCACGGAACTGCCGGTGATCGCCTGCAATCCACGCGACGGGGCCCGGCTCGACACCGTCGGCCGTCCCATCCCGGGAGTCCAGGTGCGAGTGACGTCGCAGCAGACCGGTGAGCCGCTCCACGTCGGCGAAGTTGGAGAGATTCAGGCGAAGGCTCAATCGCTGATGGCTGGCTACCTGCCCGATGAGGCGACCCGAGAAGTGTTGTGCGACGGCTGGTATCGGACCGGCGACATCGGCTATCTGGATGACGACGGATGGTTGCGCATCACCGACCGATCCAAAGAGATGATCAAGGTCCGCGGATTCCAGGTCGCGCCCGCCGAGGTGGAGACCGTCCTACACGAACACCCCGCTGTCGAGGACTGCGCGGTGTTCGGTGTCCCCGATGGTGCCGACGGCGAACTGGTGGTAGCCGCAATCGCCACGCGTGAGCCGGTCGACGCCGCCGAGCTGACGGCCCGGGTCGGGGAGCGCTTGGCGTCCTACAAGCGTGTGAGTCGCGTGGTGTTCGTGCCCGAAATACCTCGGCTGCCTTCGGGAAAGGTGCTGCGCCGAGTCCTCAAGGAGCGCTATGGATGTACGTCTGACAGCTGAGCAACGGCAATTGCGCGACGCGTCGGCAAAACTCGCCGACGATCTCGGACCGGGGTCTGTGCAGGACCTCGGCGACGCCGACCGAATCGCGCGCCTGGACAAGCAAATTCAGATCACCGGGTGGCGTTCACTGCGTTCCGACGAAGCGTCGGCGGTCGAAGTCGCCATCGTCGCGGAGGAATTCGGCCGGGGGCTGGTCGACGCGCCGTTCCTCGGGCCGGTGCTGGCCGACGACCTCGCGCGCCGAGTCGGCGACGACGCCTCCGGGTCGACCATCGCCGTCGGCGGTCGTGCGATCGATGCGCGCGGGTACCGCCGCGCTTTGCGGCTGGATGGCACGGCCGTGTCGGCCGTCGACGTGGGTGCAAACCTCGATGCCGTCGACCTGACGCGGGCCACCGCTGAGATTTCCGAAAACTTCACGGCTGTCGGCGATCTGGCCTCTGAAGATGCGCAGCGCTGGTTGGCGCTGGCACTGGCGACCATTTCGGCCGACCTGGTCGGCGCTTCCCGCGGTGCGCACACCTTGGCGGTCGAATACGCGAAAATCCGCGAGCAGTATGGCAAGACGATCGGCTCGTATCAGGCCATCGCCCACCTGCTCGCGGAAAGCCTGGCCCTGATCGAAGGATCGATCAGCATCGCTCGCCACGCGGCCTGGGCGGTCGACGAACTGGAGCCGGCGGAGGCGATCCGTGCCGGACGGTTTGCCAAGGTGTACTGCGCGCGTGCGGCACGGACTGTCTGCGAGACCGCGATCCAGGTGCACGGCGGCATCGGCAATACCTGGGAATGCCTCGCGCACGTCTTCCTGCGTCGCGTGCTCACCTCCACTCAACTGTGGCCCGTCAAGCTGGAGGAGATCAGCGTTGGACTTCCGTGACTCGACCGACGAAGCGGCGTTTCGCGACCGGTTGCGTATTTGGCTTTCCCAGCACGCCAAGGAGTTTCCCACTTCGGGAGACGAATACTGGGCCCGCCAGGGCGAATGGCACCGCGCGCTGTATGAGGGCGGCTTCTTCGGGCTGTCCTGGCCGCGTGAATACGGGGGGCAGGAATTGCCGCCGGTATACGACGTCATCCTCGACGAGGAGCTGGCCCGCGCCGAGGCGCCCGCCCGCCCGAGCCTCGGCTACCTGGTAGCCGGTCTGACCCGGCACGCCAGCAAGGAACTGTGCGCGCGCTTCCTGCCCGGCATGATCAACGGCACCGAACGGTGGTGTCAGGGGTTCAGCGAACCCGGTTCCGGGTCGGACCTCGCGTCGCTGACCACCACCGCCGTCCGGCAGGGCGATCACTACGTGGTCAACGGGCACAAAATCTGGACCAGCTACTCCGACGTCGCCGACTGGTGTCTGCTCCTGGCGCGCACCGACCCCGAGCCCAAACGGCACCGCGGCATCTCGGCCTTCATCATCCCGATGAAACAGCCTGGCGTGCAACAACGTCCGCTACAGATGATCAGCGGAGTGACCAAAGAGTTCGGGCAGGTGCTGTTCGACGGCGCCACGGTTCCGGTCGAGAACATGGTCGGCGAACCCGGCGACGGCTGGCCGTTGGCCATGACCGTCGTCGGCCACGAGCGGGAGCCTTCGACGTTGGGTTTCGCGGCACGCTACGGCAAGCTGGTGCGCCAGATGGCCGCGCGTAACGGCGATACACCCAACGAGGAACTCGCGTGGGCCGCAGTACAAACGGAGATGCTGACCCACCACGTGCGGCGACGGCTCTCCGAGCAACTCGACGGGGTAACCCACACCTCGGACGGGTCGCTGGACAAGCTGTTGATGACGTGGGTCGAACAATCCGTCGGCCATGCCGCGCTGGCGGTGTCGGGCACCGACGACCCGAATCTGCTGGAGGCGTACTTCTACAGCCGCGCGCAAAGCGTCATGGGCGGCACATCGCAGATTCAGAAAAACATCATCGCGTCCCGAATCTTGAAGCTAGGAGTCTGACTTGTACGACATGCCAAAGGAAATCGACGTCCAGGCCGACGGTCCGCTGCGGATCATCACCCTGAACCGGCCGGAGTCGCTCAACTCCGTCAACGACGATCTGCACCACGGGCTGGCCAAGTTGTGGCAGCGGCTCAGCGACGACCTGACCGCTCGCGCCGCCGTGATAACCGGTGCCGGACGGGCTTTTTCGGCTGGCGGCGACTTCGGGTACCTGGAAGAGCTGGCCAACGACGCCGACCTGCGCGCCAAGACCATCATCGACGGGCGCGAGATCGTCCTTGGCATGGCGCGCTGCCGGATCCCGGTTGTCGCCGCGGTGAACGGCCCAGCCGTCGGGCTGGGCTGCAGCCTCGTCGCGCTCAGTGACATCGTCTACATCGCCGAAGACGCCTACTTGGCCGACCCGCACGTGCAAGTAGGACTGGTCGCCGCCGACGGCGGGCCGCTGACCTGGCCGCTGCACATCAGCCTGCTCCTGGCGAAGGAGTACGCGCTGACCGGTGCCCGGATCACCGCCGCGAAGGCCGTCGAACTGGGCCTGGCCAACCACGCGGTGGCCGACCCCCTCGGTGAGGCGATCAAGGCCGCAAAGAAGATCCTCGAACTGCCGCAGCAGGCCGTCGAAAGCACCAAACGCGTCCTCAACATCCACCTCGAGAAAGCAGTGCTCGCCACTATCGACTACGCGCTGACCGCGGAGAGCCAGTCGATGCAGACCGAGGACTTCCGGGCCATCGTCGCGAAGTTCAACGCCAACAAGAATTAGCCGTCGTGCCGGGGCGTCCGACGTGCCCACCTTCGAGCGACAGGAAAACGGGTTGTCGCTCAAAGGTGGGCAGATCGGTGGGCGCCGCCGCTGGCGACGTCTGTGGCAGATACTCTCGCTAAGCGAGAATATTGTTCTCATATCGTCTCAGTTGCCTGCCGCCAGTTCCCGAAACGGAGGAAACCGTGAACAACGACGTTCTGATCGTCATCGGAGTGGGCGGCATGGGCGTCTCGGTGGCCCGACGCTGCGGGGCGGGCCGAGCCATCGTGCTGGCCGACATCAACGCCGCGGGTCTCGAGGCGACGGCCGCGGCGCTCACCGAAGACGGCCACTATGTGGTGACGCAGGAGGTCGACGTCACGTCCCGTGAGTCGCTGGCCGCGGTCGCTGAAACGGCGTCGAAGGCCGGGCGGGTCTCCAAGGTCGTGCACACGGCGGGCCTGTCTCCGCAGCAAGCCTCCACCGAGGCGGTGCTAGCCGTCGACCTGCTGGGCGTCGCGCTGAGCATCGACGAATTCGGCAAGGTGATCGAGCCCGGCGGCGCGGGCGTCGTCATCGCCAGCATGGCCGGCCACATGATGCCCCCGCCTGATCCGGAGGTGGCGCGACAGCTGGCCACCCTGCCCGCCGAGGAACTGCTCGGCATCGATGCGTGCGCCAGCATCACCAGTAGCCAGATGGCTTATCCGTTCGCCAAGCGCGCCAACCAGATTCGAGTGGCCGCCGCGGCCGGGACCTGGGGTCAGCGCGGCGCACGGATCAACTCGATCAGCCCTGGAGTCATCTCGACGGCGATGGGACGGCTGGAGCTCGACAGCGAGTCGGGCACGTTAATGCGGGCGATGGTCGACAACTCCGGGCTGCGGCGCTACGGCACGCCCGAAGACATCGCGGGCGCCGTCGAGTTCCTGCTCGGTCCGTCCGCTTCGTTCATCACCGGCACCGATCTGCTCGTCGACGGCGGCGTGATCGGCGCGATCAGCACCGGCACCATCGATTTGGCTCAGTCCCTCGCCGAGCGTTGAGGCTCAAGCGTGGCGGTCGTGACGGACGGTCTCGTCAGCTCGGTGCGGCGGCCTTGGGGAGGCGCGCTTGACCGCTGGATGCGGTTACGCCGCCGTCGACGGCCACGATCTGGCCGGTGATGTAGGCCGCGGCGTCGCTGGCCAGGAAAAGCACTGCCGGGGCGATGTCCTCGGGACGTCCGAGTCGTCCCAGGGCGGTACGGCCGGAGAACAGGGCATTCAACGTCGGATCCTCGGTGAGCAGCGCGGTCGGGGCGGTCGCGGTCAGGCCCGGTGCGACGGCATTGATGCGTACGCCGCGTTCGCCCCAATCCAGCGCTAACGCGCGCACGAAGTTCGAGACCGCGCCCTTGGTGGCGTTGTACGCGGACTGGTCCCAGTCGCCTCCAAGCCCGGAAATGCTGGAGATCGCGACGAATGCGCCGTTCGTGCGTGACAGGACTGGCAGCGCATGCTTGGCGAGGTAGAAGAACCCGTCGATGTTGGTGGCGCGCATCGCGACCCAATCCTCGTCGGGCAGCTCGTCGATCTGCCCCATGGTATATCCGGCGGCGTTGCTCACCACCACGTCGAGGCGGCCGAACTGGGCCACTGCGGTGTCGACGAGTCCACGAACCTGCTCGGGGTCAGACATGTCGGTCGTCACGGCGAAGGCACGGCCTTCGGGTAGACCAGCGACGGCCTCGTCGAGAACCTCCCGCCGACGCCCGGTGATGAGGACCGTGGCGCCCGCATCGGTGAACGCTCGCGCTATTGCCAACCCGATACCGGTACCGCCGCCGGTGATCAGCACGGCGGCATCAGTGAAGTCAAAGGTCAGCGTTCCAGCCCTCATCATCTGCTTCTCCTCGCATTTTGGTGTCGTGGTTATTCGCCGACCCGGATGAGAACTTTGCCCGTTACCCCGGCTTCGACGGCGTCGTGCGCGGCCGCGGTGTTCTCCAGGTCGAAGAAGTGCAGCGGCAGGCCGGCGTCCTCGCCCACGCCCAGGGCGCCGTCGGCGGCCGCAGCCGTGATGTCCTCGGCGGCGTGGCGCAGTGCTTCGTCGCCGACGGTGTAGAGGATCAAGAACTGGTAGCGCGCGTTGACCATCATGTTGGGCCGGATGTCGAGTGTGAAGCTGTCGCCGCCGTTGTTGGCGTAGATCGCGATCGACGCCCGGTTGTTGGCGACCGCGGCGTCGAGTTCGGCGTTCTGCGCAGGCGCGACCTCGACGATGATGTCGACGCCGCCGTGAGCGATGTCCCGGATGGCCGTCGCGGCGTGCTCGGTCTTGTAGTTGACGACGTGGTGCGCGCCGGCGGCGGTCGCCAGCGCGGCTTTCTCCGGGCTGCTGACCGTGGTGATCACCTTTGCTCCCGCCCAGCGGGCGAGCTGGATGGCGGCGTGGCCGACGGCTCCGGCGCCGCCGGCGATCAGGACCGTGGCGCCGTCGAGGGAGCCGGGGGCCAGCCGCGCCGGCCAGTCCTCCGCGACGGTCAGCGCGCGGTGGGCGGTCATCGCAGGCACACCGAGGCTGGCGCCGACCTCGAAGCCGGCGCGGTCGGGCAGTGGCACGACGTTGGTGGTGGGCAGCACCACGTACTCCTGGGCGGTGCCACCGGGACGTTGGTGCTGGGCCATAAAGACCCACACCCGGTCACCCACGGCGAGCCCCGCGACGTCCGGGCCGATCGCGTCAACCACGCCGGCGCCGTCCTGGTTGGGCACCAGCTCGGGGAACTCGAGCTGGTGACCGGACGTCGCGCCGCTGCGGCGCTTCCAGTCGGTCGGGTTGACGCCGGACAGCGCGACGCGCACCCGCACCTCACCGGCACCCGGTTCGGCGATGTCGCGGTCGGTCAGTTGCAGGACGGAGCTGTCGCCCGTTCGGGAGTACGTGATCGCTTTCACGTCACCGGCCAACGCTGGACGGCCCGCACCGTATTCCGACTTTGGGCCACCCGGATGGAATGACATTCGGTCTTACCGTGTTCCGGCCAGCGGGTTGCGAACCCGTCGATCCAGAGGAGGAAATCCATGCCGACGTTCACCGTCTTCGGGTCCGTGAAGTTCGTCCCGGGCTCCCGCGAACAATTGCTCGCTCTGCTCGACGCCCATCGCGCCCGCAGCCTCGAGGAGCCAGGCACGTTGCAATTCGAGATCCTGGTGCCCCGTGATCAAACGAACGTGCTCTACATGTACGAGGTGTACGCCGACGAGCAAGCTTTTGCAGCCCGCGTGAACGGGGCGTCCCTTGCACGCATCACCGAGGAGACCGCCGGAATCATCACCGAACTCATCGCCAACAGCGTGACCGCCATCGACATGGCGAGCCTAGCGGCGGGACCGGGCTAGTCGACGGACTTTCCGGTCGCGGCGGCATATCCGGCGCGGTAGCCGAAAACCATTGCCGGACCGATGGTTCCGCCAGCTCCGCCGTAGGCTCGGCCGGTCACGCCGCCCATCGCGTTTCCCGCGGCGAACAGCCCAGGGATCGACCCGCCGCTGACATGCAGGACGCGCCCGTCGCGGTCGGTGCGCGGTCCGCCTTTGGTGCCCATCGCGCCTACCGACACTGGAACGGCGTAGAACGGCGCGGTGTCCACCGGGCCGAGAGTCTTACCGGCGAGTGTCGTGGCGTGCTCGTCGCCCCAGTACCCGTCGTAAGCGCTTGAGCCACGGCCGAAGTCGGGGTCGACCCCCTCGCCGACATTGTGGTTCCAGGCGCCGATGGTGCGGTTCAGCCCGTCGAGTGCGATCCCGGTCTTGGCGGACAACTCATTCAGATCCGCGGATTCGCAGAACCAGTCCGGGACCGGGCCGTCGGGGTCCACGCCCAAAAACCCGTAGCGCTTGAGGTGCTGGGAGTCGAAAACCATCCAGGCCGGGTCGTTGACGTAGCCGTCGCGCGGGTCCAGGTAGTGGAACGCGCCGGCCATCGAGTTGTAGTCACACGCCTCGTTGACGAATCGTCGGCCGAGCCGGTTGACGATGATGCTGCGTGGCCGCGTGCGCTCGAGTCGCACGCTGCGGCTGCGTTGATGGCCGTCGATCGTGTCGCCCGGGATCTGGACGATCGGCACCCACCAGGCCTCGCCCATGTTGGCCAAGTCGGCGCCGTGCGCCATCGCCATGCGCAGCCCGTCGCCGGTGTTGTTGGGTGGCGACACGGAGCCGTGCATCGGGCCACGCAGAAAAGCGTTGACCAGAGCCGGATTCCACTCGAATCCGCCGGTGCCAAGGATGACGCCGGTGCGGGCCTGCACGGTCAACGGGCCGCCTTCCGTGGCGATCCGCACGCCGATTATTCGCCCGTTTTCGGCGATGAGTTCCTCGGCGCGGGCACTGGTCTGCGGCGTGACGCCCGCGTCGAGCAAACCTTTGAGCAGCCCGGCGATCAGTGCGGTGCCCGCCACGCACAGGTCGGCATTCGGGTCGCCGCCGGCGTACAGCCGGGCCCGGGTCTCGGCGTCGAACCCGACGTTCGACCAGTCCTGTGGGAACGCGGTGATCCGGTCGCTCCACTCGCCGAGTTGATTGAGGTCGAAGGGGGCGGCGCTCAACGACCGCCCGCCCCCGGGCTGCCCGCCGGGTAGCTCCGGCTTGTAATCGGGGAATCCGGCCGCGATTTCGAAGCGCAGGCTGCTGTGGGCCTCGATGAAGTCGAGCATCGCGGGACCGGTCCGGACGAACGTCTCAACCAGCGCATCGTCCATCGAGCCGAGCGACTGGGCGCGCAGGTAGCTGAGCGCATCCTCGATCGACAGTTCGCCATCGGGGGAGCGGTTGTGCGCCGGAATCCACACCACGCCACCAGAAACGGCGGTGGTGCCACCGACCGTCGCGGCCTTCTCGTAGACCGCCACCGATGCGCCGCTGGCGGCGGCGGTCAGCGCAGCGGCGAGTGCGGCGCCTCCGCTACCCAGCACGACGACGTCGACTTCCTGATCCCAAGGCATAGGTTGTTCAGTTCCTTTCGATCGGTCAGCCGAGGACCGCCGACAATTCCTTGGCTGCCCTGACGACTGCGTCCTTGCCGCTCATCACGACGTCCTCCCGATGGGAGATCAGGTTGATGCATGCCGGCGACGACCACAGGTCACGGTGTACCGGCACCGCCAAACCGTAAGTGTTGGGCTCGATCTCGCCGTGAGTGATCACCCAGCCTTGAGCGCGGGCACTGGCCACCAGATCGCGTTCGTCGGGCCTCGGCGGCAGGCTGGCCAGCAACGCGATACCCGCCGCACCGCGATCCAACGGATAACGGCTGCCTTCATGGAACGCCAGCTGGTAGGGCACTTGCGTCGGCACGATCACCGCGACAGCGACCTGTTGATCGCCCTCGGCCACGAGCAGCGAGACTGTTGTTCCCAGATCGTCGGCCAGCGCCCGCAGGATCGGCACGCTCAACTGACGCATGTTGCGGTCGAACGACGCACCAAGCACCGCCAGGCCGGCCGCCGGTCGGTAGCGGCCGTCTTCGCCTTTGGCGACAAACCGGAATTGAGTCAGCGTGGCGAGCAGGCGATAGGCGATCGTGCGATGCACGCCGATGCCGTCGGCGACCTGCTGCACGGTCATACCCGCGGGCGCATCGGCGACCAGTTGCAACGCGGTCAACCCGCGGGCCAGGGTCTGCGACCCGGGAGCGGTGGATGTTCTCGGTGTCTCGCCCATCTCAGTTCGCCACGATCCTGCTTGACAGACATCTCACCGAGAGTGATGCTCTATATATAGTGCACATTAGTGTGCGATTTTAGCACACTACATTGACGCGATACGAGAACCACATTTCCGCCGATCGGCAAGAGAGGAACCGGTGGCCGAGCACGAAAGCGTGTGGAGTGACCTGCAAGGTGTCCCGTTCGCACAGGGCTATCTGAACGCCGCCGGCGTACGAACGCGTTATCTGCACGCGGGTGACGACAGCAAGCCGCCACTGATCCTGCTGCACGGCTCTGGCGGCCATGCCGAGGCCTACGTCCGCAACCTCGAGGCGCATGCCGAGCACTTCTCGACGTGGTCGATCGACATGCTGGGTCACGGGTACACCGACAAACCCGGTCACCCGTTGGAGATTCACCACTATGTCGACCACTTGTTCGCGTTTATGGACGCGATCGGCGTCGAGCGTGCGCATCTGTCGGGGGAATCCCTTGGCGGCTGGGTGGTTTCGCGTGCCGCGGCCGATCATCCCGGCAAGGTCGACCGTCTGGTGCTCAACACCGCCGGCGGGTCGCAGGCCGACCCGGAAGTGATGAAGCGGATCATCACGCTCTCGATGGCGGCAGCCGAGAACCCGAGTTGGGAGACCGTGCAGGCGCGCATCAAATGGCTGATGGCCGACAAGACAAAGGATTACGACGACCTGGTGGCGAGCCGCCAGCGGGTGTACCGTCAACCGGGTTTCGTGAACGCGATGCGCGACATCATGGCGCTGCAGGATCCCGAGATCCGCGCACGTAACCTAATGAGCGCCGACGACTACGGCGCAATCACCGCGCCCACTTTGGTGCTGTGGACCAGTGACGACCCCACCGCCGACGTCACCGAGGGTCGCCGCATCGCGTCGATGATTCCCGGCGCCCGGTTCGAGGTGATGTCGGGCTGCGGCCACTGGCCTCAATACGAAGACACCAAGACTTTCGACCGTCTGCACATCGACTTCCTGCTGGGCCGCTGACGGTGTCCGAGGGGTCACAGGTCCAGGACGCGGACGTCGACGTCGTCGTCGTCGGCGCCGGGCCAGTCGGCCTGACACTGGCCAATATCTTTGGCCTACAAGGTGTCAGCACCCTGGTGGTCGAAGAACGCGACACGCTGATCGACTATCCCCGCGGGGTAGGCCTCGACGACGAGTCGCTGCGCACCTTCCAGGCGCTCGGTCTGGTCGAGCATGTCCTGCCGCACACGGTACCTAACCAGATTCTGCGTTTCGTCGACGCTAGGCGTCGTGTCCTTGCCGAAATGGCGCCTCCCGATGCACGTTTCGGCTGGCCTAAGCGCAACGGCTTCGTCCAGCCGCTGGTCGACGCCGAGTTGCTGCGCGGCCTGAGCAGATTCGAGCACGTCGAGGTGCAGTGGGCGCGGACCATGGCCTCCTACACCGAGACGTCCGACGCGGTCACCGTGCTGCTCGACGGCGATGGCGGACCCACCAGCGTCCGTACCCAATACGTCGTCGGCTGTGACGGCGGTCGAAGCGCCACCCGGCGGCTGATGGGGGTGTCTTTCGACGGCACCACCTCGCCGACGCGGTGGCTGGTCGTCGACATCGCCAACGACCCGCTCGGGCACCCCAACAGCGAAGTCGGCGCCGACCCGGCCCGCCCTTACGCCTCGATCTCGATCGCGCACGGAATTCGCCGCTTCGAGTTCATGATTCACGCCGACGAGACCGACGAGCAGGCCGAGGACCCAGCCTTCCTCGCTCAGATGCTGTCGTCGATGGTGCCGCACCCCGACCGGGTCGACGTGATCCGTCACCGGCTCTACACCCACCACTCCCGGATTGCGGGGGCGTTCCGCAAGGGACGTGTGTTGCTGGCCGGCGACGCCGCGCACCTGATGCCGGTGTGGCAGGGGCAGGGCTACAACAGCGGCATCCGCGACGCGACCAACCTCGGCTGGAAGCTCGCCGCGGTGGTCAACGGCTATGCCGGGGATGCGTTGCTCGACACCTACGACGTCGAACGCCGCAAGCATGCCCGCGCGATGATCGACCTGTCGACCATGGTCGGCCGTGTCATCTCGCCGACCAACCGACGTGTCGCCGCGGCCCGTGACCTGCTGGTACGGTCGGCGTCAATTGTGCCGTCGCTCAAGCGATATGTCCTGGAGATGCGGTTCAAGCCGATGCCCCGCTACGAGCAGGGTGCCGTCGTGCATGCCGATCCACGACGGGCCGATTCGCCGGTGGGAACGCTGTTCGTGCAACCCAGGGTCGACACCCGGGAGCGCGAGAACGTCCTACTCGACGATGTATTGGGCAGCGGGTTCGCCGTCATCTGCTGGAACAACAACCCGCGAGAGATCCTCGGCGCCAAAGCATTCGCGGACTGGCAGGCGCTCGGTGCCAAGCTCGTCGCGGCCCGGCCGTTGACCCAACTGCATTGGGACGGTCACGACGACCCCGACGTGACGGTGGTCGGCGACCGGGCGGGCCAGCTCAAAGCCTGGTTCGACGGGCACCGGGAATCTGTCCTTTTCCTGCGTCCCGACCGTTGCATCGCGGGAGCCTGCATCGCCCAACTCGCGCCCGAATTGAGTGCTTCCCTTTTCGACGCCCTCACCTTGACGCCGAGAGGTGGTGATATCCGAAGTGCCAATCGCCCTGTGCTGCATGTCCCACAGTCCACTGCTCAATCTGCCCGGGCCGTCGCAGGACCTTCTTGATGACATCGACGGCGCGCTCACGCAGGCAAGGGAATTCGTCGCGGACTTCAACCCGGAACTTGTGGTCATCTTCGCCCCCGACCACTACAACGGCTTCTTCTATCGGACGATGCCGCCGTTCTGCATCGGCACCGAGGCCCAAGGAGTCGGCGACTACGGAACACACCAAGGACCGCTCGACGTGCCCGAAGCTACCGCGGTCGCCTGCGCGAAGGCCGTGCTGTCGGCCGGCGTCGACCTCGCCGTTTCGGCGGCCATGGATGTCGACCATGGAACGGTGCAACCGCTGGAAAAGCTGTTCGGCACCGCGACGGCCCGACCGATGATCCCGATCTTCATCAACTCGGTCGCTACCCCGCTGGGTCCGCTCCACCGCTGCCGCGCGCTGGGCACCGCGGTCGGCAGCTACCTGAATACGCTCGACCGACGGGTGCTGGTGATGGGATCCGGTGGGCTGTCCCATGATCCGCCGGTACCCACCTTGGCAACCGCTACGCCACAGGTCGTGGAGCGGATCGTGCACGGTCGGCCGATGACTCCCGAGCAGCGCGCGGCACGCCAGACTGCGGTGATGGAGGCGGCCAAGGACTTCACCGCCGGCAACAGCGCGCTGAAGAAGCTGAATCCCGGTTTCGACCAACGATTCCTGGAGATCGTCGACAGCGGGGACCTCGCCGAGCTGGACACGTGGTCGAACGCGTTCATCGCGGCCGAGGGCGGCAACTCGGCGCACGAAATCCGTACCTGGGTAGCAGCTTTCGCTGCGCTGGCGGCCGTCGGCGCGTACAAGACGGCTGTGCGCTATTACCGCCCGGTTCCCGAGTTGATTGCGGGCTTTGCGATCCGGACGGCGGTGTCGGCGTGACCAGCTCAGCGTCCTTCGACAGCACCGTCGACGTGCTGGTGATCGGCTCCGGCGGCGGGGGCATGACCGCAGCGCTGGCCGCCGACGCGTCGGGCCTGTCCACCCTGATCGTCGAGAAGTCCAGCCAATTCGGCGGATCCACCGCGCTGTCCGGCGGCGGCATCTGGGTACCGGGAGCGCCCGCGCAACGACGGGCCGGCTACACACCCGATCCCGACGAGGTCGTCGACTACCTGAGGCGCATCACCGACGGCCTGGTCAGCGACGCCCGAATCCGGCAGTACGTCGACGCGGCGCCGGAGATGATGGAGTTCCTCGAAAAGCTCAGTCCATGGCTGGAATTCGTCTGGAAGCCCGGGTACGCCGACTACTACCCGGAACTTCCCGGGGGGTCCGAACTCGGCAGCACCATCAACGTCCCGCCGATCGACCTGCGCGTACTGGGCGACGAAGAGCAGAATCTCCTCACGCCGCTGGCGTTGGCACCTCGTGGAATCAAGGAGCTTCGCTCGTTCTACCAGGTGCGGCAGTCCTGGGCGGGCAAGGGTGTGCTGGTGAAGCTGGTCTGGCGGATGGTCCGGGCCCGTGTCTTCGGTGACCGGATGGCCGCCATCGGCCAGTCACTGGCCGCACGGCTGCGTCTGGCGCTAAAGGACCGGGGCATCCCGCTGTGGCTGGACACACCGATGACGCAACTGCTCACCGACGACGGGTCGGTGGTGGGCGCCGTGGTTCTGAAAAACGGTCGACCGCAACGCATCGGCGCACGCCGCGGCGTGATCGTCGCGACCGGCGGATTCGACCACGACATGGCCTGGCGCAAAGAACACCAACCGACGCTCGACCAGGACTGGAGCTTCGGCAACCCCTCGGCCACCGGCGACGGCATCCGGGCGGGCCAGCAGATCGGGGCCGCCGCCGACATGCTGGACGAAGCCTGGTGGTTCCCGGCGATCCAGTGGCCGGACGGGCGAATGCAGTTCATGCTCAACGAGCGGATGATGCCGTCGCAGTTCATCGTCAACGGCGCCGGCAAACGGTTCATCAACGAGGCCGCCCCGTATATGGACTTCGGCCACGCGATGATCGAAGGCCAGAAATCGGGCGTCACCCACATCCCATGCTGGCTCATCACCGACCACCGATCCTTTTTGCGCTACGTGGTGGCTGGCCACCTGCCGATTCCGAAGATCCCGTTCGCACCGGTACCCACCGGCCGTAAAATCCCCAAGACTTGGCTGGAATCCGGCGTGGTCAAGGCGGCCGACACGTGGGACGAGCTGGCGGCCAAGATCAGCGTGCCGCCCGGTGAATTATGTCGCACCGCTACACGTTTCAACGAGCTGGCAGATAAGGGCCACGACGACGACTTCAACCGGGGCGACAGCGTTTACGACAACTACTACGGTGATCCCACGCTGCCCAACCCCAACCTCTATCCGCTGGGCAAGCCGCCGTACTACGCATTCCGGATGGTTCTCGGCGACCTGGGCACGTCGGGCGGTCTGCGCACCGACGAATACGCGCGCGTGCTGCGCGCCGACGACACCGTGGTCCGCGGGCTCTACGCCGTGGGCAACGCCTCGTCGGCGGTCATGGGCAGAAGCTACGCCGGAGCCGGCGCCACTATCGGACCCGCGATGACTTTCGGCTACGTCGCAGCCAAACACCTTGTCAGCCATAGCCAACAACAACCGAGTGTTCCGGGAGGTACCAGTTGAAGATCTCGCTGTTCTACGAATTCGCCCTGCCCCGACCGTGGTCGGATGACGACGAGCACCTGCTGCTCAAGGACGCCATGGACGAGGTCGAGGCGGCCGACAAGGCCGGCTTTTCCACCGTCTGGCTGACCGAGCACCACTTCCTCGAGGAGTACTGTCACTCCACCGCGCCGGAGATGTTCTTAGCCGGAGCGAGCCAGCGCACCAAAGACATTCGGCTTGGCTTCGGCATCATGCACCTGCCGCCGGCGGTCAACCACCCGGCGCGGGTCGCCGAGCGAATCGCGACCCTCGACCTGATCTCCGATGGCCGAGTGGAATTCGGCACCGGCGAATCATCGTCGATCGGTGAACTGGGCGGCTTCAACATCGACCCCGCCGACAAGCGCGCGCAGTGGGAAGAGGCGCTCGAGGTGTCCATCCGCTGCATGACCGAGGAGCCGTTCTCCGGGTTCTCCGGTGAGCACATCCAGATGCCGGCCCGCAACGTCGTGCCCAAGCCGCTGCAGAAACCGCATCCCCCGGTGTGGGTAGCCTGCACCCGACCGGCTTCGGTGCAGATGGCAGCCCAGAAATGCCTCGGCGCATTGAGTTTCGCCTACACGGGCCCGGGACCGTTGACCGAGCGGGTGAATGGTTACTACAAAGAACTCGAAGAGGTCGGTGTGCCGGTCACGCCCGCGATCAACCCGAACATCCTCGCGATCGGCGGTGACCTGTCGATGATGGTCGCCAAAACCGACGAGCAGGCGGTGCAGCGCCTCGGTATGGGCGGCGGCTTCTTCTCGTTCGGCATCATGCACTACTACATGACCGGGGTCCACACCCCAGGTCGGACCGGGGTCTGGCAACGTTATCTCGAAGAGTGCGAAAAGGATCCGACGCTGGCCTACGGTCCGGGACGTGGCGCGATCGGCTCGCCGGCCACCGTGCGCGAATTCCTCCGTGGCTACGAGGAAAGCGGTGTCGACGAGATCATCCTGCTGCTCAATCCGCGCAGCCACGAAGGCACGATGGAATCCATCGAGCTGATGGGCAAAGAAGTACTGCCCGAGTTCATCGAGCGCGATCAGAGAGCGGTCGCCGAGAAGGCCAAGCGGCTGGAGCCAGTCGTCGAGAAGATCGAGGCACGCCGGCCCGAGCCAACCACGCCCGCATTCGACGAGAGCTATTCCTTCGGTGGTCTGCCGACCGGCCGCGGCGGAAAGTTCACCGCGAGCGAGATTCCCGAAGCGATGGCCGAGATCAACGAGGGGCGCGTGCAGGCCGCACGCCGGCTCAAAGACGAGTCGAAGAAGTAGTCGTTGGGGCAGATCGACGAGCTGTGGCGCTACGACGGCCGGCGCGCGGTTGTCACCGGGTGTGCGTCCGGCATCGGCGCGCATGTAGCGCGCCAGCTCACCGAATTGGGCGCGCACGTCGTCGGGCTGGACAAGCAACTGCCAACGGCTGACGTCGCGGAGTTCCACGCGACAGATCTCACCGACCCGTCATCGATCGACCGCGCGGTGGAGTCAGTGGGCGGCCGGGTCGACGTGTTGTTCAACGTCGCCGGGGTATCGTCCGGTATCGGCGATCCGCTGCTGGTCGTCACGATCAACTTCCTCGGCCTGCGCCACATCACCGAGGCACTGGTGGAATCGATGCCCGTCGGCTCGTCGATCGTAAGCGTCTCGTCGCTCGCCGCGAGGGAATACCGTCGGAACCAGGATGTGACAGCAGGCCTACTGCGCACGCGCTCGATGCCCGACGGAATCGACTGGTGCACCAGCCATCCCGAGGCACTGGCCGACGGCGGCTATCGATTGTCCAAAGAAGCGATCATCCTCTACACCATGAGCAAGACGGCGGATCTCGGTGCCCGAGGCATCCGGATCAACTGCACCGGACCCGGGGTTACCGAAACCCCGATCCTCGACCAACTGCGCGCGGCCTACGGCCAGGACTACCTCGACGACATCCCCAAGCCGTTGGGCCGGGTATCGACCCCCGCCGAACAGGCTGCCGCGTTGGTGTTCCTGAATAGCCAGGCCGCCAGCTATATTTCGGGCCACATACTGTGGGTCGACGGCGGCAACATCGGCTCAGCAGTGGCACGTGAACTCGAGGAAGGGCAAGCAGTGTGGCCAGCCTGACCGATTTCCGCCGGGTGTCCGCCGAGGTGTCCAACTGGGGGCGTTGGGGTGACGACGACGAGCTCGGAACGCTGAACTTCATCACTCCGGAGAAGGTCGCAGAGGCGGCCGGTTTGGTCAAGCGCGGCAAGGTCTTTCCACTCGGCGTCGACTTCGGATCCTCAGGACCCCAGGGAGCATTCAAGTTTCGGCACAACCCGATTCACACCATGACCGTGGACGGTGGCGACGCGTATTCGCTACCGCGCTTCGGCCCGGAATGGGTCGGCAACCCTAGCGCCCAGGACATGGGGAATTACTTTCAAGACGACCTGTTCCGCTTCAACGACGACATGATCGTCATGCCGTTGCAGTGCGCCACCCAGTGGGATGCGCTGTCCCACGTCTACTACGAGGACAAGCTGTACAACGGCTTTCCCGCCGACTCGGTGACCAGCTTCGGCGCGCGGCACTGCGGCATCGACAAGGTCGACGGCAAGGGCATCACCTCACGCGGCGTCCTGCTCGACGTCGCGCGGCATCGCGGTGTGCCGACGTTCATCGAATTGGGAAATCCGATCACCACAGAGGAACTGGACGAGGTGGCCCGCGCGCAGCGCGTGACGATCGGACGCGGTGACATCGTCCTGGTCAGAACCGGTTGGTGGGCACGGTTTGTCGAGACCGGGAACGGCGGCGAACCCGGCTCGGGCCTGGACTGGCTGTGCGCATCCTGGTTGCACGACCACGATGTCGCCGCGGTGGCCGCCGATAACCTGATGGTCGAAGACCCGGTTTCGGGGGTGACGGGAACCTTCATGCCGATGCACATGCTGTGTCTTCGCGACATGGGATTGATGCTCGGTGAGTATTGGGATCTCAACGCGCTGGCCGCGGACTGCGCCGCGGACGGCGTCTACGAGTTCCAGCTCGTCGCGCCTCCCCTGAGGTTCACCGGCGCGGTCGGCTCGCCAGTTAACCCGATAGCGATCAAATAGTGGAGATCTACCGCAGGACAACCACGATCGATGGCTTGACCACGCAATACCTGGAGGCCGGCCACGGCGACCCGGTCGTCTTGCTCCACGGCGGCGAGTTCGGCGTCAGCGCCGAAATCGGTTGGGAAGCAACATTACCGGCGCTGGCCGAGCGCTACCGCGTGTTGGCGCCCGACATGCTCGGCTTCGGAGGCTCGGCCAAAGTCCTCGACTTCAACGACGGCCGTGGGATGCGGATCCGCCACATAGCCCGGTTCTGTGAACAACTCGGCATCGGCTCGGCGCACTTCGTTGGCAATTCGATGGGTGCGATCAACCTGCTCGTCGATGCCACCTCGGACCTCCCGCTGCTGCCGATGCGCAGCCTGGTGGCGATCTGCGGCGGTGGTGAGATCCAGCGCAACCAGCACATGCAAGCGCTCTACGACTACGACGCCAGCCTTCCCGCGATGCGCCTGATCGTCGAGGCGCTTTTCCTTGACCCCAAGTATCCGGCCGACGAGGACTATGTCCGGCGCCGGTATGAATCCAGCATCGCGCCCGGGGCCTGGGAGACGCTGGCTGCGGCCCGCTTCCGCCGGCCCGGTGCACCGCCGCCACCTAGTCCGTCGAGCACACGCGCGTACGAACGTGTCGCCGTCCCGGCCCTGATCGTCGAAGGGGCCGGGGACAAACTATTGCCGCCTGGATGGGCGAAGGAGATCGCCGATCAGCTGCCGCATGGACGGTCTGCGGTGATCGACGCCGCGGGCCACTGCCCGCAGATCGAGCAGCCAGAGGACTTGGCCTCGGTTGTCCTGCGCTTTTGGGCCGATATCCAGGGCTGATTGGTCGCACGCAAAGCCGGCACCAAGCTCGCATTCATCTTTCATTAAGCTCGGCGCGGTTTCCTGTTAACTGTGGACCCCCTGTCGAAGACCGTCCGATGTACCACGGTGCTGAGCCTGCTGGTCGTCGCGGCCCTGGTGCTGTCCGCGTGCGGCAGCAGCAACAGCACCTCGACCTCGGGTTCCGGGCCGGCGTCGATCCCCGTCAACTGCGGCGGCAAGAAGAAACTGCAGGCCAGCGGCTCGACCGCGCAGACCAATGCGATCGAGCAGTTCGTGTATGCCTACATTCGCGCCTGCCCCGGCTACACCCTGGACTACGACGCCAACGGCTCAGGTGCCGGTGTGCAGCAGTTCGTCAACAACGAGACCGATCTCGGCGGCTCCGACAAACCGCTCGACCCGGGCAAAGACGAGCCCGACAAGGCCCAGCGCCGCTGCGGTTCACCAGCATGGGACCTGCCCGCCGTGTTCGGCCCGATCGCGGTCACCTACAACCTCGACGGCGTGAGCACGCTGAACCTTGACGGTCCGACCACCGCGAAGATCTTCAACGGAACGATCACCATGTGGGACGACCCGGCCATCAAGGCGCTCAACGCCGACGCCAAGCTGCCGGCGACACCGATCAACGTGGTCTTCCGCGACGACAAATCAGGCACCACCTACAACTTTCAGAAGTATCTCGACGCCGCTTCCGACGGTGCCTGGGGCAAGGGCACCGACGAGACGTTCGACGGAGGCGTCGGTCAGGGCGCGACGGGCAACGAGGGCACGTCGGCGGCGCTGCGGTCGACCAACGGGTCGATCACCTATAACGAGTGGTCGTTCGCCGTCGGCCATCAGCTGAGCATGGCGCAGATCGTGACGTCGGCCGGTCCCAGTCCGGTGACCATCACCACCGACTCGGTCGCCAAGACCATCGCCGGTGCCAAGTTCGCCGGCCAGGGCAACGATCTGGTGGTCGACACCTCGTCGTTTTACAAGCCGTCACAGGCCGGCGCCTACCCGATCGTGCTCGCGACCTACGAGATCGTGTGTTCGAAATATCCCGACGCGGCGACCGGCGCGGCGGTCAAGGCGTTCATGCAAGCCACAATCGGGGCCGGCCAGGACGGGCTAGACCAATACGGTTACATCCCGATTCCCAGCTCTTTCCAGTCGAAATTGTCCGCGGCGGTGAACGGAATCTCATGACAAGCACCGGTTACACCCGCGTCGGATCCTGGTTCGGGCCGTATCGCCTCACCCGCCTGCTGGGACGCGGCGGCATGGGCGAGGTCTACGAAGCCGAGGACACCCGCAAGGGGCGGATCGTCGCGCTCAAGCTGATCTCGCCGCAGTTCTCCGACGACCCGCTGTTCCGGGCCAGGATGCAACGCGAGGCCGGCGCCGCGGGCCGATTGACCGAACCGCATGTGGTGCCGATCCACGACTACGGCGAAATCAATGACCAGCTGTACTTGGATATGCGGCTGATCGATGGATCCAGCCTTGCCGCGGTGCTGAAGCGGACCGGACCGATGAGCCCACCCCGAGCGGTGGCGATTGTGCGCCAGGTCGCCTCCGCGCTCGACGCCGCGCACGCCAACGGCATCTTGCACCGTGACGTGAAACCCGAGAACATCTTGCTCACCGGTGACGACTTCGTGTACCTGGTGGACTTCGGGATTGCCCGCGCCGCAACCGATCCCGGGCTCACCCAGGCCGGGATGGCGATGGGGACCTACAACTACATGGCCCCGGAGCGGTTCAGCGGCAACGAGGTCACCTATCAGTCCGACATCTACTCGCTGGCCTGTGTGCTCGGCGAATGCCTCACCGGCACGCCGCCGTATCGCGCCGACAGCATCGAACGACTGGTCCACGCGCATTTGCTGGAGCCCGCCCCACGGCCCAGCCAACTGCGGCCCGGCCGGGTGCCGGCGGCGCTGGATGAGGTGGTGGCCAAGGGCATGGCCAAGAAGCCCGAGGACCGCTACCGCAGCGCCGGCGAGCTCGCCAGCGCCGCTCTGCATGCGCTGACCGCACCCGAGCAGCACCAGTCCGAGAGCATGCTGCAGCACACCGAGGATGCGGCCAATGCGCACACCATGATTCGTCCGGCGGTCAGCCGTGGCGGTTCGGCGCCACCCGTCGGCTCCGGTGGCTGGAGCTATCGTCCATCGCCGAATGCGGTCGCGGCGTCCAGCTCGCATCCCGATTTCAGTGCCCCGTCTCCGCGGCGACGCGATCGACGCAAGCTCTGGCTGATCCTTGGTGCTGTCGCGGTTCTCGTCGTCGCGGTGTTCGGCTATGTGGTGCGCCCACACAATGGAACGCCCGGCCAGTCCTGCGGACAGAACGTCCTGCCGTTCAACGGCCTCAACTTCAGGCTGTCGCCCGGCGGGGTCGCGGTCGACTCCGCGGGCGCGGTGTACGTCACCAATCAAGGCATGTACGGCCGCGTAGTGAAGCTCGCCCCGGGCTCGGAGACCCCGACCGTGCTGCCGTTCACCGGGCTCTATCAGCCGCAGGCGGTGGCCGTCGACTCGGCGGGAACGGTGTATGTCACCGACTTCAACCACCGGGTCGTCTCGATGGCCGCTGGCTCGAACAACCAGACCCAGTTGCCGTTCAGCGGCCTCAGCTACCCCGAAGGCGTGGCGGTGGACAGCGCCGGAAGCGTGTACGTCGCCGATCGCGGTAACGACCGAGTGGTGAAATTGCCGGCCGGCACCAACACCCCCACGGTCCTGCCGTTCACTGGCCTGAACAACCCCGACGGTGTCGCGGTAGACCAACGCGGCAACGTCTATGTCACCGATTCCGACAACAACCGGGTCCTGCGGTTGGCGGCCGGAGCAGAAGAGCAAACGGTGTTGCCGTTCACCGGACTCAGCGTGCCATGGGGGGTCGTCGTGGACCCTGTCGGAAACGTCTACGTCAGCGAGCACGACAACAACAGGGTGCTCAAGCTGCCCCCGGATTCCAGCGCTCCCACCGCGTTGCCTTTGGACGGCCTCAACACTCCGCTGCAGTTGGCGCTGGATAAGGACAACAATGTCTACGTCGCCGATCGCGGTAACGACCGGGTGGCCGAGCTCCGGGTAGCCGGCTGCTCCTGACTCGGCACAATTGCCGGGCGACTCAGCGGCGGCGCCACTCGATCAGCCGATTGGCCACTGCGGCAACCAGATACACCACTGCCACGACGATGATCAACGTCAGCGCCGCACCCCACACCCTGAGGAAGCCGGCGCGTTCGGGATTGTTGAGCTCGGAATAGATCAGCAGCGGAAGCGAGGCCATGTTGCCGTTGAAGATGTCGAAGTTGATCGATCGGCTGTAGCCGACCAGTACCAGCACCGGCGCCGTTTCGCCCATCACCCGGGCAATGGCGAGCAGGATGCCGGTGATCATGCCCGGCAGCGCGATCGGGACGACGATCCGCATGATCGTCTTCCATTTCGGAATTCCCAACGCGTAGCTCGCTTCTCGGAGATCCTGCGGCACCAGTCGGAGCATCTCCTCGGTGGATCGCACCACGACCGGCAACATCAGCAAGACCAGGGCGAGCGATACCGCGAAGGCGCTCTGCGGAAATCCGATGGTGGCGATCCACAGACTGAAGATGAACAGCGCCGCCACGATCGAAGGCAGCCCGGCCAGCACGTCGACCATGAAGGTGGTGAATCGGGCCAGCCGTCCGGACCCGTATTCCGCCAGGTACACCGCGGTCATGAAGCCCAGCGGTATGGCGATGAGCGCCGCAACCGCGGCCTGAATCACCGTGCCGTACAAGGCGTGATAGACGCCGCCGGCGAAATGTTCGGGAAGCACACCGCGCAGTGAGTGGCTCCACCAACCTGGTTGCACGATGGCGTAGGAGCCGCGCTGAATCACGATCCACAGCACCCACACCAGTGGCACCAACGCGATCGCGAACGACAGCGCGAAAAACGCCGCGGCGATGTTGTTTTTGATTCGCCGACCGAGGCTGATCGGATGAACCGAGATGGCTTTGATGGGGCGGTCGATGGCGGGGGTGTTCATATGCGCCGCTCTTCGTCCTTGGCGCCGCTCATGCGGCGCCGGTTCGGGTCGCCGGCGCGGGTGCTCATGCCTTGACCGCCCGCCCGACGATCGCGCGGGCCGCGGCGTTGACGATGAAGGTCAGCACGAACAGCACGAAGCCCGCCGCGATGTAGGCGCCGGTGGGCAGCGGATCGCTGAATTCGCTTGCCGCGGACGCGATCTTGGATGCGAAGGTGTAGCCGCCGTCGAACAGCGACCAATGGCCCGCGGAGGCGGACGCTCGCAGGATGATCAGCACCGCGACCGTCTCGCCCAGTGCTCGTCCCAGGCCGAGCATGGAGGCCGCGACTGCGCCTTTGCGGCCGTAGGGCAGCACGGCCATCCGTACCACCTCCCACTTCGTCGCGCCCAGCGCCTGCGCGGCTTCGGTGTGGCTGCTCGGGGTCTGCCGGAACACCTCCCGCGACACCGAGGTGATGATCGGCAGAACCATCACCGCCAGCACGACGCCCGCAGTGAAGATGTTGCCGCCCCCGGCCAGCGACACGTCACCGGCTTTGAACAGAAAAATCCAGCCGAGGCTGTGGTTGAGCAGCGTCTCGACCGGCGCGAGTTGTGGCGCCAGAACGAAAATTCCCCAGAGCCCGAACACAATTGACGGCACCGCGGCCAACAGGTCGACGATTGCGCTGAAGGGCCGAGCCAATCGCGGCGGTGCGTACTGCGTCAGGAACACCGCGATCCCGATCGCGATCGGCACTGCCAGCGCCATCGCCCACAACGAACTCAGCAGCGTCACCATGAACAGGTCGCGGATGCCGAATGCGAGGTTGGCGCCGCTGGTGGTGGTGAACTGCGCGCTGGTGAAGAAGTTGGCGTGATTGGCGAGCAGTGACGGGATCGCCTGCACCAGAAGGAATATGGCGATCAGCCCGATCACGATGGTGATCGTGGAAGCGGCTAGGGCAGCGGCCGACTTGAAGAGTCGGTCGCCCACCCGCGCCGGTTTGTCAGTTGTTTCGCCGGCCCGCAGCGCGGGCACTGTCGCGGTCGGCATCGAGGTGATGATCAGGAGATGGCGTTGACCGCCGTCGACAACCTGGACTTGAACGCATCCGGGATGGGGATGTACCCGTTGTCCGCCAGCCCGCTCTGCCCTGGTCCGATGGTGGCTTGCAGGAATGCCTTGACGGCCGTGCCGACACCGGCATCTGAATACTTCGAGCAGACGACCTCATAGGTCGCCAGCACGATCGGGTAGGCGCCCGCCTGCGTCGGCTTGTAGAACGACAGGGTATCGAGGACGAGGTCGTTGCCCTGGCCCTTGATCTTGGCGCCGGCGATGGTCTTGCCGACCGAGTCGGCGGTGATGGCGACCGGATCGGATCCCGCGGAGGTGACGATCTTGGCCTGGTTCAACTTCTGCGCTTGCGCAAACGACCACTCGTTGTAGGTGATCGACCCCGGGGTGTTCTTGATGGCCGCCGAGGTGCCGTCGTTGCCTTTGGCCCCTTCGCCGACACCGCCGTTGAACGACTTGCCGTGGCCCTTGCCCCACGCGCCGTCGGAGGCGCCGTCGAGGTATTGCTGGAAGTTGTCCGTCGTCCCGGATTGGTCGCTGCGGAACACGACATGGATTGGCAGGTCAGGCAGCGCAGTTCCGGCGTTGAGCGCCGCGATCGCCGGGTCGTTCCAGGTCTTGATCGTACCGTTGAAGATCTTTGCCGTGGTGGGCCCGTCGAGGTTCAGCGACGTCACGCCATTGACGTTGTAGGTGACCGCAATGGGTCCGAACACCGTCGGCAGATCCCAGGCCGGCGAACCGCAGCGCTGCTGCGCTTTCGCGTGCTCGTCGTCGCTCAATGCGACATCTGAGCCGCCGAAATCGGTTTGATTGCCGACGAATTCGTTGATCCCGGCACCCGATCCGTTGGCGGTGTAATTCAAGGTCTGTCCCGAGCACGCCTGTTCGAAGGCGTTGACGAAGCGGGCCATCGCGTTGGCCTGCGCGGTCGACCCACTGGCTTTCAGGGCCTTCTTGCCGCCGCAATGCACGTCCGCCGACGAGGCCGCTGAGGCGGATGTTCCCCCGCCTTGGTTGCCGGACTCATTGTTGTTGCTGCCACACGCGGACAGCATGAGCGCGCCGGTGGCCAGCATGCCCATCGCGGCGCCGAATCGGTTCAGTCTCAAATCAGTTCCTTTGAACGGTCGGGCTGATGGCTATCTTTACTGCGCCATTGGGCCAGGACGGGCCACGCGGGATCCCGACAAACGGAAGCGTTGCTGCTCTTGGCCAACACTGTGAGGACTCAAAGTAAACAAACCGTCTCACCAAGCCGAACGTAGCACCGCGGTCTAGCCGGACCCTGTGAGTGTCGTAAATCAATCGCTTGACTTAACTATCGGCCCACTTATTAACTCAATGGATGGTCAACGAACTGCTCGGCAAGGTCGCCATCGTCACCGGAGGGGCCTCGGGCATCGGCGCCGGAATCGTCGAGAAGTTTCTCGCGGAGGGCGCGCGGGTGGTGATCGCCGATGTGGAGCGGGAGCGGGGCGAAGCTCTGGCCTCGAGGCTCGGCGGCGATGTGGCCTTCCGGCTCGTCGACGTCGGGGACCCCGATCAGGTCTCCGCCCTCGCCGTCTATGCCGTCGAAACTTTCGGCGGACTCGACGTAATGGTGAACAACGCCGGGATCTCGAGCAAGATGCACCGCAGTTTCCTCGACGACGACTTCGCCGACTTCCACCGTGTCATGTCGGTCAACGTCCTGGGTGTGATGGCCGGTACCCGCGATGCGGCTCGATACATGTCGACCCACGGTGGCGGCTCGATCATCAACGTGTCGTCGATCGGCGGTATCCAGGCCGGCGGCGGTGTGATGACCTATCGCGCGTCGAAGGCCGCCGTCATCATGTTCACGCAATCGTCGGCGATCGAATTGGCGCACTTTGACATCCGCGTCAATGCGATCGCGCCGGGCAGCATACCGACCCCGATTCTGGCGTCGTCGGCGTCGGGAAAGTCGCGCGATGAACTCGAGCGATTCGAACAGAAGTTGCGGGCGCAGATGCGCGCCGACCGTCCACTGCAGCGGGAAGGCACACCGGAGGACGTCGCCGAGGCGGCGCTCTATTTGGCCGGCGACCGTGCTCGCTATGTGACCGGCACGGTGATGCGCGTCGACGGGGGGACCACCGCCGGCAAAGTGCTGCGGCGACGCAGCGAGCAGGGTAGTTAAATCAATCGCTTGACTTAATTGTGGTCAGCGCGTTGACTGACCGAGTGACCACCGCGAGGGCCGCGCGCAGCGAACGGGCCAGCACCACTCAAGACGCGATTCTGACCGCCGCTGAGCGGCTATTCGCCGAACACGGTGTGTTCGCTGTCTCGAATCGTCAGGTCAGCGAGGCCGCCGGGCAGGGAAACAACGCCGCCGTCGGTTATCACTTCGGCACCAAGACCGACCTCGTGCGTGCGATCGAGCAGCGGCACCGTGAGCCGATCGAGCGGTTGCGTGAGGACATGGTCGCGAGGACCCGCGGCTCCGACGACCCCCGCAGCTGGGTTGCCTGCTTGGTGCGCCCGCTGACCGACCATCTCGCGGCGCTGGGAAACCCGAGCTGGTATGCGCGGTTCGCGGCCCAGGTGATGACCGACCCGGCCTACTACAACATCGTCGTCAAGGACGCCCTGACATCTGAGTCCCTGGTGCAGGTCATCGATGGCATCAACCGTTGCCTGCCCGAACTTCCGCTCGATGTTCGGGTGGAGCGCAACTTGATGGCGCGCAATCTGCTGGTGCACACCTGCGCCGATCGCGAACGCGCGTTGGCCCGCGGCGAATCCGCGCCGTGGACATCCTGGGAGGCGGCGGGCACGCGCCTTATCGACGCGGTGGTCGGGCTGTGGCTGGCACCCGTCACGCCCCACGAATGAAGAGTTGATGATGAAAGTCTCTGTGGAACAAGACAAGTGCGCATCATCGGGTAACTGCGTGATGCATGCGCCAGAAATCTTCGATCAGCGCGACGACGACGGCGTCGTCATCGTGCTCGACGAGAACCCGCCGGCCGAGCACGCCGACGCCGTCCGCAAGGCCGAGGTGGGTTGCCCCGCTGTGGCCATTCACATCGAGGAGTGAGAAGTGCCCGACACACTCACCGGCGCAACGACCGAGACGGTCTCCGGCGCCCCCGACTATCCGATGGAGCGCGCCGGCGGTTGCCCGTTCGCGCCGCCGCCTGAAGTAATGCGCCTCGCCGAGGCGGGACCGCTGTCCAGGGTCAAAATCTGGGACGGCAGCACGCCCTGGCTCGTCACGGGCTACGAAGTGGCCCGCACGCTGTTCGCCGACTCCCGGGTCAGCGTCGACGACCGCCGCCCCGGGTTCCCGCACTGGAACGAGGGCATGCTCTCGACGGTGCACAAGCGGCCGCGGTCGGTGTTCACCTCCGATGCCGAGGAGCACACCCGGTTCCGTCGAATGCTGTCAAAACCGTTCACGTTCAAGCGCGTTGAAGGGTTGCGGCCGGCCATCCAGCAGATCACCGACGACGCGATCGACGCGATGCTGGCCGGTCCGAAGCCCGGTGAGATTGTGAGCGCTCTGGCGCTTCCGGTGCCTTCGCTGGTGATCAGCCAGCTGTTGGGGGTGCCGTACGAAGACGCCGAGATGTTCCAGCACCACGCCAACGTCGGCCTCGCGCGGTATGCCGCCGCCGAGGACACGATGAAGGGCGCGATGAGCCTGCACAAGTATCTTGCGCAGCTAGTCGAGGCCAAGATGGAGTCGCCGGCCGAGGATGCGGTGTCGGATTTGGCCGAGCGAGTCAAGGCCGGGGAATTGAGCGTCAAGGAGGCCGCGCAGCTCGGTACCGGGTTGCTGATCGCCGGACACGAGACCACCGCCAACATGATCGGCCTCGGGGTGCTGGCATTGCTGGAAAACCCGGACCAGGCGGCCATACTGCGCGACACCGACGACCCCAGCGTCATCGCCAACGCGGTCGAAGAGCTGCTGCGCTACCTGTCGATCATCCAGAACGGCCAGCGCCGCGTTGCCGCCGAGGATATCGACATCGCCGGCGTGGTCATCAAAGCCGGCGAGGGCATCATCATCGACAACGCGCCGGCGAACTGGGACCCAGCAGAGTTCAGCGAGCCCGACCGGCTCTACCTGCATCGGTCGGGTGCCGGCCAGCACATTGCCTTCGGCTACGGCCGGCACCAATGCGTCGGTCAGCAACTCGCCCGCGCCGAACTGCAAATCGTGTTCCACACCCTGCTTCGCCGCGTACCCACGCTGAAACCCGCGGTGCCGATCGACGACGTTCCGCTCAAACACGACCGGCTCGCCTACGGCGTCTACGAACTTCCGGTGACCTGGTGAATACGCCCGCCGGGCGATCCGGGCTGACTAGTCTCGATGACACAATTCGATTGGAGGGCCAATGATGTCGCCTCAAACCAGCACGCTTTCGCTCTACCCGCCCGGAGGATTCGGCGCGCCGAAAGACCGGCACGGTCAGGCCGACGCCAGCAAGACCGGACTGCCCGCCGGCACCGTGGTGTTCTCGGCGGACAACCACATCTCGATCGCCGACGACATCTTCTACAACCGCTTTCCCGACGAGCTGAAAGAGAAGGCGCCGAGGATCTGGTACGAGGACGGCGCCTACCAGGTTGGCAGGAAGGGGCAGTCGTTTCTGCCCGGCGATTTCAGCGCGGTGCTGATGCAATACGACGACCTGCCCGGAGCCGCCAGCACCAACATCGCGGCCCGCATCCAGGAGTTGCGTGAAGACGGCGTCGACAAGGAACTCGCCTTTCCCAACGCGATTCTCGCGCTGTTCCACTACCCGGACAAGCAACTCCGCGAGCTGGCCTTCCGGATCTACAACGAGTACATGGCCGAGTTGCAGGAGCAGTCGAACGGCCACTTCTACGGCGCCGGACTGATCAACTGGTGGGATCCGGCCGGTGCGAAAAAGACGCTGGCCGAATTGAAATCGCTCGGCTTGAAGACCTTCCTGTTGCCGCTGAACCCCGGCAAGGACGACGACGGCAACGTCATCGACTACGGCAGCGACGCCATGAAGCCGGTCTGGGATGAAATCGAGGCCGCCGGGCTGCCGATCACCCACCACATCGGCGAGACCCCGCCGAAGACTCCCTGTCAATTCAACAGCGTGGTCGTCGGCATGATGATCAACATCGACGGTTTCCGGGAGCAGTTCGCCAAGTACCTGTTCACCGGCATCCTCGATGACCACCCAAGCTTGCGGATCGGCTGGTTCGAAGGCGGAATTTCCTGGGTGCCTTGGGCTTTGCAAGATGCCGAGCATCTGGTGGCGTCCTACCAGCACATGTTCAACCGCCCCCTCGAACACGACGTGCGTTACTACTGGGACACCCACATGAGCGCCTCGTTCATGGTGGACCCACTGGGGTTGCAGTTGATCGACCAGATCGGGGTCGACAGAGTGATGTGGTCCAGCGACTACCCGCACAACGAAAGCACCTTCGGTTACTCGGAGAAGTCGCTGGCATCAGTTGTCGATGCCGTCGGTGCCGACGACGCGGTCAAGATCGTGAGTACCAACGTCACCAAATTCCTCGGGCTGTAGGCCTTTTGATGACTTCGACCCATTCGGTGCTGCCGCCTCTGACGTCGGTGGCCGACATTCCGGAGATTCCGGACATCGAACGGATGCGCCGCGAGACCGGTGCGCGGCTGCGTGCCGCGATGGCCGATCGCGGCATCGACGCCCTGATCCTGTTGGGCAACAACAGTGTCGTCTATGCGGCGGGGGTGAGTTGGCCGCTCGGTGATGCCGGATTGTCGTATGTCGAACGCCCCGTGGCGGTCGTGCTCGTCGACGACCCGCACCCGCACCTGTTCCTTCCGTTCCGGGAGGGCGCATCTTCGGAGTCGGGCCTGCCGGCCGACCACCTGCACGGCCCGGTTTATCTCGAATTCGACGAAGGTGTAGAGCGTTTCGCGCGACTGCTACCGGAACTCATCCCGGCCTCGGCCGTGATCGCGGTCGACGAACTCACCGGGGCCATGCGACGCGCTCAGCCGCAGCTGTTCCTCTCGGGGCCACCGAGCGATGCCGCTCAGATCGTCGGTGCGGCCAAGCTGATCAAGACCCCGGACGAGATCGCCTGTATCAACACCGCGGTGAAGATCACCGACACGGCCATGGTCGACGTGCAGGCTGCGCTCGCGCCCGGCATTCGGCAGATCGACCTGTCCGCGGAGTTCACCCGCCGCACGTTCGAACTCGGCGCGATGGCCAGCATGCTGGAGCCGATCTGGCAGGTGATGCCCAAGTTCAAAGCGGACGGGGTCTGGACCACCCACGGTGATTTGGCGTTGCCGCTGTTGACAACCGAGCGTGAGCTCGCCGCCGGTGACGTGCTGTGGACCGACGTCAGCATCACCTACCAGGGTTACTGCTCTGACTTCGGACGCACGTGGATCGTCGGCGACCAGCCCACCGCCCGCCAACATGCGCAGTATGACAAGTGGCAGGAGATCATGGACGCTGTGCTCGGCGTGGTGCGCGCCGGCGCGACGGTCGCGGATCTCGGCAGGACGGCGACGAAAGCCAACGGTGGTGTCCGGCCGTGGCTGCCGCACTTCTACCTCGGGCACAGCATCGGCGTCAACGCCGCCGAAATACCCATGATCGGAACCGATCTCGGCGACGACTTCGACGAGAACTTCGTCCTCGAGCCGGGCATGGTGATGGTCCTCGAACCCGTGGTGTGGGAAGAGGGCACCGGGGGCTATCGCAGCGAGGAGATCGTCGTCATCACTGAGGACGGGCATATCCGGCTGACCAACTATCCCTACGCTCCGTACGGAGTCCGCTGATCATGGGTACCGAGGTGGTGGCCGACGACCGCGCTCTCCGGACGGGTCGCCGCGACCGCGCGTTGGCGCAGATGGCAAGGCACGATCTCGACGTGCTGGTGCTGGGCCGGCAGGCGAACGTCCGCTACGTGTCCGGCGCGCCGCAGCTGTGGGTAGCGGGGACACGACCCTTCGGGCCGACGTGTGTGGTCGTGCGTGAAACCGGTGCGATCCATCTACTCAGCACCTGGGATGAAGGTGTGCCGGAGGACATTCCGCACGAAAATCTCTACGGCATCGCCTGGAACCCGATGAACACGATCGCCAACCTGCAGCGCATCGACGGTGCTGCAGCGGCGAAGCGGGTGGGCACCGACGCACTGTCACCGGGGTTCGCACAGCTGCTGCCGATGGCATTCCCGAATGCGGAGTTGGTCGACGGTGAGCTGGCGATGCGCGCGGCCCGGCGCATCAAGACCCCCGAAGAAGTGGTCGCGCTGCGTGAGGCCATCCGGGTGGCCGAACTCGGGTTGGCCGCCGCCGTGGCCGAACTGCGGCCGGGCGTCAGCGAAAAGGCTTTGTCCGGTGTGCTGTTGGAGGCGATGGCGGCCGGCGGGGTCAGCACCCCGTCAACCCAGGACGCCGTCTGGGTGACCGCGCGCGACCATCCGTGGCGCCGGGCGAGCCCGGACGGCCTGGTTCGTGACGGCGACTTGGTGGCGTTCTCGTCAGGAGTTCTCGACGGCGGCTACACCGGCGAGGTCGGCCGCACCTGGGCGGTTGGCGACGTCGCAGGTTCTGCCGACCTTTACCGCCGCTGGGATACCTTGTGGGACAGGCTATATGAGGCGTGCCGCCCGGGCGCACCGGCCATCGACCTGCTGTCCGCGTATCAAGCCGCCGGCGAACAACTGCCTGCGATGCCGATCGCGCGAGGCCTGGGTCTGGGGTTCGACCCGCCCGTGGTGTCCCAGCACCTGCCGGCGACCGCCGCCGAGGAGCAACTGGAAGCGGGCATGGTGCTGGCGGTCACCGGCTACGTCTGGGAATCCGGCGTGGGTGCGGTATTCGGGCGCGAGGCGGTGTTGATCACCTCCGACGGCGCCGAGGTTCTCACGTCGAGTCCCTCGGCCACCTTCGCGGTCGGCGCCTGAACGTGGGGGAGGAGTAGCCGGTGGCGCCCCTGCACGGCTACACCGTCGTCGATCTGTCCACCGGTATCGCGGGCGCATACTGCACGAAGCTGCTGGCGGACGGCGGCGCACAGGTGATCAAAGTCGAGTCGCCACAGGGAGATCCATTGCGACGATGGTCAGCGTCCGGCGCCGACATCGACGGTGACGGCGCTTTGTTCCAGTTCCTCGCCGGCGGCAAGCGCAGTGTGGCGGCCGGCGCCGGCGACGCGGATCTGGTCAACGACCTGCTGGCTGCCGCGGACGCGGTGGTGTGGTCCCGCGGATCCGCGGTTGCCGAGCGCTTCACCCCGCAAGCGCTGCGCGAGTCACATCCGCACCTGGTGGTCACGGCCATCACCCCATTCGGATTGGACGGCCCGTGGCGCGATCGCCCGGCGACCGAGTTCACCCTGCAGGCATGGTCCGGTGGCATCGTCGGCCTGGGTCGCGGATCTGCCGATCGGGCACCGGTATTCGTCGGCGGGCAGGTCGGTGACTACCTGACCGGCGCCTACGCCAGCGCCGCGACTCTGACGTCTCGGATGCGGCAGTTGGAAGCCGGAACCGGAGAGCTGCTCGACGTGTCGATGCTCGAAGCGCACATCCTCGGCCTGACCTATTACCCGGTCACGTTCTTCGAGATGCTGGGACACCCGTGGCGGGACGCCCGCAAGCTCACCATTCCCGGAATCGCCAAAGCCAAGGACGGCTTGGTCGACGTCGGATGCGGCACGGCGCAGCAATGGTTCGACCTGTGCGCGATGATCGGCAGGCAGGATTGGATCGACGAAGAGTCGCCGCTGTCGATCACCGAGATGGCCAACGAGAAGGCCGCCGAAATCCACGCATGGTTCGAAACGCAGAACGCCGACGACATCCGGGATCTCGCGAGTGCGTTCCGGATACCCAACGCTCCGGTGGCGAACGGCGCGAACATCACTGAGCTCGAGCATTTCCAGCATCGTGGCACGTTTGTGGCCAACCCGCGCGACGGATTCACCCAGCCCGGCCCTCCCTACCGGCTGCGGCCCGCGCTGCTCGCTGCGGCGCAGCCGGCGCCGCGGCTTGGCGAACACACCGCGCACTATCAGAGGTCACGGCCGACCCCGATCGAGCGTCCCGTGGCAGACGTCGTAAACCAGTTGCCGCTCAACGGCATACGAATCCTGGATTTGACCACGTTTTGGGCCGGTCCGAGCTGCACGCATTTTCTGGCGCTGCTCGGGGCCGACGTCATCCACGTTGAGTCGACCCGGAAGCCCGACGGCACCCGCATGCTCGCCGGCATTCCCGTCACCGAGGACCAGTGGTGGGAGAAGTCGCCCATCTTCTCGGCGCTGAACACCAACAAGCGCGGCGTCACCGTCGACCTTCAGACCGATGCTGGTCGAAACGTGTTGCGCCGACTGGTCGCAACCTCCGAGGTGGTAGTCGAGAACTTCACACCCCGGGTGCTCGATCAGATCGGCCTGGACTTCGCTGCACTGCAGACGATTCGGCCCGATGCCATCCTGCTGCGGATGCCCGGCTTCGGGCTCGACGGGCCGTGGCGCGACAACCCGGCGTTCGCCTACGTCATCGAGGCCGCGTCCGGCGTGAGCTGGCTTACCGGCTACCCCGACCGCAACCCCTACGAGCCGTACTCGATCGGCGACCCGAACGCCGGCATCCACGCCGTCAACGCGCTGCTACTCGCGCTCGAGCACCGGCGCGCTACCGGGCAGGGGGTGATGATCGAGGCGGCGATGGTCGACGCGGCCGTGAACATCGCCGCCGAACAGGTCATCGAATACTCTGCCTACGGGGCGCTGTTGCAGCGCGCCGGCAACCGCGGACCGGTCGCCGCGCCCCAAAACCTTTACCGCTGCGCCGACATCGACGAATTCGATCGTCTCGACAGCTGGGTCGCGATCGCGGTGGCCGACGACGATCAATGGATCGGGCTTTGCGCCGCGCTCGGTGAACCCGACTGGGCGCTCGACCCGTCACTCGCCAGCGCCGACGGCCGCCGCGCCCAGCACGACCTGATCGACGAGCGGCTGGCCGTGTGGTGCCAAACACGCAGCGGCGACGACATCGTGCGCTGCCTGTGGGACGCCGGCGTTCCGGTCGCCAAGGTGATGCAACCGCACCGACAGACCGAGATCCCGCAGCTGCACTTCCGTCGCTTCTTCGAAGATGTCGGGCACCCCGTCAACGACACGACACCGCACAGCACCGTGCCGGTACGGTTCTCGGCCGGACCAGAACGATTCCATCGGACCCCGGCGCCGCTACTCGGCCAACACAACCACGAGCTGCTGGCTGAGATCGGTTTCAGCGCAGACGAAATCGTCGAGTTGGAAAACGAGGGCGTGATCGGTTACACGCCCGGCTCCGCGCGACGGGCCGCCGCCCGATGACTATCAGCCCGTCCGACATTCTGCTCACCGATCGCGTCGCGGTGGTCACCGGCGGAGGTACCGGCATTGGTCGCGGTGTCGCGGCGGGTCTGGCCGCATTCGGTGCTCGAGTGGCGATTTGGGAGCGCGACGCTGACAGCTGCGCCGAATCCGCCGACGCCATTGGCGCTCTGGGCATCGTCACCGACGTCCGGGACAGCCATCAGGTCCGCGCGGCACTCGACCAGACTGCCGCGGAGCTCGGCACGGTGACCATCCTGGTGAACAATGCGGGCGGAGTGTTCTTCTCGAAACTGCTCGACACCACCGAAAATGGTTGGGACGCACTCTACAAAGCGAATCTTCGGCATGTGTTGCTCTGCACGCAGCTCGTGGCCCGCGAGCTGGTCGGCGCCGACCTGCCCGGCAGCGTCATCAACCTGACGTCCATCGAAGGTGTGCGTGCCGCGCCCGGCTACGCGGCGTACGCGGGCGCGAAGGCGGGCGTCATCAATTACACCAAGACCGCCGCGTTCGAGCTGGCACCCAACGGGATTCGTGTCAACGCGATCGCGCCTGACCTCACCCTGACCGAGGGACTGATGCGGCTCAACCCAGACGGCCCGGGTCCAGCGGCCAGCCGGGCGATCCCACAGGGCCGCCCTGGCCACGTCTACGAAATCGCCAGTACAGCAGTCTTTCTCGCATCTGACATGGCGAGCTACATCACCGGCCAAACTTTCCATGTCGATGGGGGTACCCACGCCGCCGGTGGGTGGTACCACGTCCCCGACACCGACGGTTTTGCCTTGGGGCCGGGCTAGACCTCCCGACGGCAACGACGGGAAGCTACTTCAGGCAGCTGCCGCCGTCGACGGGAAGCGTCACACCTGTGATGTAGCGCGCTTCGTCGGAGGCCAGGAACAGCACGGCGTTGGCAATGTCCTCGGGCTCGACCCACCCGATCGGCAGGGTGTGCATCAGCTGGCCGACGACCTTCATGTCCTCGGGGCCTGGGTTCTCCAGATCGGGACGGAACAACTTCATCGTGCCGTCGTTCATGAACAGCGGGGTGTTGACGTTGGTCGGGTGCACGCTGTTGACGCGAATGTTTTGCGCGCCGAGTTCGACGGCGAAGGTGCGCATCAGGCCGACCACGCCGTGCTTGGCGGCGACGTAGTGACCGGTGTGCGGGTACGCCTTGAGTCCGCCGACCGAGCTGGTCAGGATGATCGATCCACCGTTGCCGCCCGCAAGGATATGTGGCACACCGGCTTTCACGGTCTTCCAGACACCGCCGAGGTTGATGTCGATCATCTCGGTCCAGTCGGTTTCGCTGGTCTTGTCCAGCGTCTGACCACCGTTGCCGATGCCGGCGTTGGCGACGATGATGTCGAGCTTGCCGAGCTGCTCGACGCCGGTGTCCACCGCGGACTTGAGCGCGTCGTAGTCACGGACGTCGACTTCCGCGGTGTAGATCCGGCGGTTGTGGCCCTTGACCAGATCTGCGGTCTCGGCCAGATCCTCCGGTGTGGAGGCGGCGATCAGATCCACGGTGTCGAGCTTCTTGCAGACATCGACCGCGATGATGTCGGCACCCTCTTGAGCCAACCGCACCGCATGCGCGCGACCCTGACCACGGGCCGCACCGGTGATGAACGCGACCTTGCCTTCGACGCGACCCGCCATCGTTACCTCATCTCCTTAGTTGTGATCGCTCAACCGACGACCGCCGGCATCGTGTCCCAGCCACGAACGGTTGACGTCGGTGACAATGCGGCACGGCTGAGGTCGACCTGCCATTCGGGGAAGCGCTTGAGGATTTCCTCGAGCGCGATTCGTCCCTCCAGCCGCGCCAGCGCCGAGCCCAGGCAGTAGTGGGTGCCGACGCTGAAGGACAGGTGCTGGCGTGGCTCGCGGTGAATGTCGAAAACGTCGCCGTCCGGCGGGAATTGGCGGTGGTCGCGGTTGGCCGCGCCGATGAGCATCATCATCGCGCTGCCCTCGGGCACGGTCTGTCCATAGTAGGTGACGTCGCGCGTCACGTAGCGGGCCACGTGCGGGGCGGGCGGCTCGAAGCGCAGCAGTTCCTCGATGGCCGCGGGGATCAGGGCCGGGTTTTCGACTAGGTCCCGACGCTGGTCCGGGTGCTCGGCCAACACCTTTCCGGCCCAACCGATCAGCCGGGTGGTGGTCTCGTTGCCCGCGCCCGATACGACGGCGATGTAGGTCAGCAACTCGTCGCGGGTCAGCTTCCGTGTCACGCCCTTCTCGTCAACGAACTCGACGTTCAAGAGGTCGGTCATGATGTCGTCGGACGGGTGCTTGGCACGCCAATCGATGAATTCGGCGAAGAACTCGCCGTTGTCCATCGGGGACGAGACATCCATCGGTTTGCCTGCCTCGGTGCGCATTTGGTTGTTCGCTCTGTCGCGCGCCGCTTCTTGGTATTCGTCGGGAACACCGAGCAGCATGCCGATCACCTTCATCGGCATCTGAGCGCCAAGGTCGCCGACGAAGTCGAAGCTGTCGCCGCTGGCAATGGGATCCAAACTGTGCGCGCAGAATTCGCGGATCTTGGGTTCGAGCGCGTTGATCTTGCGAGGCGTGAACATCCGGGCCAGCAGTTTGCGGTGCACGTCGTGGATTGGTGGGTCCTCGAAGATGATCACGCCCGGTGGGATGTCGATGTTGGCCTTGATCAGTTCGATGATGGCGCCCCGAGCCGAGCTGAACGTCGCGTGGTCGACGAGTGCGTCGTCGACGTCGGAGAACCGGCTCAGCGCATAGAAGTCGTGCTGGGAGTTGTAATACAGCGGCGCTTCCTCGCGGATCGCCTTGAAAGCTTGGTAGGGGTCGGCATTGATCTCCACGTCGTACGGGTCGTAGTAGACGCCGTCGGGTGCAGCCACTGTCACTGGGGTCTCGCCTCTCGCCGCGCGCGCATGGGTGATGGCGCAAAGAATCTGCGGCCACTCTGTCACCGGGCGGTGGCGGGTGTCAATGTAAGATCCATTTTCGCTACTCATTATTCTTTGATAGCGAGAATCTCATTCTCCAACCGGCGTTCTGCGTGCGATATGCGAACACAGTTTCCGTGCTTTACCTGGCGATCCGCCCGCGTGGGCGCTACCTCAGCAGAACTTCGGGTCGCACGAGCGCAAGTACGATTCTCGCTGAGCGGTACGGAGGTTCTCAGTCGACTATGTGCCGACGAATCCTCGCGAGCAGAAGTCCCAGACCTCGTCGGCGGTGATCGGGTGCACGGTGGCGTCGTCGGTGCCGCCGCTCGACTGGGCGATGAACATCACCGTCTGCATGGTCATCGCGGCCATCCGCCTCGGATTGATGCCAGAACGCAATTCGCCGGCCTCGCTGGCCGCTTCCATCAACTCGGTGAGCAAAGTCACCAAGGGCGCATGCGCCACTTTGACTTCCTCGGGATGTGACACCAGCAACCGCGGAGCAAAGTCGGTGAACAGCGGCCGCTTCGCGGTCGGATCCGGGCGTGACGCTTCAAACAGCAGCTCGACTGCAACCTTCAAGCGCTCGATCGGGTCACTGTGGTTGGCGGTGGCGGCGCGGATCTGGTCCGAGGAGCGGCTCAGGGCGTCTTCGAAGAGCGCCAGCAGCAACTCATGTTTGCCGTCGAACTGCAGGTAGAAGCTTCGCAGCGATTGCCGAGAACGGTCGACGACCTCTTGGACGGTAAAGTCCGTGCTGCCCTTCTCGATGATGATGGCCTGCGCGGCGTCCAGGAAACGCTGCACCCGCTGCGCGGCCCGTAGTTTCGCTGTCTTGATCGACCGCTCGACGGCGCGCTGCTTCCAGGCCGGCTCCTCGCTGGGACTGGTCACGGGCGGCTCGGAGTGCTGCCGAGAGGGGAGAACATGGTTGGACTCTACCGGAGAACGCCGTGTCATTGCTGTGCTCTCCCCCTCGCGGGACGACGTGTCTGAGATTGTAACTTTCCCTTCGCGAGAATAGTATTCTCTTACCGCCCTCCAGGGAAGCGGAATGCGAATTACGGAGCGCACATGCAGCTGACCTTCGATGCCGACGTCGAAGCGTTTCGGGCCGAATTCGTGGCTTTCCTCGACGAGCACCAGCCTGTGGAGGCGCAGGCCGTGCAGCGTTCGCGGTCGTCGTCCGACGTCCCGCAGTGGGCCCGGCAATGGCAGCAGCTGTTGTTCGACAACGGCTGGCTGCTACCCGGCCAGCCCCCGGAGTTCGGCGGCCGCAACGCCAGCGTGCTGCAGCAGTACGTGCACGCCGAGGAGTTGTCCCGCCGTCGGATCTACCAGAGCTTCAATCCGCAGGGCGTCGGCATCATTGCCGCGTCGCTGCTGTCTTTCGGGACGCCGGAGCAAAAGCGGCAGTGGGCGGTACCCATCCTGCGGGCCGAGATCACCGCATCACTGGGCATGAGTGAGCCGGGCGCCGGTTCGGATCTCGCGTCGCTGCGCACCGCCGCGGTTCGTGACGGGGACCATTTCGTAGTCAACGGGCAGAAGGTGTGGACGTCGGGCGCCCATGACGCCGACGTGCTGCTGACCTTCGTGCGGACCGACCCCGACGCACCGAAACACAAGGGGATCAGCGTGCTGTTGATTCCCACCGACAGCCCGGGCCTGACGCGCCGGCCGTTCGCCTCGGCCGCCGCCCGCGACGACCAGGACTTCAACGAGGTGTTCTTTACCGACGTGCGGGTGCCGGCGGAGAATCTGGTGGGCCCGCTGAACGAAGGATGGCGGGTCGCCAACGGCTCGCTCGGGCACGAACGAAATATGCTCTGGATGGGCTATGCCGACCAATTGCAGCACTTGGCAGCCGATTTCGAGCCGTCGGGGGAGCTCGAACGCGATCGGTACGCCACCTTGGTGATGGATTGCGAGGCGCTGCGGCTCATCGGTTCGGTGACGCTGGCGCGGGCCGCCCGGGGCGAGGACGACGTGGCGGGCCAGTCGGTGCTCAAGCTGCTCGGGTCCGAGGCCGTTCAAGCCGGGACCGAGCATGTGCTGGGCGCCAGCCGAGTCGACGGGCTTGTCCACCCGGCCCTCACGGGTTCTTATGCACCGCTGAGTCTGGATGCGCATTTCGGCAGCTGGTTCGATCGCTACCTCCGTACCTTCGCCGCGACGATTGCCGGCGGCACGTCGGAGATCCAGCGGAACATCATTGCCCAGCGAATTCTGGGCCTGCCGCGAATCTGATTATCAGTCGAACGTGATCCACACGGCGTTACCGGAAGCGGGACCCGGCGTGCCCGCCTTCGAGCGAATTCGATTACTGATTCGCTCAGAGGTGGGCAGAAGGGTACATACCTTTCGTCAGTGACGGGTGTGACCGTTGAGCCTTCGCTCAGAGCTGGATGAGTCGTGGCGCAAAACCCTTGGTGCGTAGTGTAATTCCTGCTTCACGGGTCAGGTCGCGAGAACTACCGAGCAATCCGTCGAGCACCAGCGCGCGTTTGATGTGGCGTTGCAGGCCGTGCTCGGCGGTGAACCCGATACCGCCGAGCACCTGTTGACAATGTCGTGCCGCGGTCAGCGCCGCCTGTCCCGCGGCGGCCTTGGCGAGCGCGAAGCCGAGATCGTCGGGTTCGGTCGCGGCGGCCACCAGCGTCGCCTCGGCGCCCTCGATCGCAACCAGCGTCTCGGCGAGGCGGTGCCGGACCGCCTGGAACGACGCGACGGGGCGCCCGAATTGCGTGCGGTCGAGGGCGTGTTGACGGGCCAGCGACAGCATGGCCCGGCTCGTGCCTACCAGCCACCAGCCAACGGCCTGCCGTCCCGGCCCCAGCGGAGTCGAATCCCCTTCGCCGACAGGGTGAATCGGCAGATCGTCGCCCAGCACCGAACTCGGCTCACCGGAACGCGCCCACACCACCCACGAGTCGCCGGTATACCGTAGCGGCACCGTGCCGCCGCCGTCGCGACCGGCTGCACGTAGCACCACGTCGTTGACCACCGGGGCGTGGGCGCCTGTCTCACCGAGGAGGCGAAACACCAGTGGGACTGCGACATCAGGCATTTCGTCGAGCATTTCGAGCCAACCGAGCTCGATCAGCGCCCTGTCGAGTCGCTCACCCGACGAAGTTTCCATCGTCTTACGCAGGCCGTCTTCCAGCAGCTGCACGGATTGGGCGTCCACGCTCACTCCTTGCCCAGATCAAGGAGCCGGCGCGCGATGATGTTGCGCTGGATCTCGGCCGTACCTCCGTAGATGGTCGACGCGCGAGAATAGAGGAACTCCGAGCGCCAAGGAGTGTCGTCCAACTCCAGCACGCCCGGTAACAGGTCGCGCACCGTGTCGTACAACCGCTGCTCGGCGCCGGCCAGCAGCACCTTGTCGATCGACGTCTGCGGCCCCAACGACTCGCCGTCGGCCAGCCTGTGCTGGGTGGCACGCGACCGGCAGCGCAGCGTGTGCAGCGCGAGATACGCTGCGCCGAGCTCGTATTCGTCCGGATCGTGAGCCTCGGCGATCAGCTCGTCGAAACGCGAGTAAAGGTACGCGATACGCTGCCAGAAGCAGGTGGAGCGTTCGTAGGGCAGCAGGTCCATCGCCAGCCGCCAACCGTCGCCCGGTTTTCCGAGCATGCGGTCACCCGGCACCACGACGTCGTCGTAGTAGACCTCGCAGAATTCGTCCACACCGTGCATGGTGCGCAACGGGCGTACGCTGATGCCAGGGGTATCCAGGTCGACAAAAAAAGCAGTGATGCCTTGATGGTTTGGGTAGCCGGGCGCGGTCCGGGTGAGCAGGATGCATCGGGTGGAGAACTGCGCGTAGCTCGTCCACACCTTTTGGCCGTTGACGATCCAGTTGTCACCGTCCTGCACGGCCCGAGTGGTCAGCGATGCCAGGTCGCTGCCGGACCCGGGCTCGGAAAAGCCTTGGCACCATTGCTCTTCGCCGCGCAATAGGCGTGGAACCATCTCGGCGGCGAGCCCGTCGGGCGCGTAATCGATCATGGTCGGCGTCAGCACTTCGAGCATCGAATAGGGGCCCGGCTCGGCGAGGCGGCGACCCACCACTTCTTCGCCGACGACCGCGCGCAGGATCGCGGGACCGCCCAACCCGCCGACCTCGACCGGCCAGCCGTAGCGCATCCAATCGGCGTCGTAGAGCGCTCGGCTGACCCGGGCCATCTGCTTCATGTGGCCTTCGAGTGAATGATCCGGGCCCGGCGTCAGGTCCTGCTCGTCGAGCCAGGCCCGAAGATCCGTCCGGAACTGTTCGACCTTCATGCTGTCGAGCTGGGACGCCCGATCGCGTGTGGCCGACCCGAATCGTGTACGCCACTACGCCGGATGAAAGTCATGGCACGGGTTTTCAAGCGCCACCCGTCGGCGGTGCGCACGTAGTTGTCCTTGTAGTAGCCGATCCGCATGTCGTGGGTGGCGTGGTCGATGAAGCACAACGGCTGGGTCCCGGTCGCGGTGTCGCCCTCGAGGTCGATCACCGGGGTCGCGGTCATGAACAGACCCTTCGGCGCGGCATCGACAAGCACGGGAAACCGGTCCAGCGAGTAGGTTTCGCCGAACGCGCTGTAAGTGCCGTCCGGGGTGAAAACCGCGACCAAACCGTCGATGTCTTCCTGGGTGATCGTCACCGCGTAACGGGCCAGCAGTTGCTGGATCTCCACGAGATCCTCAATTCGGTCCGACATAGACTGTGCCGCCTTTCATCACGAAGTTCACGTGTTGCGTCACGGTGATGTCCGACAACGGATCTCCCGGCACCGCGATAATGTCGGCGAGCTGACCCTCTGCCAGCCGGCCGCGGTCATTGACGTTGATCAGGTCGGCCGCGACCGTGGTGGCGGCCCGCAGCACCGCCAGCGGCGGCATGCCCCACTCCACCAACGTGACGAGCTCGTCGGCGTTCTTGCCGTGTGGGATCGCCGGCGCGTCGGTGCCGACCGCGATCTTCACCCCAGCTTCGTAGGCGGCCTTGATCGACGTCTCCGCCTTCGGAAACATCTCGGCCGCCTTGTCCTGCAGCTCTTTTGGAGCGCGGGACACGTCCATCGCTTGGGCCAGCCGGCGGGTGGTCACCAGGAAGCGGTCGTTGTCGACCAGCATCTGGATGGCCTCGTCGTCCATCAGGAAACCGTGCTCGATGCAGTCGATGCCGCACGCGACCGCGTGCTTGACGGCTTCTGCGCCGTGCGTGTGCGCGGCCACCCGCAGCCCTCGTCGGTGCGCCTCGTCGACGATCGCGCGGAGCTCCTCGTCCGAATAGTGTTGCGCACCAGCCTCACCGGTCAGCGACATCACGCCGCCGGACACGCATACCTTGATCAATTGCGCGCCGTGCTTGATCTGGTAACGCACGGCTTTACGGATCTCGTCGACACCATTGGCGATGCCCTCTTCGACGGTCAGCTCGAGCGCGCCCGGCATGAAAGCGGCGAACATCGTCGGATCAAGGTGGCCGCCGGTCGGTGTGATCGCATGACCGGCCGGCACAATTCGGGGCCCATCGACCCACCCCGCGTCGATGGCCTTGCCCAGCGCCACGTCGAGCAGGTAGCCACCGGTCTTCACGAAGAGCCCCAAGTTGCGCACCGTGGTGAACCCTGCGCGCAACGTGCGTCGGGCGTTACCGATGGCGCGCAACACCCGCGTCGGCGGATCGTCTTGCACCTGGGACAGTCCGGGCGTCTCGCCCCGTCCACCCATCAGCAGGTTGACTTCCATGTCCATCAGTCCTGGCAACAGGATGGAATCGCCGAGATCGATGATGTCGCCTTCGGGTTCGCCACCGACACCGACGATCCGGTCGCCGTCGACGCGCACGATGCCTGGCGAGACGATCTCACCGGCGTCGACGTCGAGCAGCCCGGCGGCCTTCAGCGTGAGCACCGGCTAGATCACCGGCTCCCGCAGCACCTCGACCCAGGCGGCCCCGCTGTCGGGAACGCGCGGCTGCTTCCACGCCTCGATCGGGAACGACACCATCACCAGCGACTGCATGATGTGCATGAGTGTCCTCGCGTCGTCGGGCAGATCGTCCAACGGGAACTTATCGCAGTACGCGATGACATCGTTGAGCTTCGGGAATGCCACGTCGTAGAACGCCTGCATCTCGGCCATCGAGGAGCTCAGCCGTTTGGCGTAACGCTCCGGTTCGGTGGCCAGATCCCAGTCGAGAAACGGCTCGAGGGCGGCGAATTCAGACGGTAACGCCATTGTTGTGGTGCTCCTTTTCCCATTTCGCGACGAAGTCGCCCGTGGTCTTGTGCAAGTGGCGGATCAAAACCTCTTGGTCGCAGAGCAGGAACTCCTTGACGGCCCGAGTGCCGATCATGGTCTGCGTCGCCTCCAGCGTGTTGGCATCCTGCAGCGCGTACTCCTTGAACGTCACCGCCGCCAACTCCTGGGCCAGCCGTTCCCGCGCGTTGCGCGGCGGAACGAAATACAGCGTCGACTCGAAGATGTGCTTGTCGACCGCGGTCGGCCAGTAGTGGTAGGTCAGGAACCAGCCCGGCTCCCAGATCAGCAGCATGAAGTTCGGGTAGAACAGCCACGAGTCGATGCCCCACTGCGGCACCCGCTTCACGTTGACACCCGGTGGCAGCTCCAGGTTTTCGATGATTTCCGGCTTGTCCCACGGGCCGAATAGCCCGCTGCGCAGCACCTGATCCATCGGCTTGACCATGGACATGTCCGTGGGTGGCGCCTGCCCACCCCAGGTCGACTGCAGGTTGTGCGGGCCGGCCAACTCGTAGTGAAGCGCCTCGTAGCCGAACTTTTGGATCTTGGCGGCTTCTTCCTTGGTGTACTGACCCTGGTGCAGGATCGGCGCGTGGTAGAACTCGACGAACGCGTCGATGAACAGCTTCCAGTTGCTGCCGACTTCCGCGCGGTAAGAATAGGTTTCGGTCATTTCGCCGAACGGATAGCCCTCGATGCTTTTGGCCAGCGGACCGAGGTAGTCGACTAGCGGTGCCGCATCCGAGTCGAAGTTGATGAAAATGAAGCCTTCCCACACTTCACAGCGCACCGGTGCCAGGCCGTAGTTCGTTTTGTCGAGGCCGAAGAATTCCTCTTCCTGCTGAACGAAGGTCAGGTCACCGTCGAGGCTGTAGCGCCAGGCGTGGTACTTGCAGGTGAACTGCCGGCAGGTACCGGAGGTCTCTTCGTTCGGAAAATCGTTCCACACCAGCTTGTTTCCGCGGTGCCGGCACACGTTGTGATACGCCTTGACCGAGCCGTCCTTGGTCTTGACGATGATCACGGACGTGCCCTTACCCGCCGACGGCAGCTCTTTGGTGAAGTAGCTGCCGGTGCGGGGGAGTCGGTCGATCCGGCCAACGTTGAGCCAGGTCTTCTTGAAGACCGCCTCGCGTTCAGCTTCGAAGAACGCCGGGTCGATCGAGTCGGTGTAGTCCACCGGGTCCGTGCCCAGGTCCGGGTAATTCTCGGTCCAGCTGCCCGCGGCGGGCTTGGGGAAGTGTGCCAATGTCCTTACCTCTCTTGTGTTCCGGCGCGTTCTTCAGCGCCGCTTCTCCTCATCGCCCTGCGGGCTCTGCATCGTCGCGGGCGCGGTATCTAGCGCCGCTTCTCCTCATCGCCCTGCGGGCTCTGCATCGTCGCCGGCGCGGTCCTCGACCTCGACGCCAAAAGTGTTCAATGCCAGTGCCAGCGCGATGTAGTTGCCAGCCGTAAAGACCAGGTCCATCCGCTGCTGCACGTCGAGCCGTTCGCCGAGTGCCGTCCAGGTCTGATCGGAGAGGTTGCTCTTCTCGTCGAGTTCGTCGACGGCACGCAACACAGCGTCGTCGAACGCGTCATCTGAGTGCCCGTTCCGCGCGGCGGCGATGTCCGCATCGGTGAGCCCGACTCGCGCGCCCAGCTCGACGTGGTGAGTCCATTCGTAGTCGCACTCGCGGCGGTGCGCGACGCGCAGGATCACCAGCTCGCGTACCCGCGCCGGCAACGTCGACCCGTACAGCAGGTAGGTGCTGAATTTGAGGTAGGCGCGGGTCAGCTTCGGGTGACGGACCAGCGTGGATAACAGGGTGCCGGCGTCGTCGGGGTTGCGACGCTCCTCGGGCAGCATCACCGATACCGCGTCCCGGGCGGCGTCGTCCCACTCCTCCGCCGTCAAAGGGGACAGGCGCATGCGGGCTCCTCAGGTAAGAGAATCGTATTCTCAAATTTGACCAACAGGTTTCCACGAACTCCGCCGTTGGTCAATATCCGGGTGTCATCTGCACCGACGCGTGCGCTCCAGGTAACCCCATCCGATCTGCCAACCCAGCCCCTGCGGCGGGGCCGGTACCCTTGGAATGTTGATTCTCTCGATTCAAGAAGCTAGTTTTCATGGCACGGGAGAAGTCAACGGCGAAAGCAATTCGTCGACGGGGCGACCACGGGTTCGCAACAATCGCTTGAAAGCGTGAGCCAGTGACCAGGTGGGCCCCGAAACGCCCCCGACGGAGAGGACCGGGCAGTGAACAAAGACGACATGATCCTGATCAGCGTCGACGACCACACGGTCGAGCCACCCGACATGTTCAAGAATCACCTGCCGAAGAAGTACATCGACGATGCGCCGCGGTTGGTGCACAACGAGGACGGGTCCGACACCTGGCAGTTCCGCGACACGATCATTCCGAATGTCGCGCTCAACGCGGTCGCCGGTCGTCCCAAAGAGGAGTATGGAATCGAGCCGCAGGGCCTCGACGAGATCCGCCCCGGTTGCTACAACGTCGACGAGCGGATCAAGGACATGAACGCCGGCGGAATCCTCGCGTCGATCTGCTTCCCGTCCTTTCCCGGTTTCGCCGCGCGCCTGTTTGCCACCGAAGACCGGGACTTTTCTATCGCGTTGGTGCAGGCCTACAACGACTGGCACATCGAGGAGTGGTGCGGCGCCTACCCGGCCCGCTTCATCCCGATGGCGATCCCGGTGATCTGGGATGCCGAAGAGTGCGCCAAGGAGGTGCGACGGGTCGCCAAGAAGGGTGTGCACGCGCTGACCTTTACCGAGAACCCGGCAGCGATGGGCTACCCCAGCTTCCACAACGAGCACTGGAAGCCACTGTGGGAAGCGCTGGTCGACACCAACACGGTGATGAACGTCCACATCGGATCCTCGGGTCGGCTGGCGATCACCGCCCCCGACGCGCCAATGGATGTGATGATCACGCTGCAGCCGATGAACATCGTCCAGGCGGCCGCGGACCTGTTGTGGTCGCAACCGATCAAGGATTACCCGGACCTGAAGATCGCGCTGTCCGAAGGCGGCACGGGGTGGATCCCGTACTTCCTCGAGCGTGCCGACCGGACCTATGAGATGCACTCGACGTGGACGCATCAGGACTTCAAGGGCAAGCTGCCCAGCGAGGTGTTCCGCGAGCACTTCCTGACCTGCTTCATCAGCGACAAGGTCGGTGTCGCCCTGCGCAACGAGATCGGCATCGACAACATCTGCTGGGAGGCCGACTACCCGCACAGTGACTCGATGTGGCCGGGAGCGCCGGAGGAGTTGTGGGATGTGTTGTCGCTGAACAACGTGCCCGACGACGAGATCAAGAAGATGTCGTACCAGAACGCGATGCGCTGGTACTCCTTCGACCCGTTCAGCCACATCACCGAGGCCCAGGCTACCGTCGGGGCGTTGCGCAAAGCCGCTGAAGGACATGATGTTTCGATCCAGGCGCTGTCCAAGCACAAGCACGAGACCGCCAGCTTCGCGGACTTTGCGGCCAACGCCAAGGAACTGACCGGCAACAAGGACTGACACGCCACCGGTCCCTCTTGCCGGTGCCGAATTGATTCGAAGGAGATTTAGCAGTGGCCGGCGGTGGGATGAGCTTCGAGCTGACCGATGACCAGGAACTGATCCGCAAGTCCGTCGCCGAGTTGGCGACGAAGTTCGACGACCAGTACTGGATGGAAAAGGATCTCGCGCACGAGTTTCCGCAGGAGTTCTACGACGCGATAGCTGCGGGCGGCTGGCTGGGTATGACGATCCCCGAGGAATACGGCGGCCACGGACTCGGGATCACCGAGGCGACGCTGTTGCTCGAGGAGGTGTCGCGGTCGGGTGCGGCCATGAACGGCGCCAGCGCGATCCACTTGACGATCTTCGGCATGCAACCGGTCGTCAAGCACGGTTCGGAGGAGCTGAAGGCCAGGACGCTACCGCGCATCGTCAACGGCGACCTGCATGTGTGCTTCGGCGTCACCGAACCCGGCGCCGGCCTTGACACTTCGCGTATCACGACGTTCGCCAAGCGCGAAGGCGACAACTATCGGATCAACGGCCGCAAGGTCTGGATCTCCAAGGCGTTGGAGTCCGAGAAGATTCTGCTGCTGACTCGCACCGAGACGCCGGCCGACTTGGAGAAGCGCGGCGCGAAGAAGACGGACGGCATGACTCTGTTCCTCACTGACCTCGACCGTGACCGCGTCGACATCAGACCGATCAAAAAGATGGGTCGCAACGCGGTCAGTTCCAACGAGGTGTTCATCGACGACCTGATCGTGCCGGTCGAGGATCGTGTCGGCGAGGAAGGCAAGGGATTCAAGTACATTCTCGACGGCCTCAACCCCGAGCGGATGCTGATCGCCGCGGAGGCGCTAGGCATTGGCCGCGTTGCCCTGGACAAAGCCGTCAAATACGGCAACGAGCGGGTCGTTTTCAACCGACCGATCGGCATGAACCAAGGCCTGCAGTTCCCGCTGGCCGACTCGCTGGCCCGCCTCGACGCCGCGGAACTCGTACTGCGTAAGGCCACCTGGCTCTACGACAACGGCAAACCCTGTGGGCGTGAGGCGAACACCGCCAAGTACCTGTGTGCCGACGCCGGGTTCGGGGCGGCCGATCGGGCACTGCAGCTACACGGCGGGATGGGCTACTCGGAGGAGTACCACGTGTCGCGCTACTTCCGCGAGTCGCGGCTGATGAAGATCGCGCCGGTGAGCCAGGAGATGATCTTGAACTTCCTCGGCGAGCACGTGCTGGGAATGCCGAGGAGTTACTGAATGTCGTCGCTATTCGACCTCAGCGGGCGCTCGGCGCTGGTTACCGGGTCGGGCACCGGCATTGGTGCCGCCGTCGCCGCAGCGCTGGCCGCGGCCGGGGCCGCTGTCCTGGTCAGTGACGTCGACGCCGACGCCGCTTCGGCTGTCGCCGAACGCATTTGCACGGCCGGTGGTAACGCTGAGAGCGTGGCGCTCGACGTGCGCGACCGGTCGGCTGCCGAGGCTGCGGTGGCGCAGGCCGCCGCACTGTCCGGAGGCGTGCTGAACATCCTGATCAACAACGCCGGGGTGACCGCACCCGGGATGTTCGCCGACCTCACCGACGAAAGCTTTTACAAGGTAATCGACATCCACCTGATGGGCGCGGTGCACTGCGCCCAGGCCGCGCTGAAGTCGCTGCCCACCGACGGCACCGGGCGCATCATCAACGTCGTCTCGTCGGCCGGGATCACCGGCACGCTCGGTCAGGTCAACTACTCCGCTGCCAAGGCCAGCATCATCGGATTCACCAAGTCGTTGGCGCGCGAACAGGCACGCAACAACATCATGGTGAATGCGCTTGCGCCGCTTGCGGCGACGCGTATGACCGAGACCATCCGCACCAACGAGAAGTTTGCGGCCAACATGATGAACCGCATCCCGTTGAAGCGCTGGGCCGAACCGGAAGAGGTTGCCGGCGCCTTCGTCTTCTTCGCCTCCGACGCCGCGTCTTACATCACCGGTCAGGTGTTGCCGGTCGACGGCGGCATGGTCATGTGATGCCCGAGCAGCAGGGGCCGCTGACGGGCATCACTGTGGTGGCCCTCGAGCAGGCGGTCTCCGCGCCGATGTGTACCAGGGTGCTGGCCGACTTCGGTGCGCGAGTCATCAAAATCGAGAATCCCAAAGGCGGCGATTTCGCCCGTTACTACGACGAGGTCGTCAACGGCCTTGCCGCGCATTTCGTGTGGGCGAACCGCGGTAAGGAGTCGGTCACCCTCGACCTGAAAACCGAGGCGGGGCTGGACATCCTGCACCGCCTGCTCGACCGTGCCGATGTCCTGGTGTCCAATTTGGCGCCCGGTGCGGTCTCACGGCTCGGAATATCGGCCGCCGATCTCGAACAGCGCCACCCGAATGTCATCGCGGTCGAGATCGACGGCTACGGACCCGGTGGACCGCTGTCGCACAAGCGCGCGTACGACCTTCTGGTGCAAGCGGAATCGGGCACGTGCGCGATCACCGGCTATCCGGGCATGCCGGCCAAGCCCGGCCCGGCGATGGCCGACATCAGCACAGGGCTGTACTCGGCGCTGTCGATTCTGGCGTTGCTGTATTCGCGCGACGCCCAGTCGGCGCCGGCGTCGCATGGAAACACGGTCGGGCTCAGCCTCTTCGACACCATGATGGAGTACATGGGCTATCCGCTTACCTACACCCAGCATTCCGGTGTCGACCAGCAACCGTTGGGTGTGGGTTCGCCGGCGGTGGCGCCCTACGGCGCGTATCGCACCTCGGACGGTCAGACGGTGGTCCTGGGAACCACCAACGACGCCGAGTGGCAACGGCTTTCACGCCAGATCATCGGACGCGAGGATCTCGCCGATGACCCGCGGTTCGCCAACAATTCCGGTCGCTGCGCGCATCGCGGTCTCCTCGACGAGGCTATCGGCGCCTGGTGTGCACAGCACGACCTGGACCATGTGCAAAAGACCGCGGACGATGCCGGCATCGGCAATTCTCGCTACAACCTACCCAGCGAAGTGCTGGAGCACCCGCAGTTGAAGGCGCGCGACCGCTGGCGTCGGGTCGACACGCCCGCCGGCCCGATCCAGGCGTTGTTACCGCCACCGGTGATCGCTGGTTACCAGGCTCCGATGGGTGCGGTGCCCGGGCTGGGACAGCACACCGATGCGGTACTCGCCGAGCTCGGCATCGACGACATTCAAGGTCTGCGAGATCTAGGCGCCGTCGGACCGGCGTACTCATGAGCGGCGGCGCCGAAGACTCGGCACTGCTGTGCAGTGATCGCGACGGGGTCCGGACGCTGACCCTGAACCGGCCGCATCGCAAGAACGCGATCAACCGGGAGCTGTGGATCGCATTGGCGCAAGCTCTCATTGATGCCGACCGGGACGTCGGCGTGCGCGTTGTTGTGCTCACCGGGGCCCAGGGAGCATTCTGCTCTGGCGCTGACATCTCGGCGCCGGACGACAGCCATCCCGTCCATAAACTGCAACGCCTGACCGACGTCGCCCTGGCATTGCACGAATTGTCCAAGCCCACGATCGCGAAGGTCAACGGCGTGGCGGTCGGCGCGGGCTGGAACTTAGCGCTCGGGTGCGACTTGGTGGTGGCCAGCCCCAATTCGTCTTTCTCGCAAATCTTTTCCAAACGCGGGCTATCGGTCGATCTCGGCGGTTCGTGGCTGCTGCCGAAGATCGTCGGCCTGCAACAGGCCAAGCGTCTGGTGTTGCTGGCCGAGACCATCGACGCTGCGGAAGCCCAAGCGCTGGGACTGGTGACCTGGACGGTCCCGGCCGAGGAGATCGACCTCTTCGTCGACGGGATCGCAGACCGGCTGGCCTCGGGGCCGCCGATTGCGTTGGCGCACAGCAAGGCACTGCTGAACGAGGGGTCGGACAGGACTTTGCGCGACGCACTGGCTAACGAGGCCCGTGCCCAGGTCGGTAATTTCGCCACAGTCGATTCGGCGGAGGCGTATGCCGCTTTCGCGGCGAAGCGCGACCCGTCGTTCACTGGGCAGTGGGCGGTTAACAGAGCGGAGCAGAACAATGCGTGAAACGGTCATCGTCGAGGCGGTTCGGACACCCGTCGGCAAGCGCAATGGTGGGCTGTCGGCGATGCACGCCGCGGACCTGTCGGCAGTGGTCCTCAACGAACTCGTCGAACGCACCGGTATCGACCCGAACGTCATCGACGACGTGGTCTGGGGCTGTGTGTCGCAGGTCGGCGACCAGTCCAGCAACATCGGGCGGTACGCGGTGCTGGCCGCCGGCTGGCCCGAACACATTCCGGGCACGACGATCAACCGCGCGTGCGGCTCCAGCCAGCAGGCGCTCGACTTCGCGGCGCAGGCGGTGATGTCCGGCCAGCAGGACGTGGTGGTGGCCGGCGGTGTCGAGGTGATGAGCCGGGTGCCGCTCGGGTCGGCCCGGGCCATTGGCCAACCATACGGTCCCAAAGTCCTTGCACGATACGATGATTTCTCGTTCAACCAAGGCATCTCGGCGGAGATGATCGCCAAGAAATGGGGCTTTTCCCGCGCCCAGCTCGACGAGTATTCCGCGCTGTCCCACGAACGCGCCGCGGCCGCGCAGGACAACGGCGCCTTCACCAGTCAGATCGCCCCGGTCTTTGTCGACGACACCGCCGTCACCGCCGACGAAGGTATTCGGCGCGGCACGTCGGTGGAGAAGCTGGCCGGTCTCAAGCCGGCTTTTGACGAGGCGGGTGTGATCCATGCGGGCAACTCATCACAGATATCCGATGGCGCAGCCGCTTTGCTGGTGACGACGTCGGACATCGCGGTGGAGCTCGGCCTGACGCCGCTGGTCCGATACAACGCCGGCGCGGTGACCGGCGCCGACCCGGTGCTGATGCTGACCGGTCCGATCCCAGCGACCGAAAAAGTCCTGGCCAAGGCCGGCGTGTCGATCGACGACATCGGCGTGTTCGAGGTCAACGAAGCTTTCGCCCCGGTTCCGTTGGCCTGGCTGGCGGAAACCGGCGCCGATCCGGAGCGGCTGAACCCCCTCGGTGGCGCCATCGCCTTAGGCCATCCGTTGGGCGCATCGGGTGCGGTGCTGATGACTCGAATGGCGCATCATATGCGCGACAACAACATTCGTTACGGGTTGCAGACCATGTGCGAAGGCGGCGGCACCGCCAATGCCACCATTGTCGAACTCGTCGCCTGACAAGGGGACGTCGTGCGTAGGGACCTGTTCACCGAAGACCACGAGGCGTTTCGCGAACTCGCACGCGATTTCATCGAGAAGGAGGTCGTGCCCGCCTACCCGGAATGGGAGAAGGGCGGCCGCATGCCGCGCGACGTCTTCGAGAAGATGGGCGCCCTCGGGATGCTCGGCATGGCCATCCCTGAGGAGTACGGCGGCGGGGGCATGCCCGACTACCGCTACAACGTCGTGCTGCAGGAGGAGGCGGCCAAGGCGCTGGTGACGCTGTCCACGGTCCGCACCCAACTCGAAGTGATCCTGCCGTACTTCCTGCACTACGCGAACGAAGAGCAGCGCAAGCGCTGGTTCCCCGGCCTTGCCGACGGCACGCTGCTGACCGCCGTCGCGATGACCGAACCGGGCACGGGCTCGGATCTGGCTGGTATGCGCACGACGGCCGTGCGTGACGGTGACCACTGGATCGTCAACGGCGCCAAGACATTTATCACCGGCGGCATGCAGGCCGACCTCGTCATCGTGGTGGCCCGCACCTTCACCGATCCCGACAACCGCCGCAAGGGCCTGACGCTGCTGGTCGTCGAAGACGGCATGGAAGGCTTCACTCGCGGCCGCGAGCTGGAGAAGATGGGCTGCAAAGTCCAGGACACCGCCGAGTTGTCGTTCGTCGACGTCCGCGTCCCGGCTGAAAACGTGCTCGGCGAGGAAGGCGAGGCGTTCGGCTACCTCGGCCACAACCTTCCGCAGGAACGCCTGACGGTCGCGGTCGGGTCGGTGGCACAGGCCCGCTCCGCGATCGCCGCGGCGATCGCTTACACCAAGGACCGCAAAGCTTTTGGTCAGCCGGTCGCGTCGTTCCAGAACACCAAGTTCGAAATGGCCGCCTGCTCAACCGAAGTCGAGGCCGGCCAGGCGATGCTGGACAGGGCCGTCGCACTGCACGTCGAGGGCGAGCTGTCGGCCGCCGACGCGGCGCGGGTGAAATTGTTCTGTACCGAGATGCAGGCCCGGGTGGTGGATCGCTGCCTGCAGCTGTTCGGCGGCTACGGCTACATGATGGAGTATCCGATCGCGCGCCTGTACACCGATGCACGGGTGGCGCGGATCTACGCCGGCACCAGCGAAGTCATGAAAGTCATCATCGCGAAGTCGCTCGGCCTCTAGCCCGCCGAAATTACATCGACTGAGACCCTTGTCACACCCGGCCCAACCAACCTACTGTGTGTTCAGTTGGTTGGTTGGGACGAAGGAGTCCGGTGCCCGAGACACGGCCGTATGACTCGCTGCGGGCCAAAGGCGAGGATCGCAAACAGCGCATCCTGGCCGTGGCGCAGCGGTTGCTGACCCGCAACGGGTGGCGCAACACGACGCTGGCCCAAATCGCCGGCGAGGCCGGGGTCAGCCCGGCGGGCCTGCTGCATCACTTCGAATCAAAAGAGCAGCTGTTGCACGCCGTCCTCGACATCCGCGATGCCGACGACGACTCACATGCCGACCGGGCCGGCGACCTCATTTCGGAGCTCGCCGCGGTGGCCGACCGGTTCTACCGATCGCCCCAGCTGGTCGGCACCTACAGCGTGCTGCTGGCCGAGAACGTCGACCCTGACGCGCCGCTGCACGACCGCCTGGTCGCGCGCTACCAAAGCGCGACCGACATCATCACCGAACTCATCCGGCGAGGTCAGCGAGCCGGCCAGTTCCGCATGGACATCGATGTGACCGTCAAGGCAACGCAAATCCTTGCCTTCATCACCGGAATGGAGACGACATGGCTGATCAATCCGTCGATACCGCTGACCGAGGTCTTCAAGGAGTACTCGGAGTCGTTGGCGCGGGACCTGGCGCCGCCGACCCCGGAGTGAGATACCGGCTCGACGTCGTCGCGGGTGACGTCGCCGACGTCGTGAGATTCGCCGGTGGCTGGCTGTTCGACAGGGCGATGGCCGGTTGGGACGTGACCGTGCTGGTCGCCGATTATCCCGACGACCGGCCCCTGCAGATCCTCGGCGTGCAAACCCTCGATCTCGAGTACGCGCTCGCGAGCGCCGGTCACCGGCCACCCCCGCAGACCCTGGCCGCGGCGGCCGACCTGTTCGACTGCGATCCGCGGGTGAGGCAGGGCGTGCTGCAGGCGCTCGACCAGGGCGCCACCGAGGTCACGCTGTGGGGACGGACGTGGCCGGTCGAGCTGGACTCGCACATCGACCTGGTCGAGCACCGGCTCAGCGCGGCAGCTCAAGCGTTCAAGGGGCAGGCGCTCGCGGCAGCCGGGCTATCGGGCACCGACGTTGGCAGCATCGAACTATTTCGTAGCCGGGTGGTGTCGAGCCCATCGGCGCAGGCCGATCTCATCCCGGCGGGCTGAGCCGCGCCCGGACCCGCGTTGACGTCGCGGCATGCGCTATGGAAACCTAATATCCATCTATGAGAGGCGCATTCTCACTGGCGAGATTGGAACGGTGCGACATGGTGAATGACTTCACCGAAAAGGATTTCTTCCGCGGCAGCGATCTGATTGCGGATCCCTACCCCTACTACGAGGCGCTTCGGCAGCAGTGCCCGGTGACGAAGGAAAAGCACCACGACGTCACGATGGTGACCGGCTGGGAAGAAGCCTGCGCCGTCCTCAACGACCCCGACACGTGGTCCTCGTGCAACTCGGTGACCGGACCGTTTCCCGGGTTTCCGGTGAGCCTCGACGGCAAGGGTGACAGCGACATCACCGAGCTGATCGAACAGCATCGGGACGAGTTGCCGTTCAGCGACCAGTTGCCGACTCTCGATCCGCCGACCCATACCAATCACCGTTCGCTGCTGATGCGGCTGATCACACCCAAGCGCCTCAAGGAGAACGAGGACGCCATGTGGGTGCTGGCGGACCAGGCTCTCGACGGCTTCCTGGCGCCCGGCCGCGGCGAGTTCATCAAGGGCTTCGCCAGCCCGTTCACTCTGCTCGTGATCGCCGACTTGCTGGGTGTGCCGATGGAGGATCGGGACAAGTTCGTCAACGGCATCCGCGATCACTCTGGCGGTGGCGTCGGCGGCACCGGTAAGGAGTCACTGGCTCACAGCCCGCTCGAATTCCTTTACGGCCTGTTCTCCGACTACGTCACGGACCGCCGCGCCAAACCCCGTGAGGACGTGCTCACCGGACTGGCCACCGCGACCTACCCGGATGGCTCGACGCCCGACGTCGGAGACGTGGCTCGCGTTGCAGCCAACGTGTTTTCGGCCGGACAGGAAACGACCGTACGTCTGCTGGGCGCGTCATTGCAGACGCTTGGCGAGCGCCCGGACATCCAGGCGCAGCTGCGCAAGGACCGCAGTCTGTTGCCGAATTTCATCGAGGAGTCGCTGCGCCACGAGAGCCCGGTCAAGGGCGACTTCAGGATGAACCGGCGGCCGGTGACCGTCGGCGGAGTCGACCTGCCCGCCGGAACCACGGTGATGATCGTGCAGGCCGCCGCCAACCGCGACCCACGCCGGTTCGACGACCCCGCCACGTTCGACCCGGCCAGAAAGAATGCGCGGCAACATATTTCGTTCGGCCGCGGAATCCACAGCTGCCCCGGGGCACCCCTGGCGCGCGCGGAGACGCGGGTGGCGCTGGAGCGGCTGCTCGATCGGACATCCGACATCCGGATCAGCGAAGAACACCATGGGCCGGTCAATGACCGTCGCTACCAATATGTTCCGACCTACATCCTGCGCGGGCTGACCGAACTCCACCTGGAGTTCACGCCCGCATGAAGGTATGGGTAGACGACCAGCGCTGTCGCGGCCACGGGATGTGCCTCACGCTGTGTCCGGAGGTATTCAGTCTCACCGACGACGGCTACGCGGTCGCCGTCGATTCGGAAGTACCCGCGGACTTGGAATCGGCCACCCACGAAGCCATCCAATGCTGCCCCGAACAAGCCATCAGCGAGAAATAGGAGAACCCAGCTGTGCCAAAGGGATACGTCATTCTCACCGAGGCCGTCAAAAACCCGGAAGGCATGAAGGCCTACGCCAAGGCGGCCGGTGGGGCGATGGGCGGGGTCAACGTCCTGGCCGTCGACACCAAGCCGACGACCTTGGAAGGCACCTGGCATGGCGACCAGACCGTGGTGCTGGAGTTCGACTCGGTGGAGGCGGCTCAGGCGTGGTACGAGTCGGACGCCTACCAGGCCGCGGCGAAGCTGCGCCAGGCCGCGGCCGACTGCAACGCCGTCATCATCTCCGGATTCGCCTGAGCTGCAACCGTTACGTGCGTCAGTACACGCCGATCTCGTCGCAGATAGGCGGGATGATGATCAACGCTCCGCGAGGCGTGCAGAAGGGGTGTGGCGGCTTGGGCGGCGGGGGTGGCGGCGGCGTCAGCATCGGCGCCGGGATGTCGGCCGAGATGAAACTGTCCAACGGATTTCCATGAAGGTCGACGATCCGGACGTTGCCCTTACCGAACGGCACCTCGTACCAGGTGTGGCACACGCCCATATTCCACTGAATGTTGCTGAACGGCAGTGCCTGCCCGGGACACCAGGAATGCGGCTGCGCGGCGAAGGGATCGGCTTGGGCGACCCCAGTAACCAGCCCCGCGCCGGCGACAGCCAGGCTGCCCGCGAGCAGTGATCCGGCGATTGCTTTCTTCATAACGGTTCCTTTCGTTTGCATGACACGAAAGGTAAAAGCGACCGCTTGATGAATCCTTAATGTCGTCGGTAGCTCGCGAGACTGGGGGCACCTCCCGCTTGCGGGGGACAGCCATGGCTGTGGACAGGGCCAGCACAACGACCCGGGCTTCTGTTCGGCGGCAGGGATTTACTCGCTGATCGAGATGGCCTGTCGCGGGCATTGACGAATCGCGTCGAGCACCCGGTCTTCGTTCTCGGGCGTGACTTCGTCCTGCAGGATCGTCAACGTGTCGTCGTCCTCGAGCCGGAACGCTTCTGGCATGACACCCATGCAGACGCCGTTGCTCTCGCACAGACCCCAGTCGACTTCGATCTTCTTCGTCATCGCATCACCTTCACCGGGACATTCAGCCAACCCGCTACGTTTTGCATGGTGACGCGCTTGCAGCCGTCCCACTGCACCTCGTAGCGGGGCATGAAGTCGAGCAGCTTCTCCAGCGCGACACGGCTTTCCATTCGGGCCAGCGCGGCGCCCAGGCAACTGTGAATGCCGTAGCCCAGACCGAGGTGTTGTGCCTCGGTCTGGTCGCGGTCGATGTTGAAGGTTTCGGCGTCGGTGAACGCGTCCGGATCGCGGTTGGCGGCTGCGTTCATCACGAACACCGGCTTGCCGGGTGGAATTGTGCCGCCGCTGGTGTGGGCCTCTTTGAGGGTGTAGCGGACGTTGTACTGCACCGGCCCTTCGTAGCGCAGTAGCTCCTCGATGGCCGCCGGTACTTTGCTGCGATCGTCCAATAGCTTCTGCCACTCGCCGGGGTTACGGGCGAAAATCACTGCGGCGCTACCGATCAGCTTGGTGACCGTCTCGGCGCCCGCGCCGCCGAGCAGGGTGGCGAAGCTGGTGATCTCGATGTCGTCCAGGCGACGCATCGTTCCGTCCTCACCGGGAATCTCGGCCGCGATCAGCCGGCTGATCATGTCGTCTTGCGGGTTCTGCCGACGTTCACCGATCAGCCCGTAGTAGTACATCGCGGTGTCGACGTTGGCTTGCATGCCGGCTTCGCTGGTTTCGATCTGGCCCGGCTCGCGACTGAGGCTGATGTCGATCCAGTGCCGCACCTGCTGGCGGTATTCCTCTGGCACCCCGGCCATCCTGGTGATGACCTCGACCGGGAACGGACCGGAGAAGTCCTGCACCACGTCGAAGTTGTCGGGATCGACCGCGGACAGATACTTGTCGGTCACCTCGTGCACGTCGTCGAGCTGCGACTGGATGGCGCGCGGCGTGAAGGCCTTGTTGAGCAGGCTGCGCATGGCACGGTGGTCCGGCGGATCCATGAAGATGATCGACCGCATTTCCGGGGACAGGCCCTTGCGCACCATGGCCAGGTCGCAACCCCGGCTCGACGAGTACGTCTCATGGTCCTTCAGCGCGGCGGCGACGTCTTCATGACGCGTGATGGCGTAAAAGTCTTCCTTCTCGTCGTAATAGAGCGGGGCGTCCTCGCGCATTCGGCGATAGATGTCGAACGGGTTTGTGAAGAACTCTTCGGAGAACGGATCGAAGACAACCTTTGTCTTGGTCATGACACCCTCCTCACCGCCCACTGAGCGGCGTACAGCGTTACGACGGAATGCTCGACTGTAACGCTAACGGTAGACGCTTCGTCGCGGGCCGGAAAGGTCTTATCCGGGCCGCGGAATTGCGAAGTCGATGATGTGGTCCAAGGCACCGAGGTCGCTGCCCAACTCCGACGCGATCTGCCTGATCACCGCGACGTCCTTGCCGACGAATTCGCCTGCGGTCGCGATGAATGCCGTCACCGATCCGCTCGCCGCGGCGATGTCGAGCACCCGGCTCGCTGCGCTGCCGTGCCGGAGCGCGGTGAGCAGGTCGGATTCATCGACGCCGAGCCGTGACGCCAACCCGACGGCGGTGGCCAGCAGCCCGATGTGGGCGGCAAACAACGCGTTGTTGACCAGCTTCACGTTCCGGCCGGCGCCCAGCGGTCCGACGTGCAGGATCGGGTTGCCGTAGCAGCCCAGCACGGGCCGGATGTTGGCCACCGCGTCGTCGGCGCCGCCGACGAACAACGTCAGTTGTCCGGTCGCAGCGTTGTGGGGTCCACCGCTGACGGGAGCGTCGACCACTTCGATGCCACGCTCGGCGATGGCCTGGGCAGTGCGCGGGCTTCCGGTGGTGTGCAGCACCAGGGTGGACCCGCGCGGCATCGATGCGGTCAGGTCACCCGCCAGGCAGACGTCGCGGACCTGGTCGTCGCTGAACAGGCAGACCACCACCACCTCTGCCGCGGCGCAGACGGCGGCGATGTCGTCGACCGCGTCGGCGCCCAATTCGGTGATCGCCGCGCGCTTCTCGTCGGATCGGCCCAGCGCGCTCACCTCGTGGCCGGCGTGCGCCAGGCGGCTGATCATCGGGCGGCCCATTCGTCCCGCGCCGATGAATCCGATTCTCACCGTGGGTGTTCCATGAGCACCAGCGTGGCGTCTGCGGTGTCCAGCACGACACCGCCAGCCGCGTTTGCAGTGTCCGCGACGTCGGCGATCAGGCGGACGTCTTTTTGCAACAGCGAGCCGGCCATGGCGGCCAGCCGAGCCAAGCCAGCGGTATCGCCGCCGAGAACGTTGAGCGCGAAACTGTTTCCGCTGCCGCGAGAAATCACCTCGGTGAGCCGCCCGGGCCGGACGCCGAGCGCTTCGCCGAGCGCCAACATGGTGGCCGCGGTGCCTAAATTGGCGGTGAACAACAGGTTGTTCAGCAGCTTGGTGGTCTGCCCGGAGCCCAGTGCGCCCAGGTGCACGATCGGGTCGGCGTAACTGGCGAACACCGGACGACACCGTTCGACGACCTCGTCCTCGCCGCCGACCATGACGAGCAGCTTGCCCTCGGCCGCCGCGGGCGCGCCGCCGCTCACCGGAGCGTCGATCACCGAAACGCCCTGTGCATCAGCCTTTTCGGCCAACTCGCGGCACGTCGCCGGATGCACGGTGCTGTGCACGGCGATCACCCCACCCGGTTTGAGCCCGGCCAGCACCCCGCTATCACCAGTGACGACGTCGACGACGTCGGCATCGCCGACCACGCACAGGCAGACCAGGTCGCTCGCGGCGGCAAGCTCGGCCGGTGATTCGGCAACCGAGGCGGCAGTGTCAGCGAACGGCTCGAGAGAAACCGCTCGGCGCGCCCACAGCGTGGTCGGGAATCCGGCTTCGACGATTCGTCTCGCCATTGGGGCGCCCTGGCTGCCAAGGCCGATGAACCCGACGTCCATCAGTGCGTCCCCACGGTGTTCACGCATTGGTCGGCAAACGCGAAAACCGTTGAATGGTAGGCCGCGGCAGTGTGGCCGACGCTGATGTTGTGGCCCGCACCAGCTTGCTCGTTGATTTCAAACCGCGGCGCCTGGGTGAACAATGAGGCGATCTCGGCTTGCGCGTCGGCATCGCACTGCCAGACCTTCTCGTGTTCGGCAATGCTGAATTGCACGGGAATCCGCACGTTCGGGGCCAGCGACGGGAAGTCCTGACGAGCCCAGTTCGATACCATCTTGTCTTCGTAGGGTGGTGCACCCGGGTAAACGGTTGCACCACGAAGCATTTCGGCCGGGTACAGCTCCGGTGGATGCCATAACAGTTCGCGCATCCCGGACGGGCGGTGCTCACGGGTCGCGGTCTTGAGAATCTCTCGCGCCGCGGGATGGTAGCGCCGGCCGGTGCCGGCCAGCTCCATGCCGATCAGCCCGGCGCGCTGCTCGTCGGATCCCTCCGCGGCCATGCGTATGGCGAGTTCACAACCCCCGGAGTGTGCCATCAGGAAAAGGCCAGCGCCGCGAGGCCTTTCACCTAGAACCTTGTCCACCACCCCGTAGGTCAGCCGTATCCGCTGCTTGGGTTCCGCGACCGCATCGGGGTAGGCGGCGGAGCTGCCGTAACCAGGTCGGTCGATCGCCACCACCGTGAATCCGTGCTGGGCGCCGCCGCGCAGCAGCGACAAGTCGGGGTGACCGGGGCAGTCGAAATACAATGCGGTGGTGCCTCCGCCGTGAATCGCGACGATCACCGCCCGCGGGTCCGGCACCTCTGCCACCAAAGCGGACATCGGCACGCCGTCCACGATGACCAGCCGCGGCTGCACGGTCACCGATCGGCCCGCAACAGCATTACCCCGCTCGGCGTCAGACCGCCGCTGCTGACCACACCAACGCGGGCATCGGCGACCTGTCGTTCCCCGGCCTCGCCGCGCAACTGGGTGATCGCTTCATGCATGAGGCCCATGCCGTGGGTGCGGCCGTGCGACAGCTGACCGCCGTGGGTATTGAGCGGCAACTGGCCCTCGCGAGAGATGTTCTTGCCGCCATCCAGAAATTCTTTCGCCTCGCCGATGCCGCAAAATCCGAGCGCTTCGATCCACGACAGGCAGTTCATTGTGAAGCCGTCGTAGAGTTCGGCCACGTCGACGTCGCTTGGCGTCAGAGAGGTGCGCGACCACAGGTGTGCGGACTGACCCAGCACCTGTGGCTCGTGGGTCAATGTGCTTTGATCCCAATCGATTCGCTCGATGATCTGGGTGCCGACGGCCTCGACGTAGACCGGCGGCTTGGCGGTGTCTTGTGCGGCGTCGACTGCCGACACGATCACCGCGACGGCGCCGTCGCACGGTACGTCGCAGTCGTACAACCCGAACGGCGAGGTGATGGGACGCGCACCGAGGTAGTCGTCCATGGTCATCGGTGTGCGGTACACCGCTGTCGGGTTGAGTTCGGCATTGGCGCGCTGGTTCAACGCGATCCAGCCCAACGTCTCCTTCGTTGTGCCGTAACGGTGGAAGTGACGCTGGGCGTTCTGCGCCAACGTGTGTGCCGCCGAGGTGGCGCCGAACGGCATGAGCCAGTCGGCGCGGCGGCCGCCCGACGGGACGATCTTGCCCTGCTTCATCTGTTCGTTGAACGTGGCTTCCCACAGCGTCCGGAAGCACAGCACGTGACGGGCCAACCCGCCCGCGACGGCGAGCATCGCGGCGATCACCGAACCACCGGGGCCGAAGGTCTCCATGCCACCGTTGTGCCACACCGGGCGGATGCCCATCGCGGCTTCCAACGTGGTGACTCCGCCCTCGGTGAAGCCACCGAAAAAGCCGCCCCCGGGATACGTTGAGAGACCGTCGATGTCGTCGATGGTCAGCCCGGCGTCGACGATCGCTGCCTCGCAGGCCGCGACGGTCAGCGACAGCGGCGGCACCATCAACCGCCGCCCGATCTCCGACATGCCGATGCCGGTCAGCGCCACCTTGTCTTCGAACTTGTCGGCGGTCAGCATGGGTCGGACGTATTCGCCGAAGCGCTGCGGCTCGATCTCGTCGACAGGCAATTCAGCGGGCTCGGCGCCCGCGACGAGACGGAATAGGGGCAGCCAGACATCGTCGTCCTGCTCGAAGACCACCTCCACCTGCTGGCCCAACTCGAGTTGTGCGGGATCACAGTCGATGATGTTGGTGGTCAACCGAACTCGGGGGTCCTCGGCAATCGCGACCTGCGCGACGACATACGGTGCGGGCAGGCCGGGCAGGCTGAATCGCTCGTTGAGCGTGAACCCGGCCAGGGTCGCGCGACCGGACACGGCCCGAACACCGAGGTTGTGCGATCGGCAGTATCGGCAGACGGGTGCGGGCGGGTGGATCAGTGCACTGCAGTCGGTGCATTCCTGCAGCCGCAGCTTCCCGTCCGCGCCCGACTTCCAAAAGAACTCGTTGTCGTCGGTGAGCAACGGCAGCGGACGTCCGGTCAACGGGTGAACCCCCACTCCGCTTCGTTGTCTTCGGTTTTCAGGTGCTCGGCAGCATCGTCGGCGCCCACCGAACGCTGATGCGGCTCGGTGTCACGGTGCTCGCCCCATTCGGTGATCGCATGCACCGGGCAGTCCAGCAGCGCCCGCATCACGGCATCGCGATCGCCTTCGGTGACATCGCCGGAGCCTTCCAGCGATGCGTATCCCCAGTCGTCGAGGGAGAAGTACTCCGGCGCGTGCTTGGCGCACAGGCCGAACCCGTCGCAGATCGTGCGGTCCAGACGAATCCTCACAGCGCCTCCACCTGGTAGGGGCGCTCAGCCGTGAATGCGCCCGATTGGCATGTCGCACAAGCGTTGTCGAGGTGGGCCTGAACGAGGTCGGGAAAGTGCGCCAGCAGGGTTGCGGCGATGTTAGTGGCAGCATCCAGCGTTGCGCATGCGCCGCGCCCGCGCAGCACGACCGACCAGCGGCGCAACCGGGCCACGTCCTCGACGGTGGCGACTCCGTCGCGTAACGCGCCGGCGACCGCGGCCATTGCCGCGGTCCCGTTGAAGCAGGAGCCGCATTGTCCGGCGTTCTCGCGGTCGAAGTAGGCCAGCACCGAGGCCGCGACGGCGAGCGGGCAGTCGTCGGTGATCACTGTGACCGCGCCGTTGCCCAGACCGCTACCCAGGTCGCGCAACGTCTCGTGGTCCAGCGTGATATCGAGCACGGTGCGGTCCAGGAGGCCGGCGAAGTAGCCGCCCATCAGCACGCCGCGCACGGAGTCGGTTGAAACACCGTGTAGTGCAAGCAGGTCAGTGAACGGCAGGCCGTGAGGCACCTCGTACAGCCCAGGCGGACGGCTCGCTCCGGTCACCGTCAGCAGGAAACTACCCGGGGATGCGGACGTCCCCAGCGAACGGAACTCCGCGGCCCCGTTGCGCTGCACGAACGGCAGGGCCGCCAGCGTCTCGACGTTGCTCACCAGCGTCGGCAGGCCACCGACACCTTCCTGAAAAGGCCGCGGCGGCTTGTCGGTCGGTTTGGCTGGGCCCCCGTTGAGCGCCCGGACGGCAGCCGTTTCCTCGCCCGCGACGTAGCCGGACTCGACCATGCGCACCTCTACGCTAATGCCGCCGAACACATCGGGTCCGAGCTCGGCCAGGGCAGCTTCGACGCTGTGCGCCGACTCCGCATCGGACACATAGGCATACGTACGGTCGGCGGCAACCATCAACGCCGCAAGCCGCAGACCATCGACGATCAGGTGCGGACGATGCCGTAGCAGCCATCGGTCCTTGATCGAAGCCGGTTCTCCCTCTTCGCCGTTGGCGACCACGGCGGCGCCACCCGCGGCCCGCCCATTGTCGCGGACGGTGCGCGCCTTCACCGCGAAAGGAAAACCGGCGCCGCCACGACCGAGGAGGCCGCTTGCCTCGACCTCGTCGAGCAGTTGATCGGTCCCCGCGAGCGGCTGGTACCCGCCCGTCGCGTGGTAGGCGGCGCGATCTTCTCGGTCCCCGACGGTCAGCAGGCGCGGTGTGAATCCCGCTGACGTGCCGAGGGTGATCGCCGGTGCGGCGCTGGTCTCCATCAGTGGACCCCCGAGGTTTCAGCTGATCGAGTTAGGCTTGCCGACATGCGAACCGCAGTCGCGCGCGTCAACGTCGACCCCGACAATGCGCTGACTCCGTTGCAACTAACCGAGGGCATGGCGGCGCTCCTCAACTATGTCGGTCGCGACGGCGTCACCGAGAAGGACCTCGGCGCGATGCCCGCCGGTCGCCGTGAGGTGGAGTTGTTGATCAGCTCTGAAGACGCAGAATCCGCCATGCAGTCGGCGATTGACCTGTGTAGCAAAGCGTTTGGCACCGAACCTGCTGCGGGGGTGGTCACCTTCGTCAGCCGGGGGACCGATGACGACGCGCACGGCGTCCTGGCCGGGTTCGGCCTCAGCGGTGACATCGTCCGCACACCGGGCGACGACGGCTTCGACATCGTCGACGTGACGTTGCGCGAAGACGACCTCGACCGCATCCCGGAAAGCCGGGTCCACACGGCGCTCGAGGCGTCGCTGAACTGCGAGGTCCGCATCCACACGGTGTAGCTGCATCACGACCCCAGGAACTTCAGGATGTCCGGCGCCGCCTGCACCCATGTGTCGAACATGTTGAAGTGCTTCACTTTGCCCTGCGCCCGTGCCTCGGACGCGCGTTCCCAGGCGTCCTCCGGCCACGGCGGGTCGATGAGCGTGGATCCCTTGATCAAGCAGCTGACTTCCAGCGACGTCCGTTTCGGGTGATCCAAGTCGTTCTCCCCGCCACGAATGATCAACGTGGGGACCTTGATTCGGTCGAACATCTCGTCGTCGACACCGGGAATTGTCTGACCCGGCTTGGAAACGAACGCGTTGAGCCAGCGCAGCATCAACTTGAGGAACTCGCCGGAGTCGAACGCGAGCAAGCGCTTCTCGTTGGCCGGATTCTCCTCGATGCGCTCGCGCCATTCCGGAACCTGGACCACGCCGTCCATACCGGTGCCGCGCACGGCCAGGATGCTCGGGATGATGTAGTACGAGCCAAGCACGAACGAGCCGTAGATGCCGCCGACGATGTTCCACACCACCAGCTTCTGCACCAGTTCGGGGTAGAGCATCGTGGTCAGCATGGAATCCCTTGCGCCGCCCGATCCGCCGGCCAGGATGCACCGGTCGAATCCCAGACCCGTCACCAGCTTGTGCAGCGTCTCGGCGCGCATATGCGATTCGCTCTGCCCATAGAACTGGACGTCCGATGCGCCGCAGTTCGGCCTGTCCCACAACAACACCCGGTAGCCGCCGGCCACCAGCGCTTCGGCCAGCGGGCGCAGCCCGGGAATCTCCTTGCTGAACCTGCCGCCGGGGGTCAGCGCGATCAAATTACCGGAATCACCGAGGATTTCGTAGACGACATTGCCACCGTTAACCTCGATCGAAGCCACAGATTCTCCTATCGATCAGGCCTGTACCAGGACGTCGTTGCCGACGACTCGTACCGGATAGGTGCGGATGCTCCACTCCGGCTTGACCGCGGTCGTGCCGGTCGCCAGCTCGAAACCCCATTGGTGCCAAGGACAGTAGATGTACTCCTTATCACGCACCATCACCGCGTCCCCCGGCGCGGTCTCGTCCACGACCGTGAGTCCGCGTGCCCGACCCGAACACAGCGGACCGCCCTGATGCGGGCAGTAGTTGGCGATCGCGTAGAAGGTTCCGTTGACGTTGTACACACCGACGCCGTGGCGGCCGATCGGGACCAATTTGTGCTTACCTGAGGGGATTTCGTCGACGGTTGCCACGACGTGCTCACGGCCCTGGGCGAGTCTGGGCTGGCCCAGCGGTGAATCGGGCCGGGTGGTTTCGTCAGGCACTCAGAGCACCCGGACCTGGCCCTCGAGGACGGGAACCGTCTCTGGAAGGTGGTATGTCGCAATGCCGTTCTTGTACATGACCGCATCCCGCGCGTGCTTGGGCAGATGCTTGACCAGCCAACGCGGGTCATCGAAGGTCCAGTGCGGGTAATCCGACGAGAACAGCAAGATCTTCTCGCACTCCATCCATTCCAGCGCCCGGGTCAACTCCGTCTTGTCCTCGGGGTAATCCAGTGGCTGCGTGGTGAACTTGATGTGCTCCTTGACGTACTCCGACGGCTTGCGCTTGATGTCGAGCCATGACTTGCGCGCGTCGTAGATCGCGTCCATCCGCCACATCAGCGGCAGGATCCAGCTGAACGCATGCTCGACGAACACGATGCGCAGCGTCGGGAACCGGTCGAAGACGCCGTCGAAGATCAGGCTCATCACCTGGTTGGCGGCCAGCAGGGAGTACGTGACCATGAAATCGTGGTTGTAGCTCGGATAGCCGACCGGGGGAGCCGGCAGCTCCTCGAAGTGACTGCGGGACAGGTGGCAGCTCACCGGCATGTCGTGCTTGGTGGCGGCGGCCCAGATCGGATCGTATTTCGGGTTGCCCCAGGGCGGCCGCGGCTCGGCCTTGATCAAAATCTGCGCCATGTAAGGATGGCCCGCCCACTTCTCGATCTCGCGCACCGACTCCTGGGGCTCCTCGATGGCCGCGCAGATCGAGCCGCGCCACCGCTCGTGCCAGTTGTTGTGGCTGTCGAGCCAGTGGTGAGCCTGCCATTCGTTCAACGCGGCCGACATTGCGTGCTGCGCCTCGGGCAGTCGCGCCGGGTAGGCCGCGGGCTCGAGGATTGCGATATCGGCTCCCGCTTCCATGATCAGCTGCCGGAAAGCCATATCCGGGTCGCTGCAAGCGAATTCACCGTCCGGAGGGAAGGCGTCGGTGCGCATCGCGTAGCTGTGCGCGTAGTCCGGGGCGTCGTAGTAGATCTGCTCACCGACTTCGCGGTTGAGGAAGTATTTGCTGCGCCACGGCTCCGGGATGTACTGGATCAGCTCGCCGCGTCGCGGTGCGGGGTGGACATCGGAGTCGACGCAGCGAACGGCGATGCGCTCCGCGGCCGGAACGCGCTCCTGCGAATGGGTCAGCGTCATATCGATCTCCTCGCTCTCCGGCGGTTCTGTCTATTCTGCGACTAGCCGGCCGCGAGATCGGCCGAAACGTCGATCCCGTACAGGTTGGCCGCGTTGCGCCAGCACACCTTCTCCCGTTGTTCGGAAGACAGCGCCTTGGGCAGTCTGTGGATGTCGCCGCATTGCCAGTGCGGGTAACTGGAGCCGAACATCACCATGTCGTCCTTGCCGGTGAAGCCGAACCACTCACCGGCGAAATCGGTGTCGCCGGGCCCGTCGAGGCTGCCTTGCACGAAATAGATGTGCCCGGGCAGATAGTCGCTCGGGATCTTTGGCGCCCATGGCGTCTGTTCGAGGTGTGGACGGCCGAAGGTGTCCATCCGCCAGATGAATGGCGTGATGAAGTCGGCGGCGCCGTCGCCCCAGACGAATTTCAACGTGGGAAAACGTTCGAAGACGCCTTCGGCGATCATGTTCATCTGGTGATACAGGTAGTTCAGCGCCATGAAGCTCACGTAGTGCTCGTAGACGCGGGTGTTGCCGTTCGGTGTCGGCGGATTGGCGATGCCCGAACCGACCTCGATGTGCGCCGCGACCGGCAGACCGGCATCAGCGGCGGCTTCCCACAACGGCCAGAACTGCGGCTTGCCGTACACCTCACGCGACTGCAATGGGACGCCGATCTGGACGACGCGCGGGTGCGAGCGCCACTTCTGGATCTCTTTGAGTGACCCCGCGATGTCGTCGGGGTTCACCCGGATGGTGCCGCGGAATCGATCGCCGAATTCGCTGTGCTCCAGCCACTTCGACACCATCATCTCGTTGTGTGCGGCGTGCAGCGCGGTGCCCAGGTGGCGGTCCGGCATGATGCCGCGTGCCATCGGGTGCAACACGGCGACATCGACGCCGCGGTTCGAAAACAGTTCGTTACCAACGAAATCCGGGTCAGAGCCTGGGTACTGGCGTTCCGGGCCCCGGGTCTTCGGGGCGTATTCGCCGCCCGGAGCGCCATACCAGTCCATTTCGTAGTCCGGAAAGCCGCGGCTCTTGAACGGCTCACGCAGAACGGAGCGCAGTTCTTTGTTTGATGAGAAGAAGATGTGCACGCTGGCGTCGATCAGTGGTGTGCGCGTCCCGTCTGGGTGCTCGATCACCTGAACCGCCTTCCGCGAGTGGACCGACTGCGTCCCGTCTGCTAGCCAAACTAACATCGCCGTTCACCGCTATTCAACGGGTTTCCCGTAAGCATTTCGATTACCCATCGTTCCTGATAGGAGCCGCATTCGGGATGTGCAGATGTGAGCGATGTTCTTGCTCAGCGATAATAGCATTCTCACTGCTAATCGACGGCGATCGGGACGCCGGCCGCCTACTCGACAGCCTGGATCGTGATCCGGCGAAGCTCGGCGAGATTGTCACTGTGCTATTAAGAGAATAATATTCTCACAGCACGTTGACGATCTAAGGAGTGGCGGAATGCTGCTGGAATTCGACGCTGATCAGCGGCTCTGGCAGGAAACCGTCCGGGACGCCGTCGGCAAGCAGTGCCCACCGGCGCTGGTCAGGGCAATCGCCGAGGACGGCGTCGACCCGGCGCCGGTTTGGAAGGCCTACGTCGAGCACGGCTGGACCGACATGAGCGACCCCGATAACGCCGTTGAATTGGCCATCGTTCTCGAAGAGCTCGGGCGCGCCACCGACCCCACACCGTTCCTGGCGACAATGACCCAATTCGCGCCGCTGGCCGGCGATCGCTTCGACCCGCAGGCGTCCGGGACCGCCGTCTACACCGGAATCACTGTGCACCGGGATGGCGAGGACTGGGTTCTGGACGGCACTGCCCGGCACGTGCTTGACGGCGACCGGGCCCAGTGGCTTGCCGTGGTGACCGATGCCGCGGTGTTCATCGTCAACGCCGACGACGCGGGAGAGCGGCTGTCTCGGCGTCGCAGCGCCGTACTCGACCCCGTGCTGCATATTGCGGACCTGACCTTCAACGGACTGCGGTTGCCGGATTCCGCGCGGGTGCGGGTCGACACCGACCGCGCTCACCACGTCGCGCTGATGGGTATGGCGATGACGATGGTCGGTGCCTGCCAACGCATTCTGGACCTGGTCCTCGACCATGTGCGCAGCCGGCACCAGTTCGGGGTGCCCATCGGATCGTTCCAGGCCGTCCAGCACAAGGCGGCAGATATGCATGTTGCGATCGAACGCGCCCGAGCGCTTGCCTACTATTCGGCGCTGACCATCGCCGGTGACGACCCGCGACGTCGACTGGCCGCCGCGATGGCGAAAGCGGGTGCGGGCGAATGTCAGTCGCTGGTCTTCCGACACGGCTTACAGCTGTTCGGCGCGATGGGATTCACCTGGGAGAACGATCTGCAATTCGCCCTGAAGCGGGCCAAGGCCGGCGAGCTCATGCTGGGCGGTACCGCCGAGCACCGCGCAAGAGTCACCGAGGAGTACCGTGCAGCTCACCTTTGATCCCGATGTCGAGGCGTTCCGCGACGAGTTCGTCGCCTTCCTCGACGAGCACGCTCCCGCCGCCGCGGCCGAAGCCGTCGAGCGGCCGAAATCGGTGTCGCACATGCCGGATTGGGCGCGTCGCTGGCAGCGCCTGTTGTTCGACCACGGGTGGTTGCTGCCCACCCAGCCACCGGAATTCGGCGGCCGTCATGCCACCGTTCTGCAGCAGTATGTGTATTTGGAGGAGCTGTGCAAGCGGCGGATCTACCACAGCTTCAACCCCCAGGGCGTCAATATCGTTGCCGCATCGCTTATTTCGTTCGGTAGCGACGAGCAGAAGCAGCGCTGGGCGGTGCCGATTCTGCGTGCCGAGATCACCGCGTCGCTTGGCATGAGCGAACCGAGTGCCGGATCCGATCTGGCCTCGCTGCGGACGAAGGCGGTGCTCGACGGCGACCACTTCGTGGTCAACGGCCAGAAGGTCTGGACGTCGGGCGCTCACGACGCCGACGTGCTGTTGACCTTCGTGCGCACCGACCCAGATGCGCCGAAGCACAAGGGGATCAGCGCACTGGTGATCCCCACCGACACCCCAGGCGTCACCCGCCGCCCGTTTGCCGACATCTGTGGCCAGGACAACCTCGACTTCAACGAGGTGTTCTTCGAAGACGTGAAGGTGCCGGCGGAAAACCTCGTCGGGCCGCTGAACCAGGGCTGGGGTGTCGCCAACGGCTCACTGGGACACGAGCGCACGATGATGTGGCTCGGCTTTGCTGATCGGCTGGACAACGTCATCACCGACTTCCACCCGTCGAACTCCCTCGAGCGTGACCAGTACGCCACCGCGATCATGGACCGACAGGCGCTTCGCTTGCTCGGATCGGTGGCGCTGGCACGAGCAGCCCGAGGGGAGGAGGACGTGCCTGCGCTGTCGGTGCTCAAGCTACTCGGCTCGGAAGCCGAGCGGCAAGCATGCGAAAACGCTTTGTCCGCAGCGGGATCCGGCGGTCTGATCCATCCGGCGCTCACCGGACCTTACGAGCCGATGAACCTCGACCATTACTTTGGCAGCTGGTTCGAGCGCTATGCCCGCAGTTTCTCCGGAACCATCGCCGGTGGGACCTCGGAGATCCAGCGCAACATCATTGCTCAGCGGGTACTCGGCCTGCCGTCTCGCTGACTTTATTCACGGACGAGGTTGAACGGCCAGCTGGCGGTGCCGCCCGGGCCGTTGCCGCAGCTCTTGTCATAGGTGGACGTCACCGAACCGCTGAGGGATACCGCGTCCCAGGTGTAGACGTCGTGTGAGGGCAGGAAGTAGACCAGGCAACGCACACCGTCGGGGACGTCGACGGTCATGGTGTACGTGCCGTTCGCCAGGTGTGCTTCGGAATACCACGGGGTCGCTTGGCCATTGGGCCTGGGCTGGGCCTGGTCCCGGAGGCAGTCGTCAGGGTGACCGGGCTCGCATGGACGCAACGCCCAGATCCACGAGTGACCGGGGTCGCGCGGGCTCTCCACCCGGTAGTTGCCATACGGCATGTGGGCATGCGCCACCGGCGACAGTGTCACGCTCGCCGCCACCAAAGCGCCGCTCAACGCCAACGACTTCACCTCGTGCCCCTTTGCGTCCGTGGGCCGAATATAGGCCGATTTTCAGTCGATGACCGCGGTTTCCTTGCGCTCGGTGATCGGGCGGGCCAGTTCCTGCTCGTCGCAGATCCTCTGCAGCTTCTCCAGCGTCTCGTCCAAGCCCGCGCCCAACCGCTTGCCGGGGGTGAAGGTAGCCGGCAGGTGGCGCATGCCCTGGATGACGCCGATGGTCTCGTAGTGCACAGTGCCCTCGGGGTCGCACTCGTAGTCCGGCATCCGGTCCAGCACCGCGGTCAGCATCGACTTGAACACCGTCCGCGCGACGTTCGAGCCGATACAACGGTGCACTCCCAAGCCAAAGCTGAAATGCCGGTTGCCTTTACGGTCGAGAATGATTTCGTTGGGTTCGTGGAACACCGAGGGGTCGCGGTTGGCCATCGCCCACGAGATCCACAGCCGCTCACCCTCTTTGAACTGCGTCCCTTCGAGTTCGACGTCGTCGGAGAAGGTGCGGCCGTCGCCCGGGGCGGGCGTGTAGTAGCGCAGGAATTCCTCGGTGGCGGAATCCAGCAAGGTGTCCCGCTCGCGGCTGAGGCGCTCGCGTTCGTCGGGATGCTGCGACAGCCACTCCATCGAGTGCGCGGTCAGCGCGGTGGTGGTGTCGAATCCACCTCCGATCACCAACCCGAGGTTCCCGAGGATTTCTATGTCCGGTGCGGGCTCACCGTCGATGCGCATCTGCAGCAGTCCGTTGACGATACCGGGACGGGGATTCTCCCTGATCTCAAGCATGTTGGTCAGAAGATCCAGCCCCATCTGCCGGTGCATGGCGACGACCTTGTCGATGTCGGGAGAATGCTCCGGGGTGTATACCGATGCGTGCACCGGTTCGCTGTAGATCGCCCAGTTCTTCAGCGGGATACCGAGCATCGCCAGTGTCAGCACCGCGGGCACGATGTTGGCCAGGTCGTCAACAAAGTCGATCCGGCCTTGCTCGATCTTCTCGTCGAGACACGCGCGGGTCACGTCGTCGATGAACGGTACCCAGCGCTTGACCGCGGCCGGTGACAGGTACGGGTTGAGTACGGTGCGGTAGATCCGGTGCTCGGGCTCGTCCATCTCGAGGATGCCGCCGCGCACACCGCTCGCTCGCTTGGCCTTCGGGATCGAAATGCCTTGATAGCCCTTGCGTTCTCCGTTGACGTCGTGGTCGTTGGACACGACCGGGCAGCGGGCGAGTTCGAACACCGCCTGGCTGCCGCCCGCCACCCAGTGGCCGTCATAGGTGTCGGTCCACGCAACCGGGCATTTCTCGTGGATCTCTTCGGTGATCTTCTCGAACTGCTCCCGATACTCCGGGGTGTGCCGGTCGAAGTGGTAGCGGTTCTTCTTGCGCTCGATATCGTCGTCGACGGTCATGCGCTCGTCTCCGTGATGAGAATCGCCTGCTCGGGGCAGGACTGTGCCGCTTCGCGAACGGCGGATTCGTGTTCTGCCGGAACGTCTTCCGCCACCGCTGAGGCGTGACCCTCGATGTCGTCGAGCTCGAAGGACTCGGGCGCGATCATCGAGCACAGCGTGTGGCCCTGGCAACGGTCTGAATCAACCCGAACTTTCATGGATTTCCTTACGCACGGTAGTCGTACCACTTGAGGTAGCCGCCGGCATCTACCCGCAGCTGCAAACCAGTCACATACCTGGCCTCGTCGGAGGCCAGCCACAGCACGGCATTGCTGATGTCCTCCGGCTCGACGAACGGAATTTTCATCGCCTGCTGCACCCCGAAGACCGGTTCGGCGTCGGCACGAGTCGGGTTCTCGAGATCAGGCCGGAACGAGCGGTACATCGGCTCGCTTTGCAGCATGGGCGTATTCGTGTTGGTCGGATGCACGACGTTGGCGCGGATGCCGAACGCCGAGAGCTCTGTCGCGAGGTCGTGGACGTAGCTCGACAGCGCGCGCTTGGAGTGCACGTAGGCCATGCCGCCCGGGTCTTTGCCCGGATTGTCCTTCTTCGAGGTGTCCATCAGTGCCGCGGTCGAACCGGTCGCCACGATCGATGCGCCCTCGCGGAGGTGGGGCAATGCCACCTGGATGGTGTTGATCGTGCCGATCAAGTTGGTGTTGATCACGTCCGTCCAGGCCTGCAACGGGGGCTGACCCTTCATGCCGGCCACACCGGCCGCGGTCACGACGATGTCCAGCTTGGCGAAGTCGGCGAGCCCGCGCTCGAGTGCCGTCTGCAGCGCCGCGGTATCGCGCACGTCGGCCTGCGCGGTCACGACTCGTTGGCCGGTCTTTTCGATCAGCCGGGCGGTCTCGTCGAGATCCTCGGGGCCGGCCATCGGATAACCGATGGTGTCGATGTCGTGGCAGATATCGACCGCGATGATGTCGGCGCCCTCTTCGGCCAGCCGGACTGCGTGACAACGGCCTTGACCCCGACCCGCGCCCGTCACGAACGCGACTTTGCCCGCTACCCGGCCCTGCGTTTCTCCCACAACTTCTCCTCTTGGATACACAACTGAAAATCGTTGGACCACTAAGTGTTTCGGCCGCCGTTGACGCCCAGGATCTGACCGGTGATGTAGCCGGCCTCCTCGGAGATCAAGAAGGCACACGCAGCGGCGATGTCCTCGGGCTTGCCGATGCGGCGCACCGGCGTTGCGGCGATGGTCTTTTCGATGTCGCCGAGGTTGCCGCGTCGCTCGGCGCTGCGCAGCATCGGGGTGTCGATGAAGCCCGGCGGCACCGCGTTGACGGTGATGCCGTTCGGCCCATATTCCAGCGCCAGCGCCTTGGTCAGGCCGTTGACGGCCGATTTGGCCGCGACGTAGTGCGTCATGAAGGGCGCGCCGGAATGCGTGCTGGAGGAGGAGATGTTGACGATGCGACCCCAACCGGCGTCGAGCATGTCCGGCAGCACGGCCTGGATCATGTGGAAGACGCCGTTGAGGTTGACGTCGATCACGCGCTGCCAGTCCGCGAACTCGATGTGGGCGAAGCGCTTGAACCCGTCGAGTCCGGCGGCGTTGACCAGCACCGTGATCGGTCCGACCGCGTCGCGGATGCCGGCCAGCGCGGCGTCGATCTGTCCGCGGTCGGTGACATCCGCGGTGAACGCGAGTTCGGTGTCCGACGGTGTGAGGTCTAGGGTCGCGACTCGGTAGCCGTCCTTGCGGAGACGCTCGGCCACGGCCAGGCCGATTCCGGAGCCGCCGCCGGTGACGACAGCCGTCCTCATCGGGTCACCGGGGCAGGGACCGTATGGCACACAAAGAATCTCCCTTCCGAATGCGAGAACCTTACTCTCGCATTGTTGCCACTCGCAAGACGGCTCAGAAACCTGCTTCTGCCTGCGGCAACGTCGTTACACAAGGGTGCGCATATCGCGCACGAGTATGGCGGTCTCGTTTCTTGCGTTTGGTTGAATTCTCGTTGTTGGAATGTAAGATTCGCCCGGGATGAGAATGCAATTATCCACGTGTTGAGGAGCGAAAATGCCACCGCAGGATGCCGCCATTGCCACCGTGGGCACTCGGCCCTCGACGGATAGCGAGCCGAACCGGCGGCTGCTGATCGACGGTGAGCTCGTCAACGCCGAACACGTCTTCGCATCGGTCAACCCTGCCACCGGTCAGGTCATCGGGCATGCCCCCGACGCCGGCATCGCCGAAGCGCAGCGGGCGATAGCCGCTGCGCGACGAGCGTTCGATACCACCAACTGGTCGACCGATGCCGAATTCCGGATCCACTGCCTCGACCAGCTGCACCAAGCGCTGCTCGACCACGCCGAGGAGCTGCGCGAGCTGACCATCGCCGAGGTCGGTGCGACCCGCGCACTCACCCAGGGCGCGCAGCTCGACGAGCCGATCAAGATCGTCCGCTACTACGCCGACGTCCTGCGCGACTACTCGATGAGCGAAGAGCTCGGAGAGATCGAGTCCCGGGGCATACGCCACCGGCGCTGGGTAGAGAAGGAAGCCGCCGGCGTGGTGGGCGCGATCATCGCCTACAACTACCCGAACCAGTTGGCACTGGCCAAGCTGGCTCCGGCACTCGCGGCGGGGTGCACCGTCGTCCTCAAGGGGGCGCCGGACACCCCGCTTGTCACGCTGGCGCTCGGCGAGCTGATCGCCGAACACACCGACATCCCGCCGGGCGTGGTCAACGTGCTCAGCTCGTCGGATTCAGCAGTCGGTGAGGCGCTGACCACCAGCCCGCAGGTCGACGTCATCACCTTTACCGGGTCGACGCCGGTCGGGCGCCGGATCATGGCCGCGGCGAGCGAGACGGTCAAGCGGGTCTTTCTCGAACTCGGCGGGAAGTCGGCGGCGATCCTGCTCGACGACGCCGACTTCGCCGGCGCCAGCGTCTTTGCGGCGTTCTCGATGGTCACCCATGCCGGCCAGGGTTGCGCGTTGACGTCAAGGCTGCTGGTGCCCAGGACTCATCACGACGAGATCGTCGAGTTGATCGCGCAGAACTTCGCCCACGTCAGGCACGGGGATCCGGCCGACCCGAAGACGTACATGGGGCCGCTGATCAACGAACGCCAGCGCGACAAGGTCGACGACATGGTGCAGCGCGCGATTGCCGACGGCGCGACGCTGGTCACCGGTGGTAAGCGCCTGGACCCCGGCTACTTCTATGCGCCCACACTGCTCACCAACGTCGACCCCGACAGCGAGATCGCGCAGCAGGAAATCTTCGGACCGGTGCTCGTCGTCATCGCCTTCGACGATGACGACGACGCCGTGCGGATCGCCAACAACTCCATCTACGGCCTGGCCGGCGCCGTGTTCAGCGCGGACCAGGATCGGGCGTTGTCGGTCGCGCGCCGGATCCGCACCGGCTCGTTCTCGATCAACGGCGGCAACTACTTCAGCGCCGACGCGCCGTTCGGTGGCTTCAAGCAGTCCGGCGTCGGCCGCGAGATGGGCGTCGCGGGTCTGGAGGAATTCCTGGAGCGCAAGACCTTCGCCGTCCCGGCCGGTAGCGGCGAGGGCGCGGCCTGATGGCGGGGCCGCTGGAAGGCATCCGCGTCCTGGAGGTCGCGATGTACGGGTTCGTCCCGTCCGCGGGCGCCGTGCTGGCCGAGTGGGGCGCCGACGTGGTCAAGGTTGAGCACGCGGTGACCGGCGACCCGCAGCGCGGTCTGCGGCAGACCGGTCTGCTGCGCGTCGAGGGCGACCCCAACCCGAACATCGAGCACGCCAACCGCTGCAAGCGCAGCATCGGCCTGGACATGTCGGTGCCTGAGGGCAAAGAGGTGCTCTACGAACTGGCCCGCCGCTCCGATGTTTTCCTCACCAGCTTCCTTCCCGGTCACCGGAAGAAGTTCGGCATCGACGTCGACGACATCCGTACGGTCAACCCGAACATCGTCTACGCCCGAGGCAGCGCCCTAGGTCCACGCGGCGCGGAGTCGGAAAAGGGTGGCTATGACATGACCGCGTTCTGGTGCCGTGCCGGAACCGCCGCCACCATCACCCCGCCCGGCACCGAGGGCATGGTCGGTCCTCCCGGACCGGCCTACGGCGACACCATCTCCGGAACCAACCTGGCCGGCGGCATCGCCGCGGCCCTGCTCAAACGCGAGCGCACCGGCGAACCGTCTGTCGTCGACGTCTCGCTGCTGGGCAGCGGGTTATGGTCGATGGGGCACACCGTTGCCCTGACCATGCACCTGAACGAGCGCATGGAAGCCTTCCCGCCCGGGGTGCACGGATCACCGATCAATCCGTTGGTGGGCCTGTACGCGACATCGGACGGCCGCTACATCTCCTTCGTGATGATGCAGGCGGGCAAGTTCTGGGCCGACGTCTGCCGGCACATCGACCAACCCGAACTGGCCGAGGATCCCCGGTTCGACACCGGCGAGAAGATCGCTGCCAACACCGCCGAGGCCGTCGAGATATTGAGCAAGGCAATCGCCACGCGCACGCTGGCGGAATGGAGCGAGCGCTTCGCCACCCTCGCCGGCCCGTGGGCGCCCGTGCAGGACACGTTGCAGGCCGCCGGCGACGCTCAAATCCGGGCCAACGAATATCTGGTGCAGGCGGGCGAACTCGAATTGGTCGCCAACCCGGTGCAGTTCGACGTGGCCGCTCCGGTCTCGGGACCGGCGCCCGGATTCGCCGAGCAAACCGACGACATCTTGCAAGAGCTCGGGCTGGACTGGGACCGCATTATCGAGCTCAAAACTATCGGTGCCGTCACTTAATTCGGAGGTCCCCCGGTTGTCAATTTTCACTCCCGCCGCACACGGCATGGGTCATAATCGCCGGACGCTTCGAAAAGTGGGAGTCGTCCGGCCCGTCCTACTCGAGAGCGTGGGATCACGCGAACGATACGGAGAAACGGTGGCGTCCGATGGCGACTAAGGGTGCGGAGCGCTGGTCTACCGGGATCAGCTTGCCCAACGGCATTTCCGGTGCGGCGCAAGCGATCGGCGGGCTGTTTGCTATGAGCGCCGATGCGGTGAAGTTCGCGTTTCGCCGGCCGTTCCAGGGGCGTGAATTTCTCGAGCAGTCGTGGTTCGTCGCGAGGGTGTCGTTGGCGCCCACGTTGCTGGTCGCCATTCCGTTCACGGTGCTCGTCAGCTTCATCCTGAACATCCTGCTGCGAGAACTGGGCGCCGCCGACCTCAGCGGTGCGGGAGCGGCATTCGGCGCCGTCACCCAGCTCGGACCATTGGTAACGGTGTTGATCGTGGCCGGTGCCGGCGCCACGGCGATGTGCGCGGATCTCGGTTCACGCACCATCCGCGAAGAGATCGACGCGTTGGAAGTGCTTGGCATCAACCCGGTTCAGCGCTTGGTGACGCCGCGGATGCTCGCCGCCGGCCTTGTTGCACTCTTGCTCAACAGCCTGGTTGTCATTATCGGAATCGTTGGCGGCTACGTGTTCTCGGTCTTCGTGCAGGACGTCAATCCTGGCGCGTTCGCCGCGGGGATCACGTTGCTGACCGGGGTGCCCGAGGTGATCATCTCGTGCGTCAAGGCGTCGTTGTTCGGCCTCATCGCCGGTCTGGTGGCGTGCTATCGGGGACTGACTATCTCCGGGGGTGGCGCCAAGGCGGTGGGTAACGCCGTCAACGAGACCGTCGTCTATGCGTTCATGGCGCTGTTCGTCGTCAACGTGGTCGTCACCGCCGTCGGCATCAGATTCAGCATGAAGCAATGATGTTGAGGCAGAACCCATGACTGTGCTGAAGACGCTGAGGGCCACCTACCCCCGTGCGTTCCGCGTGCTCGGTCAGTGGCGCCGTCCCATCGGCACCCTCACCTCGATCGGCGACCACGCCGTGTTCTACGGCAAGGCGTTGGCAGCGATACCGTTCGCGGTCACTCGCTACCGACGGGAGATCATTCGACTGGTCGCCGAAATCAGCATGGGCGCGGGCACGTTGGCGATGATCGGTGGAACGGTGGTGATCATCGGCTTCCTGACACTGGCCGCCGGCGGCACCCTGGCGGTGCAGGGTTACAGCTCGCTGGGAAACATCGGCATCGAGGCGTTGACCGGATTTCTGGCGGCCTTCATCAACGTTCGTATCCTCGCGCCGGTGGTCGCCGGAATCGGTTTGGCGGCCACCTTCGGGGCGGGCGTGACCGCGCAATTGGGCGCCATGCGGATCAGCGAAGAAATCGACGCGCTGGAGTCGATGGCGATTCGGCCGATCTCGTATCTGGTCAGCACGAGGATCGTGGCGGGCATGCTGACGATCACGCCGCTGTACAGTATCGCGGTCATATTGTCGTTCCTGGCAAGTCAATTCACCACGGTGGTGTTGTTCGGGCAGTCAGGCGGCCTCTACGACCACTACTTCGACACTTTCTTGAACCCGATCGACCTGTTGTGGTCGTTCATGCAGGCGGTGTTGATGGCCCTCGCCGTTCTTCTCATGCACACCTACTACGGGTTTTTCGCCTCCGGCGGCCCCGAAGGTGTCGGGGTTGCCACCGGCAACGCGGTGCGTACGTCGCTGATCGTCGTGATCTCGGTGACGCTGTTGGTGTCGCTGTCGATCTACGGCTCAAACGGAAACTTCAATCTCTCGGGATAGGGAACACACGCCATGCCCCACAACGGGATACGCGCGCTGACGGGTCTGGTGACCGTCGCGGTTCTCGCCGCGATTGTTGCGGTCGCCGTGGGCTTGTTCCAGGGCAGCTTCACCCAGAGCGTTCCGGTGACCGTGTTGTCGTCACGCGCCGGCCTGGTGATGAACCCGGACGCCAAGGTGAAAATGCATGGTGTGCAGGTCGGCAAGGTCGATTCGATCGACTCGCGGCCCGACGGTCAAGCCGTGCTGCACCTGGCGATGTACCCGTCCGAGATGCATTTGATTCCGGCCAATGTGCTCGTCGACCTGACGCCGCCAACGGTGTTCGGCGCCAAGTTCGTCGAGCTGGTCCCACCGGCTGAACCCTCGGCCCAGGCCCTGCACGCCGGTCAGGTGCTCAACAGCCAACACGTCACCGTCGAAGCCAACACGGTGTTCAAACAGCTGACGTCCGTGCTGAATACGCTCGACCCCGCGAAGCTGAACGAGACCCTTGGTGCTGTCTCGCAGGCGCTCAGCGGCCGGGGGGAGAAGATCGGTCAGGCGTTCAGCGACCTCGACAACTTCTTGGCGAAGTTCCAGCCGAGCCTGCCCGCGTTGAGCAACGACATCGCGATGTCGGCGCCGGTCTTCCACGCCTACGGCGATGCGTCGGCGGATCTGCTGAAGACGCTCAACAATTCGGTGCAGATCAGCAAGTCGATCGTCGACGAGCAACGCAACCTCGACGAGTTGCTCATCAGCGCAATCGGTTTGGCCAACGTCGGTAACGACGTGCTGGGCGCCAACCGTAAAGCGTTGACGAACGTCTTTCACCTGCTGGCGCCGACCACCGATCTGCTCAACGAATATGCCCCGGCGCTGACTTGCGCCATGCAGGGCGACGCCGTTCTCGCGAAGGCACCGCCGCTGCCGGAACCAAGCATCGCGATTTCAGCCAGCCTCACGTGGGGTACCGAACGCTACCGATATCCGGCCAACCTGCCCAGGGTCGCCGCGACGGGCGGTCCGCACTGCATGGGTCTTCCCCACCTTCCGTTCAACAGCACGGCCAAGGTCCTCATCGCCGACACGGGAGCGAACCCGGCGGGATATGGAAACCAGCAACTGCTGCTCAACTTCGACGGCCTCAAGCAGTTGCTGTATGGGCCAATCGACGGCCCACCCCGCAACCCCGCACAGGTCGGACAACAGGGATGAGGGGCTCACTGCGTGCCACGCTGATCAAGTTCGGCGCCTTCGCCGTCGTGATGTCGGTGCTGACCGCCTTCTTGTTCTTTACCTTCGGGCAGTACCGCACCGGCGCGGTCACCGGTTATTCGGCGGTGTTCAACGACGCGTCGCGGTTACGGGCCGGGGACTCGGTGCGCGTTGCCGGTGTACGGGTCGGCACCGTCAACGACGTTTCGTTGCAACCGGACAAGAAGGTCGTAGTGAAATTCGACGCCGACCGGTCGGTCGCTCTGACCGACGGCACCAAGGCGGCGGTTCGCTACCTCAATCTGGTCGGCGACCGTTACCTCGAATTGGTCGACGGTCCGGGATCGACCAAGCGGCTGCCTGCCGGGGGGCAGATCGCGCTGAGTCACACGGCTCCGGCGCTCGACCTCGATCTACTGCTGGGCGGGCTGAAACCGCTTATCCACGGGCTGAATCCACGGGATGTCAATGCGTTGTCGTCGGCGCTCCTGGAAGTATTCCAAGGCGAAGGCGGTACCTTGCAGTCGCTGTTCAACAAGTCGACCTCGTTCACGAACACATTGGCCGACAACGACCAAACGATCGAGCACCTGATCGACAACCTCAACACCGTGGCCGAAACCCTGAACAAAGATGGCGGCCAGTTCTCTGGGGCGATCGACCGCCTCGAAAAGCTGGTCACCGGATTGGCCAACGACCGGGACACGTTCGGTCCTGCCATCGACGCCCTGAGCACCGGTACGGTCACGCTGGCGGACCTGCTGGGTAAATCACGGAAACCGTTGGGCGCCACCATCGAGCAGCTCCATCGGTTGGCGCCGAACCTGGACGACGACAAGGACCGCCTCGACGCCGCGTTCCAGAAGGCACCCAGGAACTATCGAAAGCTGGTCCGGCTCGGCGTTTTCGGCGCCACCATCCCGTACTTCTTGTGCCAGATCACGCTTCGGGGCACCGACCTTCAGGGCAAGACGGTCATCGCACCCTGGTTCCGGTCCGATGCGCAGCGGTGTGAAGAACCGGATCCGGAGGGGCACTGATGCTGAAGTACCGCGGCGCCGCGTTGATCAAGGCCGGATTCATCGGCTCCGTCCTGATCGCGATGGTGATCCTGGTGGGGTTGTCACCCGACCGCATTCTGTCGTTGGCCACCGACGTTCGTTACCAGGCGATTTTCTCCGAAGCGGGCGGCCTCGCCGTCGGCAACGCGGTAACTGTCTCCGGGATCAAAGTCGGGACGGTGTCGGATGTTTCGCTGCACAACGGCGACGCGCTGGTCACCTTCATGATGAAGGGCAGTGTTCCGCTCGGCAAAGACACCAGCGCGCACATTCGCACCGGCACCCTGCTGGGCGAACGCGTGCTGACTTTGGAGTCATCCGGCAGTGGCACGATGCATCCGCTCGATGTGATTCCGATTTCGCGCACCTCGTCGCCGTATTCACTGACCGAAGCGGTCAGTGACTTTACGGCCTACGCGGACCAGACAAACACTGCGACGTTGAACCAGTCACTCGAGACCTTGTCGACCACGCTCAACCAGATCACCCCACAGCTGGGACCGACCTTCGACGCGGTCACCCGGTTGACGCGAAGCCTCAATGCCCGCAACACGAGCCTTGCCGACTTGTTCAAGAGCGCCAGTTCCGTCACCGGAATCCTGTCCGAGCGCAGCCAACAGGTGAACAGGCTGATCCTCAATTCTGACGATCTGCTGCAGGTCTTGGCCGGACGCCGGAACGAAATCGTTCAACTGCTGGCTGCGACGTCGAACGTGTCCAAGCAGCTATCCGGATTGGTGCATGACAACGAAAGCAAGTTGGCGCCGGCGCTGCAGAAGCTGAACTCGGTGACCGCGGTGCTGGAAAAGAACCGGGACAACTTCGAGAAGGCGTTACCCGGCCTCGCCAAGTTCGAAATCACTGTTGGCGAAGCCATCTCCAGCATGTACGCCTACTCCGCTTTCGTTCCGAACTTCCTTGTGCCACAAATCTTCCAACCCTTCCTCGACTACCTGTGGGGATTTCGGACATTTGACACCAGCAAGGGCCCGGGTTTCCCGTCACCGGTACCGCGGTCGTTGGTTCCGCAGTTGTACAACGGAGCTCCGGAGTGCCCTGGTTGTACCCTGGGTGGTCGGATCGGGGGTGGGCAATGAGCCCTGGTATCCCGCGCAACCGGCTCACCGCGGTCGCGGGGGTCGTACTCGCGATACTGCTTCTGGGTGGGGCGGCCTTCGTCGTCCGGCAGATCTTCTTCGGCCCGAAGACGATCACCGCGTACTTCACGTCGGCCACCGCGATCTATCCCGGCGACCAGGTGCGAGTTTCCGGCGTCAAAGTCGGCACGATCAAATCCATTGAACCGCAGGGTACAAAGGCAAAGATGACGTTGCACGTCGACCACGACGTGCCCATCCCCGCGGACGCGAAAGCGGTGATCGTCACCCAGAACCTGGTTGCCGCCCGCTATGTCGAACTCACTCCGTCGTATCGCAGCAGCGGCCCGGTGATGGCCGATGGCGCGGTGATCCCGGTCGACCGGACGGCGATTCCGGTGGAGTGGGACGAGGTCAAGTCGCAATTGATGCGATTGGCAACGGATTTGGGCCCGAACGCCAAGGTGACGACACCTGCGGTATCTCGTTTCATCGACAGCGCCGCCAACGCGCTGTCCGGTGACAACGGTGACAAGCTGCGTCAGACACTGGCCCAACTGTCCGGGGTGGCACGGACCATTGCGAACGGCAGCGGCAACATCGTCGACATCATCAAGAACCTGCAGACGTTTGTTACCGCGCTGCGCGACAGCAACATTCAGATGGTGCAATTCAACAATCGGCTGGCGACGCTCACCAGCGTCGTGGATGACAACAAGTCGGATCTGGATGCGGCGCTGAACGACCTCTCGAGCGCGGTGGGCGAGGTGCAGCGCTTCATTGCCGGAACGCGCGACGAGACGAGCGAGCAGATCGATCGGCTCGGCAAGGCAATTCAGCCCCTGGTGGATCAGCACATGGCGCTGGAGAACATTCTCCACGGCGCACCAACCGCGCTGAGCAACTTCTTCAACGACTACAACGCCGATACCGGAACGATCGTGGGCGGGTTCGGGATCATGGACTTCGCCAATCCGGTCGCGTCGGGATTGATAGCCCCGATTCCCATCCCCGGGTGTGCGCAGGTGCAGGCGATCGAAAACGTCACCGCCACCGAATCAGGCAAGCTGTGTGCGCTATTCCTCGGGCCCGGGCTGCGGGTGCTGAACTTCAACAGCCTGCCGATCCCGATCAACCCGTTCATTCAGAAGGGGATTGACCCGGCAAACGTCGAGTACACCGAAGACCGGCTGGCACCAGGCGGCGCGGGCCCCAAGCCCGGACCGCCCGAAACCCTGCCCGCGATATCGGCGTACACCGGTCTGAACGGTGACTCGGTGGTGCCCGGACCTGCGCCGTCGGTACCGCTGCCACGGATACCAGGCGCCGCGATGCCCGAACCCCCACCGCCGTCCACACCGGTGCCGCCGCCGCCGAGCCTGCCCGGCATGCTTCTGCCGGCCGAAGCGGGGCACCCATGACCCCCACTCGACGTGTCGTGCGGCGCGTGGCCGCCATCGGATGCTGCGTGATGCTGATGAGTACCGGGTGCGCTTTCCACGGTCTCAACTCGCTGCCACTACCCGGAGCCGTGGGACGTGGGCCGGACGCAGATATCTATCACGTTGAACTGTCGAATGTCATTACCATGGAATCGAATTCGCCGGTATTGGTCGGTGACGTCGTAGTCGGCAGTGTCGGCCCGATGACGGTGAAAGACTGGCATGCCGACGTCGAGATCTCGGTCAAGCACGACCTGGTCATCCCGGCCAACGTCGAAGCCAGCGTCGGCCAGACGAGCCTGTTGGGCTCCATGCACCTGGAGCTCAATCCACCGCTCGGACAGCCCGGCGTGGGCCGGCTTCGGCCGGGCGCCACCATCCCGCTGAGCCGATCATCGACCTACCCCTCGACCGAACAGACGCTGTCGTCGCTGGCGCTCGTCGTCAACGGTGGAGGACTCGGGCAGATCGGCGAGATCATCCATAACTTCAGCGCGGCGCTGGCGGGCCGTGGCGGCGCTGTCCGCGACTTGATCAACCGCTTCGACACGTTCGTAGGGACGTTGGACGAACAACGCGACAACATCGTCGAGTCGATTCGGGCCTTGGACCAGATCGGCGGCACCTTCGCGGCTCAGCGCGACGTGATCACGCAGGCACTGCGCAAAGTTCCACCCGCACTTGATGTGCTGATCAAGGAGCGGCCGCGGCTGACGGCGGCGCTGGATGCGTTGCGCAAGTTCAGCAACACAACCACGGGCCTGATCAACGACACTCAGGCTGACTTGGTCAGGAATCTGAACAATCTGGGTCCGACCGTCAAGGGACTCGCCGACGTCGGACCGGATATCGATTCGGCGCTCGCGGCGTTGACGGTCTTCCCGTTCACCCAGAACTTCGTCGACCGCGCCGTGCGCGGCGACTACTTCAACCTGCACGTGCAGTTGGACCTGTCGATTCCTCGCCTCAAGCGAGGACTGATGCTCGGGACGCATTGGGGGCAAGTCGGCGAACAGCAGATACCCGCGCCGGGCGATCCGCCGTACCTGCAATACACCCGCGACCCGTTGCACGCGGGCTTCGGGCCGCCGCCCGGTAGGCCAGGGACCGCTCCTGCACCCGCTGGCGTGCCGCCGGCGGGCCCCCAGGCCCCGCCGCCGCCCGGAGCTGCTCAGCCGAATCTCCAATTCAGTGCGCCGCTACCCGGCCCGGCCGCGCCGGCACCGGGATACGGTCCGCTACCCGGACCCGCGCCGAATGCCGCAGCGACGGAGGGGAGCAGGTAGATGCTGACGCGCTTCATCCGGATCCAGCTGCTGCTCTTCACCGTCGTGGGCATCGTCGGCGTGGTCGCCATGGTGCTGTTCTACATCCAGGCACCGATGCTGCTCGGTATCGGCCGGATGACCGTGACGGTCGAACTGCCCGCTACCGGCGGGCTGTACCGGTTCTCCAACGTGACCTATCGCGGAGTGCAGATCGGCAAGGTTACCGGTGTGTCGCTCACCGCGAAGGGCGCAAAGGCGACGCTGTCGATTGACAGCTCCCAGCGAATCCCGGCGAACCTGAAAGCCGATGTGCTCAGCGTCTCCGCGGTGGGCGAGCAGTACGTGGATTTGCAACCGCGCACCGATTCGGGACCGTACCTGCACGATGGCTCGGTAATTGCCATGCACGACACCACGATTCCGCAAGCGGTCGGGCCGATGCTCGACCAGCTGAGTGCCTTGGTGAAGAGCCTTCCGCAGAATAAGATCGGCCAACTGCTAGACGAGTCCTTCAGAGCGTTCAATGGGGCCGGCTACGATCTCGGGTCGCTGACCGAGTCGACATCGCGAATCTCGGCTGACTCCAACAACATTGTCGACCGGACCCGCTCCCTTACTGAAGACTCGCAGTCGCTGTTGAACGCACAAGCGCAAACAACGGGCTCCATCCGGACGTGGGCACGCAGCCTCGCCGGGATCTCGGATGTGCTGAACAACGACGACTCCAAGGTTCGAACTATTCTGCACGAGGGACCCGGCGCGTTGGACGAGGCGTCGCGGCTCTTTCAGCAGATCAAGCCGACGCTGCCGGTGCTGCTTGCCAACCTGACCACGATCGGACAGATCGGCGTCACCTACCATCCGTCGATTGAGCAGCTGCTGGTGTTGTTACCGGCTTCGGTTGCCTACGAGCAGACCGCCGCGCCACAAAACTGGCCCGACGGGCAGGCCCGGGGTGACTTCGCGCTGACCATCGATGATCCGCCCATCTGCACGGTCGGCTTCCTGCCGCAAAGTCAATGGCGATCGCCGGCTGATCTCAGCGACATCGACACCCCGGACGGTTTGTATTGCAAATTGCCGCAGGATTCGCCGCTGGCGGTACGGGGCGCTCGCAACTACCCGTGCATGGGACACCCAGGTAAGCGCGCGCCCACTGTCGAAATCTGCAACAGCGACAAGCCGTACATGCCGTTGGCGATGCGTCAGCATGTGCTTGGCCCGTCTCCCCTGGATCCCAACCTATTGGCGCAGGGCGTCCCGCCTGACGATCGGGTGACCGCCGACAAACGGATCTTTGGCCCGGTCGAGGGAACACCGCTGCCGTTGGGCGCCGTTCCGCGCGGAGCACCGCCGGGACCGCGGGGAACGAACCCACCACCGGGCACATTAGGCGCTGCCGCGCCGCCGGCACCGTCGGCAGCCAACATGTCCACTCAGGCGGGCGATTTCCCGTCGATTGCGCCGCTCGACGTGGCGCCGCCGGCTGCCGTGCGTCGGCCGTCACCGCCACCGAAGCCGCCGGCCGTGATCGACGGTGGCGGTTCGCATGCGGCCCCGAGTTCGTTCGAGGGCAAGGGAATTCAGCCCGTTCCGCCAGTCGCTGTCGCCTCGTATGATCCGCGGACCGGTCGCTACATCACCTCGGACGGCAAGTACTTCCAGCAGTCAAACCTGGCAGCACCGACGGCGCCGAAGAAGTGGCAGGACCTGTTTCCGACATAGCGTCGGCCACCAGACGACGGCCGATCAGCCGATCTTGTCCAGGCGCATCGGCATCTCGATGTTGAGCCATTGGTTCTGCCCGCAGGCGCCACTCGGTCCGGTTGTCTTGTTCTTACCGGCCATCACCGGTGATCCAAGTTTGAGGTCACCGCTACCGTCGGGATCGACGGGATAAAAAGTGAAGGTCTGCTTGCCGGTGAACGCGGTGCCGTCTTGGCAACGTTCCCAGTTCGGAACTTCATGTTTTGCTAACCAGACGGAGCCATCACGTAGGTAGAGATGGGTTGACCAGCCCTCGTCGCTTTTCAGCGTGCCGTCGCATTCTTGATAGCTAGAGCAGGTCGAGCTGAGCGTCCAGGTCTGGACCGTCGTCGGCTCCCCGTTGTACTGATCGTTGATCTTGGCCCAGTTACCGATCGACGTGACGCGGTAGGTCCCGTTGATCGCGATGTCTTCCTTTGTGTAGGCCCGGGCCGTGGATGCGGGACCCAGAACACCGATGGCTGTGGTAGCCAACAGCGTTGCTAGGACAGCGGTTTCACGTGGTCGCATCGTCTACTCCTCGAGGCCACCGGTAGCGGCATTCTCGCCAGATGAGACTAACACCGCACGGTGTCGGCCGACACGGCTTCGGACGAGAAGGTTGTGCTGGTCAGACCACCGGATCCAATTTGGAAATCAGCCACGAACCACCGACTTTTGTCAGCGTGATCCGCACGCCGCTCGGGGTGATCAGCGGTTGTGGTTTGTCCTTGCTGACGGTGGTCTCGTTCAGGAAAAGCAGGACGACGGCCGAGTCCGGATGCAGTTCTGACACCGCCGCTCTCACTACCGCAGCGGTCTGTGTGAGCTGCTTCTTCTGCACCGCGGGCACGACGAAGTCCTTGGTGAACTTGTCGTAATAAGCCAGGAAATCACCAGTCAGGTGCGACCGCGCCTTGGTGAAGTCGCGATCCATGCTGTCGCTCGAATATGACAGCGCCGCAACGGCACCGTCCGAGGCGGCCTGTATTGCACGCTGCGCTGCGGCCTCGTCGATCTTTCGGTCGGGCAGGTAACGGGTGAAGAACAGGGTGACGACGAGTCCCACTGCGACAACGACCGATGCCGTCAGGAGAACCGGTCGCCAGTGCACCAGCACGCTGGTGACCGCGCGGTCGATCACGCCGGTGGTCTCTGGCGATGAATCGATGCCGGATTCGGCGGCGGTTTCCTGCGCGTCCGACTCTTCCGCGACGGTGTCGTCGTCGAGCGACGAAGATTCGGAACTCATTGGACAAAGTCGAGTTTCGACATTTTGAGCCGATCCCCGTCCCTCTCGATGTTGACACTGATTCGCCAAAACACCGACGGCCGTTGAGATTTGTCGGCGTTGACGGTGTCGGACTTCGCCACCACCAGGACGACCGCGGAATTGCCGGTCATCGACTCGACCGCGACGTCAGTCACAGTGGCCTTCGTGGTGATCTGGGCATCTTGGGCATTCTTGACCATGTAGCCCGACGTCGCCTGGAGTTGGCTCTTCAGCGCGCCGGTGGAGTCGTCGATGGTGCGTTGCAGGTTCTCCGCCGCGCGCGATGGATCGATCGTCATCAGCTCGGTGACTTCGTCGCGTGCCGCCGTGGCGTACTCCACCGCGCGCTGCTGGCGTTGCATCAGCTCGCGGTGCTGCCACTCGATGACAGCGCTGCCCGCCAGCGAGGCCAGCACGAGCGTGATCGCGAAGCCGACGCCCGTGGCTTTCCACGACGGCCGGTGAAATTTCCGCGACCATCGCGGTCGCCGTCGCCAACGTGCCGGCGTGAGTGCCTCGTCGTCGTCAGTCTCCGTCGGCTCGTCACCGGATTCGGCCTCGGCTTCGGCTTCGCGGCGGAGTTCGGCGGCCCGGGCGCGGGCCGCCGCGGCACGCTCCTCGGCGCGAGCCAGCTCGTCTTCTGCTTCCGCGAGCGGGTCCGGGGCTTGCGTGCTGGAGGGGTCGCGGTCGGAGTCCGTCACTGGTCTCGGGCTCGTTCCGGGCTGCACACGGAGAACCACGCTATCACCCAAAGCTGCAGGCCCGGTGCGCAGAGAGCGCGCGAGAACGCCGTCGGCGGAACCGTGAATTCAGTTATCCGAAGAAGAGAATTTTCGTATCGCCCGTGCCAAAATGTCCTGGTGCGGTACGTCGTGGCAGTGGTCGCTGCGCTGATGGGAATCGGCGCACTCGTGCCGCCGACGGCCGCAGCCGGGCCGACCGTCTGCGACTACCCGGCCTGTACGCCCGGCATCGCCCCAAACATGGTGCTGGGCGCCCCGTGCGAGAACACCACCTACTACGCCTTCGGTGTCTCCGGAAGTTACGCCCCCGCCACCCAGCCCGGGCGACTGATGTTCTGCGGTTCGCCCCGCCGGTACCAGCCGCGCTGGTTCCGCTCACCGCCGATGGCCGGCATCAAGGAAGAAAACACCGACTGCCACACGTTCATGAACTATGTCGCGCAGGCGCCCGACGGTCTGTTCCTGATTTGCATCGCGCAAGAAGGCCACGCGTTCTGGACCCGCGCCGACACCTGAGTCACCGCGTTACGAAGGCATTGCGCGGGATCGTCAGCGGCAAATCCACCGAACTGAGCAAACCCGGTTCTGCGGCAACGACATACGGTACGGCGTTGACCACCCGCATTGCGGTCGCCACCATCGCGCCCGCGCCGGACGTCATCCCCGCGATCCCGGCCCGCTGCGGGTCGCGCAGTGTCGCCGCGAGCGTGCAGTCGATGTCCGGATCGCCAGTGATCTTCACGCGGTAGGACAGGTCGCCGATGCCGGTCGGCCAATCCGGCGCAACGTCGTGGGCCAACCGGGTGACGTGCTCGATGACGATCGCTTCACGGTCGTCGACCACGCCGATCGCCTGCATGCGGATGGCCCCACACGTCCCGGCCTCGACGGTCCCCATGGCGACGTCCAGCGTTCGGTCGGTCGCGGCGCGGTCGAAACCCTCACGCACTTCTTGCAATTCGACCCCGAGTGCGTCGGCGACCAGCCGGATCTGACCCTGCCATTCGCCCGCGATGGCGCCGGGGTAGCTGATCCACGGCTGATAGTCCAACGGTTGGCCGAAGCCCAGTCCGTTGATCATGATGTCGGGCACGCCGTAGTCGTCGTACAACCCGATCTCGAAAGCATGGATCTTCTCGATCTGCGACGACTGGGTTGACAGCACCAGCGGCAGGTAATCGGCGGCGAAGCCGGGTTCGATGCCCGAGGCGTACAGCGATGCCTGACCCTGCTTGGCCGCCGCGGCGAGTTGATCGCGCCATTCCGCCGGCTCGTACAGGTGTGGATTGACCAGTCGGGTGGTGCTGGTCGTGACCACGTTGAGGCCCGCTTCGAGTAGTTTTACGTAGTCCGGGATGGCCAGGGCGTCGCGCTCCGGGCCGCTCGCGGCGTAGATGACGCAGTCGGGCTTCAGGGCCATCAACGCGTCGGCATCGTCGGTCGCGGCGAGGCCGATCGGTTCACCGTTGGCAAGTTCGCCGGCGTCCTTGCCGACCTTCTCGGGCGAATGCACCCACACGCCAACGAGTTCGAGGTCGGGCCGGCGCTGGATGGCGCGAATGGCGATCGATCCGATGCCGCCGGTGGCCCAGACGACGACGCGATGCTGATGTGTCATGGGTATTTCTCCTTGCCTTGATGACGCTGCCTACTTCGGCTGATTCGGGATGCCGGGGAATAGCTGGCCTGGAGGCTCAACGCTCACCCAGCCGCCCAGCTTGGTGATCAGATGAGGCGCGAAAACGGCGCCGTAGAGCAGGTTTCCGACCAAGATGACTGCGACGACGGACAGCGTCGCCGCCTGCAGCGGGGTCTTCGACCGCTTGGCCGCCCACATCTCAAGGACGTTGCGTCCGTCGCCGTCGGTTCGCCCCAGCAGGTAGGTGAAGACCATCATCTGGATGGCCATGGCCAGCGCGTCGTACAGCGGGTACTGGTGAATGGTCCCCTCGCGGATAGCCAGACCCGGAATGACCCGGCCGTAGTAGAAGACACCGAGTTTGGCGCCGAGGAAGCCGTTGAACAACAGTGCCCAGGTAAAACCGACGAGCAGGCCGACAGTCAGCAACGTCTGGGGCCGGCGCCACCCGAAACGCTTGATCAGCCATCGGCCGAGCGCGGTGGCCGTGAAGGCCGGTAGCACGAAGTACGAGATGTAGCCGATCGGGACGAACAGTGGGAGTCCGCCCCAGGTCATGTTGAGCGGCCACCACGACGGCATCCGGGGGAGGGCGGCGGGGAACTGCGCATACATCGCCCAGTCGTAGGGCGCCTCGATCCACGAAAATGACATCGCCGAAATACACAGCAGGAGAAGGGGATGCATGCGGCGTTGTCGAACACTCAAGTACACGGCCAATGCGGTGAACGAGACGCCGCCGACGAGAGCGAAGGCGCTGCCCACCTGAATGGCCGGAGTCATCTGGTCACTCATCGGCGAGCTTCCGGGTCGAACCGCAGCACCAGGCCGAAGATCAGCACCACCAATCCGAACAACGTGCCCAGCATGATCAGAGCGCCCACGTGGACCATCCTTTTCGAGACTTCATCGGCTCTTTAGGTAGTGAATACTATCCTAATTGGATAGCACATACTATCCTCAATTCGTGTCTCAGCGATCAGCTGCCAAACCGCGCACCGCCGCCGCGCCCCTACGACGGCAGCGTGGCGAGCCGCGTCGGCTCTTGCTCGATGCTGCTCGCGAGCTGTTCGGCCGCCAGGACTATCGCAGCACCACCACCCGCGAAATCGCTTTGGCGGCAGGCGTTACCGAGCACCTGCTGTTCCGGAATTTCGGCAGCAAGGCCGCACTGTTCCGGGAGGCGCTGGTGCTGCCTTTCACCAGCTTCATCGATGAGTTCGGTAGCACCTGGCAGTCGGTCAACCACGCCGAGGCCGTCGAGGAGGAGCTTGCCGGCCACTTCGTCGGTCAGCTCTACGACCTGTTCGTCGAACATCGGGGTCTGCTGCTGACCCTGATGGCCGCCGAGGCGCTGAGCGACGAGGAGTTGGCCGAGGCGGGGATCGACGACGTCAAGCGGGCGCTGCAGGTGCTGGGCCGAATCAGCGCCGAGGGCATGAATATTCGCGGGCTGCAGTCGGATCACCCCGACCTGCCGGCGCACTCCACGGTCGCGATGATCGCCGGCATGGCGGCGCTGCGATCGACCTACTTCGGCGTCACGCCGCCGTCGCGAGAAGTGATTATCGACGAGCTCGTGCAGGCGATCCTGCACGGCTTCCTGCACCGCAACGATTGAAGGGTCCCGACAGCACATGCCAGACACCGAAACCGTCGAATTGTATTACGACCCCTACGATCCCGATATCGACGACGATCCCTATCCGGTGTGGAAGCGGATGCGCGAAGAAGCACCGCTGTATTACAACGAGAAGTACAACTTCTTCGCGCTGAGCCGCTATCACGACGTGGCCCGCGAGCTGCACAACTGGCAGACGTATCGCAGCGGTCGAGGCACCACGGCCGACATCTTGTTCAACAACATCGAAGTGCCGCCGGGCATTCTGCTGTTCGAAGACCCGCCGCTACACGACCTGCATCGCAAGTTGCTGTCGAAGGTATTCACCCCGCGGCGAATGCTCGCCGTCGAGTCCCTCGTCCGTGACTTCTGCATCGGTGAGCTGGATCCCCTGGTCGGCTCCCAGGGATTCGATTTCATCGCCGACCTCGGCGCGGTGCTCCCGATGCGGACGATCGGTTACCTGTTGGGCATTCCGGAAGAGCACCAAGCCGCCATCCGGGATCGCAACGGCGCGTTCATCGACGTCACCAAGGGCGCGGGACCAGAGGCGGTGAGCCAGAAGATTTTCGAAGACACCATTACGATGTTCGCCGAATTCATTGAATACCGTGCCGAGCATCCCTCCGACGACCTGATGACCGAACTACTCGCCGCGGAGATCGAGGAGGCCGACGGCACCCGTCGGCCCCTGTCGCGCACCGAGGTGCTCTCCTACACCGCGATGATCGCCGGCGCCGGCAACGAGACCACGACTCGATTGATCGGCTTCATGGCGCAACTGCTGTCCGACCACCCCGACCAACGCCGAGAGCTGGTGGCCGACCGGTCGCTGATACCCGGCGCCATCGAGGAGTCGTTGCGCTACGAGCCGCCGTCGCCGGTGCAGGCCCGCTACGTCGCGCACGACGCGGAGCTCTACGACCGCACGATTCCGGAGGGGTCATTCATGTTGCTGCTCAACGCCTCTGCGAATCGTGACGAGTCTCAGTTTCCCGATGCCGACCGATTCGACATCCACCGGCGCGGCAGCCACCTGAGTTTCGGGCAGGGCCTGCATTTCTGCCTGGGTTCGGCGCTGGCCCGACTGGAAGCCAGGGTGGCCTTCGAAGAGGTGCTCACCCGGTGGCCCGACTGGGATGTCGACTACGCCAACGCCGAACGGGCACACACCGCCAGTGTTCGCGGCTGGGCCCGCCTACCCGTGTTCACCGGGTAGTGGAACCAAATTTTGCGATCAGCCCACCGGCGCCAGTGCGGGCCGCGGCGTGAACGTCAGGTGCAAATCCGACAGGCCCCGCAGGATGTAGGTCGGCTCGAAGGTGTAGCGGCGCTGGTCGATTGGGCCATGCTGTGTCTCGCTGATGGAGATGTCGGACATCCGGTCGAGGATGCGCTCGATCGAGACGCGGCCTTCGACACGCGCCAGCGGTGCGCCCGGGCAGGAGTGCACGCCGCGGGCGAACGCCATGTGCTCGCGGACGTTTTTGCGGTCGATCCGGAATTCGTGTGGGTCCTCGAATCGCCGCGGGTCGCGGTTGGCCGCACCGGGAAGGATCATCACGATGGTGCCGACCGGGATGTCGACACCGCCGATGGTGGCCGACCGCAAGGCGAGCCGCGAGTCGCTCTTGACCGGGCTCTCCATCCGCAGCGACTCCTCGATGAACGCGGGGATCAGGCTGCGGTCCTCGCGAAGGCGCTGCTGAACTTCGGGCCGATCGCCGATCGCCTGCAGCGCGGCCGACAGCAACTTAGCCGTGGTCTCCTGCCCCGCGGCGAAAAGGAATGTCGCCGAACGGCTTACCTCGATGACTTCCGGCGTGGAACCGTCGGGATACTTGGCCGTCGCCAACGACGTCAGCACGTCGTCGCGCGGGGAGCTGCGGCGATCCTCGATGTAGGAGCAGAACTTGTCGTCGAGCCACTCCAGCGGATTGACCCCGACCGATTCGAGGTCCAGGGCGCCCACCCGCGCACCGGGACGATCGGCGCCCAGCACCGTTCGGAACTGCTTGTGGTCTTCCTCCGGGACGCCCAGCAGGTCCGCGATCACCAAGGTGGCGAACGGCTTTGAGTATTCGGCGATGAACTCGCACTCGCCGTTGCCCAGGAATTCGTCGAGCTGACGGTCGGCCAACCGCCACATGAACTCCTCGTTCTCCTTCAGCCGGCTCGGCGTGAGCAACCGGCTCAGGATCGACCGTGCCTTGGTGTGGTCGGGCGGGTCCATGGTGACCATGTGCTCGAACATCGGGAACTGGCTGCGGTGTGCCTCGACGTGCGCGGTGAGATCCTCACAGTCGACCTCGAACGGCAGCGGCGGAAACGGCCCGCCGAGCGCAACGCAATTAGAGAAGGTCTCCGGGTCTTTGTAGACCGCGTTGGCCTCTTCCCACCCCGTCACCGCGACGACGTTGTGGTGGGGCAGTTTGTGCACCGGGTTTTGGCTGCGCAGGTAATCGAAGTAGGGGTGCGGGTCGGGAACCAGCGACGGGTCGGTGAAGAAGTCGATCGTGTCGTAGGTGCTCATGGTGTTACGCGCCTCCCGAGGCTGTTTTACCCGTGGTGTGTGGGCGGCCAGATGCCATGCCGCCCGGGACTGAATTCGGCAAATAAGCGGAACTTGCTGAGCACCTGCTTAGCATGGCGCTAATGTCGTGGTCAAGGCGAGAAGGCGGCCCGACGCTACGATCGTTCATGTTCAGCAAATTTCGTCGAGAGTGTGGAACAACGGCATGACTTCGGCCCGCAGGATCGGCGCCCCGGACGCCAAGAACCGCGGGGTGCTGCTCGACGCCGCCGAGCAACTGATGCTCGAAGAGGGTTATGCCGCAGTGACTTCGCGCCGCGTCGCCGAACGGGCCGAGCTCAAGCCGCAACTGGTGCACTACTACTTCCGCAACATGGACGAGCTGTTCCTGGCGGCGTTTCGTCGCCGCGCCGAAGAAGGGCTTGAAGTGCAGGCGCAGATGCTGCGGGCGCCGCAGCCGTTGTGGGCGCTGTGGCGGTTCAGCACCGACCCGGCGGCCACCGCAATCACGATGGAGTTCATCGCGCTGGCCAACCACCGGAAAGCATTGAAAGCCGAAATCGCCTATTACGCCGAGCGTTTTCGCGAGGAGCAACGCAAGGCGCTGACGACGATCCTGGAGGGTTACGGGGTCGACCCGGCGACATTCCCGCCGCTGGTGTGGTCGGTGCTGATGACCAGCGTGTCCCGCGTTCTGGTGATCGAGCAGGCCCTCGACATGTCCGCCGGCCACCGCGAGACCATCGAGATCGTCGAGGCCTACCTGCGCAACCTCGAGGGAGATCCGCAAATCTAGCGCGCTCACCAGGAGCGCAGCGAACAGAGCGTGCCCTTGGGGCCGTCGTTGGATACGACGACCTTTCCGTCGACGACCAATGCGCAGTGGAACATCGGGGTGCCGGGTTCGGTGCCGGTGCTGACCACGACCATGGCGTAGTTGTTGGGGTCGGTGAGCATCACCGGCGGTGACGTCCACGGATGCCCTGGACCGATGTCGGCCTGCACGTTGGGCGTGTACTGGTACGGATTGTGGCTGTAGTCGGAGTACTTCGGCGGCTGCTGGTCGAGGTAGTAGATGTCGGCCCAGATCGGGTTCGCCGCGGTGACGACATACCTGACGTCGTGGGCAACCGGGTCGTCGGCCAACGACGGCGCCGCGGTGGCGGTCGCGGTCACGGCTGCCACCGCCACGGCAAGCGCGGCTCCACCGATGGTTGTCATACGTTCCTCCGGCCGCCCGCGGATACGTGGCGATAGTGGCATTCTCCGCAGCGGAGAATAGCATCACCGCTGCCTTAGTTACGACACTAACGTTTGCCGGTCGGCGGGTTGAGCCAATGCGCAATATTCACCAGCAAGTCCGCGCAGGGCGCGTCCGAGGGGGCCGAGGGCATTGCGATAACACGGCTGTGAGAATATCATTCTCACAAATTGTGAAGGAGGATTTCATGGGGCAGCTGTCGCACAGAGTGGACGTCCCGTTCCCGATTTTCGACGCGGACAACCATCTCTACGAGCCGCCGGAGGCGCTCACCAAATTCCTGCCCAAGGAGTACAAGGACTACGTCCAGTACGTGCAGATCAACGGGCGCACCAAGATCGCCATCCGCGGCCAGATCAGCAACTACATCCCGAACCCGACCTTCGAGGTCGTCGCCCGGCCGGGCGCCTGGGAGGAGTACTTCAAGTACGGCAACCCAGAGGGCAAGACCAAGCGCGAGTTGTTCGGTGAGCCGATGCGCGCGATCCCGGCGTTCTTCGAGCCCGGGCCGCGGCTGGAGACGATGAACGAGCTGGGTCTGGACAAGACGCTGATGTTTCCGACGCTGGCCAGCCTGCTCGAAGAGCGGTTGCGTGACGATCCGCTGGCGATTCACGTCCTGGTGCATGCGCTCAACGAATGGCTGGACGACGTCTGGGGCTTCAACTACCAGAACCGGATCTTCACCACGCCGGTCATCACCCTGCCGATCGTCGAGAAGGCGATCGAGGAGTTGGAGTGGGCGGTCAAGCGCGGCGCCCGCGCCATCCTGGTCCGGCCGGCACCCGTGCCTGGTTACCGCGGTCCGCGCTCGTTCGCGGTGCCCGAGTTCGACCCGTTCTGGGAGCGCGTTGTCGAGCACGACGTGCTGGTCGGCATGCACTCGAGCGACAGCGGCTACTCCCGCTACACCTCCGAGTGGGACGGCGCCGATCAGGAGATGCTGCCGTTCCAGACCAACGCGATGGGCATCCTGAACGAGTGGCGGCCGATCCAGGACTCGGTCGGCTCGTGGGTGATCCACGGCGCGCTCTACCGCCACCCGAAGCTCAAGGTCGCGATCGTCGAGGCCGGCTCGAAGTGGATGACCCCACTGCTGGACGGTCTGGCCGAGGTCTTCCGCAAGGCCCCGGAGGCGTTCCCGAGCGACCCGGTCGAAATGGTCAAGAACCGGATTCACGTCAGCCCCTTCTTCGAGGACGGCATCGACGACCTGGTCAACCTCGTCGGCGTGGACCAGGTGCTGTACGGCTCGGACTGGCCGCACCCCGAGGGGTTGGCGGAGCCGACCTACTACATCGAGGCGCTGTCGCACCTCAAGCCGGAGGACCAGGCAAAGATCATGGGCGGCAACCTCGGTCGACTCGTCACGGTCTGACAGGGACGGCGCCCTGAGTAGTCCGTGGCAGACCATCCCCGAGATGGTCACGAGCGCGGCGGACCGGTTCGGCGACGCGGAAGCTGTCGTCGACGGTCCGCTGCGCTTCACTTTTCGCCAGATCGTCGACCGAATCCGTTGCGCGGCAGGCGCGTTCGCTGACCTCGGAGTCGACAAAGGCGACCGGGTCGCGCTCTGGGCGCCGAACTCGGCGAACTGGATCATCGCGGCGTTCGGCATCATGACGGCCGGTGGCGTCCTGGTGCCGGTCAACACCCGCTTCAAACCCGACGAAGCAGGCGACATCATCACCCGGAGCAACGCCAAGGCCGTTCTGGTGCAGCAGGGATTCCTCGACCAGGACTACACCGCACCCGCCGGCATCCCGGTCCTCGACCTCGGCTCCGACTTCCTCTCCAGCGGTGCGCCTTTCGAGCGTCAGGTCGACGGCGCCGACGTCTCCGACATCATCTTCACGTCGGGCACCACAGGTCGCCCAAAGGGAGCGATGATGAACCATCGCCAGACGCTGCGGATGTACGAGGAGTGGGCGACGCTCGCGGATCTGCGCGAGGGCGACCGCTATTTGATGATCAACCCGTACTTTCACACTTTTGGTCTCAAGGCGGGCCTGATCGCGTCGTTCCTGCGCGGTGCGACGATGCTGCCGCTGCCGGTATTCGATCTCGAATCTGTCGTGAATATTGTTGCACGCGAGAAGATCTCGATGCTGCCCGGCCCTCCGACGATGTATCACTCGTTGCTGACGGTCGATGACAAAACCAAGCTGTCCTCGCTGCGGGCGGGCGTGACCGGTGCCGCCGACATTCCCGTCGAGCTGGTTCGGCGCATTCACGACGAATTGCCGTTCGAGACGCTGATGACGGGCTACGGCCTCACCGAAGCCGGCAACGTGACGCTGTCGCGGCCCGGCGACTCCTTCGAGGATGTCGCCACCACCGCGGGTCTGCCGTGCAAGGACGTCGAGGTGCGCATCGCCGACGACGGCGAAGTTCTGGTGCGCGGCTATGGCGTCATGCAGGGCTACCTCGACGATCCCGAAGCCACGGCCGCGGCCATCGACGACGCCGGCTGGCTGCACACCGGGGACCTGGGCAGTTTCGACAACTCGGGCCGGTTGAGGATCGACGGGCGTAAAAAGGACATGTTCATCGTTGGCGGGTTCAACGCGTACCCGGCCGAGATCGAGGGTTTTATGCTGGAGCACCCGGCGATTGCGCAGGTCGCTGTGATCGGTGTGCCCGACGAACGGCTCGGCCAGGTAGGAAAGGCCTTCGTGGTGCCGAAATCTGCGGTGTCGCACGAGGATTTGATGGCGTGGTGTCGCGACCGGATGGCTGGATTCAAGGCTCCCCGGTACGTCGAGTTCCTCACGAGCTTGCCGCTGAACGCGACTGGGAAGGTGATGAAGGACCAGCTACGGTGAGCGCGGTGGACTCCCATTCGCATTCGCTGGTGATCGCGTCCGACTACCGCGTGCCGGACCCCGGGCAGGTCTGGCCGTTGCTCACCCGGCGCAGATCGGCACTCGCGGACATCGGCGCGCACCACGTGCTGCTGTACACCTCGACGCACGATTACGGCCGCGTGCTGGTCACGATCGGCGTGCGCAGCCGGGAGCCGATCGTGGAGTTGCTGCGTTCACGGGTCTTCTTCGAATGGTTCGACGCGGTCGGCGTCGACGACATCCCGGCCGTCTTCGCCGGCGAGATCGTCGAGCGGTTCGGGTCGGGGGCACGTTCGGAACAATCCGCCCCGGGCGTGGTGGTCGCAGCCATCTCGTCGGTCGACAGCGTTCCGGTGCTGACTCACGAAATCCGCAGCGCCTCAACCAGATTTGAGGCTGCTGGCATCCGCGAGACACGGCTGTTCCAGGCCTTCGACGACAGCCATGAAGTGATGATCCTCCAGGAACTCGACGACGAGGAGCACGCGCGGAGCTGGATCGATCATCCCGACACCGCCGCACCGTGGATCGACGGGGCCGGCCGCGGCGCCTATCCACCGGTGTTCGTCGGCACGTTTCACGACATGATGCGGATCGACGAGTAAGCCGCCGCTCGTGTTCGTCTGTTTGTGCAACGGGATTACCAGCCAGGTGGTGGCTGACGCCATTGCCGGTGGGGCGTCGACAACTAATCAGATCGCCGCGGCCTGCGGGGCCGGCGCCGAATGCGGGCGCTGCCGCCGCACCCTGCGCAAACTGCTCGGCCCGCGAACGGGGACCGAACGAAGCTAACCGAGATCGGAAACCAAGTCGGTGAGCAGATCCGGGACGTCCAGGCGCGGCACCACCGCTTCAATCAGCACCATCCGGTCTTGGTGTTCGGCGGCCGCGCGAAACGCGTCGTCGAGTTCGCCGTAGGTCTCGGCGCGAAACGTCAGATGGTTCGTGACGCCGAGAGCGGTGGGAATGTCGGCCCAACTCCATCGAACGATGTCGTTGTAGGGGGCGGTCTTCCCGTGGATCATCCGCTCGATGGTGTAGCCGTCGTTGTTGACGATCACGACGACCGGGGACAGGCCCTCCCGGGAAAAGGCGCCCAGCTCCTGCACCGTCAGCTGCGCGGCGCCATCACCGATCAGCAGCACCGGCCTCCGATCACGCTGCGCCAGGCCGGCGCCGAGGGTGGCCGGCAGCGTGTATCCGATCGAACCCCACAGCGGTTGGCCGATGAACGTGACGCCCTGCGGCAGCCGGTGGGTGGCCATCCCGTAGAACGACGTGCCCTGATCCGCGAGCACCACGTTGCCGGGCGTCAGCGCCTCACAGAACCTGTCCCACAACACTTTCTGGTTCAACGGTTCGTCGCGACCCGGTGTCACCGCCGGTGGGACGTCGGAGCTCGACACCACGGCGGGGGAGCGGATACCACGCTCGGAGAGGATCGCGGTGAGGGCCTCGAGGGCGGCATCCATTTCCAGCGGCGCGAAGACCTGGCTGCCGACCGTGCTCTGCTGCGGTCCGACGTCGATCGTGCGGGCCGGGTCGATGCGCTGGCTGAAGAAACCGCTGACCATGTCGGTGAACACCACACCGGCGGTTACCAGCACCGGCGCCTCTTCGATCGCCGCCCGCACCGGGTCGGCGCTGGCCGCGCCCGCATAAATGCCGAGAAACTCCGGTGCGCTCTCGTCGACCAGGCTCTTCCCCCACATCAGCGTGGCATGCGGAACGACATCCGCGGCCAGCAGCTCCTCGAGCTTGTCGACGGCGTTCAGCCGGTGCACCAACAGGTCGGCCAGCACCGTCAGCTGATGGTCTGCGATGAGAGTGCTTGCGGCTTCGGTGAATAAGGCCAGCGCCCGCGGGCTGGTCCCGCCGGTATAACGCGGCAGCGGTGCGCTGGGCGGCTCGGTCTCGAAGCGGGCCACGTCGGTGGACAGCAGCAAGTAGCCCGGCTGGCGTTGCTCGCGGACCTCGGACAGCACCCGGTCGATCTCCCTGGTCGCGGTGGCCGGCATGAGATTGGCTTGCGCGCAGGTGAATTCCCGGCTCACGCGCAGGAAGTGCTCGAAGTCGCCGTCGCCCAACGAGTGATGCAGCGCCCGGCGGGTGCCCTGTGCGTCCTTGGACGGCCCACCGACGATGTGCACGACCGGCACGTGCTCGGCGTAACTGCCCGCGACGGCGTTGGCCGCCGAAAGCTCACCCACGCCGAAAGTGGTTACCACCGCCGACATCCCACGCAGACGGCCGTACCCGTCGGCGGCATAGCCGGCGTTGAGCTCGTTGGCGTTACCCACCCAGCGGAGCTTCGGGTGGGCGACGATGTGGTCGAGGAATTCCAGGTTGTAGTCGCCGGGTACACCGAACACCTCGGTGACGCCGAGTTCAGCCAGGCGGTCCAGCAGGTAGTCGCCCACGGTGTAGGAAGCAGCTGCGGTCACGACGTTGACGCTACGCGTGTGCGGTCGAAACCGCCCTTCGCATGGCGTGTCTCGCTATGGTCCGGTGATGGCAATCAACGAAACCCGCGAAATCGTCATCGAGGCGACCCCCGAGGAGATCCTCGATGTCATCGGCGATATGGACACGGTCACCGACTGGTCGCCGCCTCACCAAAGCGCCGAGGTTCTCGAGGAAGACAAGGACGGCCGGCCGCTGAAGGTCAAGATGAAGGTGAAGGCCGCGGGCATCACCGACGAACAAGTGATTGCCTACACATGGGGCGAGAACAAGGTCAGCTGGACGCTGGTCAGCTCCGGTCAGCAACGCTCACAGGACGCGTCGTACACGCTGACGCCCGACGGCGACAAGACCAAGGTCGTCTTCGCGATCAGCGTCGACCCGGTGGTGCCGCTGCCCGGTTTCGTCATCAAGCGGGCGATCAAGGGGACCGTCGACACCGGCACCAAAGGCCTGCGCGATCAGGTGCTGAAGGTGAAGAAGGAGAGCGCTTGACCGGGCCGCTTGCCGGGGTACGGGTGATCGAGCTCGGCGGCATCGGCCCGGGTCCTCATGCGGCGATGATTCTCGCCGATCTGGGCGCCGACGTCGTACGGGTCCGTCGCCCCGGCGGACTGATACTGCCCGCCGAGAATCTCGACCTGTTGCACCGCGGGAAGCGAATCGTCGACCTGGACGTCAAAGCCAACCCGCAGCAGCTGCTGGATCTGGCGGCCAAGGCCGACGTGCTGCTCGACTGCTTCCGGCCTGGCACCTGTGAGCGGCTCGGCATCGGGCCGGACGACTGCACGGCGGTCAATCCGCGGCTGATCTTTGCCCGCATCACTGGCTGGGGGCAGGACGGGCCGCGGGCCAGCACCGCCGGTCACGACATCAACTACCTGTCGCAGACCGGGGCGCTGTCGGCGCTGGGCTACCGCGACCGGCCGCCGATGCCGCCGCTGAACCTGGTCGCCGACTTCGGCGGCGGCTCGATGTTCGTGTTGCTCGGCATCGTCTCGGCGCTCTACGAGCGCGAGAAGTCGGGCCGAGGGCAGGTGATCGACGCGGCGATGGTCGACGGGGTCAGCATCCTGGCCCAGATGATGTGGACGATGAAGTCGACCGGCGCGATGCGCGACGAGCGTGAGTCGTTCCTGCTCGACGGCGGCGCGCCGTTCTATCGCTGCTACGAAACAGCCGACGGCAAATACATGGCGGTCGGCGCCATCGAGCCGCAGTTCTTCGCGGCGCTGCTGGCCGGTCTGGAGCTGTCGGCCGACGACGTGCCGGGGCAGTTCGAGATCGCGGAGTTCCCGCGGATGTTCGACGTCTTCACGCAGCGGTTCGCCGGCAAGACCCGCGACGAGTGGTCGGCGATCTTCGACGGCACCGATGCCTGCGTGACGCCGGTGCTGACGTGGAGCGAGGCCGCCGTCGACCCGCACCTGGCCGCGCGTGCGACGCTGGTCAACGCGCACGGCGCCGATCAGGCCGCCCCTGCGCCGCGGTTCTCCCGCACAGCGCCGGCTGAAGTCGGGTCGATTCCCCAGACCACCACTCCGCTCGACGAAATCGGCTGGTAATCGGCGCATTTACGGCATTGGCTTGCTAGCTTGGTCGATAGTGGCCGTACGAGCATCGCGCGAGATCGTCATCGACGCGCCGCCGGGGGTGATCCTGGAGGCGTTGGCTGACGTCGGCTCGCTGTCGTCGTGGTCGCCGGTGCACAAGCGGATTCAGGTGCTGGACTGGTACTCCGATGGCCGCCCGCATCACGTCAAGGCGACCATCAAGATCTTCGGGCTCGTCGACAACGAGATCCTGGAATATCACTGGGGTCCCAACTGGGTGGTCTGGGATGCCGGCGATACGTTTCAGCAGCGTGGCCAGCACGTCGAGTACAACCTTCAGCCGGTCGGCGTCGACCGGACCCGGGTGCGTTTCGACATCACCGTCGAGCCAGCCGGCCCGGTGCCGGCCTTCGTGGTGCGTCGAGCCAGTGAGATCGTGCTGGATGCCGCGACCGAAGGCCTTCGCGAACAGGTGATGTCGAATTTCGGTTCGGGACAGCGGACATAGCATCGCGCCGAGCCAAACGGTGGCCCCCGACCGGACTGCGCTGGCACGGTATGTCCTCATGCGGGTGTGGCTGAGCGGCTAGGCAGCGGCCTGCAAAGCCGTACACACGGGTTCGAATCCCGTCACTCGCTCTCATTTCACGATCGAGAGCGGTTCTACCCGTAATCGCGCACTAGGCGGCCGCAGAACGTGTCCGACCACGATCATGTGTTGCACCGAATTCACAGCGTGTTGGCAGCGGGCAGCTGGCTCATTCGCCGCGACAGGCGTCCACTCGAATGGAATTGTTCGCGTCGGGCGCAAATTTTCAAATTTGTCTGCCGTCAACAATGTTCACGGCGGGGAGTAAGAGGAGCACCTGAGTGGCACCCGATCTGGGCGGGGGCAGTCATCTGCCCTCAGGCCCGGCCCAAAAGCGTGCCATTCGCGGGCGACCCGTCGTGGCGGCGTTGATCGCTGCGTGGGCGGAGCCCGACTAGTTCGAATGGATCACCGCTTTCCTGCATGAGCGTGGGTTGCTGCTGTGGGCACAGCGAATGATGTCGGCGGTGGCGGCGTCAGCAGCTGTCATCCCGGTGACGGTGTTGGTCTGCGAACGGCGGCCGTGGGCGTTCCTGGCCGCCCAGTTGGCCGGCCTAGCGCTCGCCACGACGATGGCCGTGTTCTGGTGGACCCGCTGGCCGAGTCGCCGACAGTCACAAGCCGCGGTCCTGACGGGTTTGACGTGTATTGCGGTGTGGAGCCAAGCGCAGCGCAACATCGAAGAATCAGTACCGATATGCATGGCCGCTGCCATCACCGGCGGCTACATCGCCTTCTACCACGGCGCACGACTCATGATCGTCAATCTCGTTGTCGCACTTGGGTTGAACGTGGCGACGGTGGTCCGGCTCGCTGGTGCCACCGAGATCATGACCGCCGCCCGAGCGTTCTGGTTGATCTGGTTCTTCAACTTGGCAGTCCCATTGGCGGCGTGGGGAGCGGTGCGCGCCATTCGCGCCTATGTCAGCCGCTCCAACGAGGATCCACTGACCGGCCTGTTGAACAGACGCGCATTCACCCCGGCTGTGCTCGCCGACCTCACCTTGGGAGCGGTTGACGCGGATGACCATCTGACGCTGGTGATGGTGGATCTCGACAATTTCAAAGGCATCAACGACAACTATGGACATGTCACCGGCGATAAAACGCTGGTCGCCGTTGCCGATCTGCTGCGGCGCAGCAGCGCTGCGGGGGTTCCCATCTGTCGAGCCGGCGGAGAAGAATTTCTTGTCGCGCTCATCGGCGAGCCGCGCCGATCCGCAGCGTGGGCTGAGGACCTCTGCCGCCAGACCGCTACTCTGACGCCGCCCATAACCGCGAGCATTGGCACAGTGGGTATCGCCCTCAGCCGTGCGCCACAGCCGGCGACCGTCGATTTCGTGGAACGCCTCATTCAACAGGCCGACCAGGCGATGTACACGGCAAAGCGTCGCGGCGGCAACCACGCTCGTCACGCCTCAGCGGACACGATCTCAGAGCGACAGCCGCGTGGCGGCGCTGACCAGGACGGAAGGTGACCGGCGCCGCGGCCTGAACAATCGCTGCCCGCGCTCACCTTGCGATCGAGAGCAATTCCTTGAACGCGTGCTCCATGCACTCGGCGTAGTTGCTCGGATCGGGCAGCGCGTCACGATCCGCGGTGGCGCTGATCGACAGGACGCCGTTGTAGCTGGCCACGACGTGGATGAGGTTCATTCCGCCGATCAGTGGCCCCAGACCGGCCGCGCGCAGAAGTTGTGCCTTGCAGAAGTACAGCGGCACGGGAGGGCCCGGAACGTTGGTGACGGTGGTGTTGGCGACGTTCGGTCCCGAGAACGGAAGCACGCTGGCCGCTTTCGCCGCCACCCCGAGTAGCGCCGTCGGCACCGTGCCGATCAGCTCGATGATCTGACTCTGCGCCGACCGGTCCGGTGCCGAGCGGCTGCCCTGCGTCGACTCGGTGATCGTGGCGAGCCGGATCAGCGGGTCGGCGATGTCGGTGCCGAGCGATTGCAACCGCCCGAACAGCGCGTTTCCGTGGGTGGCCTCGTCGGCGTTACGCAACGACATCGGACACGCCGCGACCAGCGACTCGTCCGGCAGTTCGCCGTGGCCGTCCAGGTAATGCCGAAGAGCGCCGCCGACGTAGGCCAGCGCTACATCGTTGACCGTCGCGCCCGGCACCCGCGCCTTGATCCGTTTGAAGGCGTCGAGGTCGTGGAAGCGTGCCTCGAAAACCCGGTGTGGCGAGACTGATTGGTTGAATCGGGTCTTGGGTGGAAACGATGGCGCGCCGATATCGGGGATCTTGGACATGCGGCTGATCAGCTTCACCGGCATCCCGGCGAGCCCCAGGGCTGCCTTCGGTGCGTGCGACGCCAGCACCGCTCCCGCGCGCAGCGGGTACGTCAACGCCTTGAACGCCGTACGAGACAAGAGGTCCGCGGTGGTGGGCGGCGGCGCGGCTTGCCACGGCCGGTCGGGTGGCGCGGGACGCGGACTGTCCGGCGCCAAGTCATGCAGGGCCGCGATCATCTGCACGCTCGCCATCCCGTCGACCGCGCAGTGGTGCAGTTTCAGCGCCATCGCGAACGAGCCGTTCGGCACGCCGGGCACGGCGTTGAGGCCTTCGATGACGGTGATCTCCCACGGCGGCCGGCGCAGGTCGATCTGCCGACCGTGCAGCCGGGCGACCTGAATGCACAGTTGTCGCCAATCGCCGGGCTGGGGCAGGCCGATGTGCCGGACGTGGTACTCCAGGTCGAAGTTCGGATCGTCAACCCAGTACGGACGATCAAGCCCGACCGGAGTCTCGGCGAGGCGTCGCCGGAACACATTCGCCAGATGCAGCCGCGCGTCGAGCTCCTCGAGGATGCCCTTGAAGGTGACCCTGCCGCCCGGCGCAGTTGACGGATCGTAGATCAGCAGAAGCTGAATTTGGAGTGGGGTGGCGGGATTCTCGGCTCGCAGCAACATGTCGTCGGTCCAACTGAGTTGCTGCATTTTCCAAACAGTAGGCCTCTGGGCAGACGGCGTTGCTAGTTTGCTCGTAGTGGCCGTACAAGCATCGCGCGAGGTTGTCATCGATGCGCCGCCGGACCTGATTCTGGAGGCGCTGGCTGACGTCGGCTCGGTGCCGTCCTGGTCGTCGGTGCACAAGCGGGCCGAAGTGATCGACCGCTACCCCGACGGCCGACCCCACCACGTCAAGGTCACCATCAGGGTCTCCGGCATCGTCGACACCGAAGTGCTCGAATACCATTGGGGCCCGGACTGGGTGGTGTGGGACGCCGGCAAGACGTTGCAGCAGCACGCTCAGCATGTCGAGTACACGATGCAGCGCGAAACCGAGGACCGCACCCGGGTGCGCTTCGAGATCACGCTGGAGCCGTCGGCGCCTATTCCCGAGTTTCTGGTCAACCGGGCGCGGAAGAAAGTCCTCTACGCCGCGACCGAAGGGTTGCGGCGCAAGGTCATGGCCTTAGTTGCCGAAGTCGGCTGATCGCCTCGTCGAGGGTGTCGTCGCGTTTGCAAAAGGTGAAGCGCACCAAATGATTCCATGTTGCGAAGTCGTCGGCGTCGGGATCGCAGAACGCCGTCATCGGGATCGCTGCCACCCCGACCTTTTCGGGTAGGTCCGCGCAGAACGCGGTGCTGTTGTCATAGCCGAGCGGACGCGGGTCGGCGCACAGGAAATAGGTGCCCGCGCTGTGCAGCACCTCGAACCCGATCTCGGTCAGACCGCGCGCGAGCCGGTCCCGCCTGCCCTGCAACGTGTTCCGCAGGTCCTCGACCCAGCCGTCCTCGGTGTTGAGGGCGTCGGCCACCGCCGGCTGAAACGGCGCGCCCCCGACGTAGCTGAGGTACTGCTTGGCCGCCCGGACACCCTGGATCAACTCGGCCGGGCCGCACGCCCAGCCGATCTTCCAGCCGGTGCAATTGAACATCTTCGCGGCGCTGGAGATCGTGACGGTGCGCTCTGCCATCCCGTCGATCGCGGCCAGCGGCAGATGCTCGCGGCCGTCGAATACCAGATGCTCGTAGACCTCGTCGGTGATGACCAGCAGGTCGGCGGCGACCGCGACCTCGGCGATCGCCTGCAGTTCGGCCGCGCGCAGCACGGTGCCCGTCGGGTTGTGCGGTGTGTTCAACATCAGCGCCCGGGTGCGGGGTGTCACCGCCCGCCGCAGCGCGTCGACATCGAGGGCGAAGTCGCGGCCGTCGGGCACTAGCGGGACGACGACCCGCGTGGCGCCGGCCACCGCGACCACCGGGGAGTAGGAGTCGTAGAACGGCTGGATCAGGATCACCTCGGAGCCGGGCTCGACGAGACCGAACACGGCCGCCGCGATCGCCTCGGTGGCGCCGACGGTGATCAGCACTTCGGTCGCCGGGTCGTAGTCGACGTGGTATTTCCGCTTGCGCTGAGCGGCGACCGCCTCGCGCAGTGCGGGGATGCCGATGCCGGGCGGATATTGGTTGACGCCGTCGGCGATCGCGTCTTGGGCGGCTTTGAGCATGGCGGGCGGGCCGTCCTCGTCGGGGAAACCCTGCCCGAGGTTGACCGCGCCGACCCGCGCGGCGAGCGCGGACATCTCAGCGAACACCGTGGTGGCGTACGGCTGCAATCGCTTCACCGTCATGAATGACGAGCTTAAGCGCGGTGAATTAGGGGCGATGGCGCGAGACTGCGGCCAGACGCAGGGTCGGTGCCGAGAACGCGGCTGGACGCAGGTTCGGCGCTCGGGACTCGGCGGACCCGGGCTCCCAACCAACAGGTTGGCCGGGTCTTTTGTTAGGGTGGCGTGCGGAGGACTAGCGTCGCCAGCGACGGACCCCAACCCCAACACAGTTGTCGAAGAGGAACCCCACTCATGTCCGAAGAAGCCTTCATCTACGAGGCCATCCGCACGCCGCGCGGCAAGCAGCGCAAGGGCGCGCTCAACGAAGTCAAGCCGGTGAACCTGGTCGTCGGCCTGGTCGAGGAGCTGCGCCGCCGCAACCCAGACCTGGACGAGAACCTGATCAGCGACCTCATTTTGGGCGTCGTGTCGCCGGTCGGTGACCAGGGCGGCGACATCGCCCGTACCGCGGCGTTGGTTGCTGGGCTGCCGGAGACCACCGGTGGTGTTCAGCTCAACCGCTTCTGCGCATCGGGCCTGGAGGCCGTCAACACCGCCGCACAGAAGGTGCGTTCGGGTTGGGACGACCTGGTGTTGGCCGGTGGTGTGGAGTCGATGAGCCGGGTTCCGATGGGCTCCGACGGCGGCGCCTGGGCGACCGACCCGGAGACCAACTACCGCCTCGGCTTCGTCCCGCAGGGCATCGGCGCCGATCTGATCGCCACCATCGAAGGCTTCTCCCGCGAGGACGTCGACCGCTACGCGCTGCGCTCGCAGGAAAAGGCGGCTGCCGCGTGGTCGGGCGGCTACTTCGCGAAATCGGTTGTGCCGGTTCGTGACCAGAACGGCCTGACCATCCTCGACCACGACGAGCACATGCGTCCCGACACCACGCTGGAGGGCCTGGGCAAGCTGAAGACCGCGTTCGACGGGATCGGCGAGATGGGCGGCTTCGACGACGTGGCGCTGCAGAAGTATCACTTCGTGGAGAAGATCAACCACGTCCACACCGGCGGTAACAGCTCTGGAATCGTCGACGGCGCCGCGCTGGTGCTGGTCGGTTCCGAGGCTGCCGGCAAGTCGCAGGGCCTGACCCCGCGCGCCCGCATCGTCGCGACCGCGACCAGCGGTTCTGACCCGGTCATCATGCTCACCGGCCCGACCCCGGCCACCCGGAAGGTGCTGGACCGCGCCGGCCTGACGGTCGACGACATCGACCTGTTCGAGCTGAACGAGGCCTTCGCCTCCGTCGTGCTGAAGTTCCAGAAGGACCTGCACATCCCGGACGAAAAGCTGAACGTCAACGGCGGCGCCATCGCGATGGGACACCCGCTGGGTGCCACCGGCGCGATGATCACCGGAACCATGGTCGACGAGCTGGAGCGCCGCAACGCGCGCCGCGCGCTGATCACGCTGTGCATCGGCGGCGGCATGGGTGTCGCCACCATCATCGAGAGGGTTTAACCATGGCAGAGAACACCATTCAGTGGGACAAGGATGCCGACGGCATCGTCACGTTGACGCTCGACGACCCCACCGGGTCGGCCAACGTGATGAACGAGCACTACAGCGAGTCGATGCACAAGGCCGTCGAACGCCTTGTCGCCGAGAAGGATTCGATCACCGGTGTGGTGATTGCCAGTGCGAAGAAGACCTTCTTCGCCGGCGGCGACCTCAAGAGCATGATCAAGCTCGGCCCGGAGAACGCCGGGGAAGCCTTCGACATGGTCGAGAGCATCAAGGCCGACCTGCGTGCGCTGGAGACTTTGGGCAAGCCGGTGGTGGCCGCCATCAACGGCGCCGCGCTCGGCGGTGGTCTGGAGATCGCCCTGGCGTGTCACCACCGCATCGCCGCCGACGTCAAGGGTCTGGTCGTCGGCCTGCCCGAGGTGACGCTCGGTCTGCTGCCCGGCGGCGGCGGCGTCACCCGCACCGTGCGGATGTTCGGCATCCAGAACGCGTTCATGAACATCCTGTCGCAGGGCACGCGGTTCAAGGCCGACAAGGCCAAGGAGATCGGCCTGGTCGACGAATTGGTCGGCTCGGTGGACGAATTGGTGCCGGCCGCCAAGGCCTGGATCAAGGCGAACCCGGACTCGCACGAGCAGCCGTGGGACAAGAAGGGCTACAAGATGCCCGGCGGTACCCCGTCCAGCCCCGCGCTGGCCGGCATCCTGCCGTCGTTCCCGGCCCTGCTCAAGAAGCAGCTCAAGGGTGCCCCGATGCCCGCGCCGCGGGCCATCCTGGACGCGGCCGTCGAGGGCGCGCAGGTGGACTTCGACACCGCCAGCCGGATCGAGAGCCGCTACTTCACCCAGCTGGTCACCGGCCAGGTCGCCAAGAACATGATCCAGGCGTTCTTCTTCGACCTGCAGCACATCAACGGTGGCGGATCGCGGCCCGACGGCATCGCACCGGTCAAGATCAACAAGATCGGTGTGCTGGGAGCGGGCATGATGGGCGCCGGCATCGCCTACGTGTCGGCCAAGGCCGGCTACGACGTGGTGCTCAAGGACGTCAGCATCGAGGCCGCCGAAAAGGGCAAGAATTACTCGGAAAAGCTCGAGGCCAAGGCGCTTCAGCGGGGCAAGACCACCGAGGAGAAGTCCAAGGCGCTGCTGGACCGCATCACGCCGGCATCTGACCCGGAGGCCTTCAAGGGCGTCGACTTCGTCATCGAAGCCGTCTTCGAAAACCAAGACCTCAAGCACAAGGTGTTCCAGGAGATCGAGGACATCGTCGAGCCCAACGCGCTGCTCGGATCCAACACCTCGACGCTGCCGATCACCGGTCTGGCGACCGGCGTCAAGCGTCAAGAGGACTTCATCGGTATCCACTTCTTCTCGCCGGTCGACAAGATGCCGCTGGTCGAAATCATCAGGGGCGAAAAGACTTCCGACGAGGCGCTGGCCCGCGTATTCGACTACACGCTGGCGATTGGCAAGACTCCGATCGTCGTCAACGACAGCCGCGGCTTCTTCACCAGTCGCGTCATCGGCACGTTCGTGAACGAGGCGCTGGCGATGCTGGGCGAGGGTGTGGAGCCCGCCAGCGTCGAGCACGCCGGTTCGCAGGCCGGTTACCCGGCGCCGCCGCTGCAGCTGTCCGACGAGCTGAACCTCGAGCTGATGCACAAGATCGCAGTCGCGAGCCGCAAGGGCATCGAAGATGCAGGTGGCACGTACGAGCCGCACCCGGCCGAGGCCGTCGTGGAGAAGATGATCGAGCTCGGGCGGCCGTCGCGATTGAAGGGCGCCGGTTTCTACGAGTACGTCGACGGCAAGCGGACCCGGCTGTGGCCCGGCCTGCGTGAGACGTTCAAGTCCGGTTCGGCTGACCTGCCGTTGCAGGACATGATCGACCGGATGCTGTTCGCCGAGGCTCTGGAGACCCAGAAGTGCTTGGACGAAGGCGTTCTCACGTCGACCGCCGATGCCAACATTGGCTCGATCATGGGCATCGGGTTCCCGCCGTACACCGGTGGTAGCGCGCAGTTCATCGTCGGCTACCAGGGCAAGCACGGCGTCGGTAAGGAAGCCTTCGTCGCGCGAGCCAAGGAGCTGGCCGAGCGCTACGGCGATCGCTTCCTGCCGCCGGCGTCGCTGACCTAGTTATTCGTCGCGTGAAAGCCCCTGAGCTGCAACGGCTCAGGGGTTTTCGCGTTCGTAGAGGTAGTAGTTCGTCGGCGTCTGCTCTTCGTCGAGTTGACCTTCGCGTCCGCTGGACAGCAACGTCCACCCGGCGCTGAATCGTCGCTGCATCTCGGCGGGCTCGACGCCGCGAACGCCGAATCGGCCGCCGGGCAGGAATGCGGTGATCAGCAGTCGAGCGTGTGGTGCGGCGACGGCGCTGACCTCGCGAACGTAGTGGACGCGATCGCCGTCGCTCAGGTTGTGCAGGCAGCCGTTGTCGACGATGAGGTGGAAATTGTCTCCGACTCCCTCGTGGCTGAGCTTGGTGACGTCGGCCTTGACGAAATTCACCTGCGCCTTGGCCGCGGCGGCCTTGGCCCGTGCCGCGTCGAGGGGCCGGTCGACGTAGTCGACGCCGGTGACCGTCCACCCGTGCTGTGCCAGGTAGATGGATGCGTCACCGGTGCCGCAGCCGAGATCGATGGCGTTACCCGCGGGGAGTTCCTCGACCAGTTTCTGCAACTGCGCGGCGACCGGATGGCCGTCCCAGGGCGTGAACCCGATTCGATACAGGAGGCGAAACAGCGTCTGCTTGAAAGCCATGGGTCAAATGTAGGCCCTCGCATCACAGTGGCCACTTTCGTACCTCGCTGAGGAGGCAGTCAATGTGCCCGCCTCTCCGCGACAACGGCCGATCGCAGCGCCAGCACGCGTTGGTGAATTCGATAATCCGTGGATCTCGGAATGTATCGAGGGCCGTATCGGCCGCGGCCCAGCCGGCGCACCCGTCCGCGCCCGATCTCCCATCGCAAGGCATCCGAGACCACTTTGGATGGCCGACCGCGCACGTAAAAGCCATGATGGGCAAGGCCTTCGATGAGCTCGGCAACGGTGGAGGGTCCTTGGTTAGCCAGGTGAAAGGTCAGCACGTACCGCAACTCGGTACCACGCAAATGTTTCATGGTCGAACCGTCGCATGACATGCCGACAGATCCGCCGTTGTCGCTGCGAGGCGGGCACAGCGGACGCCGCCTGGGCCAGTGACTGGTGTGGCTCGCTATGTTCGCGATGCTGCGACGGGAAAGCACCAATTGCGCTGTTGCATAGGCGGATTCGAGCGCCCCGAATGCTCACCCGGGAGGTTCACCGGCCCGGCGTGCGGCCCGCGCTAGAGTCGGGACCATGCGCTTCGGATTTTTCATCCCACAGGGTTGGCGGTTGGATCTGGTCGGCATCGAGGTCGAGAAGCACTGGGCGGTGATGCGCGATCTGGCCAGTTACGCCGACGACAGCGCGTGGGACTCGGTATGGGTGTACGACCACTTCCACACCGTCCCGATGCCGACGGCTGAAGCGACGCACGAAGCGTGGTCGCTAATGTCGGCTTATGCGGCCACCACGTCGCGGATCAAGCTCGGCCAGATGTGCACGGCGATGAGCTACCGTAATCCCGCCTATCTCGCGAAAGTCGCTGCCACGGCGGACATCGTCTCTGGTGGTCGCGTACAGATGGGCATTGGCGGCGGCTGGTACGAACACGAGTGGAGGGCTTACGGATACGGCTTCCCGTCGGCAGGCGTGCGTCTGGCGCGCCTCGACGAAGGCGTCCAAATCATGCGTGACGCCTGGCGGGACGGCAAGGTCAGCTTCGAAGGCAAGCACTACCAGGTCGAAGGCGCGATCGTCGAGCCAACGCCGTTGCAGGACAACGGTATACCGCTCTGGATTGCCGGCGGGGGTGAGCAGAAAACGCTGCGCATCGCCGCGAAATACGCGCAATACACCAACTTCTCCGGTGAGCCGGCCGCCTTCGCGCACAAGTCGGAGGTGCTGGCCGGCCACTGCCGCGACGTGGGCACCGACTTCGACGCGATCGTCCGCTCGGTCAACGTCAACGCGATCCTGGATCCGACCGAACAGGGCGTCAAGGACCGCGTGCAGCGCATCCGCGACCGCCTCAGCGGCTATGTTCCCGAATCAGCGGCCGACTCGATGCTCGGCAACACCAGCGGACCCGACTCGGCCGCCGGCACCCCGGAGCAGGTGGTCGAGCGGCTGCAGAAGCTGCGCGACCTCGGGTGCGAATACGTAATCTGTTACTTCCCGGAAGCCGCCTACGACCGCTCGGGCGTCGAACTCTTTGAGCGACAGGTCATTCCGGCGCTGAGTTAGACGTCGCTGGGGTTGTACCGGATCTTCACCGGCGGAGCGGCCAACAGCGGCGGAAGTTGGGTGATCTTGCCTTCGCCGGCCCGGAACGCACGATAGGCATCGTCGGCTTCCACCGATTCCCATACCTCGTAGAGCAGCCAGTGCGCTTCGTCGTCGGCGTCGAAGAGTACGTCGGTCCGTAGGTTTCCCTCGAACGCCCGCGTGTCCTGAAGCGCGCGACCCATCAGTTCGCGGCCCGCGGCGACCTGGTCGGGCTTGAATCGAAGCTCCAGCGTCACTATGACCGTCATCGTCATCTCCTCGTGGTCGTCACGTCGTGCGGCCGGTCCGCCAGCACACCGTTGAACCTACGGTCGACCCATTTGACGAAGTCGGGCGCCTCCGGGATTTGGTCGGCAGATGCGAATAGGTCGGCCAGCCGTTGCTCGGCCGCCACCACCTTGTCGTCGAGCGGAACCGGCAGCCGTCGCAATCTGCTCTGGGCGAGAGCAGAGATCGGCAGGCTCATGCCCACCGCGGCGGAGTACTTCCGCGCCCATTCGTCGGGATGGTCGCGCGCCCACTGCGCCGCCCGGTCATATCGCACCAACAGGTCGGCCAACGCGGCGTTGCGCTGCGGATCGTTGAGCGCCTTGGCCGACGCGCTGGCGAACTGGTAGCCGTTGAGGGCCGACCCAAGACTGCGCACCTTCAGCGTCAGATTCGCCTGCGCCGTATAGGGATCCCAGATCGCCCAAGCGTCGCCCTGTCCGTTGGCGAACGCCGACAACGCATCCGCGGGCTGGAGGAACACCAGTTTGACGTCCTTGGGCTTGAGGCCCGCATCGGAAAGATGCTCGAGCAGATCGCCGTGCGCGGCGCTGCCCTTGCCCACCAAGATCGTCTTGCCGCGTAGATCGTTGACGGTGTTGATCGTCGAAGGCGTGCGTACCAGAATCTGCTCGCCGGCTGCCGCGCCGTCCCACACCGCAACCACCCTGGTCTTGGAATTGGCGGCCGCGCCAAAGATCGGCGGCGTATTCCCGGTGATCGCGACGTCGATTCGACCGGCATTCAGCGCCTCGATCTGCGGCGGCCCGAACGTGAACGTCGAGAAGGCGATGCGATACGGCAGGCCCTGCAGTGCATCGGCGGCGCGCAGCAGCGCCTCGGTGCCGCCCTTCTGGTCGCCTACCCGCAGGGTCAGTCCGGACAGCTCAGCGGCCGGCACCGCCGCCGGCACCGCGATCGGCCGCGGCCCGAGCTCCCGCGACACGCAGCCAGTCAGCGCGACAATCAAGGCCAAGATGGCGCCGACATGAAATACTAAGCGCCGCTTGGCGTTCAATGTCGAACGCCGAGCTTGTTCAGCAGCTCGGCCCGGTAGTCGTCGTGGCGGGCGGTGCGCTCAGCAGGCCGCGGCAACTCGATCGTGATCGAGTGGGCCACCCGCCCCTCCTCGAGAACCAGCACCCGGTCGGCCAATTCAATCGCCTCGTCCACGTCGTGCGTCACAAGCAGGACGCCGAAACCGTGGGTACGCCACAGGTCGAGCAGCAGAGCCCGCATGGACAGCCGGGTCAGCGCGTCCAGTGCTCCGAAAGGTTCGTCCAGCACCAGCAGTTGCGGCTCGGCAACCAGTGCGCGAGCCAGCGAAACCCGTTGCGCCTGACCGCCGGACAGTGTCAAGGGCCACGCCTGGGCGTGGTCGCTGAGTCCGATCTCGTCGAGAGCCCGCTCGCAGCGTGCCAGCGCTGCGTCGCGCGACAGCGCAGTGCGGTTGAGCCCGTACCGCACGTTGGTCAGCACGTCGCGCCAGGGAAACAGCCGCGGCTCCTGGAACGCGACCGCGGGCGCGCCGCTCACCTCGCGGGCGCCGGTGTGGTCGTCGGAAAGCCCTGCGAGCACCCGCAGTACCGTCGACTTGCCGCATCCGCTACGACCGACGAGCGCGACGATCTCACCGCCCCGGACCTCCAGGGAGATGCCGTCCAGGATTCGCCGGCCGCCGTAGAACTTCTCGACGTTGCTGAGTTTTCCGACGACGGTCGTTCGTCGCTCGGAGGTGACGGTCATGTGCGATACCTCAGGGCTCGATGCTCTAACGCCCGGACTCCGGCGTCGGTGATGATGCCCAGCAGTGCGTAGACGGCCAGGCAGAAGATGATGATGTCGATGCGCAGGAAGTCGCGCGCGTTGTTGATCAGGTAGCCGATGCCTTTGTCCGCGTTGATCTGCTCGGCCACGATCAGCGTCAGCCAGGCGATCGCCAGCGACTGCCGCAAACCAACCAGCACCTGGGGTGCCGCGCTCGGCAACAGGATGATGCGTAGCCGCTGCCACAGCGAAAAGCCAAGGATGTCAGCGGTTTCCAGCAGTTTGGGGTCGACCTGCCGGATCGCCGAGAAGGTGTTGAGGTACAGCGGGAAGGCGACACCCAGGGCGACGAGGTTGACCTTGGCGACCTCGCCGATGCCGAACCACAGGATGAACAGCGGAATCAGGCCGAGGTGGGGCAGGGCGCGCAACATCTGCAACGGCGGATCCACGGTGGCCTCGACCCACGGTGACAGCCCGACGGCCACTCCGAGAGCTACGCCGGCGAACCCGCCCAGCAGCAGGCCCTCGATCACCCGGACGCCGGACACCTCCAAGGCGTCGAAGAGTTTGCCGTTCTGGACCAGCTGCCACCCGGCGTCGAAGATCAGCTGGGGCGCCGGCAGCACGTCGGCAGGGATGAACCCGACGGCACTCAGTACTTGCCACAGCACGAGCAGCACAACTGGCGAGACCCACCGCAGGATGCTCCAGCGATGGGTGTCCCAGACACGGTTGACTGTCGGCGCCGCCGCGTCGGTGACGGTCATTGCGCCGAGGCTGGCAGAGCTGGTCGCCGCATTGAAGGGTTTGGCTCCGGGTGATGGGAAAGCCCTGCCACAAGCACAAATGAGAATGGGGTTTCCGTATTTGCGGAATGCTGTTGTACGGTTCTGTGAGCGCATTATCGGATGGGCGGCTGAGGGAGGACCCCGCGATGCAGAAGGCAATCGATCCCGGCATCTCGACCTGGCCTGATGAGAGTCCTGAGCTGATCGGCAGCCAATGCGGCGACTGCGGCGCGACAACCTTTCCGATGCAGGATCTCTGCCCGCGATGCAGCCATCCGTCGATGACCGAGGTCAAGCTGCCGCGCACCGGAACCTTGATCGCCTGGACGACGCAGGGCTTTCCGCCGGGTGCTCCCTATGCCGGTCCGACCGGAGACGACTTCGTGCCGTTCGGGGTGGGCCTGGTCCAGCTCGGGGACGTCATCCGGGTCGAGGGCAGGCTGACCGAGAGCGACCCGGCCAAGCTGCGGTTCGGCCAAGAGGTCGAGCTCACCATGATTCCGTTCACCACCGACGCTGACGGCAACGAGATCGTCACGTTCGCCTTCCAGCCGGTAGGAGCTTGAGATGTCCAGTGACGTCGCCATCATCGGTGTGGGCCTGCATCCATTCGGCAGGTTCGACAAGACCGCGATGCAGATGGGCGCCGAAGCCATCCAAGCGGCGCTGGCCGACGCCGGAGTGGAGTGGAAGGACATCCAATTCGGTTTCGGCGGCAGCCACGAAGTGTCCAACCCGGACGCCGTGACGCGGCTGGTCGGATTGACCGGCATCACCTTCACCAACGTCTTCAACGCGTGCGCGACCGCGGCCAGCGCGATTCAGCAGACCGCCGACACCATCCGGTTGGGCAAATACGACATCGGCATCGCGATCGGCCTCGACAAACACCCGCGGGGCGCCTTCACCGACGACCCGGCCAAGCTCGCGTTGCCACAGTGGTATGCCAACAACGGCCAGTTCGTCACCACCAAGTTTTTCGGGATGAAGGCCAACAAGTACCTCCACGACCACAACATCTCCCAGGCGACCCTGGCCAAGGTCGCCGCGAAGAACTTCCGCAACGGCGCGATCAACCCGAACGCGTTCCGCCGCAAGCCGATGTCCGAGGAACAGATCCTCAACTCGACCGTGCTCAACTACCCGCTGACGCAGTACATGTTCTGCGCGCCCGACGAGGGAGCCGCCGCGGTGATCATGTGCCGGGCCGACATCGCGCACACGTTCACCGACAAGCCGGTGTACGTGCGCGCCAGCGAGATTCGCACGCGAACGTTCGGCGCTTACGAGGTGCATGCGACGTTCGCCCCGCTGGACGAAGACGTCTCACCGACGGTCTACGCGGCCAGGGCCGCCTACGAAGCCGCGGGCATCGGGCCCGAGGACGTCGACGTGGCGCAGCTGCAGGACACTGACGCCGGCGCCGAGGTCATTCACATGGCCGAGACGGGACTGTGCGCCGACGGTGAACAGGAGAAGCTGCTGGCCGACGGCGCCACCGAGATCCACGGGTCGATCCCGGTGAACACCGACGGTGGCCTGATCGCCAACGGGGAGCCGATCGGCGCGTCCGGCCTGCGTCAGGTGCACGAGTTGGTACGACAGCTGCGCGGCGAAGCGGGCGAACGCCAAGTGCCGGGCAACCCGCGCGTGGGGTTGGCGCAGGTGTACGGCGCCCCCGGCACCGCGTCGGCCACCATCTTGTCGCTGTAGTCATGTTCTGCCGGCGACCCGCTTGCGATCGCCTCAGATCGCGGGCCCGAGCAGGTCGTCGGCGTCGCGGATCACGTAGCCGTAGCCCTGCTCGGCCAGGAAGCGTTGCCGGTGCGCGGCGTACTCCGCGTCCAGGCTGTCGCGGGCGACCACGCTGTAGAACACCGCGCCGCCGCCGTCGGCTTTCGGTCGCAGTAGCCGGCCCAGCCGCTGCGCCTCTTCCTGCCGCGAACCGAACGTGCCGGAAACCTGCACCGCGACAGACGCTTCGGGCAAGTCGATGGAGAAGTTGGCCACCTTCGACACCACCAGCGTGGTCACCTCACCGCGACGGAAGGCATCGAACAACTCTTCGCGCTCGGCATTCTTGGTCGAGCCTTGGATCACTGGCGCGCCCAGCACCTCTCCGAGCTCTTCGAGCTGATCGAGATACGCGCCGATCACCAAGGTCGGCTCACCGGGATGCTTGTTCAGAATCGATTTGACCACCGCGATTTTCGAGTGGGCGGTCGAGCAGAGCTTGTAACGCTCCTCGGGCTCGGCGGTGGCATAGATCATCCGCTCGTTGTCGGTCATCGTGACGCGGACCTCGATGCACTCCGCCGGGGCGATCCAGCCCTGGGCCTCGATGTCCTTCCACGGCGCGTCGTAGCGCTTCGGGCCGATCAGCGAAAACACGTCACCTTCGCGGCCGTCCTCGCGGATCAGCGTCGCGGTGAGGCCGAGCCGACGCCGCGATTGCAGGTCGGCGGTCATCCGGAACACCGGCGCGGGAAGCAGGTGTACCTCGTCGTAGACGATCAGTCCCCAGTCGCGGCTGTCGAACAGTTCGAGGTGGCGGTATTCGCCTTTGGTGCGGCGGGTGATCACCTGGTAGGTCGCGATGGTGACCGGACGAATCTCCTTGCGTTCGCCGGAGTACTCGCCGATCTCCTCCTCGGTTAGCGACGTCCGCGCGATCAGCTCACGCTTCCATTGCCGGCCGGCGACGGTGTTGGTGACCAAAATCAGCGTCGTAGCGCTGGCCTTGGCCATCGCCGCCGCACCGACCAGCGTCTTGCCTGCGCCGCACGGCAACACGACGACCCCGGAGCCACCGGCCCAGAACGAGTCGGCCGCCATCTCCTGGTAGTCGCGCAGTTGCCAGCCGTCTTGCTGCAGCGCGATCGGGTGCGCCTCACCGTCGACGTAGCCGGCGAGGTCCTCGGCGGGCCAGCCGATTTTCAGCAGCATCTGCTTGACCCGGCCCCGCTCGCTGGGATGCACGACGACGGTGTCGTCGTCGATGCGCGCACCCAGCATTGGCGCGATCTTCTTATGCCGCAACACTTCTTCGAGCACGGCGCGGTCGAGGCTGACCAACGTCAACCCGTGCACTGGGCTCTTGACCAACTGCAGCCGGCCGTAGCGGGCCATGGTGTCGACGATGTCGACCAGCAGCGGTTGTGGCACCGCATACCGCGAGAAGCTCACCAGCGCGTCGACGACCTGCTCGGCGTCGTGGCCGGCCGCGCGGGCGTTCCACAGCGCCAGCGGGGTGATCCGATAGGTGTGTACGTGTTCGGGTGCTCGCTCCAGTTCGGCGAACGGCGCGATGGCCGCGCGCGCCGCACCGGCGAGTTCGTGGTCGACTTCCAGCAGCACTGTCTTGTCGGACTGCACGATCAGGGGTCCGTCAGTCATAACTAACCATTATCCCGAAGCCGGTGACAACTAGTCTTCGTCGGCGGTCATCACCGACGTGATGCGGTGGATTGCGAAGTCACGGGCGCTGCTCGAGGCGGAATCGAACGCGACCAGCTGTCCACCTCTCACCGTGATCGGCGACACCACCCGCTGGGTGGCCACCCCGGCGGCGTCGACGTACTTGATCAGCACGGTGTCTTTCGCCCGCGCCGCCTTCTGGAGCAGCGACATGGCAACCGCCGGGTCGATGCGGACGCTGTCGAACGGAGCGGTCGTCACCTTCCGCAGCACCGCGACCACTGCGCTCAGCGTTTCCCTGCTGGGCTGCTGTGTCGGCCGGTGCGAGCGGTAGCGCGGCGGGGCCGGAACCCGGGCACCGCGCGCGCGGATGTCGACGATGGTGCCGGTCGAATCTTCCGCGGCCGGGGCGAAGCCGGCGTTTTGCAGCGTCGTCAGCACCTCGTTGATCGGAGCCTGCGAGATCGCCACGGTCGGCGCCAGCACGCGCAGCCCGAGATGCTCGGCGGCGGCCGCCGCCTGGGCGAGCAGTGACGGGTCCTCGCATCGCACGAACGACGTGGCCATGCCGATCCGCAATTGGCCGTGCCGGCGTGCGACGTCGTCGATCAGATAGGTCAAGCCCTGCGGGACAGGAGTTTTCGAGTGCTTGTCGAACAATCTGTGCAACTCGTCGGCGGTCTTACCGATGTCGAGAGCATGCCGGATCGAGGCTTCGCTGACCCGGTACACCATCGCGGTGCCGGCGGATTCGACGTTGGCTACCGTTGAGAGTTCTTCGGCCAGTTGGCGTTCCAGGGGCCCGGGCACCACGACGGTCAGGTCGGCCTGCACCAGGAAGTGGTCGATCGGGGTGGGCAGCGCGCGAGCCATCGCCGCGACGACGTCGGCCTCCTCGGCGCCGCTGATGAAGACCCGGCCCGGTGTGCTGAGGGCTCCGCGGCCGACCAGGCCGAGCAGTTGTGCCTCGTCGAGGAGGTCAGCCACCGGCGCGGGCTGCAGTCGCTTGGCCCATCGCGGTCGTCGCCAGATCAATGCCGCCGACGCGGTGTCCTTGTCGACACCGGCGCCTGGCGGAAGCTCGGCCAGCATGCTCAGCAGCAGCCGGCGGTCCAGTGGCGCGGCGGTCGAATACAGCGAATCCGACAGTGCCGCATACGGTTTGGCGTCCGGACCGCGGGTTCCAATCAGCGCCGGCCGGGCCGCCAAGTCCAGCCAGGTGGTGGCCAGCAGGTGCCAGCGTTCAGCGATCGGGGCCTCGGCGAAACGGTCGGCTGCCACCGTCGGCGCCCAGTACGGCGGGTCGCCGGTAGTCGGCGGCGGGTCGGGGAGGCCACTGGCGATCAGGCCCGCGGCGGCGGCCAACTCGAGTACGAGCCCCAGCCGGGACTCCTCGACGCCGGTGATCTTGGCCAGGCGGCGCACTTCGCGCACACCGAGCCCGCCGGTGCGAAGCTCCGAAATCGGTGCGGCGCTCAACGATTCGATGAGCAAGTCGAGTTCCCGCAGCAGGTCGATGATCGCACCCGCAGCGACGGCGTCCGCATCGCCAGCCGTCGTGGTCGACACCACCGGGTCGGGAGCGGCTAGACGCACCGGGCCGGGTTGCTCGCCGCGCATCACCTGGCCGACATGGCGCGGCAGAATCACCGTGTCGGCGTCCACCCGCCGCAGCAACCCGATCGAGATCAACTGCGGCACAGGGCGATCCGCCGGGGCGCCGGGCGCCGCATCGCGGGTGCGTCCCAGCGGGGAACCTTCCAGCAGCCGGTCCAGCAGTTCACGCTGCGGGTCGTCGAGGCCGTCGATCAGCTCGGCGATCTGGTCCGCGCTCTGCGAGGGGTCTTCCAGCGTCACCTGCCCGACGTACCAGGGCAGCCCGCCGGCGGCGTCGGCGGTCACCCGCAGGTCGGTGTCGCCCCAGACCAGCGCGCGCTCCTTGAGAGCCGCGAGCGCATCCAGAACGTCGGCCTCGGGGGCCCGGTCGCCGATCAGCGTGAGCAGTTTGGCGACCGGAACGGGTTCGGTGTCCGCCTGCAGCACCAGCAGCGCGTCGATCACCGCGAGTCGCAGGAAATCCAGCTCGTCGGTGGCGGCCTTCAGCGACTGGCGAGCCTGGGCGCGTGCGGCCAGCGCGGCGATGCTGCCTGGCGGCGGCTGGGCGAGGTCAGGCCGCAGCTCCAACAGACGGATCAATCGGTCGTCGGGCAACTCGGCCAGCCAGGACCCCAGCGGGATGCTCGGGGTGTGTTCGGTCATTGCTGACCAGCGTAAAGCAGGCGAGCGGGTGACCCTTTCGCGTCGATCGAGGGTGAGGCGGGCGCGGGCGCAACGGACCTGTCAGAATGGAGCGCGTGGCTGACAAGAAGGCGCAGAAGACGCGGTATGTCGACAACGGCTGGCCGACGACCAACCCCGACGACCACGCCGTGAGCGAACTGGCAAGCGACCGGACCGGCGCATTGTCGCCGTTTGGCGACTTGGTTTTCCCGCTGCCCGCCGAGGAACTGCCCTACCTGCATCCTGTCACCGACGTCAACCGGTAGGCGGAACACCCGCCGCGCGCTCGCCGGTCAGGCGAGCGACTGCAGTGCGGGGTTCGTGTTCACACTCTGCGACTGAACCGCTTTCAGCAGGTCCTGCAGATAGCTCGGGTCGAGGTTCTGCGGCGGAGCGACTGGCAGCTGGTTGGGATTGATGCTGGGGATTTTCGCCGGGTCGAGCATCGGCGCGAGCTGCGGCGGCACCTGCAAGTCGTGAATCGCCGATCCGGCGGTGGCCGGGTCGATCGGCAGAGCCGGCGCCGGCTCCTGCGGGACCATCGTCCACGAACCCACGGCGTTGGCTTGGTGCACCCCTTCCGGCGCTTCGCCAGTTGGCGCGGGCGCGTCCGCGGCGACCGGCTCGGCCTGTATTGGCGGAGCGGGGTCGGCCGGCGGAGGAGGCGGCGGTGCGTCCGGCGCGGGCGCGTCGACTGCTACGGACTCGGCCTGAACCGGGGCCGGCGGGGGTGGCTCGGGTGCTGGGGGCGGCGGGGGCGAGTCAACCGCAGCTGGCTCGGCTGGGGGTGGCGGGGGCAGCTCCGGTGCGGGAGGCGGAGGCGGCGGGTCGGCCGGCGGCGGGGGCATCGGAGGCTCGAACGCGGGGGGTGGGGGCGCGTCCGGCGGCGGAGCGTCGGGAGCCGGCGCGTCAGCGAGCAGGTTGCGGGGAGTGGCGGCCGACAGGCCCCGTCCGCAAACCGGCCAGGCGCCCTTGCCCTGGGTGGCGAGCACCCGCTCGGCGACGGCGATCTGCTGGTCGCGGGTGGCCTGGTTGGCCGAGGTGGCGTATTCGCCGCCACCGTGAGAAGCCCAGGTGCCTTGCGAGAATTGCAGCCCGCCGTGGTAGCCGTTGCCGGTGTTGATGGCCCAGTTGCCGCCCGACTCGCAGGCCGCGACGCGGTCCCATTCGCTGTCGGGGGCCGCGGCCGCATGGCCGGCCAGAGCGATACCGCCTCCGCCAATGACTGCACCCGTGAAGGCCAGCTTGGCGACGCCGACGGTGGACGTGGTGGGTTTACGGTGACGACCGCTCATAGCCCTTTGGGATTCCTCTCGTATGCGCCTACGAGGTCAGCTGTCGGGTTCGGGCGGAAGAGGTCGCCCGGCCGTCGTGTCTCTGAAGGGAAACGCGTCGGCTTCACCCCAAGGAGCCGCTGGCGGCTCCGGGTTCGATCTCGGCGGACCGTTGGGTCCCCCGCCTCCATCCACGGGTTGGCGTTGCTCGCCTATTGGATGGAGCTCGGCGCTATAGGCGAGAAGGCCCACCGCGCAGGGAGTCTCGGCGGGCCCGCGCACGACGCTAGCGGCTGGCAGCAGCGGAGTCATTTTATGAGCGGAGCAGCGTTTCGCGATTTCCGAGCAGGGAAAACGCCGCTCTGGTCCGCCGTTTTCGCTGGTTAGGCGAGTCGCAATCAGGCCGTTGCCCGGCCGTGATCAAACCGTTATGTGACTGATTTCACAGACGTTTCAGGGATTAATCGCAGGTCACGCGATCGGTCGGTTCGGCGTGAATTTCAGGGTCGTGGAGCGGCGACGGTGCTCCACCCTGCCGCACGCTCGACCGGAACAATGTCCTTGCCGAGTGGCACCAGCGACACGGGGATCAGCTTGAGATTGGCCAGCGCCAGCGGGAGGCCGATGATCGTCACGGCCATCGCCGCCGCGCTCACCAGGTGCCCTATGGCCAGCCAGATTCCGCACAGCAGGAGCCAGATGACGTTGCCGATCACGGCGCCGGTGCCGGTCCCGGGCTTGTCGACGATCGTCCGGCCGAACGGCCACAGCGCATACGACGCGATACGCAGCGAGGCGAAGCCGAACGGGATGGTCACGATCAGGACGAAGCAGATCAAGGCCGCCAGCAAATATCCCAGGGCCAGCCACAGGCCACCGAAAAGCAACCAGATGACGTTCAGAATCAGGCGCATTGCCACCTCCAGCGGTGTTCTCAGCTTAGGCGAGAAACTCGCACGCTCAGCCCGCGGTGTTCCGAGTAGGATCGGTCGTCATCGCGTCCTGCGCAGGCGGGGCGCTTCGTTGTGTAGACATAGATCGTCATTCGTTAGACAAGCAGGTGAGTCCGGTGCCGACTGGCAAGGTGAAGTGGTACGACGCTGAGAAGGGATTCGGCTTCCTATCCCAGGAAGACGGTGAGGACGTCTACGTCCGTTCCTCGGCGCTACCCGCGGGCGTCGAAGGCCTCAAGGCCGGACAGAAGGTCGAATTCGGTCTCGCGTCCGGGCGGCGGGGTCCGCAGGCGTTGAGTCTCAAGCTCATCGACCCCCCGCCGACGCTCAGCAGCCGTCCCCGCCGCGAGGGTCCGGCGGAGCACAAGCACAGCCCCGACGAGCTGCACGGCATGGTCGAGGACATGATCACGCTGCTTGAAGGCACTGTGCAGCCCGAGCTGCGCAAGGGCCGGTACCCGGACCGCAAGATCGCCCGCAAGGTGTCCGAGGTGGTCAAGGCCGTAGCCCGCGAACTGGACGCCTGAGCCCTCAGCGTGTACCGCGCAACGTAACGGGGAACAGTCCGAGAGGGCCGAGCGGTCCCGCTGATTCCCGATCGTGGGCGCACACCTGACGGAGGTCGACATCGCTTCCTACATCGCCGAGGCCGGCGAGTTCACCCGTGACACCAAGTACATCGAAACCCGCATCACCGCCGACGGTCGCGACGGTTATCCGGTGGAGCCGGGCCGCTATCGGCTGATCGTCGCGCGGGCCTGCCCGTGGGCCAACCGGGCGATCATCGTCCGGCGTCTGCTCGGGCTGGAGGACGTTCTCTCCATCGGGTTTTGTGGGCCCACGCACGACGAGCGCAGTTGGACCTTCGACTTGGACCCCGGCGGTGTCGACCCGGTGTTGCAGATCCCTCGGTTGCAGGATGCCTATTTCGCGCGGTTCCCCAACTATTCGAAGGGCATCACCGTGCCTGCGATTGTCGACGTGCCGAGTGGGGCAGTAGTCACCAATGACTTCCCGCAGCTGACGCTGGACCTGTCCACCGAGTGGACGGCCTATCACCGGGACGGCGCCCCACAGCTCTACCCCGAATCGCTGCGGGACGAGATCGACGAGGTCAATCAGCGGGTGTACAGCGAAATTAACAACGGCGTCTACCGGTGCGGGTTCGCCGGCTCGCAGGAGGCTTATGAGTCCGCCTACGACCGGTTGTTCGCCGCGCTGGACTGGGTCAGCGATCGGCTGTCAGGACAGCGGTTCTTGGTGGGGGACTCGATCACCGAGGCCGACGTGCGGCTGTTCACGACGCTGGCCCGCTTCGACGCGGTCTATCACGGGCACTTCAAGTGCAACCGGAGCAAGCTCGCCGAGATGCCGGTGTTGTGGGCGTACGCGCGAGATCTGTTCCAAACGCCGGGATTCGGTGACACCACCGACTTCGTCCAGATCAAGCAGCACTACTACATCGTGCACAAGGACATCAACCCGACCGGGATCGTGCCGAAGGGGCCGGATCTGTCCAACTGGCTCACACCACACGGCCGGGAAACGTTGGGCGGCAGGCCCTTCGGCGACGGGTCGCCACCCGGTCCGACTCGCCCGGGCGAAGAAGTGCCGGCCGGTCACGGCGCCTAGCAACGAAAGGATTCTCGTGGAAAAGCACACTGACGACTCGGACCCGATTCCGGAGGACGCCACCGAAGCCACCGAATACCAGCGGGAGGAGCAAGAGTTGCTCGATCACCAGAACGAAGATTCACAAGCACCGGGTGTCCAGCAGTCCCGCGACGACATCGCCGACGAAAGCTCGCGCTAGCGCGTCAGCTCCAGACCGTGCGCACCGACCACTCGGCGTGCGGGATGCCCTGCACCTCGCCGTTGGGGTCGACGAACGCCGTCATCAGTTGCACCGCGATACCGGTCAGCCGCCCGTGGTGCGGGTCGACGGTGGGGATGGTGACCGCGAGTCGACTGCCGGGCCGGTAAAACGTCGTCGCCGGAACGGTGGAGTCCTCGTAGACGGTGAGCAACCACCACGGCGCCTGTCCGATCGACGTGGACACCGAAAGCTGAACGGGCGAGCGCGAATTCACCGGTAGCTCGCCCTCGGTCTGCGGGTTCTGGCAGTCCGTGAGGTCGACGACATTGCAGTACCGGTAGGGGCCGACCCGGACCAGGTGGCCGCCGGTGTACGCGCTGATCTGCGGGCGTTGCGGCCCAGGCGCGCGGATCAGTGCCCACGCGCCAACTCCGGCGCCCACCGCCAGTAGCGCGACAACTGCAAGCAGCACAAGCCTTTTCACGCTCGGGGTACCGTCGCGGCGTTGTGTGTGCCGTCGCCTTCCTGCTCCACCATCACCGGGCGGTTGCCACCCAGACCGGGAATCAGCGAGTCGCCGTGGAAACTGACGACGGTCTGTGCCAGACCCAGAATCAGCACCGAGGTGACGACGCTGAACCCGATCCACAGGTCGGTATAGAGCAGCACGCCCATCGCGCCGCCGAGCACCCACGCCAGTTGCAGCGTCGACTCCGACCGGCCGAACGCCGACGCGCGGGATTCCTCGGGCAAATCGTCCTGCAGCGACGCGTCCAGGGCGGCTTTCGCGATCGCGCTGGCGCCCGAGGTCACCAGAGTCGCGATCGCGACCATCAGCTGGGTGCCTGCCACCGCCGCGGCCAGCGCGACGCCGGTCACAGCCAGGGCGCAACGCAACACGAGCACGGCGGGCCTACCCAGCCGCAGCCGGGCACTGGTGAAGTTGCCGGCGAAATTGCCGATGGCGGCCGCCGCGCCGATCATCCCGAGCATGGCGAGCTGCTTCCAGCCGTTGGCCTGATGCGCCTTGGCCACGAACGCCGGATACAAGAACAGGAAGCCGACCATGACCTTGATCGTGCAGTTGCCCCATAGCGAGGTGATGATGTTGCGGCCCAGCGGTTGTCGCAGCGCGCCGCTGGCCCGCCGGACCTCCTCCGGCCAACTCCGTCGCTGCTGGCCCTGCCGGTAGCTCAACGTGGCCGGGATTTCGCCCGCGGTCACCTCGACCCAGCGTGGGATGCGCATGGACAGCACCGCGCCCGCCACGGTGACAACGACAACCACGTACAGCGCGCCGGGCAATTGGAGCAGGCGGTCGCAGGCGTACTCGATGCCGCCGGCGATGCCACCGCCGACAATGGTGCCGCCCAGCAGGCCGAACATGGTCAACCGCGAGTTCACCCGGACAAGGTCGATGGTTGGCGGCATCACCCGTGGCGTCACGGCGCTGCGCAGCACGCTGAACGACTTCGACAGCACCATCATCATCAGCGCGCAGGGATACAACACCCACGACTGGTAGCCGCCGGTGGCGGCGTCGTAGTTGGCGATAAGTACCACGGCCAGCGCCGTACGCAACGCGAACGAAGCGGCCAGCGCGACCCGGCGACCGTGCTGAAGCCGGTCCAGGGCCGGCCCGATCAGCGGGGCGATCACGGCGAAGGGCGCGATCGTGATCAGCAGGTAGAGCGCGACCCGGTCCTTGCTCTCTCCGGTGGCCGCGGCAAAGAACAGCGTATTGGCCAGGGCGACCGCCATCGCGGCGTCGGTGGCGAAGTTCGCGACGACCGGCCACGTCAATGCGGTCAGCCCGGACTTGTCGGCGCCGTCGGCGGTCGCGGCCCGCTGCACGAGGTCGTACATCCGCGAACCCATTTCCCGGCTGCGTTGGGCGGCGGCCCGGGTGACGGTGATCCGCTCACCGGTGGGACTGTTTCGCGGTGCCTCACGGCGCTGGGCATCACCGTCTCGGTTCAGTGGGGGCAGGTACCGGTTGGCGCTGGGCATTGCCGGTCCGTTCGGCGACGATGCAGAGCGCGGAGCGCGATGAGGAGGAGGCGAACCATCAGTCCGCCGTTGCGGGGGGCGGTATTCGGGCTCTTCGGCGGGGTAGTTGGCCATACCCGGATGTTCGCCTGATGAACCGGCGCGAACACGTGGGCTCGGTGCCGAGGGTCGCCTCGCATCGGAGTGGTCGCCACGCCGTCCAGCCATACGTCGATTCTCACCCATAGCGGCTGTGGTAGTCCGCAGGCGACCGGTGTGGCCGGGCATCGCATATGTGCGGCAGAATTGGAGGCCCATGGAAACGACGGACGACGTGACATCGACTGCGACCGAGTGGTCTCCCGAAATGGCGGCGATTCTCACCGGCGCGGTCGACTTGGCGCGCGCGGCGATTGTCGAGGGCAGTGGTGAGGACGCCGTCGGCGACTACCTCGGCGTCGGCCCTGAAGACCAGACCAGTGCCACGCACCGTTTCCTGGCCCACCTGCCGGGCTACCAGGGCTGGCAGTGGGCGGTCGTGGTGGCCAGCTATCCCGGCGCCGACCGCGCGACGGTCAGCGAGGTGGTGCTGGTCCCCGGACCGGAGGCGCTGCTGGCCCCGGAGTGGCTGCCGTGGGATCAACGCGTCCGGCCCGGCGATTTGAGTCCAGGGGACCTGCTCGCCCCGCCGTCGCAGGACCCACGGCTGGTGCCTGGCTACCTCGCGTCGGGTGACCCCCAGGTCGACGAGACCGCCGCCGAGATCGGGCTGGGCCGTCGCCAGGTGATGAGTGCCTGGGGTCGAGACGAGGCCGCGCAGCGGTGGCACGACGGGGACTACGGTCCCGGCGCGCCGATGGCGCAGTCCACCAAGCGAGTTTGCCGCGACTGCGGATTCTTCCTGCCCCTGGCGGGTTCGTTGGGAGTGATGTTCGGCGTCTGTGGCAACGAGATGTCGGCCGACGGGCATGTCGTCGACTTCGAGTACGGCTGCGGCGCGCATTCCGATACCCCGGCTCCGGCGGGTAGCGGCTCGCCGATGTACGACCCGTACGACGACGGCGTGCTCGACGTGAGTGAGAAGCCCGCCGAAGCGCGTGCCTTCGAGCCGTCCGAGGAGCCCGAGACACCAGTTGAACCAGGGGAGACTCCTGATTTTGACGAGCCCGCCGACCCCGAGGCTCCGGCGCACAGTGAGACGCCCGCTGACCCCGAGGCTCCGGCGCATACCGAGACGCCCGCCGATCCGGAGGCTCCGGCACATTCCGAGCCGCCGGAGGAGTCCGACTAGCCGCGCTCTGCCGCGGCCTTGATCTTGGCCAGCGAGGCGTTCATCCCGTCGACCAGTTCGCGTTCGAAGCTCTCGGTCCCGCCCATCAGCGCGTTGACGCCCACACTGGACAGCGGCTTGACCCCGTTCTCGGCGTGCCGGCTCTCGATCACCCTGGTGCCGCCGGGGATCGGCTGCAGCTCGTAGCTCCACACGGTGTTGTTCATGTTCACCCGGAAGGCCAGCTTCTGCTGCTCGACAAGCTCGACGACGGTGGATGTCGTCGGCCAAACCATCAGTTTGCGCCGGTTGAGGTTGAAGGTCCGGGTGCCCGGACGGACTTGGCCCAGCGGGCGCATCCAGCGGCACTGCGGGCTCCATTCCGGCATCCGACGGAAGTCGCTGATCAATGCCCACACCGTCGACACCGGCGCATTGATATCGACCTGGGCCTGCAAGAGCGGCGCTGCCATGATCTCTCCTAGAGCTTCGGGATGAGTCCGGTTTGCGCACCGCGCGCGCCTCGACGGGCGGCCCCGCGCTGCAGCAAGAAGATCGACGTCCCCAGTACGCCGACGGCCAGCCCGGCCAGCGTCAACGGGCGCCACGTGGACAGCGCCGGCGTGAGGAAGGCGACTACGGCGGCGACCAGCCAGGCCAGCGCGCCGATCGCAATGACCGGCCACGGGTCCAGCAACGCAGCAGGTAGCGGTGGCGGCTCGATGCTGTCGGCAGGCTCGTCGGACATCGTGATCAAGATAGCTTGACGACGATGCCGGCGGGGAGAGACCGCCGCAGCCGGCTTCTGGGTGGTTCGATGTTCAGGTTCCGCCGTTCTGTCGTACCCTTCGCGCTGTGATCGATGGCGATAGCCGGTTGGCCAGCGACCTGTCGCTGGCGGTGATGCGGCTCTCCCGGCAGCTGCGGTTCCGCCGCCCGCAGTCCCCGGTGTCGCTGTCGCAGCTGTCGGCACTGGCGACGTTGGCCAACTTCGGACCGATGACACCCGGCGCGTTGGCGATCCGGGAACGGGTGCGTCCGCCGTCCATGACGCGAGTGATCGCCTCGCTGGCCGAGATGGGCTTTGTCGACCGCGTCGCCCACCCCGACGACGGCCGGCAGGTCCTGGTGTCGGTGTCCCAGGCCGGGGCCGAATTGATGGAGGCCGAGCGCCGGGCCAGCCAGGAATGGCTCACGCAGCGCCTGGAAACGCTCGGCGTCGCCGAACGCGACACGCTGCGGGTGGCTGCCGACTTGATCTTGGCATTGGTTGACGAAGGCCCTTGACTGTCAACGTCATCGACATCGGCGACCCAGATGATGAGCGGCTGGACAACTTCCGCGATCTGAACAGCATCGACAGGCGTCCCGATCTGCCCAGCGGCAAGGGGCTGGTGATCGCCGAGGGGGTGCTGGTAGTGCAGCGGATGCTGGCGTCACCCTTCACGCCGCTGGCATTCCTCGGTACCGACCGCAGACTCCTCGAGCTCCAGGCCGACCTTGACGGCAATCCCGCTCCCTACTACAGGGTTTCGGCCGAGGTGATGGCCGACGCGGTCGGGTTCCACCTCAACCGTGGGGTACTGGCCGCGGCCCGTCGTGAACCCGATCGCAGCGTCGTCGACGTCGTGCGCGACACCCGGACCATCGCGGTGCTCGAGGGAGTCAACGACCACGAGAACTTGGGGTCGATCTTTCGCAACGCGGCCGGCCTCGACGTCGACGCCGTGGTGTTCGGCAGTGGTTGCGCCGACCCGCTGTATCGGCGCGCGGTACGCGTGTCGATGGGGCACGCCCTACTGGTGCCGTTCGCCCGGTCGACCGACTGGCCTGCGGACCTGAAAGTCTTGCAGCAAAGCGGTTTTCGGCTACTGGCCATGACGCCCGGTGCTGATTCGCGAACGCTGCCCGAGGCGATGGCAACAGTACGGAGCGAACGGATCGCCATCTTGGTCGGCGCCGAAGGGCCCGGCTTGAGCCATGCCGCGATGAAGGCCAGCGACATACGGGTCAGAATTCCGATGTCGCGCGGCACCGACTCGCTCAACGTCGCGACCGCCGCGGCGCTGGCCTTCTACGAGCGGGCCCGGGCCGGGGCTTGATGGCCCGACTCCTCCTCATCGCGCTCCGCGCTCTGCATCGTCGTCGGGCTAAGGTCTGATTGCCCGACTCCTTCTCATCGCGCTCCGCGCTCTGCATCGTCGTCGGGCTAGAGTCTGAGTGTGACAGACGAATCCACCCCGTGGGCAACGGGTTTGACCGTCGCGGGATTCGTCGCCGCTGCCACCGGCGTGGCCGTCGTGGTGCTCAGTCTCGGGTTGATCCGGGTGCATCCGCTCTTGGCCGTGGGGCTCAACATCGTTGCGGCAGGCGGATTAGCCCCCACGCTGTGGGGATGGCGGCGCACCCCGGTGGTGCGCTGGCTGGTGCTCGGCGGCGGGGTCGGTGTCGCGGTGGCGTGGTCGGCGCTGGTAGTGATGGCCCTCTAGCGCTGGCCGCTGGAGCGGACGCCCAGTAGTACGTCCTCCCATGCCGGCACCGCTGGTTTCCCACGGCGGGCCCGATTGGGTTCGGCCTTCGGCTCGGGCTGTTCCGTGGTCTCTTCGACCACAGGCTCCGGGGCGGGCTGCGGCTCGTCGAAGTCCAGCTGGGCGACGGCAGCCACCGGACGCAGCAGCGGACGGTCGAAATCGGGATCGATCAGCTCCCGTGCCGCGTCGTCCACGGCGGTGACGGTCCCGCCGTGCGACCCCGGGCAGTACCGGAAGTGCGCGACGTTGTCCGAGCGCCCCACCTTCCAGGCCAGCTGCACGGTCCAGCGACCGTCCTCGTTGCGCCACGCGTCCCAGGCCGTGCCGTCTGGGTTGAGGCCCCGGCCCACCAGCGACGACGTGACCGTCTCGAGCAGCGTCAGCACCGAGGGCCCGTCGGAGAGGACGGGGTGCGCGGCGGTAGCCAGCTCGGCGGCGCGGGCGCGCTCCAGCAGCACCGGGTGCGCGAATCGCTCGACCTTGGCGATGTCGACGCCTGCCGACTCGGCGAGTTGCTCGACCGACGCGCCAGCGCGAATGCGGGCCTGAATCTCCTTGGGACGCAACATGCTGCTGACCTCGATGTCGATGTGGGTTTGGTTAACCCGGGCTCCGTCGCCGCGGACCGCTGCGCGCAGTCGGTCGTCGACGCGAATCCTGTATTTGTCTCCCGCGTTGTCGCCCTCGCAGAGGATGTGCCTACCGTCGAGATCGAGTCCGACGATCTTGAGTTCCCGCATGGTGTCTCCTCGCAGGTTCCTCGCAGACCAGCGCGTCAGGCCTGTCCTCGCGCACTGTAACGCAGGCAGCGTCGACCGCCGGTGTGGACACGCGGCGATACCTGGGCTTTTCTGGGGGCGGGCTAAATCCGCTCGACCACCCAGTCGATGCACTCGGTGAGCGCGCTCACGTCGTCCGGCTCGACGGCCGGGAACATCGCCACCCGCAACTGGTTGCGACCGAGTTTGCGGTAGGGCTCGACATCGACGATCCCGTTGGCGCGCAACACCTTGGCGACCGCGGCGGCGTCGACGTCCTCGTTGAAGTCGATCGTGCCGACCACCTGGGAGCGCAGCTTGGGATCGGCGACGAACGGCGTGGTGAACGAGCGGTCGGCCGCCCAGCCGTAGAGTCGGCCGGACGAATCCGCGGTGCGCTTGACGGCCCAGTCCAGGCCGCCATTGCCGTTGAGCCAGTCGAGTTGCTCGGCGAGCAGCACCAGCGTCGCGATGGCCGGGGTGTTGTAGGTCTGGTTCTTGAGGCTGTTCTCGACGGCGATCGGCAGCGACAAGAAGTCGGGCACCCACCGGTTGGACGCCGCGATGGCCTCGACCCGGGCCAGCGCGGCCGGGCTCATGATCGCCAGCCACAGACCGCCGTCGGAGGCGAAGTTCTTCTGCGGCGCGAAGTAGTAGGCGTCGGTGTCGGTGATCTCGACCGGTAGGCCGCCCGCGCCGGACGTGGCGTCGATGACCACCAGCGCGTCGTCGGCATCGCGCGGCCGGACGACGGGCACCGCGACACCTGTCGAGGTCTCGTTGTGCGCCCAGGCGATGACGTCGACGGTCGGGTCGCTCTGGGGTTCGGGTGCGCTGCCGGGGTCGGCCTTGATGATGATCGGGTCGCCGACGAACGGGTTCTTGGCCACCGCTGAGGCGAACTTCGAGCTGAACTCGCCGTAGCTGAGGTGCAGTGACCGCTTGTCGATCAGCCCGAAGGCCGCGGCGTCCCAGAACGCCGTGGCGCCGCCGTTGCCGAGTATCACCTCGTATCCGTCGGGCACTGTGAAGAACTCACGCAGGCCGGTGCGTACCCGCCCGACCAGGTCTTTGACCGGCGCTTGCCGATGCGAGGTGCCGAACAGCGGGGCGGCACTGCCGGACAGGGCCTGCAGTTGCTCGGGTCGGACCTTCGAGGGGCCGGATCCAAAGCGTCCATCGCCGGGTTTGAGGTTGTCGGGGATCGTGAGCTGGTCAGCCATATTGACCAGGTTAGTGACCGGCCGGACGCCGCGATCAAGCGGTCGGTGCTGGCCCGCGCATGTGATCGAGGTCACAGTGCACACATGTTCACGGATAGACCACACCGGGCATTTCAGGTCTAGTAAGTTCCCGATACCTTGAGTACTGTGTTGGACACAGCACGTCCAAATGTAAACCTCACTGGGGAGGCCAGGGCATGACTCAGACAGCGACCGCGCACAAGCCGGCCAGGACGAAGATGATCCGCCGGTGGCGCCGCAACATGGACGTCTTCGACGACACCAAGTACGTGGAGATGCTGAACACACTGTCCGAGGGGTCGGTGCGTCGCAACTTCAACCCGTACACCGACATCGACTGGAACTCCCCGGAGTTCGAAGTGATCCCGGACGACCCGCGCTGGATCCTGCCCAAGACCGACCCGCTGGGCATGCACCCCTGGTACCAGTCGCAATCGCGCGAGCGGCAGATCCAGATCGGCATGTGGCGTCAAGCCAACGTCGCCAAGGTCGGCCTGCACTTCGAGTCGATCCTGATCCGCGGCCTGATGGAGTACGCGTTCTGGGTGCCCAACGGCTCACCGGAATACCGATACTGCCTGCACGAGGCCGTCGAAGAGTGCAATCACACGATGATGTTCCAGGAGATGGTCAACCACATCGGCGCGGACGTTCCCGGCATGCCGCGACTGCTGAAGTGGATCCAGCCGCTCATTCCGCTGGTGGCCGGGCCACTGCCAATCCCGTTCTGGTTCGGCATCCTGGCCGGCGAGGAACCGATCGACCACACCCAGAAGAACGTTCTGCGCGAGGGCAAGGAGCTGCACCCCATCATGGAGCGGGTGATGGCAATCCACGTGGCCGAGGAGGCTCGCCACATCTCCTTCGCCCACGAATACCTACGCAAGCGCATTCCGGAGCTGCCGCGACGCAAGCGCTTCTGGCTCTCGCTCTACGTCCCTGTGGTGATGCGGGTCCTGTGTTCGGCGATCATCGTGCCGCCCAAGGCCTTCTGGCAGGAGTTCGACATCCCGCGTGAGGTGCGTAAGCAGGTCTTCTTCAAGTCGCCGGAGTCACGTCAGATGCTGCGCGACATGTTTGGTGACGTGCGGATGCTCTGCGCCGACACCGGGCTGATGAACCCGTTGGCCAAGCTGATCTGGCGGATCTGCAAGATCAACGGCAAGCCGTCGCGCTACCGCAGCGAGCCGCAGCGTGAGCACCTGACGGTCGCCGCCTAGAACTTATGCCCCACGTCATCACCCAGTCGTGTTGCAGCGACGGGTCCTGTGTCTATGCCTGCCCGGTGAACTGCATCCACCCGTCACCGGACGAACCGGAATTCGCCTCGGCGGAAATGCTGTACATCGATCCCGTCGCGTGTGTGGACTGCGGTGCATGCGTCAGCGCGTGCCCGGTCGGGGCGATCGCGCCCGACTCGCGATTGACGATCGATCAGCAGCCGTTCATTGCGCTCAACGCGCTGTTCTACGAGCCGGTGCACGCGGCTCGTCCGGCCGACAAGAAGCTGCCGCCGACATCCAAACTCGCACCGGTGATTCCGGCGCCGGAAATACACGGCAACCACAACGGACCGTTGACGGTGGCGATCGTGGGATCCGGGCCCGCGGCGATGTACGCCGCCGATGAACTGCTGACACAGCCCGGTGTACGGGTCAACGTCTTCGAAAAGCTGCCCACCCCTTACGGATTGGTGCGTGCCGGGGTGGCCCCGGATCATCAGACCACCAAGCGGGTCACCAAGCTTTTCGATCGGATTGCCCGTCGCCGCGAGTTCCGCTTCTACCTCAATGTCGAGGTGGGTGATCAGCTGAGCCACGCCGACGTGTTGGCGCACCACCACGCGGTGATCTACGCCGTCGGAGCGCCTAACGACAAGCGGCTGGACATTGACGGGATGGACCTCCCCGGCACCAATACCGCAACCGAGTTGGTGGCGTGGATCAATGGGCACCCCGACTACGTCGACTTGCCAGTCGATCTCGGCCATGAACGCGTGATCGTCATTGGCAACGGGAACGTGGCGCTCGACGTGGCACGCGTGTTGACCGCCGATCCCGACGAACTGGCGCACACCGACATCGCCGACCACGCGTTGGCTGCCCTGCGCGAGTCGAAGGTGCGCGAGGTGGTGGTCGCCGCCCGACGCGGACCCGAACATTCGGCGTTCACCCTGCCGGAGCTGATCGGGCTGACCTCATCGGCGGAAGTCGTTCTCGGCGAGGCGGATCGCGGGGCGGTGCGGCGTGGGCTGGCCACCGCCACCGACATGCTGACCAAGCAAAAGCTGGAGGTGCTCAGCACCCTCGGTCACGCCGAGAATCCGGCGATGTCGCGGGCCCGAATCCGGTTGGCTTACAACCTGACTCCGCAGCGCGTGCTGGGTCAGCGGCGAGCGAGCGGAATGGAGTTCGCCGTCACCGGCACCGACGAGGTGCAGACCATCGACGCTGGACTCGTATTGACGTCAATCGGCTACCACGGCAAGGCCATTAAAGACCTGCCGTTCGACGACGAGGCCGGCGTGGTGCCCAACGACGGCGGCCGCGTCACACAGGCGGAGGGGGCCTACGTCGCGGGATGGATCAAACGCGGTCCGACCGGCTTCATCGGCACCAACAAGTCGTGTGCGGCACAGACCGTGCAACGACTGGTCGACGACTACAACGCCGGCCTGCTGCGCGACCCGGTCGCAAAGCCCTCGGCGCTGGACCGGCTCGTCCGGCAGCGTCAGCCGCAGATCGTTGATGCCAAGGGATGGCGGGCCATCGACGCCGCCGAGATAGCCCGCGGCGAAGTGGCCGACCGGCCACGCGTCAAGTTCACCTCGGTCGCCGACATGGTCGAGGTCGCGGCTGCCGCTCCGGCGCCGTCGCTGCGCAGTCGCGTGGTGGAACGCATTCGCGAATTGGCTTAACCCTCAGCCGGGTTGACCTCGGCCCAGCCTTCGACCGATTCCGGGCTCCGCGGACCGGGTCCGACGTAAATAGCGGCCGGGCGAACCAGTTTGCCCAGCCGTTTCTGCTCGAGGATGTGCGCGCACCAGCCCCGCAGTGCGGCCGCAGGTGAACATCGCCGGCATCATCCGGGCAGGGACCTGAGCGAAGTCGAGGATCACCGCGGCCCAGAATTCGACGTTGGTCTCGATCGCGCGGTCTGGACGCCGCTCGCGCAGCTCGGCCAGCGCGGCTTGCTCGACGGCCGCGGCGACCTCGTAGCGCGGCGCATTCAGCCGCTTGGCGGTCGCGCGCAGGACGCGGGCACGCGGGTCCTCGGCGCGATACACCCGGTGCCCGAAGCCCATCAGTTTCTCGCGGCGATCCAAAATTCCCTTCACCAGCCCGCGCGCATCGTCGGTCCGCTCGACCTCTTCGAGCATCGGGAGCACCCGGGCCGGCGCACCGCCGTGGAGGGGGCCGCTCATCGCACCGACCGCCCCGGACAGCGAAGCCGCGACGTCGGCACCGGTGGAGGCGATCACCCGGGCGGTGAAGGTGGACGCGTTCATGCCGTGCTCGGCGGCCGAGACCCAGTAGGCGTCGACGGCCTCGACGTGCTTCGGATCCGGCTCACCCTGCCAGCGCGTCATGAAACGTGCTGTGACCGTTGGGCATTCGTCGATGAGCCGCTGCGGAACCGCGGGCTGGTAGATACCGCGAGCGGACTGCGCGACGTAGGACAGCGCCATCACCGACGCGCGGGCCAACTGGTCGCGGGCGGTGTCGTCGTCGATGTCGAGCAGCGGCTCGTAGCCCCAGATCGGCGCCAGCATCGCCAGGCCGGCCTGGACGTCGACGCGGACGTCGCCGCTGTGGATCGGCAGCGGGAACGGCTCGGCGGGCGGCAGCCCGTTGCCGAACTTTCCGTCCACCAGCAAAGCCCAGACGTCACCGAACGTGACGCGCTGAGCCACCAAGTCTTCGATGTCGACACCGCGGTAACGCAGGGCGCCGCCGTCCTTGTCAGGCTCGGCGATCTCGGTGGTGAACGCCACCACGCCCTCGAGTCCGGCAACGAAATTCTCCGGGACCTTGTCCGAGATGACAGTCATATGCGGATTCTCCCACGGCGGTCTAGGCCGTTTGCTACCGGTCGGTAACCAACGCCTCGGCTGCAGCCCGGGTTCAGTTGAGTGTGGGTGGTGGTTGGGGTTCGAAGGGGTCGTACCACCACCAGTCGGCGCGCTCGCCGGTCGGTCCCGGGTAGGGCGGCACCGCGGGTGGCGATGTGGTTGGTGGGCGCGCCAGCGATCCGGGATTGAGCTGTTGTCCGTCTTCGTCGGTAACGGTGACGTTGGTGGCGGGTCCGCTGATCGTGATGGCGCCTTGGTGGTGCAGCCGGTGGTGATAGGGGCAGAGCAGGACCAGGTTGGGTAACTCGGTGGGGCCGCCGTCTTCCCAGTGTTGGAGATGGTGGGCGTGTAGCCCGCGGGTGGCGCCACAGCCGGGGACGGCGCACATGCGGTGCCGATGTTCGAGGGCGCGGCGCAGTCGCCGGTTGATCAGCCGGGTGGTTCGCCCGGCCCCGATGGGCCGCCCGTCTCGTTCGAACCAGACTTCGGCGGTGGCGTCGCAGGTCAGGTATTGGCGCTCGGCGTCGGAGAGCAGTGGTCCCAGGTGCAGTGCGGCGAGGCGTTGGGCGATGTCGAGGTGGACCACCACGGTGGTGTGCTGGCCGTGCGGGCGGGCGGCGACTTCGGTGTCCCAGCCGGCCTCGACTAGACGCATAAACGCATCGAGGGTGCCCGGCATCGGAGGTCGCTGCTCGGTGGCGTGAGCGGCGTTGTCGTGGTCGCGTTTCCACGCCGCGACCAGCGCGTCGCGATGCGAGGCCAGCGCGGCGTCGAACTTCGCGGCGTCGTGGTGGGGGAGTTTGATCCGCCACCAGCTGAATCGCTCATCGCCGCCGTGGGTGATCGAGGGCTCCGGCGGTGGGCCGGGATCGGGGTCGGGCCGGGGTTCGAGCTTGACCGCGGTGCGCAGCTGGTGGACCGACGCCACCGCCGCCAGCTGCGCGTAATGCTCGTCAGAACCTTCCCCGGCGCGGGCGGCGATGACCCCGACCTGATCCAGCGACAAACGTCCTTCGCGCATGCCGGCCGTGCAGCGGGGAAACTCCTCCCTGCGATGCGCCACGGCACTGATGGCATGGGCGTTGGCCGACGAAAGACCCAATTTCCAGGCCACCAACGCCGCGATCGACCGCGCACCGGTGGCTCCCCACAATTCGTCACGATCGATCTCGGCGACGATGTCCACGATGCGGCCGTCGATCGCGTTGCGCTGACCGGCTAATTCCGCCAACTCCTCAAACAGCACCTCAAGGCGACCCACACGGTTTGCGGCTGCCGGAGGCGAGGCGATCGAGGACATGACGTCATCATCGCAGTCACCCCCGACAAATTCGGGTGCCCGAATCGTCGCTGGTGAACGCGGGTAACGTCGGTGCAATGGCGGGACCCGACAACGACCACCTGGCCGCGATGCGTAAGGAGTACGGCTCCAAGGAGCGCGACGGCAGCCCCGACCTCGATGTCGACTGGCTCGACGACGGCTGGCTTGCGTTGTTGCGCACGTGGATTGGCGATGCGGAGCGGGGGGGCGTGGCCGAACCCAACGCGATGGTGCTGGCCACCGTCAGCGAGGGAAAGCCAGTCACTCGGTCGGTGCTGTGCAAAGGCGTCGACGAAGACGGCATCGTGTTCTTCAGCAACTACGACTCGGCGAAAGGCAACCAACTGGCCGCGACGCCGTTCGCGTCAGCCACCTTCCCGTGGTACCTGCTGAACAGGCAGTTCCACATCCGCGGTCCGGTGACCAAGGTCGAGCCCGAAGCTACCGAGGCCTATTGGAACAACCGTCCGCGCGGCTCGCAGCTCGGCGCGTGGGCGTCGCACCAGTCGCAGCCGATCGCGTCGCGGGCCGCGCTCATCGACCAGCTGGACGAAGTGACTCGGCGTTTCGCCGACGAGGAGAAAGTTCCGGTGCCGCCCAACTGGGGCGGGTATCGCATCGCCCCCGACGAGGTGGAATTCTGGCAGGGCCGAGAAGACCGGCTGCACAACCGAATTCGCGTCATCGGCGGGCGTATCGAACGTCTACAACCCTAAGGTCGATCGAGCTCGTCGAAGCGGGCGAGCGCGGCGTCGAGGTCGGCTTCGTCGAAGGCTTCGCAGCGACTCAGCCGGTCGTCCTCGAACATCATTATGTCGATCAGCCGCCACTCTACGTCGGAACCCTCTTCTGAGGTTGCACGAGCCACAACGCTGACGACTGCCCCGATGCCGCTAAGCCGGTGCACCGCCTCGACGTACATGCGGACGTGGGGTGTGAGTTCCAATGCGGCGGAGAGCAATGCGGCTGCGTCTACGGCCTCGATCGATATAAGCGGTCGACGATCGATGAAAACCGCATTCGGGGTCGTCGCGGGAATCTCGTGCCGGTTGATCTTGGCGAATGTCCCGGCAATCGCCGACCAAGTGTGTGTATGCGCGGCCGCTTCGCCGGCGAGGTAGCGATGGTCAAGCTCGGCGAGGGCGGCGTCGATGTCGTCGGCGTCGAACTGGATGTGTGCCTTGATCCGATCGTCGGCGTCGAGCTCGGCGATGATGAGGCCCTCGGAGACGAACTCCCCGTTGCTCGGGTCGCGGTTCGGCGAATGTCTCCGAGTCAGGACGAGGCGCTCCCCTCGGGTCGCGATGACGGTCAACGTTGTGTCTTGAGCAGCTGAAATCTCGGCCAGGACTTGCATATTCGCGACCACGACATCGCGACCGTCCCAGAATCCGACATTCGCCACGTTGCGCCGAGTGTCATCGATGAAACTTTCTTCGGCAAGTATTTCGGCCATCACCGTCCAGTTGCGGGCACCCCAGTATGCAAAGAAGCGGTGCTCTACCTGGCTGGCCGCATTCTCCAATCGCGTTGTCCGCGCGTGCATTTCATCGAACCGCCCGACCGCGACGTCAAGCTTGGCCTCGTCGAAGTACTCGACGCGGCTGAAGGCCTGCCCTTCGACGATTGCCATGCCAATCATCCGCACTTCGGCGTCAAGACCGCCTTCCGTGGTCGCTTTCACCACGTGGGTGACGACGGCTCCGAGTTCGTCCAGCCGGTGCACAGCTTCGGCATAGAAGCTGGAGGACGAAGTGATGTCCCACAACGCCCTTAAAGACGCGGCCAAGTCAACGCCATCGCTCGACACGAGCGCTCGATGATCGATGTGAACGTGATCCGGGGTCGTCGGGGGAAATTCGCGTCGATTGGAAAGTGCGTAGCCCTCCGTCATCACCGACCAGACGTCCGCGTGGGCCGCCGCTTCGCCAGCGACATAGCGAGCGTCAAGCTCAGCGATGGCCGCGTCGAAGTCATCGAGGTCGAGGGCGAGACGCGCGACGATTCGTTCGTCGGCATCGATCTCAACGATGCCGAGCACCTCGGTAACAATCTCCTCAAGGCCCTGATTGCGGATTGAGAAGCGGTCGCGACTCAGGGCCAGGCGCTCGCCGCGCGTCGCGATAACCGTTGATGTAATTGCCGAGAGCCCGAAGGCGGCCGACGCCTGCATGCTTGCGATCGTGGCAGCTCGACCGCGTCGTAACCCGGCGTTTACCACTCGACGACGATCGTCGTTGAAAATGTCATCGGCCAGCATGTCCGCCACGACGTCCCAGTCGCGGGCAACGTAGCGTGCCGAAAACTGTTCGAACACTTGACTTGCTGTGTTTTCCAACCGCCGAAGCTGCTGTTGCAGTTCGTCAAACCGCGCGAGTGCTGCGTCCAGATCTGCCTCATCGAAAACTTCGAGGTGACTGTGAAGCCCGCCCTCCACCGTGGCAAGCAAAATCATTCGCAATTCGGTGTCAAGGCCTTCGTGCGTAGTCGCTTTCACCACCTGGGTGACGACCGCTCCAAGCTCGCCCAGTTGATGTACCGACTCGTAGTAGACGCTGAAGGCCGAAGTGATGTCCCATAAGGCACCTATAGATGCGGCGAAATCGACGCCGTCGATCGCCACAAGCGGTCGATGGTCGATGTAAACGTGATCCGATGTCGTCAACGGAAGTTCGTGCCGATTGGCCCGGGCGCAGCCCTCTGCAATCACCGACCATGTGCACGTGTAGCTGGCTGCTTCGCCAGCGAGGTACCGGGCGCCGAGTTCGGCGAAACCCGCCTCGAAGTCGTCAGGGTCGAAAATCACCACCGTGGCGGTCTGGCCGTCGTCGTTGATCTCGTAGACATGGAGGGCTTCGACTTTGAATGCCTGAGGCGACTGCTCTCGCTCGGAGAGGTGAAATCGGGTGAGGGCGAGACGCTCGCCCCGGGTCGCTATGACTGTCGCGGTCGCGTTCGAGAGTCCAGCGTTGATGGTCGCCCTCAGGTCTTCGATGACAGCTTCCCGGCCGCGCTCAAGACCGGCATTTATACCGCGTCGGCGATCGTCCACGGAGATATCAGCGGCCAGTATCTGCGCCATAGATTCCCAATCTCTGTCCGCAAAGGCCGTCGAAAAGCGTTCGGCTGCTTGGCTTGCCGTAGTTTCGAACCGCGCCGGCCGACTGAGTTCGTCAAACCGGGCCAGTGCGGCGTCGAGGTCTGCTTCGTCGAACAGCTCGGAACGCTTGATCTCATCGCCTTCGTACATTGCGAGGTCGATCGTGCGCCATTCGGCGTCGAAGCCTTGATGTGAGAGCCCATTCACCACCTGGGTGACGACCGCTCCTATTTCGCTTAAGCGATGAACGTTTTCGATGTAGATACCGGATTGTGGCGAGAGATCCCACGTCGCGCGAAGGTATGCGCCGAGATCACCGGCCGCGATTGGTGCAAGCTTCCGGTGATCGATATTCACCCAGTCCTGCGCAGTCGGTGGGAGTTCGCGCCTGTTGAGCGCCGCGTACGCGCGCGTGACGCGAGACCACGTGTGCGCGTAGGCGGCCGCTTCGCCCGCCAGATAGAGGGCATCAAGCTCCGCGATGGCTGCGTCGAAGTCTTCGAGGTCGAAGGCGACGTGGGCTGCCACCCGCCCGTCGACGTCGATCTCGAATACGCCGAGTGCCTCGCTGTAGAACGCCTCGGGCCGCTGGTCTTGACCTGAGTACCGAAAACGACAGAAAGCGAGGCGATCTCCGCGAATCGCGATGACGGTCATCGCTATGCGGCGTGCGCCCAAGTCCGCGGCCGTCTGCACACCCCCGACCACCGCGTCGCGACCGCGCCGCATGCCGGCGTTCGCGACTCGGCGACGATCTTCGTCGACCACGTCCGTCGCCATCACCGTTCCCAGCGCCGCCCAGTCGCGTGCGGCGAAGTACGCGTGTACGCGGTTCAACGTCCGCGTTGCCGCGTTTTCCAGCCGCGGCTCCGACCGGGTGAGCTGATCGAATGTTGCGAGAGCTGTCTCTAGGTCTTTCTCGTCGAATACCTCGCTACGGGCGACCATTTCGCCGTCAACCGTCATCAGGATGGCGCCGCGCCAGTCGGCGGTGAAGCCCTCGTGTGATTTTCCTTGTCCAGTCCAGGTGAAAACCGCGCCGAGATCGTTCAAGCGATGTGCTGTCTCGATGTAGATATTGAGGATTTGGTCGAGGTCCCAACCAGCGCGGAGGTATTCGATGCCTTCGCCCGGCGCAAACGCCGCCACGCGCCGATGGTCGATACTCACCACATCCGGTGTCGTTGGGGCGAGTTCGCGCCGATTGTGCGCAGCAATGGCACTGGCGATCACCGACCACACATGCGCGTGGGCCGACGCTTCGCCGGTGAGAAAGCGGGCATCAAGTTCGGCAATGGCGGCGTCCATGTCGTCGGCGTCGAACACGACGACCGCTGCCATCCGGTCATTGGCATCGATCTCGACGAGCGCGAGCATCTCGATGCGGAATGCGTCGGGCCGTTGGTCGGGTCCCGAGAATCGGTAATGACTTAGGGCGAGACGCTGTGCGCGCGTCGCAATGACCGTTGATGTCACATTCTCGGATCCGACAACCGCGTATGAGTGCACGCCGATTTCGGCATCTCGACCCTGCAAGTTCCCCATGTTCACGACTCGACGCCGATCTTCGATCGAAAAGCCATCGGACACCATCGCGGCCATTGCGTCCCAGTCGCGGGCGGCGAAGCACGCCTGAAAGCGCGTATCCACTCGGCTTGCCGTGTTCTCCAAATGCGTTGTGGGCCGGTTTAGCTCCTCGAACGTGGCAAGCGCCGCGTTCAGGTCTGCCTCGTCGAAGAATTCGCTGCGATTGAAGAGGTCGCCGTCGAGCGTCATGAGATGGATTTCGCGCCACTCCGCCTCGAAGCCCTCTTGTGAGGTCCCACGGAGCGCGTGAGTGATGACGGCGCCGAGATCGCTCAACTGATGCACGGATTCGATGAGGAAGCTGATATCCGGGATTTGGCTCCAGGCGGCGCGGGTGTAGGCCTTGACGTCCCCGGCCGCGAACGGTGTCGTACGCCTTCTGTGGTCAACGTTGACGAAGTTTGTCGTTGTGCCGGGGATTTCACGCCGGTTCAGCGCGGCGTAGCAACCCGCGACTATCGACCAGGCGTTCGCGTGGTCGGCCGCTTCCCCGGCCAGGTAGCGAGCGTCAAGCTCGGCGATCGCGGCATCGAAGTCATTGAGGCCAAACGTGACGATCGCGGCGATCCGCTCGTCGGCGTCGATCTCGTAGATGCTGAGGACATCGACGTGAAACGTCTCGGGTGGCTCGGCGCTACCCGAGTATCGGGCACGGCAAAGGGCGAGGCGTTCGCCGCGTGTTGCGATAACGCTCGACGCTACCTTGTTGGCCCCTACGTCCGCGTTGGCGCGTGCATCTTGGACCGCCGCATCCCGGCCACGCCGAATTCCTGCGTTCACTACTCGGCGGCGATCGTCGAGGTAAATGTCGACGGCTTGTAGTTGCGCCATCGCATCGAAGTTGCAGGAACCGAAATACAACAAGAAGCGTTCGGCCACTTGGCTTGCCGCGTTTCCCGACCCTGGAGTGGGCCTGCTGAGCTGATCGAACCGCGTGATCGCCCTGTCGAGGTCGGCCTCGTCGAAAAACTTGTAGCGCTCAACCAGCCCGCCGCTGACCATGAAGAGGCTAGCTATACGCCATTCGGCATCGAACCCTTCTCGTGACGTCAGCTTCGCCACATGTGTAGTGACCGCGCCGAGGTCGGTCAGCCGATGAACGGTCTCGATATAAATTCGGCCCCCTGGTGTATCTTCCGACGCCGCCTGGAGGTGCGCCATCAGGCCGCCCGACCCGATCACTGCGAGCGATCGATGGTCGACGTCGACCAAGTTCGTTGAGGCCAAGGGCATTTCACCCCGATTCAACGCGGCGAATACCTCGGCTATCGCCGACCACACCTCAGCATGGACGGCTGCTTCCCCGGCGGCGTAGCGCGCATCGAGCTCCTCGAGGGCGGAGTCGAAATCGTCGGCGTCGAACATGACGTGGGCTAAAATCCGATTGTCGACGTCAATCTCGACAACGCCGATCACGTCACTGGAAGGCTCGGTTCCGTCGTGGAATGACACGGAGTGACGACAGAGGACCAGGCGTTCGCCGCGGGTTGCAATGGCGGTCGGCGTGATGTCTAGCATCCCAAAGTCGGCAAAAGAGCGCATGTTCGCGATTTCGGCATCTCGCCCACGCCGGACCCCGGCGTTCACCACCCGTCGACGATCGTCGGTCACAAAATTGTCAGCCAGTGTCTCAGCCATCACGTCCCAGTCGCGGGCGGCAAAACGCGCAAGGTAATCCTTGAGCACTAGGGTTGCCGCATTTTCCAAACCTGGTGTCGGAAGGCTGAGCTGATCGAATCTCTCGAGCGCCCTGTCGATGTCCGACTCATCGAACAGCTCACAGCGGCTGAGCAGCTCGCCTTGGATTGCGAGAAGGAAGACTTCGCGCCACTCGGCGTCGAATCCGTCTCTTGAGCTTCCACGCGTGACATGGGTGACGACCGCTTCGAAGGTATCCAGCCGATGGACCGCCTCGATGTAGGTACGGTCTTGTTGTTCTAGATCCCAGGTGGCGCGGAGATATGCGATCAGCTCACCGGGCGCGAATTTTGTGCCCTGGCGGTGGTCCATGCTCGCGAAGTCCGTTGTCGTCGGAGCGATCTCGTGTCGGTTGACTGCCGCGTAGGCACCCATGATGACCGACCATGTGTGCGCGTAGGGCGCCGCCTCGCCGGCGAGGTAACGGGAGTCGAGCTCCGCGATTGCAGCCTCGAAATCGTCGGCATCAAAATGCGTCCTGGCGACAATCATCCCGTCGGCATCGACTTCGGTGATTGACAATGCGTCAACAATCAACCCGCCGGCGTCGAATTTATCCGGCCGCGCGTCGCTGCCCTCTAACCGTAGGTGGCTCAAGCACACACGATCGCCGCGCAGCGCCAGCGGCGTGCAAGTGAATCTTTCGCCCCCTAAGTCGGCGATAGCGCGGATACTGGTGAGTTCTGCCGCGCGGTCGTTGCTCTGTCGGCGAACCCCTTTTCGGCGGTCTTCCACCCGGATGTCGTCTGTGAGCAGCGCGCCGATCTCATCCCAGCGCCTCTCCGCAAAGAGCTCTTCAAATCGGTCGTCGGCCCGAGTCGCGGAGTTCTCGAGCCACCGTGTCTGTGATTGTTCTTGCTCGAATCGTATGTGCAGGGAGTCGAGTTCGGCGACCGCTGCGTCGATGTCTTCGACGTCGAACCACACCTGTGATGCGATCCGGCCCTCTTCGTCGATGCTGTATAGCTGTAGATACTCATCGCGTGGCGCACCAGGACTCGTATCGGCGGTGCCCGCCACCAAACGAGCGAGCGCTAGCCGATCGCCTCGGGCGGCGATAATGACGTGGTCGACCCGCGTCGCGCCCGTCTCGAAATCGCGCCTATTGCCACTTCGTACCACGGCTGACGGCGCCTTAAAGCCGACGACCTTCCGGCGGCTCTCGACCGAGGCTGTGGGCGCGAACAGCCGCTCCACCTCATCCCAGGCGTTGCGATGAATTGCATCCATCACGCGTTCGCCCACCCGCACGGCCGCGTTGTCCGGCTTGACGCCCGGCGCTTCGGGTGGAGCCGGGACGCTTGGGAGATCGCGTTCACCCAGTAAGCTCCGTGCCCTTTCCGCAAGTGCCGCAGCCCCTTTCCGCTCGTAGAGATTCGCCGCCTGTTCGGCGGTTGCGCGGGCTGCAGTGTCGTCACCGGCGGTGCTCAAGACCGTTGCCAGCGAAAGACATGCGTCTCCGTGGTCGACCAACGCATCGGTCCGCTCGGCCAGAGCCACAGCAGCCTCGGCAATCCGACGGGCCTGGTCGTGATCACCGCGGCGCGACAGCAGCTGCGCCCGCAGCGTGCGCCATGCGATCGCGGGCTTAAGCGCGTGGCCAGCGAGAAGCTGACTCTCCGTACATAATTCGTCTGCCTCGGCTTCCCGGTCCAACGCGAGGCAGGCGCGGCCCAGCAGCGCGGCCGTCTCGGCGGTATCAGCGTCGAGCCCCATCCGGCGAAAACCGTTATAGGCCTGACGCAGATGCGGCTCGGCGGCAGCAGGATCGCCTGCGACGAGTTCGACGATGCCCGAGAACTGCTCGACTTCGACAAGGGCGTGGCGCAGGCCGAGTTCGGTGACCGTGCGCCGAGCCGAGTCGATCATCCGCCGCGCCGCCTCGGCGCGGCCACGGAAAGCCTCCAACACGGCCTGGCATCGCGTCGACGTCGCCTCGACCGCTGGCGAATCGGTGGTAATCCGCAGCAGCCGAACCACGTCCAGACACCGCCCGCCTGCACGCGGAACCGGGTTGGGCCCCCAGAGCGCCGCCAGCGGTGCGCCCGCTAAGACCGCGTTCACCCGGCGGTGTTCACCAGCGCGCCGTGCCGCGGTCAACGCGTCGTCCAAGGCGATTTCGCAGTCGCCGACCCTACCTAGGCGGGCAAGGCACGTCGCTCGCACGGTGTGCGCCTTCGCTTCTCCTGCGGCGTCGTTCAATTCGGCCAATGTGCTGGCCGCCGCCGCCAGCGCCGTCTCGATCTCATCCAGTCGCTCAGGATGCACCAGCATGGCGAGTTCGCCGTCGAAGCACGTCGCCCATGCCGCTAGCCGGGCGGAATCGGCTGTGGCTCTTTGCAATTGCGCCACCGCGCCCGTTGCCGTAGTCACGTCACCTGCGGCCAGGAGAGCCTCGCAACGCGCAACCAATAGATCGGCGACCTGATCGTCGCGGTCGGGCAGCTCGTCGTCGATCTCCTCCAGCGCGTGCAGTGCATGATCGTAGAGGTCGGCCGCGCCCTCGTAACCGAGGCGGGCCATCGCCTGATCTGCTGCACGCCGGCAATAGTCGACGGCCTTGGCAGCGTTACCCGCCCACGCGCATTCGAAGTAGTGGTAGGCCAGATCAGCCAGCAGCTCATCGTCGGCGCCGGACCGAGTCTCCAGCGTCACGGCGATGCGTTGGTGCAGCCGCAGGCGCCGCACCGAAGGAAGCTCAGCGAGCAGCGACTGCCGGACGATGGCGTGGTTGAAGCGGTATCTACCACCGGGCTCTTCGATGACGAGGCCGGCCTTGCACGCCTCGTCGAATGCGTCGACCAGATCCTCGTCGACCACCTGTTCGACGAGGTCGACTGAGAATCGGCTGCCGACAACTGCAGCCGCGGCGAGCGCTGTGTTCGTCTCCACTGAAAGCCGGGAGAGGCGGCGGCTCACGGTTTCTCGGACGCCCTGCGGCAGGGTGCTCGGGTCCCATACGCCGCCACTCTCGTCGACATGGCGTAGCGCCTCGATGAGGAAGAACGGATTGCCGCCGGTGACGGAGGCCAAAGCCCGGGCCAGCTCTTCGTCGTCGTAGCCGGCCTCGGCGACGTAGGTGGTCACGTCGTTCTCGTCGAGACCTCCGAGCTGAATGCGACAGGCAGTGCCGTCGCGGTGGAGGTCGGCGAGCATCGCCGCCAGAGGGTGCGTACGGTCCAGGTCGGTGCCGCGGTACGTTCCGACGATCTGCATGCGGGCGTGGTCACCAAAGCGCAGGAGATGACGCAGCAGAAGCAGTGTTGGCTTGGCGGCCCAGTGCAGGTCGTCGAGGATCAAGACGACCGGTGAGCTAGCGCAGGCGAGTTCGCACACCGCAACGACTGCGTCGAATAAGGCGTAGCGTTCGGTATCCGGGTCGGAGCGGGTCGGCGCGGCCAGATCGGGCAACACATCGGTCAATCCGGGAACCAGCGCCAGTAAAGCTTCCACGCCGCGCAGCCCCCGAAGGCCTTTGCTGGCTAAGCAGGGCACCAGCGAACGCAGGGCTTCCGCGAACGGCTGATACGCCGCACCGAGGTCCTCGTCACAGCGGCCGTAAATCACCAGTGCGCCTTGCTCGTAGGCCTGCCGGGACCATTCGCCAGCCAGTCGCGTCTTGCCCACGCCGGGTTCGCCCGCGATCAGCGCGGCGTTCGTGCCACCGGCGAGCGTGGTCTGCCACACGGAAAAGAGCTGGCCCAGCTCGTGCCCGCGGCCGACAAACGGCCCGTGGCCAGCGAGCACCGCGGGCAGGCTCGGTCGCTCGATGGGCGCTTCCGGAGCGACTTCTTGGCGATGGTCGTCAGCGGTCTCTAGGCGGAGCTCGAAAACGTGCTCGGGGCGCGTCAGGTTCTTGAGCTGGCGCATCCCCAAATCGATGAGCAACACGTCGTCGGGCAGAGAGTCGATGACCAGCTCGGCGGTCGCACCCGAACACAGGATTTGGCCACCCTCGGCCAGCGATCGCAAGCGCGCGGCCCGATTGACCGCTCGACCAAAGTAGTCGCCGTCACGCAGCTCGGCTTCACCAGTGTGCAGTGCCACCCGCACACGCATGGGCTCGCGCAACGCCCATGGCTCGTGGACGATCGCGTCTTGCAGCTCGATAGCGGCGGCCGCCGCCGCGGAGGGCCGGTCGAAGACCGAGAACGTCGCGTCACCCTCGCCGCGGGTCTTGATCAGCAGTCCGCCACGTGAGGTGACGACCCGCTCGACGAGTTCGTCGTGGCGCGCCAGCGCGACTCCCATCGCGGTGGCGTCCGCTTCCCAAGCGACGGTCGAGCCCTCGATGTCAGTCAGGAGGAAGGTGACGGCGCGGGTCACCGCTGGAAGGTTCCGTGCCGCGGGGACATCAAGCGAGGCATCCTGCGCGACGATCGCGGCCTCGATTCGCCGCAGCTCCGGTCCGGGATCGACCCCGAGTTCGTCGGCAAGGAGCGATCGCGCCCGTTGATAGGCGGCAAGGGCTTCGCCCTGTCTGCCAGCCCGATACAGGGCGCGCATCAGTTGCCCCCAACGCCTTTCACGCAGGGGCGCTTCCGCAACCGCTGCCTCGAGATCGCCGATGACTTCCGCGGCGCGACCGGTCGCGAGCAGCGCCTCGGCTCGATCCTCCACGAGCGCGGCGTGGCCTTCGACCCAGCGCGTCTTCTCAGATCTTCCGCGGTGGCCATCGGGCAGTTCGGGGATACCGCGCCATAGCGCAAGCGCTTCATCGAAGCGGGCGACGGCTCGGCTGCTGTCGCCGGCCGCGGCGGCATCACGTCCCAGTCGGGCCGCCGCTTTGTACCGTGCGGCGTCGACGTCGCTGTCGGCCAGCGTCCAGCCCGATCCCTCGGTCAAAACAAAGCCGTCGCCGAGGGCGCGGCGCAGTAATGAAATGTGGGTTTGCAGGGCCTTGGCGGCGGTCCGCGGCGGATTTTCGCCCCAGAGCAATTCGACGAGTGTGTCGGCCGACACAACCGACCCGCTCTGCAACCCAAGCATCGTCAGGATCGCGCGCGGTTTGGTGCCCGGCACGGCGACGGGCACCCCGTCTTGTCGGACCTGAAGAGGTCCCAAAACCCCCAGCTCCACGGCTTGAAGCGTAGTCACGTACCCGATCGTCCGGGTGGGGATTCAACAGGCAGTCAAGATCGAGTAAAGCCGAGTAATCGGCGACCTCACCCCCGGGCAGGCAAGCCGCCGCTGTAACGACTACCTTTGCGCTTAGGCAACCAGCCGGGCCAGCATTCACACGCAAGCGCAAAGGGGTTCCCGTGGCCGCAACCGACGACTCCGCCACCCTCAAATACCCGGGTGGTGAGTTGGACCTGGAAATCGTCCACGCCACCGAGGGTGCCGACGGCATTGCCCTGGGTCCGCTGTTGTCCAAGACGGGCTACACGACCTTCGACAACGGCTTCGTCAACACCGCGTCCACCAAGAGCGCCATCACCTACATCGACGGTGATGCCGGCATCCTGCGCTACCGCGGCTACCCGATCGAGCAACTGGCGGAGAAGTCGACCTTCATCGAGGTCAGCTACCTGCTGATCAACGGTGAGCTGCCGAACAAGGAACAACTCGAAGAGTTCACCGAGCAGATCCAGCGGCACACCATGCTGCACGAGGACCTGAAGCGGTTCTACGACGGTTTCCCCCGCAACGCCCACCCGATGCCGGTGCTCTCCAGCGTGGTCAACGCGCTCAGCGCCTACTACCCGGACTCGCTGGACCCGGCCGACACCGAAGAGATCGAGCTGTCCACCATCCGGCTGCTGGCCAAGCTGCCGACGATCGCGGCCTATGCCTACAAGAAATCGGTTGGCCAGCCGTTCCTCTACCCGGACAACAAGTTGACGCTGGTGGAGAACTTCCTGCGGATGACGTTCGGTCTGCCCGCCGAGCCCTACGAGCCCGACCCTGAGATCGTCCGGGCCCTGGACATGCTGTTCATCCTGCACGCCGACCACGAGCAGAACTGTTCGACGTCGACCGTGCGGCTGGTCGGCTCGTCTCAGGCCAACCTGTTCACCTCGATCTCCGGTGGCATCAACGCGCTGTGGGGCCCGCTGCACGGCGGCGCCAACCAGGCCGTGCTGGAGATGCTCGAGCAGATCCGCCAGAGTGACGACGACGTGGCTGAGTTCGTGCGCAAGGTGAAGAACAAAGAAGAAGGCGTGAAGCTGATGGGCTTCGGCCACCGGGTCTACAAGAACTACGACCCGCGCGCCCGCATCGTCAAGGAGCAGGCCGACAAGATCCTGGGCAAGCTGGGCGGCGACGACGAGCTGCTGAACATCGCCAAGGAACTCGAAGAGGCGGCGCTCACCGACGACTACTTCATCGAGCGCAAGCTGTACCCGAACGTCGACTTCTACACCGGCCTGATCTACCGGGCGCTCGGCTTCCCGACCCGGATGTTCACCGTGCTGTTCGCGCTCGGCCGGCTGCCCGGCTGGATCGCGCACTGGCGCGAGATGAACGGCGAGCCGAGCAAGATCGGCCGCCCGCGTCAGATCTACACCGGTTACACCGAGCGCAAGTACCCCACGATCGACGCCCGCTAGGGAGCCGTGGCGATCGCAAGCGCGGCGTAGCCGGGCGAAGCGGGTCCGCCACCACCTAGAGCAAGCCGAGCACTGCCATCGCGGCGTTGTGGCCTCCGATACCGGAGACCGCTCCGCCACGCCGGGCCCCCGACCCGCACAACAGGATTCGCTCATGTGCGGTCGCCACGCCCCACCGCCGTGCCGGGGTGTCCAAGGGATCGTCGTCGTCGGCGAACGGCCAGGCCAATCCGCCGTGGAAGATGTTGCCGGCGGTCATGCCCAGCCGCCGTTCCAGGTCCGTCGTGGTGGTCGTCTCGATGCACGGCGAGCCGTTCGCGTCGGCCATCACCAGGTCCTGGATAGGTTCGGCCAGAACGGAATTGAGTGATTTGAGGACGGCGTCGGTGAGCGCCTCGCGGTCGAACAATGGGTGCGGGGTATGCAGGCCGAACACCGTCAACGTCATCGCCCCCGACTCGCGCAGCGCCGGCGACACGATGCTCGGGTCGGTCAATGAGTGGCAGTAGATCTCGCACGGCAGCGGGTCGGGCAGCACGCCCGCCGAGGCCCGCGAGTAGGCGCTGTCCAATTGCGTCCAGGTCTCGTTGACGTGGAAGGTCCCGCTGAAAGCCTGTGCTGGCGAGACGTTTTCGTCCCGCAATCGCGGCAGCCGGGTGAGCACCATGTTCACCTTCACCTGGGCGCCCGGCGCCGAGGCCGGCGCGGGTTCGCCGAGTAAGCCCGCCAACGTGGTCGGCGTGACGCCCGACAGCACGAAGCGAGCGCGTACCAGGTGTTCGTCGTCGCCGCGCCGGTAGCGCACCTCGCCGCCCGGTGTGATCGCGTAAACCTCTGCGCCGGTGACGATGTCGGCCCCTTCGGCGGCACCGACCAGCGCCGCGCTGACCGCCCCCATCCCGCCGACCGGGACGTGCCAGCCGCCATCGCCGCCGCCGAGCAGGTGGTAGAGAAAGCAGACGTTCTGCTGCAGCGACGGGTCGTCGAGCCGGGCGAAGGTGCCGATCAATGCGTCGGTCGCCACCACGCCGCGCACGACGTCATTGCCGAGCGTCTGGGCGATCACGGCGCCGATCGGCCGTTCGATCATGTCCCGCCAGATGTCGTCGGCGCCGACGGACAGCCGCGCCTGCTCGCGGGTCCGCAACGGCTCCAGCAGCGTCGGCCACAGTCGACAGGTCACCACCCGGCAGCGCCGATAGAGCTCGGCAAAGGCGCGCTCGTCGTCACCCGCGCCGATCGCGCCGAACGTCGATTCCCGGCCGACCAGCAGGCCGGTGCGACCCGCGGTGGCCGGGTCGGGGGTGTACGACGAGTACGGCCGCGGCGCCAGCTGGACCGTCGCGCCCAGATCGGTCAGGATGCGGGTCGGCAGCAGGCTGACCAGGTAGGCGTATTGCGACAGTCGCGCCGCGACACCGGGGAAAACCTCGGCGGACACCGCCGCACCGCCTACGTGCGGTAATCGCTCCAGGAGCTGCACGCGCAGCCCGGCACGGGTCAAATACGCGGCGGCGACCAGGCCGTTGTGGCCGCCGCCCACGATGACCGCGTCGACGTCACGCGCAGCCATCGGTCAGTTCAGGTAACCCTCGACCTCGTCGGCGGGCCGCACCGCGGCGTCACCAGGATCGCCGCCGGTCTCGCGCAGCGCGCGGCGCTGCCGCAACAGGTCCCAGCATTGGTCGAGTTGCACTTCCAAGTCGCGCAGCCGCCTGTGCTCCTCGGACTCGTCGATGTCGCCATGCTGGAGCTGTTCGCGCAGCGCCTTCTCCTCGGCGACGAGTTCGTTGATTCGGCTCAAGGCGTCTTTGTCGGTTGTCACCGCACAAGTCTGCCCGATTAGGGTTGGCCCCGTGTCAAGCAAACCTGAGGTTCAGTTTCCCGACGGCCCCGCGCCGACCCAGCTCGTCATCGAAGACCTGACGGTCGGCGACGGTGCCGAAGCCAAGCCGGGCGGCACCGTCGAGGTGCACTACGTCGGCGTCGACTACGAGTCGGGCGAGGAGTTCGACAGCTCGTGGGGCCGCGGCCAATCCATCTCGTTCCCGCTGCAGGGTCTGATCCAGGGCTGGCAGGACGGGATCCCGGGAATGAAGGTCGGCGGTCGGCGCCAGCTGACCATTCCGCCGGAGCAGGCCTACGGGCCGGCCGGTTCGGGACATCAGCTGTCGGGCAAGACGCTGATCTTCGTCATCGACCTGCTCGGCGCTCGCTAGAGCCTCAGCTCGGCGGGGGCAGCTGCAGCAGCAGGCGCGCGCCGCCGAGCGGGCTCTCCTCCAGCGAGGCAACGCCGCCGTGCAGTTGCGCCTGCTGGGCAACCAGCGCCAAGCCGAGCCCGGAGCCGGAGTGCGAGGCGGTCGAGCCGCGGGAGAACCGCTCGAACACGATCTGGCGTTCCTCTTCGGGCAGCCCGCTGCCGTTGTCGTCGATGGCGATCTCGACACCGGCCCGCGAGCTGACCGCCGACAGCTGCACCTTGGTCGCGCCGCCGTGCTTGACGGCGTTGGCGATCGCGTTATCCACCGCAAGCCGCAGACCGGCGGGCAGGCCGACGATGATGCATGTCGGCGACGGCGCCAGCGACACGTCGAGGTCGGGATAGATCCGCATCGCGTCGTGCGCCGCGCGGTCGAGCAGCTCGGTGATGTCGACCGGCACGTGGTCCTCGGACGTCGACAGCTCACCTTGCGCGAGCCGCTCCAGCGCGGAAAGCGTTGCCTCGATTCGCGATTGAGTACGGATCACATCGCTGAGCACTTCTTTGCGCTGCTCGTCGGGAAGGTCCAGGGTGGCCAGCACCTCGAGGTTGGTCCGCATCGCGGTCAGCGGCGTACGCAGCTCGTGCGACGACACCGCGGCGAAGTCGCGCGCCGACGCCAGCGCTTCGAGCGTGCGGTTCTGCTCCTGCCAGATGCGCTGCAGCATCCCGCGCATGGCTTCGGCGATCTCGACGGCCTCGCTGGCGCCACGCACCTGAACCTGCGGGCTCTCGTCGCCCGCGTCGATCGCCCGCGTCTGCTGCGCCAGCCGTTTGAACGGCCGCACCGCGAAAGTGGCAAGCACCCAGGCGAATACCGCCGCCGCGGCAATGGAGAACAGACAGATCAGCAGCACCCGGCGGTGCAGGTTGTTCGTGTCGGCGATGGTGGCGTCGTAGGTGGCGCCGACTTCGACCAGCATTGGGTGCGGCGCCGGGATCGTCACGGAGCGAACCCGGTAGCGCACTCCGTTGACATAGGTGTCGGCGTAACCGGCCGGTAGTTGAGGCAGCGTGACGGTGGTGTTCGAGGTGACCTCGCCGTTGGCATGCCGGACGGTGATGATCGCGTCCTGGTCGCTGGGCGACTTGGGAATTTCGCCCAGTCCACGCGGCAGGAACGGGATTGCGAAGCCGGCTGCCTCGTCGAGGCGGCGGTCCAGCCGCTCCTTGCGGTCATTGGTGATGCCGAACCAGACGACCACGCCGACGATCAGCACCGGGATGGCGGCGCCGATGGCGGTGGCCACCACCACGCGGGCACGCAGCGACGGCGTACGGGTCAAGATCCTCGACAAGAAGTTCATTGCTGGTCTCCCGTCACTGCATACGCAGTACGAATCCCACGCCGCGGACGGTGTGCAGCAGGCGGGGGCCGCCGCCCGCCTCGAGCTTGCGGCGCAAGTAGCCGATGAACACATCGACGACGTTGGTGTCGGCGGCGAAGTCGTAGCCCCACACCAACTCCAGCAGCTGTGCGCGCGACAGCACCGCGGTTTTGTGCTCGGCCAGAACGGCCAGCAGGTCGAACTCCCGCTTGGTCAGGTCGACGTCGACGCCGTTGACCCGGGCGCGGCGGCCCGGGATGTCGACCTCCAGCGGCCCGACGGTGATCGTCTCCGACGACGTCGACGGGGTCGAGCCCTTCCGGCGCAGCAGCGCGCGCACCCGCGCCACCAGCTCGGCCAGCACGAACGGCTTGACCAGATAGTCGTCGGCGCCGGCCTCCAAACCGGCCACCCGATCGTCGACCGAGCTACGCGCCGACAGCACGCAGACCGGCACGTCGTTGTCCATGGCCCGCAGCGCGGTCACCACGCTCACACCGTCGAGCACCGGCATGTTGATGTCGAGCACGATCGCATCCGGCCGGGTTTCGGTGGCGCTGCGCAGCGCTTCGGCGCCGTCGACCGCGGTCGAGACTTCGAAACCGGACAACCGCAGACCGCGCTCCAGCGAGGCGAGCACGTCAGAGTCGTCGTCGACAACCAAAACCCGAGGCGAGGTCCCACCAGCGTCCATGCCGCCCATGATGCCTGATTACCGCCCTTAGCTGTGGGAGCCCTGACGGGAACCGCCGGGTGCCGGGCTCCGGTGGTAGCAGTCTCGCCGCAAAATGTGAAGCGTTGATCCGCCCCGCTCTATCAGCGGTAGACCAAACCCGACAGCCGCCAGGCCAGTTGGGTGCGTACCGGCGGAATGTGGGCTGCGATCCGCATGGCGACATTGCGCACCGGCCGAACCGCCCTGGGCATGGTGGACAACCTGGTCAGCCGTCCCGTCGTCGCCAGCACCTGCTGGGCTATCGGCCGTCGGCCGGCGCTGTAGACGTCCAGGACGTTGTCCGATTCACCGCGAAGAGCCTCAACCAGCGCGTCGTTCAGTGCCATGGCGTCCTGGATGCCGAGGTTCATGCCTTGTCCGCCGGCGGGGCTGTGCACGTGCGCGGCGTCGCCGGCCAACAGCACACGTCCGCGTCGGAAGGTGTCGGCCACTCGGTGATGGATGCGGAAGCGCGATCCCCACACCAGCTCGGTCGCGACGGTCCGCCCGGGCCCGAAGCCCCGGGCGTCGAGGACGCCCTGGACGAACTCGAGCGACGGCACCTCCGGAGCGTTCGCGCTGGGCGCCACGATGCGATGGATCCGTCCTGGCAGCGGCGCGAGCACCGTCAGGCCGTTCATCGCATAGAACAAGATCACTTCGTCGTCGGGCACTTCACCGGCCAGCCGGACGTCGGCCAGCGCGAACGACTCGGCGTATTCGCTTCCGGCGAACCCGATTCCAGCCCGCTCGCGAACCGTGCTGTGGCCGCCGTCGCAACCGACCACATACCGTGCCCGGACGGTGTCGCCGTCGGCGAAGGTGGCCGTGACGCCGTCGCGGTCCTGTGCAAGCCCGATCAGCTCCTTGGGGCGCAGTACGGCGCCGCCGAGTTCGGTGAGTCGCTCGGCGAGCATCGCCTCGGTGTCAGCCTGCGAGATCATCAGCGTGTACGGATAGGCGGTCGGCAGCCCGGTGAAATCGACCGGCATCAGGATCCGCGCTCCCTGCCTGACGGTGAACCGAGGGGACACGAGTCCCGCCTTGACCAATCGCCGCGACACGTCGACCCGTTCGAGCACCTCGAGGGTGCGGGCGTTGACCGCCGCGGCGCGCGAGGTGTGGGCCGCGGCGGGCTGCCGATCGACGAGGGCCACCTGCACGTCGTTCGAGATCAGGGCGGTGGCCAGCGCCAAGCCTGTCGGGCCGGCGCCGACGACGAGAACATCGACGTCGTTCATGGGATCCTCCATCTCCAAAGTCAACGCTTGTTGGCATCGCTGGTGACATCGTGCGCTGATCCGAAGATTCTGTCAACAGTTGTTGGCCTACAGTTGTTGGCATGCGGAGGAGTTCCGAGGACACCAAGGCGGCGATCCTGGCGGCGGCCCGTGAGCGTTTCAGCACGGCCGGATTCCAAGCCGCCACGATTCGCGCGATTGCGGCCGACGCCGGGATCGACCCGTCGATGGTGATGCGTTACTTCGGTAACAAGGACCAGCTGTTCGCCGCCGCAGCGGAATTCGACCTGAGGTTTCCCGATGTCACCGCCCTGGATCCCGCCCAGGTGGGCCGCACGCTGGTCGGCCATTTCCTCGAGCGATGGGAGGGCGATGAGGCGCTGGTGATCCTGCTGCGCTCCAGCGCCACCAACGCCGAAGCCGCGCAACGGATGCAGCACATCTTCTCGAGCCAGCTGCAGCCACAGGTTGCCCTACTAATACCGGCCGAGGAGTCGTTGACGCGATCGGGCCTGATCGCCACCCAAATACTCGGTTTGGCCTTATGCCGCTTCGTATTGCAGCTTCCCCCTGTCGTCGCCATGAGCCGTGAGGAGATCGTCGACTGGCTGGCCCCCACGATTCAGCGCTACCTCGGACTACCGGGAGGCTGAAGGCAGTCCGATGTCGCGATAGCGCCGCAGGCGGGCCGCCGTTCGCGCGGAGTCCGGCAGGCCGCGCAGTGCGGCCAGCTCGACGGCGATCGCGGCGGACAGTCGGGTGGAGAACTCGACCGGTTCGTCGGCGGCGTCGGGATGCTCGGGGACCACGGCGTCGACGATCCCCGAGGCCAGCAGATCGACCGATCGGATCCCTTGCGCCGCAGACAGTTCGGGCGCGTGGTCGGTGTCGCGGTAGACGATGGCGCTGGCGCCCTCGGGTGGCAGCGGCGCCAGCCAGCCGTGCAGCGCCGCCAGCACCCGGTCGGCGGGCACCATCGCCAGCGCCGGGCCGCCGCTGCCCTGGCCGAGCAGCACCGAGACGGTCGGGGTGTCGAGGGTGACCAGTTCGGCCAAGCAGTGCGCGATCTCGCCGGCCAGCCCGCCCTCCTCGGCCTCGGCCGACAGTGCTGGACCGGCGGTGTCGATCACCAGCACCAGCGGCAGCCGCAGACCGGCGGCCAGCATCATGCCGCGGCGGGCTTCGCGCAGCGCGGCGGGCCCGACCAGCCCGCCGGTGACGCGCTGCTGGCCGAGTAGGACCGCGGGCTGATCGTCGAACCGGGCCAGCGCCAGCAGCATCGTCGCGGCCTCGCCCTGCTCGTTCCTCGACAGCAGCACCTGGTCGGTGCATCCGTGGCGCAGCAGGTGCTGGATGCCGGGCCGGTCCGGCCGCCGCGACGCCAGCACCGAGTCCCAGGCCGGGATGTCGGGTAATGGTTCTGCGAGTGGCCGCTGCGGTGCCGAGCCCGGCTCGTCGGCGACGACGGTGAGCGCCCGGTCGACGATGTCGCGCAGCCCCTCCAGCGGCACGACGGCGTCGATCACGCCGTGACGCTCCAGGTTCTCTGCGGTTTGCACGCCGGTTGGGAACGGCTCGCCGTACAACTGCTCGTAGACCCGGGGGCCGAGGAAGCCGATCAGCGCGCCCGGCTGCGCGAAGGTGAGGTGGCCGAGTGAGCCCCAGGACGCGAACACCCCACCGGTGGTCGGGTGTCGGAGATAGACCAGGTACGGGAAGTGGGCCTGCTTGTGCAGGGTGACGGCCGCGGCGATCTTGACCATCTGCAGAAAGGCGACCGTGCCTTCCTGCATGCGCGTACCGCCCGAGCACGGGGACGCCAGCAGGGGCAGCCGTTCGGCGGTTGCGCGCTGGATCGCGACGGTGATCCGTTCGGCGGCGGCGACCCCGATCGATCCGGCCAGGAAGTCGAACTCGCAGACCACGACCGCCACGCGACGGCCGAACACGCGGCCCTCGCCGGTCAGCACCGATTCGTCGTAGCCACTGCGGGCGTGTGCGTCGGTCAGCTCACGCGAATACGTTTCACTCGTCGGGATCGCCAGCGGCTCGGTGTCCCAGCTGACGAAGGAACCGTCGTCGAGTATGGCCTCGCGCAGCTGGTCGGTCCCGATCCGCTTCACTCCGCTGCTGCCTCGAAGAACGTGAGGGGGTCCAGGACGACACCGGTCTCGTCGACGTAGCGATCCCACAGGCGCAGCAATTCGGCGAGCTTGTCGGGGTGAGAGGCCGCGAGATCGTCGATTTCGCCGGGATCACCGGCGAGGTCGTAGAGCTGCCAGTCCCCCGAGCCGTACGGCTGGGGAAGGTGCACGGCCTTCCAGTTACCCTGCCGAATCGCCCTGCGGCCGAACAACTCCCATCCGGTTCCCACCGCGTCGTCATGCACCGACTCGGACTCGCCCGACAGGTACGGCACCAGCGACCGTCCGCGCATCGGGGCGATCTCGCGGCCGCGGTATTCGGTTCCCGGGTGGGTGACCCCGGCCAGTTCGAGGACGGTGGGGGCGACGTCCATGACGGTGCTGAACGCGGTGCCGATCTGTTGCTGCCGGTCGAAGCCCGGCCAGGTCGCGAAGCCGACCACACGGATCCCGCCTTCAGTGGTGAACGCTTTGTGCAGCCGGGACGGCGCCGTCGCGGCCTGTGCCCAGCGCGGTCCGTACCACATGAACGAGTCGGGGGCACCGATGTTGTCGAGGCTGTTGTCCAGGTTCCGCTCGATTTCGCCGGCGATCGCACCACCGAGGATCGGCATCGCCTCGACGATCGCACCCTCGGCACCGTTGTCGGACATGAAGATCACCACGGTGTTGTCGAGCTCGCCGGTCTGGCTCAGGTAGTCGACCACCTTGCCGATGTTGTAGTCCATCCGGTCGACCATGGCGGCGTAGACCTCCATGGCCCGCGCCGACAGGGCCCGCTGGTCGGCGGTCATCTCGTCCCACTCTGGTTCGCTGTCGGGCACCACCGGGTGAGGAACGACGTCGGGCGGGCACAGTCCGAGCCGCTTGAGCGCGGCCAGCCGCTCGTCGCGCAGCGCGTCCGGGCCGGCGTCGTAGCGGCCGCGGTATTTGGCGATGGTGTCCGCGGGCGCCTGCAGCGGCCAGTGCGGGGCCTGGAAGGGCAGGTAGGCGAAAAACGACCGGTCGTCGTCGTGCGGGCGCTCACCCAGATACCGCAGCAGGGTGTCGGCGTAGAAGTCCGACGAATAGAAGTCCTCGCCGACGGAGACGAACTGGCCGTCTTCGGCGTACCGCGACATGGCGGGCAGCAGGTCACCGGGCACGACCCCGTAATGGCTTGCGCCGCCGGGCAATAACGCAAAGCTTCGGTCGAAGCCGCGGGCTGAGGGCGTCCGGTCGAGGGTATTGCCGAGATGCCACTTGCCCGCCATCAACGTGTGGTAGCCCGCGTCACGCAGCAATTCCGGCAGCGCGACGACCCGGTCGTTGAGGTAACCCTCGTAGCCCGGTGGAGGCGTGAAGCCGGGCGGCGTGACCTCCAGCATGGTGCCGATGCCGGCGATGTGGTGATCGGTTCCGGTCAGCAACATCGACCGGGTGGGGGAGCAGGCCGGTGCGGAATGGAAGTCGGTGAACCGGATTCCCGCGTGAGCCAGTCGGTCCAGGTTCGGCGTCTCGATCTCGCCACCGAAAGCGCCGATGTCGGAGAACCCGAGGTCGTCCGCCACAATCACCAGGAAGTTGGGCCTCGTCACGGGGAAGCATCCTGTCAGGTCTGTCCGTCCAAGGGAACGTCTCGGCTACCGCCGATTCGGCAGGCTTTCCGAAGGCTAATAGGCTTAGCGTCGTGATTCGCGCCGACGACCGTGCTATGCGCCGCTGGAGCGGCGCCAATGAGGAGGAGCGGCGCCCGTGATAGGTGTTACCCGCGTCGACAACGTGCTGACCATTGAATTGCAGCGCCCCGAACGGCGCAATGCGCTCAATTCTCAGCTCGTCGAGGAATTGCGTGAGGCCATCGAGAAGGCCGCAGGTGACGACGTCCGTGCTGTCGTGCTCACCGGGCAGGGCACGGTGTTCTGCGCCGGCGCCGACCTCAGCGGTGACGCGTTCGCCGCGGACTATCCCGACCGCCTGATCGAATTGCACAAGGCGCTCGACGCCGCGCCGCTCCCGGTGGTCGGCGCGATCAACGGTCCGGCGATCGGCGCGGGGCTGCAGCTGGCGATGCAGTGCGACCTTCGCGTGGTCGCGCCCGAGGCGTTTTTCCAGTTCCCGACGTCGAAATACGGTTTGGCGCTGGACAACTGGAGCATTCACCGACTGTCGTCGCTGGTGGGCCATGGCCGCGCCCGGGCGATGCTGCTGACTGCGGAGAAGTTGAGCGCCGAGACGGCCCTGCAGACCGGGATGGCCAACCGGATCGGGACTTTGGCCGACGCGCAGGCGTGGGCGGCCGAGATCGCCGGTCTGGCACCACTGGCCCTGCAGCACGCCAAGCGCGTGCTCAACGACGACGGCTCGATCGAGGAACCGTCACCGGTGCAGAAGGAATTGTTCGACAAGGCATGGGGTAGTCAGGACGTGATCGAAGCTCAGGTCGCGCGGGTAGAGAAGCGGCCGCCTAAGTTCCGGGGAGCCTAATCGGATGCTGCGCGGGGCGCTGCGACTGGCAGTGGGGACGGTCTCGCTCGCCACTGGCGGGTGGGTGCTGCGAGCTTTGCACGGCACTCCTGCTGCGCTCGGTGCCCAGCCGGCCGACATTCGCGGTGTTGCCGAGCGCTCACCGAACTTCCGTGACGGTGTGTTCGTCAACCTCGAGCCGGCCTCGTTCAATCTCGACACCGAGGAACAGCGCAACATCCTGTGGGAGTTGATCACTGGTCGCGCCGCGGCACGGCCCGCCGTCGATATCCCGCTGATCACTCCCGAGCCCCGCACCTTCGACGCTCCGGCAGGCCGCGTCGCGGTCAGCTGGTTCGGTCACTCGACCGCGCTCCTGGAGATCGACGGCTACCGAGTGCTCACCGACCCGGTGTGGAGCCAACGCTGTTCGCCCTCGGACGTGATCGGGCCGGGTCGTATGCACCCGCCGCCAGTGCCGCTCGAGTCGTTGCCCGCGCTGGACGCGATCGTGGTCAGCCACGACCACTACGACCACCTGGACATCGACACGATCATCGGGCTGGCCCGCAGCCAGTGGGCCCCGTTCGTCGTTCCGCTCGGCGTCGGATCACACCTGCGCGAGTGGGGCATCCCCGACGACCGCATCGTCGAACTCGACTGGAACGAGCGCACCCAGATCGACGAGCTCACCCTGATCTGCACGCCGGCTCGTCATTTCTCCGGCCGCTTCCTCAACCGCAACAACACACTGTGGGCGTCATGGGCAATCATCGGCCCGGCGCACCGCGCATTCTTCGGCGGCGACACCGGCTATACCAAGAGCTTTGCCGAAATCGGTTCTGAACATGGGCCTTTCGACGTCACCCTGATGCCGGTCGGCGCCTACAACAAGCAGTGGCCCGACATTCACATGAATCCCGAGGACGCGGTTCGGGCGCACCTGGACGTCAACGGCGGGCTGTTGGTGCCGATCCACTGGTGCACCTTCCGGTTGGCGCCGCACCCCTGGGCCGAGCCCATCGAGCGATTGCTCACGGCTGCGGACGCCGCGCACGTCAAGGTCGCGGTACCCAAGCCGGGTGGGCGCGTAGAACCCACGGACGCAATAGAATTCGAGCCGTGGTGGCGGCTCGACGAATCCCCGTAATACCCGAAGAAAAGGACACATGATGGGATTCCTGGACAAGGCGAAGGATCTGCTGGCCCAGAACGCCGACACGGTGAATTCGGCGATCGAGAAGGCGGGTGACTTCGTCGACGAGAAGACCGACGGCAAGTTCGCCGGCGTCGTCGACCAGGCGCAAGAGGCAGCGAAGAACGCGTTGAAAGACAAGGGCGAGTAGCAGAAGCGAACTATGGCAAAGCTTTCCGGATCCATCGATGTCCCGCTGTCGCCCGAGCAAGCCTGGGAGGCCGCATCCGACCTGTCCCGCTTCAAGGAGTGGCTGACCATCCACCGGGTGTGGCGCAGCAAGCTGCCCGACACGCTGGAGAAGGGCACGGTGATCGAGTCGATCGTCGAAGTCAAGGGCATGCCCAACCGCATCAGCTGGACGATCGTGCATTACAAACCGCCGGAGTCCATGACTCTCAACGGGGTCGGCGTCGGTGGCGTCAAGGTGAAGTTGTTGGCCAAGGTCAAACCCAACGGCGATCAGTCGGTGGTCAGCTTCGACGTGCACCTGGGCGGACCGGCGTTGTTCGGGCCGATCGGCATGATCGTCGCCGCCGCGCTGAAGACTGACATCAACGAGTCACTGCGGAAATTTGTGACGGTGTTCGCCCCGGCCTGACCGGCCTCAGCGGCTACTGTCGCAGTATGTTCCGCCCACGCCCCGGTTGGATGGTCGCGCTGTCCGCCACCGCGGTGTGGGTGAGCGTGTGGCTTCCGTGGTTGACCACCGAAACCGGCGGCGGCGGGCGCGCCAGCGCGATCGGTGGCAGCATCGGCAGCCTGCACGTGCCGCATGGGTTCGGGCCCGGCCAGTTGATCGTCGTGCTGTCGTCGGTATTGTTGGTGACAGGCGCGATGGTCGGTCGCGGCTTGTCGGTGCGGACGGCATCGATTGCCGCGTTGACGATTTCGATGGTGGTGGGGGCGCTGATCCTGCGCTACTACTCGGTCAACGTGAAGCCGCCGGTGTCGGCGACTTACGGGCTGTACGTCGGCGGCGTCGCGGCCGGCGCGGCGGTGTTGTGCTCAGCGTGGGCCCTCGCTGCGGCGCTGCGCCGCTAGTCGATGCGAACGTCGGCGCCCTTCAACAGCCCGGCGCACTGGTCGCAGGTCAACTGACCGACAAACGGTTCGCCGCAACCAAGATGGGTCAGCAGCACGGCAGGGCCTTCCGGCGCGTGGAACCAGCGTTGCCCGCACTGCAAGGCGGCAATGATGACCGGGAAGAACGCCCGCCCCTTCTCCGTGAGCTGATAGCTGCCTTCCCTCGAGGTGCGCATCACCCCGTTTGCGCAGAACGTCTGCAATCGACCGGACAGCAGCGACGGCGGCGCCCCGAGTTGGGTATGGAACTCCGAGAAGCGGCCGGTGCCCAAGAATGCGCACACCAACAGCGAAGCAGCCCAGCGGTTTCCCAATACACTCATCGTCTCGGGGAACAATCCGGCCTGGCCGGCGGTCGACCTGCGCCGGGTCGTGCCCTCGGGTACCGAGCGCAGCCACGACCCGCTCGGGCCCCAGCGGGCCGCCACCTGCTTTTCGTCGACCGCGCCGCCGCAGGCTAGACAGGTCAACGCCGGCGCAAAGAGGTTGCCGCACTGCGTGTGCCGCATGTTCGGCAGCGAACGAACGTGGTCGGTCACCCAGCGGCGTTCCCACTCCCAGATCGACAGCAGTACCGGCCAGAACGCTCGCCCGCGCTGGGTGACCAGGTACTCGGCCCGCACCGGCCGCGTCTGGTACTCGCTGCGCGCCAGTAGCCCACTGTCGGTGAGCGCGCGTAACCGGTTGGCCAGCACGGTATTAGAGATCGGCAACCGCTGGATGAACTCGCCGTACCTGGTCGCACCGAGCAGCGCCTGTTGGATGATCAGCAGCGTCCATTCGTCACCGAGCAGCCCCAGGATGCGGCCGACTGCGTTGGTTCCGCCGGGCGGGAGGATCGTCGGCTCAGACGTCATGCCAGCGGCGCAGTTGTGCAGCGGCCGCCCAGGTGGCATGCGTTCCGCTGGAAACCCGTTCGGGCAACGCGAGTTTGCACACCGGGCCGTCACTGAACCGGGCGGCGTCGAAGACCACGCAGTAGGAGGCGTCGGCATTCATGTCGGTGGTCAGCGTGATCAGGTAGCCGTCGTCTTCGCCGGTGGCATTCGGCCGCGGGGCCATTGCCGCCTCACTGCCGAAGACGCCGTCGGCGAAGCGGTAGTGCTGTTCACCGCCGGTCCGCAGATCGTGTTTGACCAGACCGTCGAACAGGAACCAGCCTGGTTTGCCGGTGGCTGCGTAGGTGAATCGGTAGCTGGTAGCCGCGTATTCGGGATTGATCGTGCCGAATTCGGTGATCGACTCGGACAACTGCTCCTCTTTGGCTTCACCGGTGACCAGGTTGAACCGCCAGCGGTGCAGACGGGTCTGCAGACGGTCCAGTGCCAGGAAGCGAAACAGCTTGTCCCACCTGTCTCCACCGGTGTCCGCTGGTTGCGGAGCGCCTTCGTAGAACCCGTCGAGCACGACCTCGTCACCGTCTTCGTAGGCGTTGGTGAAGTGCAGGACGAACGTGGGGTCGGCCTCGAACCAGCGGATATCGCTGCTGCCACCGCGGCGCGGCACCACCGCGAAGCGGGACGGCATATCGGCGTAGAACCGCGGCAGGTGGACATTCTGCGCGAGCAGGTCGGGATCCCAGAACAACGGGAAATCGTTGAGGATCGCGTAATTCTCGGTGAAGGCCATGTCATGCGGCAGACGCGGACCTGGCAGCGCGATGTCGATGTAGTGGGCCAGGTCGTTGTTCTCGTCGACGACGCCGTAATGCATGTACGGCGCCTGCTTGCTGTAGTTGAAGAACAGCAGCTCCCCGGTTTTCGGGTCGACCTTGGGGTGGGCGGACACACCCCAGTCAGTGGGGAAGTGCCCATTCCACGTTTCGGTGCCCAGCGTCTCGGCCGACAACGGGTCGACCCGGTAGAGGTCACCGCACTGGTAGAAACTGGTCAGCGCGACTCCCCGGTGCACGATCACGTCGGTGCTCGACGCGTCCTTCATCCGCGTCCGCGCCCCGCAGCCACCGTCGCGCCGAGCCAGCTGGACCGGCTCGGCGAGGCCCGGCCACAGCGGGCCGCCCGCCTCGTTCTCGGCAAGGAAGCCGTTGGTGCGGACAAAGCGGTTGCGGTAGAACGCCTTTCCGTCGCGGAAGCCGACGATGTGCAGCATGCCGTCGCCGTCGAACGGGTGATAGGTCTTCAGCGCCGGGTGCAGCGGGTTCTCGGTGTTGCGCAGATACACCCCGTCGAGGTCGCGGGGGATCTCGCCTTCGACGGCGACCAGATCGTCGGCGTCCCACTCGCTGGTCTGCGGTCGCCAGGGTCCGGTGCGGTAGGGGTGGTCGTCGTCCTCGGGCAGTGTCGACAGGAATTTGGCAACGAGCTCGACGTCGGCCATCAGCTCGCCACCTCCTCGACAACGAAGCTGACGGTGGTGGCCGTGCTGCCGCCGAAATTCAGCGTGGCAAAGGTTGTGGCGTTCTCGACCTGGTAATCACCGGCCATGCCGCTGACTTGCTTGGCGGCGTCGACGAGCATTCGGATGCCCGAGGCACCGACCGGGTGGCCGCCGCCGATCAAGCCGCCGCTGGGGTTGATCGGCAGCCGTCCGCCGATCTCGATCTCGCCGTTCTCGATGGCCTTCCACGACTCGCCCGGGCCGGTCAGGCCGATGTGGTCAATGGCCAAATACTCACTGGGAGTGAAGCAGTCGTGGACCTCGATGCCGTGCAGGTCGTCAAGAGTTGCGTGGGCGCGGCGCAAGGCGTCGAGCATGGCGGCGCGCACATGTGGCATCACGTAGGGGTCGTTCGCAGTGCGGTCGAGTTTCTGTTGGAGGCCGAGCCCGACGGTGCGGTGGCCCCAGCCGGCGATGCGGGCAATCGGTCGTGCGCCGGGATGGTCACGAAGGTAGGCATCGTTGACCAGGACAAGTCCGGCGCCGCCGTCGGTCATCTGACTGCAGTCGAATCGGCGGAGCCGTCCCTCGATCAGCGGGTTGGTCTCGCCGTCGTCGATGGGATCCGGCACTGTCCATTCTCTGGTCTGCGCGTTCGGGTTTCGGCGCGCGTTGCCGAAGTTGACCTGCGCGATCCCTCGCAGGTGCGCCTCGTCGATGCCGTAACGGCGGTCGTATTCGTCGGCGACCGTGGCGAACATCGACGGCCAGAGAAACGTCGCGTCGGCGCCCTCGTGTCCGGTCCACGCGGCGGCGCCGAGGTGACGCGCCGCGGTGTCGCCGGGCACGGTCTTCTCCAGCTCGACGCCCAGGACCAGCGCGGTGTCGTAGTTGCCCGCTCGCAGATCCGCCATCGCGGCGAGCGCCGCCACGCTGCCCGAGGCGCAGGCCGCTTCGTGGCGCGACGCCGGGGTGTTCCACAGGCCGTCGCAGACGGTCGCCGGCATCGCACCGAGATGACCCTGCGCGGCGAACATTTCACCGAACGCGTTGGCCACGTGGACGACTCCGATGTCCGCGGCGTCGATCTCGGCCGCGGTGAGAGTGGCGTCGACCACTTCCCGGGTCAGATCCGCGAAGTCGCGACCTTCCCGGCGGAAATTGCGAGCGAAATCGCTCTGGTAACCGCCGAGGACCCAGACACCGACGTCCATGCTCGGCACGCTACTACAACTAAAAGAGTGACGGGCTCAGAAGCACTATTTCAGGCGGTCCCACCAGCTCTCGGCTGAACCGGCAGGACCTGAGCAGCCACGTCGGTCGACCAACGTGTCCGCCTCCGTACGCGCATTGCCCCCGATGCCACCGGACAAACCTGTTTCCGCGGAACCGGACTAGTCATCTCCGCGCGCGACGGGGTTGTCGGAATCGGAACTCCACTGCGACCACGAGCCGGGGAACAGCGCGGCGCGATAACCGGCGGCGGCGAGCGCGGCGACGGTGACCGCCGCCGTCACGCCGGAGCCGCAGTACGCACCAATCCTGGTGTCGTCCACGTCGCGGTCGGCAAGCAGTCCGGCGATCGCATCATGTGCCAGGAATGTGCCGTCGGGGTTCAACATGGCGCTGCTGGGCAGATTGGTGGCGCCGGGGATGTGGCCGGCCACTGGGTCGATCGGCTCGATCTCGCCCCGGAAGCGTTCCGGCGCACGGGCATCCAAGAGGTCGACCTCGCCGACTTGTTGCGCGGTCAACGTGGGCAACGCGCCGTCGTAGAGGTCCTGGTGCGTGACGGTCGCGTTTCCCGGGGGCGGCTCGACCGGGTCAGTGGACAGGTCGCGGCCGACGGATCGCCATGCGGCCAAACCGCCGTCGAGGATGCATACGTCGGCAATGCCGGCGGCCGTCAGCACCCACCAGGCCCTGGCCGAGCCGGCGCGGTTCCAGTCGTCGTAGACGACGGTCGGCACGCCGTCGCGAATGCCCCAGCGCCGCGCCGCGGCCTCGATGCTGCGCCCCGACGGCAACGGGTGGCGTCCTCTCCCGACAGTGGAGTGGTCGCTGAGTTCGTCCTCGAGGGAGACGTAGACCGCACCAGGAAGGTGGCCGCGCTGATACGCCGCCCGACCGTCGGGCTCGTCGATTCGCCAGCGGACGTCGAGGATGGCGACGCGCTGGCCGGCATCGATCAGGCGAGCCAGTTGGGTGGCGGAGATCAGCACGCTTATGGCTTGAACCCCAGGTCATGCAGTGCGTCGACGCAGCCCGCCAGCCAGTCGTTCACATTCGGGGGCGCCGATCCACCCTTGATCTCCACCTGGCAGGCCGACAACGCGGTGTATCCGCTTCTCATCTCGCTCGCGAGATAGGCGTGGTTCTGCGGGATCGCGAAGAAGTCATGCTCGGACTTGTAACCGTCCTTGTACGACGAGCTGTTGACGTTGGCGGGCGGTGGGGCGGGCGGTGCTGCCGGGCCGGGCGCGTTGGTGGCCGGCCCGTGCGGGCAACCAGTGGCCGGGCACTGCGGCGGGTCGGCCAGCGCGAGCGGCGCAAAGCCGCAAGCGGCGACCGCTACGGATGCGGCGACAAGGACACGGTGGATCATGATGCGAATCATGTCATGCGCCGACTCGAACGCAGGCTGAAACGACTCTAAGAAACCAGCAAGCTATCGCTTGTTACCTCAATGGGCGCCGTGGCCGCCGAAACATCTTCACATAGAACGGATTTGACAGGGATTTCACATCGGCTACATGGGTTTGCTGTTAGCCTGAGCAAACTCGGCGATCGGCCGCCGGTTCACGAGAGGACAACCATGGTGAACGTCCGTCGGTTCGGTCAGGTGTGCGTGCTGGCGTTCGGTATGGGTGTCGGAGCGGCGGTGGCATCCGCGTCGGGGGTGGCCGGGGCCGACTCGTCGACCGACTGGCTGGCATCAGTCGACAGTCTGCTGAGCGGCGCGACGCTGCCGGCAGCGTCGTCGGGTCTGGATCTGGCCTTCTCCTACGACGGCTTCACGCTCATCCAGGAGGGCAGCGCTACCGCACACACCGCCACTGGGGAATACGGCCTGGCGATCGCCGCGGGCAGCGGCGCTTACGCCTACGCCGGCGGCGGCCTCGGCAATTTCGCCGAAGCGCAGGGCGTCAATGCTCACGCCGTTGCCGGCGGGTTACCGGGCGACACCAACGCGAACTTCGACACCGCCATCGACATCGGCAACAACGACCTGCCGTCGACGGGCGCGGCCGACGGAGCCTACGCCGGGAACGGCGACTTGGGCGGTGGCTCCGGCACGGGTTCCTACGACACGGCCATCGACATCGGCAACAACACCAACGGAGCCAGCGGCGGCGGCAACGAAGGCGCGTTTGCCGGCGCAGGTGGATTGGGCGGAGTCTCCGGAGACGGCAACCACGATTTCGCGATCGACCTCGGGAACAACAGCGGCCTGTTCGACGGCGCCGACGCGCTGGGCGGCAGCAACAACGTCGCCAGCCAGGTCGGCACCATCACCGGCTACGACGAAGGAGTTTTTGCCGGCTTCGGCGGTGACAACAACGTCGCGATCAGCAACGCCAACTACAGCGGCGAGTACTTCGGCACCTACGCGGAGTTGGGCAACAACAATTACGCTTCCGTATTCGGACCGGAGAACAGCCAGGCCGTCGCCTTCGAGGGTGATCACAACGTCGCGGTCGTCCTTGACCCGTTCGGCTCGGAGGGCAGTTACGCCGACTCCGGCTACGGTTTCAGCAACGACGTGACCGAAGTCCTGTTCGCCCACGGCACGACCGCCGCGGTGACCGCCGACAACGTCTACGACATCCTCACCGCGCTCGGTCACCTGACCGGGACGTTGTGAAACCCGTCAGCCGAACACCGGCAGCGCGCGCTTGCGGGCCAGCGCATCCATGCCGCTCTGAATGCTGCCCTGCACCTCGAGATACTTGCGGTGCACGTAGTCGTCGTCCTCGGCGCGCTCCGGATCGTGATCGACCTCGACCGGGGGCATGAACCGGGTTCGGATCTTGGCCGGCAACGGGAACTGCGGCAGCGCGGCCGGCGCGATGCCCCAAGGGAGTGAAATCGCGAGAGGAAACACCTTGAGGCGCAACACCTTGTCGAGTCGCAGAGCCTTCGACAGCCGGTCGCCTCGGATCAACACAGGCATGGCGTCGGCGCCGCCGACTGTCGCGATCGGGACGATCGGGACGCCCGCGCGAATGGCCATCTTCACGAACCCTGTGCGCCCGGCGAGGTTGGCCTTGTCGCGTTCGCGCCACGGGCGTAGCGAATCCACCTCGCCGCCTGGCCACAGCGCCACGTCGTGCCCTTCGGCCAGCGCGGTCGCGATGGCGTCAGGCGCGGCGGGCAGCACTCCCATCGAACGGAAGAACTGACCGAACCCCGGGATGGCCATCAGCGCGTCGTGGGCCGTGCCGTGCAGGATGCGTTCGTCGCCGAACTTCCGCCACCACTGCACGCCGACCGTCCAGGCGTCCCATACGAACGGCGCGCCCGAGTGGATGCCGATGAGCAGTGCAGGAGGCTCCCCGACGTTCTCCCAGCCGTCGATCTCCATGCGAAACCAGTAATCCATCAACGCATTCCAGAAGAACTTCTGGACGTGTAGTGCGGACTCGTCCGGACCGCTGAGGTCCCATTCGCCCGCTCGCTCGGCGACCCAACCGCTGACGCCGCCGGATTGACTTTCACGGCGTTCGTCCATGGTGGCGCGGGCCTGTTCGGCGTGCTTCTGTGCCTGCTGACGCAACTCGGGCGTCCTGTGATCGGTCTCACTCACGCCGGGCGGGGTACCCGTTTCGTCGTCGCGCAATCGCGAGTTTGTGCCCCCGGCAGGATTCGAACCTGCGACACCGGCTTTAGGAGAGCCGTGCTCTATCCCCTGAGCTACGGGGGCGGAAATCAGGGTTAAACCTACATGGTCGCCGGTGCGTTACAGGCTGTGGCGAAGGTATCGACGAAGTCGGTGAACGTCGGCCAGGGTCGGCGGCTCCACGCCGGGTCGCAGCGCCGCGTCGAGCCGCTTGCGCACGTCGTCGCTGTCGAGGTGCATCCCGATCGCGACCAGGAAGTTGGCGGCGGCTCCGCGCGGCGCATTCGCAATATGGATGGTCGGCCCGACGAGGTTGACCGCGAAGTTGGGTGTGCCTCGGCCGTAGCGCATCTTCACAACACCCTTGAGCCGGTACACCCCCTCGGGTGGGTCCTCGAGGAGGTCGAGCAGGGCTCCGGGGTGGACCTCGCCGTCGGCGGTCACCGTCACCGAGTCGGCGTGTGCGTGGTCGTGGTCGTCGTGAGCAACCTCGTCGACCAGCAGTTCGCGCAGCGAGAGTTGGCCGGGTTCGTCGTCCGATCCGGCGACGTCATAGAGCAGCCGGGGGTCGATCTGCCCGGCCACCGCCCCGACCACGGTCGCGCGGGGATTCTGCCGGTGTACCCGGTCGGCCACCCGTTCGACCATCGCGGTGCGATCAACGACGGGAAGTTGGTCGAGCTTGTTGACCACGACGAGGGACGCGGCGCGGTAGCGGGCGGGCAGTACCTCGCCGGTGTCGACGACGTCGAAATGCGTTGCGGCATCCACGACGTCGACGAGCCCGCCGTACCGAAGGCCGGTCACCTTGCTGAAGCCGATGATGCGGGACACGATCAGCGGGTCGGCCAGACCGCTGGCCTCGACGATGACGGCGTCGAGATTGAGCCGCGGATCGGCGAGCTTGCTGAGCGCGTCGTCGATGCCACCGTCGTCGGGCATACAGCAGATGCAACCACCGGCAATCGATACCGGCTCGTCGATCTGCCCGGCCACCAGCATGGCGTCGACGTTGAGCTCGCCGAAGTCGTTGATTACGACGCCGATTCGCGCACCGGGGCTGCGAAGCACGTGGTTGAGCAGCGTCGTCTTGCCGGCACCGAGGTAACCGGTCAGGCAGATGACGGGGATCGCCAGGGTCTTAGATCCAGACCAGTAACCGCGGGCTGCCGGGCGTATCGCGCGGGAAGGCGATCGGCTCGTCGATGCCGTCGAGTTTGAGGCGCACCTCCGCCGCGTCGGCCGAGACGGCCAGAATCGTGCCGACGGCGTAGTGGCGTTCGTCTTCCCATTTGACCGTCGCATGCTGCCCGAGGTGTTGCACCGCAAGCTCTTCGGGTGCGACCTCGGTCGGTTGCGGCGGCAGCGCCGTTACCCCGTCGTGCACCTCGTCGGCAACCCGTGAGGGTCCGGCATCGTCGGCCCACGCGTTCTCGTCGCCGAAGTATTCGCCGTCGTCACCGTCGTGCTTCAGCCGCCCGAGCGCTGCTGGTGCGTCCGGGCCGTCTTCGTCGTCGATCCAGAGCCGCCAGCCCGGGGGTGGCGGCGGCCACGCCGGGTCCGGTGACCAGTCCGGGTGCGGCGCCCAGCCCTTGGGGGGCTTTGGCCAGTTGGGGGGCGGGTTGTAGCGCATCAAACCACCATACGGAATCGGGCCGTCAGCGGACTTCGGCGATCACTTTTGCGATCGTGTCGACGTGGTTTTCCTGGAAGGTGAACGACGTCAACCCGTACTTCTCGCGGTAGCCGAGCAGGGTGTCGGCGATACCGCGCGGTGATCCCGCCAGCACTGAGGGCAGAGCGAGCAGCTGCTCGTCGGACAGGTCGACGAATCGGCGGGTCAGCGCGAGGTCGGGTTGTTCCGAGTCGCCGGACGGGACGGCGGTGATTGCGAGGTTCAGCTCGAGATCGGCGAACCGTTCGCCCGCGGCGTTGCGGACGAAGTCGACGCGCTCGGCCAGCGGGTCGGCGGCGTCACCGGAGCTCGCGCCGGTCAACCCGATGATGTCGGCATGCTGGGCCGCGATCGTCAGCAGCCGATTTCCGTTGCCCGCGATCAGGATTGGCACGGTCGGCAGGTGTTTTTTCATGTACACGGTGACGTGCTGGAGGTAGTCGACACGCTCCCGCGCGGTGGGGTACGGCAGCTCGGCTGCCTCGAATTCCTCACGCACGTATCCGGCGCCGAGGCCGAGGTCGAGTCGTCCGCCGCTGAGCTGGTCGACTTCGCCGGCGTCACGTGCGAGCAGGGCGGGCTTGTAGAACCCGGCGTTGAGCACATAGGTACCCAGCCGCACTCGCGACGTCGCCGACGCGATGGCAGTCAGGACCGGAAAGGGTGCCGGAGCGCCGAGGTGATCGGGCAGGTGCAAGGCGTCGAAGCCAAGGTCCTCGTAGCGCTTCACCTTGTCCCGTAAGGCGGGCAGCGACTTGGCCGCGTGAATGCCCAGCGAAAACCGTAAGTCCTTGTCGGCCATCGGCCACCTCCGATTGTGTTGTCAGATCTATTGCCACGAACGCGCCGCGGCCGCCAGGCCCCGCACCAGATCGGCCGTCACCGGCGACAATCCGTCGGCGCCGGGCAACGGGCTGCGGGGGCTGATGCCCCTGACCCGGATCGGCAGCTCCAATTGGGTTCCGCCGTAACGGGTCTGGTTCACCGGGTTTTGCGGATGCAGGCCGCGCAGCTCGGGCGGTATCTCGTCGATGTCGGTGACGACGCGATAGCCGGGGAGCCGCAGGTGCCCGGCGACGTGGGCGGCCAGCGCGCGATTGCCGCCACCGGCCAGCAGTTGTGTGGCGCGGCCGATCCGCCCGTAGCCGTGCAATGACACCGCGACGTCGACGTGGTCCAGGAACTCCGCCAGTCGCGGGGACTCTTCGCGAACGTAGCGCGCCGACGCGAGGTGGTGTGGATACCGATCAGGATGCCGGACCACATACACCGACGCGCCGGCTTCGTCGGCGGCACGCTCGGCGATCACATCGGTCATCTGTTCCAGGCCGCCGCCATGAATCGCCAGGAAGCCGAAGCGTGACCGGAGCCGGCTGTCCTCGACTACCTCGTCGTCGGCGAGCAGTTCGGAAAACGATTGCGGTGCGGGCGTTTCCGGCCGTGGTCGCGGGCGTGGCCACCGCGCGGGATCCCATCGGCGCAGGAAGTCGATCCAGTGCCGCGGCAGGCCGTGATGCTCCGCTCCGTCGATGATGCGTTCCAGGTAGCCCGGTCGCGGCGGCCCGAGGTTCACCCGGGGGTCGATGTAGACCCAGGCCTCCGCGGGCCCCTCTTCGGTCTGCACGGTCACCTCGTCACGGCGGTAGCGCACCGGTACGCCTTCGGCACTGTCCAGCGCCGTCAGGTCGTGGTCGGACACGTCCCAGACGACGCCGTGCACCGAGGTGCCTTGCAACGGTTCGACGGTGGCCACCCCGCGCTGATTGATCAGCCAGTCGTGGTCGGCGAGCACGGCCCGCCGCGGATTCACGGCCTCGGGACACCGCCGCGCCATCTGGTGCACGCACAGGTTGGACCCATATGCGAAATAGGAATGACGGCGCCGCTGCGTCACGACGTCGATGTTAGCCGAGCGAAATATCTACTTCGCTGCGAACGACGTCTGAGCGCAAGGTTAAATCCGTGAGTCGTGGCGCGAATGCGACGGCCCGAGGTGAAAAGATCGGTCGATGAGCGGCATGAACCACGGCGGCACCCGAGACCGGGCCACCATCGAGCGTGAATTGCGAGTGCTGGCAGGCGTTCGTGATGCGCACCGCGAGCGCGGCGGTGATATGCCGTCGACCGATCAGATGGACGCCCTGCTCGACGAACTCATCGAACTGGGTAGCGGCGGGAAACACCGCAAGTACGACGACTCCGACGCTCGCCCTAGCCTTTGGCGCTGACCGTCAGGTAGATCAGCACGACGTTGAGCAGGCTGATCAGCGTGCCGATCACCCAGCCGAGGGCCGTGGTGACGCGGTGATTGACGTCGTCTCCCATCAGCGCGCGGCTGCTGGTCAGCCGGACCAGCGGAAGCAGCGCGAACGGGATTCCGAACGAGAGAACGACTTGAGAAAGCACCAGCGTGCGCGTCGGATCGAATCCCAAACCCAGGATCAACAACGCCGGCGCCAATGTCACCAGCCTGCGCCACACCATCGGGATCGAGCGGTGCATCAGACCCTGCATGATCATTGCTCCGGCGTAGGCGCCGACGGAGGCGGACGCCAGCCCCGAGGCCAGTAAGCCGACCGCGAAGAGGGCGGCGATGACCGGGCTTACGGTGTCGCGCACGGCCGCGTAGGCCACCTCGATCGAGCTGATGTCGCCGTGCCCGCGCATGTTCAGTGCGGCGACGAGCAGCATGGCCGCGTTCACCCCGCCCGCGACGACCATTGCCAACCCGACGTCTACCCGGGTGATGCGCAGCAACAGGCGCCTCTCCTCCCCGGCGTCGGGATGGCCGTGTCGGTCACGGGCGAGCCCGGAGTGCAGATACACCGCGTGGGGCATCACCGTGGCGCCCAGGATGGCGGCGGCCAGCAGCACACTTTCCTTACCGTGGAAGCCCGGGATCAGGCCACCGACCACGTCACCCGGCGGCGGCGTCGACACGAAAAAGCTTGCGGTGAATCCGATTGCGATCAACATCAGCAGCCCGGTGATGACGCGCTCGAAGATCTGCTGTCCGCGCTGGTCCTGCACGCGCAACAGCAGCAGCGACACGACGCCGGTGAGCGCTCCACCCAGCAGTAACGGCAGCGCGAACAGGATGTGTAGCGCGATCGCCCCGCCGATCACCTCAGCGACATCGGTGGCCATTGCGACGACCTCGGCCTGCAGCCAAAACGTCAGCCTGACAGGGCGATTCAGCTTGTCCCCAATCGCCTCGGGCAGGGTCCGGCCGGTGACCAGCCCGAGCTTGGCCGACAGGTACTGCACCAGGCCGGCCATGATGTTGGCCAGCACGATGACCCACAGCAGCGAGAAGCCGAACTGCGAGCCCGCGCTGATGTTCGCGGCGACGTTACCCGGGTCGACGTAGGCAATGGCTGCGACGAAGGCAGGGCCGAGCAGATACCACCCGGTCTTCAACCGGGCGCGGGTAACCGAGGCCACCTAACTCACTTTCGTTCGACGAATAGAAAAGTTAGGTTAGCCGAAACCGTCAGGCGGGTGCGTAGAGGCCGCGACCGGTGATCAGCGGCAGGTCCAGCGTGGTGCGGATTCCGGCGGGCGCGGCCACGACGGCTGGAATCGCGTTGACGACACGCATCGCCGTCGCGACCAGGCCGGCATGGTTGTGGTCACCGTTGGGACTGCTCAGGCATACGTCGACCGCGTACGAGGGCTCACCGGTGATCTCGATCCGGTAGCAGCCACCGGGCTGGGCCGGCTGCGGCCACTCCGGGCAGAGGTCTTCGCGCAAGCGGGTGACGTGTTCGAGAACGACGGCGGGGTGGCCGTCCTTGATGCCCTGCACCTCGAATCTCAGCGCTGCGGCGCTGCCCTTCGGGATGTGTCCGGACGCGATGTCGAAGTCCTCGGGAGCGGGGACGCGTTCTTGTTTCTCGGTGACCGAGTCGAGTTCGACACCCAGGCCGGCCGCGAGCTGGCGCACCACCGAGCCCCATGCCAGGCTCAGCACGCCGGGTTGCAGCAGCATCGGAATCTCGTCGAGCGGTTTACCGAAGCCCATCACGTCGAACATGACTGTCGCGCTGTCGTAGGTGGCGTAGTCGACGATCTCCATGCAGCGGATCTGCTGAACACTCTGGCACGTGCCGGCCAGCGCCAGGGGGATCAAGTCGTTGGCGAACCCGGGGTCGATCCCGTTGACGAACAAGCTCGAATTGCCTGCTCGCGCAGCCTCTTCGATGGGCGTGAGCATGTTGTCGGGCAGCGTCTGCCAGGGGTACTGGAGAAAGACGGCGCTGCTGCCGACGATGTTGACGCCGGCGGCGAGGATGCGGCGGTAATCGTCGAGCGCGTCGGGTAGCCGGTTGTCGGCCATCGCGGTGTACACCGCGCACTGCGGCCCGGTGGCCAGCACGGCGTTCAGGTCGGTGGATGCCAGGATTCCGGTCGAAATATCAAGTCCGGCAAGCTCTCCGGCATCTTTGCCCGCTTTGGCTTCCGACGACACCCACACCCCGGTGAGTTCGTAGTCCGGGTTGGTGATCAGTGCCCTGAGCGCGTGAATGCCGACATTGCCGGTGCCGATGGCGGCGACCTTGATGGCCATGCTCACAGGTCCGGAATCGGGAGGTCGAGGTTGGGGAAGGTGATGCCGCCGTCGACCTCGATCACTTTGCCGGTCAGGTACCCACCTGCGGGTGAGGCCAAATAGACCGCAGCAGCGGCGATCTCGTCAGGATCGCCGAGTCGCCGCAGTGGTGTCGCCTTCTCCATCGGCTCGCGCAATTCGTCGTTGGACGCGACAATGTCGAGCGCGGACGTCGCAATCGAGCCGGGTGCGATCGCGTTGACCCGGACCCGCGGGCAGAGATCCAGCGCGGCCAGCCGGGTGTAATGGGCGAGCGCGGCTTTGGCGGTGCCGTAGGCGGCGAAGCCGCGGCCCGCGACCCGTCCCATGGTCGAGGTGATGTTGATGATGTTGCCGCCGCCGGAGTGCTCGATCATCAGCGGCACCGCGGCGGTGGTCAGCGCGTGGGCCGTCGCCACGTTGAAGGTGAACGCGCTTTTGAGGTCTTTCGTCGAGGTGGTCAGCAACCCGTTGGGCATCGTCCCGCCGACGTTGTTGACCACGATGTCGAGCCGACCGAACGCCTCGACGGCCTGGCTGGCCAGCTCGGCGGTGACCTCGGGTTGAGCCAGGTCGGCGGTGACGATGTGGGCCCGTCGGCCGGCCGCACGGACCTTTTCAGCGACGGCCTCTAGTTCGGATCGGGTGCGGGAAGCGATGACGACATCGGCACCTACGTCGGCGAACGCCAACGCGATGGCTGCCCCGAGGCCACGGCCGCCACCGGTGACGACGGCAACTTGGTCGTCGAGTCGGAATTTGTCGAGGATCACGGCGGTCACCGTAACAAGGCGTCGGCGGCCGCGGAACCACATTTCTGAAACACGTTCTAGTTGGCCGCGTTAAGAATCTGCCAAGCGGCCGCGCCTACCTTTCCGTCATTACCCGCATCATCGAGTAGCGAGCGAGGCCCACAACATGTCCCACTACCGCACTGTGAAGAAGATGCTCGGCGCAACTCTGTTGTCAGGCGGCGTCGCGGCGGCCCTGGTGGGCGTCGGAGCACCTGTCGCCCAGGCCGAACCGTACTTCGGGCCGTGGACATGTTGCCCAGGGCAAAAAGAAGGACACCCCCAGGGACCTGGCCCCGGATGCCCTTACCAGGGAGCAAATGTCAACTGGGACACCAGTGTCTGCCATACGTGGTGGACCGTCTATTACGGGCACGGCAACGCCGGGCCCAGCACCTGGGATGGTCCCGATGCGCCGCCACCGGAGGCTACGCAGAAGCCGCCGTGCGGATTCCCGTTCATGTGTTCGGGGACGCCGTAGTCCGCTGGTCAGAGATGGGGAGATTTCCCCATGCGGTGATCGGGCGGTAGGGCCGAAAATGGGCGCATGAGTGTGAAGAAAGTCGTTGTCGCCGGGCTACTTTCGGCCACGATCGCCGCGGGCCTGCTGACCACCGACATTGCCGTAGCGTATGCCGACGGTTGCTCTAACAATCCATTGACACCTCCCTGTCACTGGTGCCCGGGGGAGCCGCCGCCCATGACGGGCAATCATGTGACGGACCCTTTGCATTGGGATTTCAATGTGTGCCATACCTACTGGTATGTGTGGCCGGGCCAAGGCAACGTTTCCAACCTGATCTTCGCTGGAGACGCCCCGCCACCGCCTCCACCACCGACCGACCCAGGGCCGTTTGTCATCGATCGAAGCAACTGTCAGCAAATCCTGGGGATGTTCTGTCCGAAGGCGTGACGTGTCGGTGGCATATGGCACCATCGAATGTATGTTCGAAAATGATGTGATCGAGCGAGCGTGCTCGGCGGCGCGCGCGGAATCGCAGGCGACCGCGCGGCGACTCAACGCGGTCGCCGATCTGATGAAGTTGCGGTACCGCCAGCATGGGCCCCGCTCTGAGTGGGCCGCTGACGCGTGGGATGAGATCTCCGCCGAACTGGCTGCCGCGCTTCGGATTAGCCGCGCATTGGCGTCCAGGTACATGAGCGACGCCGAGATATTGCGGGAGCGACTGCCCAAGGTCGGCGAGTGTCTGGCATCCGGCGACATCAACTACGCAATGTTCAACGTCATCGCTACCCGCACCGCGCTGATCACCGACGAAAAGGCGCTGGCCGCCGTCGACGACGAGATCGCAGTGCGGGCGCCGCGCTGGCCGTCGTTGACGCGTGGCCGATTGTCGATGCGGGTGGATGCGATCGTCGCGCGGGTGGACCGCGACGCGATTCGTCGCGCGGACAGAGAGGTCAAGGATCGCTATCTCAATGTCTCGCCATCGTTGTCGGGCATCGCCGAGGTCTACGGCAACGTGTTCGCCAGCACCGCGCAGGCGCTGGACCGCCGCTTGAATCAACTGGCGGGCACGGTGTGTGACGCTGACCCGCGAACTACGGCGCAGCGCCGGGCCGATGCGTTGACCGCCTTGGTCGCGGGTGCCGATCGGATGAGATGCACGTGCGGAGGTCCGGACTGCCCGCGGGCGCAGGACTCCCTGCGCGACCGCAACGTGGTCATCCACGTGGTGGCAGACCAAGGCGGCGTCGCCGGCACCGGGACCACGCCTGGCTTCATGGCAGGGGTGGACGAGTTGATACCGCCGCACGTGATCGCCGAGCTGGCGAAATCGGCGACGTTGCGGCCGTTGAGTTTTCCGTCGGGCCCTGAACCGCGGTACACGCCGTCAACCGCCCTGGCCGACTTCGTCCGCTGCCGCGACCTCACCTGCCGAGCGCCGGGATGTGACGTGCCGGCGGTCCGCTGCGACCTCGACCACAGCGTGCCATTCGCCGAGGGCGGAGCGACCCATCCCTCCAACCTGAAGTGCCTATGTCGAAAACATCACCTGCTCAAGACCTTCTGGGGCTGGAAGGACAGGCAGCTGGCTGACGGAACCGTGATCTGGACGCTGCCCTCGGGACAGACCTATGTGACCAGCCCCGGCAGCGCCATCCTGTTTCCCGCGCTGACGGTGCCTACCGGCGACGTGCCTCCGCCGCCGGACGTAGACGTCCGCTGCGGCGACCGCACCGCAATGATGCCGATCCGCAGCCGGACGCGCAGCCAGCAGCGTGCTCAGCGAATCACCGCCGAGCGCAACAAGAATCGCAACGAACGCCTCGCTCGGCAGCGTGCACTCCGCCACGCCCGCGCGTCGTCAGACGAACCGCCGCCCTTCTAGGGCGACGCGACGATTACCCCGCGGTGTCGCGGGATACTGGACTGGACCCCTTGTACTGAGGGCAATAGGCCGATACGGCCACACCGATGAAGTAGCTGGATTGGCTGAAGTTCAGATCGGTGTCCCCGACCAGCTTCATGGCCAAAGCGCTTGTGTTGTAGTGCTTGTCGAGGCCATCGCACACCATGTGAGCCTCGGATAACATCGTGCCGCGATTGTCGTCGGTGATGACGATGTTGCGTTTGGCCAGCGCCGCGACCACCGCGTCATCGGTGGCATCGGCCGACGCGGGCGCAGCGCACATGACCGCGACCGCGAACAGCGGCGCAGCCCACCTGGTACATCGGACTTCCATGCGATAACGCTAATGCAAATCACGTCACTTCGCGCGGCAATCGGTCACCCGCTCCGCCGATACCCGACGCGCGAACCAAGACCGCCAGCACGATCGCGGCCAGCAGCAATGCTGGCACATCGCCCCACAGGTGCCCCCGGTGATGCTCGTTGCTCAGCGACTCGACCGCCATCACCACGGCGTGCACCACGCTGGACCAGACGGTGAACCAGATGAGGCTGATGTTGTCCTCCGGTCGGCGCGCCGCGTTCCAGACAAACACTCCCAGCGTCGCGTACAGGCCGACGATCATCATGAAATAGTCGGACTCGTATGGCGCACCGTGGTGCCATGCCCATCCCGACGGCCACACCACGGCCAGCGGGTAGAGCAGTAGCATCACCGTGCCGAAGAAGGCGAGGGCGATCCGGAGTAGGCGATAGCCGGTCGATGGCGTCATTGCACCTCCCAAAGTTGCTATGCCTCAGCGGTTTACGCTCAACCCCAGCTTCCTGGGGTACCCTGCGGCACCTGCTGACCGAGCCAGTTGCAGGGCATCATCGTGCGCCACGCGGTGAGTGCGCACTGCTGTTCGGGGGTCAGCGGGCTGGGACCGGCGCATGGTCGGTCCGGGGTTCCGCAAATGGGCGGATCTGCGTGCGCAGCCGGAGCCAGGGCGAGAGTGCAGTACATCGCGGCGGTCGCCGCGATTGCGAGTCCTGTTATCTGGATGCGACCCATGTGGAGTTCTTCCTGCACGCGGCCTCGAATGCCGCACTAGTCGCCGACCATACCGCCGGCTACCGGACGCTCGCGGTGAAACTGAACAGATTCCGCCGTTCGGCGGTCTAACGCTTGGCGGCGGCTTTCTTGGCGGGCGCCTTTTTGGCCGCAGCCTTATTCGCGGCGGTGTTCTTCGCCGGCGCCTTCTTGGCTGCGGTCTTCTTCGCCGGCGCTTTCTTGGCCGGGGCTTTCTCCGAGCGCGCCTTGACGCTGGCTTCCAGTTTGGCCAACAGGTCCGAGACGTCTTCGGTCTCGTCGAGTTCCTTGGGTTGTTCTTCGGTGGTGAAGGCCTCGCCGCCTTCGAGTTTCGCGGTGACCAGCTCCTGCAGCTGTTCCTGATAATCGTCGTGGTAGCGGTCGGGGTCGAAGTCGTCGGCCATCGACTCGACGACCTGGCCGGCCATCTTCAGCTCGGCGGGTTTCACCTCGACCTTTTTGTCGAGCACCGGAAAGTCGGGGTCGCGGATCTCGTCGGGCCACAACAGCGTGTGGATCACCATCACTTCACGCTTGCTGAAGTCCTTGACCCGCAACGCCGCAAGCCGGGTCTTGTTGCGCAGCGCAAAGTGGACAATCGCCACCCGGTCGGTCTCGGCTAACGTCTTGGCCAGCAGCACATAGGATTTCGTCGACTTACCGTCCGGCTCGAGGAAGTAGCTCTTGTCGTACATCATCGGGTCGAGTTCGCTGGCCGGGACGAACTCCAGCACTTCGATCTCGCGGCTGCGCTCCTCGGGCAGCGTCGCGATGTCGTCGTCGGTGATGATCACCATCTGGCCGTCGTCGGATTCGTAGGCCCGCGCGATATCCCGGTATTCGACGACCTCGCCGTCGACCTCGCACACCCGCTTGTACCGGATGCGGCCGTTGTCCTTGGCATGCACCTGGTGGAACTTGATGTCGTGGTCCTGGGTCGCGCTGTAGACCTTGACCGGGACGTTGACCAGCCCGAACGAGATCGAACCCTTCCAGATCGAACGCATGCTGCCAGTATGCCCACACCGACGCGCGGATACGCCTCTATCGCTGCTGCGCCGCGGCGGCCAATGCTTCCCGATCTGGCAGGTCAGCCCCGGCGCGGCCGACGGTCACCGCGGCCGCCGCGCTGCCGGCCTCCAGCGCCTCGGTCAGCGTCTCGAGATCCACGCCGCCGAGCGCCGGTCGTCGATCGGCGCCCAGCAGGCCTTGCTCCCACAGCGCGTCGAGCAGGCCGACCATGAACGAGTCGCCGGCTCCGACGGTGTCGACGACCTGCGCCGAACGCGCCGGCACGCGCACCATCCCGGCCGCGCAGACGGCCTGGGCACCCTGATCCGCCATCGTCACCGCGACGATTGCGGGACCCGTCGACTGCCAGGCCTGGGCGATGTCTTCCGGCTTACGCTTCGGATCCAGCCAGCACAGGTCTTCCTCGCTGACCTTGACGATGTCGCTGCGCTCGACGAGATGCTCGATGCGCCCGCGGGCCAGGTCACGGTCGACGATCAGCGACGGCCGCACGTTCGGATCGAAGCTGACGGTCGCCGATACCCGGTAGGTGTCGACGAGCGCCGCAACGGCCAGAGCACCCGGGTCGTGCACTGCGGCAATCGATCCGGTGTGCACGACGAGCGGCGGCACCACCGGTGGCGTCGCGGATAGTTGCCAGTCCAGGTCGAATTCGTAGCTTGCTGAGCCGTCGGCGGCCACCGTTGCGCGTGCCGTCGTCGTTCGGTCCGCGGTGTTGCTACCCGAAACCAGCTGCGCCCCAGAGGCTTTGACATACTCCGCGATGCGACGGCCGTAGGCGTCGTCGCCGATGTGGGTGAGGAAATCGACGTCACGGCCCAGCCGCGCCAAACCGACCGCCACGTTGAGTGGACTCCCACCGACGTGCTCGCCGACAACCCGACGGCCATCCTGGACGATGTCGATCAGCGCTTCGCCGATCACCAGCCCGCGGCTCACTGCAGCAACGCCTCCAAGGTCGCGCGAGCACCTTTGGTGTGCAACGAGTCCAGCGCCCAGCGGTACGCCTCGACGAATCGGTGCTGATGAGCTAGGTCCGCGAAGACAGCTGTGATCTCGATAAACGCGTTCGGGTTCTGATGCTGCGACCGCGCGATCGGCACCAGCGCGTCGGCCAGTCGATCGAGCACCTCGTAGGGCTCGCCCCACTCGTCGACGCCTTCGGCGTAGCGCGCCCAACTGGCCACCGCCGCAGAGGCCATCGCCACCGGACCGTCGTTGGCCAGGTTGTCGCAGATGACCGGGAACAGGAATTTCGGGATGCGGTCGGATGAATAGGCGCAGATCCGCGCGACGGTGTCACGCACCGCGGGGTTGGCGAACCGGTCGACCAGCGTGCTGCCGAACTCGTGCAAATCGATGCCGGGCACCGGCGGCAGGGTCGGAATCGCCTCGTTGTCGAAGTAAGCCCGTAAATACTTGGCAAACAACGGATCCTGGGCCGCGTCGTGAACGAACTCGAAGCCGCACAGGTGGGCGAAGTAGCACAGGCACTGGTGTCCGGCATTGAGCATGCGCAGCTTCATCAACTCGTACGGCCGCACGTCGTCGACCACCAGGACGCCCGCCTTCTCCAGCGGCGGTCGACCATCGGCGAACGTATCTTCGATCACCCATGCGCTGAACGGCTCGGCCACCACCGGCCAGCGGTCGTCGACGCCGAAGTCCCGTCGCACTTCGGCGGCCATCTCCAAAGTCGTTGCCGGAGTGATGCGGTCGACCATCGAGTTCGGGAACTCGGCGTGGGCGCCGATCCACTCGGCAAGTTCGGGATCGACCCGTTCGGCGCCGGCCAGCACGGTCCGTCTGGCAACGTCACCGTTGCCCTCGATGTTGTCGCAGGACACGATGGTCGGCGCGGGAATGCCGCGCGCGCGGCGCCTGGCCAGAGCCTCGGTGATCAATGCAAACGCGGGACCGTCCGGATCGCGGTATCCGCCCTCGGTGATGGTCAGCGAGATGATGCGTGTCGTCGGCGCGGCCAGCATCTCCAGGGCGGATTCCGGATCATCGGGGGCATAGCGGTAGTCGATGATCGAACCGATCACCTGAGCGCCCCGCGTGCCGTCGGGGTGCTCCAAGATCAGCGTGTAAAGGCCGTCCTGGCCAGTCAATACGTCGCGCATGGTCCAGTCGGCGGGCATCACGCCGATGCCGCAGATACCCCAGTCCTTGGCCAGGCCTTGCTGCAGCAACAGGTTGATGTACGCGGCTTGATGCGCGCGGTGGAAGTGCCCGGCACCGATGTGAGCGATGCCGACGCTGACATCGCCGCGGTCGTACCTTGGAGCGTCGATCGGTAAATCCTTGAGCGCTGAATTATTCAGGGTCACTGCGTCAGCCACGGCTGCACAACTCCTTTCACCGGTGGTGATCCCTACGTGAGTGCGGACCCCCCGCTCGTCACAGCTGTCACGATCAACGCATCGGCGAGTGCTCGCCACGAGTCCGTGACGGCGATAGCACCGGCGTCGATCAATTCCCTGATGCGGCTCTGACGTTCGTCGGCGGGCACGAACATGACGTTACCGATGGCGTGATAGCCGGCGGCCACAGCGGACTTCACACCGGGGACCGAGTCCTCTACGGCCAATCCGTGCGGCCCGTCGACTTCCAGCACCCGGCCGGCTTCGAGGTATACCGCGGGGTCGGGCTTGCTGGTCGGTACCGGCAGCGAGTCTTCCGCGCTGAATCGCACCGCCTCGGGTATGAGGTCGTCGAGTCCGGCGGCGGTGAAGGACGCTTTCAGCCGGGCGAGGGCGCTCGAGCTGACCGCGGCCATGGCGAAGCGCGTCGATAGATCTTGAAGTGGTTCAAGCACTTCCGGGTCGGGGGTGAGTGTCACTGCCAGGTGAGCGGTCACCTGCTCACGCTCTCGGCGAACCCAAGTTTCGAGTTCGGCGGCGGTGAGCGCGTGACCGTCGGCGAGTTCACTGTCGGAAGCCACCCGCGCCTCGGGTTTGCCGTCGGCGAGCGTTTTGTCGAAAGGAATCCCACTCAGCACCGCCAGATCGGTTGCGGTGCTGCGGAAGTTCTTACCCACAGCCTTCTTTCGCAGCTGGTCGCCGCTGAGCGGCGAGTCGACGCCGAACCTGGCCAGAAACTGCGTGGTCACCACTGCGGAGGCGTCGAATGCCGGGGACTCGGAGGGAAAGAGGTTGTCGTCGGCATCGAGGAGCAGCGTGGTGATGCTCGACGGGTCGAAGGGGCGCACGAATTCGAGGGGCCGGCTCATCTACGACACCAACTCCCGCGCCTCGTCCCGCAACGCCCGGTGCAGCGTGGGAACGACACCCAACTCGTCGATGTCACTGATCATCGCGTGCAGGCGGTGGGTAAATCCAGGAATCGTCCGAAGTTCGGCGAAGACCTCATGACGCAGCACAGGCTCGGGATTGTTGCCACCCATCGTCGCGAGCTTGGTCAGCAGATCCTTCTCCGGGTCGTCGACATTGATCACGCGTCCCGCGCAGTCGTAGCCCCGCAGATAGCGGATCCACCCGGCGAGGGCCACCATCAGCAGAGTGTGCGGACGGTGCTGCTCGATCGCCTCGCGCAGCGATGGCAGCAGGAACGACGCGATCTTCTCCGAACCCCGCCGGGCCAGCCGCGACAGCTGGTCGGGCATTTGCGGGTTGCTGAGCCGCACGAGCAGCGAGTGCCGGTACTCGGCGGTGTTCATTCCGGGTACCGGCGGCAGCAACGGTTGGATCTCGTCGCGGAGTAACTGCTCGGTAAACGCGTAGAGGGCCTTATTACGCATCGCCTCGTCGGTTCGCCGGTACCCGGCCAGCATCGCCAGGCACGACATCGCGATGTGCGTGCCGTTCAGCATCCGGGTCTTGATCAACTTGTGGTCCCTGACGTCGGTGACGAATTGAGCACCGACCTCCTCCAGCGGGGGACGACCGTCGCAGAAATTGTCCTCGATCACCCATTGGCTGTGCGGTTCGGTGAGAACCGGCCACTTGTCGGCGATGCCGAAGGCCTTGCGGACGAACTCGACCTCGTCTTCGGAGGTCTGCGGGGTGATCCGGTCGACCATGGTCGAAGGGAACGCGACATGGGTGTCGATCCAACGGGCCAGGTGGGGATCTTTGAGCGCGGCGAACGAGACCAGCGCCGTGCGCGCCGCCTGGGTGTTGTCGGCAATGTTGTCGCAGCAAAGCACAGTGAAGGGCGCGGTGCCGGCGCGCCGGCGCAGCGCCAGTGCCTCGGCCAGATAGCCCCACGCGGTGACATAGGGACCCGAGCTGGTCAGGTCGGCCCGCACGTCGGGATGGGTGGTGTCGAACTCCCGGGTCGCCGGATCGAGAAAGTAGCCGTTGCCGGTGATGGTCAGGCTGACTACTCGGGTGCGGGGATCGGCGAGCGCGGCGCGTACAGCGGCACCGTCGTTGGGCGCGTAGTGCACCGAGCCGATCGACCCGACCACCCGGGCCGTCTCGCCGTCGTGGCCGCGCTCGACGACTGTATAGAGCCCGTCTTGCGCCGACAACACGTCCTTGACGTCGCGGGAGCGCAAACTGACCCCGGTGACTCCCCAACTGTTCGAAACACCCTTGCACGCGAGGTCGTCGAAGTAGACGGCTTGATGCGCGCGATGAAAATTTCCGGCGCCGATGTGTACGACGCCGCGTTGCAGGGTAGATCGATCGTAAGTTGGTATCTCGATTCCCTGAGCGCGCATGGGGATGGTGTCGAGAGTGTCGTTGCTGAGTGGAACTCCGGCGCTTGGCCGCCATGGAATCACTTTTCGCATAACCCACTATGTCCACAGCCAGCGCTTAACTTAAACCGTTTAGTGGGACTCGTCACGATGGCCGATCGCGCGAAAACTGCATCAAATGAGCATCATCCGTGGTGAGGCCATTGATTCGCGGCGTAAATTGACAACCATGGCACTGCGGGTCAATTTGACGAACGCCGACAAGGTGCTATACCCCGCTGACGGCACCACCAAAGCCGAGATTTTCGAGTATTACGTTCGTGTTTCAGAATTCATGCTGCCGCATATCGCAGGCCGACCGGCGACCCGTAAGCGCTGGCCCAATGGCGTTCAGCAGTCGTCGTTCTTCGAAAAGCAGTTGGCCGCATCGGCACCGGAGTGGTTGCCGCGCGGCAGCATCACCCATCGATCGGGTACCACGACCTATCCGATCATCGACACCGTCGACGGCCTGGCGTGGATCGCCCAGCAGGCCGCGCTGGAAGTCCATGTGCCGCAATGGCGTTTCGAGGCGGAGTGGACCCGCAAAGGTGAAGAACTCAAGCCGGGTCCGGCGACCCGGTTGGTATTCGACCTCGACCCGGGCGAAGGCGTGACGATGGCGCAACTTGCCACCGTGGCCCGCGCCGTCCGCGATGTGCTCACCGACATCGGTCTGACCACGTTTCCGCTCACCAGTGGCAGTAAAGGGCTGCACCTCTACAGCCCGCTGGACAACCCGGTAAGTAGTCGCGGCGCGTCAGTCCTGGCCAAACGCATTGCGCTGCAACTGGAGAAGACGATGCCCAAGCTGGTCACCGCCACGATGACCAAGAGCCTGCGGGCGGGCAAGATCTTCCTCGACTGGAGCCAGAACAACGGCGCGAAAACGACCATCGCCCCCTATTCGCTGCGCGGCCGTGACCATCCGACCGTCGCCGCGCCGCGCACCTGGGATGAGTTGGACGACAAGAAGCTTCGCCAGCTCCGCTACGACGAAGTGCTCGAGCGGGTCGAACGCGACGGCGACCTGTTGGAGCCGCTGGACTCCGATGTTCGCCTCCCCGACCGGCTGACCAAGTACCGCAGCATGCGTGATGCCGGCAAGACGCCGGAGCCGGTGCCCAATAGCAAACCTGCTGCCGGACAGGGAAACACATTCGTCATCCAAGAGCATCACGCCCGCCGCCTGCACTACGACTTCCGCCTCGAGCGTGACGGCGTGCTGGTGTCCTGGGCCGTGCCGAAGAACCTTCCCGAGACAACCGCGGTGAACCATTTGGCGGTCCACACCGAAGACCATCCGCTGGAATACGGAACGTTCGAGGGCACGATCCCGAAGGGCGAGTACGGCGGCGGGAAGGTCATCATCTGGGACTACGGCACCTACGACACTGAGAAGTTCAACGACCCCGGCCAAGACGGTGATGGGAAGGGCGAAGTCATCGTGACGCTGCACGGGCAGCGAATCTCGGGTCGTTACGCGCTGATTCAAACCAACGGCAACCAATGGTTGGCGCACCGGATGAAGGACCAGCACGTCTTCGCCTTCGACGAATTGAAGCCGATGCTGGCCACCCACGGCTCGGTGGAGAAGCTCACCGCGGCGCAGTGGGCGTTCGAAGGCAAGTGGGACGGCTACCGGCTGCTGGTCGACGCCGACCACGGTGAGATCCGGCTTCGGTCCCGTAGTGGGCGTGATCTCACCGCGGAGTTCCCTCAATTACGTTCACTGGCAGCCGGTCTCGCCGACCATCACGCCGTATTCGACGGTGAGGTCGTCGCGCTTGATGCGTCGGGGGTGCCGAGCTTCTCGGAGATGCAGAACCGGGCCCGCGCCACCCGCGTCGAGTTCCGTGCCTTCGACCTGCTGTATCTGGACGGTCGCTCGCTGTTGCGGGCGAAGTATCGGGACCGTCGAAAGCTGTTGGAAACGCTAGGCTCAGCCGGTGGTTTGATCGTTCCCGATCTCCTTCCCGGCGACGGGCCCGAGGCGTTGGAGTACTCCCGCAAGCAGCAGTGGGAAGGCGTCATCGCCAAGAAACGCGACTCGACATATCAGCCGGGCCGCCGGTCGGCATCGTGGATCAAGGACAAGTACTGGAATACCCAGGAAGTGGTGATCGGCGGCTGGCGGGCCGGCGAGGGCGGTCGCACCAGCGGCATCGGTTCGTTGCTGGTCGGCATTCCCGCCGCCGGCGGACTGCACTTCGCCGGCCGAGTCGGCACCGGTTTCACCGAACGCGACCTGGCCAGTCTGAAGAAGACGCTGGAGCCGCTGCAGACCGACGAATCACCCTTCGACGCGAGGCTTTCCACGCAGGACGCCAGGGGTGTGACGTATGTACGGCCGACGTTGGTCGGCGAGGTGCGCTATAGCGAATGGACGTCCGACGGCCGGCTACGTCAACCCAGTTGGCGGGGGCTGCGCCCGGACAAACAGCCCGGCGAGGTGGTCAAGGAGTAGGAGGCGATCGCCTCCTGCAGGCCCCGCGTCGCCAGCTGGTCGGCCAGCTCGTTGTCGGCGATGCCGGAATGTCCTCTTACCCAGAACCATTCGACGCGGTGGCGCGCGCAAGCCAGGCGAAGCCGCTGCCACAGGTCGACGTTCTTCACCGGCTGCTTGGCGGCGGTCAGCCATCCGTTGCGCTCCCAGCCGAGCACCCACTTGGTGATGCCGTTGCGGACATAGGTGCTGTCGGTGTAGAGGTGCACCGACACGGGCCGGGTGAGTGCCTCCAACGCCATGATCGGTGCGGTCAGCTCCATCCGGTTGTTGCTGGTCTCCCCGGGATCGCCGCCGCACATCTCCCGGACATGCTGGCGCTGGCGCAGCACCGCACCCCAACCGCCGGGGCCCGGGTTCGGCCGGCAGCCGCCGTCGGTGTGGATGATCACTGAATCCTCGGCGCAGTCGGTCACCTGCCGAGAATAGGTGCCGAAATCAGCGCGGTGCGGACCGACATACCGAGGTCGTGGTGGCGCAGCGTGGTGATTCGCCGCCCGGGCTGGACCGCGTCTTTGACGCGCGTCGTGCGATCGCCAAAAAAGGCCGCCGACGCGTCGATATCGGCAACGGTGTAGGTGATGCCCCACAGTGTCGACGGGCCTTCGTCGGTGGTGTCCGGCGACCCGACCACCTCGATGATCACCGCCGCGAAGCGGAAGAAGACCTGCCGGATCGCTCGGCCGCCGAGTTCACCGTCCCGCTCCCGACGCGGTTGCACGCCCAGCGCTTGCAGGGCCCGAACAGTTCGACCGAGGTTGGGTGAGAGCACGACGACGTGATCGATCGCGGTCACGCCATTGCGATGCTCGGCCGGCTGCGGCGCGACCGCCCGCGAACCCGTCGTCGGGATGCCGTCGAGCGGGCCTTCGGAGAGCGGGCCGCGCAACGACCAGCCGACGATGCCGGTGCCGCGTTCCCGGCCGACGAGCCGGATCCGAACGTCGCCCACCCGGCAGACCGCGTCGTCGTCAACGGTGAACCCGGCGCGTATCCACACCTCCGGTGCATCGGCGACGTCGATTTCGGCGACGGTGACACTCATGGTGTGGGGCCTACGCTTTCGCGATCACATTCTCCGCGAACTTCTCGAGGTTGCGGATCTTGGCGTCGAGCGGCTCGGGGTCCTGGCCCATGATGTAGGGAATGCGGAATCCGACGATCACGTCGGTGACGCCTTTGTCTTCCAGACGCTTGACGCCGTCGAGGGTGAAGCCGTCGGCCGAGATGACGTGAATCTCGAACGGGCCGGACCTTTCCTGCTCCTCCCGAAGTTGCTTGACCCGGGTGATGAGTCGGTCGAGCTCGTCGGGGTCCCCGCCGCCATGCATCCAACCGTCGGCGCGGGCCGCGCGGCGCAGGGCGGCGTCAGCGTGCCCACCGATCAGGATCGGAATGGGCTCCGTCGGAGCCGGCGTCATCTTCGTCTTCGGAATGTCGTAGAACTCGCCGTGAAATTCGAAGTAGTCGCCGGTGGTGAGACCGCGAATGATCTCGATACACTCGTCAATTCGCTTGCCTCGCTTGGCAAATGGAACACCCATCAATTCGTAGTCTTCGGGCCACGGGCTGGTGCCGACTCCGAGGCCGACGCGGTTGCCGATCAACGCCGCCAGTGAGCCCGCCTGCTTGGCCACCAATGCTGGCGGGCGGATCGGCAGCTTGAGCACGAAGAAATTGAAGCGCAACGTCGACGTGACCGCTCCGAGTGCGGCGGTCAGCACGAACGTCTCGATGAATGCTTTGCCGTCCAGGAATTCGCGCCTGCCGTCGGGTGTGTACGGATATTTGGAGTCCGACTCAAACGGGTAGGCGACGCTGTCCGGGATCGTCATGCTCGCGTAGCCGGCGGCTTCGGCTGCTTTCGCCAGCGGAATGTAGAACGTGGGATCCGTCATCGCTTCCGCGTAGCTGAACCGCACTCCGACTCCTCATCTCGCGACGTCGATCGTCCGAATAGTAGGACCTACCTTTGCCGACGGGCTTCGGATTCGGCGTTGCCGGGTACCCATGACGGTTGGATAATCGACAGAGCGATCGAAGCAGACGATCGGAGACCCCCTTGACAGACCGGCCCCATGGACTGATCCGTGAAGTCGCGGAGCTGGTCCACACCCTCCAGCAACAGGAATACGTCGAGGTTGACGCCGTCCTGGCTGACCTGACCGTCAGCGCGCTCGGCGCGATGCCCGGGGCGCAATACGCCGGGATCACCCTGGCCTCGCGCGACGGCACTGTGCACAGTCCGTCCGCCACCGGTCGCTATCCCGCCCTGCTCGATGAGATCCAGCAGCGTCACGAGCAGGGGCCATGCCTGTCGGCGGCCTGGGAGCAGCACCTGATTCGGATCGAAGACATGAATTCCGAGAAGCGCTGGCCCTATTACTGCAAACACGCCCTGCTGGAAACCCCGATCCGGTCGGTGATTTCGTTCCAGCTGTTCGCCGACCACAATGACATGGGCGCGCTGAACTTCTATGCCGACAAACCACGGGCTTTCGACAACGAGGCGGCCGAGATGGGCTACATCCTGGCCAGCCACACCGCGGTTGCCTGGAGCATGTTGCGTCGCGACGAACAGTTCCGCAGTGCGCTGGCGTCCCGGGACATCATCGGCCAGGCCAAGGGAATGATCATGGAGCGCTTCAAGATCGACGCCGTTCAGGCCTTCGAACTGCTCAAGCGGCTGTCGCAGAGTTCGAACACGCCCCTGGCCGCCGTTGCACATCAACTCGTCGAGTTCGAGCAGCCGAAGAAATGATCGCGGCCGAGTTCGGGCCGGCGGGCCAGCGGGCCGCCGCGGCGCGGAGCGAAGCTGCCCGCCGACGGATCGCCGAGTTGCAGCAGCGCCGGGCCGAGTTGGCCGCGGGGATGCCGGCGAGCCCCGAGACCGTCAATCGCGCGCGGTTGCACGCGCTCGAGTCCCTGGAACGGGTCAAACAGGCGCATCGCGATGCGGCCGCACGGCATGTCGACGCCAGTGTTGCCCACCGCCGGGCCGCGGCGTCCCACGAGCAGGCGGCGCTACGCGCGCGTGACAGAGCCGGTGAGCTGCACCAAGATTCGGCCGCCATGCATCGCGCGGCCGCTGCCGTCCACGACGCTGCCGCGGTTGTGGAAGAGGAGCGCGAGGCCAGCTGCGCTCAGGGTTGGGCGTCCATTAACAGCAGCGCTCCCGACACGCCGCCCTCAGGACCCTGAAAGCTGGTGCACACCACTCTGACCTGGGTTGCGCGGCCGCGGCGGTTGATCGCCTCCACGGTCGTTTCACCGGCAGTGTCCGGATCGACGAAGGCGTGCCCGATCAACGGCCGGATGGTCTCCATCGGCAGGCCGATGTCCAAGCTAATGAGGAGTTCGCCGTTGGTCTCGTCGGCGCGTAGGCCCCAGAGTTCTTCGCAGCCTCGGTTCCACACCACGACCCGCATCTCCCGGTCGACCACGACTAGCCCAAGTTTGACCGAGTTCACCAGCGAGTCGAGGAAGGTGCGAGCGTCGTCGAGTTCGACGCTGCGCTCGCGCAACGTGTCGTTGATCGTGTGCAGTTCGTCGTTGGTGGACTGCAGCTCCTCGTTCATCGTCTCGAGTTCTTCGTTGGTGGACTGCAGCTCCTCGTTGGTGGTCTCCAATTCCTCGACCGTCGACTGCAACTCCTCGTTGGTGGTCTCGAGTTCTTCGTTGGTCGACTGCAATTCCTCGTAGGCGGCCTCGAGCTGATGGTTGGTCGCGACGACCTTGTCCAGCAGCGCGCGTGTCGCGGTGACATCGAAGAACACGATCGACACGCCCAGCAGGCCGTTCTCGCTGTCGATCAACGGGTTGACGTGAATCTCGAACCATATGGTCTCGGCGCCGGCCCGCTGCCACTTGACGTCCGGGATGCGGGCCGAGCGGCGATCTACCTTGGCTTGTTCCAGGTAGGCGCGCAGCTCGACCGGTCGGTAAGACACCTCCAGGTCGCGTAACAGCCGGCCGATGTCGCGGGCGGAGAGGCCGAACATGCTCTCGGCCTGCTGGTTGATCATCGCGACGGTGTCGTCACCGGTCACCACGATCTGCGCGACCGGATTTGCACGAAATGCCAAGTCCCGCACCGTCGTTAAGCCAGCTAGATCAGGGTGACGGTCGTACATCGTCGCGGCGGGATCGTAGCGCTCTAATCCTCCGTGCGAGCCCGGCGCCTTGCGGAATATGCGGTGTTTGAGGTTCAACGGCGAGAACCGGTCGCTGTGGCTGAGCAACATCTCGGCATGGCCGAGGAACAGGGTGCCCTGTGGCGCCAAGGCAAAATGCAAACGCCCCAACACGTTTCGCTGCGTCTCGGCATTCATGTACATCAACGTGTTGCGGCATACCAACAGGTCGACCCGTGAGATGGGGGCGTCTTTCACCAGGTCGTTGCGCCCGAAGATCACCGCGCGACGCAAGTCTTTGTGAAAGGTATAGCGCCCGTTGTTCTGCTCGAAGTACTTGCTCAGCAGCTCGGTCGGCACCGATTCGACGGCCTTGGCGTCGTAACTGGCAGCCCGCGCCTCCGCGAGGGCGTCCTCGTCGACGTCGGTGGCATAGATCTTGACGCGCTGCCGAAACGCTTCAGCGCCCAGTGCGCCGGCCAGCAACATCGCCAGCGTGTACGCCTCCTGGCCGGACGCGCAGCCGGCGCTCCAGATCCGGATCGGGGCATCCGGGCCGCGCTCGGCCAGCAGCCGCGGAATAATGTCCGACGTGATGTAGTCCCAGGCGTCGCGGTCGCGGAAAAACGCGGTGACGTTGATCAGGATCGTGTTGAACAGAGCGGCGAATTCGTCGGAACTGGCCTGCAGCACGTCGAGGTATTCCTCGAAGCTTTCGTAGTCGGCGTGCGCCATGCGATGACGCACCCTTCGCATCAGGCTGGTGCGCTTATAGCCAGTGAAGTCGAAGCCGCGCGAGTCACGCATGTAACGCAGTAGAGCCTCGAACGATTCGTCCGTTTCGTTGTCCATGTCATCCTGTTCGCCGACGCAGGTCGCGAACGACACTACTCGCGGCTAGAGCCGGTTTTCCGGTCCTATGACAGCCCACACCGTCTTTCCTGACGGAGTCGGCACGCTACCCCACGCGCGGCACACCGACGCAACGATCGCCAGGCCTGACACGCTTTCTCCGCCGCGGCGGGAGTCTTCATGGCGCGCCGCGGGAGCGGTGCTGGAATCTTGCACCGAGACGGTGACGCTGTTGCCGTCGGTCTCGAGCAGCAGCACCATCCCGCCGGGAGTGTGTTGCAGAACGTTCTCCACGAACACGTTCACGACCACCGTGGTCGAGGCGATCAAGTCGTCGAATGACCACTCGGCGAGCCGTTGCGCGACGAACTCGCGAGCCGATCGAAGGCTGGCCAGTGATGCCGGCAGTTGGGTCTTGGCGCGCGTCCTCGCACGCGTGGTGTCCGTCAACGCGGACAGCGCCTCACCGATCGTGGGATGTACGCGCACATACCGGGTGATGCCGTTCGCCGCTATCGTGCGGCGCACCACGGAATGCCCGCACACCAGATGAATCGGGACCGCCGGCCAGGTGTCGACCAGCCAGCGGGCGCTGGTAAATACCGCCCACGCCGACGGGGCGGGAACCGCGAGGTTGTTGACGTCGACGAGGACGGCCCGCGGTCCATCCAGTGCGGCCTTGACAATTGCATCGCGCAATTGCAGGTAGGTGCTGCTGTCCAGGACGCCGTCAACGGTAAGCACGAATGCAAGCCCTGCCGTGTCGGCGGTCACCGTCAAGGGACTCATCGACCTACTCGTCATGGGGTGCCTTATGACCGGCGTAGACCTGGGCGAGGTGATCACCGAGAACCGCGGTCGCGTGCTCCGCTTCTCGGGCGATTGCGTCGTACCGATCGCTGATCGACCCCGGATTCGCCTGATCCGCCAGGCGGCGCGACAGTTTCGCCTTCTCCTGGAGACTGCGGATCGCTGTCCACAACGCGTTCTCCACCTCGTCGTCGCGGGCTCGGAGTAGGGCGTCGGCCGTCCACGCATGGCCGACCCGGCAACGGTAGTTGCCTTCGCTCACGGCAATCAGGGAACCGTTGCAGTCGGGACAGGTGTACCCCGACGGCGGGCCGAGCGCGTCGGCGTCGATCTCGGTGGAGAACCGGCCCGCCATGGCGATGCGGTTCTCCAGTTGCATGCTGGGATCAGGTTCCATTTCGCGTTCCTCGAAATCTCGGCCGGCCAGATTTTTCAGCAACGAGCCGACCTCGCGTGCGCTGACTTGGTGGTCCACGACCCCAGCCTCGATGGCATTCAGTGGCATCGCCGGGAACAAAGCTTCACCGGGGAGCTGGGCAATGGTGATGCCGCCGCGCGACCGGATCGCCGCCGAGCCCAACGTGCCGTCGTCGAGCACACCGGACAGCAATACGCTGACCGCCCGCGGGCCGAAGGTCAGCGCCACCGATCGAAACAGCGCGTTTACCGCCGGCCGGTGACCGTTCTCAGTGGGGCCCTCGGACAACACAATTCGATGGTCGTCGACAAGTAGGTGGCGGTTCGGCGTCGCGACACGAATGGTGCCGGATTGCATCGGCTCGCCGTCCTTGGCTTCCGCGGTCGGCAGAGCGGATTCTCGCGCCAAAATCCGCGCCAGCACGCTGGGTGCCCGCGCGGGGACATGGAGAACCACCAGCACCGCGTAGGGCAGATCGGGAGGCAGACCGGCGACGAACTCTTTGAGCGCCTCAACCCCGCCGGCTGAGGCGCCCACCGCTACGACGCTGAGTTCCGGATTGTCTGTTGGCATTGCGCTCGCTTCCCCGTGCGGTACATACCCAACGGGTTGGGAAGGCAATCCCGTCATCGCGGCACAGCGACAGATTACCTGCGCTTGGCTATCTGAGCAGCAATGCGTTTTCCGGAAACGGCGGCTGGCCGATGCCGGCGATCGAATGCCTGCCCTGGGATGTCAGCTCGGTGATGCGTCCTTTGGAAGAGCGGTCGCCCACTGTCACCGTCACCGAGCGCGACTGCTTCAGGTCGGTGATCACATCATCGAGAATCATTCCTTGCCAATGATATTGGCCGTCGATGGGCTCGATGCGCCCGGTCAGCTGGACACGTATCGCTTCGGAGTTGTCACCGATCGTCAGCGTTGCCGGGCCCTCGTAGATGTCGTCGTGTACCCCGCCGGATGACAGGTCGAATGCAGAGGGGTCGACGTCCCACTGTGGCCGGTGCAGATGAACTCGCTCGTTGAAGACGCCTTGCGCGCTGCGGCGAACCTCGATCCGGGTGTTGTCGCCGAGCAGGCGCAAACATGCGGTGACGTAGCGCATCGCCGCCGTGAAGTGCGGCCCACCGACGGTGAAGTAGTTCGGGAAACCGTGCACGGCCACCCCGCGATACGGTTCGGCGCCGTCGACCCAGGCCTGCCGAATGCTCAGGCCGCGGGCGCCCACCAGCGCGTCGTCCGGGAGCCCGGCCCGTACGGCGAAGCCGGTGCCGTAGACGATCGCGTCGGCGTCGTGGTGCACACCGTCGACGGTGCGAACGCCAACTGCGGTCACTTCTTCGATCGGCGACGCAACCACCCCGACCCGCTGGCGGCGGGGGAGGTGCAGTCGTCGGCGGAGCCGCTGCACGTGGCGCCTGGGCGGCAGCGGAAACACCTCGACGTGTGCGCCGGCATCGGCCATCTGCTCGATCAGCTCCCCGGCGGCGGAGTCGGCGCCGAGCACCGCGACCCGTTTGCCGCTCGGGTCGAAAAAATTCGACGGCATCGCCGCGTGCATCGCTGTACCACGAAATGCCCTGCGGCCCAACAGGTCCGGGACCAGCGGCGCAAACGGAGACTCGCACGTGATCACCACCCGCCCGCGGCAGCTTTCACCGTCCGCGGTGGCCAGTGTCCACGTGTCGGTGTCGTCGTCGAACACCGCGCTGACCACCTCGCGGTCGAAGATCACGAAGTCGTGGACGCCGGCCGCGAGCAACTCGGTGGCGGCGTCGCCGTCCCCGACCAGAACGATCGCGTGGACCCGCTGGGCCGGCTCGGTCCGGGTCACAGGAACCGGGTGCGGGTCCAGCCGCGGCGCGCCAGCGGGCCCATCAGCCCGACCTCGGACAGGAACGCGGCGAGCGGCGCGAACCCCGCTACCTGCACATCGCGACGGTGGGCGCTGTTGCGCGCGATCCGGCGTGCCTCGCGCGGGTTCATGCCCGCCCGGGCGTACTGGACTTTATTGGTGAACAGGTAGCGGAAGAACCAGCCACCCAGGCCGTTGACGTTGGAGACGAACCAGCGCTCGGGCCGACGCATCTGGGGTGCCCGCTTGCGCAGTCCGTCGCGCGCGAACTGAATGTGGCGGGCTTCTTCGGTGACGTGAATCCGCATGAGCCGCTGGACAATCGGCTGCAGTTCCGGGTCGTCCATCATCTGGCGCTGCAGCGAGTCGAAGATCTCCTCGCCGATCAGCGCGGCAACCCATAGCACCGAGCCCTGGAAGAAGAACGGCAACGTATTGATGATCATTCGGTGATACAGCCGCGGACGCACCGGCTTGGCGCCGACCCGCTCGATCGCCTTGCCGAACATCACCATGTGGCGGGTCTCGTCGCCGAGTTCGGTGAGCGCGTAGTGGGTCGACCGACTGGTGGGGTCCTTGTGCATGATCTTGCGTAGCAGCGCCTGGTTCAAGATGTTCTCGAACCAGATGCCGGCCGACAGTGTGTTGACCAGTTCCTGGCGGGACAATTCGATGCGCTGCGCGCGAGTCATATTGTCCCACAACGGCGTTCCGTACAGAGAGACGATTCGGGGCGGCAGGTAGAACTTGTCGGGGTCCAGCGGCGCGTCCCAGTCGATGTCGACGACGGGCGCGTAGGACTTTTTGACCGAACCCTTGAGCAGCCGGTCGGCGAAGTCTTCGCGGCCGCGGCCGGCGGGCTTTACCGCACTAGTCATCGTTGACGTCCCTTCGTCGGCGTTAATGCGACGGTAGGGAGGATGCGAAGAGATGTCAATACCGACGGTACCGGGTACTTCGAGTACCGACTTGAGTCCGCTCGCGCAGGTTTTCTAACTGGCGGTACGTAATACGGCCAGTTAGATGCTCATATCAGACTCAAATCAATCAGGAAAGACCGAAACTCCTGTGAATCCGCTGTAGCTTGGCTGCCAGATCCCGGATTCGGCATCCGGCAACCAAAAGCGCATACGAGGAGATTGCGGGTGCGGCAGGGGGATTCCCATGCGGTGCGGAGCTTTCTCGCGCGGGCTTTGTCCGGACCAGCGGGAATGGTGGTCGACGGCGAGGCCGGCATCGGCAAGACCACGTTCCTGCTACAGATGACCGAGCAGGCGGCGGCCCAGGGCTTCCGGGTGTTGTCGACGGGCGGGGCGGTGGCCGAGGCGCGATATGCCTACGCCGCCGTTGCCGACCTGCTCGGCAGCGTCGATCCGGTCGTCTTCGCGGACCTGCCAACGGTGCAACGGACCGCGCTCGAGCGGGTGCTGCTGCTCGCCGGTGAGGGTCCGCCGACCAACGAACGGACGGTCGCTGCGGCATTCCTCTCCGTGTTGCGCCATCCCAGCTTCGCGACACCGATGCTGGTCGCGATTGACGACGCGCAATGGCTGGACGTGTCGAGCCAGGCGGTCTTTGGATACGCCGCCCGCCGGTTGACCGGCCGGATCGGGGTGGTCGTCAGCGTCCGGACCGGGGAACGCCGCCGCGACGAAACACCGTGGTGGCTCAAGTTCTCACGGCCCGACTCGATTCACCGGATCAAGGTCGAGCCGCTCACCCTCGGCGGTTTGCACGCGATGATCTCAAGGCGGCTGGGGCAGACACTGTCTCGCCCGCTAATCACACGCATTCACGAAATATCAGGCGGAAACCCATTTTTCGCGCTCGAGCTGGCCCGTTCGGTGGTCGACGAGCCGTCCCGCGGGATGGTCGACCTACCTGATTCTCTTGCCGCGCTCGTCCGGCAGCGCATCGGCCGGCCGGACGCCGAGCTGAGCGAGGTGTTGCTGGCCGCTTCGTGCGCGGTGCAGCCCACCGTCGAACGGCTGAGCCGCGCCATCGACATCACCGTCGACCGGGTGGTCGAGGTGGTCGAATCGGCCGAGGCGTCCGGCGTCGTCGAATTGGACGGCAATAAGGTGCGGTTCTGTCACCCGCTGTTCGCGCGTGGCGTCTACACCGGGGCGAGCCCGCGGCAACGCCGCGCGATGCACCGTAGGTTCGCCGAAACCGTCGAGGAGCCCGAGTTGCGGGCGCGGCACATGGCACTGTCCGCGACCACCGGCGATCCCGCGATGCTCGAATCGCTCGACGAGGCCGCCCAGGTGACTTTGACGCAGGGTGCGCCCGCGGTTGCGGCCGAATTGCTGGAATTGGCAATCAAACTCGGCGGCGATACCGCGGAACGGCGCTTGCGGGTGGCCGAATTGCATTTCCGGTCCGGCGCTCTCGACCAGGCCCGCGAGCATCTACAGTCGACCATTGACGAGTTGCCCGCGAGCAGCACTCTGCGCTGCGTCGCGTTGATGTTGTTTGCTGCTGTCACCGGCTACGACGACAGCATCGTCGGCGCCGTCGCTGCCCTCACCGAGGCGGTCGAGACCGCCGCTGATCCCTTGCTGCAGTTGCATGCCCGGCTACTCCTGACACCGGCGCTCGGGCTCACCGGACAGATGCAGGCGTGCGTCGAGAGCGCTCAGGTGGCAGCGGCGCACGCCGAGCGTCTCGGTGTCGCCGATTTTCACAGCCAAGCTTTGGCGATGCTGGTGTTGGTGCGTTTCATGCACGGGCTCGGCTTCGACCACCAGGCACTGCAGCTGGCGTTAACGCTGGAAGAACCAAATACCGCTGCCGCTGCCACTTTTCGCGCCAGCGCAGTCGAGGCCGTCACCAACGGTTGGGCTGGCCGACTCGACCTCGCGCGCGAGCAGATCCGGGCGATGCAGCGGCGGCTGCTGCAGGGTGGTACCGAGATCGACATCGTATGGATCGGTAACGAGGCGGCGATGATCGACATCTGGCTTGGACGATACGACGATGCCGCCGGGCAGGTCGACGACGCAATTCAGCGGGCCGAGCAGATGGCGGGCCGGCACCTGATGGTCGGCTTGCGCGGTACACAGGCGTCGATCGCTGCGTACACGGGACGTGAGGGTGAGGCGCGTGAGATGGCGCGCTGGGCGATCGATGCGGCCCGTGCGACGGGATCACTACGCCAGATCATCGCCCCGGTAACGGTATTGGGGTTCCTCGAGGTGTCGCTGGGTGACTACGACGCCGCCATCCGGGAATTGCAGCCCTTGGTCGGTTCGTTCGATCCGATGCACGACACCGAGATCATCGCGGGTGGTTACCTGCCCGACGCGATCGAAGCGTTGACCGCTATCGGGCGGGTGGACGAGGCCGAGCCACTGGTGTGTGCACTGGAAAAGAATGGTGCACAACATGATCGGCCGTGGATGCTTGCCGTGGGAGCCCGCGGCCGGGGACACGTGCTGGCTGCGCGAGGCGACCTCGAGGCTGCCGAGAGTGCCGCCCAGGAGGCGGTGAGCCACCATCAGCGTCTGCCGATGCCGTTCGAGCTGGCGCGGACCCAGTTGTTGCTCGGCCAGGTGCAGCGCCGTCGTCGTCGCCGGCAGTCGGCGGAGGCGACGCTGCGCGAGGCGCGGGAGACTTTCGAGCGCCTTGGCGTCCCCCTATGGGCGAAGCGCGCCGCGGCGGAGTTGGGGCGGCTGGCCAGCCCAGTCGGTGACGGGGTGGGTCTGACGGCCGCCGAGCGCCGAATCGCCGAACGTGCCGCGACCGGGCTGTCCAACAAACAGATCGCGGCGGAATTGTTCGTCGCGCCGAAGACTGTCGAGATGAATTTGAGCAGCGTCTACCGCAAACTCGGGATTCGTTCACGATCCGGTTTGTCCGCAGCGCTCGAGCCAGGGAAATTCCAGGGAAAGCCCTGATTCGATCGACAGCTTCACGGGGTACCGTTGCTCACGTGTGTACTAGCGCGTCTACAAACCCGTGCTATCTGGTCGAGTGGTATCAGCCGGATTTGGCCGAGACGTCATTCGACGAGGCGGTCAAACGCCTTCAGCAGGTGGCCGGTGCCGCGCAGATCTGCCTGCGTGGAGCGGTGACCGCTCCCAGCGACGAGACCACCTTCGCGGTGATCGAGGCCGAGTCCGTAGAGGCCGTCATCGACGCGTGCCGCCGGGCGGGCTGGCACACCGATCGCATCACCCCAGTTACGCGGGCCGATCTGAGCGCCTGACACCAGGGAAATCCCTGTATCGCCGCTTCGGCGGAACTCCTAGCTTCGTTCGTATGAACAAACCATCGACTCGTCGCGCGGCGGCCACAGCTGCCTGCTTCGCCGCTGTTTTGCTGATGGCTCCCATAGCCGGCGCTGACGACCCGCCCGATTGCGACCAACTGCCCGCCGACCAGGTGCAGCAGTGTCAGCAGCAGAAGGGGGCCGGGATCGCGAGCCGGGCCATAGACGAAGCCAAAAACGGCGCCGACAAAGCGAAGCAGGCTGCTGATCAAGCCAAGCAGGCTGCAGACCAGGCAAAGCAGGCAGCGGATCAGGCCAAGCAGGCCACCGACCAAGCCAAGCAGGCCACCGATACGGGGCAGAAGGCCATCGACCTGTCCGACAAAAACTGCTGGCTGATCAACGGCGTTCCGACCATGTGGTCACCCGCGCTGGTAACTGGACCGGGGCAGACTGCCGAACCCTGCTACTCCGCCTACCACCTCACGCCGCACTAGGCGCACGGCTTCGGCGGTCGTGGCGTCTACCCGCCGGTGCCGACGCACACGGGGCCGGCGCACGCACCGGCGCCGCCAGGTCCCGCTCCGGCGCTGGCACCTGGGACACCCGCGCTCGCTCCACCGGGTCCGGCACCGGCGCCGGCGCCGGGAACCGCGGTTGAGGTTCCGTTCGGGCCGGGACCGCCACCCGGAGCAGGTGCGGGCGCCTGCGCCGGAACCGATGTCGTCGTGGTAGTCGTCACCGTGGTGGTCGGCGTCGTCGTGGTCGTCGTGGGACTCCCACCTTTGTCGTGAGAGCTGCACCCGGTTGCTAAGCCGCACAGGATCAGGGCAGCGCCGACGCCCGTGCCGACATAGCGGCGGGCAGTGAGAGAAGAGACCTGGTTCCGCAACTTCGCTCCTCAGTTCGTGGAAACCTTCGCGGGCTTTGATACCCCGCTAGCGGCGGGATCACACATGAGGTTCGACGCCCGAAACGACGTCTCGCCGTCGGGTAACAATGGTCTGCCCGTTACAGCGAAATCCCTGGATCTTTGCGTCGATCCGGAATGCCAGGGTTTTCCCTGTATCGGTTCCCGACGCGCTCGACCTAGCCTTCGGCTCAACGCTTCGCTGAGATTTTGCGAAGAAAAAGCTGAGTTCAGGGTGGGAAAGGCACGTTATGGCTGGTCGGCGGGGTTGCAAGCGGAATCGGCAGTCGCGAGGGCGTGCACGCGCCATTGGGCTGGGAGCTAGCGCCAGTGCGTTATTCGCTTTCGGGCTGAGTCCCCTGGCCGCGCTGCCCGCCGCGCAGGCCGACGTGCTGACCGACTGGATCGACCTGATCGTCGACCCAGCCGTGACGGCCGCACCGGCCGTCGAGGCCTTCGATGTGTCGGCCTGGCTGGATCCGTCGACGTGGAATCTCGAATTGTTTGGGGCGTCGGCGGTTCCGGCGCCCAGCGATGACTGGTTCGGGCAGTTCGTCTACACGCCGCTGCACGCCAGCATCGAGGACTGGATCAACAGCCCGGCGGGCCTGCAGTTCGGCGAGTTCGTCAACACCTGGTCCGGGCAGTTCCTGATCGGTGACGGCGCCGATGGCACGGCGTTGAATCCCGACGGGGCAGACGGAGGCTTGTGGCTCGGTGACGGTGGCGACGGTTGGTTTGGTGGTGACGGCGGGAGTGCCGGCTGGTTCATCGGCGACGGCGGTGATGCGGGGGGCGTAGCGCCTCAGTCCGAGGTGAGCCTGTTCGCGTTGGATGACCCTGCGCCGATCAACGGAACGCCAGGCGAGGCCGGCAACGCCGCGTTCCTATTCGGCAACGGCGGCAACGGGGCTGACGGCACCGACGGTTTGTATGGCGGTGACGGTGGTGCTGGTGGTGCGGGCGGAGCCGGCGGCTTCTTCTACGGCAATGGCGGTGACGGTGGCAACGGGGGCTTCGGCGGTGACGGCACCGAACTGAACCCAACCGGCGGGAATGGTGGAGCTGGTGGCGCCGGCGGTGTCGGCAGCGTGTTCTTCGGGCACGGCGGCAACGGCGGCGAGGGTGGCGGCGGTGGCGCGGGCTTCACGTCCTTCTCGACGTCACCGGGCGTGAACGGGCTTGATGGTGGCATCGGCGGTAACGGCGGCGCGGGCGGAGCTGGCGGAGATGGCGGCTATCTCTTCGGCGCCGGAGGTAACGGCGGCAACGCCGGCGCAGGCGGAGATGGCGGCGACGGCGCCCGTGGTGGCGACGGGTACGGCGGTTACTTCACCGAGAGCGGAAATGGGGAGGACGGCGGGAACGGCGGTACGGGCGGTGCCGGCGGGATGGGAGGCATCGGTGGCAACGCCGGACACGGGTACCTGGCCAGCGACGGCGCTACCGGAAATGGCGGCGCCGGCGGGGCTGGTGGCGACGCTGGCGCTGGAGGGGCAGGAGGTCTTGGCCTTGACGGTGATTCGGCCCACATCGATGGCGGTGACGGCGGCGACGGAGGCGACCCGGGCTCGATAGGTCTCGGTGGTGGCGGCGGTGCGGCAGGGGCCGGCGGTACCGGCGGGGGTGTGGCCGGCGGGTCTGGTGTAGACGGAAACGCGGTCACGTCCGGTGGCGACGGCGGCAAAGGCGGCGACGGCTACTTCAATTTCACGACCGGCTCGACGAGCGGTTCCGGCGGTGACGGCGGCGACGGCGGAGCCGTCGGTAACGGTGGTGACGGTGGCAGTGGCGCGAATGGCGTCTACTCCACAGCCGCCGGGAGCAACGGTGGCAATGGCGGTAACGGTGGCAACGGTGGCAATGGCGGCTCCGTGTCGGGCAATGGTGGTGCCGGCGGCGCAGCGGGTAACGGAGCCAGTGGCGCTGGAGGATCCGCCGGCCACATCGACGGCGGTGGGGGTGGGCATGGCGGCAACGTCGGTATCGGCGGCAGTGCCAGCAACGGGATCGCGGGGTCGACGCCGACGACCGGTGGTAATGGCGGCAACGGCGGCGGGGGGTTTAGCGCGACGACTGCAGGCGCTTCGGGCGGTAACGGCGGCGCAGGCGGTGCCGGCGGATCGGTAGGAAACGGCGGAGCCGGTGGCAGCGGCGGAAACGGATACGCCGGAACAGCCGGTCCAAACGGCCAGGCCGCCACCACCGCAGGCTCGAACGGTGGCAGCGGCACGGTGGGCCAGGCCGGTGGTTCCGGCGGTAACGGAGGTGCCGGCGGTCTGGGCGGATCGACCGCGGGCAACGGAGGCAACGGTGGCGCCGGTGGTTCCGGTGCCAACGGAGGTGCCGGCGGTTCCGGCGTCAACGGTGCAGCGGGCGCGGCGGGTCAAAACGGTGGCGCCGGCGGCAGCGGGGCCGCCGGCGGCGCGGGCGGTAACGGCGGTAACGGCGGGGTTGGTGGTACTGCTGCCCACGGCACGGCGGGCAACGCTGGTGCCGGGGGCAACGCGGGCAATGGCGGAAACGGTGGCGGCGCGGGTAACGGCGCTGCTGGGGGCGCCGGAAACTCCGCCACGCCGAACGGCGGCGCGGGTGGCAACGGCGGCAACGTCGGTGGCGGCGGGTCGGCTGGCACCGGCGGGACAGGATCGACCTCCGGCACGAATGGGTCGGCGGGTTCGACCCCGACCACCGGCGGTAACGGCGGTAACGGTGGGAATGGTTTCAATGCCACAACGGCGGGTGCTTCTGGCGGCACTGGCGGCGCCGGAGGAAACGGCGGCTCCGTCGGTAACGGCGGTTCCGGCGGCAACGGGGGCAATGGGTTCGCCGGGGCGGCCGGACCTAATGGTGCGACCTCGGCTACCGCGGGCGCTGCCGGTGGCAACGGGACGGTCGGGCAGGCCGGTGGATCCGGGGGGGACGGTGGCGCCGGTGGTCTCGGCGGTGCGACCGCGGGCAACGGGGGTAACGGTGGCGCTGGCGGTGCTGGCGCCAATGGTGGAGTCGGTGGCTCGGGAGTCAACGGTACTGCTGGCGCGGCGGGTCAAAACGGTGGTGCGGGCGGCAGCGGCGCCAACGGTGGCGCTGGCGGTAACGGGGGTAACGGCGGCGCCGGCGGTACGGCCGCTCATGGCACCACTGGACAAGCCGGTGTCGGCGGCAATGCGGGTAACGGTGGCAACGGTGGCGGCGCGGGGAATGGGGCCCTTGGTGGCGCCGGCAACGCCGCAACACCGAATGGTGGTGCGGGTGGTAATGGCGGAAACGTCGGCAGCGGCGGGGCGGCGGGCACCGGTGGTACAGGCCTGACGCCCGGCGCGAACGGATCGGTGGGGTCGACTCCTAGCAGCGGCGGCAACGGCGGCAACGGTGGTAACGGATTTAGCCCGACGACTGCCGGCGCTTCTGGCGGTAACGGCGGCGCGGGTGGAAACGGCGGCTCGGTCGGCAACGGTGGCGCCGGCGGCAACGGGGGTAACGGGGCCGCCGGTGGCACTGGAGCCAATGGGACGACGCCGGGTACCGCAGGAGCGGCAGGCGGAAACGGCGTCACAGGTCAGACGGGTGGGTCGGGTGGTAACGGAGGTGCCGGCGGACAGGGTGGGTCGACGTCGGGCAATGGCGGCAACGGCGGCATTGGCGGCAAGGGCGCTACCGGTGGCACTGGCGGCAATGGTGGTACGGGAGCCGCAGGGGCGGCCGGTTCAAACGGTGGCGCCGGCGGTCTTGGCGGCTCGGGCGGCACGGGCGGTAATGGCGGCGCCGGCGGGAGCGGCGGGACCGCTGCCCACGGCAGTGCGGGGAACACAGGCGCCGCGGGTAGCGCGGGCACCGGCGGCACGGGCGGCTGGGGCGGTGACGGCGGCCGAGGGGGCGACGGTTACGCCGGCCACCCCGACGGCGGCAACGGCGGGAACGGCGCCAACGTTGGCGCAGGCGGCATGGGCGGTCACAGCGGCACAGGCAGCGCCGGGGATGCCGGGCGGAGCGGCGCCTACGGCGGTGACGGCGGTAGGGGCGGCGACGGCTACGCCGACCTCAACGGAGACGGCGGCGACGGCGGTTCGGGCGGCTACGGCGCTCTTCATGGCGGTTACGGGGGCAACGGTGGGTTCGGCGGCGCTCCCCCCAGCGCGACCATTGGCTACGCCGGAGGTGATGGCGGCGACGGAGGTGCTGGCGGTTCAAGCGGTGTCACGGGCGGCGACGGCGGTAACGGCGGTTACGGCTCTTTCGGGGCGGGCGGTAACGGAGGCAACGGTGGGAACGGTTTGCAAACCGGCGGCACCGGAGGTACCGGAGCGTCGGGACACCCAAGCGGCGGCCACGGTGGCAACGGCGGCTTTGGTGGCAGCGTTCCAGGAGGTCATGGCGGGGCCGGGGGTAGTCAGGGTGTCAGTGGCGGCAGCGGCGGCGGAGGCGGTGGTGGCGGCGGGGGCAGCTACCTAGGCGGCGTCGGCGGCGACGGCGGTTCCGGCGGGCCCGGCGGCAACTTGTTGGCGGGCGGCAGCGGTGGCCCTGCGTACTTCTATCCAGGAGGCACCGGAGGTGATGGTGGAACAGGCAGCGTTGGCGACGGTGGAGACGGCGGGCCTGGTGGCGCCGGCGGAGACGACATTTTCGGCACCGACACAGTGGCGGGTGGCTTAGGGGGTTACGGCGGTGACGGCGGTGACGGCGGCACGGATCCCGGTCCGGCCGGCGACGGCGGCAATGGAGGGCCGGGAGGTCCGGGCGGCTACGGCGGCCCAGGCGGTACCGGTGCCACGGGCACGCCTGGGACACCCGGCACGCCCGGACACAACGTGTAACTCGTGCGGCGGCCCCGGCCGAGTACCTTCACCCCATGACAGGTTTCGTCATCCGGGCCGGGCTAACCGGGTTGGCGCTGTGGGTGGTCACCAAGCTCGTCCACGGGCTGTACTTCGTCGGCGGTGACACCCGCCTACAGCGCATCGGCATCATCTTCGTCGTCGCGGTGATCTTCGGGCTGGTCAACGCCTTCATCAAACCTGTCGTGCAGATCTTGTCGATCCCGCTCTACATCCTGACGCTGGGACTGTTCCACGTCGTCGTCAACGCGTTGATGCTCTGGGTCACCGCGCGAATCACCGCCAATACGACCCACTGGGGTCTGGCCATCGACAACTTCTGGTGGACCGCGATCAAAGCGGCGATCGTCTTGTCGATCGTCAGCTGGGTGTTGTCGCTGGTCACCCGCAGCGCCCGCCGCTAACCGGCACACTGGACTCATGCCTGAACTGCCCGAAGTCGAGGCGCTGGCCGACTACCTCCGCCAGCACGCCGTCGGCAAGACCGTCGGCCGCGTCGACGTCGCCGCCCTCTCGGTGCTCAAGACGTTCGACCCACCGATCAACGCGCTGAACGGCCTCACCGTCACCGGCGCCGACCGCTGGGGCAAATACCTCGGCATGCGGGCCGGCGAGCTCATCTTGATCACCCATCTCTCCCGGGCCGGCTGGCTGCGCTGGTCGGAGAAGCTGGCGGCCACCCCGCTCAAACCCGGCAAGAATCCGATCGCGCTCAGAGTCCACCTCGGCCCGCCCGGCGAGGCGCCGGGCTTCGACCTCACCGAAGCCGGCACGCAGAAACGCCTCGCCGTGTGGCTGGTCGACGACCCGCTGAAAGTCCCCGGCATCGCAGCGCTAGGCCCGGACGCCTTATCGCTCAGCCTCGACGACCTCACCAAGCTGCTCGCCGGAAACACCGGTCGGATCAAATCCGTCATCACCGACCAAAAGGTGATCGCCGGCATCGGCAACGCCTACAGCGACGAGATCCTGCACGTCGCGAAGCTGTCGCCGTTCGCGACGGCCGGCAAGCTCAACGAGGCTCAGCTGGCGGCGTTGCACGATTCGATGATCTCCGTTCTCTCCGATGCCGTGTCGAGGTCGGTCGGCCAGCAGGCCGCGACCCTCAAGGGGGAGAAGCGATCCGGCATGCGGGTGCATGCCCGGACCGGCCTGCCGTGCCCGGTGTGCGGCGACACGGTCCGCGAAGTGTCGTTCGCCGACAAGTCTTTTCAGTACTGCCCGACGTGCCAGACCGGCGGCAAGGTGCTGGCCGACCGGCGGATGTCGCGTCTGCTGAAATAGGCAGATGACACGGCAGAAAATCCTGATTACGGGTGCGAGCTCCGGCCTGGGCGCCGGGATGGCCCGCGCGTTCGCCGCCAAGGGCAGGGACCTGGCGCTGTGTGCCCGTCGCACGGACCGCCTGGATGCACTGAAAGATGAACTGGCGCAACAGTATCCAGCGTCAAAGGTCGCGATCGCGGCTTTGGACGTCACCGACCACGACCAGGTGCCCAAGGTATTCGCCGAGCTCTCCGACGCGTTGGGTGGCATCGACCGGGTGATCGTCAATGCCGGTATCGGCAAGGGCGCCCGGCTCGGCTCCGGGAAGGTGTGGGCAAATAAGGCGACCATCGAAACCAACCTGGTCGCCGCGCTGGTGCAGATCGAAGCCGCGTTGGAAATGTTCACAGCGCAGGGGTCGGGGCACTTGGTGCTGATCTCGTCGGTACTCGGATCGAGGGGCGTGCCCGGTGTAAAGGCTGCCTACGCAGCAAGCAAAGCCGGCCTGAGTTCGCTCGGCGAATCGCTGCGCGCCGAATACGCCAAGGGCCCGATCAGGGTGTCAGTGATCGAGCCGGGTTACATCGAGTCGGAGATGACGGCCAAGTCCCAGAGCACAATGCTTATGGTGGACAACGAAACTGGGGTCAGGTCGTTGGTCGCCGCGATCGAGCGTGAACCCGGTCGGGCAGCCGTGCCGTGGTGGCCGTGGGGCCCACTGGTGGCGCTGCTCAGGATGATGCCGCTGTCGTTGGCCAAGCGGTTCGCCTAGTCGGCCCGGCCTCTTTGGGCTCGGTAGCGACGGACCAACGCATCGGTTGAGCTGTCGGATTGCGCTGGGGGAGGGGCATCGTCGGTGATCACCGGCAGCAGGGCCTTCGCTTGCGTCTTGCCCAGCTCGACGCCCCACTGGTCGAACGAGTCGATGCCCCAAATGACACCTTCGGTGAAGACCTGGTGCTCGTAGAGCGCGATCAACTGGCCGACAACCGACGGAGTGAGCCGGGTGGCCAGGATCGAGGTGGTCGGGCGGTTGCCCGGCATTACCTTGTGCGGCACCACATCCGCCGCAGTGCCCTCGGCGGCGATCTCCTCGGCCGTCTTGCCGAACGCCAGCACCTGCGTTTGGGCGAAGAAGTTGCTCATCAGCAGGTCGTGCATGCTGCCGGTGCCGTCCATGGTGGGCAGGTCGTCGGTGGGCTGACTGAAGCCGATGAAGTCGGCCGGTACCAGCCGGGTGCCCTGGTGCAGGAGTTGATAGAACGCGTGTTGCCCGTTGGTTCCCGGTTCGCCCCAGAAGATTTCACCGGTGTCGGTGGTCACCGGGGTGCCGTCGGCGCGGACCGATTTGCCGTTGGACTCCATCGTCAACTGTTGCAGATAGGCGGCGAAGCGGGCCAGGTCGTTGGAGTAGGGCAGCACCGCGCGGGACTGGGCGTCGAAGAAGTCGGAGTACCACAATCCGATCAGCCCGAGCAGTGCGGGTGCGTTGGACTCCAGCGGCGCGGTCCGGAAGTGCTCGTCGACGATGTGAAACCCAGACAGGAAGTCCGCGAACGCTTCTCGGCCGATGGCCGCCATCACCGAAAGTCCGATGGCCGAGTCGACAGAGTAGCGGCCGCCAACCCAGTCCCAGAAGCCGAACATGTTGTCGGTGTCGATGCCGAACTCGGCGACCAGCTTCTCGTTGGTCGAGACCGCGACGAAGTGTTTGGCCACCGCGTCGTCGCCGAGCGCATCGGTCAACCACCGCCGGGCCGCGGTGGCGTTGGTCAACGTCTCCAGCGTAGAGAAGGTCTTCGAGGCGACGATGAAAAGCGTTGTGGCCGGGTCCAAATCGGCCAGCTTGGCAATCAGGTCGGCGGGGTCGACGTTGGAGACGAACCGCGCGGTGATGCCGGCGTCGACGTAATGCCGCAGCGCCTGGTACACCATCACGGGGCCGAGGTCCGAGCCGCCGATGCCGATGTTGACCACGGTGCTGATCCGCTTGCCGGTGGCGCCGGTCCACTCGCCGCTGCGCAGCCGGTCGGTGAAATCGCCCATCCGGTCCAGCACTTCGTGCACGTCGGCGACCACGTCCTGTCCGTCGACCGTCAGCGAAGCGTCCCGCGGCAGGCGCAGCGCAGTGTGCAGCACCGCACGGTCTTCCGAGACGTTGATGTGCTTTCCCTCGAACATGGCGGCGCGGTGCTGCTCGAGGTTGGCGGCGTGGGCCAGCTCGACCAGTAACTTCAGCGTCTCGCGGTTGATGCGGTGTTTGCTGTAGTCGATATAGAGGTCGCCGACAGTCAGGTTGAACTCGCGGCCGCGATCGGGGTCCTCGTCGAAAAGCTGACGAAGGTGCGTCTCGCCGATCTGTCGATGGTGCTGCTCCAGCGCCTTCCATGCCGGGGTCGCTGAGATGTCGGGAATCTGGTCAACCGCAGTCATCCCTCGACAGTAGTCAGGTCGGTGAGGTGCCGCCGGTGTCGCCGCTGAAAGCCTGGTGAACAGCTGGCTAGTGGCCTAGTCGACCGCGGCCCAACCGAAGCAGCAGCATCGCCAAGTCCTTGCCCTCGGGGCCGAGCTCGCTGTACCGCTCGATGACCTTCATCTCGCGGCTGTGCACCAGGCGGGTGCCACCGGAAGCCATCCGGGCCTTGCCGATCGCCCGGGATACCTCGGCGCGGCGCTTGACCGCAGCCAGGATCTCGGCGTCGAGCCGATCGATCTCGAGCCGCAGCTCGTCGATGTCGATGTGGTCTTCTGTTTCGATGGTCATTTCCGACTCCGAATTCTCGTTGTGTGGAGGTGGTTGCGGTGTCATCCGTTTTCGGGCCTCACACAAGAGACGAGCCCCGGATCCGGAAGCGGACCGCGGGGCTCTGGGAAGCAGCTACACCACGGGCACCGCAGGCCGGTACCCGTAGAAAAATCGCCACTGCGCGTTGAGCACGAACTGAGTGTGCCACTCGCAGGCGTTCCGGCGCAAAGGTGTCGGCGAACGGCGGTAAATTGGGTCCGTCATGACGAGTGCGCGCGTAACCGAATCCGAGACTGATCACCTTCTCGACGGACTCAACCCCCAGCAGCGTCAAGCGGTGCTGCACGAGGGTTCTCCGTTGCTGATCGTGGCCGGTGCCGGCTCGGGCAAGACGGCCGTGCTGACCCGTCGCATCGCCTACCTACTGGCCGCGCGCGACGTCGGCCCGGGCCAGGTGCTGGCCATCACGTTCACCAATAAGGCCGCGGCGGAGATGCGTGAGCGGGTCGCCGCGCTGGTCGGCCCGCGGGCGCGGTCGATGTGGGTGTCGACCTTCCACTCGACCTGCGTGCGGATTCTGCGCAACCAGGCGTCGCTGATCCCGGGCCTCAACTCCAACTTCTCGATCTACGACGCCGACGATTCGCGCCGTCTGCTGCAGATGATCGGCAAGGACATGGGCCTCGACATCAAGCGGTATTCGCCGCGACTGCTGGCCAATGCGATTTCCAACCTGAAGAACGAGTTGATCGACCCGCAGCAGGCGCTGGCTGACCTCTCCGACGAGTCCGACGACTTGTCACGCACGGTCGCGGCGGTCTACGCCGAATACCAACAGCGTCTGCGGGTGGCCAACGCGCTCGACTTCGATGACCTGATCGGCGAGACGGTCTCGGTTTTGCAGGCCTTTCCGCAGATCGCCGACCACTACCGGAGGCGTTTCCGGCACATCCTGGTCGACGAATACCAGGACACCAACCACGCGCAGTACGTGCTCGTGCGCGAGCTGGTCGGCCGCGATCTTGAACCCGGCGAAGACGGGGTACCGCCGGGCGAGCTGTGCGTGGTCGGTGACGCCGACCAGTCGATCTACGCGTTCCGCGGAGCGACCATCCGCAACATCGAGGACTTCGAGCGCGACTATCCGAACGCCACGACGATCCTGCTCGAGCAGAACTACCGCTCCACGCAGAACATCCTGTCGGCGGCCAACTCCGTCATCTCGCGCAACCCCTCCCGGCGGGACAAGCGGTTATGGACTGACGAGGGCGCCGGCGAGCTGATCGTCGGCTACGTCGCCGACAACGAGCACGACGAGGCGCGGTTCATCGCCGAGGAGATCGATGCGCTGGCCGCCAACGGGGAGATCACCTACAACGACGTGGCGGTCTTTTATCGCACCAACAACTCGTCGCGGTCGCTGGAAGAGGTGTTCATCCGCGCCGGTATCCCTTACAAAGTCGTTGGGGGAGTGCGCTTTTACGAGCGCAGGGAGATCCGCGACATCGTCGCCTACCTGCGGGTGCTGGACAATCCAGGCGATGCGGTGAGCCTGCGCCGCATCCTCAACACGCCCCGCCGGGGCATCGGTGACCGGGCCGAAGCGTGCGTGGCGGTGTACGCCGAAAACACCGGGTCAAGCTTCGCCGACGCGCTGGAAGCCGCGGCAGAGGGCAAGGTCCCGTTGCTGAACACGCGGTCCGCCAAGGCAATTGCGGGTTTCGTCGAGATGATGGACGAACTGCGTACCAAGCTCGCCTCGTCCGAAGGCGATCTCGGCGAGATGGTCGAGGCGGTGCTGGAACGCACCGGATATCGCGCGGAGCTGGAGTCGTCATCCGATCCGCAGGACCTGGCCCGGCTTGACAACCTCAACGAACTCGTCAGCGTCGCACACGAGTTCGCGACCGACTTGGCCAACGCGCAGGCGCTGGGGGCCGACCTCGACGACGAGGACGTGCCGGACACGGGGGTGCTCGCGCAATTTTTGGAGCGCGTGTCGCTGGTCGCCGACACCGACGAAATCCCCGAGCACACAGCCGGTGTGGTGACGCTGATGACGTTGCACACCGCCAAGGGGCTCGAGTTCCCGGTCGTGTTCGTCACCGGCTGGGAAGACGGCATGTTCCCGCACATGCGGGCGCTGGGCGATCCGGCCGAACTCTCCGAGGAGCGTCGGCTGGCCTACGTCGGAATCACCCGGGCGCGGCAGCGGCTGTTCCTCAGCCGGGCGAAGGTTCGGTCGTCGTGGGGGCAGCCGATGCTCAACCCGGAATCGCGCTTCCTGCGCGAGATTCCGCAGGAGCTGATCGACTGGCGGCGCACCGACCCGACCCCGTCGTACAGTGCGCCGGTGAGCGGTGCCGGCCGGTTCGGCGCCCCGCGTCCGTCGCCCACCCGCAGCGGCGCGAGCAAGCGACCGCTGCTGGTGCTCGAACCAGGCGACCGGGTCACCCACGACAAGTACGGTCTCGGCCGCGTCGAAGAAGTGTCAGGTATCGGGGAATCGGCCATGTCGTTGATCGATTTCGGCAGTTCGGGCCGGGTCAAACTGATGCACAACCACGCGCCGGTGGCCAAGCTCTAATCTTCGAGCAGCCAGTCCCGGGTGCGCGGCAGCATTGTCAGCACGGCGCTGATGATCGGCAGCAGCGGCAGCGTATGCACCACCCAGGCCACCCGCGCCCCGGCGATGAACACCCCGAGGTAGGTCAGGATCGCGACCACGGCGCCGGCCACGATCAGGTAGCGGCTCAGCGGCTGACGCAGCAACAGCAGAATCACTCCGGAAATGGTGGACAAAGCAAACACCAGCGCCAGGAATGCCACCGCAACGCAAAACAGACGATCCGAGTGCCACCAACCGGCGATCAGGTCGGTCGCCACCACCGAGGTGGCCCAGCCGCTGACGATGCTGACGGCAGCGGCGGCCACGGCCGTCGTGCGGCTTGGCTCGCCGAACGGCGCCGGCGGCGGGGCCGGTGCGAACTGCGGCTGCGGCGGCGCCGGCGGGCGGGAGATGAAGGTCGTGCGCGCGTCATCGACGGCCTGTGGCATCGGGCCGGTGGGTGCGCGCCGAATGATGCGCGTTTCGGGATTGGCGGAGCTGGGGTTACTCGGGTTCGTCACATCAACCGGCGAAGGTACCGACGGACAAGCCGCGCTTCGCGAGCCACGGCACCGGGTCGACCCGCTGAGTGCCGCCCAGCAGCACCTCGAAGTGGCAGTGCGGCCCCGTGGAATTGCCGCGGTTGCCCAAGGTGGCGATCTGGTCGCCGGCCATCACGCGTTGGCCCACGCTGACCAGCGTGGTGTTGACGTGGCCGTATAGCGTGACCGTTCCGTCGGCGTGGCGCAGCTTGACCCACATGCCGTAGCCGGCGGTCGGGCCCGCGGCGATCACCACGCCGTCGGAGACCGCGTGGATGGGGGTGCCGATCGAGTTCGCGATGTCGATCCCGGCGTGCAGCACACCCCAGCGGTAGCCGAAGCCCGAGGTGAAGACGCCTTTGACCGGCATCACGAAGAGCGGCTGCTGTAGGCGTGCCTCACGCTGGGCACGTTCTTGGGCGAACGCGACGCCGTGGGCCAGTTCGGCGTTGTGCACGGCGACGTTGGCGGCCGGTTGGACGGTGACCATCTGCATGCCACCGTCGGATGTGCTGATCGGACCGGTTCCCGCCGACTGAGCGGCAAGCACGGTCTCGGTCTTCGAATGCCGCGGAGCCTCGGTGGCCGAGTGCGCGGCGGCTGCGGCGGCGCCGGCGGCCAGCGAACTGATCAAAACTCGACCCCGGGTGGCACCGGTCAACTGTTTGCGGTGCAGTGCGCGACCCGGCCGGGATCCGGCTTCGCTGCGGGCCCGGCTCGTGCCACGCTCGAGTGGGGTCAGGCGCCGCTCGGAAACGCTGGGCCCGATGAGATCGCGGACGACGAGGTTGTCCGTCTCGTCCAAGTCGTCGAGCTCAGGAGCGCTGAGGACCTGCGCTTCTTTGTCGAAGACCGAGTTCTCGCTGAAGGTCGAATCGGCGAGCCGTCCGAACTCGTTGAAGGGGATGATGTCGGTGACTTCGTTGCGGTGGACGGCTGGCCGGCGGTCGCTCGACGCCGAGAGCTCTCCTCGAACAGGAGACGACGCCGGGATTTGCTGGGTCAACCTGATTGTCCTTCGAGCCGTAACCATAACGTTATCTGGACTCTGAGACGTTAACCGTCAGGCGCGAGGCGTCGCAAGTTAAGCCAGAAATCCCGTCGCGTTTGTGACTCGGATCACTCGCCGCGCTCCGGTGAGATCTGCCACATCCGTCGGTGCCCATGGCGGGACACTCTGACCGTCTCGATACAGTTCCCGCAAGCGGACAACCGAAAACTTAGTCCGCTCATAAAAGGCCGACACACAGAAGTGAGCCCATGGATCTTTTCGAGTACCAGGCAAAAGAACTGTTCGCCAAGCACAACGTCCCCACGACTCCCGGCCGGGTGACTGACACCCCCGAAGGGGCCAAGGCCATCGCCGAAGAGATCGGGCGCCCCGTCATGGTCAAGGCGCAGGTCAAGGTTGGCGGACGAGGTAAAGCCGGTGGCGTGAAATACGCCGCCACCCCGGACGACGCTTTCAATCACGCGAAAAACATTCTCGGGCTGGACATCAAGGGCCACGTCGTGAAAAAGCTGCTGGTCGCCGAGGCCAGCGATATCGCCGAGGAGTACTACATCTCCTTCCTGCTCGACCGGGCCAACCGGACGTACCTGGCGATGTGCTCGGTCGAGGGCGGCATGGAGATCGAAGAAGTGGCGGCCACCAAGCCCGAACGGCTCGCCAAGGTCCCGGTTGACGCTGTGAAGGGTGTCGACGAGTCGTTCGCCCGCTCGATCGCCGAGCAGGGCCACTTGCCGGCCGAGGTCCTCGATGCCGCCGCAGTGACCATCGCCAAGCTGTGGGAGGTCTTCGTCGGCGAGGACGCCACCCTGGTCGAGGTCAACCCGTTGGTGCGCACGCCTGACGACCAGATCCTGGCGCTCGACGGCAAGGTCACGCTCGACGGCAACGCCGATTTCCGCCAGCCCGCCCACGTCGAATTCGAGGACCGCGACGCCACCGACCCGCTGGAGCTCAAGGCCAAGGAGCACGACCTCAACTACGTGAAGCTCGACGGCCAGGTCGGCATCATCGGCAACGGCGCGGGACTGGTCATGTCGACCCTCGACGTCGTCGCCTATGCCGGTGAGAAGCACGGCGGCGTCAAGCCGGCCAACTTCCTCGACATCGGCGGCGGCGCCTCGGCCGAGGTGATGGCCGCGGGCTTGGACGTCATTTTGGGTGACTCGCAGGTCAAGAGCGTGTTCGTCAATGTCTTCGGCGGCATCACATCGTGTGACGCGGTCGCCAACGGCATCGTCAAGGCGCTGGAGATTCTGGGCGACGACGCCAACAAGCCGCTCGTCGTGCGACTCGACGGCAACAACGTCGACGAAGGCCGACGGATCCTCACCGAAGCCAACCACCCGCTGGTGACGCTCGTGCCCACGATGGACGAGGCCGCCGACAAGGCCGCCGAACTGGCGAGCGCCTGAAAAGGAGACATGACCTCATGGCAATCTTTCTGACTAAAGACAACAAGGTCGTCGTCCAGGGCATCACCGGATCGGAGGCCACCAAGCACACTGCCCGGATGCTCAAGGCCGGTACGCACATCGTCGGCGGCGTCAACGCCCGCAAGGCCGGAACCACTGTGGCGCACAAAAACGTCGACGACGAGCCCGTGGAACTGCCGGTGTTCGGCAGCGTCAAGGAGGCTATCGACAAGACCGGCGCCGACGTGTCGATCATCTTCGTTCCGCCGGTGTACGCCAAGGACGCGATCATCGAGGCCATCGATGCCGAGATTCCGTTGCTGGTCGTCATCACCGAGGGAATCCCGGTGCAGGACAGCGCCTATGCGTGGGCCTATAACGAGTCCAAGGGCAACAAGACCCGGATCATCGGGCCCAACTGCCCAGGCATCATCACCCCGGGGCAGGCCCTGGTTGGCATCACCCCGGCCAACATCTCCGGTCCCGGCCCGGTGGGCTTGGTGTCCAAGTCCGGCACGCTGACCTACCAAATGATGTACGAGCTGCGCGATTTCGGTTTCTCCACCTCGATCGGCATCGGCGGTGACCCGGTCATCGGCACCACCCACATCGACGCGATCGAGGCGTTCGAGAAGGACCCCGAGACCAAGGTCATCGTGATGATCGGTGAGATCGGTGGCGACGCCGAGGAGCGGGCGGCCGACTACATCAAGGCGAACGTCTCCAAGCCGGTCGTCGGCTACGTCGCGGGTTTCACCGCGCCGGAGGGCAAGACGATGGGCCACGCCGGTGCCATCGTGTCCGGGTCGTCGGGCACCGCGCAGGCCAAGAAGGAAGCCCTCGAGGCCGCCGGGGTGAAGGTCGGCAAGACGCCGTCCGAGACCGCCGCGCTGGCACGCGAGATCCTGGAGAGCCTGTAGGCGTTAGTCACGAGTCCGATTCTGCTGCCGACTCTTTCGCTAGATCGGCGACGAATCGGTCGATCGGCGCGAGTAATTCTTCGTCCACGTATCGACGTGGATCACGCTCGGTCGGCATCTCGACACCCAACACGGGGGCGGCCATCGCCACCGTTGCAGCTACTGTTTCCTGGGTGTCTTTGGTAAAGGCGGCGATGACGGTGTCGAATTGCTCGGGATGAACGTCATTTCTATGCAGGGTCATTGCCAGCGTCCAGCCGACAGCAACGCTGCCCGCACGTTCCCGTGGCAGTCTCTTCGCGAACGGGATCGTAGTTAGCCATAAGGCCCAAGCGACGTTTCGATCGGGTTCGGCCACCCCGTCTACCCCGTCGATGTCGTCCAGGATGTCGTCCACAGCGGACAGAGCATCGTCGGCTTGACCTTCGTGCCTCAGCGCCCACGCCATCAGCATTCGGAGCATCAGCGCGGGCTTTGAGATATGCCGCTCACGTAGAGCTGCGAATTGCTGGTCATCAAGGGCGCGTACGCCACCTCTTTGTGCGCTGCAGAGGAATTCGAACACCGACAGAGCGTCGCCTGCATCGTCATCCCATTCTCGGAGACGCAGACGCAGGAGGGAAGCGCGGACCTTGTCTTCAATCGTGGCGGCGTTTGTTTGAGCAGCGATCGCATCTGCCACGATGTGCTTGAGGTGCTTGGCAACCGGCCGTGTGTACGAAATCTCAAGCGCCGCTGCGAGTATTGCGTCGAGGACGACGGCGATGTCGCTCAGCGATTGCTGTTTGTCGATCATCCAGGTGCGGACGGTGGCGACGAGGGATGTCGGATCATCATTCAAGCCGGCCGCCGCAAACCAGTTGTTCCGGTCGTCTAGTGCGTGCTGAAGATGTCGCTCGACGGGCGAATCTGGGACTGCTTCAGCGAGCTCGGCAAGTAACCGCTCCCGAGAGTAGAAGCCGCGCAGGAACTCGACGATGAGCCGCAACGGTTTTCCTCGATCCTCCCGGTACTGCAGGTGATAGCGCAGCAGCGGCTCGGTGAGGTCGTACCACGTCGCTCGGCGGTCGCCGGTTGGCGCCTTGCTGGATGTCACCCACCGAGCGGATGACAACCTTCCCAACGCCGCAGCTGCCGACTGGTTCGAAATGCCAACGGCCGCTGCGAGATCACTCACCGTCTGCGGTTCCCAACCGCGGGCCAGCTCGACTACTAGGCGTTGTTCGCCGCCGGGGAGTTGCCAGAGCTGCTGCTGGTAATAGGGCGCCAGCCGATCTAGCAGTGACTCCACTGCGGGGACAAGGGCATCGAGAGACTCGATGTCGATTCCTTCGGAAAGAAGATGCCACAGCCGTGGTGATCCACCTGCCAGTCGATGAACGACTTGAAGACGCTCGCGTCCTGTCGTGGACTCGATAAAGCGTGCGAGCTCGTGATCGTCATTGCGCCGAGCGGCTTTGCTCAGCATCATGATTGCGTCGTCGACGGTGAGGTCGGGAAGTGGTTCGACGATGAACGAGCCGTACCAGGGATACGAACGAGAAGAAACGCCGGCGAACAGCATAGGGGCCGTCGCGAAAATTGTTATGGCGGTTGATGTCTCCACCCAGGCGCGCAGCGCTCCTTGACCGCCTGAGCCCAGGCCGTCGAAAACCCTGTCGAGGTTTTCGATCATCAGCAGGATCATTCGGCCGCCCGCGGCCGCATTGATCGCTTGTTCGATCCCTACCGTGTCTTTCTGCCTGCGCATCTCCCGGGCACTGGCGGCAAGGTCGTCGTCGATCGACCGCGCTATCTCGACCAGGAGGTCGGTGTATGAGCTGATCGCCAATGAATCTTCCGGAATAAAGACCGGCAAAATGGATTTGGCTGTGTCGGGGTCGGCGAGGCTTCGGTGCACCGCAACATGCACTGTGTGGGTCTTACCACCTCCACGAGGAGCGACAAGCAGCGTGTGCGGTCGCGAGCCGTCGCGAGCCGCGCCTTTGATTCTGCCGACCAAGGTGTCGAACACTGCGGCACGTCCGACTGTGATGGCGTCGAGTTCGTCGGGAGCCAGTGCCGACGGTGTGAATGTCGGGTGCATCCGTCACCGCCTCATCATGCGCCATGCCCGCTGCACCAGCGGTGATGCGAATCGGTCCGCGTCTCCGGTCCGGACCAGATAGTGGTCGAGCTCTAAACGTTCTACGAGCGCTACCAATTCGGTGCGGTCGTTTATCGAGCTGCCTTCGCTTTGCAGCCTCATGAAGGTGTCGTGAATGGTCAGCGGGCGATCGGCGTGCGCGTAGATATCGAGAAGCTTGCCGACGTTGTCGGCGTCGTCGCCGTAGTAGTCGCTGAGCCGATTGCGGTAATGCTTCAAGTCCCATGGGTCTACTGGGTTTTCGAGCGCGTCATCGACCAACTGCGAGATCGCTTCAGGTCGAAGCGGTGTGCGACCGTCGCGCCAGGACCGAAGCGCGGACGCCACCAGATGCTGAATGTAGTAGGGGATGTTTTCGGCTCCGTCGGCGATGGCTTCGGCGACGGCTCTGCGTCCTTCCACAGGTACCCGCTCCCCCAGGAGCAGGCATTCAGCCAAGTACGCGGCATGGTCGGAGCGGATCGGGCCTACCGCGATCTTGCGGATATCGTTCACCGTGCTTGGCGCGTCGGGTGAAACATGGTGGAAGCCAATGGAACCCGACAGCACCGTCGCGACCGCGGTTCCGTGCTTCTGACGGAACCGACGCAACACATGCAAGAAGCTGGCACCCGCGCCGCGATCGTGACGTTCAAGGTTGCGCGCGAGAATGGTCACCTCGTCGACGAACAGGACTACTTGGCGACCATCGGCGCGTGCAACTACCCGGTCGAGCAGCTCATCCAGCGCGCTCGCGGCACGGGCGTCTCGTTCTACTTGGAGCGGGCCCGCCGTCAGCGTAACGCGCAGTTTCGCCATCTCCTGCGCCCAGCGAGGTTCAAGGTGGCCGAGCTCTGTCGCAAGCGCCGCCACAAACTCGCCGTAGGTTTCTCGCTCGGCGCTGGCCGCCACCACCACCGCGCCGGCCAATTTGGCATCGCGTTGCACGACGCGCGACAACGAGGTCTTGCCGTGTCGGCGGTCTCCCACCAGGACCGCTCCGCTGCCATTGAGTGAATCCATGACATCGGCGACGTCGCGCACGCGCCCTACGACGTTTTCCGGTTGCACAATGCCGCCAACGACCAACGACATCGGTTTGAGCTCCCAAGCCACTTCTCAACAATACGCTGGAATTGATGTACGTCAATATTGATGTACACCATTGGCGATGTACGTCGTACCCGAGTCGGAAACAGGAACACGTTCTATTAGCCTGACTGATTAACACTCGTCAGGAGGTCTGATGGATCCCCGCACTCCCGTCGTCGTCGGCGTCGGCCAGTTCACCGAGCGCATCGACGACTCCGGCTATCGCGGGCTGTCCGCGGTAGACCTGGCGACCGAGGCCGTCCGCGCTGCATTGGCTGACACCGGTGTTGACGTGGCCCAAGTGGCGGCGGCCATCGACGTGTTCGCGGGCCTGCGGCAGTTCGAGATCTGCACGCCGTTCAACTCGCCGCCGTTCGGCGCGTCCGACAACTACGTCCGTTCGGTCGCGCAGCGCGTCGGCGCTGACCCGGCACGGGCGGTGCTCGAGCCGATCGGCGGCAACGGCCCGCAGAAGCTGATGACGGAGTTCGCCGGGGCGATCGCCGCCGGTGACGTCGAGGTCGCGTTGATCCTCGGATCTGAGCCGGGGTCGACGGCCAAGTACTTCGCCGGTCGTGACGACAAGCCGGACTTCACCGAACACGTCGGCGGCCAACTCGAAGACCGTGGTTACGGTTTCGAGCAGTACATGAGCGAATACACCGCCAAGCACGGGCTGACCGGAGCGCCCGTGCAGTACGGACTGCTCGACAACGCCCGACGTACCCGGCTCGGACTCAGCGTCGCCGACTACCGTCGCGCGATGGCCGAGCTGTTCGCGCCGTTCTCGAAGGTCGCTGCCAAGAACCCGTTTTCGTCGTCGCCGGTGGAACGCTCGGTGGAAGAGATCGAAACCGTCACCGACGAGAACCGGATGATCTGCGACCCGTATCCGCGATACCTGGTCGCGCGCGACACCGTCAACCAGGGCGCGGCTGCCCTGGTGATGTCGGTGTCGGCCGCCCGCCGACTCGGAGTGGCCGACGACAAGTGGGTGTATCTACGCGGGCACGCCGACCAGACCGAGCAGGACCTGCTGGACCGCGAGGATCTCAGCGTCAGTTACTCCGCCAAACAGGCTGTGGCCGAGGCACTTCGAGGCGCGGGCATCGGCATCGACAACCTGGCGACGTTCGACCTCTACAGCTGCTTCCCGTTCCCGGTGTTCGCGGTGTGCGACGAGTTCGGCCTCGCCGCCGACGATCCCCGCGGTCTGACGCTGACGGGCGGCCTGCCCTATTTCGGCGGTCCGGGCAACAGCTACTCGCTGCACGGCATCGCCGAGACCGTGGCCGCGATGCGCGACAGGCCGGGATCGTACGGCCTGGTCGGGGCGAACGGGGGTGTGATGAGCAAGTATTCGGTGGGCGTCTATTCGACCGAGCCCGGATTGTGGGAGCCCGACCGCAGCAAGGAGCTGCAGCGGGATATCGCGGCGCTGCCGAAGGTCTCCGTCACGCGGAACGCCAACGGCGCGGGGACAATCGAGACCTACTCCGTCCGCTATGACTGGCCGACGACGACGGGCGTGATCATCGGCCGGCTCGACACCGACGGATCGCGGTTCATGGCGCTCACCGAGGACGACGACCTGGTGGCGTTGATGACCGACGGCGACCCCCTGGGCGCTGCGATCACTGTGACGTCGACCGACGAAGGCATCAACCGGGCGGCGGTCGGCTAGTCCTTCAGCGCGGCGACCAACCCTTCGCAGTCCTCGACGGTGACGTTGAGCGCCGAGTGGTCGCGCAGACCGATCACGCGGTGAATCCTGGGCTCGAAGTGGATGCACACGCCCCGGGTCGCGTTGGTGCCGAACGTCAGTCCGTCGTCGGCCAGCGACAGCCGCGCACCCACCGCCGTCCACCACCGGTACGGGCCGGTGATATGCGCATCCTGAATCTGGGACAGCGGCACGTCGACCCGCAACGGTCCGAAGCGCGCGACGAACCGGCCTTCGTCGGTGATCGTGACGCCCTGTGTGCCGGGCCAGGCCCGGAAGGCGAGCCACATCGGCGCCAGGCGCGTGTCGTAGCGATACCGGAAGTGCCGGCCCTGCTCGGTCACGGTGTGCCTCCCGTCAGCTAGACCGCTGCGGCAAGCTTGCCCGCCAATCGTTCGACGTATGCGGCCACCTCATCTTCGGACTTGTCCGGCAGCCCGAACAACACCTCGGTGACGCCGATCTCGGCCCAGTGCGCCAGCTTCTCGGGTACCGGCTTGAAGTCCAGGGCGACGATCTGCGGTGCCCCCTCGCGGCCCGCGGCGGCCCAGGTGTCCTGCAGCAGCTTCACCGGCTCGTCGATGTCGAAGTCGCGGGGCGTGGTGATCCAGCCGTCGGCGCTGCGGGCGATCCACTTGAAGTTCTTCTCGGTGCCGGCCGCCCCGACCAGCACCGGAATGTGCGACTGGACGGGCTTGGGCCACGCCCAGCTGGGCCCGAAGTTGACGAATTCACCGTCGTAGGCGGCCTCTTCCTCGGTCCACAGCGCGCGCATCGCCTCGATGTATTCGCGCAGCATCGTGCGGCGGCGACCGGGCGGCACGCCGTGATCGGACAGTTCGTCGGTGTTCCAGCCGAACCCGACACCCAGGCTGACCCGCCCGCCGGAGAGGTGGTCGAGCGTGGCGATCGATTTCGCCAGCGTGATCGGGTCGTGCTCGACAGGCAGGGCGACCGCGGTCGACAGCCGCACTCGCGACGTCACCGCGCAGGCCGCGCCGAGGCTGACCCACGGGTCGAGGGTGCGCATGTAGCGGTCGTCGGGCAACGACTCGTCACCGGTGGTGGGATGTGCGGCCTGACGCTTGACCGGGATGTGGGTGTGTTCGGGCACATAGAAAGTGGTGAACCCGTGGTTATCGGCAAGAGTGGCAGCCGCCGCCGGGGAGATTCCGCGATCGCTGGTGAACAGCACAAGCCCGTAGTCCATGGATGAATTAGAACGTGTTCCAATCTTGCGGGCAACCACCGGGGTCGGTACTGGCGACCGGCGGCGCGTCGGAGGTGCGCTAGCGTGGTTCATCGGCTCGCGTCGCACATCCCGCGCAGGCCGTCGCCACCGCGTTGACCCAGCGTTTGCAGGTAGCCTCGCGTGGAGCGGCGCGCGGGAGTAACCAGCGCCGCACGACAATGGCGCCCCAACCGCATCGGAAGGCACAGGACAAGCCATGACTTACCCGCCCGGCAACCCCGGATATCCGCCCGCGCAGTCGCCCGGCTCCTACGGAGCTCCCGCATCGACGTCGTTCGCGAAGTCGGAGGACGCCGAGAGCAACCTCAAGCACTACCTGACCATTGCGGTCGCGGTGCTGGGCGTGCTGACCTACCTGGCCAGCTACTTCCCGATGGTCTCCCGTGTGCTGCCCAACGGCGACGAGCTCGTCGAAAAGGGCAGCACTCTGCCGGTCGACCTCGTGTTGCTGGCCGGCCTACTGGCCGGGGTCAGTCTGTTGCCCAAGGCCAAGAACTACCTCGCCGTCGTCGCCGCGATCTCGCTTCTGGGCTCGCTGCTGCTCATCCAGGACACCGTCGACGCGTCGGATCGCGGCGCCGGGTTGTGGATCGCTGTCACCGCCGGTGTCGTGCAGGCCGGTCTGGCCGTCGCCGCTCTCCTGCTCGACGCGGGCGTGATCACCGCACCGGCGCCTCGTCCGAAGTACGACCAGTACTACGGCCAGTACGGCGGCTACTACGGCCAGCAGCAGGCCCCCTACCAGCAGTCCGGCTACGGGGCGCAGTACGGCGGTTACCCGTCCGGCCAGACGACCGGTGGATTCCCCGCACAGCCGGGACCTCAGCCGAGCTCCGTCCAGTCCCAGCAGCACGGATCGCCAACCCCGCCAACGGGTTTCCCGAGCTTCAGCCCGCCGCCGTCGCCCGGCTCCAACACGCCGGGCCAGGGCAACTCCAGTGACCAGGGCGGCCCTGTCCACGGCCAGCACGAGTACGGCTCAGGTCAGCAACCGCAGGCGCCGTCGGGTCCGTCCCAGTCCTGACGGGTGCGTCCAGGCGCGGCGAGTCGCCTACTGCCCGATCCGGTAGGTAACGTCCTCAAACCGTGACCCCGGACAGTCGAACCCCGGGCGCCCATCAGGCGCGCGACCTCGTGCGGGTCGCGTTCGGCCCAGCGGTGGTGGCGTTGGTGGTCATCGCCGCAGTGACGTTGTTGCAGTTGGTCATTGCCAACAGCGACATGACCGGCGCGCTGGGTGCGATCGCAAGCATGTGGCTCGGCGTGCATCAAGTGCCGATTTCGATCGGCGGCCGCGAGCTGGGTGTCATGCCGTTGCTGCCGGTGCTGCTGATGGTGTGGGGAACGGCGCGGACTACCGCGCACGCCACCGCGCCCACGGCGTCCTGGTTCGTCACGCGCTGGATCGTGGCCTCGGCGCTGGGCGGGCCCCTGCTGTTCACGGCGGTCGCGCTGGCGGTCATCCACGACGCCGCGTCGGTGATCACCGAGTTGCAGACGCCGAATGCTTTCCGAGCATTCTGCAGCGTTCTGGTGGTGCACGTTATCGGCGCAATCATCGGGGTCGGGTCGAGGGTCGGACGACGCGCCCTTGCGGCGTCGCCGCTACCGGACTGGGTGGCCGATTCGCTGCGCGCGGCAGCGGCCGGGGTCCTGGCGCTGCTCGGGCTGTCCGGGATGGTGACGGCCTGCTCGTTGGTCGTGCACTGGGCGACGATGCAGGAGCTGTACGGGATCACCGCGTCGCTGTTCGGTCAGTTCAGCCTGACGGTGCTGTCGATCCTGTACGTGCCCAACGTGATCGTCGCGACCGCGGCGATGGCGGTCGGATCGAGCGCCCACCTGGGTTTTGCGACGTTCAGCTCGTTCACGGTTTTCGGTGGTGACATTCCCGCGCTGCCGGTGTTGGCGGCGGCCCCCCACCCGCCGCTGGGCCCGATCTGGGTCGCGCTGCTGATCGTCGGCGCGTCCTCCGGGGTTGCGCTCGGTCAGCAGTGCGCGCGACGGCCGTTGCCACTTTCCGACGCGATGGCGAAGGTCGGCGTTGCGGCGTTGGTCGCGGCGCTGACGCTGGCATTGCTCGGGTACGCCGGCAGTGGCCAGCTCGGCAACTTCGGCGGCGTCGGAATCGACCAGGGCACATTCGGTTTCGCGATCTTCCTGTGGTTCACCGCGATCGGTGCGCTCACCGTCATGATGGCCGGCGGCATTCGGCGCCGCCCGCGCCGACCCAAGCCGGCTCCCGTCGTGCCGTCTGCCGAGCCACCGCTATCGGCCGAGCCGACCCCGGACCGCGACCCCGACGACTCCGAGGTCGCGACCCAGGACCTGTCGGGCCTCGATCTGCCCGACGAGCACGACCGCTAGACATCCCCAGGGTGGTAGCGGGCAGCGTCGTCGGCCGAAGTAGGCTCTGACCTGTGCAGCAATCGTTCCGTGTGCCTCCCAGCGCACCGGCACGGTTGGTCGTGCTGGCCTCAGGCACCGGTTCGCTGCTGGCGTCACTGCTGGACGCCGCGGTCGGTGACTACCCGGCGCGGGTGGTGGCCGTCGGCGTCGACCGCGACTGCGCGGCCGTCGACATCGCCTCCGCTGCCTCCCTGCCCTCGTTCCGGGTGCGGCTTGGCGACTACCCCGATCGCGAGGCATGGGACGCCGCGCTCACCGAGGCCACGGCCGAGCATTCGCCGGACCTCGTCGTGTCGGCGGGTTTCATGAAGATACTTGGACCGCAGTTCCTTTCGAAGTTCGAGGGCCGGACGCTCAATACCCATCCGGCGCTGTTGCCGGCCTTTCCCGGCGCGCACGGGGTGGCCGACGCGCTGGCCCACGGCGTCAAAGTGACCGGGTGCACGGTGCATCTGGTCGACGCCGGCACCGACACCGGCCCGATACTGGCCCAGCAGGCCGTTCCGGTGCTCGACGACGACGACGAACAAACCCTGCACGAACGCATCAAGGTGATCGAACGGCGACTCTTGGTGGACGTGATAGCCGCGGTGGCGACTGGCGGCGTGACCTGGATCGGACGAAAGGCGACTATCGGATGAGTAACAGTGAAGGCAGGCGGCCGATCCGCCGCGCGTTGATCAGCGTGTACGACAAGACCGGTCTGGTCGACCTCGCCAAGGGACTGGCCGATGCCGGGGTAGAGATCGTCTCTACCGGCTCGACAGCGAAAACCATTGCCGACAAGGGCATTCCGGTTACCCCGGTGGAAGAACTCACCGGCTTTCCGGAGGTGCTCGACGGTCGGGTCAAGACCTTGCATCCCAGGGTCCATGCCGGGTTGCTCGCCGACCTCCGCAAACCTGAGCACGCCGAGGCCCTCGAGCAACTCGGCATCGCGGCGTTCGAGTTGGTGGTGGTCAACCTATACCCGTTCAGCGAGACCGTGGAGTCGGGCGCGGGCGTCGACGAGTGTGTCGAGCAGATCGACATCGGCGGACCATCGATGGTCCGCGCGTCAGCCAAAAATCATCCCAGCGTCGCGGTGGTCACCGACCCGCTGGGTTACGACGGCGTGCTGGCCGCCGTGCGCAGCGGCGGGTTCACGCTCGCCGAGCGAAAGAAGTTGGCGTCGTTGGCCTTTCGGCACACCGCCGAGTACGACGTGGCAGTGGCCGGCTGGATGGAATCGACGCTGGCGCCCGAGGAGCCGGCGACGGAATTCCCCGAATGGGTGGCCGGCACATGGCGCCGCTCGACCCAGCTGCGCTACGGCGAGAACCCGCACCAGAAGGCCGCGCTGTATGTCGACGACAGCGGCTGGCCCGGCCTGGCGCAGGCCGAGCAACTGCACGGAAAAGAGATGTCCTACAACAACTTCACTGACGCCGACGCCGCCTGGCGGGCGGCATTCGATCACCAGGACATCTGCGTCGCGATCATCAAGCACGCCAATCCCTGCGGCATCGCCATTTCGTCGGACTCAGTCGCCGACGCGCACCGCAAGGCTCATGAATGCGACCCGCTCAGCGCGTTCGGTGGCGTGATCGCGGCCAACACCGAGGTCAGCGTCGAGATGGCCGAATACGTCAGCACGATCTTTACCGAAGTGATCGTCGCGCCGGCCTACGCGCCGGGCGCCGTCGACGTGCTGGCCCGTAAGAAGAACATCCGGGTGCTGGTGGCCGCGCAGCCGGAGGGTGACGCGTTCGAACGCCGTCAGATCAGCGGCGGGCTGCTGGTGCAACAACGCGACCGGATCGACGCACCGGGCGACGACCCGAACAACTGGACGCTGGCGACCGGTGAGCCGGCCGACCCGGCCACGCTGGCAGACCTGGTCTTCGCCTGGCGAACCTGCCGGGCGGTGAAGTCCAATGCGATCGTCATCGCCGGTGGCGGCGCGACCCTCGGCGTCGGTATGGGCCAGGTGAACCGTGTCGACGCCGCCCGCTTGGCCGTCGAGCGTGGGGGAGACCGGGTCCGGGGTGCGGTCGCCGCGTCCGATGCCTTCTTCCCGTTCCCGGACGGCCTGGAGACCCTGGCCGCCGCGGGCGTCAAGGCGATCGTGCATCCGGGCGGCTCGGTGCGCGACGACGAGGTGACTGCCGCCGCGGCCAACTTCGGCATCGCGCTCTACCTGACCGGCGCGCGGCACTTCGCGCACTAGTCGTGCGCTAGGCGGTGATCTCGTCCTGCACGCTGGTCGCGTAGCGGATGAAGGCCGCGACCTCCGCGACCGCCCGGCGGGCGTCGGGGTTGACGTCGAAGCTCAGCTGGAACATGTGCATCGCCTTGTGCCACAGCTGGACCCAGACTGCGACGTTTTGTTCGCGTAGCCGTTCGGCGAACACAACGGTGTCGTTGAGCAGCATCTCGTGGGTGCCGGCTTGCAGCAGGAATGGGCCCAGCCCGCGAAGGTCGGCCTCGGGCGGCATCAGCGGCGGCGGCCGGGTGCCGTTCACCGTCGCGAACACGTCGTAGATGAACTTCACCGTCATGAACGGAAACATCACGTCGCGGTGGTCTTTCAGCGCCCGGTACTTCAGGCCCATGTCCGACGAGGTCAGCGGCGACATCAATGCCTGCCCCGCCGGCACCGGCAGCCCGGCGTCCCGCGCGGCCAATGCGACGTCGGCGGCCATCAGTCCGCCGGCCGAGTCGCCGGCCAACACGATCCGCTCGGGCGCGAATCCCTGCGCCAGCGCGAAGCGGTAGCCGTCCAGACCGTCCGCGACGGCCTCTTCGATGCTGGCCTGCGGTGCCAACCGGTAACCGACGTTGAGCACTTTGGCGCCGGTCGCCTGCGACAACCGGCTGACGAAGCGGCGGTGGGAGTTAAGGCCCAGGGTGACCAGCGCCGAGCCGTGGAAGTACACGATCAGCGACGTCGAATCGCGTGCTTCGGGTGCGACGACCCATTCGGCCCGACAGTGCGGCAACTCGACCTGCGTGACGTCGGTGCCGGGCAACGGCCGGATGAACTTCATCGAGCCGTCGATGCCGTCGAGTCGGACGCGTTGCAGGGTGTCTGGGCTAATGCGATTGACCACGATGCCGATGAGGGTCAAGGTGGCCAGCACCGGGCGGACGAAGATGGCGGTCAACACGGCGAGCACGGTGGACTGCCACGAGGCGGGGCCGAAGTGCGCGGTCTCGGGCCGTTCGCGCCAGTCGAGTGAATTCACGGTACTGAGGGTATCGGGTAGCTGGGCACGCATCGTCAGGGCCGTCGGTTGATGCTCGGCAGAACGCTCGACCGCCGCTCAGCAAAGCGCCGTTCTTTGCCGGCCGAGCGGCCTCGAGACGTCTCTTCCGAACAAGATCGGATCGGCTTAGAGTCACGGTTCGGGCACGTCAAACGGGACGAGTCCGAGCCGATCGATGAGTATTCGAAAGGAAATAATGCACGCGCTCAACAGAAGAACAGCGTCGTTCTCGGTCGCTCTTGCAGCTCTCGCATTTCTCGGTGCGGGGTGTCACCAATCGAACAACTCGAGCAGTTCCTCGTCGAGTTCCGCAGCGACCTCGACGTCGTCCGCGATGATGTCGTCGGCTGTCGCCTCGCCAACCTCGAGCGTGACGGCCAGCCCGTCGCCGACGCAGATCGCCGGCAAGAACGGCACCCTGTACACCGTCGAGGGGCCGATTTTGGCCAAGTGGGAGACCCTCACCGACGAGCAGAAGAAGGACCTCGGCGCGCCCTACGACAACCAGAAGAACACCGCCGACAACACCGGCGTTTACCAGCAGTACGACGGTGGCGTCCTGATCTACAAGAACGGCGGACCGGTCTACCTGGTGTGGGGCAAGATCCGCGACGCGTGGAACGACAACCAGGCCTCGCAGGGCAGGCTGGGGTATCCGACCGCCGACGAGACGAAGGAGCCGGACGGCACCTACAAGTCGACGTTCGAGCACGGCACCATCACCTGGAAAGAAGGGGACGACAACGCGACGGTGACGTTCAGCTGATCGCATCTCGCTTCAGCACCTGGGAAGGCCGGGCAATCCAGCGATTGCCCGGCCTTTCGATTTATCAGTAGCGTGGTGTGGTGACCGCTGCGAACAACCTGCCCCGTACCGTCGGCGAACTACGTGCCGCCGGGCACCGCGAACGGGGCGTCAAGCAAGAGATCCGGGAAAACCTGTTGGCCGCGTTGTCGTCAGGGCCGGACGCTCCGGAAATCTGGCCGGGCATCCTCGGGTTCGAAGACACCGTGCTGCCGCAGCTGGAGCGGGCGCTGATCGCCGGTCACGACTTCGTGCTGCTGGGCGAGCGCGGCCAGGGCAAGACCCGGCTGCTGCGGGCGCTGATCGGCCTACTCGACGAGTGGACGCCGGTGATCGCGGGCGCCGAACTCGGGGAGCACCCGTACAGCCCGATCACCCCGGAGTCGATCCGCAAGGCCGCCACCCTCGGTGACGACCTGCCCATCGAATGGCGGCATCGCAGCGAGCGCTACACCGAGAAACTGGCCACCCCCGACACCAGCGTCGCCGACCTGGTCGGCGACATCGACCCGATCAAGGTCGCCGAAGGCCGCAGCCTGGGCGACCCCGAAACCATCGCCTACGGCCTGATCCCGCGGGCGCACCGCGGCATCGTCGCCGTCAACGAGCTGCCCGACCTGGCCGAGCGCATTCAGGTATCGATGCTGAATGTGATGGAGGAGCGCGATATCCAGGTCCGCGGCTATACGTTGCGGCTGCCGCTGGACGTCCTGGTGGTCGCCAGCGCCAACCCCGAGGACTACACCAATCGCGGTCGCATCATCACCCCGCTCAAGGACCGGTTCGGTGCCGAGATCCGCACGCACTACCCGCTCGAACTCGATGCGGAGGTCGCGGTCATCACCCAAGAGGCGCACCTGTCCGCGCAGGTGCCGGAATACCTGATGCAGGTGATCGCCCGGTTCGCCCGCTACCTGCGTGAGTCGAATTCCATCGACCAGCGGTCGGGAGTGTCGGCCCGATTCGCCATCGCCGCGGCCGAAACCGTCGCGGCCTCGGCGCGCCACCGCGGCGCGGTGCTCGGCGAGACCGACCCGGTGGCCCGAGTGGTCGACCTGGGCACCGTGATCGACGTGCTGCGCGGCAAGCTCGAATTCGAGTCCGGCGAGGAAGGTCGCGAGCAGGCCGTGCTGGAACACCTGCTGCGCCGCGCCACCGCGGACACCGCGTCGCGCGCGCTGGGCGGCATCGACGTCGGCCCGCTGGTGTCGGCCGTCGAGGGCGGCTCCGCCGTGACGACCGGCGAGCGGGTAGCAGCCAAGGACGTGCTGGCGGCATTGCCGAATCTGCCGGTGATCGACGCGATCGCCAAGCGGGTCAGCGCCGAGTCCGAGGGCGAGCGCGCCGCGGCGCTCGAATTGGCCTTGGAGGCACTGTATTTGGCCAAGCGCATCGATAAAGCATCCGGAGAAGGCGAAACCATTTATGGCTAGACGCCACTCCTCACGCTATTCGGCCTATACCGGCGGCCCGGATCCCCTTGCGCCGCCGGTAGATCTGCGCGAGGCGCTCGAACAGATCGGCCAGGACGTCATGGCGGGAACCTCGCCGCGACGGGCATTGTCGGAGTTGCTGCGCCGCGGCACCAAGAGCGTCAGGGGCGCCGACCGGCTGGCCGCCGAGGCCAACCGGCGACGACGAGAGTTGCTGCGCGAGAACAACTTGGACGGCACGCTGCAAGAGATCAAGAAGCTGCTCGACGAGGCGGTGCTGGCCGAGCGCAAAGAGCTGGCCCGGGCCCTGGACGACGACGCCCGGTTCGGTGAGCTGCAACTCGACTCGCTGTCGCCGTCGCCGGCGAAGGCCGTGCAGGAGCTCTCCGAGTACGGCTGGCGCAGCGACGAGGCGCGCCAGAAGTACGACCAGATCAAGGATCTGCTCGGCCGTGAAATGCTCGACCAGCGCTTCGCGGGCATGAAGGAAGCCCTCGAGGGTGCCACCGACGAGGACCGTCAACGCGTCACCGACATGGTCAACGACCTCAACGACCTGCTGGACAAGCACGCCAAAGGCGAAGACACGCAGCAGGATTTCGAAGACTTCATGGCCAAGCACGGCGAATTCTTCCCGGAGAACCCGCACAACGTCGAGGAGCTGCTGGACTCGCTCGCCAAGCGAGCCGCCGCCGCACAGCGGTTCCGTAACAGCTTGAGCCCGGACCAGCGTGCCGAGCTGGATGCATTGGCGCAGCAGGCATTCGGATCGCCTGACTTGATGCAGGCACTGGGCCGGCTCGACGGGCATCTGCAAGCGGCGCGCCCCGGCGAGGACTGGGACGGCTCGTCGGAGTTCAGCGGCGACAACCCGCTCGGCATGGGCGAGGGCGCACAGGCGCTCTCCGATATCGCCGAGTTGGAGCAGCTCGCCGAGCAACTGTCGCAGAGCTATCCGGGGGCGACCATGGACGACGTCGACCTCGACGCGCTGGCCCGTCAGCTCGGCGACCAAGCCGCGATCGACGCCCAGACGCTGTCCGAGCTCGAACGCGCGCTGGTCAACCAGGGCTTCCTGGACCGCAGCTCGGACGGTCAGTGGCGGCTCTCACCGAAAGCCATGCGTCGTCTCGGCGAGACAGCGTTGCGCGATGTGGCTCAACAACTTTCCAGCCGCCACGGCGAGCGCGAACTTCGGCGCGCGGGCGCGGCGGGTGAGCTCACCGGTGCCACCCGGCCCTGGCAGTTCGGCGACACGGAGCCGTGGAACGTGACGCGCACGCTGACCAACGCGGTGCTGCGACAAGCCGGCACCCGAACACTGGACGGCCCGCTCGACATCACGGTCGACGACGTCGAGGTCTCCGAGACCGAGACCCGCACGCAGGCCGCGGTCGCGCTGCTGGTGGACACCTCGTTTTCGATGGTGATGGAGAACCGTTGGCTGCCGATGAAGCAGACCGCGCTCGCCCTCGACCATTTGGTGCGCACCCGGTTCCGGTCAGATGCGCTGCAGATCATCGCGTTCGGCCGCTACGCGCGCACAATGAGCAGCGCCGAGTTGATGGGCCTGGAAGGCGTCTACGAGCAGGGCACCAATCTGCATCACGCGCTGGCGCTGGCCGGGCGGCACCTGCGCCGGCATCCGAACGCGCAACCTGTGCTGCTGGTGGTCACCGACGGCGAGCCGACCGCCCATCTCGAGGACTACGGTGACGGCTCGCCGACGGTCTTCTTCGACTATCCGCCGCATCCGCGGACCATCGCCAACACCGTGCGCGGGTTCGACGAGATGGCGAGACTGGGCGCGCAGGTGACGATCTTCCGGTTGGGCAACGACCCCGGGCTGGCCCGGTTCATCGATCAGGTGGCCCGCCGTGTCGAGGGCCGAGTGGTCGATCCCGATCTTGACGGTCTCGGCGCCGCGGTCGTCGGCGACTACCTGCGGTCGCGTCGGCGAAGGTAGTCCGGCGAACTAGCTCTGGGCCTTGCGGTTCTTGCGCCGGACACCGACGCCGCCCCACAGCGAGAAGCCGCGGATGCGTACCGTCGGGGCGCCGGGTGTGCCCTGGCCTTCGACCTCGTGGTCGAAACCGCCCATCACGCCGCGGCCCTTGATCTCGACGTTGACTTCGGGCGGCAGCAGGATGGTCTGCCCGCCCATGATCGAGTGGGCGTTGATCTCGACGTCGGTCGAGGTGAAGTCCGCGTAGCGCAGATCGATCACGCCGCCGCCCCACAGCGCGAACGTCGTCAGCTTCTTCGGGACGTTCCACCGGCCGCGACGCTCGAAGGCGCTCATGATCGCCAGCAGCAGCATCGACGGCGCCGGCTTGGTGGCGCCGCCGCGCTGCGGGCTCACCGACGACCCGAGCAGGTCCGAGCGCAGCTGGTCGAGGTCGTCGTAGGTCTCGGCGGCGTAGGCCTTGGTGAGGCGGTCCTCGTAATCGCTCATTTGCAGCTTGCCCTGCGCCGCGGCATCGGTGAGCAACTGGGCCACCTGGATACGGTCAGTCTCGGCGGCACGCTTCTCTGCGTCCGGCCGGTCGCGCGCCCCTCGCTGCGCTGACTTGCTCATCATGACGAGCCTACGACGAAGAATTTTTCAAGCAAGCGATCTTGACCAAAATGTTGCGTCAACCTCACGGTTTGGCGGATTCGCGGCGCGCGGCTTGGGCGGCCCGGTCCGCGAGGCGGTCGTAGATGGGACGTGAGCGGATTGCGACGGCGACCAGCATCGCGACGGCGCAGGCGGCAAGCATCGGCGGTAACTGGTTGGTGTTGCCGGTCATCTCCGTGGCCAGGATGAGTCCGGTCACCGGGGCGTGCACCGACGCGGTGAAAAACGCCGCCATGCCGATCAGCGCGCAGGCGGGCAGGCTGGGTACCGCGTGCGGGGTCAGATGCACGGCGACCAATCCCACCACGAGACCGGATTGCGACCCGAGCACGAGCATCGGTGCGAACAGTCCTCCTGGGGTGGCCGCGGCATAGGAGACGACTCCGAGCGCGAACCGGAGCAGGAAAATACCGGCGACCGTCAGCAGCGCGCCGCGGCCGTGCAACGCGTCCTGGGTGAGTCCGTCCCCGCTACCGACCAGCCCCGGTGCGAGCCACACGAGAACCCCTACCCCCGCGCCGGTGAGGGCGGCGCGGACCTCTTTCGGCCAACGGCTGGCGTCGGCCCGCTTCAAGGCGGCCATCACGGAGCTGTTGTAGGCCACCCCGAGCAGACCGGTGACGACGCCAATCGTCAGGATCCAGCCGTACTCGACGAGCCGCGGATCAGCCAGCGGCTTCATGTCGAAGTCGTAGCGCGATTCGACCAACAGGTGGGCGGCCACGAACCCGGACGCGGACGCGACGAGGGTGGCGATGGTGGTACGCGGATCGAATCGCTTGAGAAGCTCCTCGAGTACGAAGACACCGCCGGCGATCGGCGCGTTGAACGCGGTGGCCAGGCCGGCGGCGGCGCCACCGGCGACGAGTACCCGCAGGTCGGCGAGGTTGCGCCGCGTCAGGGTGGCGACGATGACGGCCGCGCTCCCGCCCATCTGCACCGACGGGCCCTCACGTCCCAGCGCCAAGCCGCCGCTGATGGCCAGTAGCCCGCCGACGTATTTCACGGGCAGGATCCGGAATCGGTCGGGCCGCACCCTGCCGTCCGCCACCGCCTCGACGCGAGGGATGCCGCTGCCCTCGGCGTGCGGCTCGATGCGGTGCACCAGGGCCGCCGCGATCGCGGCGGTGGCCGCGCAGGCGAGTATCACGGCAACGAGCCCCCACCACGAGCCGTGCGCCCACCCGGCCACGACCGCGCGCAGGTGCGCTCCGCGCTCGAGTAGCAGCCGAAAGGTCGCCGCGCTGACGCCGGTCAAGATGCCGACCATCGCGGCGGCCACCACGAAGCCGATCAGGCTCTCGGCGCCCTCACCCTCCTCGTCGACCGGATGCTCGGTGGGGCGCTGCCACCCGGTGAACAGGCTGCGAAGGACGTTTCGCCAGTCGCCGGTCTCGTCACTCACCCGTCTTGCATAGCGGAGGAACCTGGGCGGGTGTCAGGTGGCCCAGCTGGGCGGCCGCTTTTCCAGGAACGCCAGCATGCCTTCCCGGGCTTCGTCGGAGACGAACAGGCGGGCCGACTCGGCGCCCAGCCGCTCGGCGTCGCGGTCGAATCCGTCCAGCACGGCGGCGGTGGTCAGCGCCTTCGACGCGGCCAGGCCCTGCGGCGAGCCGCGGCCGATGTCGGCGACCAACGCCGCAACCGCGGCGTCGACGTCGTGGGCGGCCTCGGTGATCAACCCGATCGCCGCGGCGGTCGCGGCGTCGAACGTCTCGCCGGTCAGGTAGTAGCGCGCGGCGGCGCGGGCCGTCAGCTTCGGCAGCAGGGTCAGCGAGATGATTGCCGGCGCGACGCCGATCCGGGCCTCGGTCAACGCGAACGTGCTGCGGGGCCCGGCCACGGCGATGTCGGCCGCGGCGACCAGTCCCATGCCGCCGGCGCGCACGTGGCCGTCGACCGCGACGATCACGGGCAGCGGCGCCTCGACGATGGCCCGCAGCAGCGCCGCCATCTCCCGCGACCGTTGCGCGGTCGCCTGGGCTGGATCCGCATTCGCGGCACCCTGGGACAGGTCGGCGCCCGCGCAGAACGTGTTGCCGGTGTGCCCGAGCACGACGACCCGCACCGCGGGATCCGCGGCGGCGTCGCGCAGACCCTCGTGGAGTTGGGTGACCAACGCCGTCGACAGCGCGTTGCGGTTGTGCGGCGAATTCAGGGTCAGCCGCGCGACATGACCGTCGACGGCGTAGTCGACCACCCGGTCCATCAGTAGCTGCGGGGCAGGCCGAGCGACGTCTGCGCGACGAAGTTGAGCACCATCTCGCGGCTGACCGGCGCGATGCGGGCGAGTCGCGCCGCGGCCATCATTGCGGCAACGCCGTATTCCTTGGTTAGGCCGTTACCGCCGAGCGACTGCACGGCCTGGTCCACGGAGCGGTTAGCCGCTTCAGCCGCAGCGTATTTCGCCATGTTCGCGGCGGTGGCGGCGCCGGCGTCGTCGCCGTTGTCGTACAGCGTGGCGGCCTTCTGCATCATCAGCTTGGCCAGCTCGACCTCGATGTGACATTGCGCCAACGGGTGCGACAGGCCTTGATGCGAGCCGATCGGTGTGCCCCACACCTGGCGGGTCTTGACGTAGTCGGCGGCACGGTCCAGTGCGAAGCGGCCCATGCCGACGGCGCTGGCCGCCCCCATGATCCGCTCGGGGTTCAGGCCGGCGAAAAGCTGTGCGATCGCGGCATCTTCGGCGCCGACGAGTGCGTCGCTGGGCAGCCGCACGTCGTCCAGGAACACCTGGAACTGTCGCTCGGGGCTGATGATCTCCATGTCGATCGGGGTGTAGGTGAAGCCGGGCGCGTCGGTGGGCACCATGAACAACGCGGGCCGCAGCTTGCCGGTCTTCGCTTCCTCGCTGCGCGCGACCACCAGCACCGCCTGCGCCTGGTCGACGCCGGAGATGTAGACCTTCTGCCCCTTGATGATCCAGTCGCTTCCGTCGCGGCGGGCCGTGGTGGTGATCTTGTGCGAGTTCGATCCCGCATCGGGCTCGGTGATAGCGAACGCCATTGTCAGCGTCCCGTCGGCGATGCCCGGGATCCAGCGCTTTTTCTGCTCGTCGGTGCCGAACTTGCTGATGATCGTGCCGTTGATGGCGGGGGAGACCACCATCAGCAGCAGCGCGCTGCCGGCCGCCGCCATCTCCTCCATCACCAGCGACAGCTCGTACATGCCTGCGCCGCCGCCACCGTACTCCTCGGGCAGGTTCACCCCGAGGAAGCCGAGTTGCCCTGCCTCGAACCACAATTCGTCGGTGTGTTCCTGGGCGCGGGCCTTCTTGAGGTAATACTCGCTACCGTATTTCGAGGCCCAGTCCGACACCGCCTTGCGCAGCGCCTTGCGGTCTTCGTTCTCGATGAAGCTGCTGTCGGTCACGGGGTTTCTCCTTCTGCTTCGGGTGTATCGACGCGTGCCAGTACGGCGCCGACTTCGACTTGTTGGCCGGTATCGACGTTGAGTTCTGCGAGCACACCGTCGGCGGGGGCGGTGATGGTGTGCTCCATTTTCATCGCCTCCAGCCAGATCAGGGGCTGTCCGGCGGTGACGGTGTCGCCTACTGCGGCGCCGAGCCGGATCACGTTGCCGGGCATGGGCGCAACCAGTGAGCCCTTCTCGACGGCCGATCCCGGCTCCGGGAAGCGCGGCTGTGCGACGAGGTGCACTGGGCCCTGTGCGGAGTCGACGTAGACATCGGCGCCATAACGCTCGACCGCGAAGCTGCGCGCCACCCCGTGCTCGTCAGCCAGCACAACTTCGCGCGGAGTCGACGACACCAGGTGCACGGATTCGTTGCCGGGCAGCGTCACACCGGTTCTGCCGAAACGGTATTCGACGCGGTGCTCGGCGCCGCTGTCGTCGAGGTAGGTCTTGGCCTGGTAGCCCGACGCCAGGTTGCGCCAGCCGCTGGGCAGCGAGCCGAGCACGGTGGCATCGGCCCGGTTCTGCGCGGCGTCGGCCAGCGCTGCGGCCACCGCCGAGGTCCGGACCACGGCGTTGTCGGCCAGCGGAGCGGACAGCGTCGTCAGGTCGTGGGTGTCGAAGAACGCCGTGTCGGTGTCGCCAGCGAGGAAGGCCTTGTGCCGCAACACGTTCACCAACAGGTCGCGGTTGGTTCGCAGCCCGTGCACCTGGGCGCGGGCCAGTGCATCGGCGAGCACCAGCGCCGCCTGCCGTCGAGTCGGGGCGTAGGAGATCACCTTGGCCAGCATCGGGTCGTAATGGATCGAGACCACCGAGCCGTCGACGATGCCGGAGTCCAGGCGGATTCCGGTGCGCGCCCCCAGCGTGGTGAACCGGGTGCGGGCCGAGGGCACGTCGATGCGGTGTACCTGGCCGGCTTGCGGCTGCCAGTCGCGCGCGGGGTCTTCGGCGTACAGCCGGGCTTCGATCGACGAGCCATGCGCGGCAGGCGGTTCGGCGTCCAACCGGCCGCCGTCGGCCACCTCGATCTGCAGCTCGACCAGGTCCAGGCCGGTGGTCTCCTCGGTGACCGGGTGCTCGACCTGCAGCCGGGTGTTCATCTCCAGGAAGAAGAATTCGCCGTCGTCGTCGGCAAGGAACTCGACCGTGCCGGCGCCGGTGTAACCGATCGCGGACGCCGCGAGCCGGGCGGCCTCGAACAGCCGGGCCCGCATGCCGGGGATGCGTTCGACCAACGGCGAGGGCGCCTCTTCGATGATCTTCTGGTGACGGCGCTGAATGGAGCACTCCCGCTCACCGACCGCCCACACCGTGCCGTGCGCGTCGGCCATCACCTGGACCTCGACGTGGTGACCGGTAGGCAGGTAGCGCTCGCAGAACACCGTCGGGTCGCCGAACGCGGATTGGGCCTCACGTTGCGCCGCCGCGACTTCGGTTGGCAGCGCGTCTAATTGGTCGACCACCCGCATGCCGCGGCCACCGCCGCCGGAGGACGCCTTGATAAGCACCGGCAGCTGCGCGGCGGTCACGGTGCCGGGGTCGAGTTCCTCGAGCACGGGAACACCGGCGGCGGCCATCATCTTCTTGGATTCGATCTTGGAGCCCATCGCGCGGACCGCGTCCACCGGCGGCCCGATCCATGCCAGCCCGGCGGCCTGCACGGCGGCCGCGAAAACGGCGTTCTCCGAGAGGAACCCGTAGCCGGGGTGCACCGCGTCAGCGCCGGAGGCTTTCGCGGCGGCGATGATCGCCTCGGCGTTGAGGTAGTCGCTGGCCTGAGGCAGCCGTACCCGGGCGTCGGCCTCGGCGACGTGTGGGGCGCCCGCGTCCGGGTCGGTGTACACCGCGACGGTGCCAATGCCGAGATTGCGGCAGGTCGCAAACACCCGGCGGGCGATCTCGCCGCGGTTGGCCACCAGAACTCGAGTGATTCCCATTTCCGTCACATCCGGAAGACGCCGAAGCTCGACGTCCCCTTGATCGGGCCATTGGCGATGGCGGACAAACACATTCCCAACACGGTACGGGTGTCCCGCGGGTCGATGATGCCGTCGTCATAGAGCATGCCGGACATCACCATCGGCAGCGACTCGGCCTCGATCTGACCTTCGACCGCGGCCCGCAGCGCGGCATCGGCGTCTTCGTCGACCTGCTGCCCGCGGGCCTCCGCCGCGGCGCGGCTGACGATCGACAACACCCCGGCCAGTTGCGCACCGCCCATCACGGCCGACTTGGCGCTGGGCCAGGCGAACAGGAACCGCGGGTCGTAGGCGCGGCCGCACATGCCGTAATGCCCGGCGCCGTACGACGCGCCGATCAGCAGCGAAATGTGCGGAACGGTGGAGTTCGAGACGGCGTTGATCATCATCGAGCCGTGCTTGATCATCCCGCCTTCCTCGTAGTCCTTGCCGACCATATAGCCAGTTGTGTTGTGCAGGAACAGCAATGGCGTGTTCGAGCGGTTCGCCAGCTGGATGAACTGGGTGGCTTTCTGGGATTCCTCACTGAACAGCACGCCGCGGGCGTTGGCCAGGATGCCCAGCGGATAGCCGTTCAACCGGGCCCAGCCGGTGACCAGCGACGAGCCGTACATCGCCTTGAACTCGTCGAAGTCGGAGCCGTCGACGATACGGGCGATCACCTCGCGGGGGTCGAACGGGATGCGTAGGTCGGCCGGGACGATGCCGATCAACTCCTCGGCGTCGAACAGCGGCTCGACCACCGGCGCCGGTTTCGGGCCCTGCTTCGTCCAGTTCAGCCGCGCGACGATGCGCCGTCCGATCCGGATTGCGTCCAGCTCGTCGACGGCAAAGTAGTCGCCCAATCCCGATACTCGCGAATGCATTTCGGCGCCACCGAGCGACTCGTCGTCGGACTCCTCTCCGGTAGCCATCTTGACCAGCGGCGGGCCGGCCAGGAACACCTTCGAGCGCTCCTTGATCATCACCACGTGATCGGACATGCCCGGGATGTACGCGCCGCCGGCGGTCGAGTTGCCAAAGACCAGCGCGATGGTCGGGATGCCCGCCGCCGACAGCCGCGTCAGGTCGCGGAACATCCGGCCGCCCGGGACGAAGATCTCTTTCTGCGTGGGCAGATCCGCGCCGCCGGATTCCACCAGGGAGATCACCGGAAGCCGGTTTTCGAAGGCGATCTGGTTGGCCCGCAAGATTTTCTTCAGCGTCCACGGGTTGCTGGTACCGCCCTTGACGGTCGGGTCGTTGGCGACGACCAGACACTCGACACCCTCGATCACGCCGATCCCGACGACGGTGCTCGCGCCGACGGTGAAGGCGCTGCCGTAGGCGGCCAGCGGGCTGAGTTCCAAAAACGGCGAGTCTTCATCGAGCAGCAACTCGATCCGCTCGCGCGCGGTCAGCTTGCCGCGGGCATGATGGCGCTCAACGTATTTCGCACCGCCGCCGGCCAGGGCCTTGTCCAGCTCGGCCCCGATCTCCTCCAGCCGGGCCTCAGCGGCAGCGGTGGCTGCGGTGAAGGTGTCACCTTTGGGGTCGAGCGTCGACTTCAGGGCCGTCATGACTGGAATCCCAGCAGCTTGGCGGCCAGTGAGGTGAGGATTTCGGTCGTTCCGCCACCAATGCCCAGGATTCGCATGTCGCGGTATTGGCGTTCGATCTCGGATTCGGTCATGTAGCCCATGCCGCCGAACAATTGCACGCCCTGGTTGGCCACCCACTCGCCGGCCTCGACGGCGGTGTTCTTGGCGAAGCACACTTCGGCGATCAGGTTGGTCTCACCGGCCAGTTGCCGCTCGACCACGTGATGCGCGTACACCCGCGCAACGTCGATCCGGCGGGCCATCTCGGCCAGCGTGTTCTGCACCGACTGCCGCGAGATCAGCGGCCGGCCGAATGTCTCGCGGTCGCGGCACCATTGGACGGTGATGTCCAGGCAGCGCTGGGCGCTCGAATAGGCTTGTGCGGCAAGGCCGATACGTTCGGAAACGAAGGCTTCGGCGATCTGCGCAAAGCCGGTGTTCTCGACGCCGACCAGGTTGGCCACCGGCACGGCGGCGTCGACGTAGGACAGCTCTGCGGTGTCGGAGGAGCGCCAGCCCATCTTGTCCAGCTTGCGGCTCACCTCGAAACCCGGAGTGCCCTTCTCGACGAGCAGCAGCGACACCCCCGCCGCGCCAGGCCCGCCAGTCCGCACCGCGGTGACGACGTAGTCGGCGCGCACCGCCGAGGTGATGTAGGTCTTGGCGCCGTTGACGATGTACTGATCACCGGAACGGGTCGCGGTGGTGCGCAGGTGTCCGACGTCGGAGCCGCCGCCAGGTTCGGTGATGGCCAGCGAGCCGATCTTCTCTCCGGCCAGCGTCGGCCGGACGAACTCCTCGATCAGCCGCTGGTCGCCGGAGGCGATCATGTGTGGCACCGCGATGCCACAGGTGAACAGCGAGGCGAACACTCCGCCGGGTACCCCCGCCTGGTGCAGCTCTTCGCAGACGATCACCGCGTCGGCGCCGTCACCGCCGCCACCGCCGACTTCCTCGGGGAAATTGGCACCGAGCAGGCCGGCTTCGCCTGCGGCACGGTGCAATTCGCGCGGCAGCTCACCGCTGCGCTCCCACTCGTCGACGTGCGGCAAGATCTCCCGTTCGGCGAACGAGCGCACGGTTTTGCGGAGCGCCTCGCGCTCCGGCGTGGTCCAAATGCTCACAACAACCCTTCTGGAATGTCGACGTGGCGGCTGCGCAGCCACTCGCCGAGCCCTTTGGCTTGGGGATCGAACCGGGCCTGGTAAGCCACGCCCTGGCCGAGGATGTCCTCGATGACGAAGTTGATCGCACGCAGGTTGGGCAGGAGATGCCGGGTCACCGGCAGATCCGCGGTCTCGGGCAGCAGCTCGCGGAGCAACTCGACGGTCAACGTATGAGCCAGCCAGCGCCACTGCTCGTCGGTGCGCACCCACACACCGACGTTCGCCGACCCGCCCTTGTCGCCGCTGCGCGCGCCGGCAATGCGGCCCAAAGGAACTCGCCTGGTCGGCCCGACCGGCAGCGGTTCCGGCAAAGCGGGCGCGTCGACCGGTTGCAGTTCGAGAGTCTCCGCGGCGCAGGGGATCTCGACGCGCGTGCCGTCGGCGTGCACGGCGGTGTGCGCCACCGCTGCGGCATCGACATAACCCGGGGTGTACACCCCGTAGACCTGACCGTCACCCGGCGGCGCGGTGACGGTGAAGCCGGGATAGCTGGCCAGCGCCAATTCGACCGCGGCCGAGGAGAATTGACGTCCCACATTGGCCGGGTCGGGGTCGCGGACCACACAGCTCAGCAGCGCGCTGGCGGCCTGTTCGGTGTCGGCGTCGGGGTGGTCAGTGCGGGCCAGTGTCCACTCCAGCTCGGCGGGCTTGACCGACAGCGCGGCTTCTAGCTGCCGTCGCACCAGGTCCGCCTTGGCGTCGATGTCCAGACCGGTCAGCACGAACGTCGTCGCGTTGCGGAAGCCGCCGATGCTGTTCAGCGACACTTTCAGCGTGGGCGGCGGCGCCTCACCGGTGACGCCGGAGATCCGTACCCGGTCGGCGCCGTCGGAGCTCAGCGCGATGCTGTCCATTCGGGCCGTCGCGTCGGGGTTGGCGTAGCGCGCGCCGGTGATCTCGTAGAGCAGCTGCGCGGTAACGGTGTCGACGCTGACCAGCCCGCCGCTGCCGGCATGTTTGGTGATCACCGAGGAGCCGTCGGCGTGGATCTCGGCCAGCGGGAAGCCGGCGTAACTCAGATCGGGGATTTCGGTGAAGAACGAGTAGTTGCCGCCGGTGGCCTGGACGCCGCATTCGATGACGTGTCCCGCGACCACGGCGCCGGCCAGCCGGTCGTAGTCGGTGCGCTGCCAGCCGAAGTGGGCGGCGGCCGGTCCGACGGTCACCGAGGCGTCGGTCACTCGGCCGGTGACGACGATGTCGGCGCCGTCGTTGAGGCAGTCGACGATGCCCCAGGCGCCCAGGTACGCATTAGCGGTCAGCGGTGCGCCCAGCCCGAGCTCCTCAGCCCGTCCGGACAGGTCGTCGCCCTCGACATGGGCCACTCGCGCCGAAACGCCCAGGCGATCGGCCAGCGCGCGCACGGCGTCGGCGAGGCCCGCGGGGTTCAGCCCGCCGGCGTTGGCGACGATGCGCACGCCGCGGTCCTGGACCAGTCCCAGGCACTCTTCGAGCTGGGTCAGGAAGGTCTTGGCGTAGCCGCGCTCGGGATGCTTCATCTTGTCGCGGCCAAGGATGAGCATGGTCAGCTCGGCGAGGTAGTCGCCGGTCACGTAGTCCAGCTCGCCCCCGGCCAGCATTTCGCGCATCGCGGAATGCCGGTCACCGTAGAAACCCGAGCAGTTTCCGATGCGGACCACGGCACCAATTCGAGAAGGTCCCGAACGACCCACTATGCGCCTTCCCTCCGTTGGGATTGGCGGTCAGAAACACCAACCAACCGGTAGGTCAGCATAGCGGTACCGATCTGGTCTGGACACCCGCCTGTGGCCCCCCGGCCTTCAAAGCTGTGATCTAGATCATAGCTAGCGTCGGGATTGAGCTAAATCACATAGAGGAGCTATGGTGTCTGATTTCTTGGACTTTCCGCGAACGCGAACATTTTCAGCAAACTTTATGTAGCGCTTCTAGCGGCCTCCGTAGGGCTCTATCGCCGCTATCGCGCAACGTAGTTTAAATATAGGTTAACGGAAGAAAATACGTCTAACGTGCGCAGATAGTGATTCACCAAGGATATTTCCAGGTATCTCTCAGGTTTTCTCACCTTGCTTTCAGGTTGACTCTTCGGTAACTTTCCCGAGGCCGGGGGCCTCTAGCAAAGGAGATGATTGGCGTGGACATGGTGCTACGGCCGTATGCAATCGCGGGATTGACCCTCATCAGTGGCGGTGCCGTCGCCGCGGTACCGGTCCTGTGGCCGGTCGCGCAGGTACCTGAGGTCAAGTCGATGCCCGTCGAGCTTGCCTCGTCCGACACGGCCATCGACTCCTTTCTCAGCGCGGTTGTCGCGGGGTTCAACGCGGGGGAAGCCAACGCCACGCAGCTCTTCGACAACTTCGCGCTGGCCCCCTTCGTGGGTGCGCAGCAGGGAACCGTCGACGGATTCGGCTACCTGCAGGACCTGATCAACGGGACCAGCTTTGACACCGTCCTGGGCGACATCCAGGCCCAGTTGACCGACGTCTTGAGTTCATTCGCCCTCGTCGGAGCTAGCTCGGACACGATCTCGACGACCACCGGACTCACCCTCGACACGTTGCACAGCCTGGTCTTCCAGGAATTACCGAGTTTCCTGCCGGCGTCAGATGCTGCGACCCTGACGCCGGTACTGGACTTTTTGGCCTCCCCGGCGAGCGGCATTCTGATCGGCGCGTTAGGCCCGGTCATCAGCCCGGAAGTGTCGCTGCTCAACAGTGTTGAAGCGATTTCGAGCGCGGTACAGGCCGGTGATACCACCACCGCATTCGACGACCTGCTGGCCGCGCCGGTCAACGCCATCGGTTCGATCTTCAACGGCGCGACCCTCGACCTGGATCCGCTGGTGCCGCTGGTCAACGACTCGGGCTTCCTGCCGGCTGGTGACAGCGTCAGCTCGCTGAGCTTCGCGTTCGGTGGACTGCTGAGCGGCGGCGCCGTGGGCGACACCTGGAATGTCTCGACCGGTGCGATACACGCCGCGGGCGGCTCGCTTTTCAATAGCGTCGGCATGGACCTCAACCTCGAGTTCAACGGTATCCCGTTGACCCTCGATCTGACGGCCAACCCGGTTGGCCCGGTGGGCGCGCTGGAAGGTTTCGACCAGGCGGTCGGCCTGTTGCTGGGTGACAACTGGACCGGTAAGGGAGTCACCCCGGGTGACCCGCTGGCGGGCTTGACCTTCCCCACCATCCCCGTCGCCGACGTGAGCCCCGATGCCGCCGGAAGTCTCAATCTCTCCGACTTGCTGGGCGATTTCAGTGGTCTCAACGACCTCGGCGGCACGCTGTCGACGGACCTCACCGCGTCGCTCAGCTCGCTCACCGACCTGTCGCACGAACTGGTCAACGGATTGCTGAGCGTCTTCTGAGGCGATCAATGCGTAGTTTGGTCGAACTTGCCCAGGCCAGGGCTGAACGTCACCCCGACAAGGTGGCGTTCAGCTTCTCCTACAACGGTGACGCCGACGATGTCAGCCAGCTCACGTATGGCGAGTTGGATGCGAGGGCGAGGTTGATCGCGACGGATCTACAGGGTCGCGGGGCCGCGGGTCGCCGGGCACTGGTGCTGTGCCGGCCGGGACTGGATCACATCGCCGGATTGTTCGGATGCCTCTATGCGGGTGCCGTGGCGATTCCGGTGCACGAACGGCTCGCTCCGCGCCTGACGTCGGTGGTACCCGACGCGCAGGCCGACTTCGTTGTCGCCACCTCGCAGACCCAGTCGAAGATCAAGGCTGTGCTCGACCTGCTCGGCGATGGCCGGCGGCTGCAGTGGTGTTTGAGCGACGGGGTCAACGGCCACGAGGCGGCGGGCTGGGTGCCGCCGGATCCCGATCCCGGTTCCGTCGCGATGGTGCAATACACGTCGGGATCCACCGGGTCGCCTAAAGGTGTCGTGTTGACGCACGGCAACTTGCTACACAACCTGGAGGCCATCCGCGGCGCGTGGGGTGGTGGCGAGAACGATGTGGCGTTGTTTTGGCTCCCGCAGCATCACGATATGGGACTCATCGGCGGCATCTTCAATCCGATGTTCGTCGGGTGTACGACGGTGCTGATGTCTCCGACGGCGTTCATCAAGCGGCCGATGCGATGGCTGGAGGCCATTTCGGCGCATCGTGCGACATACACCGTGGCACCCAACTTCGCCTACGAGAAATGCCTCGAGCAGAGCACCGAAGCAGAACGCGCGGCCCTGGACCTGTCCTGCCTTTCCACCGCGATGAACGGGGCCGAGCCGATCCGCGTGGAGACCATGAATTCCTTCGCCGACGCGTTCGCGCCGGCCGGATTTCGGCATGAGGCGTTTCAAGCCGTCTACGGACTCGCTGACGCCACCTTGTTGGTGTCCGGTGGCTCGGGCTCCACGCAGCCGACGGTAGCGTACGTCAGTCGCGTTGGGCTGCAACAGGATCGTGTCGTTGACGGGGCTCGGGAGGACCCGGCCACGGTTGCGCTGGTGGGTTGCGGCGCGGTGCGGGGCGGTCTGCGCGTCGCCATCGTCGACCCTGAGACCGAGCGAGAGCGCGGCCCCGATGAGGTTGGGGAAATCTGGCTCGCCGGCCCCAGTGTGGCCCAAGGCTATTGGGCGCGGCCGCAGGAGACGGTAAAGACCTTTGCGGCCCACCTGTCGGACAGCGGGGAGGGTCCGTTCCTGCGGACGGGCGATCTGGGATTCGTCCGTTCCGGCGAGCTTTTCATCACCGGACGCGTCAAAGACCTGATCGTCATCGACGGCGGCAATTATTACCCCAACGATGTCGAGTTCACGGTGCAGCAGTGTCATCCGCTGTTCCTGTCGGGGCGCGGCGCGGCGTTCGCGGTGGCACGCCAGTCAGGCGGGGCGGACGAGCTCGTCATCGTCCAAGAGGCGGACCGTGACCTGTTCCGGGACGTCAAGATCGCCGAGGTGATGTCCGCGGTGACGGCGACAGTGCGACAGAGCCACGGCGTGCGCCTGCAGTCCCTGGTCGTGGTCGAGCCGATGAGCATCCCCACTACGACGAGCGGCAAGATCCAGCGTGGGCGGTGTCGCCAGACTTATCTCGACCGGGGTTTTGACACCGTCGCGGAGGCGCACGCGGCTCCCGTCGCACGGGACCGCGAAACCGAAGCACTGGCGAAGGCGGCTGCGATGCTGAAGATGGCGATCGTCGCGCAGCGCCAAGCCACCCGGTGACGACGCTGATTTTTGCCGCCGGCAGGTCAGCGATTACTATTGCTTCAACCGTCGCTGCCGGGACATCTTGCGCGGCGACCCCCCTACCAGGAGTAAGGCCTGATCATGGCTGTGCCAAAGCGGCGGATGTCGCGCTCGAACACCCGTAGTCGACGCGCGCAATGGAAGGCTGAGAAGCCCGAGTTGGTCGGCGTGACGGTGGCCGGACGGCAGCACAAGGTCCCGCGTCGCCTGCTGAAAGCGGCGCGCCTCGGACTGATTGACCTCGACCGCCGCTAACTTTTAAGCCGTGACCGAAGGCCGCGGCGATATCCTCCGCAATTTGCGGACAGCCAACTTTGGCGAACTCTCAGCACGTTCTCAGGCATTTGGATAAAACTGGTGGCCGTGCGAATTCTTGTCGTTGACGACGACCGTGCCGTGCGCGAGTCACTGCGTAGGTCGCTTTCCTTCAACGGTTACTCGGTGACCCTGGCAGAAGATGGCGTCGAGGCCCTCGAAATGATCTCCGCCGACCGGCCCGACGGGGTCGTGCTCGACGTCATGATGCCCCGGTTGGACGGCCTAGAGGTGTGCCGGCAGCTGCGCAGTACCGGCGACGATCTGCCGATTCTCGTGCTGACCGCGCGCGACACGATTTCCGAGCGGGTCGCCGGCCTCGACGCCGGCGCCGACGACTATCTCCCCAAGCCGTTCGCGCTCGAAGAGCTTTTGGCCCGCATGCGTGCGCTGCTGCGCCGAACGCGAATCGAGGATGCCGGCGAATCGGTGGCTATGACGTTCGCCGACCTCACCCTGGATTCGGTGACGCGGGAAGTCACTCGAGGGAACCGTCAGATCAGCCTGACCCGCACGGAATTCGCTTTGCTGGAAATGCTGATCGCCAATCCGCGCCGGGTATTGACGCGCAGCCGCATTCTCGAAGAGGTGTGGGGTTTCGATTTCCCGACGTCGGGAAATGCGCTCGAGGTGTATGTCGGTTACCTGCGTCGCAAGACTGAGGCAAACGGCGAGCCGCGTTTGATCCACACCGTGCGTGGTGTGGGCTACGTGCTTCGCGAAACACCTCCCTGATGCCGCTGAAGACACTGTTCCGGCGGCGTAGCAGAGGTCCGCTTCGGCCCAGCACGTCCCTGTCGCTTCGCTGGCGGGTGATGCTGCTGGCGATGTCGATGGTCGCCATGGTGGTCATCCTGATGGCCGTTGCTGTGTATGCGGTCATCTCGGCCGCGTTGTACAAAGACATCGACAACCAGCTGCAAAGTCGGGCGCAGTTGTTGATTGCCAGCGGCTCGCTGGCCGCCGACCCCGCGAAAGCCATTGAGGGAACGGCATATTCGGACGTCAACGCGATGCTGGTGACTCCGGGTCGATCGATCTTCACCGCTAACCAGGAGGGTCAGACGCTCCCGGTGGGGCAGCAGGAGAAGGCCGTCATCCGGGGTGACCTGTTCATGTCCCGCCGCACCGCCGCCAACCAGCGCGTGTTGGCCGTGCATCTGCCCAACGGCAGCTCCCTGCTGATCTCCAAGAGCCTGGCGCCCACCGACGCGGTGATGACCAAGTTGCGCTGGGTACTGGTGATCGTCGGCGGTGTCGGCATGGCCGTCGCCGCGGTGGCCGGCGGCATGGTCACCCAGGCCGGGTTGAGACCGGTGGGCCGGCTGACCGGGGCGGCCGAGCGGGTGGCCCGCACCGACGACCTCCGGCCGATACCGGTTTACGGCAGCGACGAATTGGCCAGGCTCACACAGGCTTTCAACATGATGCTGCGCGCACTCGCCGAGTCGCGGGACCGGCAGACGCGACTGGTCGCCGACGCCGGTCACGAGTTGAAGACCCCGTTGACCTCGCTGCGCACCAACATCGAGCTGCTGATGGCCTCCAGCGCCCCGGGCGCGCCACCGATACCCGAGCAGGAGATGGTCGACCTGCGGACCGACGTGATCGCCCAGATCGAGGAATTGTCCACGCTGGTAGGCGATTTGGTGGACCTCACGCGCAGCGAAGGCAGCGAAGTCGTGCACGAGCCGGTCGACATGAGCGAAGTGATCGAACGATCGCTGGAACGAGTTCGACGGCGCCGCATCGACGTCGAATTCGACGTCGACATCACGCCCTGGGAGGTCTACGGGGACTCCGCCGGCTTGTCGCGGGCGGTGCTGAACCTGATGGACAACGCCGCCAAGTGGAGCCCTTCCGGCGAGCGGGTCGGAATCCGGCTCCGGCAGCTCAACGCTTCGCACGCAGAGTTGGTGGTATCCGACCACGGACCGGGCATCCCGGAACACGAGCGCGAATTGGTCTTCGAGCGGTTTTACCGATCGACCACGTCGCGCTCGATGCCCGGATCGGGTCTCGGCCTGGCGATCGTCAAGCAGGTGGTGCTCAAGCATGGCGGGGCGCTGCACGTCGAGGAAACCGTGCCGGGCGGACAACCCCCGGGCACGTCGATCTTCGTCCTGCTACCGGGGCGGCCGATACCAGTGACCGATTACCCGTCCGAGCATGCGGCGGCGTCGAATGTCACGGAGGCGACGGCTCCGGGGAACTCTGCGAACCCGGCAAACGTTGTCTCAGTCGAATCACAGACCACGCAGGCAAGGTAGTAGTCCAGTTACTGTTTTGGATCTGTAACCACGGCACAGAAAGAGCGACCAGCGACATGACGAATCACCCGAGGTATTCGCCACAGCCGCAGCAGCACGGATACCGTCCGGGCGCCGACCAGCGTGGAGTTGGAAGCCCTTCCGGCTACGGGCAGCAAACCTACGGCCAGGGTTACGACTGGCGGCACGGGCAGCAGCCGCCCGGCCAGCAGCCACGGCAACCGTACGGGCCGTTCGGGGGCCCGCCCCCGCAGCCGATGCCCGCGCCGCGAAAGCGTTCTCGCGCAGGCGCTTTGACGGTCGGTGCAATCGCGGTCGCAGTGGTCTCGGCGGGTATCGGCGGTGCCGCAGCCTCTGTGGTTGCGCATCACGGAACGCTGTCGTCGGTCGCCGACGGCGCGATGCCGGGCGGTGCCACCCCCGGCATGCCGGCCTCCAACGCGCCGCTGGGCAGCGTCGAGCAGGTAGCCGCCAAGGTGGTCCCCAGCGTCGTCATGCTCGAGACCAATGTCGGCCGGGCGTCCGAAGAAGGCTCCGGCATCATCCTGTCCTCGGACGGCTTGATCCTGACCAACAACCACGTCGTGGCCACCGCCGCCGGCAAGGCGCCGCCGCCGCACTCCCGTCCGAACCCAGAGCACCAGAGCCCGGGCCCGGACGAGGACCCGGGCGGTCCCGGACCGGATCCCGACCAGCCCGCGCCGCCGCCGGGTAACGGCAAGCCGAAGACCACGGTCACCTTCTCCGACGGGCGCACCGCGGAGTTCACCGTCGTCGGTGCCGACCCCACCACCGATATCGCTGTGGTGCGGGTGCAGGGCATGTCGGGCCTGACCCCGATCAGCCTGGGCTCGTCGGCCAACTTGCACGTCGGTCAACCGGTGATGGCGGTCGGTTCGCCGCTCGGCCTGTCGGGCACTGTGACCACCGGCATCGTCAGCGCGCTGAATCGCCCGGTGTCCACGACTGGTGAGACGGGCAACCAGAACACCGTGCTGGACGCGATCCAGACCGACGCCGCCATCAACCCCGGTAACTCCGGTGGCGCGCTCGTCAACATGAGCGGACAGCTGGTCGGCGTCAACTCCGCGATTGCCACCCTGGGTGGCGACTCCCCGGACGCGCAGAGCGGCTCGATCGGGCTGGGCTTCGCGATTCCGGTCGACCAGGCCAAGCGCATCGCCGACGAGCTGATCAGCTCCGGCACCGCCTCCCATGCCTCACTGGGCGTGCAGGTCACCAACGACAAGGACACCCCCGGCGCCAAGGTCGTCGAGGTGGTTCCCAATGGTGCCGCCGCGGCCGCGGGCCTGCCCAGCAACGTCGTCGTCACCAAGGTCGATGACCGGACCGTCAACAGCGCCGACGCATTGGTCGCTGCCGTGCGATCCAAGGCGCCGGGCGACAAGGTGATGCTGACCTTCAAGGACCCGTCGGGGGAAACCAAGAAGGTCCAGGTCACATTGGGTAAGGCCCAACAGTGACCCGAGCCGCCGCGCTGCGGTCAGACGTCAGATATACGGTTGCAGCCATGGAACAGGGCGCGGAATTGGTCGGCAGGGCACTCGTCGTCGTCGTGGATGACCACGGCGACGAGGACCACAGCGGTCCATTGGTCACCGAGCTGCTCACCGAAGCCGGGTTCGTCGTCGACGGCGTGGTCGCCGTTGCAGCCGACGAGGTGGAGATCCGCAACGCACTCAACACCGCGGTGATCGGCGGCGTCGACCTCGTCGTCTCGGTCGGCGGCACCGGAGTGACACCGCGCGACGTGACGCCCGAGGCGACGCTGGACATCCTCGACCGGGAGGTGCTCGGCATCGCCGAGGCGATCCGCGCGTCGGGTCTGTCCGCCGGCATCATCGAGGCGGGCTTGTCCCGGGGTCTGGCGGGCATCTCCGGAAGCACGCTGGTGGTCAACCTCGCGGGCTCGCGGTACGCGGTGCGCGACGGCATGGCGACGCTGAATCCGTTGGCGGCGCAGATCATTGGTCAGCTCTCCAGCCTGGAGATCTGAGCCCGGCATGTCCAGGCCCACCGGTGACGACCACGAGTGGCAGTCGTCAGCCGACGAGCGCGACCCGGATGCCAGCCGGGACGCCGAGGAACGTGAGCGGTGGCTGCGCGACAACGTGCCGCCACACCACGGCTGACAGCACACCTGATAACGGCCCGTCGATGTCACGGCACGAACACCCTTGCATGACTAATTCGGCGCAAAACGCGCGAATGTCGATGGGCGGTCTTACCGTCAACCGAGGGTGATCGCGGGTCGCCCCGTTTCGTTCCTGCTCACGGGAGGTTGGCTCGGGTGTTAAAGGGTTTCAAGAACTTCGTCATGCGCGAGGATGTCATCACCGTCGCCGTCGGTTTGGTTGTGGCCTTGGCGTTTTCGAATCTGGTCAAGTCGTTCACCGAAACAGTGATCAATCCGCTGGTAGCGGCGGCCCAGCCGCATGCCGCCCTGGGACTGGGTTTCCAACTCGGCGACGCCGGCAACAAGGCAACCTTTATCAATATCGGTGACCTGATCGGGGCGATCATCTACTTCCTGGTTTTCATGGCTACCGTGTACTTCGCAATCGTGGTGCCGTACAGGACGATTCAAAAGCGACGCGGTGTCACGGTGTTCGGCGAGGCGCCTGCGACCAAGGCATGCTCGGAGTGCTGCTCCGACATTCCCGAGGCGGCGCACAAGTGCAAATTCTGCGCCAGCGAGCAGTCCGCCCCGGCCGCTTGAGCGAAATCCTCAATGCAGGGTGAGGGTCACGGTCGCGACCAGCGCCGCGCCCGCCACCGCGGTGGCTGAGGCGGCCGGCAGCGCGACCAGCACCACCCGGTCGCCGGTTGTGCTCTGGCCCTTCGACTTCGCCGACACCGAAACCACGATCGCATCGGTGGCCACCACGTGCGGGGTGGCCTGTGTGCTGCCTTCGGTCGCGGCCACCACGTCGACCACGTCGCCGGGTCGCACCACGTCCACCAGTGCTCCGTCGGCCGGGTGCACCGGCACGATCCGGGCATCGGGTCCGGCTGCCGATTCGGCGAGGCGACGGCCCAGCAGTCGAACGTCGGTGAGCACTTCGCCGCGTCTGGCGGGGCCGGCCAGCGTCGAGCCGACGACAGCCCCGACATCGGACTGCGAGCCATCGGGAATGGTTGGCGCCGAACGTGTTTCAAGACTGACGTCGTCGGCGGTCAGCTCGGCGCCGGGGTCCAGGTCCCGGGCGGCGACCACAACCTGCGTGCGCTGGTTGACGGGATCCGGCCGCATCGCGGCGAAGGCGGCCAGCACCACCAGCGCGCCTGCAGCGATACGGCGGGCCAGCACGGTCCGCGACCAGTCCGGACGAAGCCACTGCGAAAGACGACTCGGCAGAGACGGATTCAGCGACGTCCGGGAATCGCCCACCCACTCACGCTAGACACGGTCCGGGATGTGTGCGGTCGGCGGCGTGGCCGCCTGTGGATAACCCGCTAGCTCGACGTGGTGGCGGGCGCTTTCGAGGTCGACGATGACGACGAGTCGGTTTTCGACGAGTCGCTCGAGGAGCTCGACTTCTCGGTGTTTGACGTGCTGGACGTCTCGCTCGAGCTGGAGCCGTCAGACGCCGACGACGAACTGGAACTCTTGCCGTTCGAGCTCTTGGACGCTTCGCGACTGTCGTTGCGGTAGAAGCCGCTGCCCTTGAACACCACGCCGACGTTGCCGAACAGTTTGCGCAGTCGTCCCGAGCATTTCTCGCAGGTGGTGAGGGCGTCGTCGCTGAAGGCCTGGACTACATCGAAGCGATTACCGCACTCGGTACACGCGTAGCTGTAAGTCGGCACACATACCTCCGTGATGGTCTAGACGCTTAGCACTCTACAGTCTTAAGTGCTAAAACCGCTATGTGGCACTGGTCATTCCCGCCGGTTCGAACATCGACCGGCCCGCGACCGCTTCCCGCCTACGCTTATCCCATGGACTCCGTCGAGTGCATCCTGTGTGAGAACTCTTTCGGCTCCTACGCCGTGCCACGTTCGAGTGCACATCGCCCAGCCGCTCAGGTAGTCCTTGGTGGGGGAGTCTGGGAGCTCGAAACCATCCGCTTTATGCGGGATCACGCAGCGGGACGTGACATCGCACATGCGGGAACATATTTCGGAGATTTCCTGCCAGCTCTGGCCGCAGTCGCCACGACCGTCTACGCCTTTGAACCCAACACCGAGAACTTCCGCTGCGCGCAGTGGACTCTTCGCCTCAACGGCCTCACCAACGTGCAGTTGCATCACGGTGCGCTGGGTGACGTCGACGGCACGGGGCACCTGGAGATCGCACGGGACGGGTACGTGCTGGGCGGAATGTCGCACATCACCGCGGCCACCGACGCCGTCTACGAAGATGTCCCGCTGATGCGTCTCGACGATGTTTTGCCACCGGACTCCGACATCGGCGTGCTGCAACTCGACGTCGAGGGATTCGAACAGGCCGCGCTCGCCGGAGCACTGTCGACGATCCAACGTTGCCGACCGATCCTCATCTTGGAAACGCTGCCTGAAGCATTCGTAACCTCGCATCTGACCGGTCTCGGCTACCGTCTCGCGGCCCAAATTTGCGGCAACACCGTGTTGCGAGTGTGAGCCAAACGCGGTAACGCAGATTGACGAGGCCTCAGCCCGGAGGCGCGTCGGGCGGAGCGGTTGGGATCGCCCCCTCGCAGCCGCCCGGTGGAGGCGGCGCCGGGAGAGGTTCGTCGCCGCCGACGCAGTCGTAGTGAAATTTCGGGCCGCCCCAGTATGTCTTCATCCACTGGTGCCAGTAGGACCCGTCGGGGTATTTGTCGCCGTCGCAGACGCCCAAACTTCCGTAGCCCCACTGGCCGCCCGGGCAATAGTCGTGCGTGATGTCCGGCTTGTGCGGGTCCTGGGGATCGGCCGCGGCAACGCCCGCACCCGGCAGAATCGTGGCACCCGCGCCGAGGACCCACGCGCACACGACAAGACGTTTCAGGACCATGTCGACTCCATACCGGTAAGCAACATCAACTTATGTCAATTACCTTCGCGTGGCGTCCCGAGCAACTCGACGAGGCCCCGGCCCGGCGTCAGCGCGTGGGTTACCGGCACATCGTGAGGCTCGTGCGGCACCTCGTCGAGCAACTCCTCGTCGCGGATGACGGCGACCAACCGCGCATCCGGATCGCCCAGCACCAGCGTCCGGTCATAGAAGCCGCGGCCCCGTCCCAGCCGCGCACCGGCCCAATCGACGGCCAGCGCCGGAACCAGGACGATGCTCGCCTCGGCGACCGTCTTCGACGGCAGCCACGGCGCCGGCGGCTCGAGCAGACCGAAGCGGGCCTCCACCAATTGACCCGGCCGGTATTCCCCCCACTGCAGGGCGACGGCATCGTCGTCAGCTGTGGTGCGCGCGACCGGCAGCAGCACCCGGGCCCCGCGGCGCGCCAACACATTCAGCATCTGAAGAGATCCCGGCTCGGCTCCGACCGGCACGTAGGCGCAGACGGTGCCACCAACAACCGCCAGCGCGTCGATATGATCAGCCAACGCCGCGGCATGCTGCGCCCGCACGTCGTCGGGTACCGAACGACGTGCTGCCAGAAGCCGCTTTCGCATTGCGGACTTGCCCGCGCTCTCCACCGCGTCAACGATATGGTTTCAACGATGGCGACCCCACACGTATCAATCCCGCGGACGGCGATTGTGCCCGCGGCCGGATTGGGCACGCGTTTTCTGCCCGCGACCAAAACCGTGCCCAAGGAGCTGTTGCCGGTCGTCGACACCCCGGGTATCGAGCTGGTGGCCGCCGAGGCGGCCGAGGCCGGCGCTGAGCGCTTGGTGATCATCACCTCCGAGGGCAAGGACGGCGTCGTCGCGCACTTTGTGCAAGACCTGGTGCTGGAAGGCACGCTGGAGGCCCGCGGCAAGAAGGCAATGCTGGCTAAGGTCCGCCGGGCGCCGCAGCTGATCAAGGTCGAGTCCGTCGTGCAGAGCGAGCCGCTGGGGCTGGGACATGCCATCAGTTGCGTCGAGCCGGTGTTGTGGGAAGACGAGGACGCGGTGGCGATCCTCCTTCCTGACGACCTGGTGCTGCCGACCGGTGTGCTCGAGACGATGTCGAAGGTGCGCGCCGAGCACGGCGGCTCGGTGCTGTGCGCCATCGAGGTGGCGCGCGAAGAGGTAAGCGCATACGGCGTTTTCGACGTCGAGCCGGTGCCCGGGGCCGGCAGCGACGTGCTGAGGGTCAAGGGCATGGTGGAAAAGCCGACGGCCGAGGAGGCGCCGTCGCTGTATGCCGCCGCCGGCCGCTACGTCCTCGACCGCGCCGTCTTCAAAGCGCTGCAACGCATTCAGCGTGGCGCCGGCGGCGAGATGCAGCTGACCGATGCCATCGCGCTACTGATCGACGAGGGACACCCGGTCCATGTCGTCGTCCACCGCGGCTCCCGACACGACTTGGGAAATCCCGGCGGCTACCTCAAGGCTGCGGTTGACTTTGCCTTGGACCGTCCCGATTACGGGCCAGATCTACGGCGCTGGCTGGTGACCCGATTGGGTCTGGCCGAAGACTAACAAGCCAGATTCCGCGCCCGGTCGATAGAGAAAGGCGCGCTGTGCGTTCGGTGGAAGAGCAACAGGCCCGGGTGACGGCCGCCGCGGTGGCGCCGAGACCGGTGCGGGTCGCCATCGCCGAGGCGCAAGGGCTGCTGTGCGCCGAAGAAGTGGTGACCGAACGCCCGCTGCCAGGATTCGACCAGGCCGCCATCGACGGATATGCGGTCCGCAGCGTCGACGTGCTCGGGGTAGGGGAGGCCAACCACGCTGACGACCAGATCGCCGACGACGATGACGCGACGGAGTCGTCGTCGGGTCGCGGCGGCGTGACGCTGCCGGTGATGGGCACCGTCGAGGCGGGCGCGCGCACGCCCAGCAGGCTGCAGCCCGGGCAAGCCGCGCGCGTGCAGACCGGAGCGCCGCTGCCGACGCTGGCCGATGCGGTGTTGCCGCTGCGCTGGACCGATGGCGGCCAGTCGAGGGTGCGGGTGTTGCGCGGTGTGCGGTCGGGCGCTTATGTGCGCCGTACCGGTGATGACGTGCAACCCGGCGATGTCGCCGTGCGGGCCGGGACGATCATCGGCGCGGCCCAGGTCGGTCTGCTCGCGGCGGTCGGGCGTGACCGCGTGCTGGTGCATCCTCGCCCGCGCGTGTCGGTGCTGGCGGTCGGCGGCGAGCTGGTCGACATCTCCCGCACACCGGGTAACGGGCAGGTCTACGACGTCAACTCCTACGCCTTGGCGGCGGCCGCCCGCGATGCAGGCGCCGAGGTGAACCGTGTCGGCATCGTCGGCAACGACGCCCGTGAGCTCGGCGAGGTGGTCGAGGGTCAGGTCAACCGCGCCGAGATCGTTGTGATCGCCGGTGCGGTGGGCGGCGCGGCGGCCGAGGCGGTGCGGTCGGTGCTGTCCAAGCTGGGGGAGATGGAGGTAACCCGGGTCGCCATGCATCCCGGCTCGGTGCAGGGCTTCGGCCAGCTGGGCCGCGACGGGGTGCCGACGTTTCTGTTGCCGGCCAACCCGGTCAGCGCCTTGGTGGTGTTCGAGGTGATGGTCCGGCCGCTGATTCGATTGTCACTGGGCAAGCGGCAGCCGATGCGCCGGATCGTGCAGGCCCGCACGCTGTCGCCGATCACCTCCGTCGCCGGACGTAAAGGCTTTTTGCGCGGCCAGTTGATGCGCGATCAGGACACCGGTGAATACCTGGTTCAGGCGTTGGGCGGAGCACCGGGAGCCTCCTCGCATTTGCTGGCGACGCTGGCTGAGGCAAACTGTCTGGTCGTGATCCCCCGTGAGGCCGAGCAAATCCGCACCGGCGAAATCGTCGACGTCGCGTTCTTGGCTCAGCGCGGCTGAGGGACGCGGCGGTTTCGGCTTGTGAGCCTGTGGCGCAACGACGCTCAGCATCCTGGCTGGCCCGGAGCTGTCGGCCCGTTGCGGGTGGAAGCCGGCGCGATCCGGCTCCGGCCGGTGCGACTGCGCGACGCCGCGCAATGGAGCCGGGCCCGGCTGGCCGACCGGCCCCATCTCGAGCCCTACGAACCCAGCACGGACGCCGATTGGATTGCGCGACACTCGATTTCGGCGTGGCCGGCGGTGTGCTCGAGTCTGCGCTCGGAAGCCCGCAAGGGTCGCATGCTGCCCTACGTCATCGAGTTGAACGGTGACTTCTGCGGGCAGTTGACGATCGGCAACGTCACGCACGGGGCGCTCCGGTCGGCCTGGATCGGCTACTGGGTGTGCAATGCGGTGACCGGTCGCGGCGTGGCCACCGGCGCATTGGCGCTCGGGCTGGACCACTGCTTCGGGCCGGTGCGATTGCACCGGGTTGAGGCGACCGTGCGGCCGGAGAACGCTGCGAGTCGGGCGGTGCTGGCGAAGGTCGGTTTCCGTGAGGAGGGACTGCTCAAGCGCTACCTCCAGGTGGACGGCGCCTGGCGCGACCACCTGCTGGTCGGGCTCACGATTGAAGAGGTATACGGGTCGGTGGTGTCGGCGCTGGTGCGCCAGGGCCGTGCGCGCTGGGCGTAACGCGTTTTCAACCCGTCAATAACTCGCGGCGTGTCGTGGTACAAACGTGACTTTTGTGACTAATGATGCTTGCCAGAGGGCGTCGTCACCCAGTCACGTCCGGCGGGAAAGGAGCGGGTCGCCATGCCAAGCATCCCGCAGTCATTGCTTTGGATCTCACTCGTGGTGCTCTGGCTGTTCGTGCTGGTCCCCATGCTGGTCAGTAAGCGCGACGCGGTGCGGCGCACCAGCGACGTCGCCTTGGCCACCCGGGTGCTCAACAACAGCACGGCGGCCCGGCTGATCAAGCGCGGCAAGCCTGCGGCGGGGCATCGCAGTAACCCCGACTGGAAGCCCGACGAAGACGAGTACGACGACGATCTCGACGACCACGACGCGGACGAGGCCGACGACGCCCCGCCTTCGCGCGTCCTTGCCACGGTTGCCGCGCCGCTGTCGGCCGAGGAGGCCGGTCCGGACTATCTCGACGTCGACGTGGTGGACCCGGATGCGGCCGCTTTGCCGGCGGCCGCCGCGGACAGCGACGACGACGCCCACCAGGGTGACGACACGGATACCGAGGTCGACCTGGCCGTGGAATACGACGACCGGGGCGAAGCGTTCGGCGACGACAGCGAGCAGTACGAGTACATCGACGACACCTCAGGGATTCCGGTCGCCGAGGAACACCCGCAGCGCACCGCGCCCGCCCACGACCGGCGGCATCGCTTCGACCCGGACAAGGCGGCCGCCCAAGCCACTCGTAAATACGCGGCCCGCAAGCGGGTGCTGTTGGTGATGGCCATGGCGCTGGTCCTCTCGGCGACGGCCGCGTTCCTGCTGACCTCGACCGCCTGGTGGTTCTTCGGCATGACGTCCGCGGTGACCGTGCTCTACCTGGGCTACCTGCGCAAGCAGACGCGGATCGAGGAGCGGGTGCGCCGGCGTCGGATGCAGCGGATGGCGCGCTCACAGCTTGGCGTCGAGAGCACCCACGACCGTGAATACGACGTGGTGCCGTCGCGGTTGCGGCGCCCCGGCGCGGTGGTTTTGGAGATCGATGACGAAGACCCGATGTTCGAGCACCTCGACTACGCCCCGTACGCGCGCGAATACAGCTGGGACTTGCCGCGGGCGGTCGGGCAGTAGCGTTTCGGCGGTCTCGCCTAGGGCTGGTAGCCTGCTAGCGGTCAGGGGCTATGGCGCAGTTGGTAGCGCGACTCGTTCGCATCGAGTAGGTCAGGGGTTCGATTCCCCTTAGCTCCACAGAGTTTGAGCAGTTCAGCCGTTGGCGTTTCGCGTGTTACCGCCTATCTGCTCGTGGCAGAGGATTACCGCGACTGATCGCTACCGATCCGATGAGGCATTGATGCGATTTGCCAGTGTCGGCTGTCCCGGCCCGGTCAATTCCATCGTCACCTGCTTGCGGCCTGTCATGGCCATCAGGAGTGCCTCGCCGGTTCCCCGAACTTCAGGTCCATCGCCGTGCTGCCATGCCACGTCGGTTGCTACGAGTCTGAGGCCCCGAATCCGCCGCCCCGCACCTAGACGCGGATTGCTGGGTACCAGTGGCAGTATCCGTTCAAGTCGATCTGCTGGCACTTTCCGCGGGTGCCCGAGTGCTCGCCGGATGTCTTGATGATGCACGGTGCCGTCCACCAGTCCGATCATGCCGCCAAACGCGGCGGTCAGACCGTGTGGACGTAGATGGCGATGGAGGAACTCCACCAACTCGTGCGGCGACATATGCGAGTACTCCTGCACGCCAACCTGATTCGCGTTGACGACGCGACCCTTCGCGAAACGCATCACGAGTCCAAGAGGGGTCAACTCCTCGTAGCTGACGATATGGGCGACAACGTCTTTGACAGTCCATTTGTGACACAGACTCGGTGCTTGCCACTCCTGCGGCGTGAGGGTTTCCAGGAATGCCGCAATTTCAACCCGCTCGTCGTAGGCCATATTCATTAGCGGCTTGCTTTGGGCGCTCACCGCGGTGCTCTCTTCGTCGCCAGTTCGCCGAAGCGGCGTAGATACAGCGGCCAGCCGGCGTCGCCGCCTATCCCGTCGGCCACTGCCGGCCAGCCAGAACCATGCCGGTCTAGGTGTCGATGTTCCAAATCGACCCGAGTGCGAGTGTCGGATTCAGCGATGAAGCGCACCTCGACTTCGCTGGTCTTGGCTGGGTCGGCTTCCAGCTGCCACGTCGGTCCGATGTCCCAGGAAAACACCACGCGAGAAGGCGGCTCATAGGCAAGCACACGCGCCCAACGGCACTCGCTTCCGTCGATTCCCACGTCGTAGATGTTTCCGCCCACTCTCGCCTCGAATATCGTCTTGGCAATCGGCACCGAAAGCAGGTTGTGTTCGCGTGGCTTAATGGCATCGAACTGCGAGACGAACAGCGCGAACGCTCGTTCGATGTCTGTGTTGACGGTAATGCTCTTTCGGATCGGTTCGACGCCTGATCGACTCATTTGCCCTCGCTTTATCCGTCGGCCAACATCTTGTAGGCATCCAAAGCCTTGTCCCAGAACACATCTAGCTCGGACCTCAAGGCAGCTACTCCATCGGGGTTGACGTGATACAGCCGCCGCGTACCGACTGCGCGGTCATTCACTAGTCCTGCGCACTTGAGCACCTTGAGGTGCTGCGACACCGCAGGCCGACTCACCGGCAGTTCGTTGGCAAGCTCGCCAACTGCCTTCGGACCAGCGGCAAGCCGCTTAAAGATCGTGCGGCGAGTGCCGTCGGCAAGCGCCGACCATGGATCCATGACTAGACAACTCACCACACTCGGTAAGTCTAGACTTACCGAGTCGCGGTTACCAGGGCCCGTGATGGGATGGGGGAACCGGTTCGGTGGGCGGCGTCTGCCCAGTACGGGCCAGCGCCTCTCCTCTTGGGGGTCGGGACGTCGGCACGTGTCACCGCGTCACGCCGACGACGGCGTACTGATCACCGACAGCAGTCGAAGCTTTTCGTGGGTTTCGCTACCCGGCACCGCCGTGTAGACCAAGAGCGCGTGCGACTCGTCGGGGTCCAACAGGGTCTGGCAGTTCAGTTCAAGGCGCCCGACCTCGGGGTGGTCGTACCGCTTGACTGCTCGCGGTTTGATGCCGACCTCATGTTCCTTCCATAGGCTGCGGAACTCTTCGCTCTGCGCGTCGAGCAGCTCAGCCAGCCGGGCGGCCGTGGATTCGGGTCCACGCAACGCGAGCACGCCGCGAAGGCCTGCGACGTACATCCGCGAGTAGAAGCCGTGATCTTCCGGCGGATACAGACAGCGGGCCGTCGGATCGGTAAACCATCGATATCCGATGCTCCGCGACGGGCCGCTGTGCCGGCTGGAGTCGCCGACGAGCGCGATGCCGAGCGGAGTCTGTCGCAGTGTCTCGCCCAGTTCGGTGACGATCTCCGCCGGGGTGTCGGTGAGCCTGTCGAAGATCCGTAGCATCCCGGGGCTGATGTGATCGGTGCCGGACCCGCGAGGCGGCGGTTGGTGCCCGGCGAGGCGAAAGAGATGATCGCGCTCATCTCGGGACAGGTGCAACCCTTGCGCGATCGAGGCGATCATCTGACCCGACGGCTGCGGGCCGCGCTCCTGCTCGAGTCGCGAGTAGTAATCCGTCGACATGTGGCACAGGGCGGCGACTTCTTCGCGACGCAGGCCCACCGTCCTTCTGCGCTGCCCTCGCGGCAGTCCGACGTCTTCTGGCTGTAATGCCTCACGACGGCGGAGCAGGAATTCGGCCAGTCCGGGTCGGTCGATCATGTGTTGCATCCTGCCCCGATGGTCCAGTGGCAACCACGGACAGTCAGTCAGTGGATGACGTCAGCAACTTCGGGAAACCTTGGGCGATACCGACTAGACGTCAACCAATGGAGTGAAAGAGATGCCACGCAGGCAGTACGACATCGCAATCGCCGATCTCTCCGGAAAGCGCGCGCTAGTCACGGGTGCCAGCGACGGGCTTGGGCTGCGCATCGCTGCGCGGCTCGTCGGTGCGGGCGCCGAGGTCGTCATGCCAGTTCGCAATTCGACCAAGGGCGAGGCGGCCGTCGCGCAGATTTGCGAACAGCATCCCGGGGCGAGGGTCTACCTGGAGTCGCTCGACCTGTCCTCGCTGGCGTCGATCGGGGCTCTCGGTGACAAGCTGCGCGCCCAGGGCGCCCCCATTCACATCCTGATCAACAACGCAGGGGTAATGACGCCGCCCGACCGGCAGAGCACGGTGGACGGCTTCGAGTTGCAGTTCGGCACGAACCACCTCGGCCACTTCGCCCTCACGGCCCACCTGTTGCCCTTGTTGAGTGCCGGCCGGGCTCGCGTGACCTCGCAAACCAGCATCGCGGCGCGGAGCGGCGCGATCAATTGGGCCGACCTTCAGTGGGCGGAGACCTACGACGGCATGCGCGCCTATCGACAGTCCAAGATCGCGGTCGGCCTGTTCGGTTTGGAGCTCAGTCGTCGCAGCAAGGCGGCGGGATGGGGTATTACCAGCAACATCGCCCACCCGGGAGTCGCGCCGACGAGTCTTTTGGCCGCACGCCCGGAGGTCGGACGGACCAGGGACACCGTGGGCGTCCGGGTCATTCGGGTCCTCTCGGCGCGAGGCCTCATCGTGGGGACTGTCGACAGCGCGAATCTCCCGGCGTTGATGGCCGCCACCTCGCCCGATGCTGAGGACGGCGGTTTCTACGGGCCCACATGGCTCGGCAACGCCGGGGGGCCGCCCGGTGTGCAGAAATTATGGGGGCCGCTACGCGACACCGACAGCGCGTCGCGTTTGTGGGCGTTGTCGGAGAACCTTTCCGGCATCTCCTTCGGGTGACGTCGCCACGGCCACCTGGATTTCCTCAGCCGGAAACCACGTTGCGGATGACGCCGATACCGCCGACTTCCACTTCGACCACATCGCCGGCCACCAGGAACCGCCCCTCGGCGAGGCCCACCCCTGACGGAGTCCCTGTCAAAATGACGTCGCCACAGGCCAATTCGGCCTGATGGGAAATTCCCTCGACAATCCGGGCAAAGTCGAAAATCATGTCGGACGTCGAACTGTGTTGGCGTTGCTCGCCATTGACGCGAGTGGTAATCGCCAATTCGGCGCCGTCGCGGACTTCGTCGGCGGACACGATGCACGGACCGAGGGGCTTGAACGTCGGGAACGACTTGGCGCGGATCACCTCGCCGACGTCGACGAGTTGCCCGTCGCGCATCCCCCGTTCTTGAATGTCGCGGGCGGATACGTCGTTGGCAACGCACAATCCGGCGATATGGTCCCATCCGTAACCCGGCGCCAGAGCGTGACACGAAGCGCCGACCACGATGGCGATTTCACCTTCGTAGTCGACGCGGCTGGGCGCCGCCTCGGGCAGCGTGATCGGCTGGTGCGGCGTCGCAATCGCCGTGGCGGGGATGGGCAGTCCGATCGGGGCAGCCGGCGCCGAGGCGCCGATTTCGGCCACGTGGCTGTGATAGTTCAGCCCCAGCAGGTAGATCGTCGACCGCAGCGACACCGGCGCTTCGAGCGTCGCGTCGGCCAGCGGTAGTCGCTGCCGGACTGGCGTGCTTGCCGGATCAACGCCGGGCTCTGCGAGCAGTGCCGCGATCGTCAGGTCGGCGGGCAGATCGAGCAGGACCAACCCGTCGCCTTCGCCGCGGGCGATCCCCTCGGACGTCTGATAGAGCCGTGTCATGATCACCGTCCTCCAGCCAGCGTGGTGGCGAAGCGACGCGAGAACCGCCATCTCCCAACGGAATCACGCACGAATTCATCCTCGAGCACCGTGATCGCGCGGGCTGTCAGTTCATCGGCGCCGCCGAGGACGAACACGCACAGCAGCGATTGAGCGATAGCTTCGTCGGCGCCAGTCCGGTGAAACACGATGTTTGTGACCTGGTGTCGCGTCTTGCGTTCCACGTCAGCCTGGCGTGCGGCCATCACGAACTCGAGCTGCTCCCGGCCCTTGATCGAATGTTCGGGAGAGCCCATCTCACCGTCCTCGGTGAACAGGTCCACATTCTCGGTCGCTACGCCGGAGTCGATGTTCTTCGCAAACGAGTGGATCAACATCTGACAGGCGAGCTCAGCACCGACCTGCGCGGCGGTGGGTTCGGTCCCTGGTAATTCAGGCACGCCTTGCTCCTCCGCGTTTCGACGTTGTGGACCGACCCAGTTGTAGCTTAAATTTGACTCTAAGTCAAAGTGCTGTCGCCGACCGGCCTGCGCATGAAACGCCTGCTCAACTGCTACCGTAGTCGAGTGAACAGCAAGCCATCGGCGAAGAAGCGCCCGGCGAGCGCGGCTTCGGAATCTCCGTCCGCCGACATGGCCCATCGGAGCAGAACAGGCAGGGTCGACCGCCGCCAGCAACTCACCGACGCGGCGCTACGGCTGTTCTCCAGCCGCCCCTACGACGAGGTGTTCATCGACGACATTGCGGCCGAGGCGGGCGTCGCGCACGGCCTGTTGTCGTACTACTTCGGCGGCAAACGGGGCATCTACCTAGCCGCGCTGGAGGCCGTACAGGCCGACCTCGCGGTGCTCACCACGCCGCTGCGCTCGGATGGCAGCACGACGGCCCAAATTAAGGGAATGGCACGCCGCCACTTCGAGTACTTCCGCGCGCACCCGCACCTGATGCTCGGCCTGCTGAACTCAGCGCCCACCGACGCCCAGACCCGGGCAATACTGTCCGCCAACCAGGCGTCGGGAGCCAATGCGCTGCTGAAACTCCTGGACCTGCCCACCGAACCGCCACCGGCGCTGGAAACCGCGCTGCGGGGCTGCATGGGATTTCTGGACGCCATCACGGTGCATTGGCTCACCCACGGTGCGCAAACAGACGTGGCTCTTCTCGTGGACATGCTCTACGACGTCGCGCTCGCCGCGATCGCCAGCGCAGTCGGCCATGACGAGGCCCTGACGATCCTCGAGCCGCCGTCGGCGGCCAGTTGACGCACGTGAGGTCGTCCCGGACCTGACTCTCGACTCCGCGCGGGAATCCGCCGTGGCGAAGCTCAGCAAACATGATGCCAACTCTCGGGAGCACGCATGGCGTGGCCTCGGCAGTAGCCTGTACTTGACTTGAAGTCAAAATGTTGAGACCCTCGGTCTATGCCGATGCGACCCGCATCGCTCATTCACTCGCTGCGAGGAGCCAGTCATGCCGGCGCCGCAAAAATTGGCCCACATCGTGTTGGCATCAAGCCAACGAGACGCAATGCGGGACTGGTATTGCAAGGTTCTCGGTGCGACGGTGCAATTCGAGAACGAAGTGCTGTGCTTCTTGGCCTACGACGACGAGCACCACCGCATCGCCATTGGACAGATTCCCGGACTGCACAAGCCGCCACCGGGCTCCACAGGTCTTCAGCACGTGGCATTCACCCACGGTGACCTGGCCGATCTCCTCCAGACCTTCGATGACCTGAGCGGCGAAGGCATTCACCCGATCTGGTGCGTCAACCACGGGACGACGACGTCGATCTACTACGCCGACCCGGACGAGAACTGGGTGGAACTGCAAGTCGATAATTTCGCCACCGTCGAGGAAGGCAACGACTACATGCGATCGGATCGGTTCGCCGCTAACCCGATCGGCGTGCAATTCAACCCCAGCGCGTACCTGACGCGGCTGCGCGCCGGAGAGAGCCCCGCTGATCTGCTCGCCGAGCTCGCGCTCGTGAACGGTGAACCCGTCGGTCCACCCCTCGCGACACCGTGACCGCCCGTTTCGTTTCATGAACAGCCCCGTAACCCTTGTCGCAGAAGTGCTGAGGCCGTTACACTTTCGGCACGGGCGCTGAGGACGAGCCGCCGTCTGTCTGTGCGGATCTCGCGTAGTGAAGGAACGCCCGATGAGAGAACCCGAGTCGTCCTCCTACGAGGATTTGCTGCCAGCGCTCGCCTTGCTGGACGTTGCACGCGCCGTACGGGTCGATCGACCAACAGATGCCGCTATCGCCAACGCCTGCAACGCTTTTGAAGCCCACGAGGTCCAGCAAGGCGCGCACCGGCCAACGGCTCGCGCACGCCTCGTCGAAGTGGCCATGTGAGCAATCGTGCTTGCCGACGGCTCGATCAAGACCGACGTCGAGACGCTTGGCGACGTCACCGTGCTCTCGGCGGCCGGCGAGATCGACTTGCTGACCTGCCCCGCCTTCAAACAAGCCATTTTCGATGTCCTCGCCGGCAATCCGGCTGCTCTGGTCATCGATCTGACCGAGGTGAGCTTCTTCAGCAGCGCTGGCGTCAGCAGCCTGGTGGCCGCCCGTGAAGCCATGGGTGACGATTCACCGTTCGCGGTTGTACCCGCCACGTCAATCGTGGGCCGCATACTCGAGATCGCCGGACTGACCGACTTCTTGTCAGTTCAAGAAACGCGTGAGGCGGCGCTCATGGCGGTGCAAGCGCGGTGAGTCGCCCAGTCGGGAACGAGGGCGTTACCCCCCGTCCGTAATCTCGTCGGCTGCCGCCTCCTCCCGCTTCTGGTCGGCATATCTGCGGTCCTCCTCAGCCGCTCGACGGTGAAACCGGGCAGATTCTTCTTGCCGCTCGGTGCCAGCGGCGATGCGTTGGACGGTCCCCTCTTCCACCTCGGCGAGTTCGGCGTGCATCGAGGCGGACCGGTCGAAACTCTCCGCCGCCGAGCGCGCCGCCCGCGCGGCGCTCAACCGGGCGGCTTCCACCTTGCGATCGGTCTGTTCGACATCGTGCTCGGTCGGGGATTGGGTAGCGGCCTCGTCGTGCTGCACGCGCATTTGCGCCGCGCGCCGCGCTGCCTCAACGCCTCGTGATCCAGGATCGTCGGCCACCATTTCGTGAGTGTCCTCCTCGGCAGGGCGTTCTAGTCGGCCTTGGGCCTGGACTCGCGCCGTTCGGCCTCGACCACTTCGGCGGCTATGCGCGCCAATGGCGTGTTCGACGACTGCGACAGTCGCTTGAGTAGGTGGAACGCTTGCGTGGCGTCTACCTCGAATCGCTCCATGATCATTCCCTTGGCTTGGCCGATGATGTCCCGCGACTTCAGGGCTTCGTGGAATTGCTCGTCGCGCCGCGCAAGCGTCCAGGCGATGGACACGTAAGACGCGTAGCGCAGGGCCGACTCCGTCATCCCGACATCGAACGCATTCGGCTTCTCCGCATAGACATTCAGCGCGTACCTACGCTTTGAATCGCCGCCCAGCGCGATGCTGAGCACTGACCGGACCGGCGTGCGATCGGTGACCGCGCGACTGTAGTCGGGCCAGCGCTGATCGTGCTCGACATCGTCTATGCGGACGACGTCCTCGTGTGTCGCCGCCGACAGGCAGGGCCCGGCGCCACACTGAGCTTGTATCTCGTTGAGCGCCGCGGGAATCGCGCCCGTCGCCGATTCGGTGGCCACTTCGCCGCGAGCCGAGACCGTGACACTCGCGTGTTCGGCTGGCGGCAGAAACCGGACGACGCCTGCGGTCAATTCAGCCAGCACATCTTTCGCGCTGAGACGCTCTTGCTGATAGAGACGACAGACGAATTCAGACATCTCGAGGTCGAGGCTTGCGGGGCTGTCGCTGCTCATCGAGTTCCCTTCCGCCGCTCACCCCACTGGACCCATGGGATGGACGATGACGTGCTGTACCCGTCCCTGCCAACAGCAACGACGGATTGTCGATACCGTTCGCATGCCGGACATCCGCTTTCGCATCGAGCACTATCCGCCCACGGGGGTGGGAGATCAATGCAAGATGGGCTACGCTGAGCGCCTGTTCGTATACTGGACAGCCTGCGGCTCAGCCGGGATGCCTTGAGTAGCTCCCCCGTGCGAAGGCCAATCCATGACCGTACTTCTCGATACCACTGATCTCGGCGAAGCCGAGCAGATACTCAGTGCCAGCTGTGCAAGACAACGACACAGCGCGCCTGCCGAAGCGTTGACTGGCGCGCGAGTGGTCCGCTCGCAGATCGGGTCCCTGATTGTCGACGACATCGAGTTCAGCTACGACTTGAGCACCGAGCCCGAGCCGCTGGCCGACATCGTGCTGCGTCGCGTTCACTCCGGATTCATCGCGCAGCAGTTTCCCGAACGGCTCGGTGAAAAGGTTGCCCTCGACGAAGTGACCGCTGTCGGTGCGCGCAACGGATTTCCTTCCAGTGCACGAGTTTTCAAGGCCCGATATGACGCACTCACCGTCAGCCGCAGTGTCCTGCGGAGGGTAGCGGTACCCGCGGTGATCGAGGAACTCACGTCGAAGCAATCGCAGAGCACGATCAGTATTTCGCCCGCGGCCAACGATCACCTCGTCAAGACGATCGACTACGTGCGCAAAGGAGTCATGCGTGACCCGTTCGCCGCGCAGAACCCTTTGATCATCAGCGCAGTCGAAGATTACTTGGCAGCAACAGTACTGGCGGCCTTCCCTGATGCGGCGCTGCACGACAGCGGCCTCGACGATCACGGTGACGGCACGCCGTCGCTTCTTCGCCGCGCCATCGCGTTCATCGATGACCACGCTCACCGCGACATCTCTGTGGTCGACATCGCCGAGTCGATCTACGTGACACCCAGGGCGTTGCAATACATGTTCCGCAGGCATCGCGACTGCACGCCGATGGAATACCTGCGTCGCGTCCGCCTGCATCATGCGCATCTGGAGCTCGTCGCCGCCGATCGGCACCGCACCACCGTCGGTCAGGTCGCGGCCCGATGGGGCTTCGGGCACCTGGGGCGATTCGCCGTGTACTACCGCGCCCAGTACGGACAGAGCCCCCACGTGACTTTGCGTGAATGAAGCCGTCGTCGGCTCGTTTGTCTTGAGGCAGGGTGGGTAACACGTCTGGTGAATGAGGGCGCTGAGACGGGTAGTCGTCCTGCCGCGCGCAGACAGCTTCAGTTGGGAGAAGCGCCCCATGAGATATGACGATCCGCCGTTGCCGTATCCAAACTTGGTACGAGCGTTCAATGCGGCCATCAGCAGTGTGCTGGCGGGGGCGGTGCTGCCGCCGATATCCGCGATGTTCGATCCGCCCCTGACGCTTGCGCTGCTGGATGTCGCGTATGCCGCGCGCGAGGAGCGACCAACCCAATACCTGGTCGCCCGCGCATGTGCGGCATTCGCGACGTATGCCGCAGACCAGGATGTGCGGCAGGCGCCGCAGGGCGCTCGGTTGCGCCACATCGAGGCGAATATCTAGCCGCGGTGCTGCCGGCGCGGTTCCTCCTCAGAACGCTGTGCGTTCTGCATCGTCACCGCGGTGCTGCCGGCGCGCCTTACCCGGGTTCGTGCGCGGGATAGGCGTGAATCAGCGCACTCGCGAGCTTCGGTAGGACGTGCGTCAGCTCGTGCTCACTGTCGTGCGCAATGCGGTGCGCTGCAGCCAAACTCAGCGCCGGGTCGATGTCCAGTTCGGCGTCGGCGTGGAGGCGGTGCCCGATCCAGCGCAGCCGCACGCTGTGCACGGAACGCACGCCCTGGTGGCCGGCCAAGACGGCTTCGGCGGTGTCGACGAGATGCGGATCGACACCGTCGATGAGGCGACGGAACACATCGCGCACCGCGGTGCGCAACACGGCCAGGATGGCCGCGGTGATGACTAGTCCGACAATCGGATCCGCGAGCGGGAAACCCAGTGCGACACCTCCAGCGCCGACGAGTACGGCCAGCGATGTGAATCCGTCGGTGCGGGCATGTAGACCGTCGGCGACCAAAGCTGCTGAGCCGATTCGCCTTCCGATCCTGATGCGATAGAGCGCCACCCATTCGTTGCCGACGAAACCGGCCAGCCCGGCCAAAGCTACCCAGCCCAGGTTGGCAATCGGCTGCGGGTGGACGAGTCGTTGCACGGCCTCGTAACCGGCGATGATTGCCGACATCGTGATCATCGCGACCACAAACAGGCCCGCTAGGTCCTCGACCCGACCGAACCCGTAGGTATAGCGGCGGGTTGCGGCTTTCGTGCTGAGCGCGAACGCGATCCAGAGCGGAACAGCGGTCAGTGCGTCGGAGAGATTGTGAATGGTGTCCGCGGCCAACGCGATCGATCCTGAGACGACGACAATGGCGAGCTGCGCGACGGACGTCGCGGCGAGCACCAGCAAGCTGATCTTCACCGCGCGGATGCCCGCGGCGCTGGATTCCAGCGCGCTGTCGACGCTGTCCGCGGAATCATGCGAGTGCGGCGCGAAGATCTCTTTGACCGCCTCCCGCAGCCCGTGCGAGTGGCCGTGGTCGTGCGAATGAGTATGCGTCATCGTCGAGTTACCTTGTGCTGGATGCCGTCTCGAGACATGGCCCGCACGGCGCCGTCACCGCGATGGTGTGCGGGCACGCCGGGCCCGGCATGCTCGGCGTTGAATACCGCGTCGGCGACCAACTGGCTGACGTGTTCGTTTTCCAGGCTGTAGAAGATCGTCGTTCCGTCGCGCCGGGTGCGGACCAACCGGGCCATCCGTAGCTTGGCCAGATGCTGCGACACCGAAGGCGCGGGTTTACTGACCCGCTCGGCCAATTCGGTGACCGAGAGCTCCCCGCCGGTCAACGCCCACAGGACTCTGACGCGGGTGGGGTCGGCCAGCATCCGAAAGACTTCGACGATCAGATTCACTTCGTCGTCGGGGATCGACGCGGGAACGTCATTACTTGCGTTCATACGCAGATATTAGCTTACGGAGCTACCTCACCTGCAGCAGTTCGGATCGAGAACTGCGCACAGGGCCGTCAGGGATTCGCGGCGGGGTCGGTGGTAGACGTTCATTCCCCGGCGCTCGGATTCGACGATGCCGGCGCGTCGGAGTTGTGAAAGATGATGACTCACGGTCGATTCGGCCACTCCGACATTTGCGGCCAAATCGCAACTGCACAGCTCGCCGGCCTCAGAGCTGAACAACAGCGACACAAGCTTGACCCGTACCGGGTCGGCGAGGGCCTTGAGGCGCAGGGCGATGTCCAGCGCTGCGGTGTCGTCCAGCGGCCCGGCTGCGACCGGTGAGCAACACAGCGGGGCTGAGATATCGACCTTCGGTAGCGTCTTCGGCACAAGTCACATAGTGCCATAGCTTCTTGACATATATCGAAGAGGTGGCAGGATCGCATCCATCGGACAGTTCGATATATGCCGCAAAGGTAGGGAGGCCCAGTGTCCCGCGCACAACTCGCTCTCAATGTCGACGACCTCGACGAGGCGATTGCCTTCTACTCCACGCTGTTCGGGAGGCCGCCCAGCAAGGTCAAGCCCGGCTACGCGAACTTCGCGGTGGCCGATCCGCCGCTGAAGCTGGTGTTGATCCAAAACCGCGGCCAGGGAGGAACTCTCAATCACCTCGGCATTGAAGTCGACTCCAGCGGCGCCGTCCGTGAGGAGATCGCCCGGCTGTCCGACGCGGGCATGTTCACCGAAGAGGAGATCGGAACGACATGCTGCTTTGCCGTCCAGGACAAGGTGTGGGTGACCGGCGCCGACGGCGAACGGTGGGAGGTCTACACGGTGCTCGCCGACTCCGAGACGTTCGATACCGAGCGACGGGGTGATGACAATCCGGACGCCGACGACCGATGCTGCGCAGTAGCTGCCACCCCGGACGCGGATTCGTGACGCACACAGCGCAGCGTCTGTCGCTGCTGGATCGCTTCCTGCCGGTGTGGATCGGTGCGGCGATGGCCGCCGGACTGCTGGCGGGCCACTGGTTCCCGGGCCTGAACCGGATCCTGGATCAGGTTGTGATACTTGGTGTTTCGCTTCCGATTGCTGCAGGCCTGCTCGTGATGATGTACCCGGTGCTGGCCAAGGTCCGTTACGACCGACTCGACTCTGTGACCAGTGACCGCAGACTCCTGCTGAGTTCTCTACTGCTGAACTGGGTCATCGGTCCCGCGTTGATGTTCGCGCTGGCCTGGCTGTTGCTCGCCGATTTGCCCGAGTATCGGACCGGATTGATCATCGTCGGCCTGGCCCGCTGCATTGCCATGGTGATCATCTGGAACGACCTCGCTTGCGGTGACCGCGAAGCGGCCGCGGTCCTCGTCGCGCTCAATTCGATCTTCCAGGTGGTCATGTTCGCCGCGCTTGGCTGGTTCTATCTTTCGGTGCTTCCGGGCTGGCTCGGGTTGCCGCAGACCAGCATCAGCACGTCTCCGTGGCAGATCGCGAGGTCGGTCGTCATCTTCCTGGGCATCCCGCTGGTCGCCGGATACCTCTCGCGACGTTTCGGTGAGCAGGCGAAGGGCCGAATATGGTACGAGACAACGTTTCTGCCGAAGATCGGCCCGTGGGCCCTCTGCGGGCTACTGTTCACCATCGTGGTCCTCTTCGCCCTGCAGGGCGATCGGATCATTAGCCGTCCGTTTGATGTCGCGCGGATAGCGTTGCCGCTGCTGGCCTACTTCGCCATCATGTGGGGCGGCGGCTACATGCTGGGCGCGATACTCGGTTTGGGCTATCGACGCACGACGACGCTGGCATTTACCGCCGCCGGCAACAACTTCGAACTTGCCATCGCGGTCGCGATCGCCACCTACGGCGCCTCGTCCGGGCAGGCGCTGGCCGGTGTGGTCGGGCCACTGATCGAGGTGCCGGTGCTGGTCGCTTTGGTCTACGTGTCACTGTTACTGCGCCGACGATTCGCGCCGGGACCCGTGGGTCATGGGCCGGCGGTTTCCCCGGTTGCCTCGAAGACGACGCGGCGCCCGATCTCGACGGCGTGGTCGGCGAAGCGCTCGTAGAACCGGCCGAGCAGGGTGATGTCGACGGCGGCGGCAACACCGTGCTTCCACTCGCTGTCCATCAAGACGTTGAACAGTTGCTGGTGCAGTTGGTCCATCGCATCGTCTTCACGGCTGATCTCGGCGGCCTGCGTCGAGTTGCGGGACACCACGACATCTTTCGCGCTATCGCCCAATTCGACTGCCACTCTGCCCATTTCGGCGAAATGGCCGCGGACCTCGTCCGGCAAGACATGGTTGGGATGGCGCCGCCGGGCGATCTTCGCCACGTGTAGCGCAAGTCCACCCATGCGTTCGGCGTCCGCCACGTTCTGTAGAGAACCGACGACGAGTCGCAGATCCCCGGCGACGGGTGACTGTAGAGCGAGCAGGACAAACGCCGTCTCCTCTGCCTGCTTCTGCATCTCGGCAATCTGATCGTGGTCGGTGATCACCTGCTCGGCCATCGACAGATCCGCCTCGAGCAGCGCCTGGGTGGCGCGGTCCATCGCCAAGCCGGCCAGACCGCACATGTCGCTGAGGGTCTGAGTCAGCGTCTCGAGCTGCTCGTGGAACGCCGTCCGCATCGCCATGTCTCACACAAACGTGGCTACGGCAGAGGGCATCGATGAATTCGTCATGAAGCTATCCTTCCGGATGAGTGCGGTCATTGCCTTGGAAAGTCCAAAGGGACAGGGTGGTGACTCCCAGCATCGTTCCGACCCATCGACGACCCGAACGGCTTCAGGCGCAGGTCTTCGCGAAGCTTCTGCGTCGCGATATCGACACGATGACGCGGAAGGTGAGCAAGGCCGAGTCTGCCTGGCAGCGGCGGTGCGAGACCGAGGGCTACGTCGAGCCGCCCAAGCGACTGGTCGTCGTGCGAGGGCGCCTGGCTGAGGCGCGCCGGATGCTCACTGCGTTGAATGCGCGCTTTCCCAGAAACCAACCCACGTGTGTCGAGAAAAACTTCACAATTTAGGGATGTTGATAATAAGCGCATCTATGCCTTGCTCTGATGAACCATAATCAGATGGTGGAGCGACGACGTAAGGCCCAGACGGATCTATCGCCGATGGATACCCTCAAGCAGTTGCCCGCATTGGTTGTGCTGGAGCGGATTCCGATACCCGTGCTGGCGATCGCCAATGACGGCGCGCTGGTGTTCGCCAACTCCGCGTTCTCGGAAATGGTCGGCCGTCCACGCGAGGACGTCGTCTCAATGAAGTTCGACGAAATATTTCACCTGCCGCTGACGGAGGAATCGGCGGTATCGGTGGTGCAATCGCTGGCCAACGAGGTCGTCGAATTAGCGCATCAGGACGGGTCGAGCGTGCGTGCGCTGATGAGCCGGTCGGCACTCATTCGGGCCGACGACGATATCGCGCTCGCAACTTTTCAAGACCTCACCGAGCAACTCTGGCTCGACGAGCGTTAGCCAGTTTCAGCGACCGGATAAATCCATCGTGGAAGCCGCCTTGATCGCCAGTGCCGTCCGCCGCTTCAAAAATTGAGCGAAGTAATCGATTTTATCGGGCTGCACGATCCCGCGCAGCACCGTCGACAACGCTTTCTCGTAGTCACTCAGCAAGACCGCCGGGTCGTCGAGATGGCTGGCCTGGCGCATACCCATGTAGATGGACACCAGCAAACGGCCGATATCCTCGGGATCGCCGCGGTCGACGATGTCACCCTCGCGAATTCCGCGTGCGGCGATTTCGCCGAGCAGTTCAATCCAGCTGCCCAACAGTCTTTCCTGAAGCTTCTCGGTCCGGCCCACCGACTCCAACAGATTGAATGCCGCCCGGGTGACGTTGTCGGTGATGTCGGCCATCGCGAAGAGATACGAGACATCGATCAGCGTTTCCAGCCCGGACAATTTCCGCGTCAGCAATTCTTGGACGGCAACGCCGGACTTCGCGGTCTGTTCATCCACGATCGCAAGTGCCAGGGCGTGCTTGGACCGGAAATGGAAATACATCGCGCCCTTGGTGAGCTGCGCCTCGGCCAGAATGTCGTCGAGGCCGACGGCGTAATACGGTCGCTGCGCAAATTGGTGCGCCGCGGCTCGCAGAATCTGTTCGCGCGTCGTATCGGAGCGCTTGTCGCTGATTTCAGTCATCTACTCACCAGATCGTGTTTTTCAGATCGCGTTCGATGATAGTGCCTGACTGTCTGCCAGGAATGGCATTGGCATGTAACGAGATGAAAGTAGCGATTCCATCGCGTGCCCGGGGAGCGGCCGCGACAACAAATAGCCTTGCGCGCGGTGGCACCCGTGTCTCATCAGGGTGAGCGCAGCAGCGGGAGTTTCCACACCTTCGGCCACTAATTGCAGGTCAAAGGCCTCAGCGAGGCCGATGATCGCGCGGACGATAGCTAGGTCGCGGCTGCTGTTGCCGAGATCGCGAACGAAAGAGGTATCGATCTTCAGGATGTCGACCGGCAGTGACTTCAGGTGCGACAGCACCGCGTAGCCGGTGCCGAAATCGTCGATCGCGATCTGGACGCCGACTTCTTTCAACGCCTCGAGCGTCCTGCGGGTGGTGTCGATGTCGCGAACCACTGCTCGCTCGGTGATCTCCAGGCACACCGAGCCGCCGTCGATGCCGAATTCATCGATGGCCTCGGCGACGCTGTCGACGAAATTCCGGTTGACCAGCTGCACCGGCGAGACGTTGAGTCGCAACGTCGTGTTCTGCCCGACGCCGCGGGAGCGCCAGCGACTGAGTTCCGAGATCGCGGTTCGCATCACCCAACGACCAAGATCGCCACTCAGATTGGCGGATTCGACGACGCCGATGAATGACTCAGGCAACAGCAGGCCCCAACTGGGGTGCCGCCACCGAACCAGCGCTTCGACGGCAACGATTGCTCCCGTCCACAGGTCGACCTCGGGCTGGTAGTGCAGCAGCAGCGATTCGTTGTCGATGTCGCCGCGCAAATGAAGTTCGATGTCGTTGCGGAACAGGCGCTGCAGCGCCATGTCGTCGTTGGAGACCGCCACGCTGTTGCCGCCGGCGCGCTTGGCGCTCAGGACCGCCTCGTCGGCGCGGTGAAGGAGGTCGCTGGTGTTGTCGCGGCCGGGGCTGCCAACCGCGACGCCAACGCTGACGGTGCGGGTGATGATGTGGCCGCCCAGGGCCATTCGGTCACGCAGCGCCGCGCAGAGTTCGTCACCGGTCGCCTCGGCGATATCGAGCGACATCGGCTTGTCGGGCACGACAACGAACTCGTCGCCACCGAGTCGGGCGGTCATGCTTTTGACTCCGGCTTTCAACCGGAGCTGCTCGGCGAACGTCCGCAGATACCAGTCGCCGGCCGTGTGGCCCAGGTAGTCGTTGATCGACTTCAACCGGTCGAGGTCGAGGTACAACACGGCGACCGGACCAGGCTTTCCGGTCGCGAGACGCTCCGAGAGGTGCGCCATGAGAGCGCGACGGTTGTGCAGGCCGGTGAGATCGTCGTGCTCGGCGAGATTACGCAGCTTGGCTTCGGCGGCGATGCGCGCCTGAAGCTGCGCCAGCAACGATGCGACGGTTTGAATCGCGTTCAGCTCGTCGGTACGCCACTTCTTTTTCTTGTACTTCACGCAGGTCAACTGGCCGGTCGTGACTCCGCCGGAGATCAGCGGCGCCGCAACGACCGAGGGGGAGGTGACCTTGCCGGGGTCGGTGCCCCAGCGTTCAACCGCGGCGGCCACCCAGCGCTTCGCGGTGTCGTCGGACGGTTCCGGTCGAATGACCGTCAGCTTCTTGCCATGCCCGCACAGCGCAAGGACCGGGTCGGCGCTGCTGAAATGGGCGACCGCCGACGGGTCGGGAACGGATCGGTCACGCGGCGGCGGCCACACCGCCACCAACTTCGAGACCCGAATTTTGTGGTCGTTGTGTCGTAAGAACGCGCAGTCGATATCGAGATGCTCGACAAGCTCGGCGAGAACCTGCTCGTTGACCTCGGCCACGGTCGACGCCGTCGTCTCCATCAATCTGGTGGCGACGCGAGTGACCAGGTTTCGCGGCAACGTCTCCTCCGATGGTGGTGCGAAGCTCGGGGTGCCGCGTCGGTTATCCGGGGATTACGTATGAGGAGCCCAGCGGTGCGCTCACTATATACGGCCAGCATGCGTCCCGCCGGGCCAACCGGTTAGTCGGTCTTGGCTTTACATCAAGGCTTTGCGCGCCCCGAGCGGCTCAGGCGCCACTCGGGTGGGAAATTCAGATCGTTGTCCTTCACCACGTTGTTGAGGCCTTTTTCGAAGGTGCCGCCGGTGAGGTCGACGTCTTCTGCGTCGTTTTTGATCAACGGCAGCATGCCCTCGACCATGCCGGTGAGAAGGCTGCCGAAGTACTCGCCCTTGTGCTGCTTGTAGAGCTCGAGGAACGTCTTCTGCACCGCGACCGTGTCGGTCGGGCGCGATCGTGAGCACGCCAGCGCGTACTTTTCGGTCTCGGCCGCCAGCTTGTCCCGCGGCACCACGCTGTTGACAAACCCGCAGTCGTACATCTCTTTGGCGCTGAATGGCCTTCCGGTGAACAACATTTCGGAGAACTTGCGCAGACCCATCGTCTCGGCCCACCACCACAGGCGGGGTCCCCAGCCGACGTATCGGAACGCCGGATGGCCGAACAGCGCGTCGTCGGAAGAGATCACCAAGTCGGCGTCGCCGGCTTGATAGAAATGCCAGCCGTAGCAGTAGCCCTTCGCCTCGATGATGCTGATTTTGCGAAGTTCCTGCAGCGGACGGTTTCCGGCCCTCGCCTTGGCGTAGAAATCGGTGACGGTGGACAGGTAGCGGTATGACCCGCCGGGCGGATATGTCACGTCGTCGTCGTTGATCGCCAACTCATGGTGCAGCGGAAGACCGGGGTTCTCCAGCATCGGCCGCTGCTCGGGTAGGTCACCTCCGCTGCCGAAATCGTCTCCCTCGCCGCGGATCACGACGACCTTCACCTCGTCGTCGACGTTGCATTTATGGATCAAATCGGCGTAGTTCTGTCGCATCCCCAGGTTGGCGGCGTTCTGGGCCTCGGGACGGTCGAAAGTGATGTAGGCGATCCGGTTCTTGCGGTCCTTTTCGAACTTGATGTACTGCTCGGCTTCCTTCTTGAGCTCTTCGTAGTCGAACTCGACCATGGGTTCTCCAATGTTGGTTGTTGATTATCCGGACAAAAGTCCCTGTGGCGTAGGGGCGACGGGCCGCATGCCGAGTCGATGCAGCCAGTGTGTCAGCGTCGCCCGCGGTTCGGGCGATTTGTACTTTTCGCTTAACAGCGACCGTCAGCGCACTTACCTGCGACCGGCCTACTCTATTGCTGTAGAGGTTCGGATGGCTCGATTCGCGGCGCTATGCGGTGGGTGATTGCAGCGCGGCGCCGTCGTGGGTGAGTCGGCCCTTTTGGTTGCTGTGCAGGATGCCGTCGACGATGGCCGTCAGCACGCCGTCGAGTTGCTCCGGGGTATCGATGATCCGGTCACCGTGGACCAAGCGCAGCATGAGCCCGTTGATGAAGGTAAGGGTCACGTTGCTGAGGTCGTCGACCACGGCGGGATCGAGGTCGGCGCCGTGTGGCAACAACTGGACCAGGATGTCGTGATGCAGCTTGGTGAAGGCATCCACGGCGCGTTGCAGGGTAGCGCCTAGCACTGGGTCCCGGGTGGCTTGGATAGCCATCTCATACCGCGCTCGGGTGCGGCTGAGCTGGGGTTCGTTCCCGTTCTGGATGACGAGCTTGGCCAGTGCGGACGCCGACGACCCGTCGGGTACGGCAGCGCTGTCGGCGACGGTCTGCAACGTGGCGAGGTCGAGTTCGACCATGCGCTCGGCGACCGCCTGCAACAGTGCCGAGCGGGTGCGGAAGTAGAACGACGTGGTGCCGTCCGGAACCCCAGCACGGCTGTCGACCTTGAGGTGGCTCAGGCCCTTGGCGCCATCGTCGGCCAGCAGCTGTATCGCCGCGTCGCAGAGCTCGCGGCGGCGTTGGTCGGGATTGGGTTTACGTCTTTGAGCTATCCCGGCAGTGTAGCGGCCACCGGCCCGCATTCTCGATGGCAAAGGAGATCGCGGCAACGTACTTGGTTTTTATCGCGGTCCACCACTACTCTATCTTCGTAGTGTCATTGATAATTGCGCACATCGGCGAATGGACCCCACGTGACCGCTCTGGCTAGCACGCTCAACCAATCGCATCGCGCCCAACGCCGGCTCTCCTCGCCGGCAGGGACGCTGCGCGAGCAGGCCGGTGATCCTGGCAGCTACCAATTCCAGATCGTGGCGGCCAACGTCGCCGACGTGGTGCGGTCGATCGGTGGTCTGATCTTTGACCGCGCCATGGCGGGCTGGGAGGTCAGCGTCGTGATCGACGGCGACATCGTGATCGACGATCGGCCCCTCCGAATCCTGGGCGCACGGCTCGCCGAGCGACTGTCGGGTTCGGGGATGCTGCGGCGCCCGCACCTGCTGGCGGCGGCCACAGACGTGATGGTCAGAAGTGACGCCGTACGCCACCAGGTGCTCGCGATGGGAGATGACGAGGCCGACGTCTTGCTGTGGGGCCGCCACCACCCAACCAACCTTGGCCGCACCTTCGTCGCCGTCCGGCATCAGCCCAGCGCCGCCGCTCGTGTGTTCAAGTCCCAGGCTCTGATGGCCGGTGAAACGCAGGCCGGGACGGGGGCCGACGAGGGGTTCTACGCGCTGACCTGAGCGTTACTCCGCTTTGCCGGCCGTGACGAACTGCAGATGACGCTGGATCTGCTGGTCGATGTCGACGAGCCCGGCTTCGGCGAACAAGTCGACGAACACCTGACGATCGAACATGCGTATCCCGATCGCCCCGGCGCTTGCCTTCGTCGCGTATCGCACGGGCGGTATGTGACTGGCGTGGCTGGTCAGGATCGCGATGCGACCCCCGGGTCGCAGCACCCGCACCATTTCGCGGGCGACCTGGATCGGCTTCGGCATCAAGTACAGCGCACCGAAACAGCAGACCGCGTCGAAGGTTTCGTCGTCGAACGGCAGCACGCCCGCGTCGCCGCGCACGTAGCAGGTGCGCGGGCCGCTGTTGTCATGCACGGCGCGGGTCAGCATCGGAACCGAGATGTCGAGCCCGACCGCGAGTCCGCCCGGTGGCAGTTGCTCGGCTAGCTTGCCGGTGAAATTGCCCGGGCCACAGGCGATGTCGAGTAGGCGAGTGGCGCAGGAAAGGCGAAGGGCTTCGGCCGCCCGGCGCTGCTCGGCGCCGGTCGTGATGCCGCTGCCGACGTAGAACGCCACCGGGCGCCACAGTCGCTCGTAAATGGTCGCGACCAGCGGGCTGTTCATCGCCCGCTGCGCCAGCGTCGGCGTTTCGCTGGCGACCGACTCGCCCAGCGTGTCCAGGAATCCGTGCCGCAGGCTCGCGTCGCGATCCAACAAGTCGCGGGTCCTCTGCAACGGATCGTCGGTGGCAGCCACGACAGCGAGTCTGCCGGGACGCGTGTCCTTGCTGCAACACGCTGACAGCCCATAGCCTTGGCAACAATCTTCGACGGCGATGGGGGCGGGCACGGTGACCGAACTGACCACGCTGCGCGCTGACGAACTGGCCAGCTTGGACATCTTCAAGGGTTGCCCCGCCGAGGACCTGATGCCGCTGGCAGCGAGCTTGCAACCGCTGCAGGCCGCGGCGGGGCAGACGCTGATGCGCCAGGGCGAACGGGCGGTGTCGTTCCTGCTCATCGCGTCCGGCGCGGCTCAGATCCAACATGTCGGTGACGACAACATAGTCACGCTGGAGCACGTCGCCGCCGGCACGATTGTCGGTGAAATCGCCCTGCTGCGTCACATTCCGCGGACGGCGACCGTGATCACTACGGAGCTGCTGACCGGCTGGATCGGTGACAGCGATGCGTTCGCGCGGCTGGTGCACATCCCGGGGATCATGACCCGACTGGTGCGGACGATACGCCAGCGGCTCGCGGCGTTCCTCACGCCGATCCCGGTCCGGATTCGTGACGGCTCAGAACTGCTGCTGCGTCCGGTGCTACCCGGTGACAGCGCGCGAACACTGCAAGGGCATGTGAAATTCTCCAGCGAGACGTTATACCGGCGGTTCATGTCAGCGCGTGTACCCAGTCCGGCGCTGATGGACTATCTCGCCGAGGTCGACTACGTCGACCACTTCGTCTGGGTGATGACCGACCTGAGCGGCAATCCGATCGCCGACGCGCGATTTGTTCGCGACAACCACGACCAAACGCTCGCCGAGGTCGCATTCACCGTCGCCGACGCCTACCAGCGCCGCGGGATCGGCTCGTTTCTGATCGCTGCCCTCTCCGTCGCCGCGCGGGTGGCGGGGGTGGAGAGGTTTTCGGGCCGGATGCTCGCCGACAACGTGGGCATGCGCACGCTCATGGACCGTTACGGTGCCCGCTGGCAGCGCGACGACGTCGGGGTGGTCACCACCGTCATCGATGTGCCCGACACGCGTGACCTTGCATTGAGTCGCGATATGGTGGATCAGATCAAACATACTGCGCGCCAAGTTATTCGGGCTGTCAGCTAATATGCGCCCTGCCTCGGCCGCGACGGTGCTGCTGATGCTCGCGGGCTGCGCCCACCCGGCCGAACATCCGCCGCCACCGCCGGCCGGTTCGGCCGCGCGCCACGTCGACCCCGGCAACATCAGACGCGTGCGCCGTGATCTGCCGCCCGGTTATGAGGTGGCCCCGGTATTGAATGTGTCTGCGCCGGAGGGTGTTTGGGGTATCGGGGGAGCCGGCGTGGCCGACCCGCCACGTTGCGCGCCGCTTGCCGACCCGGCCGCTGGCCGCGGTCAAGCCCCGCAGGGTATTTCAGGTTCGGGTCCGGGCGGGACGGTGTACGCAATGGTGGTCGCCGCGCCGGCCGGGGGTGTGTCGTTGGACCACGCGTTGCTTGACCAGTGCCGCCAGTGGCGCATGGCCGGCCGGCGGGCCAGCGCGCTCGTGCGTCTGGTCGACGCTCCTCGCATCGACGGCGCCGATGCCTTGGGAATGACCGCCGACATTGTCACCGCCGTCGAAGGAGGCAATGAAATCGGTTCGCAGGCAAGCACCTTCACTGCCTACCTGGGTGACTATTACGCCTTCACCACCGTGGTCAGCGATCCCGGCTCACCGAATCCGGCGCTGACGCCACAGTTCGCCGCCGACTTGCTGGTGAAAACCGTATCAGCCGTACGCGGGTAGGGGCGGTGCGTTAGATTGGCCCCGATGATGCGGCTAGGGGTGGCGATCGCGAGCGTCTGTCTGTTGACGGCCTGCTCTCACGGATCGTCGGAGGCGCCTCCCGCTGCCGATATCACCAAGATCGTGAAGGTGAAGTCCGACTTCGGCCCCGGCTACAAGGTCAAGGACACCGCCAAGACCGGTATCGATCCCAAAGTGCTGATGACGCACAAGTTGCCGCCGGGTCTGACGTTCGATCCGCCGGAGTGCGCGTCATTCGTCATCGGTGAGGACATGCCGCCCGGCCTGCAGGGCAACATGGCTGCGGTGGCCGCCGAGGGGGACGGTGGACGCTTTATCGCGATGGCGTTGCAAACCTCCGCGCCGGTCCCGTTCCAAGCACCGCCACGGAACTGCAAGAAGGTGGCTTTCCAGGGCGGCCGGGTGCGCGGGCTGATCGAGGTCGTCGACACGCCGCAGATAGAAGGCACCCAAACCCTCGGAGTGCACCGTGTTCTGCAGACCATGGTTCAGGGCAAGCCGCGCAGCGGCGAGTTGTACAACTACACTGCACATTTCGGTGACTACCAGGTGATCGTGACTGCCAATCCGATGCTGGTGCAGGGTCAACCGGCCAAGCCCGTCGACACCAAACAGGCGCGCGACTTGTTGGTGAAGTCGGTCGCCGCCGTCAGAGACTGACCGCTAACGGACATCTCTGGGTCGGAACTGGATGCTGACCCGCGGCCCGGTGGGGGCCGACGTCTTCGGCACCGAATGCTCCCAGGTCCGCTGGCATGAGCCGCCCATCACCAGGAGGTCGCCGTGCGCCTGCGGCAACCGCAGCGATGCGCCGCCTCCCCGTGGTCGCAGGGCGAGGGTTCGGGTAGCGCCGAGACTGACGATCGCGACCATCGTGTCGTGGGTGCTGCTTCGGCCGATGGTGTCGCCGTGCCACGCGACGCTATCCGATCCGTCCCGATACCAGCACAGCCCGACGGTGGTGAACGGCTCACCGAGCTCGCCGGCATAGATGTCGTTGAGCCGTCGCCGCATCCGGGCCAAGTGAGGGTGCGGGGCGTCCTCGGTCGTCAGGTCGTGGAAGCTGAGCAGGCGCGGGACGTCCAGGACGCGGTCGTACATCTGGCGGCGTTCGGCGCGCCACGGAATCGATTCGAGCAATTCGCCGAGCAACTCGTCCGCCCCGGTCAACCACCCGGAGCGGATGTCGATCCAGGCTCCGCGGCCCAGTGATCGTCGGTCGTTGCACTCGAATAACGACTCCTGAACCTCGATCACCACGGCGCCGATTCTATCGCACAATTGTTCGATTCCGGAGGGGCTAAAGCAGTACTGCTCCGGTTCCTTGCGCGCCAAGGGTGTCGTCGGGATTGAACAGCGCGCAGGCGCGCAAGCTCAGGCATCCGCAGCCGATGCAGTTGGCCAGGTCGTCGCGCAGGCGCTGCAGATGCAGGATGCGATCGTCGAGATCCGAGCGCCATCCCGCCGACAATTTGGCCCAATCGCGGCTGGTCGGCACGCGGTCGGCGGGCAGTGTGGCCAGCGCGTCGCGGACGCGAGCCAACGGGATGCCCAGTCGCTGCGACAGCTTGATGAACGCGACCCGGCGCAGTGTGTCGCGGGTGTAGCGGCGCTGGTTACCCGATGTGCGAGTGCTGGTGATCAGCCCGTGCCGCTCGTAAAAATGCAGCGCCGAGACCGCGACGCCGGCGCGGGCCGCGAGTTCACCGGGCGACAGGTCCTGGACGTGCACGGCCTGAACGTTACGTCAGGTCTTGGGAACGCTTCGTCAGATAACCGACACGCGCGGGGCGGGACACCAAACGGTCACGATGCGCTGCGTGGCCTGCCCATGGCGCGCTGAACATGTCACTGTCGGAAGCGTGACTATCGATGTTGACGACGATCTGGTGCTGTACACCGACAGCCGGCCCTACCGATGCGCGCGCGGGCACTGGCTGCTGCCGGGACACATGATGGTCGGAAGCCGGTCATGCTCCTGCGGCCGTGGCCGCCACACGACGTGGGAATGCGAATGCGGCGACATCACCTACTCGCCGAAGGTGCGCGACTCGTGTGAGCTGGGCGCTGATCGTTGACGATCACTGACGATTGTTGACGCGAAATAGAAGCTTTGGCAGTGATTTACGCGGCACCGCGATCATACCTTCGGTTTCGCTGCGAAATCGGGTAACCGCGTTGAGCTAATGCTCGCGTGACTCGAGCAACGATCTCGCGTGGGCGGTCTTCTTTGATCACGCGGATGACGTGCCAGCCGATGTGCTCGAGCGACCCCGCGCGTCGGATGTCCTTGACGTACTGGCGTCTATCCAGGCGATGATGGTCGCCGTCGTATTCCACCGCAACCATCGGAGTTTCCCAGCCCATGTCGAGGTAGGCCACGAATGGGCCGTCGGTTACCAGGATCTGCGTAGTGGGCGGCGGCAGACCAGCGCTGATCAAGATGAGCCGCAACCACGATTCTTTCGGCGACTCGGCGCCGGCGTCCGTCATGTCGATGAGTAATCGGGCACGCCTGCTTCCCCGGGCCCCCGGATAGCGGTCGAGAAGATTCGCTACGTCCGCGCTCGTTATCCCCGTTGCGCGGGCGAGATCGTCGAGGTGGGCAACAGCGGTTGCTCCTATGAGGTGGCGTGCCAGATCGAATCCCGTTCGCAACGGCGTGGCAACTGAGAGACCGCGGAGCGACATGATTGCGTCTGACGCGAATCGTTCGTGACGTGTGATCATGCCGGGCGGGCAATGGTTGTTCCGCCAAAGCATTTCGACTGGCGAGGTCTCGCTGACCCACTTCGCGCCGTGCAGTGCTGCGGCCGCTCGTCCGGTGATCGTCGAGCGCTGCCCGGACCATAGCCACGCGCCGACAGTCATGGCCTCCAGGGATCTGTCAACCGACCTGGGCAGGTAGATGTCCGGAAATATCGGACGATAATTCCATCGCAGTTGACCGCGGCTGAGCGCGCCGCTGGCTACCGCTTCGCTGCCGACGATGGGCGTATCCACGTGCGTGATGATGCCGAGCGGTCGCGAAGTGCGCCCCCAGACAGAAGCCGGGCTGTGGATAGTCGAAAATCGCGGCCAGGGCTTTCCCCCGCAAGCGGGAGGTACCCCCAGTTTCGCGGCCGCTAGCGCCAGCTGGGCAGCCAGATCTCCATGTTCCAGGTGTTCTGCGAGATCGGCTGACCGGTGAGCACCGGGAACAGCCACGCGAAGTTCGTCAAAACCAGTGCCACGTAACAGGACACCACGATCAGCCCAAGGCTGCGACGCTCGGCTCCCTGCCCAGGTTTGTAGAGGATGTCGCCGAGGATCAGCGCGACCCCCATCGCCAGGAACGGCGCCATGGTCGCGGCGTAGAAGAAGTACATCTGGCGGTCGATGTCGGCGAACCACGGCAGCCAGCCGGCGCAATAGCCGACCAGCACCGCGGCGTAGCGCCAGTCGCGGCGTACCAACATGCGCCACGAGGCGTACACCAGCATCGGCACCGAAACCCACCACAACGCCGGAGTCCCAACCAGCATCACCGCTTTGACGCAGGATTGCGCGCCACAGCCCGGGACGTTCTGTTGGTCGATCGCGTACAGCACCGGTCGCAGCGACATCGGCCACGCCCACGGCTTCGACTCCCACGGGTGATAGTTTCCCGCTGCATTCGTCAAGCCGGCGTGAAAGTGATACGCGTTGTAGGTGTAGTGCCATAGCGAGCGAATCGCGTCGGGCAGTGGGACATTCGATTTCGGCCCGATCGACTGGCCCACCTCGTGCCGGTCGATCGCCGTCTCCGACGCGAACCACGGCGCGTAGCTGGCCAGGTAGACCCCGAACGGAATGATCAACAGCGCGTATGCCGTTGGAACCAGGTCGCGGCGCAAAGTGCCCAACCACGGTCGCAGCACCCGATACTGGCGGCGGGCCGCGACATCGAACGCCAACGACATCACGCCGAAGAAGACCACGAAATAGAGCCCGGACCACTTTGTCCCGCAAGCCAATCCGAGCAGGACGCCGGCGCCGAAGCGCCACCACCGCACACCGAGCCGCGGGCCCCACAGGGTCTCGTCGATGCGGCCCTCGGTGTACGCGACGTGCATTCGCTCCCGCACCTGGTCCCGGTCGACGATCAGCGCGCCGAAGGCGGCCAGCACCAGAAACGCCAGAAACCCGTCGAGCAGTGCGGTGCGGGCAACCACGAAGCTGACCCCGTCGGCGATCACGAGCAGACCGGCGATCGCGCCGACCAGTGTCGAGCGGCTGATCCGCCGCACGATCCGCACCACCAGCGCCACCATGATCGTGCCGAGGATCGCGCCGGCGAATCGCCAACCCAGCCCGGTGTAGCCGAACAACGCCTCGCCGATCGCGATCAACTGCTTGCCGACCGGCGGGTGCACGACGAGGCCGTAACCGGGGTTGTCCTCCACGCCGTGGTTGTGCAGCACTTGCCAGGCCTGCGGCGCGTAATGCTTCTCGTCGAAGATCGGCGTGCCGGCGTCCGTCGGCGAGCCGAGGTTCACCATGCGGGTCAGTGCCGCCAGCGCCGTGACCACGCCGGTGACCACCCAGCCCTCGAGCCGGTCGACGGGCCCGAAATCGGGTGCCGGAGCCAAGGGGCCCGGACTGATCACCGGTACTGAGTCCGCCTCGGCGAGGAGCTCGTCGTCGTCGGTGAGAGTCATCGGGTCGATCGTAGGCTGTGGCCCATGTCTACGGGTCGACTGCTGCTGGGTGCCACGCCGCTGGGCCAGCCGTCCGACGCCTCTCCGCGCCTGATCGCGGCGCTGTCGTCGGCGGACATCGTCGCCGCAGAAGACACCCGTCGGGTCCGGACCCTTGCCAAGGCGCTCGAAGTGGTGATCACCGGGAAGGTGGTCAGCCTCTTCGACCACAACGAAGCGGCCCGGGTACCTGCGTTGATAGAGCAAATCAGCGGCGGCGCCACCGTGCTGCTGGTCACCGACGCCGGAATGCCGCTGATCAGCGACCCCGGTCACCGGCTGGTGGCCGCCTGTGTCGAGGCCGGCCTAACAGTGCAGTGCTTGCCCGGCCCGTCGGCGGTGACGACGGCGCTGGCGGTGTCTGGGCTGCCGTCGGAGCGGTTCTGCTTCGAGGGCTTCGCCCCGCGGAAACAGGGTGCGCGCCGCAGCTGGTTGGCGTCACTGGCAGCCGAGCAGCGCACGGCGGTGTTCTTCGAGTCGCCGCGCCGCCTGCACGCCTGCCTGCTCGACGCGGTCGCCGAACTCGGCGGGCAGCGGCGGGCGGCGGTGTGCCGTGAGTTGACCAAGGTGCATGAGGAAGTGGTGCGCGGATCGTTGGACGAGCTGGCCGCCTGGTCGGCCGACGGTGTGCTCGGCGAGATCACCGTGGTGCTGGCTGGCGCGGTGTTGCAGGCCGACCTGCCGAGCCTGGTGGCTCAGGTCGTCGCGCTGGTCGACGACGGGATGGGCGTCAAAGATGCCTGCGCGCAGGTTGTTTCAGCGACGCCGGGTGCGCCGTCACGGCGTGAGCTCTACGATGCGGTGTTGCAGGCCCGACGCTGAAGCGCCGATGATGGGCGCGGCCTTGTGCAGGCATTCCTCCCACTCGGCATCCGGCTCGGAGTCCGCCGTGATACCGCCGCCGGATCCCAGGACGGCGTTGCCCATCGCGTCGAGCTCCACCGTCCGGATCGCCACGTTCAATTCGCAGCCCGCCACCGGCGAGGCCAAACCGACTGTGCCGCAATAGACTCCACGTCGCGCCTGCTCCCACTGCGAAATCAGTTCTCGGGCGCGCAGTTTGGGTGTTCCGGTGATCGACGCGGGCGGGAATGTGGCGTCCAGCATTGCGGCGGTGGGCAACTCGGTCGGCACCTGTGCCGCGACCGTCGACACCAGATGCCACACCCCCGGTGCGGGGCGCACCACAAGCAGCTCGGGCACCGTGACCGACCCGGTGACCGCAATCCGGCCCAGGTCGTTGCGCACGAGGTCGACGATCATCACGTTCTCCGCGACGTCCTTGCTCGACGAGCGCAGCGCAGCCGGGGGTGCGTGCAGCGGCAGCGTGCCCTTGATCGGGCTCGACATCACCAGATCGCCTCGACGACACAGGAACAGCTCCGGCGACAGCGACGCGACCGCACCCCAGTCGCCGGCGACGTAGGCTGCCCGGTCCGGCGCGGTGCGGGCGACGCCGTCGAGAAAGAAGTCCAACGGATCGCCGGCCAGCCGTCCGGTGAACTGCGTACACACGCATGCCTGGTAGACCTCGCCCGCCCGGATGGCCTCCAGACACGCCAGTACCCCGGCCCGATGTGCTTCGCGGTCGGCAGGGTCCCAATCGATTCGATATGCGCGCGGCCCGGTACCGGGACTGGGTCCAGCCAACGCGTCGGCGAGCCAACTGGGCATCCGGGCGCCCGAGAGGCTCTCATACCACCACTGACGGTCGCGGTCGCAGCGCAGGACGCAGTCCGTCCATCCGCCGGCGGCCTCGGGCACCCGGGGTGCCCGCCCGTCGGAGGCCGGATCCGGGTACGACACATAGCCGATCCAGCCACCGCCGACCGTGGTGCTGTGCGAGCCCGGTCGCACGTCGAATGCATCGGTCGTGTCTATCGCGACGATCGGCACACTCGGTGCGATCACGGCCAGCGCGCCGAACCACTGGCCGGTCAGCGCGGCCGGCGCCGGCAGCCCCAGCCGGTCTGTGGCATCACCGATGGCGCGCAGCACCTCGTAGGGGCTGCCCAGATCGCCGAGCCGGTCGATTCGCACGCCTCCTAGCTTGGCAGAAAACTCAGCCGCGGCTGATTCTGCGTGCCGTCGTGACCGCGGCCAGCTTGTCGGGGTTGCGCATCGCGTAGAAGTTGGTGATCGTGCCGTCGACGATCTCGACGGTGAACACGCCCTCCAACCGCTCACAGTTGTAGAGCAGCACCGCGGGTGCGGCGTTGCAGATGCCGATCTCCACGCGGACTTCCGGCACCTGCGCCCCGCGTGCCATCAGCCCGACGACGAACCTGGCGACCTTGTCGGCGCCGACCACCGGACGGCGTGCGGCGCTTGCCTTGCCGTTGCTGTCGGAGGTCCACACCACGTCGGGGGCCAGCATCGACATCACCGCCTGTACGTCACCACCGGCCGCCGCCGCCATGAATTCCGCGGCGATGCGGGCGTTCTGGTCGGGGTCGACGGGAGTGAACCGCTTGCGCCGGGCGTGGACGTGTTCGCGGGCCCGGTGCGCGATCTGACGCACCGCCGCCGTCGATTTGCCCACCGCCGAGGCGATTTCGTCGTAGTCGAAGCCGAACGTCTCGCGAAGCACGAACACCGCTCGCTCGTCCGGGCCGAGGGTTTCCAGCACCACCAGCATCGCCATCGACACCGACTCGGCCAAGACGACATCCGCCGAAGGATCCTGGTCGTCGAGCAGCAGGGGTTCTGGAAGCCACGGTCCGACGTAGTCTTCCCGGCGCCGGGCACCCGCCCGCAGCGCATTGAGCGCTTGACGGGTGACCAGCCGGGCCAGATACGCCTTGGTGTCGTGCACGCGGCAGAGGTCGACCTCCGCCCAGCGCAGGTAGCTGTCCTGCAGCACGTCGTCGGCTTCGGTTGTCGAGCCGAGGATTTCGTAGGCGATGGTGAACAGCAGCGGTCGCAGCAACACGAACCGCTCTGCGTGCCTGTCGGCCTCGGTCACGGCACCGGGACCGCCTCGGCGGCCAGCCGCCGCGCCCGCTTGCCGCCCTTGAGCCAGCGGTACCAACCGGGCTTTGCAGCCTCCTTGCGGATTCCCCACACGGTGCTGTTGCAGACCGCTTCTTTGACGGATGCCGCGATCCTGCCGCCGATGAACAAGTTCAGCGGGCTGTCGTCGGGGCGGGCCAGCTGGACGGTGGCGTACTTGCGGCCAAGGCTGATGCACTGACCGGTGAACGCCTGGTTGACCGGCTTGGCTGGGGTTCCGGCGATTCGGCTCAACACGGTGTTCGCGGCCTGCGCGCCGAGGGGGATGGCGGCCTGGCAGCTCATTCGCAGCGGGTGGCCCGAGGGCGCGGCGGCGTCGCCGGCCGCCACGATGCGGGGATCGTCCACGCAGGTCAGTGTCTCATCGGTGAGCAGCCGACCCAGCCGGTCGGTCGGCAATCCGCTACGGGCGGCCAGGTCCGGCACCCCGAAGCCCGCCGTCCAGATCGTGAGCGCGCTGCGCAGTACGGCTCCGTCGTCCAGCACCACACCGTCGGAATGGACAGCGGTGACCTTCGGGGCCTCCAGCACCGTCACGCCCAACCGGCGCAGCCACTTGGCCACGGAACGGCGGCCGGGCCGGCTCAAGGACGGACCGAGTGTCCCGCCGCAGACCAGGTGCACGCGCCGGCCTTGCTCGGCCAGCTCGGACGCCGTCTCGATGCCGGTCAGTCCCGCGCCGACCACGGTGACCGGCGCATCGGGGTGCAGCTCGTCGAGGGCCCGGCGTAGCCGTTCGGCTTGCTCGAATTCGGCTATCGGATAGGCGTATTCGCGGGCGCCCGGCACCGCGGACGGGACGACTCCGGTGCTGCCGACCGCATAGATCAGGTAGTCGTAGTGCAGCACGGTGCCCGATGTCAGCTCGACGGTTCCGTCGTGGATTCGCTCGGCGGTGTCGACGACCAGTCGGACGCCGGCGCCGAGCAGCGTGCCGTAATCCGTGGCGGCAGCGCCGCTGCCGGCGACCATCTGGTGCAAGCGGATCCGTTCGACGAACACCGGCCGGGGGTTCACCACCGTGATGTCGACATCGGCGTTGAGCCGCAGATGGTTGGCGGCCAGCGTGCCGGCGTATCCGCCGCCGATCACGACGACGTGAGTGCGCTGGGCGGTCATGGTTGTCTCCTGTCTGGATGGGGTTGTGCTGCCCCCTAGACACCCGCGGCGCTGTGGTTGTGACCGTGTGTGATCAGGCTCACTCGCTGTCGCAGATGTTGGCGATCAGGACGTCTACGCGTTGATCGTGAAAGTCGGGGCGCAGCCGCCCGCTGCGTTCGAGGGCGATCAGTCCGTGCAGGCCGGCCCACACCACCTCGGTCAACGTGTCGGCGTCGCGCGTGCCCGCGACCCCGTCGACCGCCGCGCGCAGCTCGTGAAAGGCAGCGTTCAGTTCGGCCGGGGTGTCCTCGGCGGCAAACGCGACGGTGGTCGCGCGAGTGAACATCGCGTCGAACAGCGCCGGGTTGTCGCGCCCAAACCCGATGAACGCGTGGGCAACTCGGGCCAGGGCGTCGGGACCGTCGGCGGCACCGGAACGAGCAGCGGCCAGCGTGTCGCTCAGCTCGGCGAACCCCTGAACGGCGACGGACGCGACGATGCCCTCCATGCCGGCGAAGTGCTTGTAGAGGACGGGCTGGCTGTATTCGATTTCGGCGGACAACCGGCGAGTGGTGACGGCCTCCCACCCCTCCTCTTCGGCGATCTTGCGTGCGGTGGAGGTGATCAACCGGCTACGGGCCGCCCGTTCGCGGGTGCGGCGGTCTTCGATGGCCATGCTTCGCATGTTAGCGCCGATACCGGGAATAGCAACGCTATTACCTCTGGTTAAAGGCAGGGTTAGCGCTGCTAACACCAACAGAGGAGGGCGTAATGGTCGAGAAATTGTTCGCGATGATCGCGGTGCTGGGCACCGCGGTGGTCTACGGCACGGATGTGTTCTGCGCGATGGTGCAGCGGCCCGCGTTGGCGCGGGTCGATGATCGGGCGTTGCTGTCGGTGATGGGCAATGTGCACCGCTACGGCGACCGGCGGATGCCGCTGCCCGGGGTAATCGGATTGGTGTCCGCGGGGACCAGTGTCGTGTTGGCCGCCGTATCCGGTCGCTGGCTGCATGCGGAGCTGGCCGGGGTTGCTTTCGGTCTGCTGCTGGTGTGGCTGGTGATCTACCTGCAGGTGAGCGCGCCGATCAATCGCCAGATGACTTCCGCCGCCGACGAGGCCGGTGCGGTCGTCGATGCCCGCGCGCTGCAACACGATTGGGACGCCGTCATCACGGCCAGAGCGACCATGCAAGGCCTGGCGGTCGCGGCACTGTGCGCGACGCTGTTGGTCTAGTCGACCTGATAACGCGGGAAGACGCCGGTGGGTGCCGGCAGCGTCGTGCCCGGCGCGAGCCGGGTGTTGACGGCGGCGAAGCTGCGTTGCTCCGGCGACTGGCCGAGCAGGTCGAGCAATTTGCCGGCCGAATCGGGCATCACCGGCTGAACCAGCAGCGCCGCGATGCGCACTACTTCGATCGTCACGTAAAGCACGGTCGCGAAGCGCGTCTGGTCGGCCTCGGATTCGCTCTTGCGCAGCACCCACGGCTCCTGGGCCGAGAAATATCTGTTCGCCGCACCGAGCATCAGCCAGATCGCCTCTAACGCCAGATGTATTGCCTGGCGGTCGAATTCGGCACGCACCCGCTCGAGCAGGCCGTCGGCGGCGGCCAACAGTTCGGTGTCCTCCGCGGTGAAGTCGCCGGGCGTCGGGACAACTCCGCCGAGGTTCTTGGCGATCATCGACAGCGAGCGTTGAGCCAAGTTGCCGAATTCGTTGGCCAGGTCGGCGTTGATCCGGGTGATGATCGCGTCTTCGCCGTAGCTGCCGTCTTGGCCGAAGGGAACTTCGCGGAGCAGGAAGTACCGCAGCTGGTCCAGGCCGAAGGTGTCGATCAGCGTGTTCGGGTCGACGATGTTGCCCACCGACTTGCTCATCTTCTCACCCTTGTTGAGCAGAAAGCCGTGAGCGAAAACCCGCTTCGGCAAAGCGATTCCGGCCGACATCAGAAACGCGGGCCAGTAGACGGTGTGGAACCGGATGATGTCCTTGCCGATCATGTGCAGGTCGGCGGGCCAATAGCGTTGGAAGGCATCGGATTCGGTGTCCGGGTAGCCGACCCCGGTCAGGTAGTTGGTCAATGCGTCCACCCAGACGTACATGACGTGGTCGGGATGGTCGGGGACTTTGACGCCCCAGTCGAACGAGGTGCGCGAGATGGACAGGTCCCGCAGTCCGCCGGAGACGAAGCTGACCACCTCGTTACGGCGGACTTCGGGCGCGATGAAGTCGGGATGAGAGTCATAGTGCTCCAACAACTTCTCGGTGTAGGCCGAGAGCCGAAAGAAGTAGGTCTGCTCCTCGGTCCAGGTGACCGGCGTGCCGGTTTCGATGGCGATCCGCTTGCCGTCGACCTCAGCGGTCTCGGATTCGACGAAGAACCGCTCGTCGCGCACCGAGTACCAACCCGAATACGTGTCCAAGTAGATGTCACCGGCGTCCTGCATCCGTCGCCAAATGGCCTTCGACGCCTCGTGGTGGTCGGCGTCGGTGGTGCGGATGAACCGGTCGAAAGAAATGTTCAGCTTGTTTTGCAGGCGCTGGAACACGTCGGAATTCCGCTTGGCCAGCTCGGCGGTCGGAATGCCCTCCGCGGCCGCGGTCTCGACCATCTTGAGGCCGTGTTCGTCGGTGCCGGTCAAGAAGCGGACGTCGTAACCGTCGAGTCGCTTGAAACGCGCGATCGCGTCGGTGGCGATGTACTCGTATGCGTGCCCGACGTGCGGGTCGCCATTCGGGTAAGTGATCGCGGTGGTGACGTAGTAGGGCGGCTTGCTCATCAGGGGTTCCACCTTATGGTGTGCGCGTGAGCTCCAAACGTCCGCCGCCGCCCCCTCCGCCGCCGCTGAGCCCGCTGATCGACGCGCACACCCACTTGGACGCGTGCGGCGCGACGGATGCCGACAGCGTGCACGCGATCGTCGATCGCGCAGCGGCGGTCGGCGTGGCCGCGGTAGTCACGATCGCCGACGACCTGGAGTCGGCGCGCTGGGCGACCCGGGCTGCCGACTGGGATGCGCGGGTGTACGCCGCGGTCGCGCTGCATCCCACTCGTGCCGACACGCTGACCGACGACGCTCGCGCCGACGTCGAGCGGCTCGCGGCCCACCCGAAGGTGGTGGCGATCGGTGAGACGGGCTTGGACCTGTACTGGCCGGGAAAGCTGGACGGCTGCGCAGACCCGGCCGTGCAGCGGGAAGCCTTCGCGTGGCACATCGACCTGGCCAAGCGGACGGGCAAACCGCTGATGATCCACAACCGGGACGCCGATGCCGAAGTGCTCGACGTGCTACGCGCCGAGGGCGCGCCGGAGACTGTGATCTTTCACTGCTTTTCTTCGGGCGAAGACCTGGCCCGCGCCTGCGCCGACGCCGGTTGGCTGATCAGCCTCTCCGGGACCGTCAGCTTCAAGAACGCTCGCGCGCTGCGTGACGCCGTCCCGCTGGTACCGACCGCACAACTGCTGGTAGAGACCGACGCGCCGTTCTTGACGCCGCACCCGTATCGCGGCGCGCCGAACGAGTCGTACTGCCTGCCGTACACCGCGCGCGCACTGGCCGATCTGATCGACCGGTCGGCCGAAGAGGTGGCGGAGATCACTACCGACAACGCGCGGCGGGCCTATGGCATGGGGTCCGAGGATTAAAACTCCGTTAATGTGGCCGCGGTCGAGTTGCCCTCGTTAGGGCTATTCGTTACCTTCTCGTTATCGAAAGCGGGGGCCGTAGCGGCCCCTTTTGGTTGTAACTCACGTGAATTAGGTCGGGATACACGCGCGTTGAACGTCATTACGAAACTCCATCAGGCTCCGTCGCCGGCTCTGCGCTTACTTGTTGCGGGACTCTTGTTGGTCTTGGCATTCGCCGGAGCCGTCGCAGTTGCCGACTACAAGACAGTGACGCTGAGCGTCGACGGCAACGCGATGACCGTGACGACGATGAAGTCGCGGGTGATCGACATCATCTCCGAGAACGGGTTCAAGGTCAGCGATCGCGACGACCTGTACCCCGCCGCCAAGGAGAAGGTCCACGACGCCGCCAACATCGTGCTGCGCCGCAGCCGGCCGCTGGAGATTTCGCTGGACGGCCAGAACACCAAGCAGGTCTGGACCACCGCGTCCACGGTTGACGAGGCGCTCGCCCAGCTCGCGATGACCGACACCGCCCCGGCGGCGGCCTCTCGTGGCAGCCGCGTGCCGCTGGCCGGCATGGCCCTGCCCGTGGTCAGCGCCAAGACCGTCGAACTCGACGACGGCGGACAGGTCCGCACCGTCCACTTGGCCGCGGCCCGGGTCGGCGATCTGCTGGCCGGCCTCGGCGTGCCGCTCGAGCAGAGCGACCACGTCACACCCAGCGCGAGCGCTCCGGTGATCGACGGCATGCACATCCAGGTGATCCGGTTTCGGATCGACAGGATCACCGAGCGGGTTCCGCTGGATCCGCCGCGGCGTCGCATCGAAGACCCGCAGATGAACATGAGCAAGGAGATCGTCGAGGACAAGGGCACCCCGGGCACGCAGGACATGACGTTCGCGGTCTCCAAGGTCAACGGCGTCGAGACCGGCCGCCTGCCCGTCGCCAGCCACGTCGTCACACCCGCCCGCGAGGCTGTCGTGCGGGTCGGCACCAAGCCGGGCACCGAGGTGCCGCCGGTAGCCAACGGCGAGATCTGGGACGCCATCTCGCGGTGCGAGGCCGGCGGAAACTGGGCGATCAACAGCGGGAACGGGTACTACGGCGGCGTGCAGTTCGACCAGAACACCTGGGAACGCAACGGCGGCTTGAGGTTTGCGCCACGTGCGGACCTGGCCAGCCGCGAAGAGCAGATCGCCGTCGCACAGGTGACGCAGTCCCGTCAGGGTTGGGGAGCGTGGCCGGTGTGCAGCGGTCGAGCGGGTGCGCGCTGACCATCCGGTTACTTGGGCGAACCGAGATCCGTCGGCTAGCCAAGGAACTCGAATTCCGGCCGCGTAAATCGCTGGGGCAGAACTTCGTCCACGACGCCAACACCGTCCGCCGGATCGTCACCGCGTCGGGCGTCAACCGCAACGACCACGTATTGGAGGTCGGTCCCGGCCTCGGTTCGCTCACCCTTGCGTTGCTGGACCGCGGATGCACCGTCAGCGCGATCGAGATCGATCCGGTGCTGGCCGAGCGGCTGCCGCAGACCGTGGCCGAGCATTCGAACAGCGAGGCTCAGCGGCTGACGGTGATCAACCGCGATGTGCTGTCCATCGGGCCTGGTGATCTCGCGTCCGAACCGACCGCGGTGGTGGCGAATCTGCCCTACAACGTCGCGGTCCCCGCGATTCTGCACCTGCTGGCGGAATTTCCGACGCTGCGAACGGTGATGGTGATGGTGCAGGCCGAAGTCGCCGAACGGCTCGCGGCTGAGCCGGGCGGCAAGGAGTACGGCGTTCCCAGCGTCAAAGTCCGTTTTCACGGGGAGGTTCGCCGGCACGGCACGGTGTCACCGACCGTGTTCTGGCCGATCCCGCGCGTCTATTCCGGTCTGGTGCGCATCGACCGCTACACCACCCCGCCGTGGCCGACTGACCCCTCGTTCCGTCAGCACGTGTTCAAACTCGTGGACATCGCATTTGCTCAGCGGCGCAAGACTTCTCGTAACGCATTCGTCGAGTGGGCCGGTTCGGGTAACGAATCAGCGAGCCGGCTGCTGGCCGCCAGCATCGACCCGTCTCGACGCGGTGAGACGTTGACCGTCGAAGAATTCGTCAGGCTGTACCAACGCTCGGGCGATACGGGCGACGCCACCCCCCGAGGCGAAGCCCCGCGGCACGCGCCGGCCAACTGACCGACTGGCGATAGTCTCGTTCGGTGCCGAGGGATCCAAGCACCGCAGCTCAGTGGGTGCCCACTGGTTCGGTGACGGTCCGCGCGCCCGGCAAGATCAACCTCTATCTGGCCGTCGGGGACTTGTTGACGACGGGCTACCACGAGCTGACGACGGTGTTTCACGCCGTGTCGCTGGTCGACGAGGTCACGGTCCGCAACGCCGACGTGCTGTCGCTCGAAATCACCGGCGAGGGTGCCGGCCAGCTGCCGCTCGACGAGCGCAACCTGGCGTGGCAGGCGGCCGAACTGATGGCCGAGCACGTCGGACGGGCGCCGGACGTGTCGATCACCATCGACAAACGGATTCCGGTGGCCGGTGGAATGGCCGGTGGCAGTGCGGACGCGGCGGCGGTGCTGGTGGCGCTCAACTCGCTGTGGGAGCTCGGCCTGCCCCGCCGCGACCTGCATACCTTGGCCGCCGAGCTGGGCAGTGACGTGCCGTTCGCCCTGCACGGGGGCACCGCGCTGGGCACCGGTCGCGGCGAAGAACTCGCTACGGTGTTGACCCGCAACACTTTTCACTGGGTGCTCGCGTTCGCCAAGGGCGGGTTGTCCACGCCGAAGGTATTCCGTGAGCTGGACAGGTTGCGTGAGGTCGGCGACCCGCCGCGGCTCGACGAGGCAGGCCCGGTGCTGGCCGCGCTGGCAGCCGGAAACCCGGAGCAGTTGGCCCCGCTGCTGGGCAACGAACTACAGCCGGCCGCGTTGAGCCTGAGTTCACCGCTGCGCCGGGTGCTGCGAGCCGGTGTGGAGGCCGGCGCATTGGCCGGCATCGTGTCGGGCTCGGGGCCGACGTGCGCATTTCTGTGCCAATCGGCGGCATCGGCCGTCGACGTGGGCACCGAATTGTCCGGCGCCGGCGTCTGCCGGACCGTCCGGGTCGCCAGCGGCCCGGTACATGGTCCCCGGGTGGTTCCCGCCCCCGCCGCGGGGTGACTGGAGGAGGCGACGAAGCGCCGAATCCACCGCACAGTTTGGCAGTTCCTTAAGGGGAGTTTAAGATTGTCGGCGGTGATGACTTCCGGTCGAGCAACGAGCCTGGTTTCTTCGCCCGCCGGTGCGGTCGGCGGGCGTGCCTTGCGCGACGTCGCGACCTTTCACGCGGTTACCGGGGCACCACCTATTCGAGATGAAATCGCTGCCCAATTGTGGGCGCGCGGCTATCCCAAAGTGTGCTTGAGCAGGAGCAACATTAAGGGCTGGACGATGGCGCCGGAACCGAGGAGGCAATCGTGAGCAGGTTTACCGACAACATGTTCCGCAACGCTCATGCGAGCTCGCGGGGCATGGTCACCGGCGAGCCGTACGAGCCCGTCCGGCACACCTGGCTCGAGGTGCACGAACGTGCCCGTCGCGTCGCCGGCGGACTGGCCGCCGCGGGCGTGGGCCACGGTGACGCGGTCGGCGTCCTGGCCGGATTCCCGGTCGAGATCGCCCCCACCGCACAGGCGCTGTGGATGCGTGGCGCCAGCCTGACGATGTTGCACCAGCCCACGCCGCGCACCGACCTCGCCGTGTGGGCCGAGGACACCATGAACGTGATCACGATGATCGAGGCGAACGCGGTGATCGTCTCCGAGCCCTTCCTCGTCGCCATCCCGGTGCTCGAAGAAAAAGGCATCAAGGTGCTCAAGATCGGCGACCTGCTCGAGTCCGAGCCGATCGACCCGGTCGAGACCGACGAGGACGATTTGGCGCTGATGCAGCTGACGTCCGGGTCGACCGGCTCGCCCAAGGCCGTTCAAATCACCCACCGCAACATCTACTCCAATGCCGAGGCGATGTTCATCGGCGCCCAGTACGACGTCGACAAGGACGTCATGGTCAGCTGGCTGCCCTGCTTCCACGACATGGGCATGGTGGGCTTCCTGACCATCCCGATGTACTTCGGCGCCGAGCTGGTCAAGGTCACGCCGATGGACTTCCTGCGCGACACGCTGCTGTGGGCCAAGCTGATCGACAAGTACGAGGGCACCATGACCGCTGCGCCGAACTTCGCGTATGCGCTGTTCGCCAAGCGGCTGCGAAAGCAGGCCGAGCCCGGCCAGTACGACCTGTCGACGTTGCGGTTCGCGCTGTCGGGCGCCGAGCCCGTCGATCCCGCCGACGTCGAGGACCTCCTCGATGCGGGCAAGGCCTTCGGGCTGAAGCCGTCGGCGATCCTGCCTGCCTATGGCATGGCGGAGACCACGCTGGCTGTGTCGTTCTCGGAGTGCAACGCGGGACTGGTGGTCGACGAGGTCGATGCCGACTTGCTGGCCGCGCTGCGCCGCGCCGTTCCGGCCAGCAAGGGCAACACCCGGCGGCTGGCCTCGCTCGGTCCGCTGCTGAAGGATCTCGAGGCGCGCGTCGTCGACGAGAACGGCAACGTGATGCCTGCCCGCGGTGTCGGGGTGATCGAGTTGCGTGGCGAATGCGTGACGCCCGGTTACATCACGATGGGCGGATTCCTGCCCGCACAGGACGAGCACGGCTGGTATGACACCGGCGATCTCGGTTACCTGATGGAAAACGGCCACATCGTGGTCTGCGGCCGCGTCAAGGACGTGATCATCATGGCCGGCCGCAACATCTACCCGACCGACATCGAGCGGGCCGCCGGCCGCGTCGAGGGTGTGCGCACCGGCTGCGCCGTCGCGGTGCGACTCGACGCCGGGCATTCGCGCGAAACCTTCGCTGTCGCAGTCGAATCCAATTCCTGGCAGGATCCCGCCGAGGTACGCCGCATCGAGCACCAGGTGGCCCATGAGGTCGTCACCGAGGTCGATGTGCGGCCGCGCAACGTCGTGGTGCTCGGCCCCGGCACCATTCCGAAGACGTCATCCGGCAAGCTGCGCCGGGCGAACTCGGTCACGCTGGTTACCTAACCGCGTCGAGCAGACAAGCGTCGGCGCTAGACGAGCTGCTTCTGCTCGTAGAGCCGCGCCCACTCTTTGCGCGATCGGATCGACACGTCGACGTCGGCGCCCTTGGCGCGCAAAGCCTTGACCGTGGCCTGTTCGCGCGGCGTGCGAGCGAACGGGTCCCAGCCGAAGAAGTTGCAGGCATTTTGCCAGGTGATCTTGTTGATGTCGGTGTCGTCGGCCCCTGCGCCCCGTAGCTCGGCCATCACCTGTTCGGGGGCATCCGGCCAAAAGCAGTCCGAGTGTGGGTAGTCGCACTCCCAGGCGATGATGTCGATGCCGATCTCGTGACGCAGCCTCAGCGACGTCTTGTCGGTGACGTAGCACGCCAACGAGTGTTCGCGGAACACCTCGCTGGGCAGTTGCGAGCCGAAGTCGCGGCGCAGCCATTTCTGGTTGGTGTAGTGCCGATCGCAGCGGTCGAGATAGAAAGGGATCCAACCGATTCCGCCCTCGGAAAAGGCGAATTTGAGGTCCGGGTAGTTGCGCATCGCCGGACCCCACAGCAGATCCTGCGCGCACATCGCCGAGACCTGGGTGGCCAGGATGATCATGTTGTCAATTGGCGCGTTGGGCGCCATGCTGATCGCCCCGAAGCCGGTGCCGATGTGCAGGCACATCACCACGTTCTCCTCGGATAGGGTGCGAAATACCGGGCCCCAGTAGTCGTCGTCGTGATAGCTCGGAAGTCCTTCCAGGTGCGGCAGTTCGGGCATCGTCACCGCGCGACAGCCCTTGGCCGCCACGCGGCGGATCTCGGCACACATACCCTCGGGAGTCCAGGTCGGCAGGATCGCGATCGAGATGAAGCGGTCCGGGTAGGAACCCGCCCACTCGTCGATGTGCCAGTCGTTGTACGCCGACACCATCACCAGCGTGACGTCTTCGCGGGTCATGTTGAGGTGACGGGCAGAGAAACCGGTGAAGGTCGGAAAGCACATCGACGCCAGGATGCCGTTGCGGTTCATGTCGCGGACTCGCTCGTGCACGTCGTAGACGCCCGGTCGCATCTCCGCGAAGCCCGCCGGGTCGCGACCCCACTCCTCGGCCGGCCACGACACCACGGCGTTGAGGCCACTGACGCCTTGCGGGCGGCCCTGGTACATCCACTGGTCGACGCCCTTGTCATCGGTCACAACGATCGGCGCCTCGTCCTTGAACTTCGCCGGCACATGGCGCCGGAACATGTCCGGCGGCTCTACGACGTGGTCGTCGATGCTGACCAGAATCAGGTCGTCGATATTCATGCCTCAACTAGTACCCTGGCCCCCGATGACCGTCTCCGCATCTTCGGCCAGACTTTTGTCTGAATCGGCCAAACTCGTCGAGTTGCGCCGCGGTGGCCGGGCCCGTGCCGGCAGCTACCTCTACGAAGGCAGCCAACTGATCACCGGGTGGCACTCCCACGATCTTCATCAGATCCAATACGCGATCGGTGGCGTGGTCGAGGTCGAGACGGCCACCGCGCACTATCTCCTTCCGCCGCAGCAGGCCGCCTGGATTCCGGTGGGCCTTGAACACCAGGCCACCATGACCGCAGAAGTCCGCAGCGTCGCGGTGATGTTCGATCCGCATCTGCTACCCGCGGTCGAAAGCCGGGCCCGGATCGTGGCGGTGTCGCCGGTGATCCGGCAGATGATGATCTATGCGCTGCGTTGGCCGATCGGGCGCCCAGACAGTGATCCGGTGTCGGACGGCTTCTTTCAGACCCTCGGCCACCTGGTATTCGAGGCGCTCGACCACGAGGCGCCGCTGAGCCTGCCTACCGCCGACAACGCGATAGTCGCTGCCGCAATGGAGTACACGAAGACGCACCTGTCTGACGTGACCGCGGCGGAGGTGAGCCGCGCGGTCGCGGTATCCGAGCGGACGCTGCGACGCCAATTCGACACCGAGGTCGGCATGTCGTGGCGGACTTACCTGCTGCATGCCCGCATGTTGCGCGCGATGGCGTTGCTGGTCAGCCCCGGCGGGTCGGTGCAAAAGACTGCCAGCGCAGTCGGTTTCGACAGCTTGAGTGCGTTCACTCGCGCGTTCACCAAGTTCTGCGGCGAGACCCCGTCGAGTTACCGGCAGCGAGCCGGCGTGACGGTGTAACGCGTCAGCTCTTCGAGAGTTGGTGCGGGCAATAGTATTTCGCGGAGATCATCGCGAAATCGGATGCGTCTTCCATATTGAAGCCCGGATTGCGGGCTTTCACGTCGTGGATCAGCTCCAACCCGGATTCGCCGCTGTTCAAGCATCCGCAAACCGATTTTCCGGCGCCGACGGCACCGTCCGGGTAGGGAAAATGAATGCCGACTTGGCGCAGCGCCCCCAAGAAGCCGGCGTCGTCGCCGGCGATATCGGGTGGATCACCGTAGGCCGGCGCCGCCAGAGCGATCGCAGCGAACACGCCCAGCGCGGCGAATGTCTTCTTCACGAGCAACCTCCTTTATTCTAAATATGTTCGGTCGGACTGACTTTCGCCCTGCCGCCCTTGGATAGGTGAACGGCATGGACCCCGGGCACCTTGGCCAGTTGCTCGAGCAGGCTGTCCAGCCCCTCTTGGTCGACGTGGTGATGCTGCACGCTCTCGGGTTTCTCCGAGATCTGTGCGACCATCCGTTTGAGCTGCTCGGGGGAGTGTTTGCCGTTGGAATCCTTGAGGTCTTTCAGTGGGGTGATCCGACCACGAACACCGTTGGCCGAAGCGACAGTTGGCGCGCCGGCGCCTACCGCGCTGCCGAGCATCCCGGCCATGGACATCGAGCTGAACAACCCGACCTCGCCAAGTGCGGTCGCCGGCACGGCCTGCGTCCCGGCGGCGGACAGCGCCCCGGCGACGGTTCTGACGGTCGGGGTGGCCGCCGCCCAACTCGGTGGGACGGACAGCTTCCCGACCAGGGTGCCGGTGTCTCCCATGCTGGCCGAGACGGAGCCAGTCAGCCATCCTCGGCCGTACCACGGGCCGAGCAGCCCACCACCCAGCCCCGCTTTCGGCGGCAGTCCGAAGCCGGGGGCCGGACTGAACTTGAGGAACTGCGATACCGGGAAGTTGGTGAGCAGGCCGATGTCGTTGAACTGCGTGCTGAACGAGACGGGCGCTTTGACCGCAGAGAACAGCGCCGAGTACGTCGACGCCCCGGAGGGGCCGAACAGGCTGTTCAGCAAGCCGTTGAGGGTGCTGGTGTAGTCGGTGCTCAGGTTGGCCAGCCATTGCAGCAGTGGCGAACCGGTGTATGTCGTGGCGTCCGCGACTGTTTGCGCGCTGGATCCGGCCTGGGTGGCAGCGGCTTGAGTCACGGCTGCCGATTGCGCCGCGTTACCCGCGCTGTTCGTGGTCGGTGGCGGTTCGGTGTAGGGCGTCAGCTTGGTGGCGGCCGCCGACGAGGCCGCGTAGGTATCCATCGCCAGGGCGTCCTGTGCCCACATCTCGCCGTACTGGGCCTCGGTGGCCGCGATCGCCGCGTTGTTCTGACCGATGATGTTGGTCGCGGCGAGCTGCGCCAATTGGAGACGGTTCGCGGCGATCTCAGCCGGCGGCACATGCGACGCGAATGCCGTCTCGTAGGCGCTGGCGGCGGCGCCGGCCTGGTCGGCGGTCTCGGCGGCCTGCGCCGCGGTGCTCTGCATCCAGGCCAGATAGGGGGCAACGGCGGCCGCCATGCTCAGCGACGTCGGGCCTAACCACGGCCCACTGGTCAGCGATGAGATCACCGACGAGTAAGAGACGGCCGCCTGCTGCAATTCGTTGGCGACCTCACCCCACGCGGCCGCGGCGGCCAACAAGGGCTGAGATCCCGCCCCGGTGTACATCCGGCCCGAGTTGATTTCTGGCGGAAACGCTGCATAGAACATGTCGGAAACCCTTGCCTCGTCAGTCGTCGAACGCCGGGATCACGAAGATGGTGGCCGCCGCCGGGTCCGCCTCGGCGGTGACGACTCCGCCCAGTGGCGATGCGATCGGGGCACTGCCGATCGAGCCGGTTGCGCTCGCCGCCACGGCCCGACCGGCCAGGCTCGACAACGCCATCTGGCCGAAGATCTCGCCCGGGCTACCCGCGAGTGCTGCCTCTGGGGCACTTGCCAATTCGGTCGATAGCGCCTGTGCGACGTTGCGGATTTCCGGTGCTGCCTGCGCCCAGCCCTGCGGCACCGACATGTTGCCGACCAGCATCGCGCGGCCCACCGACCCCGACACCGGCGCGGCACCATACCCCGCCGAAGTCAGATGCGGGCCGAGCTCGCTGGCCAGCGGCGCCAGGGCCCCGGTGATCGGCTTCGGACCGGCCAGGAACGCGGCGGCCGCCTGCCCGTTCTGCCCCCACGAGTACGCCTGGCCGAACGACAGGAGCGGACCGCCCGGAATCGCCGTCCAACCCTGCAGTGAATACGGACCGGTGAGCGCGGAGAAGATCGTGTTCCAGTTCGTCAGGTCAGTCTGCAGTCCGGGCGGCAGCGTCAACGATCCCAACTGGGGCAGCGAGAGTCCCGACAGCAGGTTCGTCGACCCCGTGGTGGGCGATTGCACGAGACCGTTGGCCAGGTTCTGCAACGCGGTCGGTAATGAGTCGATGAATTGCGTTATCTCCGTGCCGATATTCGACGCGCCGGAGGAGCCGGCCTGAGCGGCCGCCGCCGACTGTTGCGCGGCGCCAGCCGAGTTGGTGGTCTGGGGCGCGTCGGTGAACGGCGACAATACCGAGGCAGCGGCCGCGGAGCCGGCGTAGCCGTACATCGCCGTCGCGTCCTGGGCCCACATCTCCATGTAGTGGGTTTCGGTGGCGGCGATTGCCGGGGTGTTCTGGCCCAGTATGTTCGTGGCGATCAGCATCGCCAGCAGCGCTCGGTTCGCTTCGATCACCGGTGGCGGCACGGTGGCCGCGAAGGCTGCTTCGTACGCCGCGACTGCGGCCTTGGCCTGGCTTCCTGTCTCCTCGGCTTGTGCCGCAGTGGTATTCATCCAATCCACGTAGGTGCTGGCCGCAGCTGCCATGGATTGTGACGACGGGCCCTGCCACGACCCGGCGGCCAAGCCGGAGACGGTCGACGCGTAAGCTGCTGCCGTCGAACTCAATTCGGACGCCAGGTCATCCCAGGCTGCCGCAGCGGCGAGCATCGGCGCTGCTCCGGGACCGGAATACATTCGCCCGGAATTGATTTCGGGCGGCAGGAATCCGAAGTCCACGCTTGTTTACCTCCGGTGGCACGGCCGATCTCGATGATTTCCGGCGACGTTGCCGCGCACGACTTTTCGAATATCAGCTCGTCAGTCGTACGTGAGCGATCGTGCTGTCGCCATGTTCGCAAGACGTTCCCCGGGCGTAACGCGCGCGAAAATTGGCATTCACTCTGCGTCGAACTGCGTTGTGAGGGCGTCGTTGAAACAGCTGTTCATCCGCGCTTCGGCGAGCCGCGGGCATTCCATGTCGGGCCATCGGCCCGGAACAACCGATTTCGCAGCCCCGACACAGCTCGAGGGCCTGGCCGACGGCGGAAGAGTTGAGCCGTTGGGACGGCTGCGCGTGAGTTCTGTGTAACCCTGACTTTACGTCGAAGCGACGATCACCAGGCGTGCACCCGGTTCTGGGCAGGCTCCAAGCCGAGTTCGATCAGCAGCTCCGTGGCGTCGGCGGCCTGTTCACAGATCGTCGGCACCTCGGGCCGTTCCGTGGCGGTGAAACTCTCCAGCACGAATGCCGCTGGGTCCTTGCGTCCGGGCGGACGGCCGATTCCGATCCGGACCCGCTGAAAGTCTTTGGTACCGAGCGCATTCGCCACCGAACGCAAACCATTGTGGCCACCCTCGCCACCGCCGAGCTTCAGCCGGATCTGACCGAAGTCGATGTCGAGCTCGTCGTGAATGATCACGACGTCAGCGGCAGGCACCGAGTAGAACTTCGCCAGCGGACCCACCTGGCGTCCGGACTCGTTCATGAAGCAGCGCGGCTTGGCCAACACGATCGAACGGCCACCAAGTCGGCCGGTCGCGACCTCTGCACCGGATCGCTTGTGCACCTTGAAGTTCGAACCGATCCGGGCGGCGAGCCGGTCGGCAACCATGAACCCGAGATTGTGCCGCGTCTGGGCATAGTTCGGTCCCGGGTTGCCCAGACCGACCACCAAAAGCGGTCCGGCCACGGCTTATTCGGATTCGGACTCGGCTTCGGACGCCTCGCCCTCGGTGGCCTCGGCGGCGGGCTCTTCGCCCTCGGCAACCTCGCCGGCGCCCTCGGCTTCCAGGTCCTCCTCAGTCGGCGCGACCACCACGTTGACGACCAGGGTCTCGGGGTCGGCGACCAGGCTCACACCCGACGGCAGGTCGATCTGGCCAGCGGTGACCTGGGTGCCCGCTTCGGCGTCCTCGACCGACACGGTCAGCGACTGCGGGATCGACAACGCGTCCGCCTCGATCTCGATGGTGTTGGCTTCCTGGGTCACCAGGGTGCCAGGCGCGGCGTCGCCGACGACCTCGACGGTGACCTCGACGGTCACCTTTTCGCCGCGGCGCACGACGAGCAAGTCCGCGTGCGTGATCGTCCGGCGGATCGGGTGGATGTCGAGCGCCTTGGTCAGCGCCAGCTGCTCCTTGCCCTCGATGTCGAGCGCGAGCACCGCGTTGGTGCCCGAGTGGCGCAGCACCGCGGCGAAGTCGTGGCCGGGCAGGTTGAGGTGCTGCGGGTCGCTGCCGTGCCCGTAGAGCACGGCCGGGATCCAGCCGTCGCGACGAGCCCGGCGGGACGCGCCCTTGCCGGTTTCGGTCCGTACCTTGACGGCGAGCTGGTTCTGAGACTTGGCCATTGATGTCGCTCCTGTGTGAGATACCGGGGCACGGCCAGGAGTCGCGACTGTGAGTCGGTCTCCGTCGATAACGGCGGCTCGCTCGAGCCGCCCTCGCCGTGACGCGAGGTCAGGCTAGCGCATCAGCGGCTCAGAGGGGAAATTTGGTGTCGGTCAGCCGCTCGGACAACTCCCACAACGCGGCGGCAGTGGCGTCGCGTTTGGCCAGTGGGCTGCGGCCCACCGGCTTGCTGCGTCCGAACATGCCGAACGCTGGGCCGATGAAGCTGTTGCCGGGAACATCCTGCGAGATGGCATACAGGGTCTGACGGGCGCCGAAATCCGCGTCGGTCGCCAACCGGTTCCCCAGCCCCATAAGTCCGTCGACCAACTTCTGGCCGGAATGGCCCTGCAAGTTGGTGTGCGAGTAACCGGGGTGGGCGGCCACTGCCCGCACCGGGGAACCCGCCGTCTGCAGCCGACGCTGCAGCTCGCTGGTGAACAGCAGGTTGGCCAGTTTGGACTGGCCGTAGGCGAGCCAAGCCGAGTAGGGCCGCGACGTCCAGTTCAGGTCCCGCAGGCTGATGTAGCCGATGTAATGCATCAGCGACGACACAGTAACCACCCGATCGCGGATCTTGGGCAGCAGCAGATTGGTCAGGGCGAAGTGGCCGAGGTGATTGGTGCCGATCTGGCTCTCGAACCCGTCGGCGGTAACGGCGTGCGGGATGGCCATGATGCCGGCGTTGTTCACCAGCACATCGACGTCGCTGTCGATCCCCTCGACGAATTGCCGCACCGACGCCAGGTCCTGCAGGTCGAGTCGGCGGACTTCGACATCGCCGGTCATCTCCCGGGCGGCGGTCTCGCCCCTACCGGGGTTGCGCACCGCGAGGATCACCTGGGCGCCGACGCGAGCGAGCTCGCGGGCCGTCACCGCGCCAAGTCCACTGTTCGCCCCGGTCACGATGGCGGTGCGGCCGGCGAACGAAGGCAGATCCGCTGCTGTCCACGATGTCATGGATGACACAGTAGTGCGGCCGCGCCGCGGGCCGGGAGTTACTTCGCGGCGACAGTGAAGCCGCGGATGATCGCCTCGACGTCGACCGCGTCGGCGACCGCCTTGTCGGCCAGGCTGGTCACCGCGAGCTGAATCAGGTACTTGTCCGCGTCCTCACCGCCGGCGTGGGCGACGACGATCCGGTTGATGGTGTGCAGGCGTTGGTCGCCGAGGTTGTAGCTGCCTTCGATCATCGACGACGGGAAGCCGTGGAAGTCGGCATTGGACGCCTCGAGCTGTTTGAAGTTCTGGGCTAGCCGCGCGTCGTCGTTGCCGTGCTTGACCAATTCCTTCGCGTCGAATTCCCCGCCCAGCTTGAACACGATCAGCATGGCGTTGGGAAAGTTGTCGGCCTTGGCGATCAACTCGGTGGTGGGCGGAATGTTGGCTCGGTTCACCCGTTGCCAGCCCGCCGGAATGGGAATGGAGATGGTCAGATCGGTCACCTGGTCGGGGGCCACGGGCGAACCGGACACCCCATTGCTTTCCAGGTATTCCGAGAACGGCACCGGCTTCTCGGCCGGTGCGGCACTGGTGGTCGTCGGGGTGGTCGACCAGATTGATTGGTAGTCGGGGCTTTTCGGGCCGCATCCGACGACTGCCAGCGCGCACACGCCCAGTGTCGTAGCGATTTGTACCAGCGGCCTCACAAGATCTCGCGGACCGCGTCGACCGGACGAGCCAGCCGCGTACCTTTCGGTGTGACGACAAACGGCCGTTCGATGAGGATGGGGTGGTCGGCCATCGCGTCGAGTAGTTGATCGTCGTCCGCATCGGCCAGATCGAGCTCGGCGTACAGCGATTCGCGTTTGCGCACCGCTGCGCGGACGTCGATACCCGCGGCACGGATCATCTCCGTCAGCTCGGCACGCGACGGCGGGTTCTTGAGATATTGCACGACCTCGGGCTCGAATCCGCTGGCGCGTAGCAATTCCAGGGTTTTGCGCGACGTGCTGCACTTGGGGTTGTGGTAGATCACCACGGCGCCATCGCCCCGAGAAGTCGGGACCATCTAGGCGTCGCCGTCGAAAAGACCGGTCACTGAACCGTTTTCGAATACCGCGCGGATCGTGCTCGCCAGTAGCGGGGCTATGGACAGCACGGTGAGTTGCGGGAAGCGCTTGTCCTCGCCGATCGGCAGTGTGTTGGTCACGATGACCTCGCGGGCACCGCACGCCGCCAGCCGCTCGGCGGCCGGGTCGGACAGCACGCCGTGGGTGGCGGCGATGACGACGTCCTTGGCGCCGTCGTTGTGCAGCAGCTTCACCGCGCCGGCGATTGTGCCGCCGGTGTCGATCATGTCGTCGATCAGCACGCAGGTCTTGCCCTGCACCTCGCCGACCACCCGGTTGGAGACCACCTGGTTGGGGACGCGCGGGTCGCGGGTCTTGTGGATGAAGGCCAGTGGCACGCCACCCAGCGCGTCGGCCCATTTCTCGGCGATGCGCACGCGGCCCGAGTCGGGGGAGACCACGACCATGTTTCCGTCCGGGTAATTGTCGCCGATGTAGCCGGTGAGCAGATTCTGCCCGCGCATGTGGTCGACGGGCCCGTCGAAGAAACCTTGGATCTGGTCGGTGTGCAGGTCCACGGTGACGATCCGGTCGGCACCGGCGGTCTTCAGTAGGTCGGCGACCAGGCGGGCCGAAATCGGTTCGCGCCCACGGTGTTTCTTGTCCTGCCGGGCGTAAGGATAGAACGGCAGGACCGCGGTGATCCGCTTGGCGCTGCCCCGCTTGAGGGCATCGATCATGATCAGCGATTCCATCAGCCAGTCGTTCACCGGCGCGGGGGCCGACTGCAGAACAAAGGCGTCACAGCCGCGTACCGACTCGTTGAAGCGCACGAAGATCTCGCCGTTGGCGAACTCGCGCGCGGTCTGCGCGGTGACGTGGGTGTCGAGTTCCTTGGCGACTTGCTCAGCCAGCTCAGGGTGGGCCCGGCCGGAGAAGAGCATCAGATTCTTGCGGTTATCGGTCCAGTCGTAGCTCACGTGCTGCCTTTACTGATTCGAATCGGATCGCTGCTGTAGGAATACTAGGTGGTCGCTGCCGGGCCGGAAGACGACTCATCGCCGTCGGCGGGTGTCTGTCGTCGCCGCTCCTCAGCATCGCTCCGCTCTGCATCGTCGCCGGCGGGCGTCGATCTGCGTGCCCGCTCGGCCGCCTGCGCGGCGGCGCTGCCCGGCCGCTTGCGTTCGACCCAACCCTCGATGTTGCGTTGCGGGCCGCCCGAGACGGCCAGTGCGCCGGGGGGAACGTCGTCGCGCACTACCGTTCCGGCGCCGGTGTAGGCGCCGTCGCCGACGGTGACAGGCGCCACGAACATGGTGTCGGAGCCGGTGCGCACGTGTGAACCGACGGTGGTGCGCTGCTTGGAGGTGCCGTCGTAGTTGACGAACACACTGGATGCGCCGATGTTGCTGTGCTCGCCGATGTCGGCGTCACCGACGTAGGTCAGATGCGGCACCTTGGTTCCCGTGCCGATCGTGGCGTTCTTGGTTTCGACGAATGCACCCAGCTTGCCCTCGGCGCCCAGGGACGTGCCGGGCCGTAGGTACGTGAACGGGCCGACCACCGCGCCGTCTCCGATGGCGGCGTCCGAGCCGTGGGTGCGGACCACCGATGCGCCGTCGCCGACGGTGACGTCGGTCAGCGTGGTGTCCGGTCCGATCGCGCAGCGTCCGCCGATGCGGGTGCCGCCGAGCAGTTGTGTCCCAGGCTGGATGACGGTGTCGCGGCCGATGGTGACGTCGACGTCGATCCACGTCGTTGCCGGATCGATGACGGTGACGCCGGCGAGTTGATGGGCGGACACGATGCGACGGTTGAGCTCGGCGGCTAGCTCGGACAGCTGGACCCGGTTGTTGACCCCGGCCACCAGCGAGCTGTCGTCGACGTGTCGGGCCTGCACCACCTTGCCGTCCTGGCGGACGATCGCGATGACGTCGGTCAGATACAGCTCCTGCTGGGCGTTGTCGGAGGACAGCCGGCTCAGCGCCGAACGCAGTGCCGCGATGTCAAAGGCGTACACGCCGGCGTTGACCTCGCAGATCTCCAGCTGGGACGGCGTCGCGTCGGCCTGCTCGACGATCGCGATCACCTCGTTGTCCTGGGTGCGCAGGGTGCGGCCGTAACCGGTCGGATCGTCCACGGTGGTGGTCAGTACGGTGGCCGCGGCGCCGCGGGTGTTGTGCGCGTCGACCAGATCGGCCAGCGTGTCCGCGTCGAGCAGCGGCACGTCGCCGGAGGTGACCACGACGACGCCGTGGAAATCGTCGGGTAGCGCCGTGAGTCCGCAGAGCACGGCGTGGCCCGTGCCGAGTTGCTGCTCCTGTATCGCCGTTTCGATCGGGCGGCCGAGGGTCTGGGTCAACTCGGCGACCGACTGCTCGATGCGCTGGTGGTCGCGGCCCAGCACCACGACCAGGTGCTGCGGGGCCATCTTGGCGGTGGCATGCAGCAGATGCGCCAGCATGCTGCGGCCCGCCAGGGTGTGCAACACCTTTGGGACGTCTGACCGCATCCGGGTGCCGGCGCCGGCCGCCAGGACGATGACCGCGGATTCGCCGTGCTTAGTCGTCCCGGTCATGCAACCCTCCCTCGCAGTGTGTCGCCACCTGTTCAGCGTGTCATTATGCGCACGCCTGCGGCAAAACAGACCGGCAACGCACATTCGGCGATGGACGCCGCGATGGACAATAATCAAGCAGTGGACCGACGACGAACTGCGCAGGCCAGCCGATCTCCGGCGGAGGTGCTCCGCGAGTTGCCCGCGTTAGTGCTGCTGGAGCGGATTCCGGTCCCTACCCTCGCGGTGCTGCAAGACGGCACCATCGTGTTCGCCAACACCGCCTTCGCCGAGATTTTGGGCCGGGACGCCGACGAGGTCGTGGCCTTGAGGTTTCACGACATCTTCTACGGGGCGCTCGAGACGGAATCGGTGCTCTCCGTCGTCGACGGGCTGGCCAACATGATCGTCGAGTTGGCCCATAAGGACGGCTCGACCGTGCGGGCGCTGATGAGCAGGTCCGCGATGCGGCGCGCCGATGATGCCATCGCGCTGGCGACCTTTCAGGACTTGACCGAGGAACTCTGGGCCAGCGGGCGCTGACCGGTCGGGGCTACTCCTCGTGCTCGACGTGGCGCAGTGCCTCGCGCGCCAGGAACTCGCGGTAATAACCCAGCGACGCCTCGGTGACGATCGCGGGAAACAACAGCTCCCACATCTGTGTCAGCCGGCGGACCAGGTCGTTCCCGTTGTCCGTGCGCTGGCCCACCATCCGGGCGCCAAAGGTGGCGCCGACGATCGACTCGCTGACCATCAGGGGGTCCAGGTCTTCCCGGATGTCGCCTTCGGCGATCGCCCGCCGGGCCTCGGCGGTCATCGCCTCGACCCACGCCGCATACGCCGCGCCAGCGTCCTTGTTGAACTTGCCGAAGGCCAGGCTCAACTGCTCTGCGGTGCGGACCACCTTGTTGGTCGCGTACAGATCCGCGGTGACGAAGGTGCCATGCAGGATGTTTTCCAGCGCGGGGGAAAACGAGTCCGACATCGCGCCCAACTCGGCGACCACCAGGTTGGCGCCGTCTTCTATGATGGCGGCGGCAAGCGACTCCATTGAGTCGAAGTGATGGTAGAAGGCGCCTTTGGTCATTCCAGTGCGCTCGATGATCGCGCCACGGTCGGCGGCAGCGAACCCGACTTCGGTGAATACGTCGACTGCCGCATCGAGAATTTTTCGCCGGGTCGCTTCCGACCGAACTTGACGGGCCATCGTCTAGTACCTCCGGAGTTCCGCTAGTGCGCTCAACTTCCGGACCGTCGGTTTCGCACTGACTCGGCGGCAAAGCCTAGCAGGAGCACCGCGGGTTCACGGTCGGTTGGCCGCTCGGTGAAAGCGGTGTCTGTCACGTCGATCCCGTCAGTGCCGAGGTGCTCGCGATCGCGATGGTGGTGCGCCGCCCGATGAACTGACGGAAGTAGTCGATCCGCTCAGGACGCACGAAACCCGGCAATAGCAGCGTCCACGTCTGCTGGAAGTCACGCAGGAAGCGCTCGGGTTCGTCCAAGTTGGAGGTCTGTCGCAGGCCCATGTACGTCGACGCGACCAGGCGGCCCACCTCGACCGGGTCGCAGTCCGGCAGCACGTCGCCCTCGGCGATACCGCGTTGCACGGCGACGGTGAGATTGTCGATCCAGCTTTTGTGCAGCTTGGTTTGCAGGCCCTCGACCCGCCCGATGGACTCGACCAGGTGCAGCGCCGAGCGCGACATGTCCTCGCTGATGTCGCGCAGCGCCAGCTGATACGAGAAGTCGATCAAGGTTTCGAGCCCAGACAGCTTGCGGGCCAGCAGGTCGGTGATCGCCTCATCGGACCGGGTGATGTGGTCTTCGATGATCGCCAGCGCGAGCGCATGCTTGGACCGGAAGTGGAAATACATTGCGCCCTTGGTCAATTCGGCTTCGGCGAGCACGTCGTCGAGGCCGACTTGGTGGTAGGGCAGGCGCGCGAACTGTCCGGCGGCGGCGCGCAGAATTTGATGGCGGGTGGTATCCGCCCGTGTGTCGGTCGTCTCGGTCATAGTGTGGGCCACCTCAGAACGCTCCCGCCGCGAAGCTCCTCCACGGGCCCCTTGGTCTCGAGGCGTCGTTGATCGAGCTTAGTCCAATTGCGATTTGCAGTCGCGATCGACGCGACTCGAAAGCCACCCCTGAGTCGATGCACTGTGACCAACTCTAGCAAGACTTACGGTCTGTTCAAGCCTATACATGATTCAAAAAGTATGTAAAACTGCTGACATGCAGATGGACGGTCTGGGGGTATCTGTCAAGCGGGACTGGCTTCTATCGTCCCACGCGGCAGGTTGGCAAGCTGCCCTCCGCAACTGTGTGCGAGGCGATTCGTAATGTTCGGTTTCGAGGCGCTGCCCCCGGAGATCAACTCCGGCTTGATGTACACCGGGCCGGGGGCGGGGCCGATGGCGGCCGCCTCCGCGGCCTGGGACGCATTGGCGGACGAGCTTTACCTGGCGGCATCCGCCTACGGATCCGCGATCGCCGATCTCACGACCTCCTGGCTCGGACCTTCCTCCGCATCGATGGCCGCCGCGGGCGCCACCTACGTAGCGTGGATCGGCGCGACAGCTGTCCAGGCCGAGCAGGCCGCCGCGCAGGCCAAAGCGGCCGTCGCTGCCTACGAGGCAGCATTCGCGATGACCGTGCCGCCACCGGTGATCGCCGCCAACCGTGCGCTGCTGTTGGCGCTGATCGCGACGAACTTCTTCGGCCAGAACACCCCGGCCATCATGGCGACCGAGGCCGCCTACTTCGAAATGTGGGCTCAAGACGCTGCCGCGATGTACGGATACGCCGCCGCCTCGTCCGCCGCCTCGACCATGGCGCCGTTTACGCCGCCGCAGCCCACCGCCAACTCGTCGGGAATCGCCGGAATGGCCGCTGCGGTGACACAGGCGGCGGGCACACCGGTCGGGACGGTCGCGCAGACGGTTTCGCCGCTGGGCTCCGCCGCGGCAACGCCTAGCGCCGCGCAGGCCGCCGCCGCTACTGCGGCAACGTCGACGACATCGACTTCACCGCTGGCGTCGTTGACGACATCGACGTCGACGTCGGGCACCGCGTTGACGGCGGGGACGACCGCGGCGTCGGGAGCCACGTCGGCTGCCTCGATGTTGACCTCGGCGGTCTCGATGCTCAGCTCGTCCGGGTCGCTGGCGAATACTTTGGCGCCGGCGACCGGCGCGCTTGGCGGCGGATTCCCGATGTTCAAGTCGTCGCTGGATATCGGCGCGACTCCCGGTGCGGGCGTCGTGGGTTCGCGCGCGGCCGCAGTATCGGCGGCATCCGCGCGTGCGGCGTCGCTGGGTGCGTTGTCGGTGCCGCCCGGCTGGACCTCGGCTGCGCCGGCATTCAGTCACGTCGCCTCGGCCATGCCACCAGGCAGCGGGCTGCCGATCGCTCCATTAGCGCCGGCGAGTAGCCCCGCCGGCCCGATCGGGGCCCCGATGACTCAGGCGCCGCCGGCACAGGGCAGCGCCCGGTCGCCACTTGCCGCTCGTTACAACTACCGCCCAAGCATGGTTCAACGGCCGATCTACGCCGGCTAGCCGGATCGAACCTGGCGGCCCCGGAGGCACCGCTTTACGCCAGTCTCAAACCACTAGTTCAAGAAAAGTCTTAACATCATTCAAAACGTATGTATACTACCCAAGAAAGTAATGATCGGTTTGATCCGTGTCGGCGACCAAGCAGCCGTCGCCCGAAGGTAGGAGGCGCAGTGCACACTCCTTCGTCGGCAGCTGCGCGGCGGCAGACCTTGACGCAAGATCTGCGCCGCTGGACGGGGCGCCCGACATGCTCGCGCTGACACCGGTGAACCTGAACGCCATCGCGGTCGTCGGCGCGAACTGCTCCGACATCGCCGTCGGCGCCGGGGCAACGCTGATGGAAATCGCCTCCGACAAACCCGATCTCGTGGTACACGCTCTGGTACTGACCGGTGGCGCCACCGAGCGCGAGGTCGAGGAGAAGAACGCGTTCATCACGTTGTGCCCCTCGGCGGACGTGCGATTGACCGTCGCTGACCTACCCGCCGGTGAGCTCGGCACGAACCACCGCTGGGCCAAACAAATCCTGGCCGACTTCCGCCGCGACTGCGAGCCGGACATCGTGTTGGGGCCGCACACCGGCGACGGTGAGAAAGACCGCGAGGTGCTGGCCGATTTGATTCCGACGGCGTTCAGCGAACACCTGATTCTCGGCTACGAGATCCTCACGCCCGACTCCGACTTGCTCAATCTGTCGCTGTATCTGCCGATTCCGACCGAGACGGCACATGAGAAAGCGCGGCTGATCGCCCAGTGCTACCTGTCTCAATCGCGTCGCAGATGGTTCGACGACGAGGCGTTCCTCGCTTTGATGCGCGTCCGCGGGGTGCAGTGCAATGCGCGTTACGCAGAGGCCTTCGCGGTAGAGAAGGCCGCATCGGGTTCGGGTGTCCGGCGAATGAGCGAAGACGGTGAAAAGGGTACGGACAGAGGAGGGTTCGAGTGAAGTACACACCGACTGACGTCGCCGGCGTGACGATCGTCGACATCGAGCCGGCCCGCGACGACCGCGGATTCGTCTCACACTTGTTCTGCGCCAACGAGTTCGAGAAGTACGGCCTGCTGTCAGGTGTCGCGCGAGTCGATGTGGCTTACAGCTACGCGAGAGGGACGCTGCGCGGTATCCATCGCCAGGTACCGCCCAACGTCGAGGCCAAGTTGGTGCGCTGCACCCGCGGCGCCGTCGTCGCCGTTGCGGTGGACGTGCGGCCGGAGTCGCGCAACTACGGCGACCACGTGATGGTGCAGCTGAGCGCCGACAATCGTCGCGCGCTGTTCCTTCCCCCGTTCATCGCACACGGATTCCAGACTCTTGCCGACAACACCGAAGTCCTCTATCAGGTCAGCGGTGCCTACGACACTGAAGAAGAACAGGGATTCCGATGGGACGATCCGCAATTCGGGATCGACTGGCCGTTGCCGGTAAGCGTGATCTCCGACCGGGACGCGAGCTGGCCGCTGCTGGCCTCGGTCGGGAGAGCGGCCTCGTGACCATCCACCACTCGAACACAACGCCGTGCCGCCATTCGACGACCCGCCAGCCAGGAAACAGGCCGTTATGACGATCTCGATCACGCCGAACGTTCCTCTGCAGAAAACCCTCGCGCCGCCCGTGCTGCCTGAGACGCAGAGCGTCACTTCACAATCTGCCCGTCGGTGGCAGTACCAATACTCGCGGCGCCTGCGCCTCACCGATGCGGTGATCGTGTGCGCCGCGGTCGCCCTCGCCCAGTTCGTCCGATTCGGTGACTCACCGCATGCGTCGGTCTACAGCGGCGAGATGATGACGGTGTTCTCCGTTGTGTTCGCCGCGCTATGGCTCACCTCGATCACCGCGTTCCGCGCACGCTCCATTCGCATCATCGGGGCGGGGATCGAGGAATACCGGCGCATCGTCAGCGCCTCGTTCTGGACGTTCGGGATCATCGCGATGGTCACCCTGCTGGCGAAGATCTTTCTGGCCCGCGGCTACCTGGCTGTGGCGCTACCGGTGGGCACGCTCGGATTGCTGGCGAGCCGCGCGCTGTGGCGTTACTACATTGCCGGCCAACGCGTTCGCGGTAAATACCAGACCATGGTGCTCGCGATCGGAGATCGCAAGGGCGTCTTGCACCTCATCGAGGAGTTGACCCGTAATCCCCGAGCCGGCTACGTGGTCGTCGGGGCCGGCATCCCGGGTTACGGGCCGTCGCGTGGCAAAGCCCTCGCGGTCAGGGGTCAACAGATCCCGATCCTCGGTGACGAGTCCCACGCGCTCGCCGCAATCGCGCGTTGCAAGGCCGACACCGTTGCGCTGACGGGAACCGAACGCTTTGGAGCACAAGGGATTCGGCAGCTGATGTGGCGACTGGAGACCATGGATGTCGACCTGGTGGTGGCCCCCGGGGTGATGGATGTCGCCGAGGGTCGGTTGGCGCTGCGACCCGTCGCTGGCTTTCCGCTCCTGCATGTGGAGAAACCGCAGTACCAAGGGGCCAAGAGCTTCCAGAAACGCGCGTTCGACTCGTGCTTCGCACTAGCCGCGCTGATCGGGACGGCACCGTTGCTCATTGCGGCGGCGATCGCCATCAAACTGTCCAGCAAGGGGCCGGTCTTTTATCCCTCGGAGCGGATAGGCCTAGATGGAAAGCCGTTCACCATGCTCAAGTTCCGCACGATGGTCGACGGTGCGGACCGACAGATTCCGCAATTGCTGGCACTCAACGAAAGTGAAGGCGGAGTGCTGTTCAAGATCCGCGAGGACCCCCGCGTCACCTCGGTGGGCAGGATCCTTCGCCGGTTCAGCATCGACGAGTTGCCGCAATTCATCAATGTGCTCAAGCAGGACATGAGCGTGGTCGGTCCGCGGCCGCCGCTGCCACGGGAAGTGTTGCAGTACGACGGCGATGTCAAGCGCCGCCTGCTGGTCAAGCCGGGTGTCACCGGCCTGTGGCAGGTAAACGGACGCTCGGATCTGCCGTGGGAAGAATCGGTGCGCTTGGACCTTTCCTACGTCGACAACTGGTCGATGGCGAGCGACTTCCTGCTCATCGCAAAGACTCTCAAGGCGGTCGTAGCCAGCGACGGGGCATATTGATGAACGACCGCACACTCGGCCGCAGCGTCTTTTCCCACTGCGGCCTCGATGACAGGTCCCTCCACTCGGCCGGTGTCGGCCTCGCTGCACAGCAGGCAGCCGAGCGCGTGACCCTCGAGTTGGCGTGGACCTCCCCGAAACGCCCGGGCCGCGGTGTGCCCCCGCCGCGGTCCGGGCTTCGACGGAATTCGTCATGAAAGGTGATTCCGCTAACGGTACGCCAACTACGTTGACGCAGTTGCGTTGTCGGCTCTGCGATTCAGAGCGTCTGCGAAGTGTGCTCGACCTCGGTGCGACGCCACCGTGCAATAGCTTCCTCACGCCGGGTGAACTCGATTTCGCCGAGCCGACTTTCCCGCTGAATCTGCGGTTGTGTGAGAACTGCCTGCTGCTACAAATTCCCGCGCTGACCTGGCCGGGCGTCGTGGACGACGATCGCCCATACTTCTCGTCGTTCTCGGAGTCCTGGGCAGAGCACGCAAAAAGGTACGTCGTCGACACCATCAAGCGCTTGCGACTTTCATCCGACTCGTTCGTTGTCGAAGTCGCCAGCAACGATGGTTATCTCCTTCGCCATGTCGCCGCAGCGGGAATTCCTTGTCTGGGCATCGAGCCGTCCGTCAACGTCGGGGTGATCGCTCGCGATCGCGGAGTGCAAACGGTCGCAGCGTTTTTGAGCGAGTCGCTGGCGCGAGAGATACGGGGTGAGCACGGGCCGGCCGATCTGCTGGTGGCGAACAACGTCTACTCGCGCATTTCGGATCTGCGCAGCTTCACCCGGGCGCTGCGCGCACTATTGGCCGACGATGGCTGGCTGAGCATCGAGGTACGGCACGCGCTGAAGCTGGTGCAGGAGAGCCAGTTCGATGCCATCGATCATGACAACGTGCATTACTACACCCTGCTTTCGGCGACCCGCGCGCTGGCGACCGCGGGACTCAATGTCGTCGACGCGGAGCTGCTGCCGACTTGCGGCGGCTCACTGCGCATCTGGGCCCGGCCGGCACGCGCCGCGGCGCCGCCCAGTGATCGGGTCGTCGACGTTCTGCGCGTGGAGAAGGCGGCGGGACTGCACCGCGTGGAGGGTTACCTCCAACTACGGTCGCGCACCGCAACGCTCCGGCAGAATCTGCTTCGATTTCTGCTCGACTGCCGCGCAGCCGGCGAGCGCGTGGTCGGTTACGGAAGTCATTGTTCTGGAGGCACGTTACTCAATTACTGCGGCATACGAAGCGACCTAGTGGAGTACATCGTCGATCGCGACCCCTACCGCCACGGCTGCTTCACGCCGGGTACCCGGATCCCGATTCACGACCCGAGGCGGATCGAAGCCGACCAGCCAGACGTGGTGCTGGCTCTGTCGGGCGACCTCGAACCCGAGTTGGCGGACCAACTCGGCAACATCGGCGAATGGGGCGGCCGCCTGGTGTCGCCGCGAACCCTTCAACGGCCGGTCGCGTCGCTGTGCAACGGCAGCGGGGTGAAGCACCCGTGACGACTCGCGCGGCCACCTCTGAGCACCTCCTCGGACTGCTGTCGCGGTCTCGCCCGAATGCCGGTACCGGAATGGAGAGCCGGGTGATCCGGCTCAGCCAGTTGCGTGCCGAGGGCGGACCGGCGGTCGCGATCATGAAGGTCGCCCGCGATCTTCGCGGCGCCTCTGAATTACGCACGCAGCGCCGGTTGGTTGCCGAAGTCGTCAGTCAACCGGGACTCGACAAGGCGTGGCGCGAACTGGTTCCGCGGGTCTTGGCTTTCGACGAGCGCAACGAAGCGACCGTCTGCGTCGAGTCCTACCGGCCCGGAATTCGCATGGCGGATGTGCTTGCCGACCACCCGCACCGGTTCGAGGAACTGACCGCGATGGCGCTTCATGCGATCGTTCCGTTGCACCGAGCGACGGCCAGATCGATTGTGGTGGACAACCTCTCAGCGGTACGGCAGTGGGTTGTCGGCCCGGTCGCGACCCTCGTCGCCGCGTGCCGCCGGCGCGATCCCGGATTGGTGCCCGAGTTGCAACGGCTCGAAACAATGCTGACTCGTGCCGTCGTCGGCCGGCGCACGACGGTGTGCTGGACGCACGGCGGGTATAGCCCAAGGTCGGTGCGGATGGCGGGACCGCAGGGTCCGGTCAACCGCATCGTGGCCTGGGATAAGGCCCGTGGCGATCGCCCGGCGCTTGTCGACGTGTATTTGATGGTGCTGGCCGCCAGCGCTCAAGTCGAGGGAGCAGATCTCGGCGAGATAGTCGGACGGCGCGTCGAGAGCGGCCTGTCCGACTCGGAACGACGCGTGCTGACTGCGCTGAGCGCCTGTGCGGACCCGTTCGACGAGCGGGTTGCGATCGCGCTGGCCTGGCTTCAGTACATCGCAACGACGGCGGGTGATCGATCGGAGAACGAGGATTGGCTCACCGCCGACGTCGTCCCGGTCCTCCACGCCTTCGCAGACAGCGGTTGACAGACCTGCATGCGGTATCAGCTATTCATAAACTATGTATACAGATATCAGCTTGTAACCAGTCAAATAGTATGTAATACTACGGATGACAAGGTGGACGGTATCTAACAAGCTCGGGCTTGCAGGCCGCGGGTCCTACCGCAAGGAGGAGCACATGTCGTTCGTGACTACTCAGCCGGAGGCGCTGGGGGAAGCGGCCGGTTCCCTGCAGGGCGTCGGCTCCGCCATGGCTGCGGGAAATGCCGCCGCGGCGGCTCCCACCACCGGCGTGGTTCCGGCCGCAGCCGACGAGGTATCCGCCCTGACCGCCGCGCAGTTCGCCGCGCACGCGCAGCTCTACCAGGCGGTGAGCGCCCAGGCGGCGGCTATCCATGACATGTTCGTGCAAACGCTCGGGGCCAGCGCCGAATCGTATGCCTCAACCGAGGCCGCCAACGCGGCTGCGGCACTGTAGAGCCGACGAGGACTCGGTCATGGATTTCGGGGGCCTACCGCCAGAAGTCAACTCAGGGCGAATGTATGCCGGTCCCGGGTCGAGTTCGATGCTGGCTGCTGCGTCGGCATGGGATGGCTTGGCGGCCGAATTGCGTTCCACGGCATTGTCATACGCGGCGGTGACGTCCGAGCTGACCGACGACAGCTGGCGAGGTCCGTCATCGGCGGCGATGGAGGATGCGGTGACGCCGTATGTGGCGTGGCTGAACTCCGCAGCCGAGCAGGCCGAACAGACGGCCGGCCAGGCCCGCTCGGCGGCGAGCGCATATCAGGCGGCGTTCTCCGCGATGGTGCCGCCGGAAATGATCGCGGCCAATCGTGAACAATTGGCGATGCTGAACGTTACCAACGTTTTCGGTCAGAACACCCCGGCCATCGCGATGACCGAGGCGCAGTACGGCGAAATGTGGGCACAGGACGCCGCCGCGATGTACGGGTACGCCGGAAACTCGGCAGCCGCCACCCAGCTGACGCCGATCACGGCGCCGCCGGCGACCACGAATCCGGCGGGATCGGCGAACCAGGCGTCCGCCGTCGCCCAATCCGCCGCGGCATCGTCGGGCGCGGGCGTGCAATCGGCGCTGTCTCAGTTGGTCGCGAACGTCCCGGGCGGCCTGCAGAACCTCTCGACGCCCGCCGCGTCATCGACCTCGCTGTCGACGTTGTTCACCGACGTTCTCAACAGCCTGACGTCGGCGGGCACCTCGGCGACGACTTCGTCGACCGGCTTACCCGGACTGGATTCGTCGACCCTGCTCGGAGACGTCTACAACTACATCGGGCTCTTCGGACTGTTCATGGGTCTCGATGCGATGGGACCTCTCATGGGTACGCCGATCAGCACCGCCATCAACCAGGCCATGATGCCGGTTGCAGCCGCCGCAGCTCCCGCCGCTGCAGCCGCGGCGGGTGGCGCCGCGGCGTCGATGGGCGGAGCCGTCGGCGGATTCGCCAGTGGCGCGAGCGGTTTGGCCGGCATGGGAGCCGCCGCATCGGTCGGCGCACTATCGGTGCCACCGAGCTGGGGCATGGCCGCGACGCCGACCTGGCTGGCCGGGATGCCGCTGGCTACCCCGCTACCCGGCCTCTCCGCCGAGGTGGGGGAGGGATTCCCGTTCGGCCTTCCGGTGCTGCCCGGCGGGCTGGGTCGGGCGGCCGGAGTCGCAGCCGCGGCCGGCGTGGGCGGCGCGGTCGCCTCCAAGTACGGCCCACGACTCAAGGTGCTGACGCGTTCGCCGGGCGCCGGCTACCCATCCGCCCCGATGGCCCCGGCCGGCGGATACGGAATGCCAGCAGGACTTCCGCCAGCTCCGGGCTACACGCCGCACATCGTCTATCTGCCCAACAACGAACCAAACGGCAATGGCTATAACGGCCACAACGGATACGGCGGGCACAACGGATACAACGGCCATAACGGGTACGGCCAAAACGGCAACGGACACGGTCCGCGCTGACCATCTTTGGCATCAACCACTTTCGCCGACTACCTCAACCAAGGAGAAGAAGTTATGCCTACTCGTTTTATGACTGACCCGCACGAAATGCGGGCGATGGCGGGACGTTTCGACGTCCACGCGCAGACCGTAGAGGACGAGGCCCGCAAGATGTGGGCGTCGAGCCAGAACATCGCCGGCGCCGGCTGGAGCGGTACCGCTCAGGCCACCTCCTACGACACGATGGGTCAGATGAACACCGCGTTCCGCAACATCGTGAACATGCTGCACGGTGTCCGGGACGGGTTGATTCGCGACGCGAACAACTACGAAGCCCAAGAGCAGGCCTCGCAGCAGATCCTGTCCAGCTAATCCACCGACACCGAAACTACTTAGGAGAACACTCATGTCGATCAGCTACCAGTTCGGTGACGTGGATGCCCACGGCGCCCTGATCCGCGCCCAGGCCGCCTCCCTGGAGGCCGAGCACCAAAGCATCGTTCGCGATGTGCTGGCCGCCGGTGACTTCTGGGGTGGCTCGGGTTCGGTGGCCTGCCAGGAGTTCATCACCCAGTTGGGCCGCAACTTCCAGGTCATCTACGAACAAGCCAACTCCCACGGCCAAAAGGTCCAGACGGCAGGCAACAACATGTCGTCCACCGACTCCGCCGTCGGATCCAGCTGGGCCTGACAGCACTTTCATCACACCGCCGGCCCCGGGGCAATCCGAGCGTGGGGCAGCCCTTTGGGCGCTCGGGAAGGGTAAGAGAAACATGAGTGACCATCCACTCGACGTCGTGTCGCGACTCGAACGCTTCGCACACGAACGCTCGGGGGCACCAGCTTTGACGGCATTGGACGGCGACCTGTCCTACGGCGAATTGTGGTCACGCGCCCTGGCGCTGGCCGGGCGGTTGCACGAGATCGGCGTGCTGCCAGGCGATCCGGTTGCACTGTGCGTGCCCCGCTCTCGTGACCTCGTGGTCGCTGCACTGGGCATCCTTGCTGCGGGTGGTTGCTACGTGGCGCTCGACCCGGCGTATCCCAATGACCGACTCAGCTACATGATCGGCGAATCGGGTGCGCAAGTTCTCGTTGCACAGGCGGATACCGCGACGCGCCTCGATGCCGTACGCACGGTGGATCCGGCGCAACCCGTCGGAGCAGCCCCAGCCGCGTGCGGCACGCTCGCGACCGGCGACCCCGCCTACATCGTCTTCACGTCAGGATCGACCGGACGCCCCAAGGGTGTGCTCATCGAGCACGGCAGCCTCGGCAATCTCGTCGACTGGCACGAAAAGGCCTTCGAGACAACCCATTCCGATCGATGCGCACTGATATCAAGCCCGGGTTTCGACGCCGCGGTGTGGGAGATCTGGTCTTGCCTGGCGCTTGGTGCCTGCCTGGTCATCCCTCCCGAGAGCGTCAAGACCGATCCGGTCGCGCTACGCGATTGGCTGGTCGAGCAACGCATTACGACAACTTTTGTCCCGACCTCGCTCTGCGAGGAACTTCTCAGCCTCGACTGGCCTGCTACCGCAGCTTTGCGAGTGATGCTCACCGGCGGCGACGTGCTGCACCGACGCCCGCGCGCGGACCTGCCGTTTCGTCTTGTCAACAATTACGGTGTCTCGGAGGCCGGCGTGGTGTCGACGTCCGGAACGGTCGTGCCGTCCGGTGTCGCCGGAGAATCGGCTGAGCTTCCGACACTGGGCACTGCCATCACCGGCGTCACGTTGAGCGTGGTGGATCGCAATGGTCAGCCCGTGCCGGCCGGTGGTGAGGGTGAGCTCATCATCGGTGGAGTATCGGTTGGTCGTGGCTACGTCGGCCATCCGGTGCACAACCAGGGCCGGTTCTTCCTCGACGCTGCAGGGTGCCGCCGTTACCGGACCGGCGATTTGGTGCGTATCGGTCCCGGCGGCGAACTCATTCACCTGGGGCGGCTCGACGAGCAGGTCAACATTCGCGGTCTACGGATCGAGCTCGGCGAGATCGCCGCGGTGCTCGACCAGCACCCGAAAGTGCGCACGAGCGCGGTCGTCGCGGTCGGTCACAACGGATCGCAACGGCTCCGCGCCTTCATCGTCGGGGCTGCGGGGCGTGCACCCGCCACCGCGGAGCTCCGTGAATTTCTCTCGAAGCGGTTGCCTGAGCACATGATTCCGTCCGATTGCACGATGCTGGACGAGCTGCCGGTCAACACGAACGGCAAGATCGATCGGAAGGCGTTGCGCGAGCGCGGTTCGCAAATCGCCGGCCGCGATCAGTTGACACCTCCGCGAAACGACCTTGAGGAAATCCTGGCCGGTATCGTTGCCGAGCGGCTCTGGTTGCCCGCAATCGGGATCGACGAGGACTTCTTTGCCCTCGGTGGGCACTCGATGTTGGGTGCGCAGTTGTCGGTCCGGATCGGGGAGCGGTTCGGCATCGAGGTTCCGCTGCGTTCGGTCTTCGACAACCCCACGGTGGCTGAGATGGCAGTAGAGGTCGAGCGTCTGCTGATGGCCGACATCGAAGCCATGAGCGACGACGAGCTGCTCGAAGCGAGCGCGGTGATGGGCTTCGACGGAACCCTTGACGAAGAGCTCGCGGGATGACCACGCGCACCGGATCACTGAGCCTGTACCACCTGCTCGACCCCGATGTTCTGGCCAACCCCTACCCGCTCTACGCCCAATTGCGGCAGGAGTCCCCGGTGCTGTGGGATCGGTTCCTGCACGCCTGGGTGCTCACCCGCTACGACGACGTCGTCGAGGTATTGGGGCGCTTCGGGGCCGAGTGCACACCCAGCCCCGACCGGCTGGCCGAACTCGGTATGCAGCGCCTCGCGCCGGTGGCCGAGATCATGGTCAAGCAAATGCTTTTCATGGACTCACATCAACACCGCAGAGTCCGCGCCCTGGCATCGCACGCGTTCACCGCTCGCCGCGTCGAGGCACTGCGCGAGCAGATCCGCAGCATTGCAGACGGTCTGATCGACCGGGTCATCGCATACGGCGAGATGGACTTGATGAGCGATTTCGCTGGCCCGCTGCCCGCGATCGTCAGCGCAAAAATGCTGGGGCTGCCCACCCACGATCACGAGCAGCTCAAAGAGTGGTCGCAGACGTTCGCTCAGATCCTGGGTAACTTCCAGAACAATCCGGACGGCATCGACGAGGTGCTGACGGCAACCTCGGACATGACCGAGTACTTGCAGCGGGCGCTGACAGAGAACGCCGACGCACCCAGCACGGGACTCATCGGATTGCTGAGTCAGGCCCGCGTGCAAGGAGATCGGCTCACCCGGGAAGAGGTGATCGCCAATACGATCATCACGATGGTGGGCGCCATGGAGACGACCACCAACCTGATCGGCAACGGCCTGGTGACTTTGCTACGCAACCCCTCCGCGCTCGAGCAGCTGCGCGGCGACCCGAGCATGCTGCCTGCCGCGATCGAGGAATTGCTGCGCTTCGAGAGCCCGAGTCAACAGACCACCCGGATCGCGCCCGAAGACCTGGTGCTCGGCGGTCAACCGATCGAGCAGGGTCAGTCGGTGATCGCAGTGATGGGTGCCGCCAACCGCGACCCGGCCCGCTTCACCGACCCGAATCGGCTCGACCTGACCCGACACGACAACCGGCACTTGGCATTCGGGTGGGGTCCGCACTTCTGCTTCGGTGCCCCGCTGGGCCGGATCGAGGCCCAAATCGCCTTCGATGCCTTGCTCAGTCGCCTGCCCGGCCTCGAACTGTGCGGCGGTCCCCTACAGTGGCGCGCCAATCTTAAGCTCCGTGGGCTCGAGAAACTCCCGATTAGGTGGCAGCTATGACAAGCATCGGCACCGACGAAGCTGCGCGGCTCAGCGAAATCCGCCGTGCTCTCCTTGAACGACGCATCCTGGCCGCCGGCTCGAACCGTGCCGTCACCGAGCCGGCCACACTCAACCCGGTCACAGTGTCTGGTCCAATGCCGCTCTCGGCATCCCAGTCGCAAATGTGGTATCAAAGCCAACTCGCGCCGGATTCGCTGATGCTGAGCGAAGTGGTCGAGATCCGCAAAGCCGGCGCGCTGGACATCGACGCGTTGCGCCGGGCATTCAGTGAGGTGGTAGCGCGACACGAGGCGTTGCGAACCACGTTCGATCTGATCGACGGCGTGCCGCATCAAATCGTCTGCGAACCAGTGCAAGTCGACCTGCCCGTGTCGGACTTTGCGAGCCTCGATGCCGCGGATGCGGCCGCACGAGCCGTCGAAATCGTCACCGCCGACTCGATGCGGCCCTACGACCTCACCGACGGACCGCTGATCCGTCCGCGGCTGGTTCGCCTCGCCGACAACGACTATCGGCTCTATATCGGCCTGCACCACATGATTTGGGACGGATTGACGCTGAACCGGGTGGTGTTCTCGGAACTCGTTGCGTTGTACCGCAGTCACGTCACCGGCGTGCCGTCGGCGCTGCGACACCCGGAGGCGCAGTACGCCGACTACACCCAATGGGAGCTGGACTGGATTCGCGGGCCGGAGATGGCCAAACGCATCGAACGGTGGCGCGATCGGTTGGCGGACATCGCATCCACGCAGCTGCCGCTCGACCATCCGCGGCCATCGCGGCAGACGTTCAACGGCGGGACGATTCCGCTGACTGTGGACCACGACACCGTCGAACGGTTGCGCACCGCCGCCCGCGCAGCGGGCGGCACGCTGTTCCACGCGCTGTCGGCCGCCTACGCGTGGTGGTTGCACCTGTACAGCGAGTCCGACGAAGTCGTCTTCGGCACCCCGCACGACCTGCGTCAGCGCAGCGACCTGTTCTCGGTCGCAGGCTACGCGGTCACGCCGGTCGTCGTGCGCTGTGCCGTGTCGGCCGACGAATCGTTTACCTCGCTGGTCAGCCGGACCGGTCGCGTGATCACCGAGGCGGTCAGCGACGCGGTGCCGTTCGAGACATTGGTGAGCGGGCTCGGTGTCGCGCGCGATGCCCGCAGCAACCCGCTGTTCCAAACGTCGCTGGCGCTCGAACCGCAGTTGGCATCACCAGCCGACGACTGGTCACTGCACCTGATGGAGACCACCGTTCGCGACGCGCTCGGGTCGTCGAAGTTCGACCTCAGCATCGAACTGGACGAGCGGCCCGAGGGCGGCATCGAGGGGCGATTCTTCTTCAGCACGGAGCTGTTCGAACGGGAGACGGCGCACGCGATGCTGGGGCATTTCTGCCGCGTACTCGAGCAGGTTGGCCTCGCTCCGGAAGTGCCGATGGGAGAACATGATTCGCTGACCGCCGAACAGCGCGAGCGTCAGCTCGGCTGGAACCCGACCAGCAGCGCGTCGTCCGGCGCGCCCACCGTGCACGACATCGTCAGCGCACAAGTCGAACGAACGCCCGATTCGGTTGCGGTCGAGGTCGGCGACGCCACGGTGACGTATCGACAGTTGGACGACCGGGCAAACGCCATCGCCGCGCGGCTGGCCGCCGCCGGCGCCCAGCCGGGCTCGGTTGTCGCGGTGCTGCTGGATCGGAGTCCCGATTTGATCGCGACTCTGCTCGGGATCCTGAAGTCGGGTGCGGCCTTCCTACCGCTGGACCCGCGCCAGCCGGCCGCTCGAAACAGCTTCAGCGTCAACGATGCCGGCGCTGACATGATCGTGACCGACCACCCATTGCCGGTCGATTGGGAAGCCAACGACGCCGTCGTGATCGACCTTCGCGCATCCATACCCGCGCAGACCCTTCAGGTGGCCGTCGCGCCCGACGACCTCGCGTACGTGATCTACACCTCGGGCTCGACCGGCCGTCCCAAGGGAGTGCTCGTCGAGCACCGCAGCGTTGCGAACCTGATGGACACCATGTTCGGCGAAATGGGTGTCACGGCCAACGACACCGTGTTGTCGGTGGCGTCGATATCCTTCGACGTCGCGCTCGGCGATATCTTCTGCGCACTGGCGTGCGGTGCCAAGCTGGTCCTGGCCAGCTCGGCGCAAGCGACGGAACCGGTTGCCCTGGGCCAACTCATCGTCGACAGCGGCGCCACCTACATGATGGCGACGCCCACGACGTGGGCAGCGCTGGTTGCTTCGGGCTGGAGCGGCAACCGCCGACTCGCGGCCGCGTCGATCGGCGAAACGTTGCCAGACGGTCTGGCTAAAGCGCTGTTGCAACGATGTGGCCAGGTGTGGAACACCTACGGCCCGACCGAGGCGACGATCATCGACACCGTGGTCAAGCTGGCCGACGGCGATACCGTCACGGTCGGCACGCCGTTCTCGAACGTGCGGATGTACGTCGTCGACTCTGAAGGCCGATTGCTACCGGTCGGGGTGCCCGGCGAGATCGCCATCGGCGGGGTCGCGGTGGCTCGTGGCTACCACAACCGTCCCGACGAGCAGGCGCGCCGCTTCGGGGAGGATCCCTTCCACCCCGGCGGCCGGATGTACCGGACCGGCGACCGGGGCAGGTTCCTGCCCGACGGCCGACTCCAACACCTGGGCCGCTACGACGACCAGCTCAAGATTCGCGGATTCCGCATCGAGCCAGGCGAGATCGAGTCCACCCTGTGTGAGCACCCGGGCGTCACCTCGTGTGCCGTCGTCGTCAACGAGGGGCCCAACGGCGAAAAGCAACTGGCGGCGTACCTCGTCGACGGGCCCGGCTGCCCGCGCGAGGGCGATGTGCGTGACTGGCTGCGCCGTCGACTACCGGAACACATGATCCCGAGCTCGTTCACCTACATCGCCGAGCTACCGACGACCGCGAGCGGCAAGCTCGATAAGGCTGCATTGCCGACGCCGGCATCACCCGCGGCGGGTCGCGGTGCCGTCCAGCCGCCGCGGGACGAGACGGAAGTGCGGGTCGCAGCGCTCTGGGAAGAGCTCCTGGCCGCGCCGGTGACCGACGTCAACGCCGACTTCTTCGACATTGGTGGCCATTCGCTGCTCGCCGCGCGACTGATCTTCAAGGTCCAGCGGGAGTTCGGTGACGCCCCGGCGCTGGCGGCCTTCCTGGACAGTGGCAGGACCGTGGCAGGACTGGCTGCGTTGATCAATGGCGAGAGTGTCTCTGGCACAGCCGAAACCACTTCGGATCGGCCGGTGCACTTCGTGTTCGCCGATCTTGCGTCGGCAGTCAGCGTGCGGCATTTCAAGGACCAGTGGGCCGACGACCAAACGGTACACGTGCTGATCCCCGAACAGCCGGGGGGGCTGTTCGACCCGTCGGTGACCGTCGAACAGCATGCTAATCAGGCGCTTTCGTTGATCAGCGAGCGTCAACCTGAGGGTCCCCTCGCGCTCGCCGGCTATTCCATCGGCGGGGCAGTGGCGTACGAGATCGCCCGCCAGGCGATGGAAGCGGGACGCGACGTCGAGTGGCTGGGCATCGTCGACTGCCTGGCGCCATCGATGGCAGAGATGGAGCGGCAGCACCAGAGCCTGCGGTGGCGCCTCCGGCGGATCAGTCGCCGGCCCGCCCGCGAACAGTTGGCTAAATATGTGGAAGTCGGTCTTCGGCTGGTTCGAAGTGGTGCGCTGTGGCCGCACCGCGACTTCGACTACCAGGGCGCCACCGAAATCGCCTGCCGTTATCAGCTCCCGGGACACGACGCATTGATGCATGTCTTCGTCAGCGATGGCACCGCGTTCGACGCAGAGTCGGATGTGCTGGGCTGGGCAGAGTTTCACAAGGGTACGGTCACCGCGCATCGACTTGGCGGTGATCACGTCACCATCCTGGAGGAGCCGCTGGTAGGTCACCTCGCGAGCGTGATGATCGAGTCGTTGCGGGACGCAAGGACGTCGGCGAGCTGATATTGCGCGGCGCGATGGGGTGGGGCATGGTGAAAATACACGGGAATGATGTGCGGGAGCTCGCATGGACGGTCGCCGGTGCCTCGTCCGGTAGCCTCGCGCGCCACTGGTTCGATCAGACCTGGAACCGCTCGACGGTGAGCACCCTGGCCTTGGTCTCGATATCTGCGACGGCGATCGGTTGCACGCTCGTCGCGTCGAGGCGCACAGCGGCCGCGACGGCTTTGACCAGCGCCGCGGGAGCTGCCGCGAGTCTGAGTGCTGCAGCGGCGGGCGCGGCCACGGCGACTCCGTCGCCATCGATCCTCGGTGTCGCAGCTTTCCTCTTCGCCGCCGTAACGGGCCTGGCACTCGGCTTGTGTACGGCCTCCGCCGCGGTCAAATACCAGCGCCGAGAACGGTGTTGAGGTCTGACCGTGGGGGCGTCCTTGTTCGTGTGGGGGTCGGCGGCCGGGGCCGGGTGCGCCTGGCTCGCCGGCCGCCGTGACATGAGCCCGTCACTGGCGGCCGCGTACACCGGCGTAGTTTGTGGCCTGCTCGGTGTGTTGTTGGCCGCGAGCCGCGGTGCAACGGCGCCGATGGCCGAAGCCGCTTTCGGCTTCCTCGGCGCCGCGGCACCGCTGACGTTGTGCACGACCCTGGGTCCAGTCGTGAAAACTTCCGCCGCCGTCCGGCGTATGTCACTCACGCTCGCGCTGGCGGTAGCCTATGGAATCAGCTGCACCGCCCTAGGATTCGCGGTCGTCTACGGCATCCGCCATCCCCCGCATACGGCCTACGTGGGTGAGACCGCGAACCGCCGGCCAGTGCCATCGTGAGGCGACAATTCCCACGGCGCGCGTCCGAGTGGGTGGGTATTCCGGTGCTGGTGCTGATCCTGGTGACCGCCTACGCATCGCACCACTACCGGCAAGCCCCCGCGTTGCCGACCGTGTTCACCCCCTACCTGCCGATCAACCTGCTCGAGAAACCTTGTCCGCGCAAGGTTTTCGCCCATTACATGCCCAGCCTGCCGATATCCATCGACAACAAGGACGGGGCCGAGGACTACTACGCCACGGAGTATCTCAAGGTCGACGGCGAAGACGGCAAACACGCCGCCTACGGCGGATTCTTGCGGGACAGGCCGTTACCTCGCGCCCACAGCGATCGCGCCGACTGGAAGCTGGCGGACCTGCTCACCGAGATCAGCCAGGCGAAAAGCGTTGGCATCGACGGGTTTGCCGTCGACGTGTACAGTCCGCGCGCTGACTCCGACGTGACCGACCTCATCCTGCGGGCCGCCGCCGCGGTGACGGATTTCACCATTGTGATCACCGCCGACGTTACGGGTCCCTTCCGCGCGATGAGCCCCGCGGACTTCGCGGCCAACATCGCGCCCTATCTGAGCGCACCGGCCGCGTTCCGCCTGCCAGATGGCCGTCCTGTGCTCGGCGCCTTCGCCGCCGACGCGCAGACACCGGACTGGTGGCGCAGCGTCCTGGCCCTACTGCGGGAGAAGCTCAGGCGCGACGTCGCGTTCGTTCCGACGTTTCTGGCCGTCAACGACAATCCAGAGAAATTCGCCGACGTCAGCTACGGCTTCAGTATTTGGGGTGGACGCAGCCCGAGCGCGATGGCGACGGCCGATGTCGGCCGCGGCTCGGCTGTGGACGTCATCCGCCGGACACATCGGCTCGGCAAAGTGTGGATGCAGCCGGTCGCCTTTCAGGACAGCCGACCACGTGACGGGATTTTCCAGGAATCTGACAACGGCGTGACCGACCGGCTGGCCTGGCAACTCGCCGAACAGCAACAGGCGCAGTGGGTGCAATTGGTCACGTGGAACGATTATGCAGAATCCACCGCGATGGCACCATCCGTGATGCACGGCTGGTCGATTCTGGACATGAACGCCTACGACATCGTCCGGTTCAAATCCGGCACCCGGCCCCGCGTTCTACGCGACGCCATCTTCCTGTCCTACCGCGACCAGTTCGTCAGTGCCCGAACGATCTTCCACGAAATCGCGCCGATGCACGTGCTGCCCGGCAGCGGCCAACCCCGCGACACGATCGAGGCGGTGACGTTCGCGACCGCCCCCTCCGATGTCGTGATCACCGCCGGGACCCAGCACTATGCGTGCCACGTTCCGGCGGGACGGGGCATCTGCACCTTCCCGCTAGCGCTCGGATCGGTCTCGGCCCAGATGCAGCGCGACGGTGAAACGGTCGCGGTGGCACGGCCAGGTGCCTCCGTCACCGACAGCCCTTACGTGCAAGACCTGCAGTACCGGGTCGTCGGAGGTCTTCGCTAGCGTGTCGAAAAACGCTGCAACAGGCGCGTTCTGGCGTGTGCGTCGAGCAGGGATCGTGATCACCACTTCGGTCACCGCGACCGCGGCCCTGAACGGTGTAGCGGGCTACGCGATCTTCAGCAACGCCGTCGACAGCCCGCCGTCCCATGCCGACGCCGTCGTGGTGCTCGGCGGAGAGCATGACGGACGGGAGGATTACGGCCTCGCTCTGGCCCGCAGCGGGCTCGCATCCACCGTGGTGCTGTCGAATCCGTACTCGTCGTCGGACCAGGTGATGAACCGCGTGTGCCACGACGCATCGGTGGAGGTGCTCTGCGTGCGGCCCGAGCCGTCGACCACCCACGGCGAAGCGCTGCTGACGCGGCAGTTGGTCAGAGAGCGACATTGGACGAAGATCGTGCTGGTCACCTGGCGCTACCACTTGCCGCGGGCCCGGTTGATATTCCGCCGGTGTTTATCGGGGGTATCGATTGCTGCCAAAGCTGTTCCGCGACAGTATGTCCTGCCGGTGTGGTACTGGCAGTACCTCTACCTGTATCAGTTCGGCGGGATCGTGAAGGCGATGACCGTCGACCGGTGCTGACGGTGGTAGCGACCGGGTTCCCTGCTACTCGCCTGACGCTCGTTGTCCGCCGGACAACTCGATGACGACAGTGCGATCGGCGACCACCGGCGAACCGTCATGGTCGAGGTCTTCGGGTAGTACGCCCATCGGTTCTTCAATCAGGTGTCCGCCCATGGTGTAGGTGTTGCGAGTGAACCATTCGCCGTCGACGGGCCTCCGCCAGACTGCCGGTGCGCCGGCGTACAGGCCTTGATGGCCATCGCTTTTCCCGCTCACCAGAGTCGAATTCGCGGCGAGCAACGACTGGTCCGGCAGGGCCGCGCCTTTGAGTAGGACCGCTCGCGTGCCGACCATCGAGTGGTGGCCGACGGTGATACGTCCCACCGACTGCTCGTCGGTCGCGAAATGTGGTTCGTGCGTCTGCAGTACGCATTTGTTGCCGCCGACGTAGGCGAAGGCCTTGACCACGATCGTGCCGGAGCTGTCCAGGTAGTTGCGGCTACCGATCCTCGCGCAGGTGCCAAGGAACAAAGTGCCGGCTTCGGGGTCGATCGTCTGGTAGATCGGGTGCGCGGAGATCCAATTCCACGAGTTGATGATCGCGTACTCGCTCATCCGGACCAGGCCCATCCCGCGGATGACGTTGAAGGGTCCGATCGCCGCGTTGGCGCCGATCTGAAACTTCCGCACGCCGACAACGAGATTGGGGCCCAGATGAGCGGAGGGATGGATGTCGTGGCCGTAGCGACCCAGTAGCCGGTTCTTCAGGCGGAAGGCGGGCAACAACCACAACAGGGTCTGAATCACGGTCGCCGGCCTCCCCGCGCGCCAACCAGCTCAGACCGTTCCAGCTCGGCGGCCGTTCCCGACTCGACGAACCACCGGTACATCTTGGCGATACCGGCCTCGACGGTCAGCGACGGTCGCCAGCCCAGTGCCGACAACTTGCTGTTGTCCATGAGCTTGCGGGGCGTCCCGTCCGGTTTGCCCGCATCGAAATGCACGTCGCCGTCGAACTCAACGACCGACTTCATCAACAGCGCGAGGTCGCGGATCGAAATCTCCTGCCCGGAGCCGGCATTGACCATGTCTGCGCCGTCGTAGTGGCGCAGCAGGAAGACGCACGCATCCGCAAGGTCGTCGGCGTCGATCAGCTCGCGCAGTGGCGAGCCGGTGCCCCACACCGTCACGCGGTCCGAGCCTGACACCTTGGCCTCATGAAAACGGCGCATCATGCCGGCGATCACGTGTGAATGCTCGGGGTGGAAATTGTCGCCGACCCCGTAGACGTTGCAGGGCATTACGGTGAAGGCGCCGAAGCCGTACTGTTTGGCGTAGGCGTCGCACATCGTCTTCCCGGCGATCTTTGCGACCGCATACGGCAGGTTGGTCTCCTCGAGCGGCCCGGTGAGCAACGCCTCCTCGACGATGGGCTGCTCGGCGTGCTTGGGATAAATGCAGCTCGAACCCAGAAACAGCAACTTGCGGGCGCCATGGCGATAGGCCGCGTCGATCACATTGGTCTGGATCGCCAGGTTGTCGCGAATGAATTCCGCGCCTCGTGTCGCATTTGCCTGTATTCCACCAACTTTCGCGGCAGCCAGCACGACATACTGCGGCCGCTGCGCAGCGAAGAACTCTTCGACCGCCACCGCGTCGTCGAGTGGCAGCTCAGCGTGGGTGCGGGTCAGCACGTCGCGGTAGCCCTGGTCGATCAATTTTCTGGTGATCGCGGAGCCGACCATGCCCCGGTGGCCCGCAACGTAGATCCGCGCTTCCCTGTCCATGGTCATATCAGCGCGTTCGCGACGTCGTTGCGGTTGTCGAGGTACCAGGCGACGGTGCGTTCGAGGCCTTCGTCGAGGCTGACCGCCGGTTGGTAACCGAGCGCGCGCATCTTCGAGATGTCCGGGCACCGCCGGGGAGTACCGCCTTCCGGTGCGGCGCCGGGCAGGATGTCCAACTCGACACCGACCTGCTTGCCCACTCGCCGGGCGAGGTCGCCGATCGTCACCTCTTCGTCGTTGCCGATGTGGAACACCTCCCGGTGCCCACCGCGGGCGTACATGGCCAAGATGCCATCGACGATGTCCTCGACGAAGCAGAAGGCCCGGGTCTCGCTGCCGTCGCCTTGAATCGGGAACGGTACGGGCAGGCCGTGTTCCGAGTCGTATTCGGCTGCGGCCCGCAGGATGAACTGCGGGATGACGTGCTTTCGGCCCATGTCAGGCCCGTACACGTTGTGCGGGCGGAACACCTGCACACTGCGATAGTGTTCCTGCGCGTAGTTGAAACAGATCAGCTCGGTCGCGATTTTTGACCCGCCGTAGGAGTAGCGCGGGTTCAGACTATCCGGCAGCGTCAGCGAAATGTCCTCGGATGTCGGCACAACAGCCGGGGTCTGATATACCTCGGCGCTCGACGCGGCGACCAAGTTGGGAACACCGGCGCTCCGGCCGGCATTGACCACTGCGATGGCACCGCGGATGCCGACGTCGAGCACCAGCTCCGGATGCTTGTAGAAGTTTTCGGTCCCGTTGATCGCCGCGAGGTGCATGACGACCTCGGCACCGGTGAAGGCGTGCACGAGGCTGTCCTCGTCACGCACGTCGCATGAGAAGAGTTCGATGTCGTCGGCGACCGGGGCCAGCCGACCGAGGTCACCCCGGACCGAGGTGTCAACGACCCCGACATTCCAGCCGTCCCGTACCAGCCGCCGCACCAGGTATGACCCGATGAAGCCGGTGCCTCCGGTGACCACCACACGTTGCGACATCAGATCACCTGTCCGCTGTTGCCGACTGCGAAATAGGAGTCGCCCAGCTCCGAGTCGGGCAGATGTCCGAAGTGGTTCCAGTAGTCGAAGACAAAACCTTGGGGCTCAATGAATTCGCTCATGGTGCGCGGCGAGATACGTCCCAGTGCCGGGTGGTTGTTGGCGATGACGACGACGTCGGCGCCGCCGCTGATCGCGTCGCCGACACGGGCGAACACCTGCTCGTCGGGGAAGGTGGCGGCGAGCTCGTCGGGCTCGATGACCGGGTCGTAGAGCCCGATCTTGCAGTCCGGGAAGGCCTTTTTGAGCTCGTCGAGAACCTTCACCGACATCGAACCGCGTAGGTCGTCGGTCGCGGGAACGCCCTTGAATGCCATGCCCAGAATATTGATCTTCAACGGTACCGCCAGGTTTCGCTTGTTGACCTGATCGACGATGAACCGCACCGTCTCGGCGGGCTGGCGCTCGTTGACGTGCCTGCTGGCACTTGTGATTTCGAGTTCGATGCCGCGCTCGCGCGCGCTCTGCGCCAAGATGTGCGGGTCCTTTTCCAGGCATGGGCCCCCGACCAGTCCCGGCAGCGCGACGTTTGTGCGCCGGTAGCCGAGCTTGCCGGCCGAGATCACTTCGTGAGCCTTGACGGCGTATGCGTCGCAGACCCGGGCGACCTCGTTGGCGAAGCCGAATTGCACGTCACGATAGGTGTTGTCGACCAGCTTGATGATCTCGGCCGTCTCCGGGCTGGATACCTGCACGACCGAGTTGGTCAGCGACCGGAACAGCGCCGAAGCCCGGTCGGCTGACGTCGGCTCGTCCGCGCCGACGATCTGCGGAAGTTCTCGCAACTCGAGCAGGGCATTGCCCTCCAGCGTGCGTTCGGGGCACATCGCGATGTCGAACCGCTTGCCCGACGCAGCGAGAATCGGTGACACCACGTCACGGGTGGTCCCGATTTTCACCGTGGATCGCAGCACGACGAGCGCGCCGTCGGTCATGTTCGCGGCGACCTGGCCGGCCGCGGCTTCAATCATGTCCAGCCGTGCCACGCCCGTACCCGACAGGGGTGTCCCGACGGTGATGATGTAGGTGTCGCATACCGCGTCTTCGGGGAATTGCTCACTGGCGGCCAGCTTTCCGGACTCGACAACCCGGCTCAGCGCGTCTTCCAGGCCGGTTTCAGAAAAATGTGGGATGCCACGGTTGGTCTTGGCGACCACCTCAGGTCGTTTCTCGATCCCGATGACCGTCTTGCCGGTCTCAGCCAGCACCGTCGCCAGCGTCAGCCCGACATATCCCAGCCCGACGATCCCGACGTCGTATCTAGTAGCACTCACTTTTCCCCGCCTTGTCGCTGGTCTAGCGCCTATTTTTAAAAGTCCGCCCGGTCGGCCGAGACACCCGGCTGCCCATCGGTTTGTTCTGACTAGAAGTTACCGAACATACGAACGCTTTGCACGGAATGAAGATACTTCTAGTTAGTTGAGGAATGTACATGCTGCCAAGAAGTATGTATAGTGGCGGCCAAGTGCATCATCGGTATATCCACGGTCGGGGGCTTCCGGGCGGCGCTGCATACGCGGCGGATCGCTGGTCGGCCTCCGTTTCTTCAGGAGGGGCGACATGGTGTCGGCGCCGGCTCGAGCGTTGCGGGTGTCCTTGTGACGCAACGCATTGACGTGGTCCGACCGGTTTCTCCCAGCGGCCGATTCGCACTGGCCGAGTTCACCGGTGAGAACTACAGCAAGGGTAGGCCCTGGCCGCTGCAGTTGCTGTGGATGCTGATCTCGCGGTCCGTCGTCATGCAGTGGTGGTGCCCGAATCGCCTGCGATTAGCCATCCTTCGCGCCTTCGGCGCGCGGATCGGGGCGGGCACCCTGATCCGGCACGACGTCAAGATCCACTGGCCGTGGAAGTTGGACATCGGGCGCGACACGTGGATCGGCGAGTCGGCCTGGATCCTCAACCTCGAGCCGGTGACGATCGGCTCGAATACCTGTATTTCGCAAGGTGTCCTATTGTGCGCGGGCAGCCACGACCGGTTCAGCCCGAGCTTCGAGTTCGACAACGGCCCGATTGTGATCGGCGACTCGGTGTGGATCGCGACGCGCGCGACAATCCTGCGCGGCGTTCGGGTGGCCGACGGGGCGACTGTGGGTGCTACCGCCCTGGTCGCCCGCGACGTCGTCGAGGGCGCGACGGTTCTGGCGCCACGCGCGGCGGTCGCGTCATGAAGATCACGATCGTCGGGATCAACTACTTCCCGGAGGTGACGGGCATCGCGCCCTACACCACCGGAATGGCCGAAGGCCTTGCGGCGCAAGGCCATGATGTCGAGGTCGTGACGGGGCTGCCGCACTACCCGGAATGGCGGATCTACGACGGTTACCGTTCGCAGCGGTCGTACCGCGAAACCGCCAACGGCGTCACGATTCACCGGCTCAAGCATTACGTGCCCGAGAAGCCCACGCCCGGCGGACGGATCAGGATGGAAGCCAGCTTCGCCAGGGCGGTGCTGACCACCGGGTTCGGTCGACCGTCGGTGGTCATCGCGGTCAGTCCGGCGCTGCTGTCCACCGCCGGTGTTGTTGCCGCGGCCCGGTTACGCGGCGTGCCCGTCGGCATCGTCGTGCAAGACCTCTACGGCAAGGGAGTCGTCGAGACGGGCGCGATGCACGGTCGGTCAGCCAAGCTGGCGGCGCAATTCGAGGGGCGTGTGTTGCGCGCCGCATCGGGAGTGTCTGTCATCCACGATCGCTTCGTACCGGTGCTCAACGAGGCCGGTGTCGACAGTGGTGCGCTGACCGTGATCAGGAACTGGACGCACATCGCCGCTTCAGGCAGCCCGACTCCGGCCGACTCGATGGAAGTCCGTCGACAATACGGCTGGCGTCCCGACGAAGTGGTCGTCGTACACGCGGGGAACATGGGCGCGAAACAGGGCCTCGAGAACGTCATCGCCGCCGCCCGCCTGGCGACGTCAGAGCTCTCGCCGGGGACTATCCGGTTCGTGTTGCTCGGTGACGGCAACCAGCGGCGTGTGCTGCAACAACAGGGCAGCGGTGTCGGCGCGCTCGAGTTCATCAAGCCGCTGCCGGACACAGAGTTTCGCGAATTGCTCCACGCAGCGGATGTCCTGCTGCTCAACGAGAAGCCTGGCGTCGGGGACATGGCGGTGCCAAGCAAACTCACCACCTACTTCACCACCGGAAAGCCAATAGTCGCTGCGACCGATCAATCGAGCGGTGCGGCAACCGAAGTCAGAGCTGCGGGGGCGGGCGTGATCGTGGCACCCGCGGATCCTCGAGCCTTGATCGACGCTGCGCTGACGGTCGCGCGGGACAAGGCCAACGCGGTGCGGTTCGGTGAGGCCGGCAAACGGTACGCACAGAGCACGCTCGATCGCGGCGCGGCAATCGGTCGATTCGACGCCTGGTGCCATCACCTGGCCGACTCGCCTTCCAGACTGGTGCCGGACCGATGAAAGTGCTGCACGTGGTGACGTTGGTGACTCCGGACGGCGCGTTCGGCGGACCGACCCGGGTCGCGGTCAACTTGTGTTCGACACTGCGCGATCAGGGCCACGATGCGACGATCGCCGCTGGCTTCAAGGGATTCGACGAACCGCCAACCGCACTCGGCGGCGTGCCCGCGCGGCTGTTTCCGGCCCGACGGGTGCTGCCGGGGTTCGGGCACGCGCCAACGTATGCACCGGCACTCGGTCGCTGGATCGATGAGCACGCAGCCAAGTTCGACATCGTGCACATCCACCTCGCGCGCGACCTGGTCACGCTGCCGGTGGCGGCGCGACTGCACCGGATGGGCATCCCGTACGTCGTGCAGACGCACGGCATGATCGCACCGCGCAACCATCCACTCGCGCGGTTGATCGACAGGTGGTGGACGGTCAAGCTGCTTCGCTCCGCCGCGACGCATTTTCACCTGAACTCGACCGAACGCAAACAGCTGCTCGAGGTAGCCGGGACCGAACTTCGGCTCCGCGAACTGCGGAACGGGGTCCCGACGCCGACGGCGCCGACGGTGCGGACCTTGGACACGCTTCCGGAGGTGCTTTTCCTGGCCAGGCTGCACGAGCGCAAGCGACCCGAGGTGTTCGCGCAGGCTGCGCTGTCGCTGCTGCGATCGGGGGCGGATGCCCGCTTCGTCGTGGTGGGGCCGCCAGCCGGAGCCGAAGCCGGTGTCGACGCGATCATCGCGCAGGCGCGCTCGGAAGGCTTCGGCGAGAATCGCATTCGACGAGAGCCCGCGGTGGAACCGGACCGAACCGGTGACCGGATGTCGTGCGCAGCTGTCTACGTGCTGCCGTCCGTGCGGGAACCGTTTCCGATGACGGTTCTCGAGGCGATGATGCTCGGTATCCCCGTCGTCATCCGGCAGGACAACGGGCTGGCGGACTTCGTGGAGACTCACCGCTGCGGTGTGGTGGTCGACGACGGTCCGGAAGGCTTCGCGCAAGCCATTTCCGATGTGCTCGCCGATCGATCCGGTGCGCGGGCAATGGGCCGACGTGCTCGGTCAGCGGCCCAGTCCGCGTTCGGTATCGCCGCTGTCGGAGCGGAATTGGAACAGGCTTATCGCGACGTCGTATATGGCAGCAGCGAATGATCACGCTCAAGGCCAACCGTTCCTCCGGCTCTGCCGTCCAGGTCGTACTGGCCGCGGTGCTGGCGGTCGTGGTTGCCGCGACTCTGTGGTGGGGCTTCGTCCGGGAGAACGCACCGCTGGGCCCACCGGGCATTCGCGTCGAGGCGGATTTCACCGGCCAGCCTGAGGGGCCGGCGCCACGGCGGTTCGACGGCGGCCAGCCGGCCAGCGTCATCGCAAGCCCCGACGACGAAGGCGATCGCCTGCGAATCGAGCACGGCCGGTTGACCTATCGGCCGACGACCGATGGCAGTGCCGCGGCATTCTACAGTTCCCCCGACCTCGGCTCGTCGGTGAAAGGCATCGGTGCACGGTTCGTGTTCCGGCCCGGCGCGGGCACCCCCGGTGCCATCACCCTCGTGGTGTCCAGGGGCATCGAACACCGCGTTCCACCGATGACCAGGCCGCTGGCAATCAACTTCGTTGTGACGCCGATCAACTGGAACATCGCCGTCTCGCGTACCGACACCTCGCCGTTGGAGGTAGTAGGTGCAAACAGCTTCAAGCACCCGTTGACCGTCGACGGCAAAACCGCGTACGACGCGCGCCTGACCATCAACGGCGATCAGGTCACGGTGGACCTACCCGGCACACACCAGGTCGTGACCGATCCGCGGATTTCCGAATGGCAAGGCAGCTACGCAACTTTCGAGCTCTTCTCGAACCACGGCACCACCGACTCGATCGGTGCCTTCGAGAAGATCTGGGCGACAGGCAGCAGAGGTTAAGCCATGCCCGCAGCATTGTCGATCAGCAAGGTCCGCGCCATCTCGGGCGCAGCCGACCAGGTATTTTCCAGTCTCAGCAACGGCCTGATCGTGTACGCCGTCGCGGTCGTGACGGTTAGCCAGAGATTCGGACAGATCGCATTGCTGCTGACGCTGCTGGCCGCCGCGATCGGCGTGCTGCGTGGCGCGCTGGGCACGCCGCTGTTGCTGACAGCGGGAAGTGACCCGAGCGAGATCCGGCGTGAGGGCTCCTTCGCGCTGACCAGCGCGCTGTTGGTGAGTCCCGTTGTCGCGGCTGCGATGTGGGCCGTCGCGGGCCCCGGCATCCGGACGCCGGCCTTGGCCATCATCGTCGCAACCCCGATCGTGTTGGCCGAGGACGTGCTGCGTTACGTCGCCATCGCGGAGGGTCGTCCACAGGTGGCTGCCATGTGGGACGGCGTATGGTTCACCGGGTCGGCGGCGTTACTGGGGGCGACCTGGTTGCACTCATCCCTGGCGACCACGACGTACCTCCTGGCCGGATGGGCCGCGCTGGCGTCCGTCGCCGCTGTGGGAATGATTATGGCAGTGCGCATTCAGCCGCGGGCCAGGCGATATCAGGCCTGGATCCGCGGTGGTTGGCAGCATCGGGTCCGGTACGGCATCGACTCCGGTCTCGAACAGACGACCGTGTTTGCGGTGCTGCTCTTCGCGGCGGTCGTCCTCGATCCGGCAGTATCGGCCGCCCTTCGTGGAGCGACGGCGCTACTGGCCCCGGTGGCGATCGCGGTGGGGGCGCTTCCATTGGCGGTGATCCCCGAGAGCCGGCGGCACAACATGGCACCGCCGCAGGTATGGAAGTCGTTGGCCCGTATCAGTCTGGTCACCAGTTCCGGCTCGCTTCTGCTCGGCCTGGCATTGTTCTTTCTGCCGCCGGCGATCGGGCACCTAGTTCTCGGCCGCACCTTCGAAGCGACGCAGCCGATCATTCCGATCATCGCCTTCGAATTCGCGCTGGCGGCATGGTCGGTCGCGGTCACCATCTTCCTGCGGACCTTCAATCGGAGCGCTGACGCGTTGCAACTCAAGCTGTGCTACGTGCTGGCGATGCTGGTGTTGGTACCCGGCTCCGGCCTCGTGTTCCGCAGTGCCGAGGGGGTGGCGGCCGGTATCGCCACCGCGATGACGTTCTACGTGGCACTGGCGATACTGCGGGTCAGGCCGTGGGTCGAGCCAGGCGTTTCCAAAGCGCCACGGGCCCAACTTGATTCAACTCAGCTGAGCATGTCGAGCGTCAAAGCCTTGGCGATCCCCGGTGGAGTCGCTGACCCCATCCCGGCTCCGGTGCCGCTCACGACGAGGCTGCGCCTCCACACGGCAACGCGCACGGGCGGCGCGCTCGTCACGCTGTGGGTCTTCGTCGCGTTGGCCGTGTTCGGACCCGCCCTGATTGTGACGTTTACCAGCAACCCGCCCAACTCCTACTGGCTGTGGACGCTACCGGCGACGGTGCTCTGCGCCGCGCGGTTCGCCTGGCTGATCGGCAGTGGTCAGCGGCGCCTGTTCGAGTCGATGTTCTGGTCTTTCACCTATATGTTTCTCTGCGTAGCGCCCCTGGCTCAACTGCGTGAGAACGAGTGGCCCGGAACGGTTCCCCGAATGGACAACACCTACATCGCCGCGGCGGCACTGATGGTGATCGCCGGGTGCGGCGCGTTCCTGGCCGGCGCTGGGCTAGACACCGTGACCGTGCTGCGCGGGGCACTACCACGGACGCCGGGCGCGTCGGCGATGGCCGACCGGACGTTCAGCGTGAATTACCCACGCACAGTGATCCTTTGCGTGTTCGCCGTCGTGCTGAACCTGTACTACCTGTCGAACACTGGCTGGTTGCAGTTCATGCACAGCCGCTACGAGGCGCAAGATATCGGCGCCTTGGTGTTCCCGAGCGAGAGCGCCGGGGTCGTGCTGCGAGCCTGCAGCTACATGGCGCTGCTGGTGGCGTTCATCACCTTGGTCCGTTTCCGCAGGGAAGCCAGGATGGCACTGCAGGACGGCGAACACATCTCTCCGAAGTTGATGCGGGGCAGCCTGGTGCTCGTCTGGGTCATCGGACTTCTGTTGGCCGACAACATGAACCCGATCTCCAATGCCAGGTATCAGTCAGGGACCGCGATGCTGGCCGCCGCGACCGCCTACGGCCTGTTCGGGACGGCCCGGCGGTTCCGGCTCACATCGATGGGTTTCTTGGCGGCCCTGCTCGTCATCTTCCCCCTGGCGGACGCGTTTCGTGTCAGCCAGCAGGCGGAGCTGAAGGCCAGCAACCCCATTCAGTCGCTGCTGTCTGACGATTACGACTCGTTCGCCCAACTCATGAACGGTTATCTGATCGCGGCGCGGGACGGAATCGTTCCGGGCCGCCAGTTCGTCGGCGTGCTGCTCTGGTGGGTACCGCGGGACATGTGGCCGAACAAACCGGTCGACACCGGCATCTTCATCGCCAACATGCGCGGGTACGGGTTCACCAACTTGTCCGCACCGCTGTGGGTCGAGATGTTCCTCAACGGCGGCTGGCTGGCATTGGTGCTCGGCATGTTCGTTCTCGGTTTCGGGCTGCACCGCTGGGACACCGGACTGAACTCTCAATTCGAGGGCTATGGGATGCCCGGTGTGCTCGGTTGCATCCTGCCGTTCTACATGCTGATCCTGCTACGCGGGTCACTGCTGCAAGCCGCGTCGTTCCTGTTCTTCATCCTGGCGTTCGGTGCTTTCGTGCGGCAGCGAAAGCCCAGAGCGCGTCGGATTCGTGGCGCAAAGGATGACCGGCTGCCAGTGAACACGACTCGACTAAGGGTGAGATATGCCGGCGCATAGTGGAATACGCGGCCGCCGGCGCCTGATCCTGTGTGCTGTCATCGCCGCCTTGGCGTTGACGGTGGGTGTCCTGATCGACGCCGGACTGCCCGACGGTGGCTCGAACGCCGCGACCGCCCCCACCAACGTGGTGCCTTCGCCGTCGACGATGTTCGACCACCAGCGCGCTCTTCTGGTTGTCGGCGATTCGTATGCGGCCGCCTACCCCGGCCTGGTGGCCGACAAGATGGGTTGGAGTCTGTCGGTGGACGTCCAGGACGGCACCGGCTTCGTCAGTCGCACATCCTCGCACGCGCCGTTCATCGAGCGGCTGGACCGAGACGCCGCGACGTACCACGCCGACTATGTATTGATCGATGGCGGACGAAACGACCTGGGCTTGCCGCCGGAAGACGTGGTGCCGGCGGCAGAGTCGTACCTCAACGACGTTCACGCCCGCTGGCCGACGGCCAAGATCATCGTCGTGCTGCCCGCTCTCGCGGTGCCGGACGACTCGACCAACTACGACGCCGTCGCGGACGGACTCCGCCGAGCCGCCGAGTCGATCGGCGCCGACGTCATCGATCCGCTGGCACAGCGCTGGTATACCGATGTCGAAGCCAAGTTCCTGCTGAATCAAGACGGTCGCCACCTCAACTACAACGGCGACACCTATTACGCGGACAAGATCGTCGCGAACCTCACCCAGATGTTCGACGACAAGCCGACGCTGCTGGTGGTCGGCGACTCCTTTGCCGGCGGCACCGGCGACCCGGGGTTTCCGACGTACCCGAACCTCGTTGCGCGCAAGGAAGGTTGGAACCTTGCGCTCGACGCCCAAGGCGGTACCGGCTTCCTGCATCGCATGGAGGACGCGGTACCACCGGGCGTGCCCTTCATGGACAGACTCGATCGCGATGCCGCGATCTATCACCGTCGCGTCGACTACGTGCTGATCGACGGTGGCCGCGCCGACCTCTTCGATCCGGTCGAACCGGTGCTGGCCGCCGCCGACGACTACGTCAAGAAAGTCCGCTCGATTTGGCCGACGGCCAGGATCGTCGTCGTGTTGCCGTCGTATGTCACAAGCGAAGCGGCAAACAACTATCCCGCTGTCGCGCAAGGCCTTCGCGGCACAGCGGAAAGTGTGGGGGCACAGGTGATCGACCCGGTAGCGCAGCGGTGGTATCGCGGCGGCGACCTCAAGCGGCTGCTCTGGAAAGACGGCGTCAACCTCAATGGCGACGGCAACGCCTACTATGCGGCCAAGATCATCGAGAATCTGACGCGGCTCGGTGTCGCATCATGACCGGGCTCCTCGAGTTGCTGGCCGTGGTGCGCAACAAATTCCTCATCCTGATCGTTTGGACACTGGCGGGCGCGGCCGCTGCCGGCGGACTGAACCTGCTGTTGCCGGTTGTCTATGAGGCGAACGCGAGAATCCTTGTCGCGGCACCGTATTGGAACGATTCCACCGCGCTCGCGGACCCGAATACCGGTGGTGGCGGGCTCAAGGCCTACGGTGACGAGTTCACCCAACAGCGCATGACCAGCTACGTGCGGCTGGTCACGACGCCGATGGTGGCCGACTCGGTGGCCAAGCGACTGCAGTTGGGGCAGTCCGGTGACGATCTCGCCAAAAAGTTGAGCGGCCACATCATTCCGGACACGGTAATGATCCAAGTGCGGGCACAAGACAGTTCCCCGGTGCGTGCGGCCGCCATCGCCGACGCGGCTGCGCAGCGGACTATCGATGTCATCAAAGACGTCGAGCGACCGCCGTACACCGCGGTGTCCCCAATTCAGCCGGTGCTCACCGAGCCCGCGTCGGTTCCCTCCCACCCGATCTCGCCACGATCGCTGCTGAACATCGGGTCCGGCGCGATCCTGGGATTCCTGATCGGGCTGACCTACGTGGCGGCGTACGCGGGTGTGCGGGAAAGCCTTCTGCTGAAACGACTTCGCGGCATCGGCGAGATCACCGGTCAACAGCACAACGTGATCGGCGTGCTGTCCGCCGAGGAGCATCTCGGTCTCGACGAGGTGCACGTCGACGCAAAACTCCTCCGGCTGGAACTGGCCCGCCGCCTGACGGACGCCGAGATCCGGTCGTTCGTGCTCGCGGCGCCGCGCGCCACTCAGACGACCGGTGTGCTGGCAATGTTGTTGGCGACGGCGTTGACGGAATCGGGCTCACCGAGCATCGTCGTGCACGCCGACTTTCGCGCACATCAGGACCGCTCAATGGTCGGCCTCGGCGACTTGCTCAGCAGCTCAACTCCTGTGGACGACGCCATCCACTCCGATGCCCGCGGGGTCGGCTGGATCACGGCGGGAACGGCACCGGCGAATCCGACCAAGGAACTCACCGGCCCCAGAATGCGGGACGTCCTCGACGACTTGGGTTGTCGCTACCGCCACGTCATCGTGGCCGGCCCGGCGGTACTGGAGTCCGCTGACGCCGTCGACCTGGCCACTCAGGTAGGCGCCTCCATTCTGGTCGACCCGATTCCCGAGACCTCTGCCGACGAGCTGCGCGAAAGCGAAAGGCTGCTGGGTCTGTCCCGGGGCTTCTGCATGGGACGAATCGTCATTGCAGGCCAGACCTTTTCGACACCTGTCGAGGCTGCCCAGTTGCAGCGGAAGCCTCTCGTCGCATGAGCCAGTCAACGATCGTGAGTGGAGAATCATGGAGCTATTGATCAAGGCGTGGACAAAGATCGGGCAGCGATGGCCGATCGTGATCGGCTGCCTGGCAGTCGCGCTGCTGGCCGCTGTGGCCTACGAAGTTAGTTCCGACACCGAATACACCGCGTCCACTGAGTTCTTCCTTCGGGCTCCCGACGTGAAGACCTCGGCCGGTGCCTACCAGGGTGACCTGTTCTCCCGGCAGCGCGCGCAAACCTACGTCAACTTGTTCCAAAGCGACGACCTAGCCCAAACCGTGATCGACAAGCTCGGATTGACGCTGACGCCGCAGCAGCTCGTCTCGAAAGTCTCGGCGGTCGCAGTGAAAAATACTGTGCTGATGGCTGTTTCGGTCACTGACGGCAATGCCCAACACGCGGCCAACATCGCCAACGGTTACGGCAGCGTCCTGAATGCCTACGTAGCGAAATTGGAGAACGTCAGCAACGACCCGACCGTGGGCCCGCTGATTCAGGTAGTTGCGAAGGCGACCCCGGCTACCGCGACGGCATCCGGCTATCCGTTGTGGATGGTGATGTTCGGAGCCCTGATGCTGGCCCTGGCTTCGGCTGTCGGGATCATCTGGTTTCTCGAACGTTTCGATACCAAGGTTCGCTCGCGGCGCCAGGTCGAGGAGATCACCGGCTGCGACATCATCGGGAAGCTGCCCAAAACCCCGTCACTGGGCCCAGACGGCAATGTCGGCAGGGCTTTCGACGAATGCGAAGAATTCGAGCAGGGCGCCCTGCGCCTCAGCCTGAACATCGAATCCGTGCTGCAACGGCTGCCGAGGATCAAAGCCGAGATTCCGCCGGTCGTCGCGATCGTCGCGGGCCACGACGGCGACGGCGGCACCGTCGCGACGCAGGCGCTCGCTCGTGCGTTTGCCGACCGAGGTCGTCGTGTCGGCGTCGTGCGCCTCGGCGAGAAAAACCAGCAGACACCGCAACCCAGCCTGGCCCTGGCGGGTGCCGGACCGGCGGAGGTAGACGGCGCACGAGAACCGGTGACCACCGTGTCGTGCACCACCGAAACCCTGACCGCGGAGATCCACGACCGTGAGGCGCGACTGCTGGACAACAACGTCATCTTGGTCGACGCACCCTCGTTCCACGACTCGATCGACGCGCAGCTGGCTCTCGAGGCAGCGGATGCCGTCGTGCTGGTGGTGCGCCCGATCGCGACGACGACGCTGTCGCTGTCGCATCTGGTAACTGGTGTTCGCGCGCTCGACATCCCGCTGCTGGGGGTCGTGGTCACCCAGGCGAAGGAATCCGCGACGGTCGACGGGGCCTACCTCTGATGCGCGCGGGACGAGCGATCGTCTGCGGTGCGGGTATCGGTGGATTGCTGGCCGCCCGCGTCCTTTCCGACTTCTACGACGCTGTCACCATTGTCGAGCGAGACAAGTTGTCCGATGGCGCGGTGCCACGGCGGGGAGTGCGTCAGGGCCGCCATTCGCATGTGCTGACCAGTCGCGGCCTGCAAGAGTTCGCCATGCTGTTTCCGGGTCTGCGGGAGCAACTCGTCGCGGCCGGCGCGACGGTCTGCGACGACGGTGATCTGTCACGCGTGTCCATCCGCGTGGCTGGACGCGAATACAACAGATCGTGCACGTTCGCCGATCCCGAGTCGGTCGTGGTGTATCTGCTCAGTCGGCCGTTGCTCGAAGCTGTTGTGCGCGAGCGAGTTCGCAGGATAGGCAATGTGCAGTTCCTGGACGGCCATGACGTGGTCGAGCCCGTTGCGATGCGGCCGGGCCGGATCACCGGTGCCCGGCTGTTCGATCGGAAGGCCGGTGTCGAGCGGGTGCTCGACGCCGACCTAGTGGTCGACGCGATGGGAAGAGGTGCCCGCACACCGTCTTTCCTCGACAGTCTCGGCTACGGCCGGCCGACCACCGAGCACTCCACCGCGAACGCAACCTATGCCAGCCAACTGTTGCGCATCCCCGCGGGTGTCGTCAACGAAAAGATGACCATGGTGTTTCCGGAGCCCGCTCTTCCTACCGGCGGTGCACTCTCGTCCTACGAGGACAACACCTGGATGCTGACCGTGTACCGGCTCGACCAACTCGATCCGCCCGCTGACTATGCCGAGTTGATCGAGTTGGCAACTCGTTTCGTGTCGCCCGCCCTTACTGAAGCCCTGCGGGCGGGTGCCGAACCGCTCGGGCAGATGGACGTCTTTCGTTATCCAGGCGGCGCGTGGCGGCGCTACGACCAGATGCCGCAATTCCCGGATGGGCTGCTTGTCTTCGGGGATGCGATTTGCAGTCTCAGTCCCATCTACACTCAGGGCATGACGGTCGCTGCGCTGCAAGCTGTTGCGCTGCGGGATTGTCTGGCCCAATCCGGCCTGGAGTTGAGTCGGCGATTCTTCGCCGCGGCAGCCGCGGTGATCGGACCGCAGTGGACGTCCAATCAATTCAATGATCTCTACATGTACACCTCGGACGACCGGCCCGCGGTGTCCGAAGAGCTACTGTTCCTTCGCGAGGAAGTGTTGCTCGCTGCCGAGAGCAGCTCGATGCTGACTGAAAAGCTGTTTCGGACAATGAATCTGGTTGATCCTCCGGCCGACTACAGTCCGCTTCTGGTGTGACTGGCCAGGGTGACCGCTGTCAGATCGCGGCTTCGGCAGGGACGGCGTGTTCGGTCAGGAACGGCATGGGCATCCGACGTGAGCGCAGTAGCGTCTCCGTCGCCTCAGCCGTGAGGGGACGTGAGAACAGATAACCCTGCGCGCGGTGGCAGCCGTGATGCAGCAATGCCATTGCCGCAGAAGGTGTTTCAAGGCCATCGGCGACAAGCTCGAGGTTGAACGCGTGGGCGAGGCCGATGATCGCGCGCACAATCGCCAGGTGGTTGGTGTTGGTGCCGAGATCACGGACGAACCGTGGGTGGATCTTGAGCACGTCGATGGGCAACGCTTTGAGATCTGACATGACGGCGTAGCCGGTGCCGAAGTCGTCGATGGCGGTCTGCACGCCGAGGTCTTTGAGCCTGGTCAGTGTGCGGGTGGTGTTCTCGATGTCATGCACGATCGCGCGTTCTGTGAGCTCCAGACACAGCGACCCGTCGTCCATGCCGAACTCAGCGGCGGTGCCGCCGATGGTGCGGACGAAATCAGGTGCGGTCAGTTGCAGCGGGGAAACGTTCACCCGCAACGACATACCGGCTCCCAAGCCGCGAGCGCGCCACTCGCTGAACTGCGCGCAGGCGGTCCGCAGAACCCACCGGTCCACGTCACCTGCCAGGTTCATCGACTCGGCCACCCCGATGAACGAGTCGCGTACCAGCAGGCCGCGGGCCGGATGCCGCCAGCGAACCAGCGCCTCGACGCCAGTGAGGGCGCCCGTCCACAAGTCGACCTCGGGCAAGTAACTCACCAGCAGCGCGTCCCTGTCGACCTCACCGGTCACGTGCGCACGGATATCGTTGCGGAACAACTGTTTCAACGAATTTTCGCTGGCCGCGATGATCTGATCGCGGCCCGCGCGCTTGGCCGCCAGCACCGCCTCGTCCGCTCGACCCAGCAGATCGATAGCGCTGACAGAGCCCGGCATCCCTGCGGCAACACCGATGCTCACGGTCCGAGTGATGTCCCTGCCCTCGATCGTCAGCCGATCGTGGACGGACGTGCGGAACCGGTCGGCGAACCGTTCCGCGGCATTCGTCGTCATCGGTTGGTCCGGCACGACCACGAACTCGTCGCCGCCCAATCGGGCTACCAGGCAGCGGTCTCCGGCGCAGTCACGCAAGCGATCCGCGAAATCCCCGATGAATTGATCGCCGGCGGCGTGGCCGAGGGTGTCGTTGATCGCTTTCAAACGGTCCAGGTCGAAGTACAGCACGGCGACCGGACCCGGCTGATGAGGCGCGAGCCGGTCCGTGAGGTGTACAAGCAGCGCTCGGCGATTGCGCAGTCCGGTGAGGTCGTCATGGTCGGCGAGATGGCGAAGCTGTTCCTCGGCGCAGACGCGGGCCTGGAACTGTGCGAGCAAACAAGCCACCGTCTCGAGCGTGTGCCGGGCCTCCGCGTTCCACCGGCGCCCGCGGCGCTTGACGAATCCGAGCACGCCCGTGGTCGTCGTTCCTTCAATGAGCGGTGCGGCGGCCACAGTCAGTGGTCCGCGCCGAGTGCTGGTGATCAACCGGGGCCAGAGCGTGCCGTCGTAGTTATGGTGCACCGTCACCAACTCTTTGCCATTGGCGCACAGGGCCAACGCGGGGTGGTCGCTGGTGAACGAGACGACGGAGAACGGATCGGGATTCGGCACATCGGTCCGTGGCGGCCACTCGGCGATCAGCAACGAGGCGCGGATGTCGTGGTCACTGTGCCGGAGAAACGCATAGTGCAAGTCGAAATGCTCCACTAGTTGAGCTAAAACTCGTTCGCTGGCGTGAGCGGCGTCGGATGCGTTTGCTTCCAGCAACTGATTGGCGATGCGCGTGACGAGCCCCAGATTCGTCGGCACGGTGTACTACTGGCTCCTCGTTATGCGGTAGCTGTCGCATGCGGTTCGGAGCCGGATGCGCGGCGGACGGGCGATAGCACCGGAATGTGACTTAAATCTCGCCACTTAGTCGAGCACTCTGAAATCGGAAACTCGCACGCGCCAACGACATTCCGCAGCCGGACCGGAACTTAATTCAGATGTTGAATAATGCAATATCTGAGCCGCAGCGAAAGCGTTGCCGTGATGGTTAGCTCACACCGTTGGTATTTTCACGCCGATTCGGGGCTCATGATCGAGGGAGACGACCATCGCAGCATTCAAGGCTTCGGTCCTCGACGAGGAGGACGCGGCCGATTACGCGGTGCTGGAGACATTGCGCGCGGATCCCGCCATCGAGTTCATCGACAACCGGGCGGCTCAGCTGACCGAATTGCGTGAACTGCTGCCCCCGGCAGATCCCGAACTGCTCGAGGAACACTGCCGATGGGCCTACTTCCCGTGGCGCCGCGCAGTGGTCGCGGTGCTGGGACCGCGCGGCTTCAAAGCGGTGCGGCTGGATCGCAACCGGAACGTCGTCACGGTCGAAGAGCAATCGCGATTGGGTGCGCTGCGAATCGGCGTCGTCGGACTGAGCGCGGGCCATGTCATCGCGCACGCGCTCGCGGCGCAGGGGCTGTGCGGCGAGCTGCGCCTGGCCGATTTCGATCAGCTTGAGTTGACCAACCTCAACCGGGTGCCGGCGACGGTTTTCGACATCGGCGTCAATAAGGCGGAGGCGGCCGCCCGCAGAATCGCCGAGCTCGACCCGTATCTGCCAGTCCGAACCCAGGACGCGGGTCTGACCGAGGACACCATCGACGAGTTTTTCGACGGGCTGAGCGTGGTGGTCGACGAATGCGATTCACTGGACATGAAGGCGATCTTGCGCGAACGGGCGCGGGCTCGCGGGATTCCCGTGCTGATGGCGACCAGCGACCGCGGACTGGTCGACGTGGAGCGATTCGACCTCGATCCGCAGCGGCCGATCCTGCACGGATTGCTCGGCGACGTGGACCCGGCGTCGCTGGCAAAGATGACCAGCGGCGAAAAGGTTCCGCATCTGCTGCGGTTCCTTCAGGCCGAGCACCTGTCATCCCGAGGGGCAGCGTCGCTGCTGGAGATCGACCGGACGTTGTCGACCTGGCCTCAGGTGTCGGGCGATGTCGCGGCGGGGGCGCCGGTGATCGCCGAGGCGGTGCGTCGGATCGGACTGGGCGAGCACCTGCCGTCGGGCCGGGTCCGTCTCGACGTCGGCGCCGCGCTGGACCGCCTCGCCGACCCGGAGCTGCCGAACGACGACGCTGCGCCGCCGCCCGGCGATGCGGAACCGTCGTGGCCCGGCGTGGCAGGATCCATAGCTGCCGCGGCGATCCGGGCGCCGTCCGGGGGAAACGTGCAGCCGTGGCACATCGACGCCGGCTCGGACGCTGTCGTGATCCGGCTTGCGCCGGAGCACACCACGGCGATGGACGTCGCCTATCGCGGTAGCGCTGTGGCGGTGGGTGCAGCGTTGTTCAACGCCAAGGTCGCCGCCGCGGCTCACGACGTGTTGGGTCCCGCGACTATCACCGAAACCGCTGACGGCGTGCCGCTGCAGGCAACGCTGCGCCTCGGTGATGGCTCCGATCCCGATCTCGCGGAACTTTACGACACGATGCTGATTCGAGAAGCCAACCGGCGCTTGGGAATTGCGCAACCGATCGCCGATCGTGTGCTGGACGCTCTGCATGCCGCCGCCGAACGAGAAGGCGCCCGTCTGCACGTCCTCACGGCACCGGCAGACATCGCCCGAGCCGCCGCGATCTTTGCCGCGTCCGATCGAGCGCGTTACCTGACGCCGGTGCTGCACGCCGAAATGATCTCCGAGCTGCGGTGGCCGGGTGACCCGCTGCCCAACAGTGGCATCGACATCCGCAGCCTCGAATTAGGGCCCGGTGAGCTCGCGGTGGTGGACATCCTGCGGCGCCCGGAGGTGATGATCCAACTGGCGCGGTGGAACGCGGGATCGGTGCTGGGCGAGGGTACCCGCCGTCAGATGACGGCCAGCTCGGCGCTGGCCGTGATCGCGGTGCCGGGCGGATCGCTCGCCGACTATGCGCGCGGCGGCTCGGCGGCCGAGGCGGTATGGATCGTCGCCCAGCGGTGCGGACTCGCCGTGCAGCCCATCTCGCCGATTTTCATCTACGCCCGTGATGCCGAGGATCTCGCCGGCGTGTCAGCGGAATTTCAGCACGAGTTAAGTGCCCGTCAAGAGGACTTTAGGCAACTCGTCGGAATCGATTCTGAAGATGGTGTGGCGCTGATTCTCCGGTTCGCAGTCAGCGAGCCGGCGTCGGTCCGCAGCCTGCGAGATTTCGGTCGCGTCAATTTACGATAGGTCGTAATAAGAGCTACCGTTGACGCATGTCCGGCGGCTTAGACGATCTGGTTACCGGGGCGGCCGCCAAGCTCATGGCGGCCACCGCGGCCGACCATGCCGCGATCAGCGAGCGCGTCGTGGCCGACTTGGTCGATCACTTCGGCGTCGACTTCGGCTTTCTCCGCCACAACGATCACACCATCCATGCGACGATACTGATCGCCGAATGGCCGGTGCGTGCCGATGTTCCCGACCCGGACCCGATCGGCGTGGTGTACTTCGCCGAGGCGGATTCGATCTTCGCAATGGCCGAAAACCTCAAAGAGCCAGACGTCGTCCGGCCCGAGCCGGCGAACGAGGAATACCAGCGCCTGGTCGAAGAGGGGCGAGCCATTCCCCAGACCTCATTGGCATGCGTGCCGCTGCTGTCGGGCGACATCACCACCGGAATCCTCGGCTTCGTCAAAGTTGGCGACCGCGAATGGTTGTCGGAAGAATTGAATGCTCTTCAAGCTATCGCCAGTCTGTTCGCCCAGCTGCAGGCTCGCATCGTCGCCGAGAACCGGCTGCTCTACCTGGCGGAGCACGACGACCTCACCGGTCTGCTCAATCGCAGAGCGTTGATCGCGCACCTCGACGAACGGCTCGGACTCGGCCAGCCGGGCCCGGTCGCTCTATTGCTTCTCGATCTGGACCGGCTCAAGGTGATCAATGACCACCTCGGTCATCACGTCGGTGACCGCTTCATCGTGGCGTTCGTCGAATTGGTCGAGCAATCCATCGACGTTCCGTCGATTGTGGCTCGCTTCGGCGGCGACGAATTCATCGTCGTGCCTGACGAACCGATGCAACTCGAGGCCGCCGAGGCATTCGCGCAGCGATTGCAGAGTCACTTGCGTCAGCAGGTGGTGATCGATGGCGAATTCCTCGCCCGGACGGTCAGCATCGGGGTGGCGGCGGGCGAGCCCGGCCGGGACAGTTCGTCGGATCTGCTGCGCCGCGCGGACGAAGCGACTACGGCGGCCAAGTCGTCTGGCGGGAGCCGGGTGGCCCCGTACAACCGGGAGATGTCGCAACGGTATGCGCTTCGCGACGACATCGAACTTCACTTGGAAGAGACCATTGCCGGCGACAACGACGCGCTGGTGCTGCGCTTCCTGCCGGAGTTCGACCTTCGCACGGGCGAGGTGCTCGGCACCGAAGCGCTGATACGCCTTCAGCACCCGACGTACGGGCTGTTGATGCCCGATTCGTTCATCGGCGTCGCCGAGTCGATCAACCTCGCGGGCAAGCTCGGCCGGCGGGTGATGCATTCGGCCTGTGCGCAATTGAATGAGTGGCGATCGCGAGGCATCGGTCGGAAGGCGGTGTTGCGGGTCAACGTGTCGCCGGTGCAACTCGTTGCGGACGGGATCGTCGACACAGTCGCAGCCAACCTTCACGAGTTCGGTCTCGAACCGGGCGCGTTGTGCCTGGAGATCACGGAAGGCGTTGTCGTCCAGGATATCGACGCTACCCAGAAGACCCTTGCGGAGCTCAAAGCCCTGGGTGTGCAGATCGCGGTGGACGATTTCGGCACCGGGTATAGCGCGCTCACCTATTTGAAGACATTGCCGGTCGACATTCTCAAAATCGACAAGGGATTCGTCCGCGACCTCGGGACTGATTCCGGCGATCTCGCGATCGTCCAATCGATCATGGCGCTAGCCCATGCTTTCCAACTCGACGTCGTCGCCGAGGGCATCGAGACCGTCGAATCCGCCAGGATTCTGCTGGAACTGGGATGCACACGCGGACAAGGGTTTTTGCTGTCACAGCCGGTCGATGCAGTTGACATGGAAGCGCTGCTCGCCAAGCGCTTCGCACCGCTGAACCTGTCTAAATAGCGGGGCTGGGCCCGCTCGTCTCAATCCCTTCATCGCCGAATAGCAATGGCGCAGTAATCTAGCTGAACGCGTTGAGCAGGCATACCGCTAGTTCTGACGATCACCGCGAACATCGCGCGCGGCACATTCGACCGGTTAAGATAGTAGACGATCGGGCCCCTTCAAATCAGACGGGTGGCCAGATGCGTCATTGAGTTTCCGGCGAAGCGGGGGGAGTGCGCGATGACGGATCTGGCTTGTCTGGGCGCGCCCGATACCTGCGCGCCAGGCACGACCATCGCGCATGTATTGCAACAGCGCCGGCTCTACCAGCCGGAGGATCGCGCGTTCCGGTTCCTCGACGACAACAGCGACGTGATAACCAGAACCTGGGGTCAACTCGATGCAGGGGCACGCGCCGTGGCCGCGGCGCTACGCGAGCTTCGCACCAGCCACGAGCAGCCGCGCGCGCTGCTGCTACTGCCGCAAGACTCAACGTTTCTCGACGCATTGTTCGGCTGTTTCTACGCCGGGGTGTGCGCCGTGCCGGCTCACGTGCCGAACCCCTCACGCCTGGCGCAGACCCTGCCGCGGTTGCAGGCGATCGTCGCCGAGGCGCAGCCACAGGTAGTGCTGACAACGCACGAACTGCTCGCGGCGCGCGCTCTGGTGCCCGAACTCGCGGCTACGCCGTGCATTGCGGTCGACGAGCTGGATGGCCGCGACGCCGAGGTGTTCGAGGTTGCGGCGGGCGCTGACGACCTCGCCATCCTGCAGTATTCGTCGGGCTCCACGGGCTCGCCCCGCGGCGTCATGGTGAGCCATCGCAACCTGATGGCCAACGAGGCGCTGATTCAAAACGCCTTCGAGCACGGCTCGTCGACGGTGGTCCTTGGCTGGCTGCCGTTTCAGCACGACATGGGGCTGATCGGCAACGTGCTGCAACCGGTGTTCTCTGGTGCCGAGTGCGTGATGATGACGCCGCTGCAGTTCCTCAAGCACCCGCTGCGTTGGTTACGGGAGATCAGCCGGCATGGGGTAACGACAAGTGGCGCACCGAACTTCGCATACGACATGTGCGTTGCAGCCGTGCAGCGTCAGGGCGCTACCGGTCTCCACGAACTGGATCTGTCGCGTTGGAACCTTGCGTTCGTCGGCGCCGAGCCGGTGCGAGCCGCGACACTGGACCGCTTCGCTGCCACGTTCAGTGGTGTCGGATTCCGGCGCGAGGCCTTCTACCCCTGCTACGGGCTTGCCGAGGCGACGCTGATGGTGACGGGCGGGCAGCGCGATGAATCGCCCGGGGTGTGGCGCGACGGGCGGGGCGTCGACCGGGTGAGCTGCGGGCGTGCACGCGACGGACTTGAGGTCGCGATTGTCGACGAAGCGGGTGAAACGCGGTGCCCGGACGGAGTCGAGGGTGAGATCTGGGTACGCGGATCCAGTGTCGCGCAAGGGTATTTCGGTAAGCAGCAGGCGTCGGAGGAGACGTTCGGTGCCGTGCTCGACGGTACGTCGTGGTTGCGCACCGGCGACCGTGGTTGCTTGGTCGCTGACGAGTTGTACGTCACCGGCCGCGACAAGGACATCGTGGTGCGCAACGGCGTCAAATACGCTGCCGAAGACCTGGAGCACACCGTGGAACAACTGCACGTTGAGTCGTTGCACCCGAACGGGTGCGCGTCCTTCGGGCACGACGACGGTTCGCGGGAGCGGTTGGTCGTCGTTGCGGAGATCGCCCGCGGAGCGGAGGACGCTTGGGATGACGTGGCTGATCGGATCGTCGGTGCGATCGCCGCGGAGCACGGAGCACCACCCGATGAGGTGGCTTTCGTCAAGCGGGGCGGCATTCCTCGCACGACCAGCGGCAAAATGCGACGTGGCGAACTCAGGGCCTTATACGGACGCGATGAATTGGCCGAAGTACATCGTTACGTGTTGGGACGAAGCGCATGACGCGTGAGCGGATCCTCGCGACCTTCGTCGTCGTCGCACCGGCATTGGCAGTCGTCGCGGTAGCGGCGTTGTGGCTGAACGGGATTGGACCGACGCGCACCGACCTGGTCATGGTGGTGGCAGGTTCGCTGGCCACGATGGCCGGCGTCGAACTCGGCTACCACCGGTATTTCTCCCATCGCGCCTTCACCGGTCCCGCGTCGCTGGTATGGCTGCTCGGCGCGCTCGGCTCGAGCGCATTTCTCGGTCCGGTGATGTGGTGGGCGACGACGCATCGACGCCACCACTCGGTCACCGACCGCGAAGGTGACCCGCATTCGCCGCACTGGCCTTACCGCGGCGCCCGCGGGCTGGCTCATGCGCACGCCGGCTGGCTATTTCGGCCGGAGTACACCTCCATGACGGTGACCGCCGGCGAGGTCAAGGACCTCTGGCAGAGTCCGCGAACGATCGCGATTCACCGCAGCTACCTGACCTGGGCGGCACTGGGACTGGTGATTCCGGCGCTGATCGGATTGGCGGCCGACGGCCCATGGGGCGCCCTCACGGGCTTTTTGTGGGGCGGGTTGGTGCGAATCTTCTTGGTGAGCCACGTGATTTGGGGTGTCAACTCGCTCGGCCATCTGCGCGGCGAGCGTGCGCAACTGCCGCACTCAGGGCAGGCGCGTAACCGCTTCTGGCTCGCGCTGCCGTCCTTCGGCGGCGGCAACCATGCCAACCACCACGACGCGCCCCGGGTGTACACCACACGGGTGCGCTGGTGGCAGATCGACATCGGCGGCGCGGTGCTGCGGATGTTGTCGGTAGTCGGGGTGGTCAGCGACCTCAAGCAGCCGACATTGAGTAAGGCGGGGCAGAAATGACGGACACGTATCTCGGGGCGAGTCCGGACGCCATCCGTCATCACTACGACGTCGGGAACGAGTTCTGGCGAATCTGGCTCGATCCCACGATGGCGTATTCCTGCGCGATGTGGGAGAGCCCTGACGACGACCTGGAGCGCGCCCAGCGACGCAAATTGGATTACCACGTCGAGCAGGCCAGGGCAGCCGGCGCAGCGCGGGTGCTCGATGTCGGCTGCGGCTGGGGCGCCCAGATCATGCACATGGTCGGCTCCTACGACGTGCAACATGCTGTGGGGCTTACCCTTTCGGATGCCCAGGCGCAATATCTCCGGGGCATCGCGCCCGCCAACGTCGAGATTCACGAGCGTGGCTGGTCTGGCTATCAGCCAGCCGAACCATTCGACGCGGTGATTTCCGTAGGTGCGTTCGAGCACTTCGCCCGTTTCGGGTTGACGGCCGACGAGCAGGTCGATGCCTACCGCCAGTTCTTTGGTGCCTGCCGCGACTGGCTCAAGCCAGGCGGCCGGCTCTCGTTGCAGACCATTGCCTATGGCGATATCCCGCGTGATCGGCCGTTGCGGGATCGTTTCATCGTCGACGAGATCTTTCCGGAATCAGAACTGCCGCGACTTGCCGACATCGCGCGGGCCGCCGAGATGCAACTCGAGATCGAGAGCGTGCGAAACGATCGCGAGGACTATGTCAAGACGCTGCGTGCGTGGTTCGATCGATTGCGCGCGCACCGCGCCGAAGCGGTCGAGGTGTCGAGCGAGGAGTTGGTGGCGCGCTACGAGCGCTATCTGCGCATGTTCGCCTACTCGATGGAGCTGGGCGCATTCACCTTGCTCCGATTGACCATGCGTCGCATTGATTTGCCTGGGCGCTGGTAGGCAGCTGGTAGGGAGAGATCAAGTGAAGAGCTATGACGAAATCGAGGCGATGCTGGCCGAGCAGGTCGCGCACCGCACCGGGGGTCCCGCGACTGACGTCGATCGAACCCGCAGGTTCGATCGCCTCGGCCTCGACTCGGCGGATGCGGTCAGGCTGGTTGGCGAGCTGGAAGACTTTGTTGGCCGCCCGCTTTCGGCTTCACTGCCCTACGAACATCCGACGATCGAGCAACTCGCCCGCTACCTGGCAAACGGCGACAGCTAGCCGAACAACAGTCCAGCCTCACGAGACCCACGAGACTCTCGGGCCAATTGGCTTGTCTCGGTGATGATCTTGGCGACCTGCGTCGGTTCGGCGTGGCTGACAAAGTCGTGCCGGTTCCACCAGATCATCTTGGTTTGGTAGCGCTCGTCGGGATATGGGGTCGCGGGGATGCTGGCCACCACTCCACCCGAGCTTCGCCACCGGTTCAGTACGTAGGCGGCGGCGGTCGCCATGCAGAACTGCACTTCGATCAGAGTCATCATGTGAAACGCGCTGCGGGCCAACGGAGTTGTCAGATCCAGATCACGATCGGCGTACTCGGATACCCATCCCGACTTCATTTCCAGCACGCCAAAGGGAATCCGGTCGGCGATCATGGCGCGGACAGCCTGCTGACTAGGCTGTCCGGCCCATTCGACGATCGCGTGTGACTCGTCCGGCGACCGTAGCGGTCCCTTTGCGCGAAGGCCGGCAAGGAGCCGGCCGGCGTCGTCGAGCACTGCGAAGAACATGACGGTGTCAGAGCCGCTGCGCAGCACGTCGACATCGAGTGCTCCTTCGACGCCCCGCTTGTGGTAACTGCGAAAGGCGCCGGCCACGAACTCCGACCACAATTCGGGTTCGGTCGACGGCTGAGCGACCATCAGCGTGCAGTCGATCTCAGGATCCCGCCAGCTGAAGCTCTTGTTGAGATGTACTTTTGCGGCCGGCCCGTTATCTTGCGAAACAGTGGTCATATTGGATCCCTTCCCAGGTGAGGGGCCAACTTCCAGTTTGTTTCGTCGCACTTTCAGTGCAAGATGAATGAGATAAGGCTTGTTTATGAACCTTCACTCCAACAAACTTTTTTATTTGCGATATTCAGTTTCTGAAATGAACGAAATGCTTAAACATTTGCATGTCGTGTGAGATCCGGGTGATTGGACGATCCTACAGTTTTTGCCCGCTGACCTGCAACGCTGCGAGGCGGCCTCGGTGCGGTGTCGTTCTTTGTATGGATTTTCGTTTTCAGTCCTTGAGCGGAAAATTCCATTCGAACACAGCCTTTTCGGAAGGCTAAGCGTCCCGTGATAATTGGCCGACAATGCGATTGAAGTCGTCTGAATTCGTCCGAGAACCAGGACTGCTTGTGGCCCGCACGGCCGAAAACGGGGCAGTGTGCTCTCAGAATCGGCTAAGCAAGCCGTGCTGTACGTGCGTGGAGAGCTCCGTCGCCAGGACTCGAACCTGAACTGTCTGAACCAAAATCAGAAGTGCTGCCGATTACACCACGACGGATCGCTGCGACCAGCGGTGAAGATCGCGTCCACTCTAGACGACCCCGCGTTCCGATCGGGGAGGGCAACCGAGAGATAACCTGTTAGACGTGGCTGCGCCCGACAAGGAAACCAAGGCGCCGCGTACCCGCATGACCGGGAGCGAGCGCCGCCACCAGCTCATCGACATCGCGCGGTCGCTGTTCGCCGAGCGGGGCTATGAGGGGACCTCGATCGAGGAAATCGCCCTTCGGGCCAACGTCTCTAAGCCCGTTGTCTACGAGCACTTCGGTGGCAAAGAAGGGTTGTACGCCGTGGTCGTCGACCGCGAGATGTCTTCCCTGCTGGACCGCATCACCTCGTCGCTGACAAACAATCGATCTCGCGTACGCGTCGAGACGGTGGCGCTGGCGTTGCTGACCTATGTCGAGGAACACACCGACGGGTTCCGGATCATGATCCGCGACTCGCCCGCGTCGATCAGCTCGGGGACCTACTCGAGCCTGCTCAACGATGCCGTCAATCAGGTCAGCTCGATACTGGCCGGCGACTTCGCCCGTCGCGGCCTGGACTCCGACCTTGCGCCGCTGTATGCGCAGGCACTGGTCGGATCGGTATCGATGACCGCTCAGTGGTGGCTCGACACCAGGGAGCCGAAGAAAGAAGTGGTCGCCGCGCATCTGGTCAATCTGGTCTGGAACGGGCTGACTCATCTCGAAGCTGACCCGCATTTGGCCGACGGGTAGCGATCTAACGGCCCGTATCTTCACGGATCCCTGACGACGGTCGGCCGAAATTTCACGACGCCGAGTCCCCATACAATGGGTTCATCATGACCGCAGGGGGGCTAGAAACCAGAGATACCCCACTCGCGGGGCTGGTGAAGTCGGCATTACGTGCGCCGACGTTGCAGCGACTCATCGACCTGGCGGCCGACCGACCCGAGGAATTGGCGTTGGTCGGTCCCGCCAGCGCTCGACTGTTCGTCGGCTGCGCACTTGCCCGGCAGGGGCCGTTACTCATCGTCACCGCGACCGGCCGTGAGGCCGACGACCTCACGGCGGAGTTGCGCGGTGTCCTCGGCGACGCCGTCGCGATGTTTCCGTCGTGGGAAACGCTTCCGCACGAGCGGCTGTCGCCCGGTGTCGAAACCGTCGGCGCCCGGATGATGCTGCTGCGTCGACTGGCTCACCCGCAGGACCACCGGCTCGGTCCACCTCTGCAGGTGGTGGTCACCGCGGTCCGCTCGGTGCTGCAGCCGATGGCCTCCCGGCTCGGCCAGACCGAGCCGCTCACCCTGGCGGTCGGCGACGAACTCGCCTTCGAAGACGTCATCACCCGGCTGGTCGAGCTGGCCTACACCCGGGTCGACATGGTCGGAAAACGCGGCGAATTCGCCGTCCGCGGCGGCATTCTCGACGTGTTCGCGCCGACCGCCGAGCATCCGGTGCGGGTCGAATTCTGGGGCGACGAGGTCAGCGAGATGCGGATGTTCTCGGTCGCCGACCAGCGGTCGATTCCCGAGATCAGCGTCGACACCGTGGTAGCCGTGGCCTGCCGCGAGTTGTTGCTCACCGACGACGTGCGGACCCGGGCCGCCGCCCTGGCCGCCCAGCAGCCGCCCGCCGAGCACGGCGTCACCGGCGGCGTCGGCGACATGCTGGCCAAGCTGGCGGAGGGCATCCCGGTCGACGGGATGGAGGCATTGCTGCCGGTCCTGTTGCCCACGGCAGATGGAGCGGTGACATTGCTCACCGATCAGCTGGCCGACGGCACCCCGGTGCTGGTCTGCGATCCGGAAAAGGTCCGCACGCGCGCCGCCGACCTGATCAAGACCGGCCGCGAATTCCTCGATGCGTCATGGTCGGTGGCCGCCGTCGGCGGCGATTCGCCGATCGACGTCGAGCAGCTCGGCGGATCGGGATTCCGCGAACTCGACGAGGTGTGCGTCGCGGCGCGCGGGTCGGGGCACCCGTGGTGGACACTGTCCCAGCTCTCTGACGAGTCGGCGATCGAGCTGGACATCCGGTCCGCGCCCTCGGCGCGCGGTCATCAACGCGACATCGACGAGATCTTCGCGATGCTGCGCGCGCACGTGACGACGGGCGGCGTCGCCGCTGTCGTCGCGCCCGGCACGGGAACCGCGCACCGCGTCGTAGAGCAGCTGGCGGAATCCGACACGCCTGCAACGATGTTGGAGTCGGGAGCGGAACCGAAGCCTGGCGTTGTCGGCGTGCTCAGAGGGCCGTTGCACGACGGTGTGGTGCTGCCGGACGCCGGTCTGGTGATCGTCACCGAAACCGACTTGACCGGCAACCGGGTCGCCGCGACCGACGGCAAACGCCTTGCCGCTAAACGACGTAACACCGTCGACCCCCTGGCCCTGAACGCCGGTGATCTCGTCGTCCACGACCAGCACGGCATCGGCCGCTTCGTCGAGATGACCGAACGCACCGTCGGTGGTGCGCGACGCGAGTACCTGGTACTGGAGTACGCGTCCAGCAAGCGCGGTCAGAACGTCACCGACAAGCTCTACGTCCCGATGGACTCGCTGGATCAGCTGTCGCGGTACGTGGGCGGGCAGGCGCCGTCACTGAGCCGGCTCGGCGGCAGCGACTGGGCCAACACGAAAACCAAAGCCCGCAAAGCGGTTCGGGAGATCGCGGGTGAATTGGTGGCGCTGTACGCCAAGCGGCAGGCGACGCCGGGACACGCGTTCGGGCCGGACACGCCGTGGCAGGCCGAGATGGAGGACGCCTTCGGCTTCACCGAAACGGTGGATCAGCTCACCGCGATCACCGAGGTGAAGGCGGACATGGAGAAGCCGGTGCCGATGGATCGGGTGATCTGTGGCGACGTCGGCTACGGCAAGACGGAGATCGCGGTCCGGGCGGCGTTCAAAGCGGTCCAGGATGGCAAGCAGGTCGCGGTGCTGGTTCCCACTACCTTGTTGGCCGACCAGCATCTGCAGACCTTCACCGAGCGCATGGCCGGCTTCCCGGTCCGGATCAAGGGCCTGTCGCGGTTCACCGAGCCGGCCGAATCCCGGGCTGTCATCGAGGGTTTGGCCGAGGGAACGGTCGACATCGTGATCGGAACGCACCGATTGCTGCAGACCGGGGTGCGCTGGAAGGACCTCGGCCTGGTGGTGGTCGACGAGGAGCAACGCTTCGGGGTGGAGCACAAGGAGCACATCAAGTCGCTGCGCACCCACGTCGACGTCTTGACGATGAGCGCCACTCCGATCCCGCGCACGCTGGAGATGAGCCTGGCCGGAATCCGCGAGATGTCGACGATCCTGACTCCACCCGAGGAGCGCTACCCCGTGCTGACCTACGTCGGCGCCCACGACGACAAGCAGATCGCCGCGGCGCTGCGCCGCGAGTTGTTGCGCGACGGGCAGGCGTTCTACGTGCACAACCGGGTCAGCTCGATCGACGCGGCCGCGGCCCGGGTGCGCGAGCTAGTACCCGAGGCCAAGGTCGCGGTCGCCCACGGTCAGATGAACGAGGATCTGCTGGAGACCACGGTCGAGGGCTTCTGGAATCGGGAGTTCGACATCCTGGTCTGCACCACGATCGTCGAAACCGGTCTGGACATATCCAACGCCAACACGCTGATCGTCGAGCGGGCTGACACCTTCGGCCTGTCCCAGCTGCACCAGCTGCGCGGCAGGGTGGGCCGCAGCCGGGAACGCGGTTACGCCTACTTCCTCTATCCGGCTCACCACCCGCTGACCGAGACCGCCTACGACCGGCTGGCGACCATCGCCCAGAACAACGACCTGGGTGCCGGTATGGCGGTGGCGATGAAGGACCTCGAGATCCGCGGCGCCGGTAACGTGCTGGGCGCCGAGCAGTCCGGGCACGTCGCGGGTGTTGGATTCGACCTGTATGTGCGATTGGTCGGCGAGGCCGTCGAGGCCTACCGAGCCGCCGCCGACGGCCAGACCGTCGTCAGCGCCGAGGAGCCCAAGGACGTGCGGATCGACCTGCCGGTCGATGCTCACCTCCCACCGGACTACATCCCCAGTGACCGGCTGCGGCTCGAGGGGTATCGGCGGCTGGCGGCGGCGTCCGACAACACGCAGATCGACGCTGTCATCGAGGAACTGATCGACCGCTACGGCGCGCTGCCCGAGACCGCCGAGCTGCTGGTCGCCGTCGCGCGGCTGCGTTTGATCTGCCGGGAGGCGGGCATCACCGAGGTGTCGACGGCGTCGGCGGCGACGCTGCGTCTGTCGCCGCTCACGTTGCCGGACTCCGCGCAGGTTCGCCTGGCCCGCCGGTATCCGGGTGCCCGTTACCGGGCGACGACGTCGACGGTCCAGGTGCCGATCCCGCGTTCCGGCGGCGTGGGTGCGCCGCGCATCCGCGACCTGGAGCTGGTTCAGTTCGTGGGCCAGCTAGTAGCGGCGCTAGTCGGCACAACGGAAGAATCGACCCAGACGGACACGCCGGGACGGGAGAGGCAGGCGCGATGACCCGCGTCTACGACGATGGCGCCGGCGAAGACGGCGGGGAGGAGTGGCGCCCGTGACCCGCGTCCACGACGATGGCGCCGGCGCGGCCGGCGCGGAGGAGCGGCGCCCGTGACCGTAATCTTGGTCGATCCGCGGCGTCCTTCGCTGGTCCCGGTGGAGGCTATCGAGCTGCTGTCCGGTGAAGTGCAATACACCGAGGAACTGCCAGTCGCGGTGCCGTGGTCGCTGCCGGCGGCGCGCTCGGCGCTGACCGGTGAGGACGCCCCGGTGCTGCTGTCGTCCAATCCCGACCACCCCTCGGTCACGGCCCGGCTGGCGGCCGGCGAGCGACTCATCTCCGCGCCCGCGCGGCAGCCCGGAGAGCGGTTGATCGACGCCGTCGCCATGATGGACAAACTGCGTACGGCCGGCCCGTGGGAGAGCGAACAAACCCACGATTCGCTGCGCCGCTTCTTGCTGGAGGAGACCTACGAGCTGTTCGACGCCGTGCGCAGCGGTGACGCCGATTCGCTGCGCGACGAACTCGGAGATGTGTTGCTGCAGGTGCTTTTCCATGCTCGTATCGCCGAGGATGCACCGTCGCATCCGTTCACCATTGACGACGTCGCCGACGCCCTGGTCCGCAAGCTCGGTAACCGTGCACCGGGAGTGCTTGCCGGAGCATCGATTTCGCTGGACGAGCAGCTGGCCCAGTGGGAGGAACGTAAAGCGCAGGAGAACCCGCGCGACTCGGTGATGGACAACGTGCCCACCGGTCAACCTGCGCTGGCGCTGGCGCACAAGGTCATCCAGCGCCTCGCGAAGGCAGGATTCCCGGTCGACCTGCTACCCGCCAGCGTCACGTCGGTCACGGTGAGCGCCGACATCGACGCCGAAGACGCGCTGCGCACCGCCGTCCTGGAATTCATGGACACCGTGCGTCGCGTCGAAAAGGAGATCGCCGCACAACGTCGCTCGACCGCGGTCGCCACCGAATTGGACGCCGAACCAGTCGGGTCGATCACCGAAGACGAATGGCGAGCCTGCTGGCCGGCGGACGGCGAAGCCGAGCAAGACTGACGCGCCGGAGAAGCGCCCGCTGCGGTGAGGTGCAACACGCCCGGAGACTCGGGGACCGGGCGGATTGATTGCAGCAGGCCAGCCGCTTGTCGACGCTGGCCAGCCGCGGTCAAACGAGCGCGCGGCGGTGGCGACGGGCCAACCCACTCGAATCCCGTGGGACGATGGTCTGCGAGGTCGTGTTTATAGGGGTGTTGTGTGTCGGCGGTTCGTTGGCTGCGCGCGTTGGCCGTCGTAGGCGCAACGGCGCTGCTGTTGGCATCCAGCTGCAGCTGGCAGCTGGGCCCCATCATTCTCAAAGGTGTCCCGCCACCACGGGGCGCCGTCGTGCCGCCGGTCGACACCTACGCTAGGGGCCGGCCCGCGGATCAGTTGCACGGGTGGGCCGCCGAGCTTGCCCCGGCGTTGCACATTCCGGTGACCGCGCTGGAGGCCTACGGCTACGCAGCCCGGGTAGCGGAGGTCGAGAACCCGAATTGCCACATCGCCTGGACCACGCTGGCCGGAATCGGGCAGGTGGAAAGCCACCACGGCACCTACCACCACGCCACGCTGTTCCCCAACGGTGACGTGCGCCCACCAATTCGCGGCGTGGTACTCGACGGAACCAACGGCACGATGCGAATCGTCGACAGTGAGACCGGACTCGCCGGCCAAACCGGCGGGATGAACGGCCAGCCCGACACCGTGCGGGCAATGGGCCCGATGCAGTTCATCCCGGAGACGTGGCGCGAGTACGGCGTCGACGCCAACAACGACGGCAAGGTCGACGTCGACAACATCGACGATGCCGCGCTGTCGGCGGCTGGATACTTGTGCTTCCGCGGCAAGGATCTCGCCACGCCGCGCGGATGGATCACCGCACTGTGGGCGTACAACGACTCGGACGTCTACGCCCGCGCCGTGCGCGACTGCGCTACCGCCTATGCCGCAGGGCACTCCCCCTGATCAGGCTTTAGGCTATCGAGTCTGTAGCCCTCACGACGAAGGAGAACCAGTGCCGATTATCGAGCAGGTCGGGGCCCGCGAGATCCTCGACTCCCGCGGCAACCCGACGGTCGAGGTCGAGGTCGCCCTGATCGACGGCACCTTCGCCCGGGCTGCGGTGCCCTCCGGCGCGTCGACGGGCGAGCACGAGGCCGTCGAGCTGCGTGACGGCGGCGACCGCTATGGCGGCAAAGGCGTCAAAAAGGCCGTGCAGGCGGTGCTCGACGAGATCGCGCCGGCGGTGATCGGCCTCAACGCTGATGACCAGCGGCTGGTCGACCAGGCGCTGTTGGACCTCGACGGCACCCCGGACAAGTCGCGGCTCGGCGCCAACGCCATCCTCGGCGTCTCGCTGGCGGTGGCGAAGGCCGCCGCCGACTCCTCGGAACTGCCGCTGTTCCGCTACCTGGGTGGGCCGAATGCTCACATCCTCCCGGTGCCGATGATGAACATCCTCAATGGTGGGGCGCACGCCGACACCGCCGTCGACGTCCAGGAGTTCATGGTGGCCCCGATCGGGGCGCCGAGTTTTTACGAGGCGCTGCGCTGGGGTGCCGAGGTGTACCACTCGCTGAAGTCCACGTTGAAGAAGCAGGGTCTGGCCACCGGCCTGGGCGACGAAGGCGGTTTCGCTCCCGACATGGCGGGCACCAAGGCCGCGCTCGATGTCATCAGCCAGGCGATCGAGTCCACCGGCCTCAAGCTCGGCGCCGACGTCGCGCTGGCACTGGACGTTGCGGCCACCGAGTTCTACACCGAGGGAACCGGGTATCAGTTCGAGAAGAAGACCCGCAGTGCCGACGAGATGGGGAAGTTCTACGCCGAACTGCTCGACGCCTACCCGCTGGTGTCCATCGAAGACCCGCTCTCCGAGGACGATTGGGACGGCTGGGTGGGCCTGACCAATGCGATCGGTGACCGGGTGCAGATCGTCGGCGACGACCTGTTCGTCACCAACCCCGAACGGTTGGAAGAGGGAATCGACAAGGGTGCGGCAAATGCGTTGCTGGTCAAGGTGAATCAGATCGGCACCCTCACCGAGACCCTCGACGCCGTCGCGCTGGCGCACCACAGCGGCTACCGGACGATGATGAGTCACCGCAGCGGCGAGACCGAGGACACCACGATCGCCGACTTGGCGGTGGCGGTGGGCAGCGGTCAGATCAAGACCGGCGCCCCGGCCCGCAGCGAGCGAGTGGCGAAATACAACCAGCTACTTCGCATCGAAGAAGCTCTTGGCGACGCAGCCCGCTACGCCGGGGATCTGGCGTTTCCCCGGTACACGCCGTAACCCACCGCCACACCCGTCATGCCCGAATCCAAACGGCCAGAACCGAAGCGGCGCTCCCCGGCGTCGCGGCCGGGTCGGGCCGGCGATTCGGCGACCGGCAGGCCGCGGAAGTCCCCGAGCGCCAAGCGTGGGCCGACGGCGTCGTCGCGCGCGATGCCCGAAATCGTCGAACCGATCAAACAGGCGATCGCAGAGTCGGCCGAACATCGCGCGGATCAGCGGCTCGGGCTGACCGCGCGGCGGGCCGCCATCCTGGCCACCGTGATCTGTGTGCTCACGCTGACCATCGCCGGTCCAGTGCGCACCTACTTCGCGCAGCGCACCGAGATGAAGCAGCTTGCAGCCTCCGAATCCGCGCTGCGTCAACAAATCGCCGACCTCGAGCAGCAGAAGGGCAAACTCGGCGATCCGGTGTACATCGCGGCGCAGGCTCGTGAACGTCTGGGCTTCGTCATGCCGGGCGAGATCCCCTATCAGGTGCAGCTGCCGCCGGGGGCGGCGCTGCCCGCCGATCCCGGGACGCAGCCCAAGGCGGCGGCCAACAACGACCCCTGGTACACGTCGCTGTGGCACACCATCGCCGACAGCCCGCACGGCCCGCCAATGCCCGCGCCTCCGGCCCCGCCGGCGGCCCTCTTGCCGCCCAGCCCCGCGCCGCCCGGTGGTTGATCCAGCGGACCTCGAGGCGGTCGCTCGCCAGCTCGGCCGTGAGCCGCGCGGCGTGCTCGAGATCGCCTACCGGTGCCCCAATGGCGAACCGGGTGTGGTGAAGACATCCCCGAAACTTCCTGACGGAACACCGTTTCCCACCCTCTATTACCTGACGCATCCGGCGCTGACCGCAGCCGCCAGCCGGTTGGAGACCACCGGGATGATGCGGGCGATGACCGAACGGCTACGGTCGGATCCCGAGTTGGCTGCCGCCTACCGGCGGGCGCATGAGTCCTACCTCGCCGAGCGAGACGCCATCGAACCGCTGGGCACCACGTTTTCCGGGGGCGGCATGCCCGACCGGGTCAAGTGCCTGCACGTGCTGATTGCGCACTCGCTGGCCAAAGGTCGGGGAGTCAACCCGTTCGGCGACGAGGCGTTGGCGGTTCTGTCCGCCGAACCGTCGATGGCGGAAATCCTCGTAGCGGGGGAGTGGATATGACGCGCCGACGACGATGCAGAGCGAAGCGACGAGGGGGAGAGTGGCTCGGATAACACTGGCCGCAATTGACTGCGGTACCAACTCGATTCGGCTCCTGATTGCCGACGCGTCCGAGGGCCGTCTCACCGATGTGCACCGTGAGATGCGTATCGTGCGGCTCGGGCAGGGTGTCGACGCCACCGGCCAGTTCGCACAGGCGGCGTTGCAACGGACTCGTTCGGCATTGGTCGACTACGCAAACTTGTGCATTGCACACGACGTCGACCGGATCCGGATGGTTGCGACCTCTGCCACCAGGGACGCGAGTAACCGCGACGTGTTCTTCGCGATGACGGCAGAGGTGCTTGGTGCCGTGGTAGACGGCGCGGTCGCCGAGGTCATCACCGGGATCGAGGAGGCCGAGCTGTCGTTCCGCGGCGCCGTCAACGAATTAGATCCGGCGACAGGACCTTTCGTCATCGTCGATTTGGGTGGAGGGTCGACCGAGGTGGTGCTGGGCACCGACACGGTGCAGGCGAGTTATTCCGCGGACGTCGGCTGCGTGCGCCTGACCGAGCGCTGTCTGCATTCCGACCCGCCGACCGCCGCCGAGGTGGCGGCGGCCCGTGAGCTGGTGCGCGAGCGCCTCGGCGAGGCGCTGCGTGTCGTTCCGGTCGAGCGTGCCCACACCTGGGTCGGGGTGGCGGGCACCATGACCACGGCCGCCGCGCTCGCCCATGACCTGCCGTCGTATGACTCTGCTGCGATCCATCTTTCGCGAGTCGGCATGCAACGGCTGCTCGCGGTGTGCGAAGGGCTTATCGCCATGCCGCGCGCGGAGCGGGCGGCGCTGGGACCCATGCACGAAGGCCGTGTCGACGTGATCGGCGGCGGGGCGATCGTCATCGAGGAACTGGCGGTCGCCCTGCACCAGCGGGCCGGCATCGAGGAGTTGACCGTCAGCGAGCACGACATCCTGGACGGCATCGCGCTGTCGATCGCCGAGTAAGCTATTGCCCGAACGAGATTCGCAGCAGCTGCTTCTTCTGTTCGTTGTATTCCTGTTCGGTCAGCCGCCCCTCGGCACGCTGCTGAGCGATGTCGCGTATCGCGGCGGCGACACCGGTCATCACCGTCCGCGGTGCGGGCGATGCTTCCACGTCGTCGTCTGATGCGCTGTCGGCGGGGCGCCCGGTCAGGCGAGCCGGCCGCCCGTCGGCCGCGAGTTCCGCGGCGGCGGCCGGTGGTCCGGCCATCGCCTGTCCGGACATGCCGCCAATTCCCATCTGATTGAACGTGTTTGCCGCGCTCGCCTCGGCGGCCGGCGCGGCTGCGGTGCTGGCGGTGTTGAGCGGCGTGGTGAGCGCCATCGGCTTCACCTCTGAGGTGGCGGTCGCCCAACTCGGCGGAACCGACAACCCCTCGATCGCCTCGATGTCGGCGATGCCCGCCCGCATTGCGTATTGATCGCTCGGATTGGGGTTGAGGATGGTCGCCGGGAAGTCGTTCGTGGGAATACCGCCCCTCCTGATGGAAGGATCATCGCCATTCCAGCCGCTGATGATCTCATCGGTGTGTTGACCAGTTTCGGAGTCCGTGATGCTGAATGGAAGATCGACGGGTCCGGCAGCGATGTCCTGGGGAATGATCGTGGCGAAAAGCGTGGCGTCGGAAGGAAAGCTGACCAGGATCGAGATCAGGTCGCTCAGGGTGCTCAGCGGATCACCGGACGCGGCGGTGCCGGTCGCGACCGAGTCGGACGTCGCGGCGCTTTGCAACGCGTTGGGAATCGCCGAAAAGGCCTGCTGCGCCGCCGAAGCAACGCTCTGCGCGTTGCCGGCAGCGGTGTTGGACGCCTGGCCGACCGCGGCGGCCTGGCTGGCCGACGAACCCGGATCGGTGTTCTGTTGGGGCGGTTGAAACGGCGAAAGTGCGGTAGCCGACGCGGAGGAGGCCGCGTAGCCGTACATCGCAACGGCGTCCTGGACCCACATCTCGGCGTACTGAATCTCGGTGGCGGCGATCGCAGGTGTGTTCTGTCCAAAAAAATTCGTCGCCACCAGCGCGGCCAGCAGACTGCGGTTGGCCGCGATCACCGGCGGCGGCACTGTCATGGCGAAGGCCGTCTCGTAACCGGCGGCCGCGGCCTGGGCCTGCGTGGCGGACTCCTCGGCCTGCGCGGCGGTAGCGCTGAGCCACTCGACGAACGACGCGGCGGCGGCGCTCATCGATGCCGAGGATGGACCCGACCACGCGCCGGAGGTTACGTCAGACACCACCGACTGGTAACCACTGGCCGCGGTGTACAGCTCGTCAGCGAGTGCCATCCAGGCTTGCGCAGCGGCCATCATCGGCCCCGATCCCGGACCGGAATACATCCGGCCGGAGTTGATCTCCGGCGGATAGAACCCGAAATCCATTGCTGCGCAATCCTCTTTCAGACAACCGACGTGTCCGCCAAGTGGCGGTGGGCGTTTCAGCGACCAAGCAGGCGGTTCTTCTGCTCGGTGTATTCCTCGTCGGTGAGGATGCCTTCGTCCCGTAACCTGGCGAATTCGCGCAGTTCGGCCGCGACGCCGGTGACCACGGTCCGCGGCTTGGCCTCAGTCGGGGTGTCGTCACGAGTTGTGTTGGGCTCGACGGGCTTTGATGCGTCGCTCGGCCGGGCTACCACACTGCGGGCGCGGTTGACGCCGGTGCCGACCGTCCCAGCCATCGCGCGTCCCGCCATTCCCGCCAATGCCATCTGACTCAGCGTGCTACCTGATGCGCCCGATACCGATTCCTCTGCCGCAGCGACCGCCGGCAACGCAGGCAATGTCACCGCGGTCGGCTTCACCGCGGGCGTATTGACGGTCCACGAAGGCGGAACTGACAGTCCACCAACACGATTCGCGTCGGCCATACCCGCCGACAGCCGGGTCGGCACGGTGCCCTCGGGTAGGTTCAGCAGTGGCGCGGGGAACCCCTTGACGGGCGCCGGTCCTTCGCCCGGCCATGTCTGCTCACCGTTCCAGCCGCTGACGATTTTGTCGGTGTGGGTACCGGTCAAGGCGCCCACGATGTCGAACGGCAATGCGACGATACCCAAGCTGCCCAGCGGGATGTCGGCGGTGAACGTGGCTGCACCTGCGGGCAGGTCCACGAAGATCGAGATCAGATCGCTGATCGTGCCCAGCGGGTCGGGGGCGTCGGCAGCGGGTGCAGCAGCGGAAAGTGCGCTCGGCACCGCGGAGAACGCTTGCTCGATCGTGCTCTGCACGTTCCCGGCGGCCGTGCCGGTGGTCTGGCCGACGGCCGCTGACTGTCCGGCCTCGCCGGTCGGGTTGGTGTTCTGCTGGGGCGCTGTGAACAGCGGCAGCTGGGTGGCCGCGGCCGACGACGCCGAATAGCCGTACATCGCCGCGGCGTCCTGGGCCCACATCTCGGCGTACTGCGCCTCGTTCGCCGCGATCGCCTGGGTGTTGCGGCCAAATACGTTGGTCGCGATCAGCGAGGCGAGCAGGCCGCGGTTGGCGGCGACCATCGGTGGCGGCACCGTAGCGGTGAAGGCGGTCTGATAAGCGGCGGCCGCTGCCTTGACTTGGGCGCCGGTCTGCTCGGCTTGCGCGGCGGTGGCCCGCAACCAAGCCACATACGAAGCGGCTGCCGCGGCCATCGACACCGATGCCGGACCCATCCAGGATCCGGAGGTCAATCCCGATACGACCGACTGATAAGAATCGGCGACAGAGTGAAGCTCACCAGCCAACGCGTTCCACGCCTCTGCGGCGGCGATCAACGGCCCCGCCCCTGGACCCGCATACATTCGGGCGGAGTTGACCTCTGGCGGATAACTTCCGAAATCCATCGCTGGCCAGCCCCTCTACTTCACCGTGGCTGAAATGGCCATCCACTCGACCATGGCCTTATTGGACAGTGGGCGAATAGTGGCGCGCGAGGTCATTTCCGGCGCTTCGGTCGGCCACGCATTGAAGCCTGACGCCGCGGCGGGAATGGGGGTATTCGCGCTGCTCACCGCCGTGCGATCCGCTGTCGAAATCACCGGCCGCTGATCGCAACAGTCGGGCTCAGCGGTCGCCAAGGACATAGTCTCCCTTTCCAGTAATGGCCGAGCAAGCCGCCCATTTCGTGGCGTTGGGTAGTGCAACTGGCGTGTTCACCGACGTATACGACGGGTCGGCAGACCACGCCATTATCTGCATCGAACAGGCGATATTCAAATGACCGCGCAGCTCAATGGCATTGAGCGACGCCAATCATGCTTATCCCGCGGGTTAATCCTTAGTTTTTCTCAGGTTTACCGAGGCATCGACGCCCGTTTTTTCATCCCCGGACGCCCGTCTTCGCGCCTGAGTCTAGGGTTTCACCAGCGCAATCTCGCGGCGGGGAGGCGGTTTCCAGCCACTTGCCAGGTTTCCGCCAGGATGTTGTACGGCAATGCGAACGTCGCTCGCAGACCTCAGCCCGTTCGTGCCTCGCGACTGACTTCGACTTCGTGCGCCAGCTCCGGTGACCCATCGATGTGGACGGTGTTCGCTGCATCCGCGTCGGTCCTGTGCCGCGGCGGCAAACCTTTGCGCAACTGAGCCACCAGCTCGCGGTACGGGCCGACCAGATAGACGGTGTCGCCGCCGCGCAACTGGTTCTCGTGCTGGGGGCGCAAATCGATCGGTGCATCCTCGCGGCAGATCGCGATCACCCGGGTCTTAGGCGACAGTTTGCCCATTTGCTGCCCGTCGAGTTCGCTGCCCTTGGCCACCAGCATCGCGCCCACCATGAAGGAGCTCTGGCCGATCGAGAAGGTGCCGAGCACCTCGACGCCCATCGCCGCGCCGATGAACCAGGGTGCGGCCAACGCCACCGACGAGCGCACGTTTTCAAATCCGAACCGCTGCGCCACCGCCAGTCCCAATGCCCGGTCGTAGACCCGAAGGACCACCGACACCTCGGCGCGCCGGTTGATCTCCGGGATGACCCGCGGTCCGAGCATCTCGGCGAGCACGATCCCGGTCTCGATGTTGATCATGTCGTCACGGGTCAGCACCGCCACCGCGCGGGCACGGTCGGCGCGCGCCACCTGAAGTGTCTGCACCAGTGTCGCGTCGCCGAAGATGACCGGCACATCCAGGGCGCGCGCCGCGGCGAGGAACCGGTTGTCTTCGTTGACTTCGATGACCGCCACCTCGTGGCCTGCCTTGACCAGGTCGGTAATCACTCGCATGCCGAGAGTGCTGAGGCCGACGACGATCACGTGGTTGCGCAGGTGACGCACCCGCGGCCGGGCGGCGGCAAAGACGAAGCGACGAGACAGCAGCACGTCGGCGATAAAGGCGACCAGCAACGCGATGGTGGTCGCCCCGCCGAACATCAACATGGCGGCGAACAGACGTAGCCAGGTCTCCTGGTGGGCGAAGCTGAAGTCTCCGTATCCGGTCGTCGTGATCGTCTCGATGGTGAAGTACAGCGCGTCGACCCAGGACATTCGCGGGTGCTGATAGTTGAAGCGCAGCAACAGCATTGAGATGACGACCAGCGTCATCGCGGCTGCCAGGGCGGGGTAGAAAGCCGGGTTGAAGTCGTTGACGACGGTTTTTACCCCGTCGATCAGCCGCCGCACTCCGGTTCGTCGCGATCGTCTACTCAGCGGCCGCCGCACTTTGATACCGCGCTCGGCCGACTCGTCCGCGGTGCCGATCATCACGACGCGGTCACCGGCGAGCACCCGCTGTGTTCGGGTCGGGCAGACGTCGATCTCGCCCGGGCTGGAGGACTGGTCGCCATGGATGATCGCGACCGGGGCCATGTCGCCGTAGATCTCGCGCAGGGTTCCCGCGCGCGGGACTTCGCTGCCCGAGACCAGGAACTGGGTGCCAGCCGCTTCGAAGGGGTGTGTCCGGTGTGCAAGGCACGCTTCCACCACCGACGGCGCGGTCAGTTCGGCGACGTCGAGGATGGCCCCTGGCCCGTTGTCGGCGGCCATCGCCGCGCGCAACACGTCGTTGGCCAGCCTGGCGACGACCCGCACCGAAGGATTGGAACGCCGTGCCAGCAAAGCAATTTCGAGATTAGCCGCGTCGTCGTCGCCGGCGCATACCACCGCTAGCGCGTCGGCGATATTCGCGCTTTCAAGGATGTCGCACATCGTGCTGAGCTCGCTTGAGCCCAGCCGGACGACGGGTACGCCGGCGCGTTCCAATTCCTCGATGATGGTGGTGGCCAACGCATCGTCACCGCTGACAATGATGTGATGCTGCATTCTCTATCCGCCACTCTGCACGCGTGGGCTTCGACTTTGCTAACGCCGCTATTGAAAAAGGTTACACCACCGCATAATCCCCGCCCGGCGCGACGCGTTGTTTTGCTAGCTTCTGAGAGGCGGGACTTGCCATAAACCGCTCCCGCGCAACGACTCTCATGCCTCGAAGCGATAGCCCATGCCAGCCTCGGTCAGCAGATGGGTGGGGCGCGACGGGTCGTCTTCGAGCTTGCGCCGCAACTGCGCGAGAAAGACCCGCAGATAATGGGTTTCCGTGGCGTACTTGGGCCCCCAGACCTCGCGCAGCAACTCCTCGCGACCGACGAGCTTGCCCCGATTGCGCACCAGCATTTCCAGCATGCCCCACTCGGTGGGGGTCAGGTGGACCTCAGCACCGTTCTTGATCACCTTTTTGATCGACAGGTCGACGACGAACGATTTGGTCTCCACCACCGGGTTGTCCGCACCGGTGGCCACCGTCGCGCGCCGCACCGCCGCCCGCAGCCGGGCCAGCAACTCGTCCATGCCGAACGGCTTCGTCATGTAATCGTCCGCGCCCGCGTCGAGCGCGCCGACCTTGTCCGAGGAATCGGTTCGCGCCGACAGCACGATCACCGGCGCAGACAGCCAGCCGCGCAAACCGGCGAGAACTTCGATGCCGGACATGTCCGGCATGCCCAAGTCCAGGATCACCACCTGGGGAGGGTGTTCGGCGGCCAGGGCCAGCGCGCGTGACCCGGTCGGTGCCGTGACGACCTCGTAGCCGCGCACGGAGAGATTGATGCGAAGCGCGCGCAGCAGCTGAGGGTCGTCGTCGACGACGAGAACCCTAGTCATTGGCGCCACTCCTCGTCGCTGCGCTCTGAATCGTCGCCGGCGCGGGTCGCTGGGGCTCCGCTTCCGGCGCCGCCAGGTCGATCAGGATCGTCAGCCCACCGCCGGGAGTGTCGGTGGCGGTAATGGTGCCGTCCATCGCCTCCACGAAGCCCTTCGCCACCGACAGGCCCAAGCCCAGGCCCGAGGTCGTGTCGAAGTCGCCGAGTCGCTGGAACGGCTGGAACATCTCCTCGGCGGCGCCCTTGGCCACGCCCGGTCCCTCGTCGACGACGTTGATCAGCACCCGCGTCCCGACCTGGCCGGCGTTGACCCTGACGATGCTCGCGGGCGCGTACCGCAGCGCGTTGTCGATCACGTTGGACAGCACCCTTTCCAGCAGGCCCGCGTCGCCCACTGCGACTGTCCCGCCGACCTCGACCTTGACACGGTCGATGCCGGCCCTTTCGTTCATCGTGCAACGCCCGCCGATTGCTACCAGCGCTCGTTGCACGACCTCTTCGAGGTACACCTCGGTCAGCTCGGGCCGCACCACACCCGCGGCCAGCCGGGACGAGTCGAGGAGATTGGCGACCAGCAGGGACAGCTGATCGAGCGACTCCTCGACGGTTGCGAGCAGTTCGCTGGTGTCTTCGGGGGAGAAGTAGACGTCTTCGGCCCGCAGGCTCGACACCGCGGCCTTCGCCGCGGTCAGGGGTGTCCGCAGATCGTGGCCGAGGGCCGACAGCAGCAACCGGCGCAGCTCGTCGGCCTCGGCCAAAGACTTCACCTTGCCGGCCTCTTCGGCGAGTTCACCGCGTTTGACCAGCCCGGCGGCTTGCGTCGCCACCACCGACAGCACCCTGCGGTCGCGGCCGGTCAGAGGCCGCCCTGACATCAGCAGCCAGTACTCCTCGTCGCCGACCTTGACGGCGGTGTCTGCCGAGTCGACTTTGCTGCAGGGGTTGGCGCCCACTCCCGCGACTGACTGCGGCTGACCGTCGACTTCGCGCACCAGGCACACGGCCCGCTGGGAATAAGCCTCCCTGACCCGCTCGAGCAGCGTGCTGAGGTCGGCGCCGCGCAGCACTGACGCGGCGAACAGCGACAGCAGTTCGGCTTCCTGGCTGGTTCGCCTCGCCTCGCGGGCACGGCTGGCCGCGGCGTCCACCAGCACCGCGATCGCCATCGCGATCCCGAGCAGCAGCACGACGGTCAGCACGTTGCTGAAGCTGTCGACAGCGAGGGAGTGGCGCGGCTCGGTGTGGAAATAGTCGAGCAGCACGCCCGACAGCACGCCCGACAGCAGAGCGGGTCCCAGGCCGCCGAACAGCGCAACGCCCACCACGCCGGCGAAGAAGATTGCCGACTTTCCGGCGATGTCGAGCGTCGGATCCAGGCGCATCGTGACCGCGAGGAGCACCCAGGGCACAGTGACCGCGGCCAGCCACGACACCACCTGGCGGGTCCGCGGCGAGATGGTCGCAAGCGTCACGCCGCGGTTGGCCTGCTCGTGGCTGACCATGTGGACGTCGATCTTGCCCGAGTTCTTGATCGTTGCCGCGCCGATGCCCTCGCTGAAGATGCTGGCCCACCGCGAACGGCGGGAGCTGCCGAGCACCAGCTGGGTGGCATTGGTCTCCCGGGCGAAGTCCAGCAGCGCACACGACACGTCCTCGCCCACCACGACGTGAACGGTGGCCCCGATGCTGGCGGCCAGCTCGCGCACCTTGCCCATCTCGCGCGGAGACACGCCGGCCAGCCCATCCCCCCGGACGACATGCACCACCATCAGCTGCGCGCTTGACTTCGACGCAATGCGAGAGGCCCTGCGCACCAACGTTTCCGATTCCGGTCCGCCGGTGACCGCGACGACCACCCGCTCGCGCGCCTCCCAGGTGTCGGTGATCTTCTTGTCGGCGCGGTATTTCGTCAGGGCGGAATCGACCTGATCGGCAAGCCACAACAACGCGATCTCACGCAGCGCGGTGAGATTGCCGGCCCGGAAGTAGTTGCTCAGCGCGGCATCGATGCGTTCCGACGGGTAGACGTTTCCGTGAGCGAGCCTGCGGCGCAACGCCTCCGGCGTAATGTCGACCAGTTCGATCTGGGCTGCTTTGCGGACCACCTCGTCGGGCACGGTTTCGCGTTGCTCGATTCCGGTGATCTGCGCGACGACGTCGTTGAGGCTTTCCAGGTGCTGGATGTTGAGGGTCGAGATCACCGTGATGCCCGCGTCGAGCAGTGTTTCGATGTCCTGCCAGCGCTTTTCGTTGACGCTGCCCGGGATGTTGCTGTGCGCGTACTCGTCGACCAGTGCCACTTCGGGTTTGCGGCGCAGCACGGCCTCGATGTCGAGTTCGGGAAAAGATCCTTCGCGGTAGGTGATGTGGTGCGGCGGGATGACCTCGATGCCTTTGAGCAGTTCGCCGACCTTCTTGCGACCGTGCGTTTCGACGACGGCGGCGACGACGTCGGTTCCGCGCTCGAGCCTGCGGTGCGCCTCACCGAGCATTGCGCAGGTCTTGCCGACGCCCGGTGCCGCCCCCAGGTAGATCCGCAGCTCGCCGCGACGCGGCGGATACGTTCGATGAGCCAGCGGGTCGTCGTAGCTCACCGACTCGTTCGTAGACGTCACATCGCCATCATCCACCGTCAAGTTCAAGACTTCACCGGGAAATTGCGGTCCAGCTCGAGATTCAGTGCGAGCACATTGACCACCGGTTCACCGAAAACGCCGAGAAGCCGCTCGTGTTGATTATGGTTGACGGCCTGTTGTATCTGAGCTGGATTGACACCGCGGGCCGTCGCCACCCGGGCCACCTGAATCGCCGCGTAGGCCGGCGAAATGTCCGGATCGAGGCCGCTGCCGCTGGCGGTGACCGCGTCGGCGGGCACGGCTGGCTGATCAGGGGCCGCGCCGCGAATCGGGACAATCTGACCGGCCGAGTAATCCTGGCCGAACTGCGCGCACTGCACCCGAACACCCCGGTAAAACTGCTGGAACACCGTTGCGGCAGCGCTGCCCGGTCTCGAGCAAGGCTGGTTGAGGCTCACCACCTGGGTCGGGCGGCTGACGTTGCCGCTCGCGTCGCGTGGCCCGATCACCGACAGCACGGCGCCGACCCCGTCACCGGTGCAGAACGGGCGTGAGCCGTCGACCTTTTCGAGACTGCCGATTGCGGCGCTGCGCGAGCACACCTGAGTCAGCAGGCTTGGTTTGAAGCCCGCCGCCGAGGGATCGCCGCCGGGCGTCAGCTTGTTCGGGTCGGCGGGGGTGTCCACGATGCTTTCGGGGCCCAGATTGCTCGCTCCCGACGACATCGGGTCATAGCCGGCTCCGGCCGCCGAGGGCCGGCTCTGGAAATACTGCTTGAGCGGGTTGCCGTCCTTGTCGGTGAACGACTGGCCGATCAGCGCGCTCCCTGCTGGCCGGCCGGCGACGTTGACAATCGAGCCCTCGGCCTTGGCATGCAGACCTGGCAGCAGTGAGACGCCCCAGACCGCAAGCGGATAGACGACGCCGGTGATCACCGTGAGCACGAGCAGGGCGCGCAGGGCCGCCCAGTGCTGGCGAAAGATGTTGGCGAGGTTCATTGAGTCAGCCCATCCCGGGAATGAATTGCACGACCAGGTCGATCAGCTTGATGCCGACGAACGGAGCGACGATCCCGCCGAGTCCGTACACGTAGAGGTTGCGGCTCAACAGTTTTGAGGCACTGCTGGGGGTGTAGCGAACGCCGCGTAGCGCCAGCGGTATCAGCGCCACGATGATGATCGCGTTGAAGATCACCGCTGACAGGATCGCCGACTGCGGGCTGTGCAGCCGCATGACGTTGAGCAGGTCCAGGCCCGGGAACAACGCCACGAACATGGCCGGGATGATCGCGAAGTATTTGGCGATGTCGTTGGCTATCGAGAAGGTGCTCAGCGCCCCGCGGGTGATCAACAGCTGCTTGCCGATCTCGACGATCTCGATCAGCTTGGTCGGGTCGGAATCCAGGTCGACCATGTTTCCGGCCTCTTTGGCCGCGCTGGTACCACTATTCATTGCCACGCCGACGTCGGCTTGGGCCAGCGCCGGCGCGTCGTTGGTGCCGTCACCGGTCATCGCGACCAGCCGCCCGCCCTCTTGCTCCCGCTTGATCAGCATCAGCTTGTCTTCGGGGGTGGCTTCGGCGAGGAAGTCGTCGACACCGGCCTCCTCGGCGATCGCCCGCGCGGTCAGCGGGTTGTCGCCGGTGATCATCACCGTGCGGATACCCATCTCGCGCATTTCGTCGAAGCGGGCGCGCATGCCGTGCTTGACCACGTCCTTGAGGTAGATGACACCGAGGACGTGTGCTTGTGGTCCGTCGACGACACCGACGACCAGCGGCGTCCCACCCGCGGCCGAGATGCCGTCCACGACGTCACCGAGCATGTCGGGGATGGTGCCGCCGTTGTCGCGGACCCACCTGATCACCGAGCTGGCGGCGCCCTTGCGCAATTGCCGGGTGCCGAGGTCGACGCCCGACATGCGCGTCGTCGCGGTGAATTCAACCCACTGCGCGTGGCTGAGTTCGCCCTGCGGACGTTCCCTCAGACCGTAGTTCTCCTTGGCGTACACCACGATCGAACGCCCCTCCGGGGTCTCGTCGGCGAGGCTGGACAGTTGCGCCGCGTCGGCCAGATCCTCGGCGGTGACGCCCGCGACCGGGATGAAGTCGGACGCCTCGCGGTTGCCAAGGGTGATCGTTCCCGTCTTGTCCAGCAGCAACGTATCGACGTCACCGGCGGCCTCGACCGCGCGGCCCGACATGGCCAGCACATTGCGCTGGACCAGCCGGTCCATGCCGGCGATGCCGATCGCCGACAGCAGGGCCCCGATGGTGGTGGGGATCAGGCACACCAGCAGAGCCACCAGCACCACGCCGTTGACGCCGTTGTTGCTCAGCGCCAACGTATCCGCGACGCCGGGGTTGTTGACCTTGGAGTAGATCGCCAGCGGCTGCAGGGTGGCCACCGCGAACAGAAAGATGATGGTGAGCGCGGCCAACAGGATGTTCAGGGCGATTTCGTTCGGTGTCTTCTGCCGGTTTGCGCCTTCGACGAGAGCGATCATCCGGTCGATGAAGCTTTTACCGGGCTCCTGGGTGATCCTGATGATGATGCGGTCCGACAGCACTGTGGTTCCGCCGGTGACTGCGGACCGGTCGCCGCCGGACTCCCGGATCACGGGCGCCGACTCGCCGGTGATGGCCGATTCGTTGACCGACGCGATGCCGTCGACGATCTCACCGTCCCCCGGAATGATGTCGCCGGCCTCCACGACGACCACGTCGCCCTTCTGCAACTCCGGCGCCCGGACGTCTTCCTCGGTGCCGGGATTGTCCGGTGTCCACCCACGGAGACGACGAGCGATGGTGTCCGCCTTGGACTTTCGCAGGGTGTCTGCTTGCGCCTTTCCGCGGCCTTCGGCGACGGATTCGGCGAGGTTGCCGAAAAGCACTGTCAGCCAAAGCCAGAAAACCACCAGCCAGCCGAACCACGACGAGTCCTGAATTGTCAGTACGGTCGACCAAATGGCGCCGACCTCGACGATCAGCATCACCGGGTTGCGCCAGAGGGTGCGCGGATCGAACTTGCGCAACGCATCGGGTAGTGCCTTGATCAGCAGCGCCGGATCGAGCAGTCCGCCCTGGACGCGTGCGCCGGACGCCTGCCCGCCGCGCGGGTGCTGCGTCGAGTGGACTTTGAACGACGTCGAAGTTGGCATATCAGTGGATTCCTTCAGCAAGGGGCCCGAGTGCCAGCGCCGGCAGGAACGTCAGGGCACACAGCACGACCGTGACGGCCGCGACCAGTCCGACGAACTGTGGTCGGTGGGTGGGCAACGTTCCGGGTGACTCTGGTGTGTGACCTTGCCGCGCAAGTGATCCGGCTAGCGCCAGCACCAAAATGATCGGCAGGAATCGGGCGAGCACCATCGCCAGCCCGAGCGCGGTGTTGTAGAACGTTGTATTGGCCGACAGCCCAGCGAAGGCGGACCCGTTGTTGTTCGACGCGGAGGTGAATCCGTATAGGACCTCGGACAATCCGTGTGGTCCGGTATTGGCCATCCCGGCCCGTGGGCCCGGTAGGCCCATCGCCACACCTGTGCCGAGCAGCACGAGCAGTTCGGTGACCGGGAAATAGCTTGCGGCAAGCTTCATTTCGCGCGGACGGATCTTCTTGCCGAGGTATTCCGGTGTGCGACCCACCATCAGCCCCGCGATGAACACTGTGATGACGGCCATGATCAGCATGCCGTAGAGCCCCGAGCCGACGCCACCGGGCGCGACCTCGCCGATCTGCATGTTGAAGAGCTGAATCAAGCCGCCGATGCTCGTATAGGAGTCGTGTGCCGAATCGACGGCGCCGGTCGAGGTGAGCGTGGTCAGGTCGGAGAACACCGCGGAATCGAAGACCCCGAAACGTTGCTCCACCCCCTCGGTCGCCGCGCCGATGGCGGTGGGCACCGTTCCGTGGTGGGCCAGTTGGAACGCTTCGACCAGAACCATGCTCACCGTGGCAAGCACTCCCATGACCGCGGCGATAGCGTAGCCCTGCTTTTTGCTGTCGACCATGCGTCCGAACGTGCGCGGCAGCGAGAAGCTGATGGCGGACAACAGAAAAATCTGTACCCAGTTGGTCCACCGGGTCGGATTTTCGAACGGGTGCGCTGAGTTGGCGTTGAAAAAGCCGCCGCCGTTGGTGCCGAGTTCCTTGATTGCTTCCTGGCTGGCAACCGGTCCGCCTGGAAGGGTCTGCTGTGCGCCGCTCAGCGTGGTGACCACCTGGTCGTGCAGGTGGAAATTCTGGATGACGCCGCCGGCGACCAGCACCACGGCGCCGATAAATGCCAGCGGCAGCAAGATGCGCAGGGTGCCCCGAACCAAGTCGACCCAAAAGTTGCCGATCTCAAGGGTTTTCGTCCTGGCGAAGCCGCGCACCAGGACGATTGCCACGGCGATACCCACTGCCGAGGAGACGAAGTTCTGCACCGCCAACCCGGCCATCTGAGCCAGGTGCCCCTCGGTCGACTCACCCGAATACGCCTGCCAGTTGGTGTTGGTCACGAAGCTGACCGCGGTATTCCACGCCAGTGCGGGCGTCATCGGAGTCGCCGGGTTGTGCAGGTGCAGCGGCAGTTTGTCTTGCAGCAACTCGAAGAAGAACAGGAACAGCACGCTGACGGTCGAGAACGCCAACAGGCTACGTCCGTAGGCGTACCAGGGCTGCTGGGCCTTGGGGTTGGCGCCGATCAGGCGATAGATCAGTTTCTCGACCCGCCAGTCTCGCTCCGAGGTGTAGACGTGGAACATGTAATCGCCTAGCGGCACATGGACTGCGATCACGGCCGCGACGAATAATGCGAGGAATCCGATCCCCGCGCCGGTGCTGCTCACCTAGAACCTTTCCGGGAGGTACAGAGCCGCGACTAGATAGATCGCGATCACCGCCGCAAGCGCGAGACCGATGATGTTGTCGATACTCACAGCTTCTCGACCAGCTTCTGCAGGTAGCCGAGGACGGCGAACACGGCCACCGTCAGCACGACGTAGGCAACCACTGCCATCGTTTCTCCGTTCGTGATAAGCCGGTCGGGTCGATCGGCAATCAGGTCTTGGTCCCCGCAAGCAATTTAGTCTTGACCATGAGGCCTGAAAAGAAGCTAGGCGTGTTAGCTGTGAACAGCACCATCGCTAACGATTTCTTTACAATGACCGGCCGGATTGACGTTTGCTAGATATAGCCGTTTTGCCGCTGACGAGCGTCATCCTGGTGAAGGGTGACTTGCTGGTGCCGCTGTGATGCGTACTACGCTGCCAGCGGCAGGCGCACCCGGAAAATTGTTCGGCCTGCGTCGGATTCGGCCGTCACCGAACCATTGTGCGCTTTTACGATCGAATCGACGATCGCCAGCCCGAGTCCGTTGCCCCCGCCCTCGTGTGGAGCGTCTTTTCCGCGCACGAATCGGTCGAAGAGGTGGGGGAGCAGGGTGGGATCGATATCGGGTCCGTCGTCGGCCACCACCAACTCGGCATAGGGCCCGTCGGACACTTGGCGATAGCAGGTGATCGACGTCGTCACGGTGGTGCCTGCGGGGGTGTGGACCCACCCGTTGGTCAACAGGTTGCTGACCAATTGGTGCAGGCGGTCGGAGTCGCCCCGCACCCAGACGGGGTCGTCGGGCAGGTCTTTGACCCATCGGTGGCCGGGCGCCGCCACGGTGGCGTCGTTGAACGCGTTGAGCACGACGTCGGCGAGGTCGACGTCCTCGGTGCGCAGGTCGTCGCCCTCACCCAACCGGGACAGCAGCAGGAGTTCGTCGACGAGCGAGGCCATCCGGGCCGCCTCGGACTCGATACGGGCCAGCGCGTACTCCGTCGTCGGTGGCAGCGCGGCGCTGTCTTGCCGGGTGAGCTCTGAGTAGCCCTGCAGCGCTGCCAGTGGCGTCCGTAGCTCATGACTCGCGTCGGTGATGAATTGCCGCATGCGCCGGTCGGATTCGGCCCGGTGGGCCAACGCGCTGTCGACGTTGTCCAGTAGCCGGTTGAAGGTGTGGCCGACGATTCCTACTTCGTTGTTGGGGTCGGTGTCGTCGAGGCGGACCCTCGCGGTGATGCGGTGATCATCGCCGGTGAGCGGGGTGCCGGCGACCTCGGCGGCGGTGACGGCGACGCGGCGCAGGGGTCGCAGCGCGTACCCGACCACCAGCGCGGTCAGCCCCGACGTCACCAGCAGCGCGGCCACCGAAAGGACTGTCGCACTGACGATTCGGCGGCTGATTGTCTTGTTCACCAGGTTCAGCGAGAGCCCGACCACCAATCGGTCACCGGCACTGGTGGTTTGGCTGCTGACCCGGTAAGGCCCCAGTGATCCGAGTTTCACCGTGCGGATCTCGCCGTCGTGCCACGTCTGGCCCTTGATGGCGGCGACGACGTCTGGCGAACCGGTCCGCGGGTCGTCCTCGTAGAAGACCGCGGTACCGATGACGTCGTCGTGATGGATTACGGCGATGACGTTTCCGGCGTTCTGCTCGGTGAAGCCCAGCAGCGCGGGTCCGATCGGAAGGTGTTGACCGGATTCGCCGGCCAGGTACCTGGAGTACGAATGGTCCAGCGAGTCAAGCGCTGTCGCGACGTCGGCATCGGTCATTGCATAGACGTAGGTCCGCAGGCTCAGCACCGAAATGATGCCGACGACTACGAACACGATCGTCACCACCGCCGAGACGCCAAGGACCAGTTGCTGACGAAGGGTGCGCGGCCGCCACCACCGAGTGGTCGGCGCCTCGGTCATGTCACTGCCACCTCGGTGTTACGCCGGTGGGCGGAGCATGTACCCGACGCCACGCACGGTGTGGATCATCGGCTCTCGGCCGGCATCGATCTTCTTTCGCAAGTACGAAATGTACAGATCGACGATGCTGGTGCGTCCGGCGAAGTCGTAGTTCCACACCCTGTCCAGGATCTCGGTGCGGGTCAGCGCGCGGCGTGGGTTGCGCATCAGGAAGCGCAGCAGCTCGAATTCGGTCGAGGACAACGAGATCAGCGAGCCCGCTCGGTGCACTTCATGGCTCGCGCCGTCAAGGGTGAGATCGCCGATCGTCAGGCTTTCTTCGGCGGGGGGCGCCAGGTGATTGGAGCGCCGCAGCAGACCCCGCAGCCGCGCGACAAGCTCTTCGAGACTGAACGGCTTGGTCATGTAGTCGTCGGCGCCAGCGGTCAGGCCGGTCACTCGATCCATCACCGAGTCCCTCGCCGTCAAGAACAGGGTGGGGGTGTAGGGCCCCTGTTGGCGGACCCTGTGCAGGATTTCCAGACCATCGATATCGGGGAGCATGATGTCGAGAACGAGCACGTCGGGTTCGACCTGGTCGAATTTGCTCACGGCCTCTCGTCCGTTGTGGGCGACCTCGACCGTCCAGCCTTCGTAATGCAGGGCCATCTTGACCAGATTGGTCAGGGCGGGTTCGTCGTCGACGAGCAATACCCGGATCGGTGATCCGTCATCCCGGCTGATCCTGGGGAGCTGACCGAGGATGGCTTGACGCGGCCGCTGCTCGCGCGTGGATCCCGACATGACTGCCATGCTTCCCGATTCTTCCTCCCCCACAGGGCATTGTCACGAAGCTCATACCGATCTCAAATGTATGCGCTATCTGGCTGACCTGCGGCGACGGGCCGGGCGACCCGTCGTTTGCACCGATTATTTGACACCCGTTGTATTGCAAACGCCGTCCGGCGAACAGTGTGGTCATCGGGTAGCGTTCGGAGACAATTGGGGTCTTCAGGAGGGCGTATGTCGGTCGTCGAGCCGATCATTGTCGTCCTCGGTCCATGGTGCGGCGGCACGTCGGCGGTCGCCAAGGTTCTCCATCATCTCGGTGTGCTGATGGGCACACGGTTCGACGTAGCTGTGCGTGAACTCGAGGACACCTGGGAGGACTCGGATTTGAGCATGTTGTGCCGCCGAGCTTTCAGCACGCCCGGTGCGCAGCTGCAAATGGACGCTGCCGTTTTCGAAGCGATGCTGCAGGGCTGGGCCGACAACCATCGCCGTGCAGCCGCCATGGCGGGCCGGCGGCCAGGCGCCAAGCACCCCGTGCTCTGCGTCGGTATCGACCATCTTCGGGCCGGCTGGGGCCCGATTGTGCCGGTTGTCGTGGAACGGCCCGCCGAGAAGGTCGTGGCCTCGCTGAATCGACTGGGGTGGTGGAAGGACGAGCAAGAACGCGTGGAGTCAACGCAGCGCCTGATTGCCGCCCGCGACCAAGCGCTCGTCGATTCACCAACGGTGCGAGTCGATTTCGAAGAGCTTCGCGCCACGCCGGCGGTCGCGATCCGGCGACTCGCCGACGAGCTGAACCTCGACATCACCGAGGAGCAGTTTCAGGATGCGGTCAACAGTGTGGTGGGAAAGCAGAATATGCCGCAGGATGTCGATCCCCACCAGCAATTGATCGATCAGTACCTGCCGCAGGTCCAGAACGATCCCGACAACCCGCTGCCGGTGCATCTGCTGGCTCAGACCTACTTCCTCAAGAAAGATTTCGCCAACGCGCGCAAGTACTCCGAGCGTCTCATCGAGATCGGCGTGGAGGAAGAAGACGAATTCATCGCGAGGCTTCGTATTGCTCAGTCGATGGAGAACCTCGACGTGCCGTGGCTCGAGGTTCAGGACGCCTACCTCAGAGCGTGGGAGTTTCGCCCGCATCGCGCCGAGCCTTTTTTCCGCATCGCTCGAAACCTTCGGGCCCAAGGCCGTCACCGGCTCGCTTATTTGTTTGCGAAGCTGGCCGCCGAGGTGCCGCTGCCGGCCGGCGACATGATCATCAACGATCCGGCCCTCTACGCCTGGCGCGCTCTCGACGAGCAGGCGGTCTGCGCGTCCCAGCTGGGCCAGCACGCTGAGTCGTTCGCGTTGTGCCGGCGGCTGTTAGAGCAAGACGGCATCCCTGACGAACATCGCAACAGGATTGCCGCCAACCGCGACGTGGCCGTCCCCGCCATGCTCGAAGCGTCGAAGCAGTATCCGGAAGCCTTGGTGCGCAGTCTGACCGGGATGCAGCGCGACTTTGTCGAGGTGACAATCAGTACGGTGGCCGGACGGACGCCGGCTGAGACGGAAGCGACGTTGAACTCGGTGCTGAACTGCTGCCGCGACGTAGCCTATGTGGGCCGATTCCTGGTGTTCGACCACGGTGACTCGCCGGACCGCACAGTCCTGCGACATCGATTTCCGTTCCTCGACTTCGTCGAATGTCCGCCCGGTGTCGACCTCCGCGAACACATTCAGGGGCGTTACTGGCTGCACGTGGACCCGGGCTGGCTCTTCTTCGCCCCCGACAACTACATCACTCGGCTCGCGTCCGTTTTCAGCGCGGAGCCCTATGTGTTCCAGGTAGGTGTCAACTTCGCGGACGCGACAACACTCACCGGCGCAAGCGCTTTCGAAAAGGATGTGCGGCGCGCCCAGAACACCGGCCGCTACGTGATGACTGACGTAATGACAGACGGCCCCGCGATGTTCGACACCGAACGGCTCGATCGCGCCGATGAAAACTCGACGATCGCCACGCTCGACGAGGTGCTCTGTCTCTATTCCGCCGATTGAGATTCAGCCGCAACGGTTTTCGCCGTAAACATGACTGTGGCCCGCACACCAGAGTGTGCGGGCCACAGTGCGTGGTACGGGTGTCAGGCCCAGCTGGATCCGACGGCGGAGTCGGTCGACGACATGTTGTTGCCTGCCGTCTGGACCTTCTGGCCGTGGGAGTTGGCTTGTTCGTAGATGACCTGGAAGTTGCGGCCCAACTGGGTGATGAACTCCTGGCAGGCCACCGAACCCGAGCCACCCCAGAAGTCACCGGCGGCCAGCACATCGCGAACGATGCTCTGGTGCTCGGCCTCCAGGGAAGCGGCCTGGGCGCGGATCAGGGCGCCGTGGGCATCCACGTCACCGAACTGGTAGCTGATCGACATGAGTGTTCTCCTAAGTAGTTTCGGTGTCGGTGGATTAGCTGGACAGGATCTGCTGCGAGGCCTGCTCTTGGGTCTCGTAGTTGTTCGCGTCGCGGATCAGGCCGTCGCGCACACCGTGCAGCATGTTCACGATGTTGCGGAACGCGGTGTTCATCTGGCCCATGGTGTCGTAGCTGGTGGCCTGAGCATTACCGCTCCAGCCGGCGCCGGCGATGTTCTGGCTCGACGCCCACATCTTGCGGGCCTCGTCCTCCACGGTCTGCGCGTGGACGTCGAAACGTCCCGCCATCGCCCGCATTTCGTGCGGGTCAGTCATAAAACGAGTAGGCATAACTTCTTCTCCTTATTTGTGGTGGTGGTGGTGGTTGTGTCCGATGAAGGCGACATCGCCTCCGGCGAATGTCTCTAGATGAGCACCTTCGGCATGACCTTGGGCTTGGTGCCGTAGCGAGGCCCGCTCAGGCCCAGACCCGACTTCCCGCCGGCCGAGGCCATTCCGGGCATGATGCCCGGCGCTCCGCCGGTGCCGGTGGCGGCCTCGTCGACGGCGGCAGTCCAGCCGCTGCCGGACAGCACGCTCTCGTTGGCGGCGAGGGTTGCGGGAGTGCTGGGTGCCCAGCTCGCCGGCACCGACATCCCACCGACGGAACCCGCCTCGCCCATCCCGGCCAGCGTTGCGCCGCCGACTCCGGACGTCGAACCCGCCAGCGTCGTGCCGAAGCCCAGGCCGGCGCCCAGCGGCGTTGCATCGCCGATCGTGACACCGAAGGGAGCACCCGCGATGAAGTGGTTCAAGGTTCCCAGCGCGGACGCCATCATCATGATGCACCAGGAGAGCGTCACGTCAGCGGAGTTGAATCCGTTGGAGATCAGCGGAACTCCCCAGAAGTTCTGGATCGCCTGGTACAGGTTGCCCAGCTCGCTGGTCACGTCGGCCGGCTGAGCCGCCGCGCTCGACGCGCCCTGCAGGCTGCTGAGCAGCCCGTTCGCGCCGCTGTTCGCCCCGTTGGTCGCCGCAGAGCTGCCGACGGCAGCGGACTGCGCTGCCGACCCGCCCGGGTTGGTGGACTGGGTCGGCTCGGTCAACGGCGTCACCTGAGCGGTGGTGGCCGCGCTGGCTGCGTAGGTGCTCATCGCCGTGGCGTCCTGCGCCCAGAACTCGGCGTACATCGCCTCGTTGGCGGCGATCGCCGGCGTGTTCTGGCCGAGGATGTTGGTCGCGACCAGAATCGCCAGCTGAGCCCGGTTGGCGTAGACCACCGGAGGCGGAATGGAGGCAGAGAACGCCGCCTCGTAGGCCGCCGCGGAGGCGGTCGCCTTCGAAGCCGCTTCGGCAAGCTGAGCCGACGTGGTTTGCAGCCATTCAACGTTCTGCTGCGCCGACGCGGCCATCGCGGTGGACGACGGGCCCGTCCACACCGAACTCAGCTCGCTGATCACCGATTCGTATGCGGCCGCGTTCGTGCTGAGCTCCGAGCTCAGCGAGCCGAACGTGGCCGCCGCGGCCATCAGCGGTCCCGCGCCGGCGCCCGAGTAGATAAGGGTGGAGTTGACCTCTGGGGGTCGAGCTGCAAAGTCAAAAGCCATTTCTTCGATCCTGTCTATCGAGGGTTATGGGAGTGAATGGGGTTGTGGGCGTGCGACTTCGGGGCCGAGAGCGGCTACGCCATCGTCGGCTTCGGCACCAGCGGCATGACCTTCGGCTTGACGCCGTAGCGCGGGGCACCGAAGCTCGAGCCGCCGCGACCGCCGTTGGCGACCGCCGGCATGCCGGCAACCCCGTTCATGCCACCCGCGGCGGGCGTAGCAGCGCTGAACGTCTGCGACGCGAGCGTGACGGGAGCGCCACCGGCCGCTGGGAGACCGGCGCCGCCGGCCCAGCTCGGCGGCACCGACAGAGAGCCGATCGACGACCCGGCGCCGGCCGAGGCCAGAATGGGAGCGGCGCCCGCCGCCCCTGCGCCGCCCATGCCGACCGGAGTGACATCGGTAGCCAGGGCCGACCCGAGGCCGCCGATGTCGGCACCAGCCGTCGCGGGCCCGGCCAGCGCGGTGAGAAGACCACCACCGCCGAGGCCGATGAGGTCCGAACCGGCCGACGCCCAGTTACCGATGTTGATGTTGACGAGGTTGCCGATGTTGCTGCTCAGCTGGCCGACGAGACCGCTCGTCAGGAACCCGGTGATGCCGGAGATGAGTCCGGTCAGGCTGCTGATGGCGTCCGCGGGCTGCGCGGCAGCCGACGACGCAGACTGTGCGCTGTTCGCCAGCTGGTTCGCCGCGGCGCCCGCCTGGTTGTTGGCCTCTGTCTCCTGGTAGGAGCTCGAGCTCTGGCCTAGCAGCTGGTTGAACTGCTGCTGGATGGCCTCTGCCTGGGCGCTGACCGTCTGGTACATCTGCCCGTAGGTCGTGAACACCCCTGCCTGCAGGATTGATACTTCGTCCGAAGCGGCGGGCACGATATCCGTCGTGGAGGCGGCTGCGCCGGTACTTGCCGCGGTGAAGGAGTTGGTAAGCCCCTCAAGCTGCTGCGCGGCAGCCGCGATCGCCGCAGGCTGGGTATTCACGAAGGCCATGTAAGTCTCCTGGTGTAAAAAGACCGACCCTGACGAGGTCGGCCACGATGATCAATGCGTGGGTTTTGGTCGGGCTTCACTGGCGTCCACGCGACTACCTTCGCGGAGATTTGGGCCCCTTGCCCAGCGGGTTAATGGCTTCTTAACAAGGACGCTTAATTTTTAACAAGACCCAGATGGCGTCCTGCGGCAACGGGCCTAGGGCGGAATCTGGCGTTAACACGCTAAATTCGGCGCTGGCCCCCATAGCCCAATTGGCAGAGGCAGCGGACTTAAAATCCGCCCAGTGTCGGTTCGAGTCCGACTGGGGGCACGGTCGCGCAACCGGCAGCCACTCCCTGCGTCGCGCGGCTCATGTCGTGTTCTGATGTGAGGCTGGAATTCTCACATAATCGGGGCTGGCCTGAGCACGGCGTGCCGATAATCTTGACGATCTCTTAACGCTGCCCGCGTGCCGATCTGTGCCGCACCGCAGATCTGGCGGCTGACCACGGGCCGTCACCGTAAGTCATATAGTTTGCCGATGCTTGACGAAATTCCGGGCTCAGGTCCCGTCGCGGAGCAGAGCCAGGGTTCAAGTACGACCGGTCCGACCGTCTTCATCGCCACGCCCATGTACGGCGGGATGGCGACCGGAACCTACACGTGGTCCCTGGCGCAGACACCGGTGATCTTCATGCGCAGTGGGGTAGGCCTGCTGTACCAATACCGCACCAGCGACGCGTTGGTGGCGAACTCCAGGAACCACCTGGCCAAGCAGTTTCTCGAGACGTCGGCCACGCATTTGATGTGGATCGACGCCGACATCGGTTTCAACGGTTTGGACATCGTCAGCATGCTGGTCGCGGACGAGGACATCGTGTGCGGGCTATATCCGAAAAAAGCCATTGACTGGAACCGCGTCGCACGCGCTGTGAACGACGGCGTGCCACCCCACGAACTGCACCGCCACGTCGGTACTTTCGTCATCAACGTCCTCGAGGGCGACGACGCCGACGTAGACGCCAGCTCGGGTGATGTCGTGGAGATCACCGCTGGGGGAACCGGTTTCATGCTCGTCAAGCGCAGAGTCTTCGAGGCCTTGCAGGACCAGGTGCCGTCCTACGTGGTGGGCGGCCAAACCATCAAGGAGTTCTACAAGGTCGATATCGAGGCTGGTACGAATCGGCTGGTGTCCGAGGACTATTACTTCTGTTTCCTTGCGCGCAGTTGCGGTTTCAAGGTCTTCGCGGCCCCCTGGGTGCATCTGACGCACACCGGTCCGTACGAATACGACAGCGAGCTACAACCGAATTGGCTGGTAAATCCAAGCCTTTGAGCTGACGCCTATTGTGCGCTGCCGTGTCCGAAGATGTACGTGCCCGTGTGGTTTAGCCGCACCCACGAAGCGGCGTAGATCGCGAACCCGCGGTCACGAGCCAGTTTGCAGAAGTGGTAGTCCTCGGAAAGCAGGCTGTTGCCGGAGTCGCGATCGATGCTGACGGCGTAGAACTCTTTGATCTCGATGCCCGGTGTGGAGCCGTCCACGTAGGACGGTGCGTCCGGAGCGAGGACTTCGAACACATTTCGCTTGATCAGCATGAATCCGGTTCCGGCATTGGCGATTTCGATGAGCCCGTCGGCCGTCACCCGATCTTGGGAGTTGTCGACGAGGTTTACGACCAGGGAACGTTCGTGCTCAGGCAGGCGTTCGGGCGGTACGCCGGCGCTCGCTGCGCGCGCCACCGCGTTCCAGTTGATCTCCTTCTTCGGGTAGATCCCGCACACGATGTCTTTATCGGCCTGCACCATCTTGATGATGTCGGTCGGATCGAAGCCGATGTCCGCGTCGATCCACATCAGATGTGTAGCAGTCGAATTGAGGAACTGGTGGGTCAAATAATTCCGGGCACGGGTCACGAGGCTGTCGTTGACGGCGCAGCTGAAGTTCAGCCCGACGCCCGATCGGAAGAATATGCCGGGGGCGTGAGCTAGTGACATCGCATAGGCGGCCGAAGCCATGCCGCCGTACATCGGAGTGGCGATGAAGACGCGAGGCCCGGCGCTGACCGGCCCCATGTCGAGAGTCTGTCCTGCAGACGGTTCGTCAGGTGGCACGTCAGTTCTCCCGCCCCTCGCGGTTGAGCGCCATCGCGACGAAGTCGACCCGCCACAGCGTTTGGAACAGCTGACGTACGAACGACTCCACTTCGGCTGTGGCGTTGCCCGATTCGCCATGTTGAACGAGGGCCGAGCGGATGATCTCGCGGATCGATCGGCGGCCATCGACCAATTGGACGAAGGGAAGCTGTGCTGCGTTCAGGCCGATACGCGAACCCGGCCAATAGATCTCGTTTCCCTCGATGCCGCAGCGATAGCGGAATACCGGGATGTAGTCGAGTGCCGCAGGATCTGAAAAGTCGATGCGATAGCTGTCTGCGGGCCGCTCCGGGTGGCACGCCATGAAGAAATGGCAGCCGTTCATCGTCTGCAGTCGCTCCATCACCGACCAGATCCTGGTTTCGGGCAGACCGTTGACGGCGGGATAGTAAGTGGCGGGCTGCCCGGCCAGATCCTGCGGGTAGTACGGCGTCTTGTGATACCAACCCTGGAACACCAACGCCGCCGATTCGACGAACTCGATGCATTCGTCGACCGTGTAGCTGCGCGCCCGACCGTGCAAGAACGTGTCCACCAGGGCCGCATCATCCTGCAGGTCACCGGCCCGCCGCAGATAGCTGTTGACGGGGTGGTCTTCCGGCAACGTGGCGATGGTGTCTTTGACAATCTGCAGCGAGGCCTCGTCCTGGCCGAGGCCCATGTCGCGGAAGACCGACTCCAGCAGCTCGACCCCGATTCGACCGTGCTTGCCGTACAGCATCAGAGCCATGACCCCGTCCGGCCGCAGGCACCCGGTCAGGGCCTTCAGGCCGACCAGCGGATCGGCCATGTGATGCAAGACGCCGGTCGACACGACGAGGTCGAACTGACGCCCGAGGGTCGAGAGCTCCTCGATCGGAAGCAGGTGTAATCCGAGATTGTGCAGTGCGTGCTTGTCTTTGAGGTAATGCTGGTGATCGAGCGAGGCCTGGCTGATGTCGACCCCGACCACCTGCGCCTCGGGATTGCCGAACGCCAAGACCGCGGCCTGGTTGGTGCCGCAACCGGCGACCAAGATATCAAGATCTGCGCGGTAGTCGCGGTCGGGCCAGAAGATCCGGTGCGCGTGAGCGGGGTCGAACCAATCCCAGTTGCCGACGCTCCAGGCGTCGAGATCGGTTATGGGAGGCGGATACCTCCACCGCTCGTACTGGCGGCTGACCACGTCGTCGCGCGCGTCACCCATCGGGGGATTATCAAACACAGTCGGTAGCCCGGCAAAGTGGCAGCCGACAGCGTGTCGTCGCCTGTGATGTTCGACTCTTCTGCAAGAAACTCTAAGAATGCCGGAATCCGGTGATTTTGTACCGAGTCAAATCGAGCTTTAGTTAAGAGCGGGCACGCTGGCGAAACCGGCGGTTGAATCGTCGTTCCGAAACCGCTTGTGGGACTGGATAAATATTGGTTAAGGATGGGCTGAGTTGCAGGAGTGACGCGGGCGACAGCGGGTGAAAACGCGCTCATTTGCGCTGATTTCAGCCGCTAGACTCGGTCGGCAGCCGCGCTCATCGCGCGAGTGAGTACGGGTCTGAGCAGTGGTCCGCGGAAGCATCGGACTGATCGAGGTGTTGTCAGCTCAGACGCCGAATGTCCGTGGACCGCGGACCAACATGTAGAGGCTGGTGCCATTGTGGGCAAATCAGTTCACGGGCTGAACGAAGCACGACTTTTCACCATCACCGACGAGATCGCGACCGGGCGAGGCGCCGTTACAGGCATCGCTGTCAGCCCAGACGGTCGCGTCGTGTCGGTGACCCACCACGGGGACGGCAGCGTCTCGCTGATCGACACCGCCGCCGGGTTGCCCCGGCTGACGGTGACCGACGTCGACGAGCCGCTTGCGGTGGCGATGTCCGGCCGGCGCGCCTACGTCAGCAGCGTGTCGGACGCATACGACGAGATCCTCGCGTTCGATACCGACTCCGAAACCATCGTCGCGACTTATCCGGTGGCCTTCAGTGTCACCGACCTAGCGGTCAGCGCGGACGGGCGATTTGGCTACGTCGGCCGGACCGGTGCGGACGGCGCAGACGTCGCGATCCTCGACACCGCGACCGGAAACAAGAAAACGGTCACGATCCCGGCGGCGACGGTCGGCCGCGTGCGGGTGAGCCGCGACGGCCGCCGGCTCTTTGTTGCGGCCAACGACACAACGACGGCGCGACTGGTCGTCATCGACACCGGCCGCGCCCGGATCGTCGACACCATCGAAATCGGTTCGCCGATCCGCGATATCGCGTTGAGCCCGGACGGTGCGATCGCCTACGTCGTGAGCTGTGGCCCCGACTTCGGCATCGCGCTGGACGTGATCGAGACCCGGAACGCGGCGATTCACGCCACCTACAAGATCGGCGAGGACGCGTGCACGGTCGCGCAACTGACGCTGAGCCGCGATGGTGAGCGCGCCTATCTGGTCGGCGATCAGCACGTAACCGTGCTGTCCACGGCCACCAAGGACGTGCTCGCCACCATCGTCGTCGGCAACGCGCCCTCCTGCGCGGTCGAGAGCCCAGACGGCGAGCGGCTCTACGTCGCCGACTACGCCGGCACGGTCACCGTCCTGGACGTCGCCGCCGCGGGGTTGCCCGACGGCGCGCTGACGTTGGACGACGAGCTGAGCGCGCCGGGCGCCTGGGGCTACTCCGAGTTGCTGCTGGCAGAGCCGACGCTGGCGGGCACTTCACGCTAGGGGCCGCATCGCCCACATGGTGAGCGGCGGAGCGTGCAATGATCGCCACGAGGGCGGGCCGAATGGCGGGCCGGCCCGGGTCAGAACCTTAGGCGGTCCATCGATGTACAGCACCATGCACAGCTTCCCCTTGACGATCACCGCCATCCTGCGGCACGCCACCCGCGTCCACGGTGCGCGCAAGGTCTACACGGCGACCGGTGACGGCTATCGCGAGTCGACCTATGCCGAACTCGGCCGCCGCGCAGCGCAGTTGGCGAATGCGTTGCGCCGCATCGGTGTCGACGGCGACCAGCGGGTCGCCACCTTCATGTGGAACAACAGCGAGCACCTCACCGCTTACACGGCGGTGCCCGCGATGGGCGCGGTGCTGCACACGCTCAATATCCGGTTGTTCCCCGAGCAGATCGTCTACGTCGCCACCGAGGCCGAAGACCAGGTGGTATTGGTCGACCTGTCGCTGGCCAAGCTGCTGGCACCCATCCTCGGCGAGTTGAAGACCGTGCACACGGTGATCGCCGTGGGCGAGGGCGACCTGTCTGCCCTCGAAGAGTCCGGCAAGACGGTGCTGCGCTTCGACGACATCGTCGCAGCAGAACCGGCGGAATTCGAGTGGCCCGATGTCGACGAAAACTCGGCGGCCGCAATGTGTTACACGAGCGGAACGACCGGCAATCCGAAGGGTGTCGTCTACAGCCACCGCTCCACCTACCTGCACACGATGGCGATCTGCACCAGCAACGGCATCGGCATCGGCTCGTCCGACTCGGTGTTGCCCATCGTCCCGATGTTCCACGCCAACGCGTGGGGTCTGCCGTACGGCGCGCTGATGGCCGGCGCCGATCTCGTGCTGCCGGACTGCCACTTGGACGCCAAATCGCTGGTCGACATGATCGAGACGTTGCGTCCGACCATCGCCGGGGCCGTGCCGACGATCTGGAACGACGTCATGCATTACCTCGAGAAGAATCCCGGCCACGACGTGTCCTCCTTGCGGTTGGTGCCGTGCGGCGGGTCGGCGGTGCCGGTGTCGCTGATGCGTAGCTTCGAGGATCGGCACGGTGTCCAGATTCGCCAGTTGTGGGGCATGACGGAAACGTCCCCGACCGCCAGCATGGCCTGGCCGCCGCCGGGCACCCCCGACGACCAGCACTGGACGTTTCGCGCCACGCAGGGCCAGCCGTTGTGCGGGGTGGAGGTTCGGATCGTCGACGACGAGGGCGCGGTGCTGCCCAACGACAACGAGGCCGTCGGCGAAGTGGAAGTGCGGGGCCCGTGGATCACCAGCTCCTACTACCAGGGCCATGACGAGTCGAAATTCGACCACGGCTGGCTGCGCACGGGCGATGTCGGCCGCCTCGACGAGCACAGCTTCATCACGCTGACCGACCGAGCCAAGGACGTGATCAAGTCTGGTGGCGAATGGATTTCGTCAGTCGACCTGGAGAACGCACTGGTCGGGCACCCGGATGTGATCGAGGCCGCCGTGGTCGCGGTTCCCGACGAACGCTGGCAAGAGCGGCCGCTGGCCGTCGTCGTTCCGCGCGAAGATTCCGGCGTCAATGCCGCCGACCTTCGAAAGTTTCTCAGCGACAAGGTGGTTCGCTGGTGGCTGCCGGAACGCTGGACATTCGTCGACGAGATCCCACGCACGAGTGTCGGCAAGTACGACAAGAAGACGATACGGTCCCGCTACGCCGACGATGTCTACGAGGTCAGCGAAGCACGAGACTGAGGGCAGCGGTAGCGTTCCGGCATGGCACGAACTTTGGCTGTCCAGCAATCGCGGGTCATTCCGGTCTCGGTCGACGAAGCCTTCGCCGGAACGCTGCCGATCCCGTTGACCACGATTTTCAGCCGGTGGTACGGACCCATCCCGCCCGTCGCCGAAGTGCGCGGACAGCAGGGAGCCTGGGGTACCGCGGGCCAGACGCGCGAGATCGTCTTCAGAGGCGTCGGCGGCATGCACGAGGAGTTGACCGGCGTTGACGCCCCGCACTCATTCGGTTACCGGATCGCCGGAATCACCGGTCCACTGGGCGTACTCGTCGACAGCGCCGAGGGCGAATGGACGTTCGCGCCGAGCGGCGCCGGGTCGATGTCGACCACGGTGACCTGGGCCTGGAATATCCACGCCGCGTCGGCACTCACGGCCAGGCTGCTGCCAGTGGTCGGTCTGCTGTGGCGTGGCTACGCACGCCAGTCGCTGGCGACGCTGTCGGACGAGCTGACGCGCTGATGTGCCGGCTCTTCGGTCTGCACGCCGGGACAGATGTTGTGACCGCGACGTTTTGGTTGCTTGAGGCACCGGACAACCTGTCGGAGCAGAGTCGGCGAAACCCGGATGGGACTGGGCTCGGCGTCTTCGACGCCGAGGGCGAGCCGCAGGTGCACAAGCAGCCGATCGCTGCGTGGCAAGACGCCGCGTTCGCCACCGAGGCCCATGATCTGACCGGCACCACCTTCATCGCCCATGTCCGCTATGCGACCACCGGCTCACACCAGGCCGTCAATACCCACCCGTTCCTGCAGGACGGTCGCATCTTCGCGCACAACGGGATTCTGGAAGGCCTCGACGTTCTCGATCAGCGGCTGAGTGAGCTGGGCACCGCCGACTTGGTTGCGGGACAGACGGATTCCGAGCGAGTGTTCGCGTTGATCACCGCATCGATCCGGATCCGCGGCGGCGACGTCACCGGGGGTCTGGTCGACGCGATGACGTGGCTGGCCGACAACGTCCCGATCTATGCGGTCAACATCCTGCTCAGCACGGCCACGGATGTGTGGGCACTGCGCTACCCGGAGTCACACGAGCTGTATGTCTCGGATCGGCGCAGGCCGCCCGCTCAACCTCGATTTCGTCTGCACAGCAATCGCATTCGCGCCGAGTCAGCTACCCTGCACCAGCAACCCTCGGTGGTGTTCGCCACCGAACCCATGGACGACCCGTCCCGCTGGCGACTCCTCGAGCCGGGTGAGCTGGTGCACGTCGACGCCGGCCTGCACGTCAGCCGCAACCTCGTGCTGCCCGATCCGCCCCGACACCTGTTGCGCGAATCGGAACTGAGCCCGCAGGCCCGGGGGTCGCTGCACCCGACCGCGCGATGACCACCCGCGCACTCGTACTCGGCGGCGGTGGTGTCGCCGGAATCGCCTGGGAGACCGGGATTCTCGCGGGCATTGCCGACGAGAATCCAGCCGCCGCGGACGCCTTGCGGAACTCCGACGTGCTGCTCGGCACGTCGGCCGGTTCGACCGTCGCCGCGCAACTCGGCAGCGACTCGAGCCTGGCGGAGCTGTTCGAGCGGCAGGTCAGCCAGGAATCGGCCGAGATCGACCCGGATGTCGAGATCGATGCCATCGCCGAGCTTTTCCTGGCCGCGCTGTCCGATCCGGACGCCACGCTGACCCAGCGTCGCCAGCGCATCGGGGGTGTTGCACTGGCCGCCAACACCGTCACCGAGCCGGTCCGGCGAGCGGTGATCGCGCACCGTTTGCCGTCCCACGCGTGGCCCGACCGGGCGCTGCGCATCACCGCTATCGACGCATGCACCGGCGAACTGGTCGTCTTCGACCGTGACTCCGGTGTGGAGTTGGTGGACGCGGTGGCCGCCAGTTGCGCGGTACCGGGCGCCTGGCCGCCGGTGACGATCGCCAATCGGCATTACATCGACGGTGGTGTCGGTAGCCTGATCAACTTAGATCTCGTCGAAAGCACCGCCGCGGCAGTCGTTTTGGTGCCGTCCGGAAAAGACACCCCGTCGGCGTTCGGCGCGGGAGCGGCAGCCGAAATCGACGGCTTCGGGGGAGCGGCGTTCGCGATCTTCGCCGACGACGAGTCCCTGGCCGCGTTCGGGCCGAACCCGCTGGACCCGCGCTGCCGCGCGCCGAGCGCACGGGCGGGACGGGCGCAGGGGCGCCGGGTCGCTGCCACGGTCGCCCAATTCCTCGAGGGGTAAGTTCCTGGGTCTCAGGTGACCGGGCGCGACAGGTCGGCGGTGTCCAGCGCCGACGATGCCAGCGCGCGACCGACTTCGATCACTTCAGCGGCCCGATGGAATTCCAGGCTCCGACAGGCCGAGCGTGGAACCTCGATCAGCAGATCCGGCGGGTAGGCGGCCAGCGTGTGGCGGGCCAGCGCCGCCTGGGCGATGTCGATCGTCCGGTTCATCACTTCGAAGCTGCCCAACTTCGGCACCTCGGGCGCGTCGGCGGAGTAGTCGGAGGCCGGTTCGTCGGCCGCGTCGCCGTCGTCGGGACTCGAGGCGCCGAATCGGCTCAGCACCGACCTCGCGGTCGGCGAGTCGAATAGGGCCGAGGTGCTGGTCAGCACCCGGTTCAGCCATTCGCCCGAGGACCGCGGCTCGGGCTCGGGCTCATCGCCGGACTCGCTACCCGACAGGCTCACCGCAATGGTCAGGTCGGCGTTCACGGCGGCGATCGGCGCCATCGGCAACGGATCGAGGATCCCGCCGTCGGCCAGCAGCCGCCCGTCGAGGGCATGCGGCGAGATGACCCCTGGAATGGCGATCGAAGCCCGGATCGCCTCGTCGACCGGTCCGCGCTGCAACCACACCGACTTACCGGCCAGCAGGTCCGTGGCTACCGCGGTGTAGGGGATCGGCAGTTCTTCGATGCAGACGTCGCCGAGGATGTCTCGCACCGCGTCCAGGATCTTCTCGGCGCGCAGGACGCCGGCCGCGGTCAGCGTCGGATCCAGCAGCCGCAGGATGGCACGCTGGGTCAACGAGCTCGCCCATTCGGCAAACTCGTCGAGTCGGTCGGCCGCCTGCAAGCCGCCGACCAGTGCGCCCATCGACGAGCCGGCCACTCCGACGATTTGGTAGCCGCGGTCGTGCAGTTCGTCGATCACCCCGATGTGGGCGTAGCCGCGAGCACCGCCGCTACCGAGTGCCAACGCGACGCGGGGCCTTGGCGCGTCGAGAAGTCCAGGTCCCGGCTCGGGCGTGATGTCTGAGTCGGTCATAGCCCTATTGTTCCCGCGCGGCCGCCGGTCGACGGCGGGGGCCGGGTCGATCAGGCTTTGTGTGCGCTGACCAGGAACGACGGCAGTTGCGCGCGACCATCCGATCCGATGGTGACGTTGCGGTACTCGAAACCGTCGGGAAGGGCGGCGGGCACGTTGACCCACGCGCGCGCGGGCCTTACTTCATCGACGACCAGGTGTCTGCCGACGATCTCGCGCAGCTGCGCCTCGCTGAACGGACGGGGTCCGAAGTCGGCGTTCGGCGGGAACGCGTCTGCGGAGAACACCAACGCGAAGAACCTTCCGCCGGATCGCAACGCGCGTGCACACGATGCGACATAGCCGTCCCGTAAGTTCTCTGGCAAGCAGTGAAATACCAGCCCGTCGACAACGGTGTGGAAATGGTCGTCGTACCCGGTAGTCGTGGCTAGGTCTGCGGTGGTGAAGGTGACGTCGAGATTTCGCTCGGCAGCCGCCTTGATGGCTTGTTCGATGGCGCTGCCGGAAATGTCGAGGCCAACCGCCTCGTATCCCTTTTCGGCCAGGGCCAAGGTCGTGGCTCCCACACCGCAGCCGCTGTCGAGGATGGGACTGCGAAAACGTCCCTGACGCTCCAAAGCGGCAAGTTCAGGCTGTAGTTGGCCGATGTTCCAGCCGGGATTCCCGGGCGCGTAGGAGGCGGTCCCGTTGTAGAGCTCATCCCAGTCGACGGTATTGACGTTGAAAGTTGGCATGCCTCGAAGTTAATTGCCGAACTCGTCGGATGTAAATCTCCCAAAGTCATTTTTACGAGTTCCATATGGCTGCGTAATTGTCGTCACAAATGACGCGCAGAATTGTGCGCCTCAATTATGGAAAAAGGCTGCGAATCGGCCGTGATAATGCCGAAACTGAGTCATTTGTCGCCTGAGCATAGGGGCCGTGAAAGAAAATGATGAATACGTGCTGAGTGACGCCGGGACTATGCGAGCGTCCGGTCGCAGAATGCCGTGAATGTCGGAGTCTTTTTAACCAACGTGATTCGATCGGCACCCGTCAGCCGCACTCGTCGGAACTGGCGGCCCGGGCCGCGACGATAACCGCCGCCTGCCGGGCGGCGCTCAGCCGGGACCACTCGACGTTCCAAGTCCCCGGCCCCGCGAACCCGGGAACCTGCAACGCCCCCAGATAACGCTCGACACGGGTCGCAGGATCACCCGATTGATCCTGCATCCACGTTTTCGCAGCGTGACAGGCCTGGAAGTACTCTTCCTCCGTCGACTGGGCCGGCGCGTCGACGCGGGTGGTGACTCCGCTGGACGAGACCCCGGGGCGGTTGGCCGGCGCCGGTCGGGAGGTGGAGTGCGCTGATGTTCCCGGCGCTGGTGTCGGGCCGCCCGTCGAACATCCGGAAATCATCCACGCGGCGGTCAGAACGGCGATCGTGCCGCGCGTCGCGGGAGTGGTTGCTCGACACCCCATCCGGTCAATCTATGCAACACTGGCGGCCGTGACGCAGCGAATCCCCGTTCTGGGGTGTGGTAGGCGCGAGTGTTGTCGGCCCTAACCGGCCGCCCTCTTCCCGCATACGCCCGTCCGCTCTGGAGTTGCTCCACATGGTTTCTGCACATCTCACCGCTGCCCCTGTCCTGACCCGTCCGGCCCGCCCGCGGGCCGTTCCCGGCCCGACCCGGTTGCGGCTGGCCGACCTGCTGCACATCACCGACCGGACCGCCGACGACGTACTCAGCGGCAGCTACGACCACATCGTCCCGCCGGGCGGAGTGCCGACCGACGACCGTTGGTTCGTCCGATTGCACGGCGACGACGAAGTCGATGTCTGGCTGATCAGCTGGGTGCCGGGGCATCGCACCGAGCTGCACGACCACGGCGGATCGCTCGGTGCCGTGACATTGCTATCCGGATCCCTGGACGAATTACGTTGGGACGGCGAGCAATTGCGTTGCCGTCGGCTCTCGGCGGGGGATCAGGCCGCCTTCCCGCTAGGTTGGGTGCACGATGTGGTGTGGGCGCCGACCCGCTCGCCCGTGTCCGCGTCGTCGCTGTCCGTCCCGCCTGAACCGGCGCTGAGCGTGCACGCGTACTCGCCGCCGCTGACGGTGATGTCGTACTACGAGGTGACCGATCAGCATCGGTTGCGCCGCAAGCGAACTGAATTGACCGATCAGCCGGAGAAGTAATGAGCCGAATCGACCGTGTCCTGGAGTCGGCGCGTAAACGCTTGCGCCGCATAGCCCCAGACGAGGTGCCGGCCGCGTTGAATCGCGGCGCGTTGCTCGTCGACATCCGGCCGCAGGCTCAGCGGAAACACGAGGGCGAGGTTCCTGACAGCCTGAATGCGCTGGTCATCGAGCGCAATGTCCTGGAGTGGCGTTGCGATCCGACCAGCGACGCCCGTCTGCCGCAAGCGATCAGCGACGACGTCGAATGGGTGGTGTTGTGCTCGGAGGGTTACACGTCGAGCCTCGCCGCGGCAGCCCTGCAGGACCTCGGCCTGCATCGCGCGACAGACGTCGTCGGCGGCTACCACGCATTGGTGGCCGCCGGGGTGTTCAGTTCGGTTTAACCGCCGCCACCGCCGCCGCCACCGTCGGCGCCGCTGTTGTACCAGTTGTTCCAGTCGTTGTAGTCGTTCGTGCTGTAGTACTCGCCATGGTGGCTCGGCACGTTCGGCGGCGCCGGGTCGGGTGCCGGATCGGCCGGCAGCGGCGCGGGTAGCACGATCGGTGCGTTGCCGGGATTCTCAGCGGCGTAAGCCGGAACGCCTGCCGTGGCGAAAGGCAGTGCAGTAAGTGCTCCGGCCGCCGCGATCTTGGCGAATGTCCAGGCCATGGACCTCTCCCTCCAGGGGGATACGCGAATACTGCGAATAGTGCCACTTGATTGCTGGGCGTACTAGCAGGGCGGCAAACTTACAGCTTCCGTTCACCTGGAGTTAGCTGTCGCTGGCATGTAGCAGCGGGCGCAGCCGGGCGGTCTTCTCCGCTGTCCACCCCGGCGGCTGCAGCACCGCGGCCCAACCGTTAGCAGCGTCGGCGACGTAGACGTGGCCGTGCCCCTGCGGTACGTCGGTGGCGACCGCCATGTCGGCCGAGACCTGAAGGAACGTCACCACCGGGATCCACGTCGTCTCGGGAAGGACGTCGTAACCGCGCTTCTCGCTCAACCAGGCCGGCTTGCTGAATAGCAGTCCGGGATGCCACCAGGCAATGGGATCGGAGGCGTGCTGCAGATACACGACTCGCGGCGTCTTCCATTGCGAGGCAGGGCGATTGAGATCACTCGGCCGGGCCACGAAGCGGACGAAATCGCCGTGGTCGTAGATCGGCAGCCACTCCGGCGAGCCGCGGTCGCGGGTCGCGGTCAGGGCTGTCCAGATGGTGTTCTGAAACGTCGGTCCCGAGAACAGCGCACCGTCGGACCGGGCCAGCACGTTGTTCAGGCTCAGGAACGGCGCTTCGCCGCCGAACGAGCCCAGGCTTTCTCCGAACACCACCAGCTTGGGGCGCTGGCCCTCCGGCAGGGCGCGAACCAGTCGGTCGACGGCCTCGAACAACGCCTGACCCGCGTGGCGCGCGTTTTCCTTGTCCACCAGGAACGACAACCAGCTGGGCAGAAACGAGTACTGCATGCTCACCACTGCGGTGTTGCCGTTGTACATGTATTCCAGCGCGTCGGCTTCGGCCTCGTTGATCCAGCCGGTGCCCGTCGTGGTCCCGACGGCGATGACGGCACGCTGTAATCCGCCCGCGCGCTGCAGGTCTCGTGCGGCCAGTTCGGCGGCCGCGGTGATGCCGTCGGCGGAATCCAGGCCGGCGTAGGCACGAATCGGTTCGACCGCGGGGGCGCCGTTGAATGCGCTGAGCTGCGTGACGCTGGGTCCGCCCCGGACGAAGATGCGCCCTTGGTGTCCCAACGACTGCCACTTGACCAGCGACTGCGGCCCACCGGATCGCAACGGCGTGCGGGGCGCCGCGCTGTCGGGGTCCTCTTTCTCGTTGACCGCCGCGAAGGTGCTGTTCATGGTGCGCATCGCGAACTTCACCACCACGCCGTTGAGCACCGCGGTGGTCAGCACCAGCAGCAGCGTCACCACGATCACGGCCGAAACCCGCGGCGGCGCAAAGCGATCCAGCCGTAAGTCGAGAAAATGCACTAGCCCACGGATCAGCTGCCCGGTTTCCACCACGCCGAACAGCACGATCAACGACAGCGCGGCCGTCAACGGATAGTCCAGCCACGTCAGGTGCTTGACGCCCATCAGGTTGCGCACCCGGTCCTGCCAGACGTGGAACCACACGATCATTCCGATCATGCCGACCGCACCGAGGCCGATCAACAGCAGCCAGGCGGCCCGCGGCGCGGGCGGACTGGAGTCCTCGGATCGCATGAACCGGACCAGCCATACCGCGAAAACCCCAATGCCGTAACCGGACGCGCCGGCGATACCGCTCACCAGACCCTGGAACAGCGGACCGCGCGGCAACAGCGATGGCGTCATCGAAAACCAGACGAACACCAAGCCGGCAGCGGTGCCGGTGAACGTGTAGTGCCGAACCCACCAGGCTTTCCTGCGCGGCGGCGCCGACGCGGTCACCACGACCCTCAGCGGTGGCTGAAGTTCGGCGGTCGCTTCTCGACGAACGCGGCCATGCCCTCGGACTGGTCTTCGGTCGCGAAAGCCGAGTGGAACAGCCGGCGCTCGTAGAGCAGTCCTTCGGCCAGCGTCGATTCGAAGGCGCGGTTGACGGCTTCCTTGGCCATGCGGGACGCCGACCGCGACATCTGCGAAATGGTGGTGGCGACGGCCTTGGCCTCGGTCAGCAAATCCGCGGCGGGAACCACCCGCGACACCAAGCCGCTGCGCTCGGCCTCGTCGGCGTTCATGTTGCGCCCGGTCAAGATCAGGTCCATGGCCTTGGCCTTGCCGACCGCGCGAGTCAGCCGCTGCGAGCCGCCCATACCCGGCAGGACACCCAGCTTGATCTCGGGTTGGCCGAATTTGGCCGTGTCGGCGGCGATCAGCACGTCACACATCATCGCCAGTTCGCAACCGCCGCCGAGTGCATAGCCGGCAACGGCGGCGATCGTCGGTGTGCGCACTGCGGCGAGCTTGGCCCAGGGGGCGAAGAAGTCGGCGTCGAACACCTCAGAAAACGTCAGGCTGGACATCTCCTTGATGTCGGCACCCGCGGCGAACGCCTTCTCCGAGCCGGTGATGATGATCGCGCCGATCCCGGAGTCGTTGTCGAAATCGGCTGCCGCGGTGGTGACCTCGTTCATCACCTGACTGTTGAGTGCGTTCAGCGCCTTTGGCCGGTTCAACGTGATGATGCCGACGCGGTCTTCGCGCTCGACCAGGATTGTCTCGTAGGTGTTGGTCATCGCTGCCTTTCTAGAACGTCAATTCGTCGTCGACGGGGGCGAAATACGCCTCGACATCGGCCGCGCTGACCTCGGTCAGTGATGCCGGCGACCACTTGGGGTTGCGGTCTTTGTCGACCAGTTGGGCGCGGATGCCCTCGACGAGATCGTGTGAGCGCAGCGACGCCGACGACACTCGATAATCCTGCGCGAGAACGTCTTCCAAGGTGTCGAGCTTGGCTGCCCGGCGGACCGCCTCCAGCGTCACCGACAGGGCGATGGGAGATCGCGTCTCGATGACGTCCGCGGCATCGTTGGCGGGTCCGGCGCCGTGGCTGCGCAGGCGGGCCACGATGTCGGCGACGGTGTCACCGGCGTAACATTCGTCGATCCAATCACGTTGCGCAACAAGCTCACTGGGCGGCGGCTCGACCGCGTGGGTGGCGATCGCCTGGCCCACACCGACATCGGCGATCGATTGGCGCAGGGCGTCCAGCTTGTCGTGCGGCACGAAGTGATCGGCGAAACCGAGCACGATCGCGTCGGCGCCGGTGAACGGCGCGCCGGTCAGCGCCGCATGCAGACCCAGCGATCCGGGCGCGCGTGACAGCAGGTAGGCGCCGCCGACGTCGGGAATGAAGCCGATGCCGACCTCGGGCATCGCCACCTTCGACGTGTCTGTCACCACCCGGGTATTGGCGTGGGCGCCGACCCCGACGCCGCCGCCCATCACGATGCCGTCCATCAGCGAGACGTAGGGCTTCGGGAACCGGCCAATGTGGCCGTTCAGCAGATATTCGTCGTACCAGAACGTGCGCGCCTCGGCGCCGTCCGCGCGGGCGCTGTGATAGATCGCCACCACGTCGCCGCCGGCGCACAGGCCGCGCTCGCCGGCACCGGAAAGCACCACCGCCGCGACGTCGGAGCTCTGCTCCCATTCCGTCAACACCCTGCGCAGGTGCGTCACCATGCTCTGGTTGAGCGAGTTGATCGCCTTGGGCCGGTTCAGGGTCAGATAGCCGATGCCATTGTCGACATGGCTGAGGATGTCGTCGGCTTCGTCCGTCACGCGCGCAGTCTCCCGTCGATGAATTTTCTGTGAATCCCTGGTCGAGTGCCGCTCGGGGCCTGGTAGGCAATCTAGAGCGTTGCCGACGCGACCATGCCCGCGGGTAAGGTTTGGTGGTAGTAGTACCGGCCGCATATTTGGTGCCAGAAAGCTTTCGCTGGGAACCCGGCTGGACTACCGTTCGTTGATCAGTTGTCCCACGACTCGAAGTCACAGCTCACGAGAGGAACCGACGGTGCGGGAGACCAGTAACCCGGTATTTCGCTCGCTGCCCAAGCAGCGTGGCGGATACGCGCAGTTCGGTGGTGGCGTCGCGGGCGCCGCTACCCAGTCAGTCCATCAGGCTGACCCCTATGCTCCGTACGTCGACCAGCGGGCCGGTGTTTCTCGTCCGCTGACCATCGACGACGTCGTCACCAAGACCGGAATCACCCTTGCGGTGCTGTCGGCGGTCGCGGTCGTCTCCTACTTCATGGTGGAGGCCAACCAGGCGCTGGCCGGCATGTTCAGCATGGTCGGCGCGTTCGGTGGTCTGGCCGTCGTGATGATCGCGACGTTCGCCCGCAAGCAGGACAGCCCGGCGCTGGTGCTGACCTACGCCGCACTGGAGGGCCTGTTCCTCGGAGCGATCTCGTTCGTGCTGGCCAACTTCACGGTGTCGAACACCAGCGCCGGAGCCATGATCGGCCAGGCCATCATGGGCACGCTCGGTGTGTTCATCGGGATGCTTGTCGTCTACAAGACCGGCGCCATCCGGGTCACGCCCAAGTTCACTCGCATGATGGTGGCCGGCATGTTCGGTGTACTGGCCTTGATGCTGGGCAACCTGGTACTCGGCATGTTCGGGGTCAACCACGGCGCGGGCCTCGGGCTGCGCAGCGGCGGCACGCTGGCCATCATCTTCTCGCTGGTCTGCATCGGTCTGGCGGCGTTCAGCTTCCTGATCGACTTCGACGCGGCCGACCAGATGATCCGCGCCGGTGCGCCGGAGAAGGCGGCCTGGGGCATCGCGCTGGGCCTGACGGTGACGCTGGTCTGGCTGTACATCGAGATTCTGCGTCTGCTGAGCTATCTGCAGAACGATTAGCGCCTGACACCAAGAAGCCGGCATGCGTATCGCGTGCCGGCTTTTTGCTGCGTCGACTCTGCGCACATGGCGACCTCTACTCGCACTTTCCCTGCCTGTGCGCAGAGTGAAACGGCTGCCCGCGAACACTGGCACGATTCGCCGATGAGTTCGGACGCCCAGCCCTTCGTCGGCAGTGAGGCCCTGGCGGCCGGCCGGCTCACTCGGCACGAACTCCGGACGTATTAACCGGCGATTATGCCGAACGTTTACCTCGACAGGCTGGCGCAGCCGTCGCTGCGCCAGCGCATCACCGGGGCTTCGCTGTGGTCCGGTCGGCAGGCGGTAATTGCCGGGTCGGCGGCCTCGGCGATACACGGCAGCAGATGGATCGACGAGGACGCGCCGGTGGAGCTGATCTGGCGGAACGCGCGAGCGCCGCGCGGCGTGATCGCCCGCGACGATTGGCTTGCCGACGGCGAGTTCATCCGCGTTGGCGGCCTCTGCGTCACCACACCAGACCGAACGGCTTTCGATATCGGTCGGCGCGATCGGCTGGGCCAGGCGGTTGTCGGTCTCGATGCCCTGGCCGCCGCCACTCATTTCAAGGTGGACGACGTCCGTGAGTTGGCCGCAGACCACCGACGCGCCCGCGGTTTGCGTCAGCTGGAAACGGCGCTCGATCTGGTCGATGGTGGCGCGTGTCAATGGACAGCTGAAACTGCCCGTGGGCGGACATGAGAACTGCCCGTAGGTGGCCAATAAGAACTGCCCAGTGGCGGACACGAATCTGCCCATTAGGGTGTGTCCGCCACCGGTGGTTGAGGCCGTTGTCAGCTCAAGGGTTTGACTCCCTTCCCGTGCAGGGCTTGGGCCAGCCGCACGGAGTCTCCGCTGGTCTGGCACAGGTGCGCGTGATGCAGCAGCCGGTCCACGGTGGCAGTCGCCAACGTCTTGGGCATCAGCTCATCGAAACCACTGGGGTGCAGGTTCGATGAGATCGCCACCGAGCGCCGTTCATAGGCGGCCTCGACGATGCGGTAGAGCCCTTCAGCGGCATCGGCACCGACGGGCAACAGTCCAACGTCGTCAATCACCACGAGCTCGGCACGCACGATCTTGGCCACGGCCTTGCCCAACGAATCGTCAGCGCGGTGCGCCCGAACCAGGACCCCGATCTGCTCGAGGGTGAACCACGCCACCGGCATCCCGGCTTCGATGACCTTCTGCCCCAACGCTTCGAGGAAGAACGTCTTGCCGGTGCCAGCGGGCCCGCAGACCACCAGGTTCTCCCGACGACCCACCCACTCCAGGGTCTGTAGCGCCTGCTGGGTCGGTAACGGGATCGACGACGCATTGGGGTCCCACACGTCGAATGTCTTCCCGGTCGGGAAGCCGGCGGCTTTGCGGCGGGCGGCCAGCATGGACCGGGCCCGGCCGGCGGACTCCTCGGTCAGCAGCGCTTTGATCACCTCGGTGGGGTCCCAGCGTTGAGCTCGGGCAGTGGCCAGCACGTCGGCGGCGATCGCGCGGGCGTGCGGCAACCGCAGCCCACGCATCAGCGCTTCGACGTCGGCGGGTAGCGACGCGGTGGTCGTGGTGGTAGTCACGCGATGCCTGCCTCGTCAGCGTCGATAACGTTGCGGCCGAATAAGTTCCACCCACTGGTTCCTTGCGCCAGGGAGGTGTCTTCGTCGGCGCCGCGGCGAGTGGTGTCCATGCCCTTGCTGGCGAGGATGGAATCAAGGTCACCGGTGGCGAAGCGACCGTGCACGCCAGCATGCCCGAGCGCCCAGTCGACATCGGCGCGGCCGGTTAACGCCGACAGTTCCACCGCGTGGGCCATCTTCTGCAGGATCCGTTCGGTGCCGACGGCGGCGGCTTCTTTGAGCCACACCGCCGCACCCGGCCCCAGCGCCAGGAAGGTCTGCTCACTGACAGTGCGGGCCCGCACCCGGTAATCACCGGGCACCTTGTCCCGATGCTCAGGGAAGTGGTCATCGTTGATGGCGGGACTACCGGGGGCGGCGCGGCGATGCCGCGCCACCTCCACCGGGCCGCCGCCATCAAGAGCGCAGATCACCACCTCATCGGTGCCGTCGTGGTCACGGATCCACACTGTCTGGCCCAGAAGAGTTGCGGGCAGCGAGTATTGGCAGTGGTCGAAGGTGACCATCGGGGTGTTGTCGGGAACCCGGCGGGTCACCCCCAACGCGGCGGTGTGGGGCAGGTCAGGAACCGCGTGCAGGGCCGGGCGTTCCTGAATGAGCATCTCGGCCGGCCGGCGTCCCGTGATCCGGTGCACGCGGGCGTTGATCTCGGTGGTGAAACCGGCGCATGCGGCTTCGACGTCGGCGAACGAGTCGTACTGCGGCAGGAGGTTGGTCTCAGTAGGCACGATGTCGGCTTTGGCGAGCTTCACCGCGTTCTCCACCCCACCCTTGGTGGCTGGGTCGGCGGGTTCACACGTCAGCACCGAAAGGCCGTAGTAGCGGCCGAAGGTGACCGCGGCCCGGTTGCGGACCGGAACTCCGGCGATGTGTCCAGTGGTGACGGTCTTCTCGTTGTCGGTGAGCAGGTAGGTCGGAGCACCACCGACGATGCGAAAGATGCGGTCCAGGCCGGCGAAGACACTGGGTGCGGTGCGGTCCCGCAAAGCCACCACGACGCGGTAGCGGCTCCACGCCAGCCACGCCACGAGCAGCACGATCTTGCGGCCGGCGACAAGGGGGCCGTCGGCGAAGTCGTACTGTAGCCACAGTCCTGGCTCGGTGATCCAGGGCCGGTGCACGCGTGTATTGCCAAGGCGCCATTGCGCTTTGATCTCCGCCAACGAACGGCGGGTGGTGCGGTCGGTGCCGGTGTAGCCCAACGCCACCAGCTTGTCGTGGGCTTTGTCGCCGCGGATCTTGCCCTTCGAATCAGCGACCCAGGTTTCCAGCAGGTCGCGCCAATCATCGATCATCCGGGCCCGCCGCGTGGCCGGGGGCAGCCCAGCGTTGCGATCCTCGACCGCTTTCTTCACGGTGTGGTGCGAGCACCCACACAGCTCGGCCGCGGCGCGGTAGGACCCGGTCAGGTCGTAGGCATTGAGTATTTCCATGAGTTCTCCGTCAGACTTCAAGTAGGTCTCTCCTGGGGTTGTCGGGTCGACTAGGCATCGACATCGAAACCGCAGGAGAGGCCGCCCCAGCGCAGACGCGCCGAACGACATCAAGTAGGTCTGGGCAGATTCATGGCCGCCTGCGGGCACTTTCGTATCCGCCGGTGGGCAGTTCTTATTGGCCGCGAACGGGCACTTTCATGTCCGCCAGTGGGCAGTTTTTCATGTCCGCCGACAGGCGCGCAGTCGCCGAAGGAAACCTGGTTGCGGCTGCTCTTGATCCGCGCGGGCTTCCCGAAGCCGACAACGCAGATCGTCGTGCCGGGCGTCGACGGACTACCGCGCTACTTCCTCGACATGGGTTGGGAGCATCTCAAATTGGCAGTTGAGTACGACGGCGGCCAGCACTGGACCGATCCGTGGCAGTACGCCAACGACGTGACACGACAGGAATACCTGGCCAGGATCGGCTGGACGGTCGTCAGGGTGGTGTCGCGGCACCGTGCACGCGACGTCATCCACCGGGTTCAGGCTGCCCACGATGCGTTGACTCTGCGCTGAGGGCGGCGGCTACTCTCACTTTCTCGCCGTGAGCGCAGAGTCAACGCAATAGCTAGCTCAGTCGCTCGATCACCATCGCCATGCCCTGACCGCCGCCGACGCACATGGTCTCCAGCCCGAACGTCTTGTCGTGGGTCTGCAGGTTGTTCAGCAGCGTGGTGGCGATGCGGGCGCCGGTCATGCCGAACGGGTGGCCCAGCGCGATCGCGCCACCGGAGACGTTGAGCTTGTCCTCGTCGATGCCGAGCTCGCGAGCCGAGCCCAGCACCTGCACCGCGAAGGCCTCGTTGATTTCGAACAGGTCGACGTCCTTGACCGACAGACCGGCCCGCTGCAGGGCAGCCTTGCTGGCCTCGATCGGTCCCAGGCCCATGATCTCCGGCGACAGGCCGCTCACGCCGGTCGACACGATCCGGGCCAGCGGGGTGAGCCCGAGTTCCTTGGCCTTGGTGTCGCTGGTGATGACTACCGCGGCCGCGCCGTCGTTCAGCGGGCAGGCGTTGCCCGCAGTGACCGTGCCGTTGGGGCGGAAGACCGGCTTGAGCTCGCTGATCTTCTCGTAGGTCGTTCCTGGGCGAGGACCGTCGTCGACGCTGACGGTGGTGCCGTCGGGCAGCTTGACCGGAACGATCTCGCGTTCGAAGAAGCCCGACTTGATCGCTTCCTCGGCCCGGTTCTGGCTGCGCACACCCCAGTGGTCCTGGTCCTCGCGGCTGATCCCGGTGATGATCGCGACGTTCTCCGCGGTCTGACCCATCGCGATGTAGACGTCCGGGATGGCGCCGTCTTTGCGGGGGTCGTGCCAGTCCGTCGCACCCTCGGCGGATTTGGCCGTCCGCTCGTTGGCCTCGTCGAACAGCGGGTTCTTGGTGTCGGGCAAGGAGTCCGAGTTGCCCTTGACGAAGCGGGAGACCGTTTCGACGCCGGCGGAGATGAACGCGTCACCCTCACCGGCCTTGATCGCGTGGAAGGCCATCCGGATGGTCTGCAGCGACGACGAACAGTAGCGGTTGACGGTGGTCCCGGGCAGGAAGTCGTAGCCGAGTTCGACGGCGACGACGCGGGCGATGTTGAAGCCCTGCTCGCCACCGGGAAGGCCGCAGCCCATGATCAGGTCGTCGATCTGGTGTGGGTTGAGCTCCGGCACCTTGTCGAGCGCGGCGCGCACCATCTGGGCGGCGAGGTCGTCGGGCCGCATGCTGACCAGCGACCCTTTCATCGCGCGCCCGATGGGCGAGCGGGCAGTTGAAACGATGACGGCTTCCGGCATGTCGGCTCCATCCGTGAAAGGTCTAGGTTTGGCCTCGAATCTAGCCCTGCGACGACACCGGCCGTTACACGGCCTAGCTGGAGGCCGGGACGACGATGGGCGCGGGCACGCCAGTGGTGGGCCGCCGCCACAGCCGGGAGAGCAGTCGCAGCATCGAATAGCCCGGTCCGGCTTCCGTCGCCGACGATGAAGGAAGGCCGGGCAGCGGCTCGCCGGCCCAGTCGCCGAGCGCGTGACACAGCGCCGGCAACAGCTGACTGGCGGCCAGGGCATAGCCGGCGGCCGACGGGTGGAACTGGTCGTCAGACAGCATCAAATGCGCCGAATGCTTGAACTCGTCGTTGACCAGCGAGGCGAGCGGCACCGGAACACCACCGGCCGCCCGGACGGCACCCGACTGCGCGCGGGCCAGTCGCAGACCCAGCGTGCGCACGGTCCACCGCAGCGGCTGCGGAATCGCTTTGACGACACCGAAATCGGGGCAGGTGGCTACCACGACAACGGCCCCGCTGGCGCACAGTCGTCGCACCGCCGCCCCCAGGCGACGAGCAGACGCGCCGATGCCATTCAGCGCCGTGACGTCGTTGGCGCCGATCAGGATGACTGCGGCGTCAGGTGGCGGACCGGCCACGAACATGGCGTCGACCTGTCCGGACAACCCCTTGGACGTGGCACCGACGATCGCCTTGGTGCTCAACCGAATCCGTTTGCCGGTCTGGTCGGCCAGCCCGCGCGCGATCAGCACGCCGGGGACCTCGTCGGCGGTCCGGCAGCCGTATCCGGTCGCCGTCGAGTCGCCGAAGATCATCAGGTGCAGGTCGAAGTCCATCCCGCGCTGCCAGCGTTCCACCGGGCCACCGCCCGGTGAGTAGACGCCGTCGGCGCGGGGCGGCACGTCCCAGGATTTCGGGATCACAGTGCGTGCCTTCGCGGCCTGCCCGATCAGCAAGTTTCGCGCCCCCACATAGGCGGTGCCGGTCGACGCCAGCGCGCCCGCTGCGGCCAGCGCGACCATCGAACCTCGCGGTGCGCGTCGTACCACGCGACCAGTTTAGTGCGGGTTGTGAGAACCCCGGGTTTAAGCCGTTACAGGTCGGGGCATTATTGGTATCGAATCTGACTCTTTGATTGTTGAAGTTCTTTAAGGTGTCAAGCTGAGTTAACGAAGTTGCTGCGGTCGAGGCTAAAGCCACTTCGTCAACATGTTTATCGCACTACAACGGCGTAGGAGTGTTGACATGACCGCACCAAGCAAAGTCTCGGGTTCTCCCCGGACCCCTCTTCGCGCCCGTGACGTGCTGCGCGCTCGCAGGTTTGCCGCCAGCGACGGCAAGCCGGTCGAGGTCATCGAGAGCGGACCCAGCCTTGCCGGGATGGTGGCCGCGCTGGCCTGCAAGCTGACCATCCGTCCGACACTCGGTGTGGTCAGCTACATCCCGTTCGTGCCGTTTCCGTTCGGCATCATCGACTTCGCCTGCCGGGCCCTTCTTCCGGGCCCGGGAACCGTCCGCACCACCGTCGAGCTGCCGCACTGCACCGCGCAGCTGGTCCGCGCTCCGGGTGTGCTGCCGGCCGACGGCAAGCGCCGGGTTGTGCTGTATCTGCACGGCGGCGCGTTCCTGACCTGTGGGGTCAACTCGCACAGCCGCATCGTCAACGCGCTGTCCAAGTTTGCCGATTCTCCAGTGCTGGTGGTCAACTACCGTCTGATTCCGAAGCACTCGGTGGGCCAGGCGCTCGACGACTGCCACGACGCCTACCAGTGGTTGCGGTTGCGCGGATACCAGCCCGACCAGGTTGTGGTGGCCGGCGACTCGGCCGGTGGATACCTGGCTCTTGCTCTGGCGCAACGGCTTCAGCAGGCGCACGAAGAACTCGCGGCGCTGGTCGCGATCTCGCCGCTGCTGCAGCTGGCGAAGGAACCCAAGCAGTCGCACCCCAACATCAAGACCGATGCGATGTTCCCCGCCAAGGCTTTCGACGCCTTGCTCACCCTGGTCGCCAAGGCTGCGCGCAAGCACATCGTCGACGGCAAGCCCGAGCAGCTCTACGAGCCGCTGGATCACGTCGAGCCCGGCTTGCCCCGGACGCTGATTCACGTGTCCGGGTCCGAGGTGCTGTTGAACGACGCCCGCCTGGCCGCCCGGGCCCTCGCGGAGGCTGGCGTGCCGACCGAAGTGCGGGTGTGGCCCGGACAGATCCACGACTTCCAGCTGGCCGGACCGATGGTGCCCGAGGCGGTCCGCTCGCTGCGCCAGATCGGCGAATACATTCGCGAGGCGACAGGCTAATGACGCGCGGCCTAGCCGCACCTGAGAACATCTACGCATGCGGATCGCGCAGCACATCAGTGAGCTCATCGGCAACACTCCGCTGGTTCAGCTGACTTCGGTCGTGCCGCCGGGCGCGGGCCGGGTGGTGGCCAAGGTCGAGTACCTCAACCCTGGGCTGAGTAGCAAAGACCGGATCGCGGTGAAGATGATCGACGCCGCCGAGGCCAGCGGCGAACTCAAACCGGGCGGCACCATCGTCGAGCCGACGTCTGGCAACACCGGTGTCGGGCTGGCCCTGGTCGCCCAGCACCGGGGATATCGCTGCGTTTTCGTCTGCCCGGACAAAGTCAGCGAGGACAAGCGCAACGCGCTGCGCGCCTATGGTGCCGAGGTCGTGGTGTGCCCGACCGCGGTGCCGCCCGAGCATCCGGACAGCTACTACAACGTTTCCGACCGGCTGGTCACCGAGATCGACGGTGCTTGGAAGCCCGACCAGTACTCCAATCCGCAGGGCCCGGCCAGCCACTACGAGACCACCGGACCGGAGATCTGGGCCGACACCGACGGCCAGGTCACGCACTTCGTCGCGGGCATCGGCACGGGCGGAACCATCACCGGTGCCGGCCGCTACCTCAAGGACGCCTCCGGCGGGAAGGTCCGCGTGATCGGCGCCGACCCAGAGGGTTCGGTGTATTCCGGCGGCACCGGACGGCCGTATCTGGTCGAAGGCGTCGGCGAGGACTTCTGGCCGAAGGCCTACGACCCGACGGTGGCGGACGAGATCATCGCGGTGTCGGACTCTGACTCGTTCAACATGACCCGCAGGCTCGCCCGCGAGGAGGCGCTGCTGGTCGGTGGGTCGTGTGGGATGGCGGTGGTCGCGGCGCTGAAGGTGGCCGAACAAGCCGGCCCGGACGCGCTAGTGGTCGTGCTGCTGCCCGACGGCGGCCGCGGCTACATGTCGAAGATCTTCAACGACGCCTGGATGTCGTCGTACGGCTTCCTTCGTACCCGGCTGGACGGCTCGATCGAGCCCACGGTCGGTGACGTGTTGCGCGGCAAATCCGGTCACCTGCCCGACCTGGTGCACACCCACCCGTCGGAGACTGTGCGCGACGCGATCAGCATCCTGCGCGAGTACGGGGTCTCTCAGATGCCCGTCGTCGGCGCCGAGCCGCCGGTGATGGCGGGCGAGGTGGCGGGCAGCGTCTCGGAGCGTGAACTGCTGTCGGCCGTCTTCGAGGGCCGCGCCCACCTGGCTGACGCGGTCAGCGCGCACATGAGCCCGCCGCTGCCGATCATCGGCGCCGGTGAACAGGTCAGTGCGCTGGCCAAAGCGTTGCGCGACCTGGACGCCGTGATGGTCGTCGAGGAGGGCAAGCCCGTCGGGGTCATCACCCGCTACGACTTGCTGGGCTTCTTGTCCGACGGAGCGTCACGCAAGTAGCCCGACGTCCCCACAGACCACGCACGTCACGCACAGAAAGTCGCTGATGACCGAACAACCGCCACCGTCGTCGTTCCCGCCACCACCTCCGCCAGGTGGCGGCAGCTACCCGCCGCCGCCCCCGCCGTCGGGCGGATACGTGCCGCCGCCGCCCGGGCCGGTGCTGCGAGGGCTGACCCGCGACCAGTACACGCCGTGGGTGATCAGGGTCGCGGCCTACCTCATCGACCACGCCCCGCTCGCGTTGATTTTGGGCGTCGGCTGGTTAGTGCTGGAGAATTCCGTCGACAGCGCATGTCTGACCAACATCACGATGAGCACCGTCGAGCAGATCTGTTCCGTCGGTTATTCGACAATTGGGCTCACCGTGATGTGGATTGCGCTGCTGGTCGCGCTGGGCTACTTCATCTGGAACTTCGGCTACCGCCAGGGCACTACCGGATCCAGCATTGGCAAGTCGATGCTGAGGTTCCAGGTGGTCAGCGAAAACACCGGCAAGCCAATCGGTTTCGCCATGTCGACGCTGCGCGCGATCACTCACGTGGTCGACGCGGTCGTCTTCTTCGTCGGGTATCTGTTTCCGCTGTGGGACGCCAAGCGCCAAACGCTGGCCGACAAGATGATGGCCACGGTTTGCCTGGCGACTAAAGCTCCACCGGCCGAGGGGGCCACGCCCTAGGTTATGGGTGCCACGTCTCGATACGACAGTTCGTGAACGTCCCGGGGTCACAGACCAGCCCTGTCTGCGGCGGTGGTGGCGGTGGCGGCTCGTCTCCCTCCCAGATGGTCCGGGCGACGTTGCCCCCGCCCCCGACGTACCAATAGGTGTGGCAGATGCTCGCGTCCCAGCGGACGGGGTCCACCCTGAGGTTCCCGGTCTGCACCGGAGGGTCGCCCGGGCACCAGCGGCACGGCCCTCCCGGGCTGTCCGGCGGACAGCCCGGCCAGCTGGCGGCAGCCGGGCCGGCCGCCGCGGTCAGGCCGCTCCACACCAACACCGCCGACGCCAGCATCGTGAGTATTCGTCTCATAACTGATCATTGTGACCGCGGGGGACCGCCCAGCACATGGGTCGATTTCCCTATTTCCAGCGTCCGCCCGTCGCTGTGCCGTGACTAGGCTGATCGTCGATGAGCGGACACGAGCATTTCGCCAAGGCAGGCCTGTCCACCAAGGCCATTCATGCCGGCTACCGGCCCGACCCGGCGACCGGCGCGGTCAACGTCCCGATCTACGCCAGCAGCACGTTCGCCCAGGACGGGGTGGGCGGTCTGCGCGGCGGGTTCGAGTACGCGCGCACCGGCAACCCGACCAGGGCCGCGTTGGAGGCCACGCTGGCGGCTGTCGAGGACGGCCGCTTTGGCCGAGCGTTCAGCTCGGGCATGGCGGCTACGGATTGCGCGTTGCGCACCCTGCTGCGTCCCGGCGATCACCTGGTGATCCCCGACGACGCCTACGGCGGCACGTTCCGGCTCATCGATAAGGTGTTTGCGCATTGGGGCGTCGTCCACACCCCGGTCGCACTAGCCGACCTCGACGCGGTGCGCGCGGCCGTCACGCCACAGACCCGGCTGATCTGGGTCGAGACACCGACCAACCCGCTGCTGTCGATCGCCGACATCGCCGGTATCGCCGCGATCGGCACCGAGTGCGGCGCGAAGGTGTTGGTGGACAACACGTTTGCCTCGCCGGCGCTGCAGCAGCCGCTGACCCTTGGCGCCGACATCGTGCTGCATTCGACGACGAAATACATTGGCGGGCATTCCGACGTGGTGGGCGGTGCGCTGATCACCAATGACGAGGAATTGGACACCGCCTTCGCGTTTCTGCAGAACGGCGCCGGCGCGGTGCCGGGACCATTCGACGCGTACCTGACCATGCGCGGCTTGAAGACGCTGGTGGTCCGGATGCAGCGGCACAGCGAAAACGCTTCGGCAGTAGCACATTTCCTCGCCGAGCACCCCGCGGTCGAGTCGGTGCTCTACCCCGGATTGGCGAGCCATCCAGGACATCAGGTCGCTGCCCGGCAGATGCACGGTTTCGGCGGCATGGTCTCGGCGCGGATGAAGGGCGGACGCGCCGCGGCGCAGGCGCTGTGCGCCGCCACTCAGGTGTTCATCCTGGCCGAGTCGCTGGGTGGGGTCGAGTCGCTGATCGAGCACCCCGGCGCGATGACGCATGCGTCGACAGCCGGATCTCAACTTGAAGTTCCCGACGACCTGGTTCGGTTGTCGGTCGGTATCGAGGACCAGGCCGACCTCATCGCCGACCTCGAGCAGGCGTTGGGTTAGTTGGGTTTGCAATCGCCGCTCATTGGCGGAATTTTCCACCCCCATTTCCCCCGATAGTTGGGGACGTCCAGTTGCAGGCACGCAGCATCCTTGGGGGCGCTGACGACGACAGAACTGAAGGTGTGGGTGCCGGGGGATATCGGCTTGGAGATCCCGTCCGTACCGGGACTGCACTGCGCGTGCAGGTAGAGGCTTCCCGTCAAATTCCCGTGACTGTCCCGGACGCTCCAGTGCGGAAGAGTGAGCGCGTATGGAGCGAATTGGTTGGCGAATTGATCGACGTCCGACCACATTTCGATATTGAACCGCAAGTACTGCTGGTTTTCGATGGGAGCCCTAGGCGATTCGTGGCACTGAGCATTCGGCTGGATGTCGGTTATCAGGAAAGACACTTGGTCGGTAAGCCAGCCTCGCGCACCGTCGTCGTTATCGCCGGGCTTAGCCGGATGCGGTGTTGTAGGTGCTACCTCCCGTTTCCAGGTGGTGAACTCATTGTTGTGCTGCCACTCCCAGGCTGGGAGCGCAAAGAAAAGGCAGGCGGACAACGTCGCCACCGTCGCGAACGAAACCCTTGTCGCAACACTTCGACAACCAGGCCCTTTGTCATGGCGTTCGCGATAGCGAGAAGCCAGTTCTATCCCGGCAAGTATCATCAGCGCGGAAGCAATGACGGCAATCGCAACGCTGACGTTGATAGCCAGTTCGCTTTCGGACCGCTGTCTCGCGGCTTGAATTGCGGCCGCGATTGCGACCAGGGCTACCGCAGGAATTAGCAGGAGTCGCACCAACAGGTCGAGTTCGGTGGCATAGACGGGTAGCGCCTGAACGGCGTCGTACCCGCTCGCCTCGACCTCCGACATCTCCTTCAACTTGCGGCGAACAAGGTAGAACGCCGGAAGTAACGGCAGGATTGCCAAGATGGCTGACCAAATCACGATCAGTGCCGCACCGGCGAAGTAATAGGCTTCGAGCGGGTATTGGAGTGCTGCCAGTCGGTGGGCGTTGGCGAATGCCGTGACCACGGCGGCGCGATTCACCGTGATCGCGGCTGTCGCCAAGTCGCCGAACAGGTTTCGGTAGCCGGCGTGAAGCAACAATGTCAGCAGATAGGAAAAGGCTAGTACTGCCAGTGGTATGACCGGCAAAATCAGCGTCAGCCTCAACCTGGGCGGCAGCGACCGTTCAAAATTCTCCAGCATGTCCAGGTCATCGGTGTTTTCGTCTGAGGTGCCGCGCACAGCGCACTTCATGACGCCGGCTTTGAGCGCGTCGGCGCTTCGATATAGATAGCGCACCAAAAGGGCGGACACGAAATACCGCAGCGCTGGAAACGTGCGCAATTTGCGCGGTACCCAGCCGCTGTCAAAAGAGACTCCGGTAAACAGGCGCCCTTTGTTTATCTGGTCCAGCGCGTCGCTGTAAGCAGAGAGCAGACTGCGCAATTCGGGCGTGACACCGGCCGATTCGCCTGTGCCAGCCGTGTAATTCATCGGTCGCGTCGCGGGCGCTTCGACGCCGTTGGTGGTCGTGGTCATGGCGGGTCCCAGGTTGTGCGATTCGTTCGCGCAGCCTAAGCCGACATCTCAGAGGCCCACCTGAGTAGCGCACTACTTAATTTGGTAGCGCCGGCCGCCGTCGTACCCGGCCAAATCTGGAGCCGCGGCCGTTGCCCGCCGATCCGTTAGGAGTGGTAGGGCTCCGCGCTGACCAGCGTCACCTTGACGGTGCTGCCGTTGGGCACCGTGTAACTGCGCGTCTCGCCTTCTTTGGCGTCGATCAGCGCGCCGCCGAGCGGCGAGTTCGGTGAGTAGACCTCGAGCTTGCCGTCGTTGACGGCCTGCTCGCGGGTGCCGATCAGGAACGTCTCGGTGTCCGACTCGTCGTCGTTGTAGTACACCTTCACCACCGAGCCGGGCAGCGCGACGCCGGACTGCTTGGGCACCTCACCGACCTTCGCGTTGTTCAGCAGGTCCTGCAGTTGCCGGATGCGGGCCTCTTGCTGGCCCTGCTCCTCGCGGGCGGCGTGGTAGCCGCCGTTCTCGCGCAGATCGCCTTCTTCGCGCCGGTCGTTGATTTCGGCGGCGATGACAGGACGATTCGCGATCAACTGATCGAGCTCGGACTTGAGTCGATCGTGTGACTCCTGGGTCAACCAGGTCACCTGGGTGTCCGTCATCTCGTCGTGCTCCTTGTGGTGTCGGTTGGGCGGTATACCGCCGCGGCAGGCTGTCGGTCGTGCTGCCGGGCGGTTCCACCTCGGGTACTGCCGACCTCAGTAGTCGGGCGAACCCCCTGTGCGGCACATGGCCGCTAATGCAGCAATACACGGTCCCAGCCGGAACCGTGCATCCGTGCAGCCTACCACCGCCGCCGCGATGTCCGAGGCCATTTCCGCAGTTCGCAGTTTGCTCGGCGACGACGAGGATCAGGGCGCGCGAAGGTAGCTGGGCACATCGGTACCGCAGCCGTAGATGTCGCCGACGGCTGCGGGCTTGCTGGCCTTCAGTACCGTCGTCACCTGCACGGTCGCCCGGTTCGACGGGGGAACCAACACCTCGCGCCGGCCCGCTTCACTGCCGTCTTTCGCACGGACCCGAACGATGCAATCGACGGCTCGCGATGGGTCTTTTCGGGTCACGCTGATCGTTACTGAGACGGTCTGGCCGTCGACGAGTGAATAACCAGCCAGCGTCCCTTCGACGTCGCCGCGGCCCATCCGGTGATAGGCGAGCAGGGCCAGCGCGAGGCAGGCGGCGACGACCACCGCTGACAGCGCGAGGAATACGCGGCGGGACGGGAGCGATGGGCGGCCGCGCCCGTAGCGGGATTGCGGCGGCGCAGGGGAGCGTTCAGTCATGGCGTCGGGGTCGGTGCCGGGGGTTTGGCGGACCCGACATCGGAAGGTGGAACTATTAGACCTGGAACTATAAGCGCGGAAGACAGTAGATGGTCAGGGAGCACGTGAGCGAACTGCGGTTGATGGCGGTACACGCCCACCCGGACGACGAGTCCAGCAAGGGTGCTGCCACCCTTGCCCGCTACGCGGACGAGGGACACCGCGTGCTAGTGGTGACGTTGACCGGGGGCGAGCGCGGCGACATCCTCAACCCGGCCATGGACCTGCCGGAAATCCACGGGCGCATCGCCGAGGTCCGTCGCGACGAGATGGCCAAGGCCGCCGAGATCCTCGGCGTCGAACACACCTGGCTGGGCTTCGTCGACTCCGGGCTGCCTCAGGGAGATCCACCGCCGCCGTTGCCGGAGGACTGTTTCGCGCTGGTACCGCTGGAGACGCCTACGGAGGCGCTGGTGCGCGTCATCCGCGAATTCCGGCCGCACGTGATGACCACCTACGACGAGAACGGCGGCTATCCGCACCCGGATCACATTCGCTGTCACCAGGTTTCGGTGGCCGCTTACGAGGCGGCCGGCGACTACCGGCGCTTCCCGGGTGCGGGGCCGGTGTGGTCGGTCTCCAAGCTCTACTACAACCACGGATTCCTGCGTCAACGAATGCAGAAGCTGCAGGACGAATTCGCCAGGCGAGGGCAGACCGGCCCGTTCGAAAAATGGCTCAAGCACTGGGATCCCGCGCACGATGTGCATGCCGAGCGCGTGACGACGCGGGTGGAGTGCTCGGCGTATTTTAGTCAGCGCGATGACGCGCTGCGCGCACACGCCACCCAGATCGACCCCAAGGGTGATTTCTTCGCCGCGCCGATCTCCTGGCAGCAAGAGCTCTGGCCCACTGAGGAATTCGAGCTGGCCCGCTCGCGTGTTCCGGTGCGACTGCCCGAGACCGACCTGTTCGCCGGAATCGAGGATGCATCGTGACCCAGTTGCACGTGGCCGCATGGGCGCTGCTGGCCGAGAACGGACCCCGCAACAGTGGACCGGATTTCGGCAAGGCCAGCCCATTCGGGTTGCTCGTCGTGGTCCTGCTGCTGATCGCCGTGGTGTTCCTGGTGCGCTCGATGAACCGGCACCTCAAGAAGCTTCCGGACTCGTTCGACCCCCAACATCCCGAGCCGGATCAGGCCGTCGACGACGGCACGATCGACCAGCCGCGGCATGAGTCCGGCTGAGTCCGGCGGGCAGAATCAGCTCGCACTGGCCGCCAGCCCGTATTTGCGTCAGCACGCCGATAATCCGGTGCATTGGCGACAGTGGTCGTCGGCCGCGCTGGCTGAGGCCGCCCAACGTGATGTGCCGGTGCTGCTTTCGATCGGATATGCCGCCTGCCACTGGTGTCACGTGATGGCTCACGAGTCGTTCGAGGACGACGAGGTGGCCGCGGTGATGAACGCCGGCTTCGTCTGCGTCAAGGTCGACCGCGAGGAGCGGCCAGACATCGACGCGGTCTACATGAACGCCACCATCGCGCTCACCGGTCAGGGTGGCTGGCCCATGACGTGCTTTCTGACGCCGGACGGACGACCGTTCTTCTGCGGCACGTACTACCCCAAAGAAGGTTTCCTGCAACTACTTTCGGCGGTCTCCGAGACCTGGCGCGACCGCCGCGACGAGGTTGAGCAGACATCCGATCAGATCGCGGCGGAGCTGCGGTCGAGGGCTGAGGGCGTTCCCGGCGGTGGACCGCAGGTCGACCCGGCGCTGTGTGACCATGCGGTGGCACTGGTGCTGCGCGACGAGGACACCGCGCACGGCGGCTTCGGTGGCGCACCGAAATTCCCGCCGTCGGCGCTGCTGGAAGCGCTGCTGCGGCACTGGGAACGGAACGGCTCCCCGGCCGCCCTGGCTGCGGTCCAGCGTGCCGGGACGGCGATGGCTCGCGGCGGTATGTACGACCAGCTCGCCGGTGGATTTGCCCGTTACAGTGTCGACGACGCCTGGGTGGTCCCGCATTTCGAGAAGATGCTGTACGACAACGCGTTGTTGCTGCGGTTCTACGCGCACTGGGCGCGTCGCACCGGTGACCCGCTGGCGCGTCGCGTGACCGCCGAGACCGCGCGATTCCTGCTCGGCGAACTGCGCGACGACGCAACCGGCATGTTCATCTCGTCGCTGGACGCCGATGCCGCCGGCCGCGAGGGCTCCACCTACGTGTGGACGCCCGACCAGCTCGTCGAAGTACTCGGTGACGACGACGGACGTTGGGCCGCATCGGTTTTCGAGGTAACGGAGGCTGGAACCTTCGAAGACGGGGCATCGGTGTTGCAGCGGCCCGTCGAGGCCGACGACCGCGACCGCTTCGAGCGCGTCAGGGCCGCCCTGCTGTCGGCTCGGCTGACGCGGCCGCAGCCGCCGCGCGACGACAAGGTAGTCACCGCCTGGAACGGACTGGCGATCACCGCATTGGCCGAAGCCAGTGTGGTGCTGGCCGCACCCCAATTGGCCAGCGCCGCAGCGGATTGCGCGAAGGCGCTGCTGCGTCTGCACCTGGTCGATGGCCGGTTGCGCCGGGCCAGCCTCGGCGGCCGCGTCGGTGAGAGCGCCGCGATTCTGGAGGACCACGCGATGCTGGCCACCGGCCTGCTCGCGCTCTGTCAGCTGGTGCCGCACCCCGCCTGGCTGACCGCCGCCCGTGGCCTGCTCGACATCGCGATGGCACACTTCGCCGATCGGGAACGGCCGGGTCGCTGGTTCGACAGCGCCGACGACGCCGAGCAGCTGGTGCTGCGGCCGGCCGACTCCTACGACAGTGCGACGCCTTCAGGTGCGTCGGCGATCGCCGAAGCCCTACTTACCGCGGCGCATCTGGCCGGTGACGAACGCTACCTGCGCGCGGCCGGCCCCACGCTGCAGGCGCACAGCGTGCTGCTGGCTCGCGCTCCGCGTTCGGCCGGTCACTGGTTGGCCGTCGCCGAAGCCGCCGTGCGCGGGCCGCTGCAGATCGCGGTGTCCTGCGCCGCCCCGGACTCGCCGTTGCTGGCCGACGCGCGCCGTCTCGCACCCGGCGGGGCGATCGTGATGGGCGGCCCGATGGATTCCTCGCCGCTGCTGACCGGCCGCGACCGGGTCGGCGGTGCCGATGCGGCGTACGTATGCCGCGGCCGGGTATGCGATCTACCGGTCACGCGCGTCGAGGATCTCGCCCGCAACCTGTCGCGGTAGCCTGCGACCCATGCCGAGCGCCGAAGAGATCACCGCCGTCGTCAACCGCTACATCAGCCTTGTCAACAACGGCAGTGCGGACGACCTCGTCGAGTTGTACGCCGACGATGCCACCGTCGAAGACCCGGTGGGCGGCGAGGTACACATCGGCCGCCAGGCGATCCATGGCTTCTACTCCGCAATGGAATCCGTTCAGCGCCAATGCGAATTGGTCACGCTGCGGGTGGCCGGTCATGAGGCGGCGTTCCACTTCAAACTGACGATCAACGGCGCGATGGTCATCGAGCCTATCGACGTGATGGTCTTCGACGGCGAGGGCAAGATCAGCGCGATGAAGGCCTACTGGTCGCCCGACAGCGTCACCCAGCTGTAACGAAAGGCCGCTTAGAACACCGCGAACCAGATCGCGATGTAGTGACAGATCGCGGCGATCGCGGTGCAGGCGTGGAAAAACTCGTGATAGCCGAACGTGCTCGGCCACGGGTCGGGCCAGCGCAGCGCATACATGATGCCGCCGATGCTGTACAGCGTGCCGCCGACCGCCAGCAGCACCATCGCCGTCACGCCGGCGTTGTGCAGGATCACCGCGATGTAGAACGCCGAGACCCAGCCCATCACCAGATAGAGCGGCACACCCACCCAGCGCGGCGCGGTCGGCCAGCACATCTTGAGCAGCACCCCGGCCAGCGCGCCACCCCACACCATCCAGAGCACCAGCACGCCCGAGTCGTGCGGCATGGCCAGCACCGCGAAAGGCGTATAAGTGCCGGCGATCAGCACGAAGATCATCGAGTGGTCGAGGCGCTTCATCCAAGTCCGAGCCTTGACCGATTTCCAGGTGACCCGGTGGTAGACCGCGCTGGTGGTGAACATGCCCACTACCGCGATCGTGTAGACGAACGTCGACAGGCCCGCGGCGAGTCCGGCCAGCGGCCACGAGACCGAGATCAGTGACGCGCCGGCGAAGACGGCAAGGACGGCGAACACCAGATGGATCCAGCCCCGCGCCCGGGGCTTGACCAGTGCCTGGGCGGTGTCCTTGACGCCCTCGACGATGTGCTCGGCGACCTCGCTGACAGTGCTGGACGACTCCGTCGTCTCGGCCGGGCTCGCCACCTTGGTCTCCTGACTCAATTTGCCCCCCAAGAGTTGCCGATGTGCGGTAGTGCCCACAGTAATCTGGTTCGCTGTGGAGATCATTCCGCCGCGCGTCAAGGAGCCGTTATATCGGCTTTACGAGTTGCGGCTGCGGCAGGGACTGGCCGCATCGAAATCGGCGTTGCCGCGCCACATTGCGGTGCTGTGTGACGGCAACCGCCGTTGGGCGCGTGACGCCGGGTACGAGGACGTCAGCTACGGCTACCGAATGGGCGCCGCCAAAATCGCCGAGATGCTGCGCTGGTGTCAGGAAGCCGGCATCGAACTGGCCACCGTCTATCTGCTTTCCACCGAGAACCTGCGCCGCGACCCGGCCGAGCTCGCCGCGCTGATCGAGATCATCACCGACGTCGTCGAGGAGATCTGCGCGCCGGCCAACGGCTGGAGCGTGCGCACTGTCGGTGACCTCGAGCTTATCGGCGAAGAGCCCGCGCGTCGGCTCCGGGACGCCGTGACCGGGACAGCCGGCACCGCGTCCACCGGGAATGGCAGCTTCCACGTCAACGTCGCGGTCGGATACGGCGGACGCCAAGAGATCGTCGACGCCGTGCGCGGGCTGCTGGGTAAGGCGATCGCCAACGGTGCCAGCGGCGAGGAGCTGGTCGAAGCCGTCACTGTCGACGCCATCTCGGAGAACCTCTACACCTCCGGTCAGCCCGACCCCGATCTAGTGATCCGGACGTCGGGAGAGCAGCGGCTGTCGGGGTTCCTGCTCTGGCAGAGCGCCTACTCGGAGATGTGGTTCACCGAAGCGCATTGGCCGGCCTTCCGTCGGGTCGACTTCCTGCGTGCGCTACGCGATTACAGCCAGCGGCACCGCCGTTACGGTGCGTGACGTCATGTCACACTGAAGATATGGCTGCGCTGTCGGCGTTGGTGTTCTGCGTCAGCTGGTGGCTGGGTTTGTACCTTTTGGGGCGCGATCCCCGCAAGCCGGTCCTGGTGTTGGCTGCGCTGGGGTTGTGCACCTTCGCGACGGCGGTCGCGCTGGACGCGGTCCGACTCGTCACGCACTCCGCGGTGCTCGGCCATGTCGAGATCTATGTGGTTGCGATTCCGGGCGTGGCATGGTTTGCGGTGCTGCTCGAGATCGCCCGCGCCGACGACAACGGCAGAGGCCGCACCGTCGAGGCACTGCTCGTCGGCGTCGTCGCGGCCCTGACGCTGGCCGGTGCCGCGATGGCCGGCACCGTCGAAGGACCGTTGCGGCTCGGCCATGTGGTGATGAGCATCGTGATCTCGGTGTCCACGCTCTACGCGATGGTCGCCGCGCTGGCGCGCCGGACGCAGAAGATCCCGGTGGTGGGTTTGGTGATCACCGCGACGCTGTTCTTTGCGCTCGCGAACGCGATTCTGGTCATTCCCCTTGGCTTAGTGCCGAGTTGGCTGGCATTGGCATCGACAGGATGCGACGTGCTCGGGCTCGGCGTGGCGGTGGCGCTGTGGGACGCTTTCGACGAGGGTCAGGCGTTGCGTGGTGACATGCTGCGCTCATTTACCGGTACCGGCGCAATCGCGACGCTGCTCGGCGGTCAGATGCTGATCGGCTTGGCGTTGACCCCGCGCCAGACCACGGCGCAGATCGCGCTCACCATCCTGCTGTTCACCAGCCTGGCAATCGCCCTACCGGTGCAGGTGCTGGCCGACCCGCTGGCCGGGCTGCTCGACCGGATGGTGTTCTCGCGGGCGCCGTTGCTGCGAGCGCATCGAGAGACGTTGCGGCGCACCCAATCCGCGTTGCCGCTGCGGCTTGCCGACCCACTCGACGAGGTCGACGACGAATCGTTCGCCCGGCTGACACGCCGCGCGTTGGGCCACTACGGCGACCTGTCCAAGTTGGTCGCCAGCCCGCTGACCGCGCTGCCCTGCATCGACGAGCGGCTGGCCGCGCGTGGGGCACCAGACCAGCCGTTGGAGCGGGCCATCGAACTCAAGGCGCTGCTCGCCGACCGGATCAATGCGCTCAAACCGCGCGACGGCGGTGATTTCGGCACCACCGAGGAGTGGCGCCACTACAACTCGCTGTATTTCCCGTACGTGGTCGGTGTGCGCGCCTACGCCCAGAACGCCACCGCGGCTGGGCTGGATCCGACGGCGCGGCAGGCCTGGCAGTGGTTCGTCACCGAGGTGCCGCAGCGCTCGCTGCACAACTGGCAGAACGCCGCGGCCAAGCTGATCGCCGCCGATCTGCGCGGACGGGTTCCAGTACCCAGCGAATGAGTTCGCCCATTTTGGGGCGCAGGTCTAGTTCGTCGGCAACGATTGTCCGGGTCGCTTCACAGCCAACCCGAGACGAGGGAAAGTCATGGCATCAGGAGTTCCGCCCGCCAGGGTGGTGCGGGCGGTAGAGCTGGCCAGACATCATCTCGCTCGGCTGCAACGACGCACGGTACCGCCTCCCATCGCAATGATGGAGATGGTCTTGGGGGCGTGGGTGGCTCAGGCGATCACCGCTGCGGCGAACCTCGGCATTGCTGACGCGCTCGCTGACGGGCCACTGACGGCAGATCAACTCGCGAGCGCGGTCGGCGCAGACGCGGACGCAATCAGCCGATTACTTCGGGCGTTGGAGACTCGAGGCATCTTCCGTCAACGGCGCGACGGCCGCTACGAGCTCACCCCAATGGCGGACACCCTGCGTAGCGACGCCGACGTGTCGTTGAGTGCGTGGGCGCAATTCATGGGATCGCCTCAGCACCGCGAGCATTGGAGCCATCTTCCAGACGCCATCCGGACCGGCCGGGCAGTGATCCCCGATCTACGCGGCAAACCCTTCTTCGAGTACATGCTCGACGAACCGGAGTTCGCGGATTTGTTCAACGGCGCCATGACTAGCGTGTCAGAACTCGCGATCTCATCGGTCATCGCCGGCTACGACTTCAGCCCATATGCCACCATCGTCGATGTCGGCGGCGGGCACGGTCGCCTCCTGTCGGCAATCCTTGAAGCCGCTCCGAATTCGCGCGGCATCTTGTTTGACCTTCCTAATGTGGTGGCGGGGGCCCCGGTGATCCTCGGCAAGCACGGCGTCGCGGACCGAGTTCGTATTGCTGAGGGCTCGTTTTTCAACGACGTGCCGAGTGGAGGCGATGCGTACGTCCTCAAAAGCATCATTCACGACTGGGCCGACGACGACGCCGTGCGCATCCTTCGCAACGTGCGGAGGGCGGCCGCCCCCGGCGCGAACGTATTGCTCGTTGAGACGGTAATTCCACGGCACCATCGGGAGTTTCCGGGCAAGTGGGTGGATTTGGAGATGCTGCTGGTGGCGGCCTCGCGAGAGCGCACCGCGGCAGAGCACGCTGACCTGATGAAGCTCGCTGGTTTTCGCTTGACACGAGTTGTGGAAACGGCGTCGCCCTTCGGTGTTGTGGAAGCCGTAGCGATCTAGTTCGGCCTCGCTTTGCGGCCGGACGGAAGACTTAGACGACCTAGACACGGAATAGTGGCGTGGATCACCCCGTTGACCTGCGCATGGCAGTGCCTGGCAGTGCCATGCGTCGACCTGGCAGTCCACAACCGGCAGGCTCAGACGTGATCGACCCCTCACCGCAAGGAGTTTCGACCATGACCGCTGTTACTCCACTGGCCGCCCGGCCCTTTGACGACTCGACCGACTCGCTATTGCGATTCGCCATGCGGCTCGACGCAACGCTGAGCGGTGCGGTCGGCCTGTTCATTGCGTTGATGGCGGACCCGCTGTCGGCGCTGACCGGCCTGAGTTCGGTCGCCGAATTCAGTGGCGGCGCGATGCTGGTTCTCGCCGGCCTGGCGGTGTATGCCCTTGCCGCAGCGCCGAACCTGCGTCGCGTCGGCATCGCCCTGATCGTCGGCAACATCATCCTGACGGTGGCGGTGCTGGCCGTCCTTGCCGCGGATGTGCTGCCGCTGACCGCGGCCGGGGTCGCGGCGACGCTGGCCACCGGCGGCTACTTCGCGCTGATGGCCTACCTGCAGTACCTCGGAGTGCGCCGGTTGCCGGCGTAACTCCCGTCCCGCCGGTGCGGGGCGCCGCTGTCAGAGGTTGCGGCGAGCGGCCCCGCATCGGCCTTTTGCCGGCCGAACGTCGACTTGTTGGGCCGAAACTTGGCTTTTGGCCCAACAACTCGATGTTCGCGTGAATCGCATGTCTAGAGCTTGCGCAGCCGCAACCGGTTGATGGAGTGGTCGGCGTCTTTGCGCAGCACCACGGTGGCGCGCGGGCGGGTCGGCAGGATGTTCTCGATCAGGTTTGGCCGGTTGATCGAGCGCCAGATGTCGCGGGCAGCGATCTCGGCCTGCTGATCGGTCAGCCCGGCGTAATGGTGAAAGTGCGACGCGGGGTTGGCGAAGGCGGTCGAGCGCATCGCAAGGAACCGCGAGATGTACCAGCCCTCGATGTCCTCGATCCGGGCGTCGACGTACAGCGAGAAGTCGAAGAGGTCCGAGACCATGAGTGTCGGTCCGGTCTGCAGAACGTTGAGGCCCTCGAGGATCAGGATGTCGGGGTGGCGGACCACCTGTTTGGCATCCGGCACGCGGTCGTAGTGCAAATGCGAGTACACCGGCGCGCAGACGTAATCCGACCCAGACTTCACCGACGTGACGAATCGCATCAGCGCCCGGCGGTCGTAGCTCTCCGGGAAACCTTTGCGATGCATCAGGTTTCGACGGCTCAGCTCGGCGTTGGGATAGAGGAATCCGTCGGTGGTGACTAAGTCGACACGGGGATGGTGATCCCAGCGAGCCAGCAGCGCCTGCAGCACACGGGCCGTCGTCGATTTACCGACCGCGACGCTGCCGGCCACGCCGATGATGAACGGCACCGGCCGGTTCGGGTTCTGCTGCGGTTCGCCGAGGAACTCCGCAGTCGCCTGGAACAGTCGCTGCCGGGCCGCGACCTGAAGATGCAGAAGCCGCGCCAGTGGCAGGTATACCTCTTCGACCTCGCGCAGGTTGACCTGTTCGCCGATACCGCGCAGACCGACGATTTCCTCTTCGGTCAGTGGCTGCGGCGTCGACATGCGGAGCGCGCGCCACTGACGTCGATCGAACTCCACGTAGGGGCTCGGCTCGCTGGGCCGCGGCATGACGATCAGTCTTGCAGTATCGGCGCCGCGATGAGTGACCGGATAGCGTTGACGGCGTGGAATCCGACGCACTGATCCGCGAGTACCTGCTCCTCGGACTGCGGTTCGACCGGATCGAGCAGGGCTACGTCGACGCCTTCACCGGCGATCCGGCCCTGCGCCAAGCGGTCGCGGCCGAGCCCGCGCCCGACCCCGCCAACCTGGCCCGGCAGGCCGCAAGGCTGCTGGCCGCACTGTCGGATGTGGCGCGTCGCAACGGATTCGACTCTCAGCGCGCCGACTATGTGGCCGCTCACCTGCGCGCGTTGGAATGCGCCGGCCGCAAATTCGCCGGCGAGGACATCGGGTTCGTCGACGAGGTTCACGCGTATTTCGACGTGCAGATCAGCAAGGGTGACCCGGAGACCTACCGCCAGGCCCATGCCCGGCTCGACGAGACATTGGGCGGCACCGGGCCGCTGGCCGACCGGATGGAAGCACACCGAGTGGGCGAGGAAATCCCGCCCGATCGGCTCGCGGAGTGCATCGACGCGTTCTCCAGCGCACTGCGCGACCGGGTGCGCGCCGAATACCCGCTGCCGGACACCGAAACCGTCGACTACCAGGTGGTGACCGACAAGCCGTGGTCGGGATTCAACTACTACCTGGGCGACTACCGCTCGACGGTGGCGGTGAACGCAGACCTCAAACAGCTGATGTCCAACTTGCCGCGGCTGGTTGCGCATGAGTCTTATCCCGGTCACCACACCGAGCACTGCCGCAAAGAGGCTGGGCTGGTCAACCGCAAGGGCCAGGCAGAGCAGACCATCTTTCTGGTGAACACCCCGCAGTGCCTGATGGCCGAGGGCCTCGCCGACCTGGCGCTGTACGCGGCGATCGGCGCGGGCTGGGGAAGCTGGGCCAGCGAGATCTACGCCGACCTCGGGCTGCGTTTCGACGGTGAGCGGGCCGAGGCGGTGTCCGAGGCCTCGGCGGCGCTGGCCGGGGTGCGACAGGACGCGGCGCTGATGTTGCACGACGAGCACCGCGACGCCGACGAGGTCGTGGAGTTCTTGCGCCGCTGGTTGCTGGTAAACGACACCCGCGCCCGCCAGATGCTGCGGTTTCTGTCTTCGCCGCTGTGGCGCGCCTACACCAGCACCTACGTCGAGGGGTATCGGCTGTTGCGGGGCTGGCTGGACGACCGCCCAGCGGGGGTCAGCCTGGTGGAACGGTTCGGCCGGTTGCTTGACGAGCCGTTCGTCCCGTCGTCGATGCAGCGCGCGTAGCGCGCTTAGTGCTCGCCGAGTGTGAAACTGTTGCGAACTTCGGCCCCAATTTTCGCAGTGGTTTCACGCTCGGCGCCAAGGCTTGCCGCCGATCGGTCCGGGTATAAGTGCTGGCCGATAGACTGGTCGGCGTGACTGCCGCACCCGACGCCCGTACCGCTTCCTCTGTCATGTCCGCGCCGCTGGCCGATGTCGACCCGGACATCGCCGAGCTGCTCGGCAAAGAGCTCGGCCGCCAGCGCGACACGCTGGAAATGATCGCCTCGGAGAACTTCGTGCCGCGCGCTGTGCTGCAGGCCCAGGGCAGCGTGCTGACCAACAAGTACGCCGAGGGTCTGCCCGGCCGTCGCTATTACGGTGGCTGCGAGTACGTCGACGAGGTGGAGAACATCGCCCGCGACCGAGTCAAGGCGCTGTTCGGCGCCGACTTCGCCAACGTCCAGCCGCACTCGGGCGCGCAGGCCAATGCGGCGGTGCTGCACGCGCTGATGTCGCCGGGGGAGAAGCTGCTGGGCCTCGACCTCGCCAACGGCGGTCACCTCACCCACGGCATGAAGCTCAACTTCTCCGGCAAGCTCTACGAGAATGCCTTCTACGGCGTCGACGCCACCAGCCACCTGATCGACATGGACGCGGTGCGCGCGCAGGCGCTGGAATTCCGACCGAAGGTAATCGTCGCCGGCTGGTCGGCCTACCCGAGGACTTTGGACTTCGCGGCGTTCAAGTCGATCGCCGACGAGGTCGGGGCGCACCTCTGGGTCGACATGGCGCACTTCGCCGGTTTGGTCGCGGCAGGGCTGCACCCGTCACCAGTGCCGTACGCCGACATCGTGTCGACGACGGTGCACAAGACGCTCGGCGGCCCGCGGTCGGGTCTGATCATGGGCAAGCAGGACTTCGCCAAGAAGGTCAACTCTGCGGTCTTCCCTGGCCAACAGGGTGGCCCGCTGATGCATGTGATCGCCGCGAAGGCGGTGGCGCTGAAGATCGCCGGCACGCCGGAGTTCGTCGAACGCCAGCAGCGCACGCTGTCGGGCGCCCGGACCATCGCCGACCGCCTGCTGGCAGCCGATGTCGCCAAGGCCGGTGTCTCGGTGGTCAGCGGTGGCACCGACGTCCACCTGGTGTTGGTCGACCTGCGTGACTCGCCGTTGGACGGTCAGGCCGCCGAGGACCTGCTGCACGAGGTCGGGATTACGGTCAACCGCAACGCGGTGCCCAACGACCCGCGGCCGCCGATGGTCACCTCCGGCCTGCGGATCGGCACACCCGCCCTGGCCACCCGTGGCTTCGGCGACGCCGAGTTCACCGAGGTCGCCGACATCATCGCGACGGCGCTGGCGGCCGGCACCGCCGCCGACATGCCCGCGCTGCGCGATCGCGTGACCCGTCTGGCCAGGGAATTCCCGCTGTACGACGGTTTGGAGGACTGGTCGCTCGTCTAGCGCGCGGCCGCCCGCGGGTCAGATTTCGGATAACTGTGTCCGCGGGTTATAGTTACTTTCATGGCGATCAAACCCGTTGCTAACGCATTGATGCTCGAACTCGAGCCGGTGGTCGGTGCCAACATCGATCGCCACATCGAGACCGAGAAGATCTGGTTCGCTCACGACTTCGTGCCTTTCGACCAGGGCGAGAACTTCGCGTTCCTGGGCGGCCGCGACTGGGAACCATCCGATGTGTCGTTGCCCAAGGTCATCACCGACGCCTGCGAGATCTTGCTGATCTCGAAGGACAACTTGGCTGGCTACCATCGCGAATTCGTCGAGCACTTCATCCTCGAGGACAACTGGGGCCAGTGGATCGGCCGCTGGACCGCCGAGGAGCATCTGCACGCGATCGCATTGCGGGAGTACTTCGTGGTGACCCGCGAGATCGATCCCACCGCCAACGAGCACGTGCGCTTCCAGCACGTGGCGGAGAAGGGCTACCGCGCCGATCACTACTCGCAGATCGAGACGCTGGTCTTCATGTCGCTCTTCGAGGCCTCCAACGCGGTCTACTGCAACAACTTGGCCGCACAGATCGAGGAGCCGGTGCTGGCCGGCCTGATCGCGCACATCGCCCGCGATGAAGAGCGGCACGAGGAGTTCTTCGCCAACTTGGTCGCGCATTTGCTCACCTACAGCCGCGACGAGACGATCGCCGCGATCGCCGCTCGCGCCGCTGAGATCGAGGTCCTCGGCGCCGACATCGACGCCTACGCCGACAAAGTGCAAGTCGTTGCCGACGCAGGCATTTTCGGGCCCGAGCAGCTAAAGCAGGTCGTCTCCGACCGCATCACCGCCTGGGGTGTGGCCGACGAGCCGGCCCTGCGGCAGTACGTCATCAGCTAATAACAGCGCGCGCTGCATCGTCGTCGGCGCGCCTGCGCGGCGCGAATGCGTCGACGCGGGTACCGTCGCACTCGATGGCTAGCGACATGCTCTGCTATCCGGGCGGCGCCTCTCGACTCGACCTCGAAAGGACCGCCGGCCCCGGTCCTTGCGCCGCGGCCCCCGCCGATTCGTCCGTGCGGGCCGCACGGGCATCCAGCCCGGTGAGAACGCCTCGCGCGCATGGGTGGGGGTGGGGCCACCACCCGCACGCGGCGGCGATCCGGGCGATGAGCTCGAGGAGCGCTCGTGTCTGATTCCCCAGCGGTTTCACAGGACACCACCAGGACCTACGTGCTGGACACGTCGGTGTTGCTGTCCGATCCGTGGGCCTGCTCCCGCTTCGCCGAACACGAAGTGGTGGTTCCGCTAGTGGTGATCAGTGAGTTGGAGGCCAAACGCCACCACCATGAGCTCGGCTGGTTCGCCCGCCAGGCGCTGCGCCTGTTCGACGACCTCCGCATCGAGCACGGCCGGCTCGACCAGCCGATTCCGGTTGGAGCACAAGGCGGTACGCTGCGCGTCGAGCTCAACCACACCGACCCGTCGGTGTTGCCGGCCGGCTTCCGGACCGACACCAATGACTCCCGCATTCTGTGCTGCGCGGCCAACCTCGCCGCCGAAGGCAAGCGAGTCACGTTGGTCAGCAAGGACATTCCGCTGCGCGTCAAGGCGGGCGCAGTGGGCCTGGCCGCCGACGAGTATCACGCTCAAGACGTCGTGGTCTCCGGCTGGACCGGCATGACGGAGCTGGAAACCAGTGCCGAAGACATCGACGCGCTCTTCGCCGACGGCGAGGTCGACCTCGAAGGTGCACGAGACCTGCCCTGCCACACCGGGATTCGATTGCTGGCCGGCAGCTCCCACGCGCTCGGGCGGGTGAACGCGCACAAGAAGGTCCAGCTGGTCCGCGGCGACCGCGAAGTGTTCGGGCTGCGTGGCCGCTCCGCCGAACAGCGGGTGGCGCTCGATCTGCTGCTCGACGAGTCGGTGGGCATTGTGTCGCTAGGGGGCAAGGCCGGCACCGGCAAGTCGGCGCTGGCGCTGTGCGCCGGCTTGGAAGCGGTCCTGGAACGACGCACACAACGCAAGGTGGTCGTGTTCCGCCCGCTCTACGCCGTCGGCGGCCAGGAGCTGGGTTACCTGCCCGGCAGCGAGGCCGACAAGATGGGCCCCTGGGCGCAGGCCGTCTTCGACACGCTCGAAGGCCTGGCGAGCCCCGCGGTGTTGGAGGAAGTGCTGTCCCGCGGCATGCTCGAGGTGCTGCCGCTGACCCACATCCGCGGCCGCTCGCTGCACGACTCGTTCGTGATCGTCGACGAGGCACAGTCGCTGGAACGCAACGTGCTGCTGACCGTGCTGTCGCGGCTGGGTGCGGGCTCGCGGGTGGTGCTGACCCACGACGTCGCCCAGCGCGACAACCTGCGCGTGGGTCGCCACGACGGTGTCGCGGCCGTCGTCGAGAAGCTCAAGGGACACCCGCTGTTTGCCCACATCACGCTGCTGCGCAGCGAGCGGTCGCCGATCGCGGCGCTGGTCACCGAGATGCTCGAGGAGATCAGCGGCGCTCCGATCTAAGTCGAGGCTTCTGTAGGCTTCTGCAGTGCCGCGACGACCCGACAGCCAGAAGTGGCGATACCTGCGTACCGTCGCCGGTGCCGCCGCTGCCGCCGCTATCGTCGCGGTCGGGGCATTCACCGGGCACGTCCGGTTCGCTCACGCCAACGACGTGGTCGACTGCGCTCAGGTCAAGTGTGTGGCGCTCACCTTCGATGACGGGCCCACGCCGTACACCGACCGGCTGCTGGGCATCCTGAAGGCCAACAACGCCAAGGCGACGTTCTTCGAGATCGGCAACAAGGTCGCGGCGAACCCCGCGGGCGCCAAGCGGGTCGTCGAGGCGGGCATGGAGCTGGGCAGCCACACCTGGGAACACCCGAACATGACGACGCTGCCGCCGGCTGACGTGCCGAGCCAGTTCTCCCGCGCGACCGACGCCATCGTCTCGGCAACTGGCACGACGCCGAAGCTGTGGCGACCGCCGGGCGGGTTGACCAACCCGGCCGTCAACGAGCAGGCCGCGAAGGCGGGCTTGGCCGGAATCCTTTGGGACGTCATCCCTTTCGACTGGATCAACGACTCCAACACCGCGGCCAGCCGTCAGGTGCTGATGGCACAGATCAAACCTGGCTCGGTGGTGCTCATGCACGACACCTACTCGAGCACCGTCGACCTCGTCGAGCAGTTCATTCCTGTGCTCAAGGCCAACAACTACCACCTGGTCACGGTCAGCCAACTGCTCGGTCCGCGGGCCCCGGGCAGTGTCTACGGGTCACGGGAGAACGGGCCGGCGGCCAACGTCCTGCATGACATCCCGCCGTCGGAGATTCCGTCGCTGCCACATACCCCGTCGCCGCCGCCGATGCCTAACTTCCCGATCACCGATGTGGCGGGCCAGAATTCGGGCGGACCGAACAACGGGAGCTGAGGTCATCTACCACTTCGAACTGGCCGACGGCGCGGTCCTGACCTACACCGACACCGGTCAGGGACGGACCGTTGTGCTGCTCCACGGAGTATGCATGTCCCGGATGTTCTTCGAGCGCAATGTTATTCCGCTGTCCGGTCGCTATCGAGTGATCGCGGTCGACTTCCGGTCGCACGGCGATTCACCTAGAAGCGAGGGCGGACACACGGTGGCCCAGTATGCGCGCGACGTTTACGCGCTGTTGGAGCGCTTGCAGTTGACGGACGTCACCATGGTCGGATGGTCGATGGGAAACTTCGTAATCTGGGACTATCTTTGCCAATTCGGCCAACAGCGGCTCGCCAGCGTTGTCAACATCTCCCAAGGTCCGTCGGATCTCACACAGACCGACTGGCCCTATGGGATCGGCGATGTCCCAGAATTACACGGTCTCATTGCGGACCTGCAGGACGACTTCCGGAAGTTCTTCGTCCGATACGTGCCAACCATGTTCAAGAACGAGCTCCCGCCAGGCCAGCTGAGCCGATTCATCGACTCGATCTGCAAGGTCGGCGCGAACGCCGGGACGTTGATTCTTCTCGATCAGACGCTGCGGGACTATCGGTCGCAGATCCGTGAGTTCACCATTCCGCACCTGTTGGTGTGGGGCCGCGACGAGAAGGCGATGAAGTTCGGTGCCAAGGATTTTCTGGTCGAGCATTTGCCCCATCACGAACTAGTTGTGTTTGACGACAGCGGTCATTGCCCGATGTGGGAAGAGCCCGAGCGCTTCCACGATGTCGTCGTTGAATGGATAAGCCGACATTAGGTACGGCGTTCGTTGTGCCCGCCTCGTAGCGACAAAATGCAAGGCGGCGGGCATTGTCGCTACGAGGCGGGCACGACCAACACCCCGGCGCCACGAGGCTGAAGTGACTGACGGGATTACTGCCCGGGCAGATCCCCCGACGCGGCCAGCGCCAGCAGCTCTCCGCGGCCGATCTGGGTGACCAGGCTGGCACTGTCGAAGTAAATGCGCTCGTTGGTGATTCGCTCGCCGTCGAAGAAGAACACCGCGATGATCGGCACCCGAAACGCCTTGCCGGTGGGCGGCATCCCGTAGAACTCGCCGAGATTCGTTCCCAGCAGGTCGAATTCGGTGATCACCGCATCATCGGTGACGTGGAAGCGCGCATTCTCGTGTCGCTGGTCGGGAAATGCGGTCCGGGTGGTGAGGTAGTAGTTCATCACCTCGTCGGCACCGTCGTAGACCTGACCGGTGGCCATGATTTCGTAACGCGGGTGTCCGTTGAAGGTGGCCAGCGTGCGATCGAACTCCTTGGTCACCTCGGTGTCCATGTGCTCTTTGATGAGCGCGAGGCGACGTTGGCGGAGTCCGTCGTCGAGCATGGCTACTCCTCGGTGACCTTCGCCATCGCGAGCACATCGAGACGGCGGTCGAGTTCTTCCTCGGACAGCTTCTCACCGATCAGGCCCCGGTCGATGACCGTCTGCCGAATCGTCTTCTTTTCCTTGAGCGCCTGCTTGGCGACGGCGGCCGCCTCTTCGTAGCCGATCGCCGAGTTCAGCGGCGTCACGATCGACGGCGACGACTCGGCCAGTTCACGCAAATGCTCCTCGTTGGCCTTCAACCCGACGATGCATCGCTCGGCGAACAGCTTCGAGACATTGGTCAGCAGCTTGAACGACTCGAGCACGTTGCGGGCCATCATCGGGATGTAGACGTTGAGCTCGAAGTTGCCCGACAGTCCGCCGACGGTGACGGCCGCGTCGTTACCGATCACCTGCGCGGCGACCTGGGTAACGGCTTCGGGCAGAACGGGATTGACCTTGCCCGGCATGATCGAGCTGCCGGGTTGCAAGTCGGGCAGCTGGATTTCGGCCAGGCCGGTCAGCGGGCCCGAACCCATCCAGCGGACGTCGTTGGCGATCTTGGTCAGCGACGCCGCGATGGTGCGCAGCGCACCGGACGCCTCGACCAGCCCGTCGCGAGCCGCCTGAGCCTCGAAAGAATTTGTCGCGGTGCGCAGTTCGGTCAGCCCGGTGTCTTCCACCAGCACCTGCACCACCTTGGCGCCGAAGCCGTCGGGGGCGTTGAGGCCGGTGCCCACCGCGGTACCCCCGATCGCCAGCTCACCCAGCCGGGGCAGGGTCGCCTTGACACGTTCGATGCCCGCCTCGATCTGGCGGGCGTAGCCGGAGAACTCCTGGCCCAGCGTCACCGGCACGGCGTCCATCAGGTGGGTGCGGCCGGACTTGACCACGGTGTGCCACTCGCGGGACTTCGCGGCCAGTGCGTCGTGCAGCACCTGCAATGCCGGAATAAGATGGCGCACAGCGGCTTCGGTGGCCGCGATGTGTGTCGCGGTCGGGAAGGTGTCGTTCGACGACTGCGACATGTTGACGTCGTCGTTGGGGTGCACCGTCACACCGTTGCGCGCGGCGATGCTCGCGATCACCTCGTTGGTGTTCATGTTGGAGCTGGTGCCGGAGCCGGTCTGGAACACGTCGATCGGAAACTGGTCGTCATGCTTACCGTCGGCGATCTCCTTCGCCGCGGCGACTATCGCGTCAGCCTTGTCCGCCGCCAGCAGTCCGAGGTCCTTGTTCACCTGGGCGCAGGCCCCCTTCAGCAGGCCGAGCGCACGGATCTGGGTGCGCTCGAGGCCGCGTCCGGAGATCGGGAAGTTCTCCACGGCACGCTGAGTTTGGGCTCGCCACAACGCTTTTGCGGGCACTCGCACCTCGCCCATCGTGTCGTGTTCGATGCGGTATTCGGTGTCGTCCGCCATTGGGCGCCTTCTTTCGAGATAGAAGAGGTCTTTTCTTCGGGGAATTACGGCAGGGGGTACGCGGCGCTGCTGTCGCCGGTGAAGTCGATCGCGGAGTACTCGTTGAGCTTGGTCAGCCGGTGGAAGCCCTCGATCATTCGCAGCGTCCCGGACTTCGACCGCATCACGATCGACTGGGTGGTGCAGCCGCCCGGCTCGTAGCGCACGCCCTTGAGCAGGTCGCCGTCGGTGACCCCGGTCGCGCAGAAGAAGACGTTCTCACCGGATACCAGGTCGCGGGTGGTGAGGACGGCGTCGAGGTCGTAGCCGGCGTCGAGCGCCTTCTGGCGTTCTTCGTCGTCCTTGGGCGCCAGCTGCGCCTGAATCTCGCCGCCCATGCACCGCAGCGCCGCGGCGGTGATGATGCCCTCGGGGGTACCGCCGATACCGGCCAGCATGTCGGTGCCTGAGCCTGGTCGGCAGGCGGCGATCGCGCCGGCCACGTCGCCGTCGGTGATCAGCCGGATCCGCGCGCCGGTGGCCCGCACGTCGTGGATGAGCTCTGCGTGCCGCGGCCGGTCCAGGATCACGACCGTCATGTCCGGCACGGACAAGCCCTTGACCTTGGCGACGGCGCGGATGTTCTCGCCGATCGGCGCGGTGATGTCCAGGACGTGGGCGGCGTCGGGTCCCACCGCGATCTTGTTCATATAGAACACCGCCGACGGGTCGAACATCGAGCCGCGGTCGGCCACTGCGAGCACCGAGATGGCGTTGGGCATGCCCTTGCTCATCAGCGTGGTGCCGTCGATCGGGTCGACGGCGAAGTCGCATTCCGGGCCGTCGCCGTTGCCGACGTGTTCGCCGTTGTAGAGCATCGGCGCTTCGTCTTTCTCGCCTTCGCCGATCACCACGACGCCACGCATCGACACCGAGTTCACCAGTTGGCGGATCGCGTCGACGGCGGCGCCGTCACCACCTTCTTTGTCGCCTCGACCCACCCAGCGGCCGGCGGCCATCGCGCCGGCCTCGGTGACCCGGACGAGTTCGAGCGCGAGGTTGCGGTCCGGGGCTTCGCGACGAGGACGACTATCCATGGCTGCCGATTCTCCCAGAGGCAGCTTGGCGCTCGATAGCTGGGATACTCGTGCTGTGACGTCGCAGCCACAGCCCTCGGCTGAACAGCCCGAGCCTTCGGCCAAACCGGCCAAGCCTCGGCTCCTGCAGGACGGCCGCGACATGTTCTGGTCGATCGCGCCGCTGGTAGTGGCCTGCATTGTCCTGGCCGGCGTGGTCGGGATGTGCTCGTTCGCGCCGGGTGGAGTCAGGCGCGGCCCGGTCCCGGCCTACGACGCCGCCGCCGCGCTGAACGCCGACGCCCAGACCCTCGGATTCCCGGTCCGGTTGCCGCGGCTGCCCGACGGTTGGAAAGCCAACTCCGGCGGTCGCGGCGGCATCGCTGACGGTCGCACCGACCCGGCGACCGGGCAGAAGCTGCGGGCGGTCACCTCGATCGTCGGCTTCATCAGTCCTGCAGGCGAGTACCTGAGTCTGACGCAGAGCAACGCCGACGAGGCAAAACTGGTCGGTTCCATCCACGCGTCGATGTATCCGACCGGGACCGTCGACGTCGACGGCGTCCGATGGATCACCTATCAGGGCGACGGCGGCGTCGAACCGATCTGGACGACGCGACTGGCCGGCCCGGGCGGCCCCGATCAAGTCGCGATCACCGGCGCCGGCAGCGCCGACGAGTTTCGTACGCTGGCTGCGGCCACACAGACGCAGCCTCCTTTGCCTGCACACCGACAGGAGAAGCACCCATGAGCGCACCGGTAGCCGACCTCACCGGCTGGACAGCGGCGCCGTTCACCGGCGGCGGATACACCCACGACGTCTACCGGCGCGGCGACGGGCCGGGTGTGGTGCTGATCCCCGAGATGCCGGGCATCCACCCGGGTGTGCTCGGGCTGGGAAACCACCTGGTGGACAACGGTTTCACCGTGGCAATCCCGTCGCTGTTCGGTGAGCCCGGTCGCGGCAAGGACCCCGGCTATGTGGTCGCGACAATCGCTAGGCATTGCGTAACAAGGGAATTCGCCGCGCTAGCGACCAACAAGCAACGACCGGTCGCGGTATTTCTGCGGGCGCTGGCCCGCGAGTTGAACAAGGAGACACCTGGTAAAGGCGTCGGCGTTATCGGGCATTGCTTCACCGGCGGCTTCGCGCTGGCCGCCGCGGTCGACGACAGCGTGCTCGCGCCGGTGCTCAGCCAGCCGTCGGTGCCGTTCCCGTTGACCAAGCGGCACAAAAGCGATCCGGGCGTCAGCGACCTGGAACTGAACGCGTTCAAGGATCGCGCGACCAACGAGGGCCTGTGCGCGATCGGCCTGCGTTTCAGCGATGACAAGATGTCGCCCGGCGAGCGATTCGTGACGCTGAAAGACCGCCTCGGTGACGCGTTCGAGGTCATCGAGATCGACTCCGGCCGCGGCAACCAGCACGGCTTCTCGCGGATGGCGCACTCCGTCCTGACTGACGAGGTGCGTGAGGTCGACGGCCATCCGGCCTACGAGGCGCGAAAGCGGGTCGTCGCGTTCCTCAACGAGCGGCTGCGTTAGCAGAACCGGGCAGTCGAGCGGGTCTGCGTCGCGAGGCGGGACGAACGGTGGCGGAGCGAGTCTTCGGCCGAAAGGCGGACGAGGACGCGCTTGTCGACTTCCTCGACACATCCCGCCGCGACCCGCGCGGCCTCCTTATCGAGGGCGACCCGGGCATGGGCAAAACCACCCTTTTCCTCGACGCGGTGGCACGAGCCGCGGAGCGCGGTTTCTGCATGCTCGCCACCCGCGCCGCCGCCGCCGAATCGGTGTTGGCCTACACCGCCCTTGCTGATCTATTGCATGATGTCGACGATTCCCTCTGGGCCGACCTGCCGGTGCCACAGCGGCAGGGCCTGGATGCCGCGCTGCTCCGACAGCGCAACGACGCACAGGACGCCGATCCTCGGGCGGTAGCCGCGGCGTTCGCCGCTGTCATCACGCGTCTTGCCGAGCAGGCTCCCGTGCTCATCGCAATCGACGATCTGCAATGGCTGGACATCTCGAGCGCCAACGTCGTGTCCTACGCTGCGCGAAGGCTTCCCGATGGCGTGGCCCTGATGTGCACGACCCGCAGCGAGGATGCCGCGATACGGATACAGCTACCCAACCCGGATGCGATACACCGAATCCGATTGCAGCCGTTGACCGTCGGGGAACTGCACAAGGTTTTCACGCTTCGGCTCGGACATTCCTTCGCCCGTCCGATGTTGCTACGGATTCACGAGATCGCCGGCGGTAATCCATTTTTCGCTCTGGAGTTGGCTCGGGGCATCGACACCACACGCGCCAACGCATTGAGCTTGCCCAGTTCTCTCAGCGACCTGGTGCACTCCAGAATCAACCAAGCCGGGGCGGGTGCCCAAGATGCGCTGTTGGCGATGGCCTGCCTTCCCGATCCGACGGTGCAGGTCGTGGCACAGGCCACGGACGCGACGCCAGCTGAGGCGATAGAGTCGCTCGTGCGGGCCGAAATGCAAGCTGTCGTGGTCATCGACGGAAACCAGCTCCGGTTCACCCATCCGATCCTGGCGCACGGTGTGTACGCGACCGCATCGCCGCGCCGCCGACGCGACATGCATCGCCGTCTCGCCGAACTCGTCACGGAGCCGGAGCTGCGCGCCCGTCATCTCGCCCTGTCCGACGCGACCGGTGAACCGCAGACATTTGAGAGCCTCGACAACGCAGCTGAAATCGCTTGTGCCAGAGGGGCGCCCGCCGCTGCCGCCGAGTTGCTCGAGCTGGCGATCGCCCTCGGCGGTGATTCCCCGCAGCGCCGAATCCTGGTGGCCACGCACCATTTCAACGCCGGGGAGGCCCGTCGCGCCCGTACGCTGCTGGAGCGAGCCGTCGAATCACCAATGCCGGCGGACCTGCGCGCATCGGCGTTGCGTCTGCTCGGCCTATGGAACTTGCTCGACGGCAGTTCGCGCGAGGCTGCAGATGTGCTGGACCGCGCACTCAGCGAGGTCGGGGACAACCCCGAGTTGCGTGCGCTGATCCTGGTACCGCTGTCGTTCGCGCTGATGAATGTCGGCGAACGCGATCGCGCCGCAGACAACGTCGACGACGCCGTCACCGCCGCCGAGGCGTACAACCAATCCCACCTTCTCAGTGAAGCTTTGAGCATGCGCGCGATCGTGCGTTTTTTGCTAGGACGTGGTGTCGACGAAGCCGACATGCAACGCGCGCTCGGGCTGGAGGACTCCCGAACCCCGGTCTCCGCGATTCTGCGCCCACGGATGCAGAGCGCGATACTGCTGGCCGGGACGGGCCGTCTGGAACAAGCTGACCTTGAAATGCAGGCCATCAGGCGCGGCTATGTCGAGCGCGGCGCGGAAAGCGAACTGACGATGCTTGCCTTCCACCGCGGTCTGACCGTGATCTGGCGGGGTGATTTCACTGAGGCGGAATTGATCGCGGACGACGCCGTAGAGCGGGCGCTGCAGATGGGACGCGACCTACCGCTATCGGTGGCGTTGATGCTGCGCGCTCTCAGCGCCGCATATACCGGTCGAGAGCACGAGGCTCGGCGTGATGCGACGCAGGCTCTCGAGGTGGGCAAGCGGTGTGACTCCCCGGGTCTAGTGACCGTGTGGCCGATCACCGCCCTTGGCTTCCTCGACGTCTCCCTCGGGAACTACGACGCCGCGCTGAGGACACTCGAGCCGCTGTTGCGTAGCTTCGGTGAAGCGTCGGAGGCCACCGAGATCTTCGTCGCTCCATTTCTTCCCGATGCGGTCGAGGCGATGATAGGGCTCGGTCGCTTCGACGATGCGGAGCCGCTGGTCGATGCGCTCGAGGGTAACGGCCGTCGACTGGATCGCCCGTGGATGTTGTCCACCGGTGCCCGCTGCCGCGCAATGCTGCAGGCCGGCCAGGGTGACCGCGACGCAGCCACTGCGACCGTCGAGCGCGCGATGACCCAACATGCCCGTCTCCCAATGCCGTTCGAGCGCGCCCGCACGCAGCTGTTGCTCGGTCAGCTCCAACGCCGGCAACGCCAGTGGGATGTCGCCGCAGCGACCCTGCGGGAAGCGCAGCAGACATTTGAGCAGCTAGGCACGCGGCTGTGGGTCGAGCGTGTCGCCGCCGAGTTGACGCGGGGCGGGTCGGGCAAACGCCGCACTGACGGACTCACGCCAGCTGAACAACGCATCGCTAAGCTGGCCGTCACCGGTATGACGAACCGCGAAATCGCGGCCGCGCTGTTCATCAGTCCCAAGACCGTCGAGGCCACACTCGGCCGCATCTACGGCAAGCTGAATGTCCGCTCGCGCGTCGACCTTCACCGCGTACTCGGCTCCGAAAACCTCGGGTAGCGTGTCGCTACCGTGTGACAGGTTTGGATGCGTTAGCAGCCTGCCGCCTCCGCTGGTCGGCGATGAATCGAATCGACATGCGCTGCATCAGGTTCGGCGCCGCTCGGGCGAACAGCCAGGAGGCATAGGCCTGCCTCGGCTTGACCAATAACCTCTTGTTCCGGGCGATCGCCGCCAACGTGTCGCGGGCCAACCGATCGGCGCTGTAGGCGTTTTTCATACCCTGCCCGCGCAGGTAGTAGTCGCGACCGACGAAGCCGCCGACCGCGCCCTTGTCCAGGATCGGCGTCTCGACGGCGCCCGGGCACACCGCCAGCACACCGACGCCACGCGGAATCGCTTCCGAACGCAACGCCAGCGACAGCCCGACGATCGCGTGCTTGGTCATCACGTAGCTGGTGATCTGGCCTGCCGCGGTCAGCCCCGCCATCGACGCGGTGTTGACGATGTGGCCGTGGCCCTGGCGCAACATCACCGGGTAGGCGGCGGTCACGCCGTGCACCACGCCGCGAATGTTGACGTCGATGATCGCGTTCCACTGATCCAGCGTCAGCAGTTCGGTGTCGCCGCCCCAAGCGATCCCGGCGTTGTTGAACATCAGGTCCAGTCGCCCAGTACGGGCGACGACCGCGTCGACCGCGGACTTGACCGCCGCTGGGTCGGTCACGTCGAGGGTGGCCGACGTCGCAATGCCGGGGCCGTGCAGACTTTCGGCGGTTCGGGCGGCGGCGGCCCCGTCGATGTCGGTGCACACGACGTCGGCGCCCGCGTCGACCAGCGCGCGGCACAGCGCCGCACCGATGCCCGATCCCGCGCCGGTGACGATGGCCTGTAGGCCGGTGAACTTCATTGCGCCGCAAGCTTGGTGGCCGCGCTCCCCTTGCTCATCGGTGGCTTCCCCATTTCGCGTCGATTACGCCCCACGGGTCGGCGTAGTGCCCGGGGTAGTGGCGGTACGGCGAGCGGCGCGTGAAGAACGCGCGCGCGAGCGGAGCGATCAGGCGTGCGGGGTGGCGACGCCATCCCATCCGCGCGGCGGTCTCGGCTAGCAGTTGTGGCCACGTAACCCGCTGGAAGTCGAGGGTTTCCGCCGACCGCGTGGTGTCCATCCAGTCGGTGCCGAACCAGTCGGTGTCGCTGTCCGGGTTGCCTTTTCGCCCGGTCGGGACGCCGCCGACCAAGCCCATCGCGGCGGTTATCGACGGTGCGAGGTCGCCCTGCACCAACCGGTGTGACTCGTCGCCGCCGATCAGCAGCGTCTCGCCGACCACCGGCGCGGTGGTCGCAGCGACGAACGCGCGGGCGACGTCGCGCACGTCGACGGTCTGGATGCGGCCGTCGATCGGCAGCGACGCCTCGAAGTACAGGGTGTCCATGTCCAGGTCGAAGCGCGGCTCGGCGGTGAGCACGCCGCCGAGCCGCAGGATTACCCAGTCCAAACCCGATGCGCGCACCAGCTTTTCGGCTTCCACTTTGTGCGCGCCGTAAATGTCCGACGGCCGCAACGGGGTATCGGCGGTGAGCACGCCGTCCACGCGGTGCGGGTTGCGGGCACCATAGACCGCGACGCTGGAGGCCTGCACAAAGCGTGGCGGGTGAGGCAGCGCGGCGGCGGCCTCGAGCAGCAATTTGGTGGCGCCGACGTTGACCCGGTCGGCCAGCTTGGGCTGGGCGTAGCAGATCGGCGGGATGATCGCGGCGAGGTGGATGATCGCCGTCGGTTGGACGGCCCGTACCAGAGCGGCGACCGCTTCGGGTTTCGTGAGGTCGGCCCAGCGGATCTCGGTCGACGGCATGTTCTCCGCCGCCCTGCGATTGGCCGGCGCGCCAACGTCGGTGGCGACCACGCGTGGTCCCTCGACCGCGAGCTGTCGCACGGTCTCCGAGCCGACTAGTCCGAAAGCTCCGGTGACAAGTACGGTCTCAGCCATTGATCTCCCTCGCCGCGAAAGTGCATCCAGCGACAGGTCTACTTGAGAAATGCCCCGACAGTTGCACTTTCGCGGGAATTTAGGTCGTCGGCTTTCATCCGCTCGAACAGTTCGGTGTAGTAGGGCAGGCATTCGGCCATCGCCTGTTCGGTGGTGAACAGCGGCCGGTAGCCGAGATCGCGAGTGGCCTTGGCGACCGAAAAGTAGTTGTCGAGATACAGTCGCTCGACGGCCAGCGGCTCGAGCATCGGCGCACGGATGCCGAACCGGAAGTGCAGCCGCTGCCAGCCCAGCATGGCGGCGCGTACCGCCGCCCCGGAGACCCGCAGTCGGGGCAGGCGCTGCCCACATGCGGCCACCACCGGACGGGCGAACTCGAACATGTTGATCGGCTCGGCGTCGTTGATGAAGTACGCCTGGCCGGGGGCGGTCCCGCCAGGCACCAGGTGCTGGGCGGCCAGGATGAACCCGTGAATCAGGTTGTGTACGTAGGAGTTATCCAAACGAGCCGACCTGCGACCGACCAGCACCTTGACGTGACCCGCCAGCACGGACTCGAAGACTTTGCGGAACATCGTCTGGTCGCCGCGTCCCCAGATACCGCTCGGCCGGATCGCGCAGGTCAGTAGGCCGTCAACGCCGTTCTGTGACAACACGAATCGCTCGGCGACAACTTTGGTCTCGGTGTAGAGGTCGGCGAACCGGTTCGTGTAGGGCATCGTCTCGTCGCCGCCGGCAATCGGTTTGCCGCCCATCACCACGCTGTTCGACGACGTGTAGACGAACCGCTTGACGCCTGCGGCCTGGGCGGCGTGCACGAGGTTCCTGGTTCCCTCGACATTGACGGCGAAGCTGCGCTGCCGGTACTCGTCGGTGACCGAAGCGCCGCCCATCAGCTCGATCAGCGCGGCGGTGTGAAAGATGGTGTCGATGCCGGCAACCGCTTCCGCAACCACGTCGCGGTCGCAGATGTCGCCCTGAACCACCTCGAGGCCGGGCTGCCGGGGAAGCGGCGACGGCGCGCGATCGAAGGATCGCACCTGATAGCCGCGGTCGAGCAGCGTCGTCACCAGGTTGGCGCCGACGAATCCCGATCCGCCGGTGACGAGCACCCGCCCCAGCTCTGCGGTCGGCAAAGGTCCAGACGTGTCAGCCATGCCGCCGAGGATAACTGAAACGTGTTCCAGTTTAAAACGAACGCCCGAGGAAATGTTGTCAGATCAAGTATCGTCAGGGTCGCCGGCGGCCAGCGCATCGGCGACCCGCTTGCGGGCGCCAGCTAAGTGCTCCTCGCAGCGTTTAGCCAGCTGTTCACCCCTTTCCCAGAGCTTGAGCGATGCATCGAGATCCAGTCCGCCCTGTTCCAGCAGGCGCACGACCTCGATCAGTTCGTCGCGGCATTTTTCGTACCCAAGATGACTAATGGGTGTAACTCCTTCATCCGCCATCGGCTGGCCCTTCGCTTGTCGCTGCGATCGCGCCATCGCCGACCCGTATCCGCAACCTCGTCCCGGATGGAGCATCGTCGGTCGATCGCAAGACCGCCGGGCCGGAACTGCCGACCGTCTGCACCACGGCGTAGCCCCGCGCCAGGGTTGCCGCGGGACCCAGTGTCGCTAACCGCGCCGACAAGTGTCCGACGCGTTCGGCCTGCACGTCGATCAACCGGGCGATGTCGCGACGCACCGCCGACCTGGCCCGATGCACCTCGTCGGCGCGCGCCGCCAGCGCCGCCAACGGCTCGGCAAGCACCGGGCGGCTGCGCAGCTGGGCCAGCGCCCGCTCTTCCCGGCCCACCCAGTTGCGCAAAGCCTGCGCGCTACGCCGCCGCAGGTCGTCGAGCAAACGCTGCTCTGCGGTGGTGTCGGGCACGATCTTTTTGGCGGCGTCGGTGGGAGTGGCGGCCCGCAAGTCGGCAACCAAATCGCACAGCGGGTTGTCGGGTTCGTGGCCGACCGCGCTGACCACCGCCGTGCGGCACGCCGCGATCGCGCGGCACAGCGTTTCGTCGGAAAACGGCAACAGGTCCTCGACGCTGCCGCCGCCGCGGGCCAGCACGATCACGTCGACATCCGGGTCGGAGTCCAACTCCCGCAATGCCTTGACTATCTGGGCGACGGCGGTCGGACCCTGGACCGCGGTGTTGCGGACGGCGAATCGCACGGCCGGCCACCGCGTCGCGGCGACCGTTGTCACGTCATGCTCGGCCGCGCTGGCGCGTCCGGTGACCAGCCCGATCATGTTGGGCAGGAACGGGATTGGTCGCTTGAGGCGCGGGTCAAACAGGCCCTCGGCGGCCAGCAGCTGCCGCAGCCGTTCGATGCGGGCCAGCAACTCGCCGACGCCCACGGCACGAATCTCGCTGAGCCGCAACGTCAGAGTCCCGCGGCCGGTGAAGAAGTTCGCCTTGCCGCAGACCACCACCTGCACGCCCTCGACCAGCTTGACCGGCGCGTTGTCCACCAGCATCCGCGGCGCGGTCACGCTCAGTGACATGTCGGCGGCCGGGTCACGCAACACCATGAACACGGTCCGAGCACCCGGTCTGATGTTGATCTGCGTCAGCTGTCCTTCGACCCAGACCACACCGAGTTTGTCGATCCAGGCGGCAATCCGCGTCGCGACCGCGCGAACCGGGAATGGGTTGTCGGCCGAGTTGTCGGTCACTTCGCCGTCGCGCGCGTGATCCTGTTGGCGAGCAGCGTCTGGAACGGGGCGCGTCCTTTGGTGGCCTCTTCGTAAGCGAGTAGGGCCTCGAGTTCGCTGACGTCGAGGGACTGCAGGCGGGCCCGCAGCTGAGCCAAGGTCAACTGCTCGTAGTCCAGCTCGTCGACGACGTCAGGTGCTGAAACGGACTGCTTGGTCGGCTTGGCGGCCGTGCGGGCCCAGTCTTCGGCCGCGTCGGAACCGGGGGAGGAGTACAGCGCGAAGCGACCTTCGCCGCGGCTCGCGGTGTCGGCCGGCTCGTCGTCATCGCCGGGCAGATCCTCGTCGAACGTGGCCCACTCCGGCTGCTCGTCCTTCGGCGGGAAGATGTGCTCCAAGGTGGCATCGCCTTTGATGACCAGCTCGGCGACGTTCTGCTGGAACCGCATCACGACATGCGCGGCCGTGCTGGCCAGCGTCATCGGATACATCAGGATGGTTTTCGGCAGCCGGATCGTCTCCTCGACGGCCAGCGTCGCGGCGCCGACCAGCAGCCGAACCCCATACGGTGCAGTAGCCATGTGGTCAAGCCTGCCCTAACCGGCGGACAACGCCAAGCTGACCGCGCGAGTTGGCGGCCCCGAGTCGGCAGAAAGTACGCTGGTTGCCATGCCACCGACCGTTAATATGGGCATCCCTGGCGCCACGGCGTCGGTTGCCGAGCCGGTGACCGGAAAGCGCGTACTGCTGGCCGAGCCGCGCGGATACTGCGCCGGCGTCGACCGGGCGGTCGAGACCGTCGAGCGTGCGCTGGAAAAGCACGGCGCCCCGGTCTACGTCCGGCACGAGATCGTGCACAACCGCCACGTCGTCGAGACGCTGGCGAAGGCCGGCGCGGTGTTCGTCGACGAGACCGACGAGGTGCCCGAGGGTGCCATCGTGGTGTTCTCTGCTCACGGCGTCGCGCCGACCGTGCACCAGACGGCCGCCGAGCGCGACCTCAAGGTCATCGACGCCACCTGCCCGCTGGTCACCAAGGTGCACAACGAGGCGAAGCGCTTTGCCCGCGACGACTACGACATCCTGCTGATCGGCCACGAAGGCCACGAGGAGGTCGTCGGGACCGCCGGTGAGGCCCCCGACCACGTGCAATTGGTCGACGGCCCGAGCGCGGTCGACGGCGTCACGGTCCGCGACGAGAACAAGGTGATCTGGCTGTCGCAGACCACGCTGTCGGTCGACGAGACGATGGAAACCGTGCAGCGGCTCCGCGCCCGGTTCCCCAAGCTGCAGGATCCACCCAGCGACGACATCTGCTACGCCACCCAGAATCGTCAGGTCGCGGTCAAAGCGATGGCCCCCGAGTGCGAGTTGGTGATCGTGGTCGGTTCGCGCAACTCGTCGAACTCGGTGCGGTTGGTCGAGGTCGCCTTGGGCGCCGGCTCGAACGCCGCACATCTGGTCGACTACGCCGAGGACATCGATCCGGCATGGTTGCAGGGCGTGACCACGGTCGGGGTGACGTCCGGGGCGTCGGTGCCGGAGGTGCTGGTGCGAGGGGTGCTGGAGCGGTTGGCCGAGCACGGCTACGACGTGGTTCAGCCAGTGACGACGGCCAACGAGACGTTGGTATTCGCGCTGCCGCGTGAAATCAGGCCAGCCCGCTAATCCCAGTCGGTCGAAGGCCGGCGCGGACGACGTGGGCGCTCGTCGTAAGGCTCGTCGCCGCCGGCGGCTTTCCGGTATCTGACCTGCGAGATCGGATGGTGCGTCGCGGTGTGTCCATTCGACGGCGGCCGGCGACGCGGTGGGGGCGTGTCGAAAGAATCCGCCGACTCGTAAGGCTCGAAGCGGCTGGTCGGGCGCGCACGCCGAGCCTGCGGGTCGCGGCGGGCATCCCGCGCGGTACGGCCGCGTGACTCCAGGTCGCGGGGCTGCCTGCTTCGTCGAGGTGGCTCGTCGGCGTCGTAGTCACGGATGGGGCGTCGCCGAGTACGCTCGCGCGGCTTTTCGGCCTCGTCCGTCGCGGGTCGTGGCCGACGCGTACGCGTCGATGCGGTCGTACGACGCGCGCCCCGCCGTTCGGCTGCCGTCGATCGCGCCGACCGCTGCACGGCATGTTCCCGACGCGCGCGAGGCCGCCGGGGTTTCTCCTCGATTTCAGCCTCGGCGTCATCGCGGTTGAAGACGGCGGCCAGTCTCGCGACCAGCCCGGGCCGCTTGTCTTCGGCGTCGTCGGCGTCCGCTTCACCCGACCGGGTCTGCACCATGCCGAGATACCAGCGCACCAGTCCGATGAGCAGCACGCCGGCCGAGGTGAACAGCATCAGCGGGAAACGTTCGATCAGCGGATAGCCGCAGTTGATCACCAGGTCTTTGACGCCGGTGAACTTGGCGCCGTGAAAAACGAAGTACGCGCCGGGCACCGCGCAGAACAGGATCAGCGGCGGCTGGATGACCGCGGTGAACACGCCCGCCTGCTGCACGGCGAGCACCGCGGCGAGGCAACCCACCACGTAGAGGCCGGAGAAGACACTGGTCAGTTCTTTGCCGGAGCCGGCGTCGAAGGCGAACCCCGCGGCGACACCGGTCACCGCGACCACCACGGCGCCCCACCACGGCACCCCGGGAACCGACGGGACGATCGAGCGGCGATGTGCTACTTCCGCCGACCGGTCCTGCTGTTCTGACACATGTCGACCGTACCGGTTTGACGCCGAAAGACGCGTAACGACCTCGTTAGCAATGCGTGGGCGTGGCTACCTCAGAAGTTCTCCTACACTTGTGTCCCTGTGAGCCTCAGCCTTGGGATCGTCGGTCTGCCGAATGTCGGCAAGTCGACCCTGTTTAACGCGCTGACCAGAAACAACGTGGTCGCCGCCAACTATCCGTTCGCGACGATCGAGCCCAACGAAGGCGTGGTACCGCTGCCCGACCCGCGGCTGGACAAGCTTGCCGAGATGTTCGACTCCGAAAAGATCGTGCCGGCGCCGGTGACGTTCGTCGATATCGCCGGCATCGTGAAGGGCGCCTCCGAGGGCGCCGGACTGGGCAACAAGTTCCTGGCCAACATCCGCGAGTGTGACGCCATCTGTCAGGTGGTGCGGGTGTTCGCCGACGACGACGTCGTACACGTCGACGGCAAGGTCGATCCCCGCGCCGACATCGAGGTGATCGAGACCGAGTTGATCCTCGCCGATCTGCAGACGCTGGAAAGGGCCATCCCGCGGCTGGAGAAGGAAGCCCGCAACAACAAGGAACGCAAACCGGTGCACGAGGCCGCCGTCGCCGCCGAGTCCGTGCTGAACTCGGGCACAACCCTGTTCGCTGCCGGTGTCGACGCCGTGTTGCTGCGCGAGCTGAACCTGATGACCACCAAGCCTTTCCTTTATGTGTTCAACGCCGACGAGTCGGTGCTGACTGACGACGCCCGCAAGGCGGAGCTGAGCGCGATGGTCGCACCGGCCGACGCGGTGTTCCTCGACGCGAAAATCGAAGCCGAGTTGCAAGAGCTCGACGACGAGTCGGCGGCGGAGTTGCTGGAGTCGATCGGGCAGACCGAGCGTGGTCTGGATGCGTTGGCGCGGGCCGGTTTTCACACCCTGAAGCTGCAGACGTACTTGACGGCCGGGCCAAAAGAGGCGCGGGCGTGGACGATTCACCAGGGTGATACCGCGCCGAAGGCGGCTGGGGTGATTCACACCGACTTCGAGAAGGGCTTCATCAAAGCCGAGATCGTGTCATACGACGACCTAGTCGCTGCGGGGTCGATGGCGTCGGCCAAGGCGGCTGGCAAGGTGCGCATGGAAGGCAAGGACTACGTGATGGCCGACGGCGACGTCGTCGAATTCCGGTTCAACGTCTAGACCGAAAGGCGCGGCATAGCCCCTTCCGACTGGACAAGTGTCCAGCTATCGTGACCATCACGCTGGTGGAAACGGAGATGGGCAGATGAGCAAGGTGCCGAGTCGGAAGGCTCGTTTGGCGCACGCGTCCAAGCACGCCGATCTGTGGAACGCGGGCAAGAAGGACGAGTGGGTGGAATCGTGGCGCACCATTTGCCCGGGCGAGGTTCGCATGTTCGACCCGGTCGGTACCGAGGAGAAACATGGCTTCGCGGCGGCTACGTCCGATGCCTTCGACATGTTCCAGTCGATACTCAAGATCAAGATGATCACGGTTCAGGTCAACGGCAACGAGATGGCCTGGGTGTGCGAGAACCACTTCGGCAAGGAGCCAAACGTCGGCGTCGCGCACAGTATCGAGACTTTCGCCTGGGATGACGACGGCAACCTGCTCATCAAGACGTACTACCCGATGCCGGAATCCGTTGGGGGAGAGGCGGATCCGTATGCCCATCTGCTTGAGGGTCAGAAATAGCCCACGTGGCCGACGGCGACGTGCCCCGTCAGGCTCGCTCGGCCGTCATATCCATCTCGATCCAGCCCTGGCACGGGCCGCTCGAGATATCGGTGTGCATGACGCCGTTGAGTGTCCCGTTCGCTTGAGGCGTGTACCGGACAGTGGATTTCGCCGGAGCCCACTGGATCGAGGTGTCGGGCATCATGCAGTCCCACTGGAAATCGCTGACTTGTGTCCAGGCCGACCCGTCCCACGTGAACTGTATTGGTTGGTGAATCGTCGGGTTTGTCGGCGGGGGGCCGCTGATGATCGTGGCGATGCACGTGCCGCTCGCACAACTTGAGCTGAATCCGTAGGTCTCGGTGTGCTGGGTCTCGGGCTGACTTGCCGCCACGCTGGTCCCATCTTTGGGGCCCACCATGAATGTGATCGCGTACTCGCCGTTCCACGACGGGGTGTCGGCGGCGCCAACTGGGGCAAGAGACAGAGTGATCGTGAGAGGTGCGGCGCACAATCCGACGAGACTCCTCAGAGGGTATGGAGCCACCGGGTCCTCCTGTCGGCCCGCAACGCAGCCGTTAGGCGCGAGGCTCCGTTTGAGCGGTCCACACTCGGCCGTCGTAGTAGCGCAACAGATTCGGATCATTCTGGTCTGGGTACCAGCCGGGGGTCAATCCACCGCTAACGGGCGGCGCTTGCCGCGCGACCGGCTGTTCGACGACGGTGGAGCTTCTCGGACTCCCCACAGCGCGGACGACCGCGAGTATCACCGCAATGATCACGACAAGGATCAATATCCACACGAGGGTGTTGAGAAGGCCGGACAGCATGAGTGTGAACCTCCTGTTTGGCGGCTTGAGCAGCCGCGTCTAAGTACCCTGAATGGCCGGTCGGATAAACGGTGAGGCCCGCAGGGCCATGGCGGACCGGCCATGGGTGCAGCTAAGCCGATCTGCACTAGACATTCACCGTCGGCGGCTCCGCGTCTCGGAGTGCCCGCAAGCCGCGCAGGGTCCTGTTGATCAGCTCGCGCCGCTCGTCGACGGTCGACGACTCATCGAGCGGAGTGCCCACCCGCAGATAACCCTGTGTCGCCAGGTCGTCGACCAGGAACCGCGTCGCGCCCAGCGGCAAGGACAGACGCGAGGCGAGTTCTGCGACCGACGGGCTCTGCGCGGACCACGCCAGAAGTTGGCTTCGCACATCGTTTTTCCGCCAATGCGGCGGATTCGCCTCGGAGGTGAGCGCTTCGACGGGAGCCTCGAACGCCAGATCGAGGTCAGAGTCGATGCGGCGTGGCGCCAGCGGGTCGGCGATCTGCGACTCCTTCTCGGATGCTCGATGACCCGCCAAGAACCGCAGGGCCTCGTCGGCGTGCACCGATGCGCGCACCTCATTGGAGATGACCTTGACGACGGTGCGTTCGACGTCGATGACGAACGTGGTCCGCCTGACTGGCAGCAGCCACGCCAGCAGTCCCCTACGCCGGGTGTGCCGACCGCGTCGAGCGTCCGTCCGCCCCGCGGCGGATCTGCGCAGGCCGGCCAGCTTGCCCCTGCGGACCCCGAACAGCTCCGACACCACGCCGTCGGAATCCGACAGCAGCGGGTAGTCGAATGAACGCTGCCGCGCAAAGTGGGCCTGCCGGTCGACCGTGTCGGTGCTGATACCGATGCGCTGAGCGCCCACTCTGGCAAATTCGGCGCTGAGGTCGCGGAAATGACACGCCTGGGCGGTACAAATCGGTGAGGACGCGAGCGGGAAGAAAAACAGCACGACGGGACCCTCGGTGAGCAGCGCGGACAGCGTCCGGGGCCGGCCGGTGTGGTCGTACAGGGTGAAGTCAGGCGCCTTATCGCCCGCGATCATCGGCAAAGACTAACGCGAGGGTGCTCCGGCGACGCATGACTTGAAGATATTTTCGTGGCTTCGCATATTCCGAATTGCGCTCAGGGGTGATTGCCTATCCGGCAATTGGTGAAGGACGGCATGTCGCAATAGAGCCCGGTCGGCGGCGGAGGTTTCGGCGGGGGATTGTCGCCGTCCCAGATCAGGCTCGAGACGTTGCCCATCCCGGGCCAGAGGAAGTAGTAGGTGTGGCACACGTTCCAGTCCCAATTCAGCGGGTCGGTGACGTGATTGCCGGTTGCCGGCCGGGGTTCTTCGCCGGGGCACCAATGATGGGGCGGTCCCCAGCCGTTGTCGTCGGCGCGGGCAATGCCGCCACACGCCAGACTCCCCGCTGCCACAGCTGCCGTCACCAAACCCGTTGCGACTCGTCGCACCATGGTCGTGCCTTCCGTCGGATGCCGGCCCCGCACGCCGGCTAGCTTCAGCGTCGCGTATTCGCGGCGTGAAATCGTGGGGAGAATGCCCCATTTTTCGATGCGCGTATGAGTCCTTTATGTGCCGTCTCGAATGTCCGCCGAGCGAACCGCCACGCTTTAGGCTCGCCGATAACCACCCTGGACAGCGTTAGGGGTTCTCATGTTGCGTACCGCGTTCGTCACCGCATCACTGCTGGTGGGCCTTGGGATTGCCGCCGCTCCAACTGCGTTGGCCGACCCGCCGTACCGCAACTGCAGCGAGGCGCACGCCGACGGTCGATACAACATCCCGTCCACCGATCCCGCCTACCGGTCGCAACTCGACCGCGACCAAGACGGCTTAGCCTGCGAGCCCTATCAGGGCAGATGACCTAGGTCCGCTCGCGTGACGGCGCCTCGCCGACGGCTTCGTCGAGGCGTTTAATAGATGCGTGGTTACCGGCAACCATGATCAACACGACTATGCGCTGGCGCGGCGCCAAGATGAGCTCTCCCGCCGCGAGCAGGTCGCTGACGAGCGCGAACGTCTCGCCGACGAGCGGGACCGAATCGCCGACGAGCGCGAGCAGCTAGCGGATGACCGTGAGCGTCGCGCCGACGAACGCGAGGGCGCCACGGAGCAGCGGGAGCGGGAGAGACTGCAGCGGGTCGCCGAACGCAAACAGCGTGAGGACGCCAACGCCAGACGCGAAAACGCCGAAGTGCGGCGCGCCGTCGCCGAGACTCGGCGGCGCATCGTCACCTCGGACGACGAGTTGCAGAGCTAACCGAGCGCGGGACCAATGTCGGTGAGCGCCGCTAGCATCAGCCCGACATGAAGATCACCTACCTGTTCCTGCCGGTCTATCTCGCGGTGTTTGCAGGTCTCGTCGGCCACAGCGTCAAGGTGGGCTTTTTTGGGGCCGTCGTCGGTGCGGTGCTGGCACTGGTGTTGGCGGCCGAAGGTCGGCGGTCCGACGACGGCATGGCGGCGATCGACGCGATGACGGGAACGGAGTTCGAGGATTACGTGGCGACGCGACTGCGGCGGGCCGGCTGGCAGGTGACGTTCACCCCTGCCAGTGGCGACTATGGCGTCGACCTGATCGCCCGACGGGACGACAGGTCAGTGGCAGTGCAATGCAAGCGGCTCGGCAAGCCCGTGGGGGTCGCCGCCGTTCAGCAGGTCGTCGCTGGCGCGCGGCACCACGGCTGCGCGAAGAGCATCGTGATCAGCAATCAGGAGTTCACCGCAGCGGCCCAGACGTTGGCGTTCACCCATAACTGCCAGTTGATCGGTCGACAAATCCTGCAGGCGTGGGTGCCTCCTCCTGCGCGGCGTGCGGTTTAGCGTATGGGCGTCCCCGGGCTAGGGCACACTCTTCGGTGATGGCGACTATGAAGCGCGTGGCCGGGCTACTTGCGATGGCGTTCTTCGCGTGCGGAACTGCGCACGCGGCGCCACCGGCCTTTCATTGGTGTCCGGGTCAGCCCTGGGATGCGAGTTGGGGCAGCATCTACGACTGGGACTGGAACGTGTGCCACGACTGGCAACGCTCGGCAGGTCAGGGCGGCGCGATGGGCAACGGCCCCTGGGGGGTTCCGCCGGTGTGGGCGCCGCCGCAACCGCCTCCGCCGCCGTGGGCCCCGGGCGCTCAGGTGATGTGGAACATGACCGCGCGAGCGTGGGGATTCTGGAACAACAAGATCTGGACGCCGCTCTGACTCTCTTGTCCCAGGGTCTTGTCACAGGGCCCACCTAGCATCCCCGACATGAAATTCGTATCAACCCGGATCATTACCGCCGACGTGCCGCGGCTCGTCGACTTCTACGAGAAGGTGACCGAGACCGCCGCGGCGTGGGGCAACGAGCTTTTCGCTGAAATCGGCACTGCAGCAGGCACCTTGGCGATCGGCAGCGACAAAACCGTGCCGTTGTTCGCCGCCGGCTCGGCCGAACCGGCCGCCAACCGCAGCGCGATCATCGAGTTTCTCGTCGATGACGTGGACGCCGAATACGAGCGATTGCGTCCGCACGTCGGTGACGTTGTCACAGCGCCGACGACGATGCCATGGGGCAATCGGGCGCTGCTGTTCCGAGATCCGGACGGCAACCTGGTCAACCTGTTCACGCCGGTCACCGACGAGGCCCGGGCCAAGTTCTGGGGATGAGGGGCACCTCAGTCGGCTACTACTGAGATTTCGTTGCCCAGCCGGTACGGCTCGATCAGCGGCAGATCGTCACCGCTCCAAAACCGGCCCGGGTCAAACCAATTCGACCGCTTCTCGGTTTCGATCAGCCCCATCTCCTCGTAGGTGACAGCGACTGTCTCTGCGCAATAGGCGGATTCGAATCCGGCCTTGCGTTGCTCGGCCCTGCGCTTGCGGGTCGACTCGCGAACCCGGGAATCGATCCAGGGCAGGCCTCGCACCCAGTCATACCTGGTGGGGACTTGACCGCGCAGCCACCGCAGGGTCAGCCGCGTGGTGGACGGAAAGGGCGTGCCGTCCATCCGAGCGATGACCCGCAGCAGCTGGTTCTCCTGCTCGTGCTTGATGTCCGGCGTCAGCTGCCGAAACCAGCACCGCTGCCCGTAATGGTTCAGCCACCGCTCGACCGACTCCCGCGCATCGTTGAGCTGCACGCCGCGGTGATTGCTTGCGCTCCAGACATCGGTCAACTTGTCGCCAAGTTCGGCGTGCCACATCAGGGGCGGTAGGTCCTCGATCGCGACCGTCATGCCGACATGGTTGACCGGGCTGTTCGACATGGTCTGGATCGCGCGGTCAGGCCCGGAATGCCCGCGAAACAGCCAGATGTCGCCGGTCCTGGTGTGTTCCAGGGCTTGGCTCAAGCTCACCGTGTGCGTATCCACCACCGAACCATATGCACATACCGGCCTCGCCGGAATGCAGTCCCGCATAACCTGAGCCGATGCGTACCGTCTGGAAGCTGCTGGGATTGGCCGGTGTCGTCGGGGTGGCCGCCGGTGGGGTACTGGTCGCCCGGGATCAGCGGCGGCGCAGGGCCTACACGCCCGACGAGATCCGCGATCGTCTGCAGCAACGCCTCGCTGAGGCAGGGGAAGGCTAGGCAGCGGCGACCGCGTATAGCCGGTGGGTACCGGAAAACCCTTTCAGCTCGGCGTCGCGCCCGCCATCGAACTCGAGATCCTCACATTCGCGCAGCGCCTTGCGCACCGTGTCACTCACCAATACCTCACCGCCGCAAGCCTCGGCGGCAACGCGCGCCGCCATCGCCACGTTGCGGCCGAACAGGTCGTCACCGCGACGCACCGACCGGCCGACATGAATGCCGATCCGTACTCGAATTCCCTTGCGCCGCCTGCGTTGTGCATCACGGTGTAATGCGTCCTGCATGTCGATGGCGCAGCGCACGGCGTCCTCGGCCCTTGCGAAGGCGATCATGAACCCGTCGCCCTGGCTCTTGACGACGTGACCCGAATGCGCCTTGACCAGCTTGCGTACCTGCTTGTCGTGTTCACCGATGAGCCGCACCCAAGCCCGGTCACCGACCCGCTCGTTGAGCGCGGTCGATTCCTCGATGTCGGAGAACAGGATCGCGACTTTGCCGTCCTGCGTCACCCGGGCCAGATCCGGGCGCTCCACCTCGGCCCAGTCGGCAAGGTCTTCGATCGAGCTGCGTACCGCCGCGCCTAAACCCTCCTTGCGCACCAGGTTCGCGGTTTGCCACACCGTCTTGACCGCTTTGGATCCGAAGCTGAGTAGGTCCGGTTGCCGCTGCAACTCCTCGATCGCCGCCTTGCTGTTGCTCCACAGCCGCCAGAGCACGCCGATGGCCACCGCTTCGGCGACAACCAGCGCAGCAAGTGCATAGACGACGATCGTGAGGGGGGCAGGCATGCCAGGCATCTTCCCTGATCGGGCACGACTTCCGCAGCGACAGGGTCGAATCGGACGCGGATTGTGATCCTTGGCTATAACCGACCGGATACCGAAAGGGCAACCGCGCGTGTCAGTTTCGAAAACTCTGAGCCAGGCCGTGTTTGCCCTCTACAGCAAACGGTTAAGCACAGTCATCTCCGGTTGTAGGGCCGAACGCCCGCGTTTAGGGTTGATCCTGTCCGCGGCGGGATCGCCATACCCGATATGGGCAAGTGGCGTTGTGTGCGCGTGTTGAGCCGGAGCCGAATCGAATTCTCGTGGAGGTCTTGATTGGTCGAATCCGACGCTCACTCCTCAGACCTGCTGGTGATTTTCGGCATCACCGGCGATCTAGCCCGCAAGATGACTTTTCAAGCGCTCTACCGGCTGGAGCGGCGGAAGCTGCTGGACTGCCCAATTGTGGGCGTCGCCAGCGACGACATCGGCGTCGAGGAGTTGGTCAAGCGGGCGCGCAAAGCCATCGAAGGCGCCGGCGAGAAGGTCGACAGCAAAGTCTTCGACCGCCTCGCCAAGCGGCTGTCTTACCTGCATGGTGATGTCACCGATTCCGCGCTCTACGACGCCCTGAAGAAGCAGATCGGCTCCACCTCGAGCTGCCTGTTCTACCTGGAGATGCCGCCGTCGCTGTTCGCGCCGATCGTCGAGCGTCTGGCCGAGGCCGACCTGCTCAAGGGGTCCCGCGTCGCGGTGGAGAAGCCGTTTGGTCACGACCTGAAGTCAGCGCTCGATCTCAACGAGCGACTGCGAGCGGTGCTCGACGAAGACCAGCTCTTCCGGGTCGACCACTTCCTGGGCAAGGAGCCGGTCGTCGAGCTGGAGTACCTGCGGTTCGGCAACCTGGCATTGAGCGAACTGTGGGACCGCAGCAGCATCGCCGAAATCCAGATCACGATGGCCGAGGACTTCGGCGTCAAGGACCGCGGCAGCTTCTATGACAGCGTCGGGGCGCTGCGTGACGTGGTGCAAAACCACCTCCTCCAGGTGCTCGCCGGGGTCACGATGGAGCCGCCCGTCGGGCCGAGCGCCGACGATCTCAACGACAAGAAGGCCGACGTCCTGCGGGCCATACCGGCGATCGACCCGGAGCGATACGTGCGAGGGCAGTACGTCGGTTACACCGACATCGACGGGGTGGCCGCGAAGTCGACGACCGAGACCTTCGTCGCGTTGCGGGTGGAGATCGACAACTGGCGCTGGGCCGGGGTGCCGATCTTTCTGCGGGCGGGCAAGGCGCTCGCCGAGCGCGTCACCGAGGTGCGGCTGTTCACCCACCGCGTCCCGTCGCTAGCCTTCCTGCCGGACCGGCGACGGGCCGAACCAAACCAGATCGTGCTGCGCATCGACCCTGATCCCGGTCTGCGTCTGCAGTTGACCGCCATCGACGGCGACCGCTGGCACGACCTGCATCTCGACTCGTCGTTTACGCGGGATCTGGGCGAGCCGCTGCTGCCCTACGAGCGATTGCTGCACGGCGCGTTGAACGGCGATCACCAGTTGTTCGCCCGCGAGGACGGCATCGAAGAGACCTGGCGCATCGTGCAGCCGTTGCTGGATCAACCCGGCAAGATTCACCGATACGACCCCGGCACGTGGGGCCCGGACGCGGCGCGCGACTTACTGAAAGGACATCGCGGCTGGCAAGAGCCGTGGCTGGACAAGTAACCACTACCAAGGAGAACAGAGCGACATGCAGCTAGGGATGATCGGCTTGGGCCGAATGGGCGCCAACATCGCCCGCCGCGTGGCCGACCACGGCCATGAAGTGGTTGTCTACGACCACAGCGAGGATGCCGTCAAGGCGATGGCCGGTGAAAAGAACACCACCGGCGTCTATTCGCTCAAAGAGCTGGCCGAGAAGATGTCCGCGCCGCGTGTCGTCTGGGTGATGGTGCCTGCCGGCACTATCACCACGGGGGTGATTGAGGATCTGGCCAAAACCCTGGAATCCGGCGACATCATCATCGACGGTGGCAACTCGTACTACCGGGACGATCTCAAGCACGCAAAACTGTTGTCCGAGAAGGGAATTCACCTGATCGACTGCGGTACCAGCGGCGGTGTCTGGGGCCGCGAGCGTGGCTACTGTCTGATGATCGGCGCCGACGACTACGCCTTCGAACACGCCGAGCCGCTCTTCTCAGTCATCGCCCCGGGAGTCGACGCCGCGCCGCGCACGCCGGGGCGCGACGGTGAGGTCGCGCAACCAGAGAAGGGTTATCTGCACTGCGGGCCGTCCGGAGCCGGCCACTTCGTCAAGATGGTTCACAACGGTATCGAGTACGGGATGATGGCCTCGATCGCCGAAGGGCTGAACATCCTGCGCAACGCCGACATCGGTAAGCGCATCGAGGCCGGCGACGCCGAGACCGCCCCGCTGTCGGACCCCGAGGCGTACCAGTACGAATTCAACATCGAGGACGTCGCCGAGCTGTGGCGCCGCGGCAGCGTCGTCGGCTCGTGGCTGCTCGATCTGACCGCAATCGCGTTGCACGAGTCTCCCGAGCTGAAGGAATTCTCCGGCCGCGTGTCCGACTCGGGTGAGGGTCGCTGGACCGCGATCGCGGCGATCGACGAGGGCGTGCCGGCGCCGGTGCTCACCACCGCGTTGCAGTCTCGGTTCGCTTCACGCAGTCTCGACGATTTCGCCAATAAGGCGCTGTCGGCGATGCGCAAGCAGTTCGGTGGGCACGCGGAGAAGCCCGGCGTCGGCGGCTAGCGGCCGGCGAACGTCACCACGACGTCGCTGAACGCATCGTTGTCGTCGCCGGCGGCGGTGTGACCCGCGCCGGGCAGTTCCACGAACTCGGCGTTGGGCACCGTGTCCAGAAAGTGCTTCACGCCCTCGGGGCTGACCACGTCGGAGAGCTTGCCGCGGATCAGCAGCACCGGGATCTTCAGGTCGGCCGCGGCGCGCTCGAAATTCTCGGTGCGCAATTCCGGGTCGTCGCCGGGCTTGGTCATGAACGCCGGGTCCCAGTGCCAATACCAACGACCGTCGCGCAGCCGGAGGTTCTTTTTCAATCCTTCCGGGCTGCGCGGCCTCTTCCGGTGCGGCAGGTAGGCGGCGACGGCATCGGCCGCCTCGTCGAGGGTGGCGAACCCGTGCAATCCGCTGAACATGAAGTCGCGGATACGCGCGCTGCCGTCCTTTTCGAACCGCGGTACGACGTCGACCAGGATCAACCGGGTGACCCGCTCCGGTCCGGCCCGGTCGGCCACCAGGATGCCGGTGAGCCCGCCCATGCTGGCGCCGATCAAGATCACCGGCCGGCCGATGGTCTCCAGGACGTGCATCACGTCGGCCGCCAACGTCTCGATGTCATAGTCGGCGCTGGGGGAGCGGTCGCTGTCGCCGTGCCCGCGACTGTCCAGCGCCACCACATGAAAGCCGTTGTCGGCCAGGATTTGACCGGTGTTCTTCCACGAATGCCGGTTCTGGCCGCCGCCGTGCAGCATCAAGATGCTGGGCTTGTCGACGGACGCCTCGGTTCTGCGACCCCACTCGTCGGCGATCAGGGTGAGCCCCTGAGTCCCGGCAAACTCGACGGTCTTGGGAGTGCTTCGCACGGCAGTCACGGGCGGTCCTCTCGGTCGATCGCACTTCGACGTTACTCAGATGAGTTTTGGCGTTCGCCGGGGTCTACCTCCATGACACCTTCCGAGACATTTAGGAGAGCGCATGCCCTCGATCACACCGACGCTGTGGTTCGACAACAACCTCGAAGAGGCGGCGACGTTCTACGCCTCGATTTTCCCGAACTCGAGCCTCGAGGGCCTGAACCGAACCACCGACGCCGGACCCGGCGAGCCGGGCTCGGTGCTGTCCGGCAGCTTTGTTCTCGACGGGCAACGCTTCATGGGGATCAACGGCGGCCCGCACTTCCATTTCACCGAGGCGGTGTCCTTCACCATCAACTGCGCCGACCAGGACGAGGTCGACTACTACTGGGACAGGCTGACCTCCGAGGGTGGGCAGGAGTCGCAGTGTGGCTGGTGCAAGGACAAGTTCGGTCTGAGTTGGCAGGTGGTACCGCAGCGGCTCTACGAATTGCTCAGTCACCCGGATCCGGCGGTGGCCGCCGCGGCCACCCAGGCGATGTACGGCATGCGAAAGATTGTCATCGCCGACCTGGAGAATGCGGCAGCTTCGGTCTAAGTCGCCGAATGACCACGTAGCTTGGGGAATATGCGCGACGATGAGGCCGAGCCCGATGTCGTTTACGTGGTGCCGGACCCGCCCCCCGCGCAAGTTGTTCGAAGTGCCCTCGTCGCTGCTCTGATAGCGGCGGTCGCATTGGCCGGTCTGGTCGGCTGGCTTGGGTTCCGGACCTACCGGGCCGAGCGCAACGAAGCGCAGCGCGATCTTTTCGTGCGGACCGCGCAGGACGTCGCCGTAAACCTCAGCACCGTGGATTTCGAGCATGTCGACGCCGATGCGCAGCGCATCATGGACCTCGCCGTTGGCGCATTCGCCGACAGCTTCGCCCAGCACAAGCAGACCTACATCGTCAACGCCAAGCAGGCGAAAACGAGATCGCTCGGTACGGTCACCGACGCCGGCCTGGAGTCGCAGAACGGCGACCAGGGCAGCGTGCTGGTAGCGGTGACAGTGAAGTCGGCGGAGGCCGGTGAGCAGGCTGCGCAGTACTTCCGGATGCGCATCGCCGTGCAGAAAGTCGGTGACGGCGTGAAGGTCTCGGATGTGGCGTTCGTGTCATGAAATCGGTCAACTGGTCACGCGTTCTCGCCTACGGTCTCCTGCCGACGCTCGTGTTGTTGCTTGCGATTGCTGCCGGCCTACTGAACTGGCAAGCCTCCTCGCTGCGCGCCCTCGACCTTGCTCGTCGTGAATCCGTTTCGGCCGCAAAGGAATCCACAAGTGCGATCCTGACGTTCCGATACGACACGATTGACCATGACGTGGCGGCTACACAGGAGAAGCTGACCGGCGGCTTCCTGGACACCTACACGAAGCGGACGCAGCAAGACCTCGTTCCGCGCGCCAAACAGCAGCGCATCGTGGCGACCGCTACGACTCCGGGGGCGGCGCCGGAGACGGTGACCCCGGATCACGCGGTGGTGCTGGTGTTCGTGTCGCAAAGCTTCAAGTCCGGCGACACAGCGCCGACGGTGATCGGTTCCAGCGCGAAGGTAACGCTCGAAAAAATCGGCGCACGCTGGCTGATCTCCGACTTCGACCACTACTGATCGCCCATGCGAAGGATTCGGTGATGATCAAACACCGTTGGATCGACGTCAAAGCTTCCGCCGTGGAGTTAAAGGCCCTGACGTGGGGTCCGCTCGACGGCCCACTTGCGTTGTGCCTGTACGGTTTTCCCGACACCGCCTACGGCTGGCGTAAGGTCGCGCCGCATTTGGCCGAGTCAGGCTGGCGGGTGGTGGCTCCGTTCATGCGTGGTTACGCGCCGTCGTCGATTCCGTCCGACGGCAGCTACCACATTGGTGCGCTGATGGACGACGCGCTGCAGATCCGCGCTGCCATCGGCGGCACCGAGCACGACGTGGTGATCGGCCACGACTGGGGAGCGATGGCCGCCAACGGCTTGGCCGCCATTCCCGACAGCCCTTTCGCCAAGGCGGTGATCATGTCGGTTCCGCCCGCAGCGGCCTTCAAGGGCGGGGGCGTTCGCCAAGGCGGTCGGCTGTTGGCTCAGATTCCGCCACAGATGCTGCGAAGCTGGTACATCATGTATTTCCAATTGCCTTGGCTGCCAGAGCATTCCGCATCATGGGTGCTACCGCGACTGTGGAAGCAGTGGTCGCCGAATTACGACGCCAAGGCTGACCTGCGCCATGTCGACGCGGCGATCGGCACGCCGGAAGGTTGGCGCGCCGCGCTCGGTCCCTACCGGTCGGCGATCCGCAACACGCGGCCACCCGCGCCGTACCGGGACCTGCACCGGTACTGGACCACGCCGCCCCGGCTGCCGATTCTCTACCTGCACGGACGTGACGATGGATGCGTGACGTCGGAATTCGCGCGCTGGACCGCCAAGGCGCTGCCCGACGACAGCGACGTGGCCGTCGTCGACAATGCCGGTCACTTCTTACAGCTCGAGGAGCCGGACAGGGTTGCCGAACTGGTACTCGGCTTCATCGGCTCAGCCCGCTGAGACCGATTCGAGTCGCGCTTCGCCGTGATGGGTGTCACGCTTAGCCATGGCTTTGAACTCGTGCGCGTGGCTCGTCGTCGCCGCGGCGGTGTTCATGTCGGGCGCCGTTGCTCACGCCGACCCGGCCGACGACGAGTTCTTGAAGTTGCTGGCAAAGGATGGCATCACCGCGGGCCCCCCGGATCAGTTGATCGCCCTGGCGCATGAACGGTGCGACGACGACAACCTGTCCCGTTCCGGGATCTTCACTCTTCACTTCGGCGCGATGCCGAGCCCGTTCAGCAGCGCCATGTTGCAGCTCGCCGCCAAGTTGGAAAATCAGGGTCTGAGCGGTCCACAGGTCCGGCCATTCTTGCTCGACGCCATCAGCGTGTACTGCCCCGGCGCGCATAGTTAGGCGGCTTCGTCGTCGTCGCCATCTTGGAGGAGCTTCTCGGGGTGGTGGTAGGTGTTGGTGCGGGGTTGGCCGCGGTCGAGGTGTGGGGGTGGGATCCATTCGGTGTGGCCGCGACTGTTTTTGCGGGTGGTCCAGCCTTGTTCGGTGAGGGCGTGGTTGGGGTGGCAGGTCAGGGTCATGTGGTTGACGTCGCTGATGGGGTGGGTGCGGTAGGGGTTGTCGTGGTGGACCTGGCAGTGGTAGCCCGAGACGTCGCAGCTGGGGAAGGTGCAGCCGCGATCTCTGGCGATCAGGACGAGCCGTTGGGCGGGTGTGGCGAGGCGTTTGGTGTGATAGAGCGCTAACGCTTTGCCGCGCTCGAAGATGGCCAGGTAGTGGTGGGCGTGTTGGGCCAGCCGGATGACATCGGACATGGGTAGCAGGGTGCCGCCGGCGGTCAAACCCCGCCCGGCGCCGGCTTCGAGTTCTTGCAGTGTGGTGGTGACGATGATGCTGGTGGGTAGCCCGTTGTGTTGGCCGAGGTCGCCGGAGGCTAGTAGGGCGCGTCCGGCGGTGAGCAGGGCGTCGTGGGTGCGTTGGTGGGCGCCGCGGGTGTCGCCCTGGATCGCGTCCTGCGACGGGGTACCGGAGATGCAGGGCTCAGCGTCGTTGGGGTTGCACATGCCGGGTGCGGCGAGTTTGGCGAACACCGCATCCCAGGTGGCCCGCGCCTCCGGGGTCAAATAGCCACTGATCTTGCTCATGCCGTCGATGTCCTGGCGACCGATCGTGATGCCGCGGCGTGTGGCGCGGTCGATGTCGGTGAAGTCGCCGTCGGGGTTGAGGCAGTCCATCAGCCGGTCGGCGAGTTTGGCCAGTTCGTCGGGGCGGTGTTCGGTGGCGCGCTGGGCGAGTTCTTGTTCGGCGCGTGCGCGGGTGCCGACATCGACGAAGTCGGGGATGCGCTGCCAAAACGAGCGGATCACCGCGACATGGCCGGCGCCCAGCTCCCCGGCGCGTTGGGCGGCAGCGGTCGCGGGCAACACAGGCGGCAACGGTTCCCCGTTGAGTGCGCGGCGCTCGCCCAGATCGGCGGCTTCGTGGATCCGGCGTGACGCCTCCGCCCGCGAAATCCGGAGCCGGTCGGCCAGCACCGCGGGTAGTTTCCCACCCAGCACCGCCGGGTCTTCGTGGCCCAGCTCGTTGATCAGCTCGTGCTCGACCGCGGGCAGCTGCCGGCGGAACACTTCGAAGCTTTCCAGGACGTTGAGCCGCTCCGGGGTGGTCAACGCGTCGAAGCCGAGGTCCAGGGTGCGTTTCATGACAGCGCGCAGCGCGTCGAGACCCTCGACGACATCCTCACGACTACTCGCACGCATGTTCGAATTCTAACGGCGGGAGGCGACAAGCTCCGACGGGCGGAACGACAGCTGTGGGTAAAAGCCGGACTGTGGATCAATAGGATGCGGACATGTCGACCCCGATGGCTGCGATCGATGCGCAGTTCTACTGGATGTCGGCAAAGATTCCCAATGGCTTCCTACTGCTATACGCATTCGACGGCCTCCCAACCAATCTCGAGCGGGCCATCGACGAGTTCGTCGCACGCGCGCGGAATTGCCCAGCGTTGACAATTCGTGTCGAGGACGGGTCACCGCTGACCTACCCACGCTGGGTCACCACCACCGTCGATACCGACCGGATCGTCAGACACGACGAAGACACGTGGGACGGTTGTTTGCGCGAAGCCACGAAACTTGTCGGCGAAGAGCTCGACTGTCGCCGAATGCCCTGGCGCATGCACCTTTTCGGTCCAGTGCGCAGCGTTCCGGGGACCGTCGGCCGGAGCACGGTCGCCGTCATGCAATTCGCCCATGCGCTCTGCGACGGTCCGCGAGCCTTGGCAATGTGCGCGTGGTTGTTCGGACGGAACACCCCCGTCGCCGACGTGTCGAACGAGTCGACAGGTTTCCTGCCCTGGCGGGCGCTCGAGGCCACTCGGGCTCATCGCCGACGCGTCAAGGAAACCAACGCCGGGCTGCTGCCGTCGGCGATCGGACCGCGTCCGGCGGTGTCTACCAATGTCCATCCAGCGGGGGAGCGGTTCGCGCGCACACTGATTCGGCACCGCGCGCAACTTGGGGATCGGACGGCGACCGTCGCGACCCTTTCCGCAATCTCCGGTGCGTTGTCGAGCCATCTGTGCGACGAGGCTGAATCGTTGGCCGCCGAAGTGACGATGGCCAAACCCGGTGTGCCTCATGCTCATAACCACTTCGCAAATGTGACTGTCGGGTTGTATCCGGGCCTGAGCCGGGAGGCTCGGCTGGAAAAAATTGCCGCGGACCTGAGGAATGCCCGTCGCCGTTCGGAGCACGTGGCGGTCCGGGCGGCGGACCGCGCCTTCGCGGCGACCCCGGCTCCGCTGCTGCGCTGGGGCATCAGCTTGTTCGATCCCGAAGCTCAGCCGTCGTACGTTGCCGGACACACCGTCGTATCGAGCCTTCACCGTGGTCGAGCTGACCTGACATTCGGTGACGCACCGGTGCTGCTGACAGCGGTACACCTGGCGCTCTCGCCGGCCATGGGCCTGGTGCACGGCGTCTGGGGCATCGGCGACACCGTGACCGTCACCGTACACGCAGCGGAGTCGGCAATTCCCGACATCGACGAGTACATGGCCCGGCTCGACTCCGAGCTGTAATCGGCTATCCGTCTTGGGCTTCGCGCGTCTTACCCGCCGCGAGGATCAACTCCTCGTGCAACTCGAACCACACGGTGTGGTAGGAGTCGATCAGAGGACGGGACAGCCACTGCGTGTCGCCGGCATGCACCCGGTCCAGCGCTGCGGCGAGTCTCGCCGAGTAACTACCCAGCCGAGGCAGTTCCGCGGACAAGGCGTCCACCAGGGGAATCACCCGTCGATGCACATCGTCGAGCCGCGCCAGCACTGCGGCATCGTAGTCGGGGTCGTCGTGATCGTTGGGTTGCCCGTATCTGACTTGCCAATCGGTGACCAGCGCTTTGAATTCGGCGTTTACCGACCGGAATTCGTCGTACACAGCCGCGACGGCATCAGCATCGATCGACGATCGCTCGTCGGCCAAAAGTTCGTTGAGCCGCGCACGGCCCTCGGGGCTCAGCCGCACCATCGCCCCGTCGATCAGCAGCCCGGAGGCAACCAGATTGTCGACGAGTTGCGAGTCCAGCTCGCCGCGGGCGACCCGGCCCTTCAACCGAACCGACTGCAGCACAGACAATTCGCCGGCGGCGATCATGACGAGACCCGAATGGCCTCAAGCATGGCCAGTAGTGGCCGGTCGCAAACGACGTCGCTGTGGCCACGGGCCATCGCTTCACGCACCGCGATCTCGGAGTGACGATCGAGTCGCGGATAGTCGCCGCGAGGATGCGCCCGCAGCGGGCTGACTTGCCGTGCCACATCGGCCAACTCGCGAAGCTCGGGGCTGTTGTCCTCGGACCACGCCGACAATTCGAGGCTTCCCTCCCGCACTTCGCCGGTATTGCCATCGACGGTGACCAGCTTGCCGGCCAGCGACTCGGTGACACCGCTTCCACAACCGACCACCGCCGCGCGGCCCAGTTCTCGGCTCACCACAGCGGCGTGGCTGGTCGCTCCGCCGGTCTCGGTGACAACTCCGCGTGCGACGAGCATCCCGTGGATATCGTCGGGACTGGTGTGGTGGCGAACCAGGATCACGTCTTCGCCGCGGTCGGCCGCGTCGATGGCCGCATCCACGTCGGTGTAGGCCCGCCCCGACGCGACGCCTGGGCCGGCCGCCAGTCCGGTGGCCAAAAGTCGAGCGGTGAAACGGGTTTCGGGCTGCAGTGAGGGCCGCAGCAACGCCTCGACATGCGCGGGAGGCACCCGTCGGAGCGTCTCCGCCTGGTCGATCAAGCCGTCATTCAACAGCTGCAGCGCCAACCGCACCGCGGCCTGCGCGGACCGCTTCGCCGCGCGCGTCTGCAGCAGCCACAGCGTGCCGTCTTGAATGGTGAACTCGATCTCTTGGACGTCCGCGGTCAGTCGCTCCAATGATCTTGCGGCGCTGACGAGCTCGTCGTACACCCCGGGTAGCTTTTCGCGCAGCAAGGCGATCGGCTCGACGTCGACCGTGCCGGACACCACGTCGTCGCCCTGGCCGCCGGGCAGCCACTCACCGAACTCTTCGTTGGCACCGGTCATCGGGTTACGCGAAAAGATCACACCCGCACCCGATTCGCTGCCCAGATTGCCGAAGACCATCGCCTGCACAACCACTGCGGTGCCGCCCTGAGCGCCCACACCGTGGTGAGCCCGGTAGGCAGCCGCTCGCGGAGAATCCCACGACGCGAATACCGCTTCGATCGCGGCGCGCAATTGCTCGAGCGGATCGTCGGGCGCGGGACCGCTCACGATTCTCGCGAACGACTCGGCAAAGCGTCGCCGGGAATCCGAGGCGAAGGCGGCCGAGGCTTCAGCAGTCAGTGCCTCTTCGACCTCGTCGCTGAAACCGAGGTCGAGCAGCGTGTCCATCATCCCGGGCATCGACACCGCGGCTCCGGAGCGAACGCTGACCAGCAACGGGAGAGGGCCACGCCCGAACGTCCGCGAGGTAGCCATCTCCAAAGTCCGGATTCCGTCAAGAACGTCATCCCAGATGTCGTCGATGGTCGCGGCGGGTTCGGCCCTATAACGGGCGCCGACGTCGGTGGTGATGCAGAACGCGGGCGGGACCGGCAGGCCGTTGCGGCGCATCATGTCGATGCCGTGCCCCTTGTGGCCCAGGATGTCGGACGAAGCCGAGGCGGCGCCGTCCAGCAGAATTACCGGCCGTGGAGACATGAAGGGGATCAGGATCGACCGCACCGCGGCCCGGGGACGGGATTTCGGACGCCGCTGCGGCACGCCAGGCCCAGCGCACGGCCGAGTTGGCCCGCTCCGAGGATCACGGTCTTGATGGGTCGCTCCTTTTGTGTCGGGTGCGGCTGGCAGGATACCTCTGCCTATCCCGTGCCTACCCGATGATCTAGGTTGGCGTCTATGAATGATGCCTATGACGTCGGATTGCTGATCCTGCGGCTAGTCCTGGGCTTGACGCTGGCCGCGCATGGCTTCAACAAATTCTTCGGCGGGGGACGGATTCCGGGGACCGCGCGCTGGTTCGAAAGTATCGGGATGAAGTACGGCACCTTCCAGGCTGTCGTCGCCGCCAGCACCGAGGTCGCCGCCGGCCTGGGACTGGCCGCCGGCCTGCTCACGCCGATCCCCGCGGCCGGGTTCGTGGCACTGATGATCGTCGCTGCCTGGACCGTGCACCGCCACAACGGCTTCTTCATCGTCAAAGAGGGCTGGGAGTACAACCTGATCCTGGCCGTCACGGCGGTCGTCATCGCCACCACCGGCCCGGGCACCTACAGCCTCGACTTCGAGATCTTCGGCCCGAAGCTGTTCCACCCGGGCTGGCACGGGCTGTTCGGTTCGCTGCTGCTGGGCGTCGGTGGCGCGCTCGGGCAGCTGGCGCTGTTCTACCGGCCGCAGGTCAAGGAAGCGCAATAAGCTGATCCACGAAGTCAGGACGCGCCGCAGCGCCGACGACTTTCCGGTCAGCGAGCACCTGGCGTACAAGATCGCCCAGGTCGCGGTGGACCCGGTAGCGGTGCCACCGGACACCGCGGCGATGGTGGTCAATCGCGTCATCGACAACGCCGCGGTCAGCGCGGCGGCGGTGCTCCGGCGGCCCGTCGCCACCGCCCGCCGCCAGGCCATGGCCCGCCCCGTCGGCTCCGGTGCCCGGGTGTTCGGCGTCGACGGCTGCTACTCCGCGGAATGGGCCGCCTGGGCGAATGCCGTCGCGGTTCGTGAACTCGACTACCACGACACTTTTCTCGCCGCCGACTACTCCCATCCCGGTGACAACATTCCGCCGCTCGTCGCGGTCGCCCAGCAGCTCGACGTGCCCGGTGACGATCTCGTCCGAGGCGTGGCGACGGCCTACGAGGTCCAGATCTGCCTGGTCAAGGGAATCTGTCTGCATGAACACAAGATCGATCACGTCGCGCATCTCGGCCCGTCGGTCGCCGCCGGACTGGGCGCCATGCTGCGGCTTGACGTCGACACCATTTATCACGCGATCGGCCAGGCCCTGCACCTGACGACCGCGACCCGTCAATCGCGCAAGGGGGCGATCTCCAGCTGGAAGGCGTTCGCGCCCGCCCATGCTGCCAAGGTCGCGATCGAAGCGGTCGACAGGGCGATGCGCGGCGAGGGCTCACCCGCGCCGATCTGGGAGGGCGAGGACGGCGTGATCGCCTGGCTGTTGTCGGGCCCCGAGCGCACCTACCGGGTGCCGTTGCCGGGCCCGGGCGAGCCAAAGCGCGCGATCCTGGACAGCTACACCAAGGAGCATTCCGCCGAGTACCAGAGCCAGGCCCCCATTGATCTGGCCCGGCGGCTGCGATCACGCATCGGCAACGTCGACGACATCGCATCCGTCGTGCTGCATACCAGTCACCACACCCACTACGTCATCGGAACGGGCTCCGGCGACCCGCAGAAGTTCGATCCGGACGCGTCGCGCGAAACGCTCGACCACTCGCTGCCCTACATCTTCGCGGTGGCGCTACAGGACGGCGCGTGGCATCACGAGCGGTCATACAGCTACGAGCGGTCGCACCACCCTGACACGATTGCGTTGTGGCGCAAGGTCGCAACGGTCGAAGATCCGGAGTGGACCCGGCGTTATCACTCCGACGACCCGACCGAGAAGGCATTCGGGGCCCGGGCGGTGGTGACGCTGAGAAACGGCGACGTGATCACCGACGAGCTGGCCGTCGCCGACGCGCATCCGTTGGGGGCCCGCCCGTTCGACCGCGAGCAGTACATTGCGAAATTCCGGCTGCTCACCGACGGTGTCGTGAGTCCGATTGAGCAGCAACGGTTCCTGGATGCCGCGCAGCGTATGGATGACGTCGACGCGCTGCATCTCCACGTCTTGCCCGAGGTATTGGCCCGCGAACCGAATATCCCGCCAGGAATCTTCACAGCGGGTCGGTGACAAGGCATCGTTGACAGTGACTGCCAGACGGTCATACTGTGCCACGCATGACCAATCCAGCCACGCTGCGCGTCATCCAGTGGGCCACCGGAGGCGTCGGCAAGGCCGCCGTCCAGTGCGTGCTCAATCATCCGCAGCTCGAACTCGCCGGCTGTTGGGTGCACAGCTCCGACAAGAACGGCCGAGACGTAGGCGACATCCTGGGTATCGAATCACTCGGCGTTGCTGCGACATCCAGCATCGACGACGTGCTGGCGTTGGACGCCGACTGCGTGATGTACAGCCCGCTGGTTCCGAACGACGACGAGGTCATCGCGATCCTGCGGTCGGGCAAGAATGTCGTGACGCCGGTGGGCTGGGTGTACCCGGATCCGGACAACCCACGTCACCAAGCGGTGGCCGACGCCGCGACGAAAGCCGGCGTGACGCTGCACGGGTCCGGCATTCATCCCGGCGGTATCACCGAGCGCTTCCCGCTGATGATCTCGTCGCTGTCGTCGGCTGTCACCCACGTCCGCGCCGAGGAGTTCTCCGACATCCGCACCTACAACGCACCGGACGTGGTGCGTCACATCATGGGCTTCGGCGGCACACCCGAAGAAGCGATGCAAGGGCCGATGGCCGGGCTGCTGGCGGCCGGCTTCAAGCAGTCGGTGCGAATGATTGCCGATCACATGGGCTTTCGCATCGACCCGAAGATCAGGACCATCCAGGATGTCGCTGTTGCGACCGCCGAGATCGACTACGCCCCGTTTCCGATCACGAAGGGCAGCGTCGCCGCGCGCCGATTCCGCTGGCAGGCATTGGTCGACGGGGAACCGGTGATCACGGCGGCGGTCAACTGGCTGATGGGCGAGGAAAACCTGGACCCGGCATGGGATTTCGGCGGCATCGGTGAACGTTTCGAGGTCGAGGTCACCGGGGACCCGCCGGTCAAACTCACCTTCAAGGGCTTGCAGCCGGAAAGCATTGCCGAAGGTTTGGTGAAGAATCCCGGAGTGGTGGTCACCGCCAATCATTGCGTCAATGCCATCCCCGACGTCTGCGCTGCCGAACCCGGGATCAAGACATACCTCGACCTGCCGCTGTTCGCGGGTCGAGCGGCGCCGAGTCTCGCATCGGTGACATGAGCTACACGCATCCGGACTCGATGCGCGGCCATGCTGCGATCGTCACCGGCGCCGCTCAAGGTGTCGGAAAAGGTATCGCCGCAGCGCTTCTCGAACGCGGGGCATCGGTGCTGCTCGCCGACATCCAGGGCGACAAGCTGACCGCCACCGCCCAGGCACTGCGAGAGCTGGGTCGCGTCGAACAGCTGGTGACCGATTTGCGCGATCCCGAAGCGGGTCAGCGCATCGCCGCGGCGGCCGTCGACGCGTTCGGCACCGTGCACGGACTGGTCAACAACGCGATCGCCACCAACGAACCAAAGTCGTTCGTCGACATCACCACCGAGGACATCGCTCTCGGCCACGAGGTCGGTCCGCGGGCCAGTTTCCTGTTGATGCAGGCCGTGTACCCGCTGATGGTGGCGAACGGTGGCGGATCGATCGTCAATCTCGGATCGGGCACCGGCACAGGCGGCGAACCGAAGTGGGGCGGTTACGCCGCCGCCAAGGAGGCCATCCGCGGGCTGTCGAAAGTCGCTGCGCTGGAATGGGGTCGGGACAACATCCGTGTCAATGTCGTGTGTCCGTTCGCCGAATCCGACGGGGTCAAGTACTGGAAGTCGTTCGCTCCGAAGGAGTACGACAAGGCAGTGGCACGCGTCCCGATGAAACGGATCGGCGATGTCCGCGACGACGTGGGTGCCCTGGTGGCGTTTCTGCTGAGCACCGATGCCACGTTCGTCACCGGCCAGACCATCCACGTCGACGGCGGGATCGGCAGCTTCCGATGACCGAGACTCTGCGCGACCGGCAACGCGCGCAGATTCGCGCCGACATCCGCCGGGCCGCGTTCCGGCTGTTCATCGAGCGCGGCTACGACGCGGTGACGACTGAGGAAATCGCCTCGGCGGCAGGGGTTTCCCCGCGCACTTTCTTTCGCTACGTCCCGAACAAGGAGGAGCTGCTGCTGGCACCCGTGCGACACGGCGGCACCGCGATCGTCGGCCTGCTCGAGGACCGGCCGCCCGACGAGCGGCCCGATGTCGCGTTGATCAATGCGATCATCACCCGCACCCGGTCCTTCGACCGGGCCGACACCGACGAGTGGCGGGCGGCCCTGCTGGTCGCGCCCGACCTGCTCGGGAAGCTGACCGTGCACCTGCCCGCCGACAAGGAGCGGGCAACCACGCTGATCGCCACCCGGATGCGCGTCAACCCTGCGACCGACCTGCGACCCGGATTGCTCGTCCAGTTAGCTTTCGCGGCAGCCGATTTCGCGTTCCAGCAATGGGTTCAGCAACCTTCGAGGAAGTCGCGGTCCCTGGACAGTTACGTCACCGAGGCGCTTGAGGCGGTCAAGAGCCCGCACTGGGAGCGGAAAGCATGAGAAGCAAGGCGCACTCGCTGGCGCTGGTCGGCCTCGCCTATGTCGTCGCGATCGCGGTGGGCGCGGCCTGGCTGACGTGGGGTGCGCACACCGGGCGACTGCTGCTTGACACGTTGGTCGCCGACCTACTGGCCACGCTGGTGATCTTCGCCTTCAGCCGCGGGTTCGGCAATTCGAGTTTTTACGACGCCTACTGGAGTGTCATCCCGCCGGTGCTGTTGTTCTATTGGTGGAGCCAGTCTGGCATACAGCAGCCGCGGTGCTGGCTGGTCGCGGCGGTGGTGCTGCTGTGGGCGATCCGGCTGACCGCGAACTGGCTGTTCGCGTTTCCTGGTCTGCACCACGAGGATTGGCGCTACCCGATGTTCCGCGAGAAAGCCGGGCGGTGGGAGTTCATGGTCGACCTGGTGACCATCCACCTCGTCCCGACGCTGCTGGTATTCGCCGGCATGCTGCCGGTGTATGCGGCGGTGACCTGGCCCCGCGGTGACATCGGATGGCTCACCGGCGTGGCGTTCGTGGTCGGCCTGGCCGCGGTGGCACTCGAGCTGGCTGCCGACACGCAGATGCACCGCTTCGTCCGCAGCAGGGCTGAGGGTCAGGCGATGGACCGCGGATTGTGGTCGTGGTCGCGGCATCCGAACTACTTCGGGGAATTCGGCTTCTGGGTTTCGTTAGCGCTGTTCGGCGTCGCAGTATCCCCGTCCGACGCCTGGTGGCTGTGCCTGGGCGCGCTGGGCATGCTGGGCATGTTCCTCGGCGGCAGCATCCCGATGATGGAGACCCGCAGTCTGGAGCGACGGCCCGAATATCAAGACGTGATCGACCGGGTGTCGAGGTTCGTGCCGCGACCGCCGCGAAAGGCCTAGCAGGCGGCCGGGTAGGCCTCGCAGTGCGGCGTCGTGCCCGGAAACTTGTAGCGGTGCTCGACCACCCACTGGTAGACCACATCCTCGAAGAACCGGATGCCGGGAATTCGATAGACCGTCAACGGGATTCGGGTACCTAGCGCAGTCGACAGTGCCGCATTGACGGCCTCGGCACCGGCGTACACCGTGCCGGTGGAATCGATCCAGCGCACCGCGTCCAGGAGTCTGTCCTGCGCGACGCCGAGACGCTCGGCCACGCCGTGGCCCTGCAGGGGTTCGGTCCGGATCTTCCCGGTGCGATCGAAGCGAAGCAGCAGATCCTTGGAGCGCGTGCACATTCCGCAGGCTCCGTCGAAAAACAGCGTCCCCGGTTTCATGGCGCCACCTTTCGCTGCAACGGCATTACCGAGCCTACGCCTGACGAGCGGCGAACCCGCAGCCCGACGACCGCGAACACCAGGCCGGTGCCGATCTCGGTGGCGGCGCTGACCCACGAGAACCACGTCACGTTGATCCGCGGACCGGAAACGAAGCTGTCCTGGTAAGCGGGGAAGTAGCTCGGCAGCAGGTGCGCGTAGGTGAACAGGACGGCGCTACCGAAGCCGACCCCGATCGCCCAGTCCGGAGATCGGTGACGCCCGGTCAGCGCCAGCAGGACCGCGACCACGACGAAGACGCCCTGGATCATTCCGCCGACCATGATCGCGTGCGGCGACGCCGACATCCCGCGCCGCAGATGGTCGACGACGTGCACGGCCCAACCCACTGCGAAAAGTATTGCCGCCCAACGCAGAGCGCGGGCTGACTCCCGAAGCTGACGTGTCATCGTCGATCACCGTCCTGAGTGCGTTGCCTCAGTTCTACTACTACACGCCGTAGTAATCAAGGGTTCTCGACGAATGGGAACCATCGAGCTAGAACACGTTCTAGTCTTGCCGCCATGGGATTTCTCAAGCAGGACACCCCGCAGATCGATTTCGACGAATGGAGCAAGGGCAGTCGCTCCGAAAAGATCATCCCGATGGCCCGGCACTGGGCCGAGGTGGGCTTCGGCACACCGGTGTTGCTGCATCTGTTCTACGTCGTGAAGATCCTGCTCTACATCCTGGCGGGTTGGCTTCTCGCGCTGACCACGACCGGTATTGACGGCTTCACCAGGGTCGCGCACTGGTATGCCGAGCCGATCGTGTTCGAGAAGGTCGTGCTGTACACGATGCTGTTCGAGGTGGTCGGGCTCGGCTGCGGCTTCGGCCCGCTCAACAACCGCTTTTTCCCACCGATGGGCTCGATCCTGTATTGGCTGCGACCCGGCACCATCCGGCTGCCACCGTGGCCGGACCGAGTCCCGCTGACGAAGGGTGATAGTCGCACCCCATTCGACGCGCTGCTCTACGCCGCATTGCTGACGCTACTTACCGTCGCGGTCTTCTCGGACGGCACCGGACCGATGCCTGCTCTCGGCACCACGGTTGGGGTGCTGCCCGCCTGGCAGATCTGGGCGGTGCTGGGCGTGCTTGCCATGCTGGGTCTTCGTGACAAGGTGATCTTCCTGGCAGCCCGCGGAGAGGTGTACGCCTCCTTCACCGTGGCATTCCTGTTCGCCGGCTACGGGGTGGACTTGATCCTGGGCGCCAAACTCGTCTGCCTGGTGATCTGGCTGGGCGCCGCGACGTCGAAGCTCAACAAGCACTTCCCGTTCGTCATCTCGACCATGATGAGCAACAACCCGCTGTTTCGAACGAAATTCCTCAAACGCTCATTCTTCGAACACTTTCCGGACGACCTGCGACCCGGCTGGCGGTCGCGCTGGCTGGCCCACTTCAGCACCGCCATCGAGGGACTGGTGCCGTTGGTGCTGTTCTTCAGCCACGGCGGCTGGCCGACTGTGGTGGCGGCGTTCGTGATGTTGTGCTTTCACTTCGGCATCCTGTCCTCGATCCCGATGGGTGTGCCGCTGGAATGGAACGTGTTCATGATGTTCAGCGTGCTCGCACTGTTCGTCGGGCACGCGTCGGCGGGACTGAGCGACCTGACCACCCCGCTGCCACTGCTGTTGTTCGCGGTCGTCGCCGGCACCGTGGTCACCGGAAACCTGTTCCCGCGCAAGGTGTCGTTCCTGCCCGGCATGCGCTACTACGCCGGCAACTGGGACACCACGCTGTGGTGCATCAAGCCCTCCGCCGAGGCGAAGATCTCGCAGGGCATCGTCGCGATCGCCAGCATGCCGGCCGCGCAATTGGAGAAGTTCTACGGCAGTAAGGAAGCCGCGCAGATCCCGATGTACATGGGATATGCGTTCCGCGCGTTCAACACTCACGGCCGGGCGCTGTTCACGTTGGCCCATCGCGCAATGGCCGGCCACAACGAGGACGACTACGTGCTGACCGACGGCGAGCGCGTCACCAGTACGGCCATCGGCTGGAATTTCGGGGACGGGCACTTCAGCAACGAGCAGTTGGTGGTGGCGCTGCAGAGGCGCTGCCACTTCGAGCCCGGCGAGGTCAGGGTAGTGATGTTGGACGCCCAGCCGATCCATCGACAGACCCAGCAGTATCGGCTGGTCGACGCCGCCACCGGTGAATTCGAGCGCGGCCACGTGTGTGTGGCCGACATGGTCACCCGGCAGCCCTGGGCCGATGACGTGCCGGTGCACGTGCAGTCGAGCGCTACGTCGGTGTAGCGCCCGACCGCACGCGCCCGGTTACGCGTCGGCGCGGACCTTCTTGGTTGCCTCGACGAGGTTGGTCAGCGACGCGATAACCTCTTCCGGATTGCGAGTCTTCAGGCCGCAGTCCGGGTTGACCCACAGTCGTTCGGCTGGAACGGCTTTCAGCGCCCTTTGCAGCGACGTGCTGATCTCGTCGGTGCTCGGCACCCGCGGTGAATGGATGTCGTAGACGCCCGGACCGACGCTGTTGGAGAAGCCTATCGAGTTCAAATCGTCGAGCACCTCCATGCGAGAGCGGGCCGCCTCGAGTGAGGTGACGTCGGCGTCCAGGTCGGCGATCGCGCCGATCACGTCGCCGAATTCCGAGTAGCACAGGTGCGTGTGGATCTGCGTCGAATCCGCGACACCAGACGTGGCCAACCGGAACGCACCGACGGCCCAGTCCAGGTAAGCCTGCTTCTCGGAATTGCGCAGCGGCAACAACTCTCGCAGCGCGGGCTCGTCGACCTGGATGACCGCGATGCCGGCCTCCTGGAGATCAACGGTCTCGTCGCGAATCGCCAGCGCCACCTGGTTGGCGGTGTCGGCCAGCGGCTGGTCGTCGCGGACGAACGACCAGGCCAGGATCGTCACCGGCCCGGTGAGCATGCCTTTCACCGGTTTGTCCGTCAGCGACTGCGCGTACTTCGCCCACTCCACCGTCATCGGGTGCTGCCGAACCACGTCGCCGTATAGCACCGGCGGACGCACGCAGCGGGTGCCGTAGGACTGCACCCAGCCGAGCTTGGTGGCGAAGAAGCCGTCCAACTGCTCGGCGAAATACTGCACCATGTCGTTGCGCTCCGGCTCGCCGTGCACCAGGACGTCCAGGCCGAGGTCCTCTTGCAGCTTGACCACCTCTGCGATTTCGGCGCGCATCCGCTTGGTGTACTCGGCGTCGTCGATCTCGCCGGCGACCAGTGCGGCGCGGGCCTTGCGGATCTCGGTCGTCTGCGGGAATGACCCGATGGTGGTCGTAGGCAGCGGCGGCAGGTGCAGCCGCTCGATCTGCGCCGCACGACGTTGGTCGGCCGGGCCACGTTCGGTGCCGCCGGATTTCGCGATCGAGTCGAGCCGGGCACGAACCTCGGCGTTGTTCAGCCGCGGGTCCTTCGCGCGGGACGCAACGGCGGCGTTGGACTGCGCGATCTCGTCGGCCACCGCGTCGCGACCGTCCTTGAGCGCCTTGGCCAGGGTGGCCACCTCGTGCACCTTCTCGGCGCCGAACGCCAGCCAGCTGCGCAGCGCGTCGTCGAGGTCGGTCTCTGGTTCCAGCGAGTACGGCACGTGCAGCGTCGAGCATGACGTCGAAACAGCCAGTGACCCAACCGAACCCAGTAGGCTGGCCAGCTTGCTCAGCGCTGCCTGCAGGTCGGTCCGCCAGATGTTGCGTCCGTCGACGATGCCGGCGACCAGCGTCTTGTCCGCCAGTTCGGTCACGGACGCCACCGCGGTGTCGGGGCCGTAGACCAAGTCGACCCCAATCGCCTCGACCGGCGTCCGGGCGAGCGCCCCCAGGCTTTCACCTGGGTCACCGAAGTAGGTGGCGACGTGGATCGCGGGCCGGTTCTCCAGCGCACCGAGCGCGTTGTACACCCGCTCGGCGAGCGCGGAGGCGTCCTCGGAGATGTCGGTGACCAGCACCGGCTCGTCGAATTGGACCCACTGCACGCCCTGGTCGGCGAGCTGACTAAGCAGATCGGCGTACAGGGGGACGACGTCGTCGAGGCGCTCGATCGGCGCGCCGGCGCCGTCGACGGCCTTGCTCAGCATCAGGAAGGTGACCGGCCCGATCACCACCGGACGAGCCGGAATGCCGAGATCGCGAGCCTCTTTCAGTTCCGACAGCACCTTCTCGGGATGCAGCGTGAACTCGGTGTCCGGCCCGATCTCAGGGACGATGTAGTGGTAATTGGTGTCGAACCACTTGGTCATCTCCAGCGGCACGACGTCACCATTGCCGCGGGCGGCGGCGAAGTAGCGGTCGAGGTCGTCGGACACGACCTGAACGCGCTTGGGCAGCGCGCCGAGCAGCACCGCGGTGTCGAGCATCTGGTCGTAGTAGGAGAACGTGTTGATCGGCACCGAGTCCAAGCCGGCGGCAACCAGTTGGCTCCACGTGTCGCTGCGGATCGTCGCGGCGACCTTCTCGAGCTCCGATCGGCTGGTCTTGCCCTTCCAATAGCTCTCGGTGGCGCGCTTGAGTTCGCGCTTGGGGCCGATGCGTGGTGAGCCGGTGACGGTGGCGGTAAAAGGGGTAACGGTCACGGTTTTCGTCCTTCACTCGACGGGGTGGTCACCGCCAACGGACGCAAACCGATCCGGCGCAGCGCACAGCGGCTGCAACCGATACGGCCAGACGCCCATTCCACGAGGCGGTGAGCCGCCAGGCGCGGCGCGCCCGGCACAGCCGGCAGGTCTTCGGACTCACAGGCGCGCACCGGGTGGTGCTCCTACTGGCCGTCGCTTCCCGGTCGGGTGACCAGTGCTCGAAGACGACGTTCGTTCCTGCATACCGCTGCGGGACAGTCCCGGACTCGCACCGGGTTCCCTCTTAAAAAGCACATCTAACATGCTTCGTTCGATGCCGCCTTCGTCGCGGACGACGAAATCGGCAGACCGACTGCGACATCGAGATTACAGGTCAACGGCGTCGACCCGCCGCGCGCAGCTACTGCCGCGCTAGCGATCGCCGCAGCGAGCCAGCGCTTCGGTGATCGGCACATCACCGTTGTTGAATTCGATGGTTTTCCGGACCGTGGCGGGGTCGTGGAGCACGGCGGCCGCGACCAGAGCCACGTCCTCCCGTGACACTTCACCGGTACCCTCGCCGAGTTCGATCCGGCCGGTTGACGGCTCCAGCGTGAGCCGGCCCGGGCCGAGCACGGTCCAATCCAGTTCGGTGCTGCGGAGGTGAGCGTCCGCGGCGGCCTTGGCTTCTGCGTACGGGAAAAATGAATTGTCCTCGGCGACGCCATGATCGGGCCCCGCGCCGAAGTAGGAGACCATCACGAATCGTTTGACGCCGGCTTGCTCGGCCGCATCGATTACCCGGATCGCGGCGTCGCGGTCGACCGCGTAAGTGCGGGCTGGGTCACCGCCGCCGGCGCCTGCCGAGAACACCACAGCGTCGTGGCCTGACATCAGGTCTGCCAATGCGGCGGTGTCCAGGTGCTCGATGTCCGCGACGACGGGGCGCGCACCGGCGGCGGAGACGTCGCCGGCGTGGTCGGGATTTCGGATGATCGACGTCACTTCATCGCCGCGGTTTTTGAGCATGCGGGCTAGATGCAGCGCGACCTTGCCGTGGCCGCCGACGATGACGATGCGCAACATGCCTTCGACGCTACTCACCGGTAGGGCACCCCGGCGGCGACCCAACTAAGCGGTTGGTCAACAATCGACAAAAGTACGCGCGACGACGATGCAGACCGCTAGGTCTGAGGAGGAGTCGGGCACATTAGCTCGAGCGTCAAAGGAGATGGAGCCATGACTGAAGCAGTCATCGTCGAGGCAGTTCGTTCACCGATCGGCAAGCGCAACGGCGGTTTGTCCGGCGTCCACGCCGCCGACCTGTCCGCGCAGGTGCTCAATGGTCTGGTCGAGAAGGCCGGTATCGACCCCGGCCTCGTCGACGACGTGATCTGGGGCTGCGTCATGCAGGCCGGCGAGCAGTCGATGGACATCGGCCGCACGGCGCTGCTGGCCGCCGGCTGGCCTGAGACCGTGCCGGGCGTAACCGTCGACCGGCAGTGCGGCTCGAGTCAGCAGTCGATCCACTTCGCCGCGGCCGGCGTGGTTGCCGGCCATTACGACGTAGTGGTCGCTGGCGGTGTCGAATCGATGTCGCGGACGCCGATGGGCGCTTCGCTGGCCAACGGCGGCAACCCGTTCTCCCCGAACTTCAAGGCCCGCTACGACCGGACGCCCAACCAAGGCATCGGTGCCGAGATGATCGCCGAGCAGTGGGGCTTCGACCGGACCACCGTCGACCAGTACTCGCTCGGATCGCACGACAAGGCCGCTGCCGCCCAGGATTCCGGCGCCTTCGACGACCAGATCGTCGGCATCAAGGACCAAGACGGAAACGTAATCCTCAAGGACGAGGGCATCCGTCGCGGCACGCCGATCGAGAAGATGGCTCAGCTGAAGCCAGCGTTCAAGGAAGATGGTGTCATCCACGCCGGCAACTCCAGCCAGATCTCCGACGGCTCCGCCGCGCTGCTGATCATGACGGCGGAGAAGGCAAAAGAGTTGGGGCTCAACCCGATTGCCAAGGTGCACACCGCCGTGCTGGCCGGTGCCGACCCGGTGATCATGCTGACCGCCCCCATCCCTGCCACCCAGAAGGCGTTGAAGAAGTCCGGCCTGTCGCTCGACGACATCGGCGTGTTCGAGGTCAACGAGGCGTTCGCGCCGGTTCCGCTGGCCTGGCTGCAGGACATCGGCGCTGACGAGAAGAAGCTCAACCCCAACGGCGGCGCGATCGCGCTGGGGCATCCGCTCGGTGGATCCGGCGCCCGGATCATGACCACAATGCTGTACCACATGCGGGACAAGGGAATTCGCTACGGCCTGCAGACCATGTGTGAGGGTGGCGGTCAGGCAAACGCCACCATCGTGGAACTGTTGTGACGGAACCGGCGGTCCTCACCGAACGCCGCGACGACGTCCTCGTCATCACGATCAACCGGCCGGAGGCTCGTAACTGCGTCAATGGGGCGGTCAGCGTCGGGGTCGGTGATGCGCTCGAGCAGGCGCAGCACGACCCCGAGGTGCGGGCGGTGGTGATCACCGGTGCCGGTGACAAGTCTTTCTGCGCGGGAGCCGATCTCAAGGCGATCGCGCGCCGCGAGAATCTGTACCATCCCGATCACGGGGAGTGGGGCTTCGCCGGCTACGTCCACCACTTCATCGACAAGCCGACGATCGCCGCGGTGAACGGCACGGCGCTGGGCGGGGGAACCGAGCTGGCCCTGGCCAGCGACCTGGTGGTGGCCGAGGAGCGCGCACAGTTCGGTCTGCCCGAGGTCAAGGTGGGATTGCTGGCCGGCGCCGGCGGCGTCTTCCGCATCGCGCAGCAGCTGCCGCGCAAGGTGGGCATGGAGATGCTGTTGACCGGTGAGCCGATCACCGCGACCGAAGCGGAGAGCTGGGGTCTGATCAACCAGGTCGTGCCCAACGGCACCGTGCTGGACGCCGCACTGGCGCTGGCGAAGCGGATCACCGTCAATGCGCCGCTGTCGGTGCAGGCCAGCAAGCGGATCGCGTGTGGTGCCGACGACGGCGTCATTCCCGACGAGGAGCCCGGATGGGCCCGCACCGCACGGGAATTCGGTGCGCTGCTGCGCACCGAGGACGCCAAGGAGGGGCCGCTGGCGTTCGCGCAGAAGCGTCCGCCGGTGTGGAAGGCGCGCTAGCCGCCAAGGCGATCGCAAGAGCGGCGTAGCCGGGCGCCGCGGGTCGCCGTCGATAGATACGAAAGCTCAGCGCGCCAACGTATTCACCGCGAGGTCGAATACAGCGGGCAGCTTCGAAGTCGCCGGAACGACCGCGCGACGCCCGACGCGTGACGCTGTGGTCAACACGAGAGCGCGGGTGAGCAGTCGGTAATCGCGCGTGATCCGCCGCCAAGTCGCTTCGTAAGACGACGGATTGCCGTCGACGATCGCGGCGACCACCGCGCGGGCCTGCTTGACGGCCAGGCTGACGCCCTCGCCGGTCAGCGCGTCCTCATATCCCGCGGCGTCGCCGACCAGGAGCACGCGTCCGGCCACCCTTCGCGAAACCACTTGCCGCAGTGGGCCACAGCCGCGGGCCCGGGTCCTCGGAGCGCCACGCAGCCGCTTCGCGAGTCGTGGGAACCAGTCGAGGTCAGGTTGCCCGCTCGACAGAATCGCGACGCCGACCAGGTCGGGCTCGACCGGTGTCACGTAGGCCTCGCCCAGCGGTGACCAGTACACTTCGACGAAATCCGACCACGCCGGCAGGGAGAAATGCCAGCGCACGCCGTAGCGCCGCGGTGTTCCGGCGACCGCGCCGATCCCGACTGCCGACCGCACGTGGGAGTGCAGTCCGTCGGCGGCCACCAGCCATCGGGCCCGAAGACCGCCGGCCGTGACGCCGGTCGCGTCCTGCGAGACATCGGTGATCCGGATCGAAACCCATTCGGTGTCTTGTTCTTTGGCGCGAGCGGCCATCGCGGCGTGCAGCGTGGTGCGCCGTACGCCGCGACCAGGCCCGCCGCGGAACAGGGCCTCCGCACGTCGGCGCTCGTCGAGGTAGGCGATGCCGCGAAAGGGGAGGCCCGCCGGGTCGACACCCAGCGCCGTCAGCTCGGCTAGGCCGCCGGGCATCAAGCCCTCACCGCAGGCCTTGTCCACCGGGGTCTCCCGCGGTTCGGCCACGATCACCGAAAGCCCTTGCCGGCGAGCGTGTAACGCGGTGGCGAGCCCACCGGGTCCGCCGCCGACGATCAGCAGATCAGCGTCGTACGTCATTTCGGATCGACGGTGCGCGTCACGCGTAGCCCAACGCTGCGTTCTCTACCCGGATCCGTACCGTGAGCAGCAGCGCGTTGGCCACCGTGAAGCACAGCGCGGTCAGCCAGGCGGTGTGGATCAGCGGCAGCGCGAAGCCCTCGACGACGACGGCCACGTAGTTGGGGTGGTGCAACCAACGGTAGGGTCCCTGACGCACTAACGGCGCCTCGGGCAGCACGATCACCAACGTGTTCCACCGATGCCCCAACGTTGTGATGCACCACCACCGCAGCACCTGGGTCAGCACGGCCAACGCCAGCATCGGCCAGCCCAACCACGGGAGAAACGGCCGGTGCAGCGCCCACACCTCGAGGACGCACCCGAGCAGTAGCGCGGTGTGGATAGTAACCATCACCGGGTAGTGGTTGCGCCCGAATTCCTTGCCGCCGTTGGCAAAAGCCCACCGGGCATTGCGCTTGGAAACGACCAGCTCGGCCACGCGCTCGATCCCCACAGCCAGGATCAGCAGGTAGTACACGGCTACCAACCGAGCAGGACGAGTTCTGAGCAGAACGCCGGGCCCATCGCGATCATCAATCCGAAAGACCCAGGCGCCGGCGGCTGGGCCAGGTTCCGGCTGAGCACGTCGAGCACCGACACCGACGACAGATTCGCGTTCTCGCGCAACGAGTTACGAGTGTGGTCCATGGCGTGTACGGGCAGGTCCAGGGTGTTTTCGATGGCCTCGATGACCTTCGGCCCGCCGGGGTGACAGACCCACGTCGAGATGTCGTCTGGAGTGAGCCCGTGTTCGGCCAGGAAGTTGCGGACGTCTTCGCCGACATACTTCTCGGCGACGGTCGCCACCTCGGTGGAGAGCTTGATCTTGAAACCGTTGCTGCCGATGTCCCAGCCCATCACGTCTTCGGTTTCGGGGTAGATCCGGCTGCGGGTGTCCAGCACCCGGGGACCGGTCGAGGTTCGTGCCGCTCCTTTGGCGACGACGGCGGCCGCACCATCGCCGAACAGGCTGGCCGCCACCAAGTTAGCCACCGAGAGGTCATCCCGCTGCAGGGTCAGCGAGCACAGTTCGACGGCGAGCAGCACCGACACCTGCTTCGGGAACGCCCGCAGATAGTCGTGCATGCGGGCGACGCCTGCGGCGCCGGCCACACAACCCAAACCGAACAGCGGCACCCGCTTCACGTCGGGGCGCAGCCCGAGTCGATTCGCCAACCGGGCTTCCAGGGTGGGCACTGCCAACCCGGTCACCGTGGTCGAGAACACGACGTCGACGTCTTCGGGCTTGACCTCGGCGGAGTCCAACGCCGCGAGGATGGCACGCTCGCCGAGCGTCAGCGCCGTCTCGATGAAGATGTCGTTGGCTTCGGTGAACCCGGTCAGCGTGCCATAGTTGGCCAGCGGCATGGCAATTCGGCGTTTCTCCACTCCCGCGCTGGCGCCGAAACGCTCGAAGTCTGGGCCACCGAATCCGGTGAGGCCGGACATGGCTTCGGCCTGACTGACTTGATACGGCGGGAATTCGACCGCGACGGCCGCGATGGACGGGGCCGGCGTCGTGTCGCCAGTTATCTCTTGCAATTCAGACACCCCTTGCAATTAGGCGAATACCGGGCGTGTTCGCTCACATGGGTCACGATCTGACGCTCGCGTTAGTTCAATCCGGATAGTTGGAACCTAACCACAGAACCCTGGACCGTGGCACCCGTCGCCGCGACGCCGACTTGTGACAACGGCCACGCCGGTTTGCCGGACGGCGGGGCGGGGCAACTTCTACTAGCCAATGCCCCCGCGATCGGTAGGTGGAGAGTGTGCGAATCCTGGTGACCGGCGCGACAGGATATGTAGGGTCACGGCTGGTCACAGCGTTGCTCGGAGCCGGACATCGCGTGGTGGCGGCGACCCGCAACCCGGCCCGGCTCGCCAGGTTCGGCTGGCACGACGACGTGCTGCCGGTCGAGTTCGACGCCACCGACGCCGACTCCGTGAAGGCGGCGATGGTCGAAAGCGGACCGATCGATGTCATCTACTACCTGGTGCACGCGATCGGGCAGCCCGAATTTCGCGACGTCGACCGGGCGGCGGCCGGAAATGTCGCCGCCGCTGCCAAGGACGCCGGCGTACGGCGCATCGTGTACCTCGGCGGCTTCGTCCCGTGCGACGAGGGCCTGTCCGAGCACCTGACCAGTCGTGCCGAAGTCGCCGAGGCGCTGAGCATCGACGGCGGGCCCGAACTGGTCTGGCTAGGCGCCGCGGTCATCTTCGGCGCGGGGTCGACGTCATTCGAGATGCTGCGCTATGTCGCCGACCGCTTCCCGGTGATTCCGGTGCCGGCGTGGATGAGCAACCCGATCGACCCGATCTCGATCCGCGATGTCCTGCATTATCTCGTGGCGGCGGCCGACTCCGACCTGGTTCCGGCCGGCGCGTATGACATCGCCGGCCCGGACACCACGTCGTATCGCGAGCTGCTCAGGAGCTACGCGCGGATCAGCGGTACCTGGCAGGCCGGTCTGCCGGTCTGGGGTATCGACACCACGCTGGCATCGTGGGTGACCGCGCTCGCTTTGCCGGTGCCGGACGGCCTGGCGGCCGATCTGGTCGAGTCACTCGACTATCCGATGCGGGCCAGCGGTAGCGGACTGCGCGAGCTGGTTCCCGACCCGCCGGGCGGTCTGCTGTCGATCGACGAGGCGATCCGGCGCTCGTTGTCGAAGCGCAAGCCACGGCCTGTCGATCGGCTCGCCGACCCACATCATCTCGCCGACAGCGATCCGGCCTGGGCGGGCGGCGACGCGCTGCGGTTGCGGCGGCTGGCGTGTGCCGTCACTCCGGCGATCGCCCGGCCCGGTCTGGGCTTGGTCGACATCATGCCCGGTCCGATCGCCGGGGCGCTCCGGACGGCACTGGAGATCTTGATCACGCTCGCGCCGAAAGTGCGATTAGATGAGTGACGTGAATTCCCAGCCCAGCGCTTTGGAAGAGATTCGGCGCGGAATCGTCAATGTCGCTGTGCCGCACAACGAACCGCCCGGCGTCGTGCGCCGCCGGCGAGTGGTGGTCGCGGTGGTGCTGGTGCTCGGCGTCGCCTCGTTAGGCCTGGCTTTGAGAGAGCGTCCCGGCGAACCGGCGTTCTACTGGTGGACGTTGGCCCTGGCCGGCATCTGGGCGGCAGGCGCGTTTCTCTCCGGACCGCTGCATCTCGGCGGCGCGTGCTGGCGCGGCCGCAACCAGCGCCCAGTGGTCAGCGGTACGACGATCGGACTGCTGCTCGGCGGCGTGTTCATCGTCGGCGGTCTGATCGTTCGCGAGATTCCGGCGGTGGCAGGCTACGTCACGCGGTTGCTGCACTACACCGATCAGGGGTCCTGGCGGTTGACGATGGCGATCGCGCTGCTGGCCGCCGTGGGTGAAGAGTTGTTTTACCGTGGGGCGCTCTACACCGCGCTGGGACGCCATCACCCGTTGCTGATTTCGACCACGATTTATGTCATCGCGACCTGGGCCAGCAGCCAGAACCCCATGCTCGCGTTCGCGGCGATCATCCTCGGCACGGTCTGCGCGTTCGAGCGCCGGGCCACCGGTGGTGTGTTGGCGCCGATCCTGACTCACTTCGTCTGGACGCTGGTCGTCCTGCTGGGTCTTCCGCCGCTGTTCGGGTTGTGAGCCGCTAGCTATCGGTGAACGCGGGGCTCCGCCGCTGCTGGAACGCCCGTGCTCCTTCGCGAAAGTCGTGCGAGTTGAGCAGAATCGACTGACCTTCGAGCTCCCGTTGCAGTGTCGGCTCCAACTCGGTCAACGTGGCGGCGTTGATCGCCTGCTTGGTCTTGGCGAACGCCACCACCGGTCCGGACAGCAGGCCGGAGACCACCTTGTCGACCTCGGCCTCGAATTCGTCGACCGGGTAGACCGCGCTGATCAGTCCGGCGGCCAGCGCGTCGGCGGCGGGCAGTCGCTCGGCCAGCAGTGCCATCCGCATCGCGCCGATCCGGCCGATCGCGGCTGCGATCAGCGCCGAAGCGCCGCCGTCGGGCATCAGCCCGATCTTGGTGAAGGCGAGCATGAAGAACGCCTTCTCCGAAGCCAATACCAAGTCACAGGCCAAGGCGATGGATACCCCGACACCCGCGGCGGCACCCTGAACCACAGCGACGACGGGGCGTGGCAGCGCGGTGATCGCCCGCACCACCCGGTTGGCCGCCATGATCAGCTCGTCGCCGGGACCGGTGCCGGCCACGTCGTCGGCGCTCATGCCCGCTCCGGAGCAAAAGCCCCGGCCGGCGCCGCCGAGGCGGACGACTTTCACGCGCGGATCATGGGCCGCCTGCTCCATCGCGTCGGCGAGTCCCTCGAACACCGGCAGCGTCAACGAGTTCAGGCTGTCCGGGCGGTCGATCGTCACCGACAGCACGCCGTCGGCGAGGCTGACGACCAGTCCGTCGACGGGTGCGAGGGCGTCGATCCCGGAATCGATAGCGGTCATGGATTGACTGTAGTGCGGTGGCGACCCGCCGCGCCCGGCTGTGCGCGCTTGCGATCGCCACGGAATATGGTGGCGACCCGCCGCGCCCGGCTGTGCCGCGCTTGCGATCGCCACGGAATATGGTGGCGACCCGCCGCGCCCGGCTGTGCCGCGCTTGCGATCGCCACGAAGCCACCGGGTTGCAACGGTGTTGCGGATGACTGCCATGATGCTCGTAAATACGGTGTCGACCCGCATCGCCCGGCTACGCCGCGCTCGCGATCGCCACGGGGACAGGTGTCGACAAGGAGGTCGCAAATGGCAGGTCCGCTGACAGGTTTGCGAGTAATCGAGCTCGCCGGGATCGGGCCCGGCCCGCACGCCGCGATGATTCTGGGCGATCTTGGCGCCGACGTGGTCCGCGTCGACCGGCCGGGCGCCAGCGGCTCCGACCCGATGTTGCGCAACCGCCGGTTCGTCATCGCCGACCTCAAGTCCGACGAGGGCCGCGATCTGGTGCTCAAGCTCGTCGCGAAGGCCGACGTGCTGATCGAGGGTTACCGGCCGGGCGTCACCGAACGGATGGGACTGGGCCCGGACGACTGCGCGAAGGTCAACGAGCGGTTGATCTACGGCCGGATGACCGGCTGGGGGCAGACCGGCCCGCGCAGTAAGCAGGCGGGCCACGACATCAACTACATCTCGCTGAACGGCGTGCTGCACGCGATCGGCCGGGCGGGCGAGAAGCCGGTGCCGCCGCTGAACCTGGTCGGTGACTTCGGGGGCGGGTCGATGTTCTTGCTGCTCGGCATCCTCTCGGCGCTGTTCGAGCGGCAGACCTCCGGCAAGGGTCAGGTCGTCGACGCAGCCATGATCGACGGATCCTCGGTGCTGGTGCAGATGATGTGGGGGATGCGCGCCCTCGGGCTCTGGACCGACGAGCGCGGCACCAACATGCTCGACACCGGAGCGCCCTATTACGACACCTACGAATGCGCCGACGGCCGCTACGTTTCGGTGGGCGCAATCGAGCCGCAGTTCTACGCCGAGATGCTGGCCGGCCTGGGGCTGAACCCCGAGGACCTGCCTGGGCAGAACGATCGCAGCCGCTGGCCCGAGCTGCGGGCGGCCTTTACACAGGCGTTCGCCGGCAAGGACCGCGACCACTGGGCCAAGGTCTTCGCCGACTCCGATGCCTGTGTAACACCGGTGTTGGCGTTCGGGGAGGTCGAGACCGAGCCGCACATTACCGAGCGCAACACCTTCTATCAGGCGGGCAACGGGCTGCAGCCGCTGCCCGCGCCGCGGTTCTCCCGCTCCCAGCCGGGCCGGCCTAAGCCGCCGGGCCAGCCCGGAGCCGACACCGAGGCCGTCGTGGCCGACTGGGTATAGATGCCTCGAGAGTCGACACGCGGGACCAAACGGTCAGAGTTTTGCGACAAGTAGACGTTCGAGCCAACGCCATGAGCAGAAAAGCCCCCGCCGACGCGGGGGCTTTTTGCTTGTTCGTGTAACGCCGAAGCTCACGATCGCTTCGAGGAAGCCACGCTCGCGAACGGCGGGCGTGGGTCGCGGGGACTAGCTCGCGGTGGGCAGCAAATGCCCATCCTCGAGTTGCTCCGAGCACTCACCCTCGACCAGGAAGTCACCGTGGTAGAGAGCCTCGAAATCCACTTTGATCACGTCGGCACTGGAGTCATCGATCCACATGTAGATGAGCGTATGGGCGTCGTTTAAGGAATCTTTGAGTCACGATTCGGAAAACGTTGGCAATTGTTACCGACAAGTAAGCCCACAGTGAGGGGCTGCCCACCGGACGGGGGATCCGGATGGTTGGAACAGGCCTATTGGGCAGACGTGTAACCGCATATGCTCCGCAAATGTCCTGGTTGTCGGGAGCCGCGTTGAACTTTCGCGGGTATCCGTCTCGTTCCTCCGGTGAGGCGTTGATGACGCGCCCGGACGTTGCGTAGGTAACTTATCGCTGATAAGTTACCTACGGTATTGAACCGGAGGACACCCATGTTGCAGCGGATCGCACTCTTTGCCCTTGCTGGGCCCAGGCGCATAGTCGCAGCCGCTGTCCTGGTCTTCGTGGCGGCGGCGGTCTTTGGACTTCCCGTGGCCAAGAGTTTGTCCGCCGGCGGTTTCCAAGATCCGGCCTCGGAGTCAGCGCAGGCGACCAAGCTGCTCTCCGACAAGTTCGGGCAAAGCGATCAACAGCTGGTTTTGGTGATCACCGCGCCGGCCGGGGCGCAAAGCGAGCAGGCGCGCAGTGCCGCCGTCGACATCGTCAACCAGGTCCAACGCTCCGACGGGGTCTACAACGTCGTCTCGGCATGGACGGGCCCGGGTGCGGCCGCCAGTCCTTCCCACTTGACCGCCGACCTGGTGAGCCGAGACGGCAAGTCCGGACTGGTCGTGGCGAACCTCAAGGGCGGCGAGAACACTGCGCAGATCTACGCCAAGCAGATCGCGTCCCGCGTTGTGCACGACCGCGACGGCGTCACGGTTCGTGCTGGCGGAGTGGCGATGGTTTACAGCCAGATCAACCATCAGAACGAGCGCGACCTGTTGCTGATGGAGTCGCTGGCAATCCCGCTCAGCTTCCTGGTGCTGGTCTGGGTGTTCGGCGGCCTGCTGACCGCGGCGTTGCCGATCTGCCTGGGCGGCCTGGCCATCGTGGGCTCAATGTCCGTGTTGCGATTGATCAGCTTCGGCACCGACGTGTCGACCTATGCGCTGAATCTGAGCAGCGCGCTGGGCTTGGCACTGGCGATCGATTACACCCTGTTGATCATCAGTCGTTACCGCGACGAGTTGGCCGACGGCAGTGCGCCGGACGAGGCCCTGGTCCGAACTATGGCCACCGCGGGCCGCACGGTGCTGTTCTCGGCGACCACCGTGGCGTTGTCGATGGCCGTGCTGGTGCTGTTCCCGATGTACTTCCTCAAGTCGTTCGCTTACGCCGGGGTGGCGACCGTCGCTTTTGTCGCGGTGGCCGCGATCGTGGTGACACCGGCGGCGATCGTGTTGCTCGGCCCGCGACTCGACGCGCTGGACGTGCGTCGGCTCGGGCGCCGGGTTTTCGGTCGGCCTGACCCCGGGCCCAAGCCGGTCGAGCGATTGTTCTGGTACCGGTCGACCAAGTTTGTGACGCGGCGGGCGGTGCCGATCGGTCTGGCGGTGGTCGCGTTGCTGTCGGTGTTGGGACTTCCGTTCTTCGGCGTGAAATGGGGAATGCCCGACGATCGGGTGCTGCCGACGTCGGCGTCGGCACACGCAGTGGGCGACCAACTGCGTCACGATTTCGCTGATGACTCGGCGACTGCGGTGTCTGTAGTCGTCCCGGATGTTCGAGGGGTGCGTCCGGGCGACCTCAGCCGCTACGCCGCTGACCTGTCACGGCTGGCCGACGTCTCGGCCGTCTCGGCGCCCACTGGCACGTTCGTGGCTGGCAAACAGGTGGGCCCGCCCTCGGCGGCCACCGGAGTGGACAAGGGCAGCGCGTTCTTGACGGTGGCCAGCAAGGCGCCACTGTTCTCGACCGCGTCCGACACGCAACTCGACCGGCTGCACGCTGTGCCCGGTCCGGCGGGTCAGCCGGTTCAGCTGGCCGGGATGGCCCAGATCAACCGCGACAGCGTGCACGCCATCATCGCCCGGCTGCCCTTGGTGCTCGGTCTGATCGGCGCTATCACGTTCGCGCTGTTGTTCTTGCTCACCGGCAGTGTGCTGCTGCCGCTGAAAGCGTTGGTGTGCAACGTTTTATCGCTGACGGCAGCATTCGGTGCACTGGTGTGGATCTTCCAAGACGGCCACCTCGGAGCGATGGGCACCACGCAGAGCGGCACGCTGGTGGCCAACATCCCGGTGCTGTTGTTCTGTGTCGCCTTCGGTCTGTCGATGGACTACGAGGTCTTCCTGGTCTCCAGAATCCGCGAGTACTGGCTGACCGCGGTGGCGTCGCATCCGGTTCCCCCGGACCACCGCACCCAGCGCGCCGACAATGACGAGGCGGTGGCGCTCGGGCTGGCTCGCACCGGCCGCGTCGTCACTGCCGCCGCGCTGGTCATGTCCATCTCGTTTGCGGCGCTGATCGCTGCGCAGGTGTCCTTCATGCGTATGTTCGGCACCGGGTTGACCCTGGCCGTGTTGGCCGATGCCACGCTGGTACGGATGGTGTTGGTGCCGGCGTTCATGCACGTGTTGGGCCGCTGGAGTTGGTGGGCGCCCAAGCCGCTGGCATGGCTGCACGAACGATTCGGGATCAGCGAGTCAGACCCGGTGGCTCCGCCGGCGACCGCCGACCCGGCGGCCGGACGTCACCGCCGAACCGACCAGGATCCGGCCGAAGCCGCCGCCTACACCGCCGCGACGGTCGCTGATGGCAGCTGACCCGTCCGTCTTGCGCAGGCGGCGCGCGCCGCGCGGATCCGGTGATCTGTTGCGCGACGAAATCCTCGACGCCGCAACCGAACTTCTCCTCGACATCGGGCAGGCCAAAGCCGTGTCTATTCGGTCGGTCGCCGAACGCGTCGGCGTGACGCCACCGTCGATCTACCTGCACTTCCAGGACAAGGATGCGCTGCTGGACGCGGTGTGTGCCCGATATTTCGAGAAGCTCGAGGAGGAGATGGAGCGGGTGTCCGTCGGACAGTCGGACACGGTCGAGATTCTGCGGGCGCAGGGGCTGGCATACGTCCGGTTCGCCACTGAGAATCCCGAGCTGTACCGGATCGCGACGATGAGCGAGTGGAAGTCGGACAGCCATGTCGACGCGGCGCTTGCTAGTTCGGCGTTCGAGCACATCTGTGCAACCGTCAAGGCGTTGATAGCCGAGGGCATACTTCCCGCCGGCGACGCGAGCGACATCGCTCTGGAACTGTGGAGTGCCGCCCACGGTGTGGCCGCGCTGCTGATCGCCAAGCCGCACTTGCCGTTCGGCGATGCCGAGGCGTTCGCCGACCGGGTGCTGCGCGCCGTTTTCTCCGGGCATATGGTGGCGGGGCTGGTCGGCGCCGACGCCACCCCGCAACAGGTGGTGGAACGGTTGACGGCGCTTGGATCGCAGCGACACTAGCGACCGCTCGAAAGGCTGGTAGGTATGGCGTCTCCCGCGGACACCGTTCACCACCCGTTCTTCGCCCGGGTCTGGCCGGCGATCGCCGCCCACGAGACCGAGCAGATGCGCCAATCCCGCAGGGAGAACCTGGCAGGGTTGGCCGGCCGGGTTCTCGAGGTCGGCGCCGGTACCGGAACCAACTTCGCGTTCTATCCGGACACCGTCGAGCACGTCGTGGCCATCGAGCCCGAGCCGCGTCTGGTCGAGCGGGCCCGGGGCGCCGCCACGACGGCACCCGTGCCGGTCGAGGTCACCAATCGGACGATCGAGAGTTTCTCGGCCGACCAGCCATTCGACGCGGTCGTATGCTCGCTGGTGCTGTGCTCGGTCGCTGAGCCTGATTCGGTTGTGCGGCAGGTTTTTTCGCTGCTGAAGCCGGGCGGTGAGCTGCGCTACCTGGAGCATGTGGCCAGCAGGGGAGTCCGGGGCGGATTGCAGAGATTTGTCGACGCGACGACGCTGTGGCCGAGGTTGGCGGGCAATTGCCACGCGCATCGTGACACCGAGGCGACGATCCGGGCCGCGGGGTTCGCAGTGGACCGCACCCTAACGCAGCACGCGTTGCCGGCGTGGGCGCCGCTGCCGGTGTCGGAATTCGTGATAGGGCGGGCGCGCCGCCCGGCGAACCCGATCTAGTTCAGCAGGGCGGGCAGTCGTTGCAACAGCGACGGCAGCGCTGTGCTGGCTGATTCGCGCATCGTGATCGTGGCACTGTCGGAGAGCGGTGTCGGCTCGGGATTGACCTCGACGACCACGATTCCACGCGCCAATGCCGCCTCCGGCAAGCTCGCCGCCGGGTAGACGATGCTCGATGTTCCCACTACGACCAGCACGTCGGCGTTGGTCGTCGCCTCGACGGCGTGCTGCCACGGTGCCTCGGGTAGCGGCTCGCCGAACCATACGATGTCCGGCCGGATCAGGCCGCCGCAGTCGCAGACCGGCGGTTCGACTTCCAATGCGGGCTCGGTCATTTCGGGCAAATTACCCGTGTAGGGCAAACCGCAAGTGGCGCAACGAAATTCGTATAGGCTGCCGTGCAAGTGATGCACGGGCGAGCTGCCCGCGCGCTCGTGTAGATTGTCGACGTTTTGGGTGACGACGCTGACCTCGGCGTGGTTCTGCCACGCGGCGACGGCGCGGTGCCCGGCGTTGGGTTCGACGGTGCCGCACAGATAATGCCGCCACAGATACCAGCCCCAGACCCGTTCGGGGTTGCGCTCCCAGCCTTGGACGCTGGACAGCTCGTAGGGATCGAACTTGGCCCAGAGCCCGTTTTTGTCGTCGCGGAAGGTCGGCACGCCGCTTTCCGCAGAGATGCCCGCGCCAGACAGCACCGTGATCCGCACCTCACCAAGATAGCTGGACTACGGGATACTTGGCGCCGTGGAGTTGCACGAGTGGCTGCAGGTCGACGGGCGGGCGGATCGTCCGCTGTTCGACCAGCTTCGCACTCAGATCATCGAGGCGATTCGCGCCGGCACCCTGGCGCCCGGCGCGCGGTTGCCGACGGTGCGTGAGTTGGCCGGTGAACTTGGCCTCGCCGTCAACACCGTGGCCCGGGCATACCGCGAACTGGAGGCGGCCGGCATCGTCGAAACCCGCGGCCGCTTCGGCACATTCGTCGCCCGGGCCGACCCGGCGGACACCGCGATGGCCGCCGCGGCCGCGGCCTATCTGGACGTCGCGCGCGGGCTGGGACTGGGCAAGGCCGAGGCGCTGCGCTACCTGGAGACCTACGTCGCCGACTGAGCAGCGGCCAGCACCTTGACCAGGGTGCGCAGGTTACGGGTGGTGGTCGTCGACTTGTATTTCTTCTTGCCCATCGTCTTGCCGATAGTGCTGTCGAGTGTCTTTCCCTTGGCGACTTGCCAATAGATCACCCTGGCGGACTTCGGGCCGCGCTCGATCTTCTCGGCACCAGCGGGAGCGAGCGCCGCCAACTCGTCCAGCACCGCACCGTCGCTGACGAGCGTGACGTAGGACTGGTATCCGTCCACCTCGGCCTCGAACGGATATCGGTCGACGATCGACTGCAACTCGGTGATCGGATAGACCAGCACCCACGCGTCATATCCGAATCGCTCGCGCAGCGCCTTCTCTGCGACCGTCCGAACGTCCGCCGCACTTTTGGCCGACGTCAGTGTCACGTTGCCGGTCGCCAGGATCGTACGCACCTCATCGAAGCCGGCATCGGTCAACGTGGTTGCCACGTCGGCCATTTTGAGGTTGACGCCGCCGACGTTGACGCCGCGCAGGAAGGCCGCGTAGTGGGTCATGGGCGCGATGGTAGCCACCTGAACGGACCGGGCCGTACGCTTTCGGCATGGGGCGCCAAGTCTTCGACGACAAGCTACTGGCCGTGATCGCGGACAACTCCCTCGGCGTGCTGGCCACGCTGAAGCGAGACGGGCGACCGCAGCTGTCGAACGTGTCGTATTACTTCGACGCCCGCAACACCACCATTCAGGTGTCGGTCACCGAGCCGCGGGCCAAAACCCGAAACTTGCGTCGCGACCCGCGGGCCTCGCTGCTCGTCAGCTCCGATGACGGGTGGTCGTATGCCGTCGCCGAGGGCACCGCGAGCTTGACCCCGCCCGCCGCCGCGCCGGACGACGACACCGTCGAGGCGCTGATTGCGTTGTACCGCAACATCGCCGGTGAGCACCCAGACTGGGACGATTACCGGCAGGCGATGGTCACCGACCGCCGAGTAGTGCTGACGCTGCCGATCGCGCACGTGTACGGCATGCCGCCGGGCGTGCGCTGAATCCCGCTGAATCGAGGTCGGGGCGCTAGGCTGCGGCTATGGCTGAAGCGAAGTCGGGGGCCGAAGACAACAAGCGCAAGTTCCGCGAAGCGCTCGAGCGCAAGAACGCCAAGTCGTCGGGCGGCGCGGACCACAAGGACGCCGGCGCCAAGGGTGCTCGAGCGCACGGCGCGGCCGGAAACCATCGGGAGTTCCGCCGCAAGAGCGGTTAACCGAGCCTGGACATGTCTGTCAGGCGGCCGGGCCGAACTTCTCGACCAGCGTGCGCCAGTCGGCTGCCGAGAGCACGTAGGCCGGCGGTTGCTTGACGGCCTGCGGGTAACCCGGCCAGGAGAATCGCTCCGCGTTGAGCGCGCAGCCGAAGCTCAGCGGCGGTAGCTCGGGCATCGCCAACGTCAGCACCGGCGTTCGCACGACGCGACTGGACTCCGCGTCGCGCGTCTCGTAGTTGAGCCGAGTTGCGGTGACACGGGAAATCGGGGCCGAGGCATCGACAGTGTGACTATCCGGCTCGATCACGCGCACCGTGTCGCGGTCGACGTCGACGAACAGTTGAGCTCGATTGAGCGAATTCACCAGTTTCTGTTTCCTCCGGAACGCGAACGGTCCCGTGTCGGCGATCGTCTGCGAGTTGGGGAACAGGATGCACCGAGTCGGTTCACCCGGCGCGGGTCCGCGCGCCGAGGCGCGCCCACCCAATCGAAGTAGTTCGTCGAAATCGGCGGCCGGCAGTCGGGCGTCGACCAGCGCAGTGGGCTCGGCGTCGAGTGGCGTAGTCGGCCCGATGCTGCGGTCCTGCCTGCCCAGCACGAACCGTCGACCCTCGGCGTGCAAGTGGAGTGCAACCCCGATGTTCGGCCACAGACCGAGCTTCGCGTCGGCGAGCGAGAACACCTCGCCCCGTGGACCGACGGTCACCTCGTCGCCGCTGACGGTGAGCACGTATTTCTGCCGAGACCGCCACAGAATGTAGACGCCGAAGACCGCGCTCAGGCCCAGCAGCACCGCGATGAAGTACAACCCGGTGTAGCGCGGGATGTCGGTCTTGGCGCCCCGCGACGTGTTCAACATCGTCGAGACGGCGAAGCCGACGAATGCCAGGAAAAACACCCAGCAGACGGCTCCCCAGATTTTGGTTCCCGTGATCCACGCGGTCGAGAACGCCTCGCGCGACGCGACGAATTTGCGTGCCGCGCCTGCTTCGTTGTTGACGCTCATGGTGCGGATCATCGCTCTCGCTCCGCCCATTGCACATCGGTCAACCGCCCTATTTCTGACGTTCGACAACTCTCGGCGGCTGAAAGCTGAGGCGTCCTAGCTGGCTGTGTCTTCCAGAAGCGGACTCAAGCCGAGCTTCTCGACGAGCACCAGCCAGTCGGCAATCGACACTTCGTACTCGGGTGGAGCATTGACCACCGGCTCGTCACGACTCCAGGAAAACCGGCGAGTGAACATTCCGGTGAAGCCGCGGCATCCAACGGTCAGCGGCGGCACGCCAGGCACGCACACGCTCATAGCTGCTGATCGCGAATAGTATTGTGACACAGCGTCAGTCGCGAGGCTTCGGAGCGACGGGATTAGATGTCGGCCGCCCAACTCGTAGGTAGCCGGTGACGCGTTCAGCCCGGACAGCGGTGCCGCCGCGATCTGTGTGTTGTCGTTCGCGTCGATCACTCGAATGCTTTCCTCGTCGACGTCGATGAACAGCTGCGGCTGCGCCAGCGATTGCTGCAAGCGTTGTCTCTTGCCGAATGCGAACGGTCCCATCGCCTGCATCTGCAGCGCGTTGGGGTAGAGCAGACACCGAGTTGTTCCCCCCGCTGAGGGAGCCTCCGTTGCTGACCCGTTCCAACGGCCACTCAACGACAGCAGCCTGTCGAAATCCGCCTCATGCAGCCAGGCGTCGACACACTGCACCGGCGGACCGTCGAGCGGCGTACCCGGGCCGATGAGCCGGCCCTGTCCACCCAGGCGAAACTGATGCGGGCCACTGTAAAGCTGAAGCGCCAGTCCCGACCTGACCCACAGACCCAACTGTGCATCGGCAAATGAGTAGACGGCCTCGCGCCGCCCGTCGATGATGATCCCGTCGCCGCTGACCTCGATCACGTACGTCCGGCGTGAACGACGCCAGACGCTGGTGTTGCTGACCACGCCAAGGACGACTACGACGCCGAAAAACCCGAACGTGACGAACGGCGCGAGGATCGGCAACGGCAGTCCGAGCGTGGGGCCCAACATCGTCACAGTCAGGAACCCGACGATCACAAAAAATCCGACTCTCCAGTACTTGCGGGCGTTCGGTCCAGAGGACTTCTCCCAAGCCGACCCGTAGGCCGAGCCCGTCGCCACGAATTGGTGTGACTTGATCGATCCATCGTCGATGCTCATGCCCGCAACTCTTCTTGCGAGGCGGGGCGCCCGCATCGGGGAAATTCCCCATATGTGTCGATTGACCGGCCTGCCATTCACTTACACGAGTCAGGTGTGATTGGCTGAATGGCAATTGGGTCGCTCGACGGAAGGAACATGTCGTTGACCGTGAAGCTATGCCTGGCGCAGGAGCCTGAGGCGGACCAACTGCTGGCCGATGATCCCCTTGCGCTGCTCATCGGGATGGTCCTCGATCAGCAGGTCACCTTCGAGACTGCGTTCGCCGGCCCCAAGAAGATCGCCGACCGGATGGGCAGTTTCAGCGCCGCCGAGATCGCCGACTACGACCCGGACAAGTTCGCTGCGTTGTGCTCGGAAAAGCCTGCGATTCACCGGTTCCCGGGCTCGATGGCCAAGCGGATCCAGACATTGGCGCAGATCGTGGTCGACCGTTACGACGGCGATGCGGCGGGCCTGTGGACCGCCGGTGATCCCGACGGACCGGAGTTGCTGCGACGGCTCAAGGGTCTGCCGGGCTTCGGAGAGCAGAAGGCGCAGATATTCCTGGCGCTGCTCGGCAAGCAGTACGGGGTGACACCCAAGGGTTGGCGGGCCGCCGCGGGAGATTTCGGCAAGGCCGGCAGTTACGTGTCGGTCGCTGACATCGCGGATGCACGCTCGATGGAAAAGGTTCGTTCGTACAAGAAGCAGATGAAGGCAGCCAAAAAGGCGACAACCGGGAAGGCGACATCGTGAAGACCCACCTGAACTGTCCGTGCGGCGAGGCGATCACCGGCAAAGACGAAGACGAATTGGTCGACCTGACGCAGGCCCACCTGGCCAGCGCGCACCCCGGTCTGGAGTATGACCGGGACGCGATTCTGTTCATGGCCTATTAGGGCCATGAACGATCGGCACGGTATGGCCTATTAGGGCCATGAACGATCGGCGCGGTATGGCCTATAGGGCCGTGAACGATCGGCACGGAATGGCCTATTAGGGCCGTGAAGAACCAGCACGGTACGGCCTACTGACGAAAAATCCGCCGGAGCCCGTGAGCCCCGGCGGATTTGGTCGTCTCTAGATCAGGGCACCACCGTCGAGCCGATGGTCGGCATGAACTGGCACTGCTTGTCCTTGGTGCTGACCTGACCGAAGATCGTCGACATGATGCTGCCCGAGCCGGTGTCAACGGTCGCGGTCAGCGTCGTCGGCCCCTGCGGGTTGATGTCGGCCTGCGGCTTGAGCGTCGCGCTGCCCGACTTGCCGGTGGTCAGGTTGACCCACGTGACGTTCAGCGGAAGTTTCTGCACATCGGCAGGTCCTGGCGTTCCTACGGCGGTGAACACGTAGGACGTTTGGCCGGCGGCGGGGCCCGGCGCGGGGATCTTGGCCGGGCCGGCGACCGAGAGCACGGGTGCCATCACGGTGCCGCCGTCGGTGCCGCAGTTGTTGCTGATCGACGGATACATGAAGTCCTGCGTGGGCGGGGCGTCCGGGCTGAATCCCGGCGCGGCGGCTTGGGGAGCCGCGGCTTGCGGCGCAGCAGCTTCGGGTGCCGGAGCCGGAGCGGAGGCCGCCGCGGGAGCGGGCGGTGTCGCCGCCGCTACCGGGACGGCGTTCGCCGGAGCGGCAGCGGGCGCCGGTGCCGGGGCTGCTGCGGGTGCGGGGCCCGCGGCGTGCACCGGATCGATCCCCGTCGGCAGGTGCGCCTGGGCGCCGGGCTCCACACCGGGCGGCACGACGTGCGCCGTCGACGCGGCATCGGGTGCTTGGGCGAATTGATTCACCGATGCCGCAACATTTTTCGATTCCTCCGGCGCCGATGGGTTTTTGCTGAACGCTTGTGCGGCGGCCATCAGCAATTGCGTGGCCTGCTCGGGGTTGCCGGCGGCCTGCTGGATGATCGGGCTCAGCTCGGTCAGAGCCGGCAGCGCGGGCAGACCCGGCAACTGCTGTGCGGGGACCGGCGCGGGCGGTGCCGCCGGGTCGGCTCCGGCGTTGGGGGACATGGCCAGTGCGGCGCTGGATGCGATGGCCGTGGCGGTAAGGGCGTAGATCAGGTTCCGTGCGATGTTCATGGTGTCCTCCCAGTCGTCGACGTTTGTGGTGGCCGGCTAGCGCACGGTGGCGCTAGCCGGCCGATGCTTGGTCAGGGCAGGGCGGAGACCGGGAACAGCGACGCGCCGGCCGACGCGGGCAGCACCGGAGCTGTCGCCAGCGGTGCTGCGGTCAGCGGCAGGGTCGCCGCGGGTGCCGCGGTCAACGGCATCGTTGCCGCGGGCGCAGCAGCCGCCGGGATGCCCGCCGCCGACGCCAGTCCGCTGCTGAGCGGCGATCCGCCGGTGAACAGCGACGTCAGGTCACCGGGCAACGACACCTGTTGTGGAAGCGGGAACGGCATTCCGGGGATTTGCGGCAGGTTCAACTGCGCCTGCGGCAGCATGCTCGCCGGGTTGCTGGTCGCCGGCGCGGCCGCAGCCGGAGCCGGCTGCGTCAGACCGGGAAGACTGAGACCCGGTGTGGTGCTGGTCGCGGCCGGTGCGGGCTGAGTCAGGCCCGGGATCCCGAGTCCTGGCGTGGTGCTGGTAGCGGCCGGAGACGGTGATGCCAAGCCCGGCAGCAGCGACGAGCCGGCGCCCGGCGTGGTGGCCGGAGGCGTCTGCGGCATCTTGATCGCCGCGCTGGCCAGCGGCGGCGGCGTGGCCGGCTGACCGCCGAGCGCACCGGCGACGCCCTGCAGCAGCTGTGGCGCCTGCGCCGCGGTGCCGACGAGCTGCTGGCCGATGTCGGGCACGGGCACCGGCGCCGGGTCGGCATGGGCTGTGCCCATCAAGCCGCCCATGAGCAACGCTGCCGACGAGCCCGCCACGACAGCGGTGGCGCGAACGAAGGTTCCGATAGTTGACATGACTCCCCTTGAATCTCGATGACAGGTCCTCGCCGGAGACGATCCATGAGGAGACCGCTGTGACTGGAGTGACACGTGTGGCATTTATTCGACCGTTACGGAACCGAGTGCTGGCGGTGACTGATCGGCGGAGCTGCGGCGCCGCTCCGGCCCGGCGATAGAGTCGTGCGAATAGACACCACCTCGGCCGCTCCGGCGGCAATCCTCGACCGCCGGCGCGCGATCTCGATAGAGACGATCGGGCCGGTGCTGCTGGTCGTGAGCGTGCTGGCGCGTCTGGCCTGGACGTATCTCGCACCCAACGGGGCCAACTTCGTCGACTTGCACGTGTACGTCGGCGGGTCTGCCATGATCGACCACCCGGGCAGCCTGTACCGGTACGTCTACGCCGATCAGACGCCGGATTTCCCGCTGCCGTTCACCTATCCGCCGTTCGCCGCGGTGGTCTTCTATCCCTTGCACTTTCTGCCGTTCGGCGTCGTCGCCTTCTGCTGGACCGTCGGGACGATGGGCGCGCTGTACGGCGTGGTCCGGCTCAGTCAGCGGCTGTTGGGCGTCGCGGCCGGTGAGGGACACCGTCTGGCGATGCTATGGACCGGAATCGCGATCTGGCTCGAGCCGCTGCGCAGCACCTTCGACTACGGACAGATCAACGTGGTGCTCGCGCTGGCCACCTTGGGCGCCGTCTTCAGCTCCCGGTGGTGGCTGTCCGGACTGCTGTTGGGGACGGCGGCGGGGGTGAAGCTGACGCCCGCAATCGGCGGCCTGTATTTCGTCGGCGTACGTCGTTGGGCCACTGCGGTGTTCTCCGGGGTGGTCTTCCTCGCCACCATCGGGCTGTCGGTGTTGGTGGTCGGTGATCAAACTCGTTACTACTTCACTGAATTGATCTTCAAGACCGATCGCGTTGGGCCGATCTGCACGATTTTCAATCAGTCGTGGCGCGGCGCGATCTGCCGGATCCAGGGTCACGACGCCGGTTACAGCCCCGCGGTGCTGATCGGAATCGCCGTCACGGCAATACTTTCCGTCCTCGCCTGGCGAGTCATCGGCGATCGGCTGGGCCGCCTGCTGGTCGTGGAGCTGTTCGGGCTGCTGCTATCCCCGATCTCGTGGACTCACCACTGGGTGTGGTTGGTGCCGTTGATGATTTGGCTGTTCCACGGTCCGCTGTCTGACCGTCGAGGCGCGCGAATTCTCGGCTGGATCTGGCTGCTGCTGCTTGTCGTCGGCGTGCCCTGGTTGCTCAGTTTTGCGCAGCCGAGCATCTGGCAGAACGGTCGACCCTGGTATCAGGCGTGGGGCGGGCTGATCTACATCGTGGCGACGCTGGCCACGTTGGCGTGGGTCGCGGTCAGTCGTCGGGGGCCGGCTACTCAGCGATAATCGCGTCGATGTCGTGAGCCATCGCGAGATCCTTGTCGGTGATGCCGCCCTCGGAATGGGTGACCAGCGCGAAAGTAACTGTCCGCCAACGGATGTCGATGTCGGGATGATGGTCTTTCTCTTCGGCGCGTTCGGCGACCCGGCGCACCGCCTCTATCCCAGCCAGGAATTCGGGGAACTTCACTGATCGACGCAACGCGCCGTCTTTGCGTTCCCACCCGTTGAGGTCAGGCAGTGCGGCGTCTACTTGGTCATCCGATAACACAGCCATGATTCGACCGTATACCGTCAGCCGCGATGGTCAACCTGATCGTGGTCGCCGGCGCGATCGTCGCCGAGTCCAGGCTGCTGATCGCGCAGCGCACGCGACCACCGGAGCTGGCCGGTCGCTGGGAGTTACCGGGCGGCAAGGTCACCGATGGGGAGACCGACGCCGAAGCGCTGGCCCGCGAACTCGCCGAAGAACTCGGCGTCGAGGTAGAGGTCGGCGCGCATATCGGGGACGTCGAACTCAACGCTACGACGACGCTGCGGGCCTACGCGGCCATGCTGCTGCGCGGCGAGCCGGAGCCCCACGACCATGCCGCGCTGCGCTGGGTGTCCGCGGGTGAACTCGACGACGTCGACTGGGTGCCTGCGGACTGCGGCTTCCTGCCGGCCTTGCGAAGACTGCTCAGCTAGAACAACGCGACCAGCGAGGCCTTAGACCGCGGTGTCCTTGCTGGGTGATATCTCGCACACCCTCACCCCTTGCGGGCGCGCCGGTACACCTTGTCCAGGGCCTTGCCACGAATGCCGTCAAGTTCGGCTTTGCGGACCTTGTGCAGCACCAACGGGCAGCTCTTACACCGCGGCGACGAGCGGCAGCACTTCTTTTTCGGTTTCGCGGTCAGGTATTTAGGCTTCCGCTGCGTTTTCGCGATTGGTGTCCTCCGCTGCGACAATCACCGACGTGGATTTTCGGAACGTAGCCATCGTCGCTCACGTCGATCACGGCAAGACGACCCTGGTCGACGCGATGCTGCGGCAGTCGGGGGCACTGACCCACCGCGGCGACGACGCTATCGAGCGCCTCATGGACTCGGGTGACCTGGAGAAGGAAAAGGGCATCACGATCCTGGCCAAGAACACCGCCGTGCACCGCCGGCACCCGGACGGCTCGATGACCGTCATCAACGTCATCGACACCCCGGGCCACGCCGACTTCGGTGGCGAAGTCGAGCGCGGGCTGTCGATGGTCGACGGCGTGCTGCTGTTGGTCGACGCGTCCGAGGGCCCCTTGCCGCAGACCCGCTTCGTGCTGCGCAAGGCGCTGGCCGCCCATCTGCCGGTGATCCTCGTCGTCAACAAGACCGACCGGCCCGACGCCCGCATCGCCGAGGTCGTCGAGGAAAGCCACGACCTGCTGCTCGACGTCGCCTCCGACCTCGACGAGGAAGCCCAGGCCGCCGCGGAGAAGGCGCTCGATTTGCCGACGTTGTATGCCTCCGGACGGGCCGGCATCGCTAGCACCACCCAACCCGCCAACGGCGAAAACCCCGACGGCGAGAACCTCGACCCGCTGTTCGACGTTCTGCTGCAACACATTCCGCCGCCGCAGGGCGACCCGGAGGCGCCGCTGCAGGCCCTCGTCACCAACCTCGACGCGTCGTCCTTCCTGGGCCGGTTGGCCCTCATCCGGATCTACAAGGGTCGCATCAAAAAAGGGCAGCAGGTGGCCTGGATGCGTGAAGTCGACGGCCACCCAGTGATCACGAACGCCAAGATCACCGAACTGTTGGTGACCGAGGGTGTCGAGCGCACGCCCACCGCGGAGGCGATCGCCGGCGACATCGTCGCCGTCGCCGGTATCCCGGAGATCATGATCGGAGATACGCTCGCCGACCCCGACCACGCGCACGCGCTGCCGCGGATCACCGTCGACGAGCCCGCCATCTCGGTGACCATCGGCACCAACACTTCGCCACTCGCGGGCAAGGTGTCCGGTCACAAACTCACCGCGCGCATGGTCAAGAACCGGTTGGACTCTGAGCTGGTCGGCAACGTGTCGATCAAAGTCGTCGACATCGACCGCCCCGACGCCTGGGAGGTCCAGGGCCGCGGCGAGCTGGCGCTGGCCGTGCTCGTCGAGCAGATGCGTCGTGAGGGTTTCGAGCTGACCGTCGGCAAGCCGCAGGTGGTTACCCAAACCATCGACGGCAAGCTGCACGAGCCGTTCGAGGCGATGACCATTGACTGCCCCGAGGAGTTCGTCGGCGCGATCACCCAGCTGATGGCCGCCCGCAAGGGCCGCATGGAGGAGATGACCAATCACGCCGCCGGCTGGGTGCGGATGGACTTCATCGTGCCGAGCCGCGGCCTGATCGGTTTCCGCACCGACTTCCTGACGCTGACCCGTGGCACGGGGATCGCCAACGCGGTGTTCGACGGCTACCGGCCGTGGGCGGGAGAGATCAAGGCGCGGCACACCGGCTCTCTGGTGTCGGACCGCAGCGGCACGATCACCCCGTTCGCGATGATCCAGCTTGCCGACCGCGGGCAGTTCTTCGTCGAGCCCGGTGAGGACACCTACGAGGGTCAGGTCGTCGGAATCAACCCCCGCGCCGAGGATCTCGACGTCAACGTGACGCGGGAGAAGAAGCTCACCAACATGCGGTCGTCGACGGCCGATGTGATGGAGACGCTGGCCCGGCCGCTGGAACTCGGCCTCGAGCAGGCGATGGAGTTCTGCGCCGAGGACGAGTGCGTGGAAGTGACACCCGAGGTGGTGCGGGTGCGCAAGGTCGAGCTCGCCGCGACACTGCGGGCGCGGGCGAAAGCACGGGCCAAGGCTCGCGGCTGACGACGGATGTCCGTCGCGGAAAAGACAAGCCCCGATACCCTGTGGGGCGTGCCGAGACGAGTCCGCCGTGTGTACGCGACCGCCGGCTTGCTGGGCACGCTGCTGATGTTCGCCGGTTGCACCGTCAGCCCGCCGCCCGCTCCGCAGAGCACCGAGACCAAACGCAGCACGGCCCCGCCGCCGCAGCGCAAGACGCAGATCATCATGGGAATCGACTCGATCGGCGCCGGTTTCAACCCGCATCTGCTCTCGGACCTGTCCGCCGTCAACGCCGCGGTCAGCGCATTGGTGCTGCCCAGCGCCTTTCGACCGGTAGTCGACCCAAGCACTCCAACCGGGTCGCGGTGGGAGATGGACCCGACGCTCCTGACGTCGGCGGAAGTGACCAGCGAGAACCCGTTCACGGTCACCTACAAGATCCGTCCCGAAGCCCAGTGGACCGACAACGCCCCGATCGCGGCCGACGACTTCTGGTACCTGTGGCGTCAGATGGTCGGCCAGCCCGGTGTGGTCGATCCGGCCGGTTACGACCTGATCACCGGGGTGCAATCGATCGACGGCGGCAAGCAGGCTGTCGTCACCTTCGCCCGGCCCTATCCAGGATGGCGCGAGCTGTTCAGCGACATCCTTCCCGCGCACATCGTCAAGGACGTTCCCGGTGGCTTTCCGGCCGGCCTGGCCCGCGCCCTGCCGGTCACTGGCGGCCAGTTCCGCGTCGAGTCGATCGACCCGCAGCGCGACGAGATCCTGCTTGCCCGCAACGATCGCTATTGGGGCCCGCCGGCCAAGCCCGACTTGGTGCTGTTCCGTCGGGCCGGGGCGCCCGCGGCGTTGGCCGACTCGGTCCGCAACGGCGACACGCAGGTCGCTCAAGTACACGGCGGCTCGGCGGCATTCGCGCAGTTGTCGGCGATTCCAGACGTCCGGACGGCCCGGATCATGACGCCGCGGGTCATGCAGTTGACGCTGCGGGCCAGCGAACCGAAGCTCGCCGACGGGCAGGTCCGCAAAGCCATCCTCGGTCTACTCGACGTAGATCTGCTCGCCGCGGTCGGCGCGGGCAGCGACAACACCGTCAGCCTTGACCAGGCGCAGATCCGGTCGCCGAGCGACCCGGGCTACGTGCCGACCGCGCCGCCGGCGATGACTCGGACGGCGGCGTTGGGGTTGCTGGAGTCAGCGGGTTACCAGATCGACAACGACACCTCGACCCCGGAAAGCCCCCGCGGGCACGTCAGCAAGGACGGTAAAGAACTGTCCCTGGTGATCGGCGTCGCTGCGAACGATCCGACCTCGGTTGCCGTGGCGAACACCGCCGCGGATCAGTTGCGCAGTGTCGGCATCGCCGCGAGCGTGCTCGCGATCGACCCGGTCGCCCTCTATCGCGACGCTCTGGTCAACAACCGGGTGGACGCGCTGGTCGGATGGAGCGAGGCAGGCGGAAACCTGGCGACGCTGCTGGCTTCTCGCTACAGCTGCCCGGCGCTGGAGGCGACAGCGGTATCCACGACCACGGCGCCGTCGTCGCCCGGACCGACCGCCAAGCCCACCCCCGTAACGACGCCGACCGCGGCCACGTCGACGCCGCCCTCGAAGGCGCAAGAGCCTGGCGCGTTGGTGCAGGCGCCGTCGAATCTGACCGGCATCTGCGACCACAGCATCCAGGCCGATATCGATGCGGCCCTCGGCGGTGCCAAGAACATCAACGACGTGATCAACGCCGTTGAGCCGCGGCTGTGGGACATGGCCACGGTGCTGCCCATCCTGCAGGACGCCACCATCGTCGCCGCAGGCCCGAGTGTGCAGAACGTCAGCCTGACCGGCGCGGTGCCGGTCGGCATCGTCGGCGACGCCGGGCAGTGGGTGAAGACCGGTCAGTGACAGGTAACGATTAGGTCACTGTTAGACGAAAGTTAGCGAAGCGTGCCCGCTAATAATGCTCTCAGGTACTGTTCGACCTGACCGGTTCAGCAAGGAAGCCGCCAGAGGCGGACCGACCAGGGGGCGGCCCGCCTTTGGTCATGAAGAACCTCATTCTGTTGTGCCGCAACGTTTCTCACGTCAAATGCGGAAGCACCGTTTCGACGATCTGGGCGAGCTGACGCTTATTCGGCGGTGCGCCGGTCAGCAGCATTTGTTGGTTGATCAACGCGGTGCCGACTCGGGCTGTGTAGGGCGTGATCGATGCGGGGTCGATTTCGCCGGTGTCCGCGGCGGTCTGCAGGATCGATTCGGTGATCCGTAGGCGGGGTCCTACGACGGCATCCGCGAAGATCGCCCGCAGCTCCGGCTCGTGCAGCAGCTGGTGCATGCTGTCCAGACCCGGGAACGCGGTCTTGCCCGCGACGACATCGCAGTGTGCGTTGAGTACGGCCAGCAGATTCTCGCGCGCGGATCGATCCGGACGCGGTTCGGGTAGCGGCGGCAACGCGTAGAGCAGCGCCGCCTGGACCAAGTCGTGCTTGCAGGACCACCGCCGGTACAGCGCGGCCTTACCGGTGCGCGCCCGCGCGGCGATTCCCTCCATCGTCAATCCGCCGTAACCGACCACAGCCAGCTCGGCCAGCGTCGCGTCAAAAAGGGCGTCTTCGAGCTGCTTGCCCCGGCGGCGGGTGCGGACCGTTGCCGTCTGCTGTCCCATCCGTCGATAGTAGCCAGCGAGGTGCATTTCCGGTGCACAGGGCTTTGCCAGACCGCCGACTGTCTTTGCAGCTCAGGCGTTTCAGTCACGAAATCCTTTGCCGCGCACGGCCCTAGTAGGGTGCGGTTCATGCAGGAGACTCCGCGGTTGCTTTTCGTGCACGCCCACCCCGACGACGAGACGATGACCAACGGCGCAACCATCGCTCACTACGTTGCGCGCGGGGCGCAAGTCCAGGTGGTCACCTGCACACTCGGCGAAGAGGGAGAGGTGATCGGCGATCGGTGGGCGCGATTGGCCGCCGATCACGCCGACCAGCTCGGCGGTTACCGGATCGGGGAGCTGACCGCGGCGCTGCGGGCACTGGGTCTCGACGGCCCGGTCTACCTCGGCGGAGCCGGCCGCTGGCGGGACTCCGGGATGGCCGGCGCACCGACATATGGGCCGCCGGGTTCTCAGCGGTTCAGCGACGCAGACCAGCACGAAGCCGTCGGCGCTCTCGTCGAGATCATTCGCACGCTGCGGCCCCACGTGGTGGTCACCTACGACCCCAACGGCGGCTACGGTCATCCCGACCACATCCAGACGCATGTGGTCACGACCGCGGCGGTCGCCGCCGCCGCTCGCAGTGACGACTTTCCGGGGCGGCCATGGTCGGTGCCGAAGTTCTATTGGACGGTGATCGCGCGTAGCGCATTCACGGCGGGCTGGGCGGCGCTCGGTCCCGACGACCTGCGCGAGGAGTGGATCGTCCCCCCGCCGGACGGAGATTTCAACGAACTCGGCTTCCCCGACGACGAGATCGACGCTGTCATCGACGATCCCGCCGCATTACCGGCGAAGATAGCGGCGCTGCGGGCACACGCGACCCAGCTCACCGTGGGTCCCACCGACCGCACGATGGCGCTGTCGAACAACATCGCGCTGCCCATCGTCACGCAGGAGCACTACATACTCACCGCGGGCGTGGCCGGTGAGCGAGACGAGCGCGGGTGGGAGACCGATCTGCTTGCCGGAGTCGACCTGACCGGTGCGGCCGCGCGGTAAGCTGCCGGAATGGATCCGGATCTGGACTACAACCAGCAGCACTGGCAGGACCGACTGGACAACTTCCAGTGGACGGTCATGTCCATCGTCTCGCAGCTGGACAGCGTCCCGACCTGACAGAGATCGAGTCGCGCGGCGGCCGAATCGCGGCCGCGACGAATCGAGTTGCCCCCGTCGTCGTCTTGGGGTTGTTGGCGTTCGACGGCGTCTTGTCCGCCATCGGCGGCGCGCTTTTCCTGCCGTCCTACATCGGAGCGATTCCGTTTCCGCTCAGCGCGCTGGCCAGCGGGGCGGTCAATGCGGCGCTGGTATTCGTCGCCATGCGGTGGACCAGCCGCAATGTGCTGGCCGCGCTGCCGGTGTGGACCTGGTTGTTGACCGTTTTGGTGATGGCCCGGCCGGGTCCCGGTGGTGACGTCATCTTCGCCGGCCGCGGAATCACCGAGTTCAGCCCATTCCTGCTGCTAGCGGCGGGTACTTTGCTGCCGTTCTGGGTGCTGTTGCGGCGCCGGACCGCGCCCTGAGGGCAGGGACCACAAGTCCTGGGCCGGAGGCTACTGTTGTCGCTCATGGCACGCGTCGGGTCGCGAAGAGTTGGGACGTGCGGATGGAATTGCGGATGAAATGGCGCCGGCCGGAAGTTACACCACTGTGCCGTTGACTCCGGGCGAAGAGCCGACCCTGCTACCCAGCCCCTCGGTTCCCCAGCGATATCGCAGGCCTGGCGATCCCGCGATGCGCCGGGTGTTGCGTCGGGCCCGCGACGGGGTGGCGCTGAATGTCGACGAGGCGGCGCTCGCGCTGACCGCTCGCGGCGAGGATCTGGCGGATCTGTGTCGCAGCGCTGCGCGGGTGCGCGACGCGGGTTTGGAGTCGGCCGGGCGGCGCGGTGGGTCGGGTCGGTTGCCGGTCAGCTACTCACGCAAGGTGTTCATTCCGGTCACTCATCTGTGCCGCGACTCATGCCATTACTGCACGTTCGTCACGGTGCCCGGCAAGCTGCGCGCTCAGGGTGCCGGCATGTACCTCGAGCCCGACGAGATTCTCGACATTGCCCGTCGCGGTGCTGAACTCGGTTGCAAGGAAGCACTATTCACCCTCGGTGACCGGCCTGAGGACCGGTGGCCCGAGGCCCGAGAATGGCTGGAGGCGCGCGGCTACGACTCCACGCTGTCGTACCTGCGCGCGATGGCGATCCGAGTACTCGAGGAGACCGGGCTGCTGCCGCACCTGAATCCTGGCGTGATGAGCTGGTCGGAGCTGTCTCGGCTGAAGCCGGTGGCGCCCTCGATGGGCATGATGCTCGAAACGACGTCACGGCGGCTGTTCGAGACCAAGGGTCTGGCGCACTACGGCAGTCCGGACAAAGACCCCGAGGTGCGGCTGCGGACGCTCACCGATGCGGGCCGGCTGTCGATTCCCTTCACCACCGGTCTGCTGGTGGGTATCGGCGAGACGCTGGTCGAGCGGGCCGAGACCATCCATGCAATTCGCAAGTCGCACAAGGAATTCGGGCACGTCCAGGAAGTGATCGTGCAGAACTTCCGGGCCAAGGAGCACACGGCGATGGCGTCGACGCCCGACGCCGGGATTGACGACTTCCTGGCGACCATCGCCGTCGCGCGCCTGGTGCTGGGGCCGGCGATGCGCATCCAGGCGCCGCCGAACCTGGTGTCGGAGCAGGAGTGCCTGGCACTGATTGGCGCCGGCGTCGACGACTGGGGTGGTGTCTCGCCGCTGACCCCCGACCACGTCAACCCCGAGCGGCCGTGGCCGGCGCTGGACACCCTGGCCGAGGTCACCGCCGCCGCGGGATACGACTTGGTCGAGCGGCTGACCGCCCAGCCCAAGTATGTGCAGGCCGGGGCGGCATGGATCGATCCGCGGGTGCGCGGTCATGTTGCGGCGCTGGCCGATCCGGCCACCGGATGGGCCCGCGATGTCACCCCGGTGGGGATGCCGTGGCAGGAGCCGGACGACATTTCGGTGTCCTCAGGCCGGGTCGACCTGAACGCCGCGATCGACACCGAAGGCCGGCGGACCGAGACCCGCAGCGATCTGGACAGCGCGTTCGGCGACTGGGAGTCGATCCGGGCCAAGGTGCACGATCTGGCTGCCCGGGCGCCCGAACGCATCAACACCGACGTACTTGCCGCGCTGCGCTCCGCCGAGCGCGATCCGGCCGCGTGCACGGACGCCGAGTACCTGGCTCTGGCGACCGCCGACGGCCCCGCCCTGGATGCTGTTGCCGCGCTGGCAGATTCGCTGCGACGCGATGCCGTCGGCGACGACGTGACGTTCGTGGTGAACCGCAACATCAACTTCACCAACATCTGTTACACCGGCTGCCGGTTCTGCGCGTTCGCCCAACGCAAGGACGACGCCGACGCGTTCTCGCTGTCGGCGGACGAGGTCGCCCAGCGCGCCTGGGAAGCGCACGTCGCCGGTGCCACCGAGGTCTGCATGCAAGGCGGCATCGACCCCGAGCTGCCGGTCACCGGCTACGCCGACCTGGTCCGCGCGGTCAAGGCGCGGGTGCCGTCGATGCATGTGCATGCGTTCTCTCCCATGGAGGTCGCCAACGGAGTGACCAAGAGCGGGTTGAGTATTCGCGAGTGGTTGACCAGTCTGCGTGAGGCCGGCCTGGACTCCATTCCGGGAACGGCGGCCGAGATCCTCGACGACGAGATCCGCTGGGTGCTGACCAAGGGAAAGCTGCCGACCTCGATGTGGATCGAGGTGGTGACGACCGCGCACGAGGTGGGACTGCGGTCGTCCTCGACGATGATGTACGGCCACGTCGACGACCCGAGGCACTGGGTCGGCCACCTCAACGTGCTGCGCGACATCCAGGACCGCACCGGCGGATTCACCGAGTTCGTGCCGCTGCCCTTCGTGCATCAGAACTCGCCGCTGTATCTGGCCGGCGCGGCACGTCCCGGCCCGACCCATCGCGACAATCGCGCCGTCCACGCCTTGGCGCGGATCATGTTGCACGGCCGTATCTCTCAGATCCAGACCAGCTGGGTCAAACTCGGCGTCGAGCGCACCCAGGTGATGCTCAACGGCGGCGCGAACGACCTCGGCGGCACGCTGATGGAAGAAACCATCTCCCGGATGGCCGGCTCGGAATTCGGATCGGCCAAGACCGTCGCCGAGCTGACCGCAATCGCCGAGGGCATCGGCCGCCCGGCCCGTCAGCGCACCACCGACTACAGCCCGCTGGCCGCATAGCCCCGGAGGCCGAACATGACGGCGGTGTCACGCTCGGCGAGCGACTAGAGCTGGGCCGCCAGCTCGGTGCCCTGCTTGATCGCTCGCTTGGCGTCCAGTTCCGCCGCGACCGCGGCGCCACCGATGACGTGTGGGTGGATTCCGTTGCGGCGCAGCTCGTCTTCCAAGTCGCGCACGGGCTCCTGGCCGGCGCAGACCACGATGTTGTCGACCTCGAGCAACCGGGGTCGTTCGTGCTTCGAGCCGAAGCTGATGTGCAGGCCCTCGTCGCTGATCCGCTCGTAGTTGACGCCGGAAAGCTGCTGTACACCTTTGTGTTTCAACGAGGCCCGGTGTACCCAGCCGCTGGTCTTTCCGAGCTTGCGACCCTGTGCACCGCTGGAGCGCTGTAGCAGATACACCTCCCGGGCCGGCGGGGCGGGGATCGGTGCGATCAGTGCGCCCGGTGCTTCCCACGGATCGGCGGCACCCCACTCGGTCTTCCAGTCCTTGAGGTTCAGCGTCGGCGACGTGTCGGTCACCAGGAATTCGCCGACGTCGAAACCGATTCCGCCGGCGCCGATCACCGCGACGCGCGTGCCCAGCGGCTTGGTACCGGTGATGGCCTGGCCGTAGGTCAGCACCATCGGGTGGTCGATGCCGGGGATGTCCGGGATCCGCGGCGCCACCCCGGTGGCCAGCACGACGTGGTCGTAGCCGGCGAGGTCGGCGGCCGACGCCCGAGTGCAGAGCCGCACGTCGACATTGTTGACACCCAGCATCGTCGTGAAATATCGGATGGTCTCGTTGAATTCCTCTTTGCCCGGGATGCGGCGGGCCAAGTCGAATTGGCCGCCGATGAAGTCGTTGGCCTCGAAAAGCGTCACCCGGTGGCCGCGACTTGCGGCGTTCACCGCGGCGGCCAACCCGGCGGGTCCGGCCCCGACCACCGCGATCGAGCGGGTGCGCCGGGTGGGGGAGAGCACGAGTTCCGTCTCGTGGCCGGCCCGCGGGTTGAGCAGACACGACACCGTCTTGTGCACGAAGGCGTGGTCCAGGCAGGCCTGGTTGCAGGCGATGCAGGTATTGATCTCGTCGGCGCGGGCCGCGTGAGCCTTGAGGACCCACTCCGGGTCGGCCAGCAGCGGGCGGGCCATCGAAATCAGCTGCACGTGGGTGTCGGCCAGAATCTGCTCGGCTGCCTGCGGCATGTTGATCCGGTTCGAGGCCACCACCGGGATGTCGACGTGACCGGCGACGGCGTGGCTGATGTCGACGAACGCATTGTTCGGCACGGACGTGACGATGGTCGGCACCCTGGCCTCGTGCCAGCCGAAGCCGGAGTTGAGCAGGGTTGCGCCAGCGGCCTCGACTTCGATTGCCAGCGCAATGATGTCGTCCCAGCTCTGGCCGCCCTCGACGAAGTCGGCCATCGACATGCGGTAGCTGACGATGAAGTCGTTGCCGACGGCGGCGCGGGTCCGGCGCACGATTTCGACGGGGAAGCGGCGTCGCTTGTCGGCGCTGCCGCCCCAGGCGTCGTTGCGCTTGTTGGTGCGCTCCGCCAGGAATTGGTTGATCAAATACCCTTCGCTGCCCATGATTTCGACGCCGTCGTAACCCGCCTCGCGGGCCAGCTGGGCGCAGCGGGCAAAGTCGTCGATCGTGCTCTGCACGCCACCCGACGAAAGCTTGCGCGGCCGAAAGGGATTGATCGGTGCCTTGATCGACGACGCGCTGACCGACAGCGGATGGTAGGCATAACGTCCGGCGTGCAGGATTTGTAGCAGGATCTTGCCACCGCCATCGTGCACCGCGTCGGTGATCGTTCGGTGCCGACGAACCTGCGCCGACGAGGTCAGGTCGGCGGCGAACGGCAGCAGCCAGCCCGTCCGGTTGGGGGCGTAGCCACCCGTGATGATCAGGCCGACGCCGCCGTGTGCGCGTTCGGCGAAGTACTCCGCGAGTCGGTCGGTGTTGCGGGCGCGATCCTCCAGGCCGGTGTGCATCGAGCCCATGACCACCCGGTTGCGCAGCGTGGTGAATCCAAGGTCCAGCGGAGACAACAGGTTTGGATAGTTCACCGGGCCTCCAGCTTCGAGTCGGCCTCCAGCGCGGCTGCCACTTCGTCCAGCCAGGCGATGGTGCCTTCTTCGGTGCGAATTCCGCCGCGGAGCACGAGGTAGTGATGTAACGCGTTGCCGCGCAACGGCTCTGAATCGGCGAATTGCTTCTCGAATCCGCGGTAGGTGTCCAGCGTTCGAGCGCGCTCGGCCCGCAGCGCGATGACTTGCTCGTGTAGCGCCCTGGAGTCGCCGTAGGCCGCGCCGCGAAGCTTGACGGCCAGCTCGCGGACTCCTGCCTCGCCCACGCGGCCTCCACCCAACGGCGCGGCAATCCAGCGGGCCAACTCGGTGCGGCCGGTGTCGGAAACGGTGTAGACCCTTTTGTCCGGCCGCCCGTGCTGGGGGATGACCGTCGCCGACACCCAGCCGTCGGCCTCCATCGACCGCAGCGTCCGGTAGATCTGCTGATGAGTGGCGCTCCAGAAGTAGCCGATCGAGCGATCGAACCGCCGCGTGAGCTCGTAGCCGGAGCCGGACTGCTCGCAGAGCGACACCAAGAGCGCGTGGGGTAGTGCCACGGCCGCAGCATAGGGAATCCGGTCAGCCCTATGCAACTAGTTGCATTGCATCGACGCGCATAGTGACCTGGTACTTGCGTTGTATATGCAACGTCTAGTATCAGTAACCGAGACATTTCACCGCCGGAAAGTGAGTAGCCACCTACCGGCGCACCCAGAACAGCCCCTGGAGTCCGTGGAGGAGACGTCTGTGACGTACACGATCGCCGAACCCTGCGTCGATCTCAAAGACAAGGCATGCATCGAAGAGTGCCCGGTCGACTGTATCTATGAGGGCGCTCGGATGTTGTTCATCCACCCCGACGAGTGCGTCGACTGCGGGGCCTGCGAGCCGGTCTGCCCGGTCGAAGCCATCTACTACGAGGACGACGTTCCCGAGCAGTGGAGCCAGTACACCCAGATCAACGCGGACTTTTTTGCCGAGCTCGGATCGCCCGGCGGCGCCGCGAAAGTCGGCCAGACCGACAACGACCCGCAGCCGGTCAAGGACCTTCCGCCGCAGGAGCATGACTGAGCCGCCTGACTGACCGTCGACGATTGTCAGCGTCACTGCCGGAGTTCCCCTGGGACACCCTGGCCGATGTGACGGCGCTGGCTAAGTCGCATATTGGAGGCATCGTCGACCTGTCGGTCGGCACTCCCGTCGACCCGGTCGCGCCCGTAATCCGGGACGCGCTGGCATCGGCCAGCGCCGAGCCGGGATACCCCACCACCGCGGGCACCCTGGCGCTGCGCGAATCGGCAGTCGCCGCGCTCCACCGCCGCTACGGCATCACTGGTCTGGCCGAGTCGGCCGTGCTGCCGGTGATCGGCACCAAAGAGGTCATCGCGTGGCTACCGACCCTGCTCGGCGTGGGGGCGGGGGACCTCGTCGTCGTGCCCGAGCTGGCGTACCCGACCTACGACGTCGGTGCGCGGCTGGCCGGGGCGCGGGTGCTGTTCGCCGACTCGCTCACCCAGATCGGGCCGGAGGCGCCCGCGCTGCTGTTCGTGAACTCGCCGAGCAACCCGACCGGGCAGGTGCTCGGCGTCGACCACCTTCGCAAGCTCGTCAGCTGGGCCCGCACCCGCGGTGTGGTGGTCGCCTCCGACGAGTGCTACCTGGGGCTGGGCTGGGACGCGCAACCGCTGTCGGTGCTGCACCCGTCGGTATGCGACGGCGACCACACTGGCCTGCTGGCCATCCAGTCCTTGTCGAAGAGCTCGTCACTCGCGGGCTACCGGGCCGGCTTCGTCGCCGGCGATGCCACCGTGGTCGGGGAGCTGTTGGCGGTTCGCAAGCACGCCGGGATGATGGTGCCGAGGCCGGTGCAGGCGGCGATGGTCGCCGCGCTCGACGACGACGTCCACGAGCACGAGCAGCGTGAGCGCTATCGGCAGCGCCGTGAGGTGCTACTGCCGGCATTCCGTGCGGCCGGGTTCACCATCGACCATTCCGAGGCCGGGCTTTACCTCTGGGTGACTCGCGACGAGCCGTGCCGCGACACCGTCCACTGGCTCGCCCAGCGCGGCATCCTGGCCGCTCCCGGCGAGTTTTACGGTGCACGCGGTGCCCGGCACGTCCGGGTCGCGTTGACCGCCACCGACGAGCGAATCGCCGCCGCGGCCGACCGGGTCACGAACTGATCCAGCGCGCCGCCCGACGAGGCGAGCGCGCCGACCGATGGTGAACGGGAGTCGACACCGAAACTATCCACATGGCATGCCGACCGCGACTGGCGGGTCTGCCGGATAGGGCGTCAAGATTCCGTTAAGAAGCGTCGCAAATCGCTGGATACGCGTTTCTGGGCGCGCGAATTCCAGCCGAGAACCGTAGGCTTTGGCGAGGTCCAACCCGTTTCTGCGTAAAGCCCTTAGAAATTGTGTGAGGTATTTGCTATGTCACAGCTGGCCGGCGAACTTCGGATCTCGCCGTCGTTTTCCGACCGGTGTAAGAGGGTCTTCCTCGGAAGGCCGATGATCAACGATCAGCTGCAGCACGAGCGGTTGTCCAACCCGATCGCGCTGGGCGTACTGTCACCCGACGCGATATCGTCCACCGCCTACGGCTCAGAACAGGTGATGATCGAGCTGCTGCCGGCGGCCGGCATGGCTGCCTTCGCATTGCTGCTGCCGATCACCGGCGTCATCTTGTTGATCCTTGTGCTGGTGGCGGCGTCATATCGCCAAGTCGTGGCGGTGTACACCCGCGCCGGCGGATCGTATGTGGTCGCACGGGAGAACTTCGGGCCGAAGGTGGCCCAGATCGCCGCCGCGTCGTTGCTGATCGACTACGTCGTCACGGTCGCCGTGCAGTGCGCGGCCGGCACGGTCGCGGTGGCGTCGGCCTTCCCGGCCCTCGGGCCCTACAGCCTCGAAATAACTGTCGGCGTTGTTCTATTGATGTGTTTTGCCAATTTGCGCGGATTACGTGAAGCCGGTTTGCCTTTTGCATTACCTACTTATTTGTTTGTCGGCATGGTCTCACTGACAATTATCGTCGGAATTGCTCGGGAATTCCTGGGAGGTTTGCCGGTTTACGATCCGGTGCACGCTGACGGCGCGGTATCGGTACACCACGGCAGCGGCCTGATCATGGGTGCCACCCTGCTGATCGTGCTGAGGGCGTTCGCCAACGGCGGTTCGTCGCTGACCGGGGTCGAGGCAATCTCGAACACCGTCAACGCGTTTCGGCCACCGGAGAGCCGCAACGCCCGCAAGGTGCTGACCATCATGGCGTGCATTCTGGCGTTCCTGCTGGCGGGCGTCGCGTGGCTGGCACACCTCACCCACGCGTTCCCGTACGAGAGCGGCTACCCGTCGATGCTGTCCGAGATTGCCAAGGCGGTCTTCGGTGACGGCGTTTTCGGGCACGTCTGCTATTTCCTCGTCCAAGCTGCGACCGCGCTGGTCCTCTACACCGGTGGGAACACCAGCTTCAACGGTTTCCCGGCGTTGACGAGTTTCGTCGCCGAGGACAGCTTCCTGCCGCGGCCGTTGATGAAGCGCGGCCATCGGCTGGTGTTCTCCAACGGCATCATCGTGCTCACCGTGTTGGCGGTCGCGCTGCTGGTCGGCACGGGCGGGTCGCTCAACGCGCTGGTGCCGTTCTACGCGATCGGCGTGTTCACCGGGTTCTCGATGGCGGGCTACGGGATGACCAAGCACTGGCTCACCCACCGCGGACCCGGCTGGCGGCACAAGCTGGTGATCAACTTCTCCGCCGGGCTGCTCTCGACGGTCGTGGTGGGTATCTTCGCGATCGCCAAATTCACCGAGGGTGCGTGGCTGGTCGTGGTGGTCTTCCCGATCCTGGTGTTCGCCTTGATGCGGGTGAACCGGCAGTACCGCGCCGAGTCGTCGGTGCTGCAGACGTCCACCACCGAACCTCCTGAGCTGCTGAAACACGCCCACCACCACGTGCTTGTGCTGGTGGACTCGGTCGACCTGGCCGAAGTCGAGGCGCTGCGCTATGCCAAGGGGCTGGAAGCCGACGAAATGACCGCGGTGCACTTCGTGCTGGACTCCAAGCATGCGGAGCAGCTGCGCCAGCAGTGGGAGCACTACGGCCACGTCACCCGTTTGCGGACGGTCGACTGTTTTGACCGCAATCTCAGCCGGGCCGCGCACGACCTGGTGTGCGAGACCATGACCGAACACGTGGACGCCAAGGTCACGGTGTTGCTCCCGCGCCGGGAGTACTCGCAACTGCTGGGCCGGCTGCTGCACGATCGCACCGCCGACATGATTGCCAAGGTCATCAGCAGGATTCCTGGAGCAAGCGCACAGATTGTCGCGTACGACGTCGCTACCAGGATCGCGATGGCCAGTGCGGCCGATGCGGAAGCCGCGAGGTGCGCGGACCTGCAGGTCGATCCGATAGAGTTGCCCCGGGCCGCAGCCGATCTGCGTGGATGATTTGTGCTCCACAAGGGTCGCTGACTCCGGAGGAAAGTGATACGTGGTTACAGCATCGCAGCGCGATTCAAGCATTCCGCCGTCATTCAGCGACGGTTGGAAGCGTTTCTTTCTCGGCAAGCCACTGACGAGTGAACAGCTCGACTCCGAGCGACTCTCGAATCCCGTTGCCTTAGGCGCAATCTCACCCGACGCCATCTCGTCGACTGCCTTCGGTCCCGAGCAGGTGATGATCGAACTCCTGCCGCGGGCGGGAATGGCAGCATTCACTCTGCTGCTGCCGATCATGGGCGTGATTCTGCTGATCCTGCTGCTGGTTTCGGCGTCCTACCGCGGCGTCGTCATGGCGTACACCCGCACGGGTGGGGCGTACATGGTCGCGCGAGACAACTTTGGGCCCCGGATCGCGCAGATCGCCGCGGCGGCATTGCTGATCGACTACGTGGTGACGGCGGCCGTGCAACCCGCGGCCGGGACGGTCGCTGTCGTGTCCGCGATTCCGATCTTGCGGCCGTATCACCTGGAACTCACGATCGCCGTACTGATCCTGATCTGTATTGCCAACCTCCGCGGATTGCGGCAATCCGGAAGGATTTTCGCGGTCACCACCTACTGGTTCGTCGGCATGATCCTGCTGACCATCGTGACCGGCCTGATCCGCGAGGCGATGTGGGGTCTGCCGAAGTACGACCCGGCAACCATCGACGGCGCGGTGCCGGTGCATCAGGGCAACGGTCTGGTGATGGGCGCGACGGTCCTGGTGGTGCTTCGCGCCTTCGCCAACGGTGGCACATCGCTGACCGGTGTCGAGGCGATCTCCAACACCGTCAATGTGTTTCGCGAGCCCCAGGGTGTAAACGCCCGTAAGGTGCTGACGCTGATGGCGTGCATTCTGGCGGTGCTGCTGGCCGGCGTCGCATGGCTCGCGCACGTCACCCACGCCACCCCGTACCTCGACGAGTACCCTTCGATGCTTTCGGAGATCACCCGTACGGTCTTCGGACACGGCGTTCTCGGCAACATCCTCTACTTCTCCGTGCAGGCATCGAGCGCCGCGATCCTGTTCGCGGGTGCCAACACCGGCTTCAACGGCTTCCCGGCGCTGGCGAGCTTCGTCGCCGAGGACCGCTTCCTGCCGCGCCCGCTGACCAAGCGCGGTCACCGGCTGGTGTTCTCCAACGGCATCATCACGCTCACCGCACTCGCGGTGGCCCTGCTGCTGGTGACCCGTGCGAAGTTGAGCGCGCTGGTGCCTTTCTTCGCGATCGGTGTGTTCACCGCGTTCGCGATGGCCGGCTTCGGCATGGCCAAGCACCACTACACCCGTCGCGGACCGGGCTGGCGCCGCAAGGTGGTGGTCAATTTCTCCGCCGGGCTCATGTCGACAATCGTCGTCGGCATCTTCGTGGTGGCCAAGTTCACCGAGGGCGCCTGGCTGGTCGTGATCGTGTTCCCGATTCTGGTCTACACCCTGATTCGGCTGAACAAGCAGTACCGGGCCGAAGCGTCGGTCTTGGAGATGTCGCGGACCGAGCGGCCCGAACTGGCCAGATACGCACGACTGCGGGTCTTTGTGTTCGTCGACTCCGTCGACCTTGCCGAGGTCGAGGCGCTGCGTTACGGCAAGGGACTGCACGCAGACGAACTGCTTGCCGTGCACTTCGTCGTCGACGCCGAGCACTCCGCCAAGCTGCAGGAGCGCTGGCAGCACTTCGAGCACGACACCCAACTCAAGGTCATCGACTGCCCGGATCGGAACCTGAGCCGGGTCGCACAGGAATTCGTCCTGCAGGTCAAGCGCAACCACCCGGACACGAAGGTGACGGTGCTGCTTCCGCGCCGGACCTACTCCGCAATGCTGGGCCGCCTGCTGCACGACCGCACCGCCGACAAGATGGCCAGGGCGGTCAGCCGCATCCCGGGTGCGACCGCGATCATCGTGCCCTACGACGTCGAGTCACGCATCGCACGAGTCGATCCGGACGCCTTGACCCCAGCGGGTCACGCGTAGTACCGCTTAGGGTGTGACGTCGTCAGCTGAAGATCAGGAAGTTCCTCCGTCTTTCGCCGACGTAATTAAGCGCGTCTTCCTGGGTAAGCCACTGATCACCCAGGAGCTCTCCAACGAGCGGTTGTCGAATCCCGTTGCGCTGGGGGCGCTTTCGCCTGACGCGATCTCTTCGACCGCCTACGGTCCCGAGCAGATCCTGACCGAACTGCTGCCGCACGCCGGGCTGGCGGCATTCGTTCTGCTGCTGCCGATCATGGGCGTCATCCTGCTGATTCTCGCGCTGGTGGCAGCGTCGTACCGGCAGGTCGTCATGGCCTACACCAAGGCCGGCGGGTCGTACATCGTGGCGCGGGAGAACTTCGGACCAAAGGTGGCACAGGTGGCCGCCGCGGCGCTGTTGATCGACTACATCGTGACGGTGGCGGTGCAGTCGGCGGCAGGCACGGTCGCGGTGGCGTCGGCGGTGCCCGCGCTCGGCCCCTACAGCCTGGAGATCACCGTCGGGGTCGTGCTGTTGATCTGCTATCTGAACTTGCGCGGGTTACGTGAGGCGGGGCTGCCGTTCGCGATCGCCACCTATTCGTTCGTGGTCATGATTCTGGTGATGATCGTGACCGGCGTTGTCCGGCATCTGGTTTGGGGCCTGCCGCAATATGATCCAGGCCATGCCGTCGGGGCGGTTCCGGTGCATCACAGCAGCGGTTTGGTGATGGGCGCGACGGTGCTGGTGCTGTTACGAGCTTTCGCCAATGGTGGCTCGTCGTTGACGGGTGTCGAGGCAATCTCCAATACCGTCAATGTCTTTCGTAAGCCGCAGAGCCTCAACGCGCGCCGTGTACTGACCGCGATGGCCTGCATCCTAGGTATCCTGCTGGCCGGGGTCGGCTATCTCGCCTACGCCACGCACGCTGCGCCGTTCCTCAGTGAATACCCGTCGGTGCTGTCCCAGATCGCCCGCGCGGTATTCGGCAACGGGGTCGTCGGTGACACCATGTACGTGCTAGTCCAGGTGTCGACCGCAGCGATCCTCTACACCGGGGCCAACACCAGCTTCAACGGCTTTCCCGCGCTGGCGAGTTTCGTTGCCGAGGACCGCTTTTTGCCCCGTCAGCTGATGCAGCGCGGGTATCGACTGGTCTTCTCCAACGGCATCCTGACGCTGGCCGTGTTGTCGGTGGCGCTGCTGGTCTTCACCGGCGGATCGGTCAATGCGCTGGTGCCGTTCTACGCGATCGGGGTGTTCACCGGCTTCTCGATGGCCGGTTACGGCATGTCCAAACACCACCTGACCGAGCGCGAGCGTGGCTGGCAGTACCGGTTGGCGATCAACTTCTCCGCGGCGGTGCTGTCGACGATCGTGGTGGGAATCTTCGCCGTCGCCAAGTTCACCGAGGGCGCGTGGCTGGTCGTGGTGGTCTTCCCGGTGTTGGTATTCGCGCTGATCCGGCTCAACCGCGAATACCGGGCCGAGTCGGCGATTCTCGAGGCATTCCGCACCGATCGCCCGCAGATGACCAAGTATGCGCGTCACCGCGTCTTCGTCTGTGTGAACTCGCTGGACCTCGCCGTGCTCGAAGCGCTGCGTTACGGCAAGGGCCTGCGGGCCGACGAGTTGGTCGCGGTGCACTTCATGATCGACTCGGACCGGGCCGCGGAATTGCGGAAGCGTTGGGACAACTTCGAACTCGACACCCGGCTGCGGGTGATCGACTGCCCCGACCGGCAAATCGTTCGCGCGGTGCAGAAGCTGGTGATCAAGGCGCGCAACGAACATCGCGACACCCACGTGACGGTATTGCTGCCGCGGCGGACCTACGCACCGGTGCTCGGACGGCTGCTGCACGACCAGACCGCGGACAAGATCTCGCGTGCCGTCAGCCGCGTGCCGGACGCCGCGGCCACCATCGTTCCCTACGACGTCCAGTCGCGGATCCGGCAGGCCTTCCCGGATATCTTGGAGCAACGCATCGCCTCCAAGATCGAGGAAATCGAGATGCGGATCTGGCGTGGCGACGACGAGCCCACCGAGGCCTACGAGCATCCAGAGAAGCCCGCGGAGGTGATCGAGGTGGGCAACCTGGTTCCGGGACGCCGCGCCACCGTCGAGGGCCGGGTCAGCCAGGTCGAAGACATCACCAAGCGGGGAAAGACATTCCGGTGGATCGTCCTCGGCGACGACAGCGGCGATGTCCGGGTGACATTCCAGCCCGGTCACGGTGACGATATCGAGCCGGGTCAGGTTCTGCGCGTCACCGGGAAGGCAACCCAGAGCGGCAACAACGAAGTGGCGATGAACGACCCGAGCTACACCGTGACCGAGACGCCCGAGCAGCCGTAGCCCGGCGACGATGCAGAGCGCGTAGCGCGATGGGGAGGAGTTGGGCAATTAAGCCGTAGCCCGGCGACGATGCAGAGCGCGTAGCGCGATGGGGAGGAGTCGGGAAATTGAGCCGTAGCTCGACGACGATGCAGAGCGCGTAGCGCGATGGGGAGGAATTGGGCAATTAAGCCGTAGGGTTCAACCCGTGCAGGTCCTTCCCGAGGTGGCTGATGCGCTGGCTGCCGGCAGGCCGGTCGTTGCGCTGGAGAGCACGATCATCAGCTACGGTCTGCCGCGGCCGGATAATCTGCGGGTTGCCCGAGATATCGAGGCGGCGGTGCGCGCGGGCGGGGCTGTACCGGCGACCATCGCGATCATCGGCGGCGAGCCGCACATCGGACTCGACGATGCGGCGCTGCGGCACGTCGCCGAGAGCGACACGGTGGTCAAGGTGAGCGTTCGTGACGTCGCGGTGCTGGCTGCGCGCTGTGGCGACGGTGCGACGACGGTCGCGTCGACCGCGCATTTGGCTGCGACAGTGGGTATTTCAGTATTCGCCACCGGCGGGTTGGGCGGAGTTCATCGGGGTGCGCGCGACACCTGGGACGAGTCCGCGGATCTGATGACGCTGTCGCGGACCGGCGTGCTGGTGGTGTGCGCCGGCGTCAAGTCGATCTTGGATGTCGGGGCCACCCTGGAACGGCTGGAGTCGCTCAATGTCGGGGTGATCGGCTACCGCACCGATCGGTTCCCCGGGTTCTACCTGGCCGATTCCGGCTATCCGGTGGGCTGGCGGGTCGAGACCCCGAGGCAGGTCGCCGAGGTGCTGCACTCCCGGCGTCAGCTGGGCACCGATCGCTATGGGCTGCTGCTTGCCAACCCCATCGCGCCCGACGACGAGATGGACCGCGCGCTGCACGACCGAGTGCTGGGCGATGCGCTGGCTGCCGCCGAGGCGGCGGGCGTGCACGGTAAGGACGTCACGCCGTTCCTGCTCGAGTTTTTTCACCGCGAGACGCACGGCGCATCGCTGGCCGCCAACGTCGCGCTGGTGCTGTCGAATGCAAGGCTGGCGGCGGAGATTGCTTCCGCCGACGTTGATGCAGAGCGAAGCGATGCGGAGGAGCGGCGAGAATAATCCCGCCGACGACGATGCAGAGCGAAGCGATGCGGAGGAGCGGCGAGAATAATCCCGCCGACGACGATGCAGAGTGAAGCGATGCGGAGGAGCGGCGAGAATAATCCCGGCTTACGTCAAGATGTAGTCGGCGTCCTGGGGCTGAGTCAACATGCGAGTCAACCGCTTCCGGTCGAACGGCCACAGGTCGATGTGATTATCGTCCGCGAAGTACCATGAGTTGCAGCCGGTGTTCCACACGGTCGGCACCATCGCCTCGGCGACCTCGTCGGCGAAGCGATCGGTGGCCTCCTCAGTGACCTCGACGGCGTTGATTTCACCGTCGCGAAAGCGGTTCAGCCACTTGGCGATATAGCGGGCGGTCAACTCGGCGGTGTGCTGCAGCGACATGGACCCGGTGGGCGAGTTGGGGCCCAGCACCATGAAGAGGTTCGGGAATCCGGGAATCGCAGTCATGCCCCAAGCCCGTGGGCCCTTGGCCCACGCGTCGTCGATCGACAACCCATCGCGGCCGCGCACCGCCATCGGTCGCATGTAGTTGTGCGCGGCGAAGCCGGTGGCCAGCACGAGCACGTCGAGTTCATGGTGAACGCCGTCGGCGGTCCGCACACCGGTCTTGGTGATCTCGACAATGGCCTCGCTGACGAAGCTCGCATTCGGCTTGCCGATGCGGCGGTAGTAGTCGCCGGAGAGCACCTGACGCTTGCAGAACGGCTGGTAATCCGGTCTCAGCCGGGCCCGAAGTTTCTTGTCGCGCACCAAGACTCGTAGGCACATCGCCCCGTAGCGCTGAGCCGCCCGGCGCCGCCACGTGGGCCGGATGACCAGGTCGGTCAGATAGTCGGAGCCGATGAACTGCGACAGCCTGACCGTCTTGTCCTGCCTTGGTAGTCGTCGGAGTAGGTGGCCGACGATGCGTGGTTGCGGCATTCTCATCGGCATCCACATCACCCATTGAGGCGTGCGGGCGAAGTGGGTGATGTGGGCCGCGTCAGGTTGTAACGCCGAAAAGACCTGCACACCAGTCGAACCGGTGCCGATGACGCCGACTCGCTTGCCTCGGGTCTTGATGTTGGTCCAGCGCGCGGTGTGCACCACCGGACCGGCGAACGAGTCGAGGCCGGGAAAGTCGGGGATGAACGGCTGGTGCAGGACTCCGGTGGCGGCGATGACGAAGTCCGCGTCGAGTCGGCCGCCGTCGGCGGTGCTTAGCCGCCATCGGCCGCCGGTGAACACCGCCTCGGTGACTTCGCAGTTGAGCCGCAGGTGGGACCGCAGCTGCAGATCGTCGATCAGGTCGCGGTGATAGCGCTGGATCTCGTCACCCGTCGCCCAGACGTGGCCCCAGTCGGGCTTCGGTGCGAACGCGAATTGGTAGCCGTAAGACGGCACGTCGCAGCGCAGGCCGGGGTAGCGGTTCCAATGCCAGACACCGCCGACGTCCGAGCCTTTCTCCACAATGGTGAAGTCGTGGAAGCCGGACTGCCGCAGCACATGACCTGCGGCGATCCCAGACATGCCGGCGCCGATGATGACGATTCGTGGATCCCGCCGTTGGGCCATGGGGGAACGCTATGCCCGCCGATTGGGTGGCGGCAATAGTTAGGCGGCTTCGTCGTCGTCTCCGTTTTGGAGGAGTTTTTCGGGGTGGTGGTAGGTGTTGGTGCGGGGTTGGCCGCGGTCGAGGTGGGGTGGTGGGATCCATTCGGTTTCGCCGCGACTGTTTTTGCGGGTGGTCCAGCCTTGTTCGGTGAGGGCGTGGTTGGGGGGACATGTGAGGGTCATGTGGTTGACGTCGCTGATGGGGTTGGTGCGGTAGGGGTTGTCGTGGTGGACCTGGCAGTGGTAGCCCGAGATGTCGCAGCTGGGGAAGGTGCAGCCGCGATCTCTGGCGATGAGGACGAGTCGTTGGGCGGGTGTGGCCAGGCGTTTGCTGTGATAGAGCGCCAGGGCTTTCCCTTTGTCGAAGATGGCCAGGTAGTGATGCGCGTGTTGGGCCAGCCGGATGACATCGGACATCGGTAGCAGGGTGCCGCCGGCGGTCAAACCCCGCCCGGCGCCGGCTTCGAGTTCTTGCAGTGTGGTGGTGACGATGATGCTGGTGGGTAGCCCGTTGTGTTGGCCGAGGTCGCCGGAGGCTAGTAGGGCGCGCCCGGCGGTGAGCAGGGCGTCGTGGGTGCGTTGGTGGGCGCCGCGGGTGTCGCCTTGGATCGCGTCCTGCGACGGGGTACCGGAGATGCAGGGTTCAGCGTCGTTGGGGTTGCACATGCCGGGTGCGGCGAGTTTGGCGAACACCGCATCCCAGGTGGCCCGCGCCTCCGGGGTCAAATAGCCGCTGATCTTGCTCATGCCGTCGATGTCCTGGCGACCGATCGTCACGCCGCGGCGCTTAGCCCGATCCACATCAGAGAAGTCGCCGTCGGGGTTGAGGCAGTCCATCAGCCGGTCGGCCAGTTTCGACAACGCGTCGGGGCGGTGCTCGGTGGCGCGGTAAGCCAGCTCCTCTTCGGCGCGTGCGCGGGTGCCGACATCAACAACGTCGGGGATGCGTTGCCAAAACGAGCGGATCACCGCCACATGGGCCACGCTCAGATCCCCACGGCGTTGGGCGGCGGCGGTCGCCGGCAACACCGGCGCCAACACCTCACCGTTCAAGGCCCGCCGCTCGCCCAAATCGGCGGCTTCGTGGATACGGCGGGACGCCTCTGAACGGCTGATCCGGAGCCGGTCGGCCAGCACCGCGGGTAGTTTCCCACCCAGCACCGCCTGGTCTTCGTGGCCCAGCTCGTTGATCAGCTCGTGCTCGACGGCGGGCAGCTGCCGGCGGAACACCTCGAAGCTTTCCAGGACGTTGAGCCGCTCGGGGGTGGTCAACGCGTCGAACCCGAGGTCCAGGGTGCGTTTCATGACAGCGCGCAGCGCGTCGAGACCCTCGACGACATCCTCACGACTACTCGAACGCATGTTCGAATTCTAACGACACCCACCGACACGATTCGACGCATGAAACTGAAGTGACGCAAGTGTTTCCAGTGACCTGAAACTCCTGTGGTTAAGTGGTGGTCGTGAAGAATTTGTCAGCCGTGTTGGCTTCGCTGGCCGGCCTCATGGGCACGGCCAACGGCTACCGGCCGCTGAGTAAGCGCGGCTATCTCTCGATGTACGCGTTCAGTTTCGGGGTATTCGCGTCCGAGTTGCCGCTGCAGGTGATCGCCGCTCAGTTCGCGTTGCTGGCCGCGGTCACGCGAAAACTCTCGCCGCATGCGCGGAAGTTCAGCTGGCTGATATCGGCGCTGTCCTGGTTGGGGCTACTCAACCTGAACCGCATCGGTCAACAGTCGACGGTGCCGTTGACAGCGGCGCTGGACGCCGGGCTGGGTCCCGACCGCCGCACCCAGTCGTCGGACTTATGGAAGCGACCGGCGGGTGCGGGAACGGCCAAGTCACCGGGCGTGCTCCGAATGGCGCGCATCTACAGCGATTACGCGCACGACACCAACATCCCCTACGGCGAGCACGGCGCGCGCAATCATCTCGACATCTGGCGACGGCCCGACCTGGATCGCGGCGGCAAGGCGCCGGTGCTATTGCAGGTGCCCGGCGGCGCGTGGATGGTGGGAAGCAAACGGCAGCAGGCGTATCCGTTGATGAGCCATCTGGCCGAACTGGGCTGGGTGTGTGTCGCGATCAACTACCGGCTCAGCCCGCGGTCGACGTGGCCGGACCAGATTGTCGACGTCAAACGGGCGTTGGCGTGGACCAAGGAGCACATCGCCGAATACGGAGGCGACCCGGATTGGGTCGCGATCACCGGTGGCTCGGCCGGCGGGCACCTGTCATCGCTGGCGGCGGTCACGCAGAACGACCCGCGGTTCCAGCCAGGATTCGAGGACGCCGATACCAGCGTGCGGGCCGCGGTTCCGTTCTATGGTCTCTACGACTTCAACCGTGAAGAGGCGGTCCACCCGCTGATGGCGCCGATGCTCGGCAAGTACGTCTTCAAGATGGGGCGTCGCGACATAGCGGAAGCCTTCCGGGAAGCGTCGCCGATCAACCACGTATCTGCTGACGCACCACCATTTTTCGTGCTACACGGGACGAACGACTCGTTGATTCCCGTCGAGCAGGGTCGGGCGTTCAGCGCCCGGCTGCGTGAAGTCAGCCAACAGCCGGTGGTGTACGCCGAACTACCTTACGCGCAGCACGCTTTCGACATTTTCGGGTCGGCGCGGGCCGGCCACGCCGCGATTGCCGTCGAGCAGTTCCTCGCCGAGATCTACGCGAAGACCAAGGTTTTGGTCTAGCTCAACGGTCGCGGACTGCGCTTGTCGAGCAAAGCAATCACCTGCGCGGCCAGCTCGTCAGTGTCGGCGCCGGCGGTGTCGAGGACGAGGTCAGCGTCCTCGGGCGCCTCGTAGGGTGCGTCGACTCCGGTGAGACCTTTGAGCTCGCCACTGCGCGCCCGCTTGTAAAGCCCTTTCGGGTCCCGCTTTTCGCATTCGGCCAGCGACGTGGCGACGTGCACCTCGATGAAGGGCAGCCCGGCCGCGTCGTTGAGGGCGCGCGCGGTCTCGCGGTCCGATTTCAGCGGAGATACCAGCGACGCCAACGCCACCACACCGGCGTCGGCGAGCAGACGCGTCAAATGACCGACCCGCCTGATGTTTTCCGTGCGATCGCCGGGGGAGAACCCGAGATCATCGGAGAGGCCGTGCCGCAGATTGTCGCCGTCGAGCAGATACGCCGTTCGCCCGGACTCGACCAGCGCACGCTCCACCGCGACCGCGATGGTCGATTTGCCGGAGGCGGGCAGGCCGGTGAACCAAATTGTCGCGCCGGCCTGGCCGGTGGCCTGCCAGCGGTGATCGCGGTCCAATGCCGAGGGATGCCAACGGATGTCGGTGCGCGAGTGAGTGCCGGGCTTGATCTCGCGCGCCTCGATGATGGTGCCGGCGCCGACGGTGTCGTTGGTGGTCTCGTCGATCAGGATGAATGCGCCGCTGTCCCGGTTGTCGTTGTACGGGTCCGCGATGACGATCGAGCTGGTCCGTAGGGTGACGGTGCCGATATCGTTGAGCGCCAGCTCGACCGGCTGGTCGAGCTCGTCGAGCGTTTCGGGATCCAGCCGTGAGTGCAGCTCCTGCACGGTGGTGCGGACGCTGTTGCTGGTTTGCTTGAGTGCCAGCCGATCTCCGGCTCGCAGCGGAGTGTCGACGAACCAGCACACGGTCGCATGCAATTCGCGGGCCAGCACCGGCAGCGATGCCTCCTCGGCACCGCTGACCAGCACGTCGCCGCGACCCACGTCGATGTCGTCGGCCAGTTCGATCGACACCGACAGCGGCGCAACACCGGTGGTGCGCTCGTCGTCGAGCGTGTCGAGCGCGGTGACCGTCGAGCGGGTCCCGGCGGGCAGCGAAATTACTGGGTCGCCTACCGACAGCGTGCCTGCCGCCAAGCGTCCGGTGTAGCGACGCCGTTGCTCGTCGGTCGGCCGCGAGACCCACTGGATTGGCAGGCGCAATCGTGCCGGCTCGGCCTGCGGCGCAGTCAATTCGATGCTTTCCAGGTAGTCCAGCAGCGTCGGCCCGTGGTACCACGGGGTGTTCTCGGAGGCGTGCACGACGTTGTCTCCGAGCTTCGCCGCGATCGGAATCACAGTGATCTCGATGTTGCCCAGTCGGGCGGCCAGCTGCTGAAGTTCGGTCTCGACCTCGGTGAACCGTTTCTGGTCGAAGTCGACCAGGTCGATCTTGTTCACGGTCGCGACAAAGTGCTTGATGCCCAACAGCTTTGCGATCCGCGCGTGGCGCCGGGTCTGCCGCAGCACGCCGGCGCGGGCGTCGACCAGCAAGATAGCCACGTGTGCATTGGAGGCGCCGGTGAACATATTGCGGGTGTAACGCTCGTGACCCGGAGTGTCGGCGAGGATGTAGCTGCGGCTTTCGGTGGAGAAGAAGCGGTAAGCCACATCGATGGTGATGCCTTGTTCGCGTTCGGCGCGCAGGCCGTCGGACAATGCCGCGAGGTCGGCGACACCTTCCTCGTCGGTGACCGCTTCCAGGTGGTCGAGCGGCAGGCTGTCGGTGTCGTGCAGCAACCGTCCGATCAGGGTGCTCTTGCCGTCGTCGACCGATCCCGCGGTGGCGATGCGCAGCAGTTGGCGTGTCATCAGAAGTAGCCCTCTCGCTTGCGGTCCTCCATGGCGGCGGCGGAGGTACGGTCGTCGGCGCGCGTCTCGCCGCGCTCGGAGACCGTCGCCGCGGAAATCTCGGTGATCACTCCGCTGATGTCGGTGGCACGTGAACGCACCGCGCCGGTGATCGTCAGGTCGCCGACGGTCCGGTAGCGGACCCACTCCGTCGCGGCTCGCTCGTCCTCCTCCGGGCTGGTGTACTCCGACACGGCCAGCAGGATGCCGTCGCGTTCGAAGACCTCACGCTCGTGCGCGTAGTAAATCGACGGTATTTCAAGGCCTTCCAGCTCGATGTATCGCCATACGTCGAGCTCGGTCCAGTTGCTCAGTGGAAACACCCGGACCTGTTCACCCTTCTTGATACGGCCGTTGTACAACGACCACGGCTCGGGGCGCTGGGCGCGGGGATCCCACTGGCCGAATTCGTCGCGGAAGCTCAGGATCCGCTCCTTGGCGCGGGCGCGTTCCTCGTCGCGGCGGGCACCCCCGAACGCGGCGTCGAATTCGCCGGCCTCGAGCGCGTCGAGCAGCGTGCGGGTCTGCGCCCGGTTGCGCGACGCACGTGGACCCGGATCCGGTACGCGGCCTTTGTCGATCGATTCCTGAACCGAGGCGACGATCAGCTTGTGGCCGTGGTCGCTGACCCGGCGGTCGCGGAACTCGATCACCTCGGGGAAGTTGTGCCCGGTGTCGACGTGCATGACGGGGAACGGCAGGGGTAGTGGCCGGAAAGCCTTCTCCGCCAATCGAAGTAGGACGATGGAATCTTTGCCGGCCGAGAACAGCAGCACGGGGCGCTCGAGTTCGGCGACCACCTCGCGGATGATGTGCACGGCTTCGGCTTCCAGCAGCCGCAATTCGTCGACGTGCGTGGTCTCAACGGATGCGGTCACAGCGGCAACCCCTCTTTCTCGGCGTCTTCGCGATACCGGTCTACCCATTCGTCGGAACGCTTATCGGCCTGGCGTTCCAGCACCGGGTCGGGTGCCAGACCGCGATCCAGCCCCAGGGACTCGAGAATGTCACCGACCACCTGAGTGAGGTTGCGCCACAACACCGGATAGGGAATCTCCAGCGGCTTCACGTTCTCCTCGGCGAACCAGTTGCGCCAGCCCTCTTCCTGACCGCGCAGCATCGTGATCACGTGCGCGATGGCGCCCGCGTGGTAGGTGGCTCGGGCGTCGCGCACAGGGTCGGGCCGTCCGCGCCAGACCCGTGTCTGTACCGCTCGCCAGAACGACACCGCTTGCGACACCACATCCGGCCGGTAGACGTAGACGAGCAGTGGGTCTTGGCCGACGACGTCGCGGATCGCGGAGAGCAGTCCCTCGCCCGACCGATCAGGCAGGCCGGCGGCGCGGTCGAGCAGCAGCGGTGTCTGGTTCCACATCAGCTTGCCGCCCCACACACCGTTCGGGGTCCGTCCGACGGTGCGGATGTAGTCGCGCCAGATCTCCGGCGGGGCGAGGTCGGGCTTGCCCTCGTCGAGCGGGTCGAGCAGGCTCAGGATCGATTCGTCGTCGACACCGGCGAACCATTCGCGCGGTTGCGGCGACTGGCTGGTGGTCGGAAGGTACTGGAAGAACTCCTGGGGCTCGCCAGCCACACCCGTCGCGCGCAACGACTCCACGAGGAGGGTGCTGCCGCTTCGCTGAGAGGCCAGCACCAGGTACGCGGTCGGGTGATCTGTCACCAGCGCAGCTTAGCTGACGGAAAAATGTTGCCCCTCTTTCATTTACCGTCACGCTGAACATAACTGTTGCACGACTCCGCGCACATTTACGAGGCGCGTTCGGCGACCCGAAGTGCCAGCGACAGCAGCAACCGGACATCGGGGTCGTCCAACGACGATGTGAGGATCGTCTCGATCCGCCGGATCCGGTAGCGCACGGTGTTGGGGTGCACATGTAACTGCTGGGCCGCGCTCGCGACGTCGCCGAACTCATCCAAATACACCCGTAACGTGTGGGTCAGCATTGGGTCGCGAGCCTGTAGTTGCCGGACCCGTGGGTCGACCAGCCGCTCGTCGGCGCCCACCATCGTGACGATCTCGTCGAGCAAAACCGTCGTTCGGGCTTCGGCCAGCGATGTCACCGCTGGGAACGAATCAGGATGGCGCTCAGCACTATCGAGTACCCGGTCGATGTCCGCCCGGACCGACGCCAGCCCGTTCAGCCCGGCCAACGGCGCGGCGAGCACCGCCCGAAGCCGCACATTCAGCTCGGAATCCAGCGCGCCGATCGTGCCGCGGATCCAGGATTGCAGTGACGACCGCTTGGTGGTCTGCGGAAACACCGCATATACCCGCGACCCGCGTGAGCCGACCTGTGCGTCGGCGCGAAAAGCGTTGGCGCTGAGCGCAAGAACATCGACTAGCCGGTCGGACCGGGCTGACTCGGTGGTGTCGACGACGTCGAATCCGACCAGTGCGGCCTGACCGTCGGCGACCACACCGAGCTCGCGCGCGATTGTGGCCAGATCGACCGGTCCGCTGTCGGCCAGCCCGAGTAGTTGTTGGGCACGCAGAACCTGGATCGACGGCTTGGCGGTGAGCCTGGACATGATGCGGGCGGCCAGCACCGCGGCGCCGCGCAACATCTCCTCGGCATCGTCGGCCAGCGGCATCGACCCCTGCTGCACCCAGATACAGCCCGCGAACGCGGGGGCTCGACGGTCGTCGACGCTTCGCTGGTGGATGCCCACCGCGAGCCGCGGTCGCAGTCCCAACTCGGGTCGCTCGGGAACGCGTATCACGTCGCCGCCGGCGCGCAGCGCGTCGAAAATGCCCCACTGGCCTAGCCAGGTGAGGTGTTCGGGCGGCCCGGCGCGACCGAGGATAGACAACCGCCGCAACTCGTCGGCCTCGTCATTGGACGCCGAATAGGCCAACACATGGGATTGCTGGTCCTCGATGCTCACCATGCCGTGGATCCGGTCGGCCAGGGACTGCGCCAGCCCGAACAAATCGGTGCCGGAGTCGTTCTCGGCATCGCCGTGGTGTTCCAGGACGTGGTCGACCAAGCGATAGAGCCGCTCCCACCTGGCCCGGGGATCGACGGCCACCACCGCCGTGCCGGTCGCGACCGCACGAGCTATCAGCGCTGGGGAGGGTTCTTTGGCGAAGATCGCGACCGGGGCCGGGCCACGATCGATCCAGTGCTGCGCCTCGGTGTCGGCGACGCCGACAAGGAAAAACACGTCGGCCGAATCTGCGCCTCGCCCCACTCCGAGCCTCACGTCGTCGGCGTCGATCAGCGCGGCCGAGGCGACGGTCAGGTCGAGGCCCCGGGGCGCTTCGATCAGCCGGGCGACTGTCGTATCCAGGGCCAGCAGGAGTTGGCCGAGCCGCACTCCTCCGACGTCCATGTTGTCCGATCGTACTAGCCAAGCACTTCGATCTTGTCCGATCAGCCAAGACGATGCGGCGTTCGCACTGAGATCCTGAGACATGGACGCGATTACTGACGTTCCGCAACCCGTCAACGAGCCGATCCACGACTACGCGCCGAACTCGCCCGAGCGGACTCGGCTGCAGACCGCGCTTGCCGAGTTGGCCGATCACCCGATCGAGCTGCCGCACGTCATCGGCGGCAGCCACCGCATGGGCGACGGCGACCGCGTCGACGTCGTGCAGCCGCATCGACACTCGGCCACGCTCGGCACGTTGACCAACGCGCAGCACCGCGATGCCGCTGCCGCCGTCCAAGCGGCGTCCTTGGCTCGAACAGCCTGGGCAGCAACGCCATTCGACGAACGCGCGGCGGTCTTCCTGCGAGCCGCCGAATTGCTGGCCGGCCCATGGCGGGAGAAGATCGCCGCGGCAACCATGTTGGGCCAGTCGAAGACCGCTTACCAGGCCGAGATCGACGCCTCCTGCGAGACGGCGGATTTCTGGCGTTTCAACGTCGACTTCGCGCGGCAGATCCTGGCGCAGCAGCCGCGCAGCGCCCCCGGCGAATGGAACCGCAGCGACTACCGCCCGCTGGACGGATTCGTCTACGCGATCACACCGTTCAACTTCACCTCGATCGCGGCGAATCTGCCGACCGCTCCGGCGCTGATGGGCAACACGGTGGTGTGGAAGCCGTCGGTGACACAGTCGCTGTCGGCGTATTTGACCATGCAGCTACTCGAGGCGGCCGGTCTGCCCCCTGGTGTGGTCAACATGGTCACCGGTGACGGTTACGCGGTTTCGGAAGTGGCACTGGCGGATCCGCGACTGGCCGGCATTCACTTCACCGGATCGACGGACACCTTCCAGCATCTCTGGCGGCAGGTCGGCACGAACATCGAGCGCTACCACAGCTATCCGCGACTGGTGGGGGAGACCGGCGGAAAGGACTTCGTGCTGGCCCACCCGTCGGCACGGCCAGACGTGGTACGTACCGCGTTGATTCGGGGGGCGTTCGACTATCAGGGACAGAAGTGCTCGGCGGCGTCGAGGGCGTTCATCGCGCACTCGGTCTGGCAGCGGATGGGCGATGACCTCCTGGCCGCCACCGCCGAGTTGCCGTTCGGCGACATCACCGACCTGACGAACTTCGGCGGGGCGCTGATCGACCGGCGAGCTTTTGCCAAGAACGTCGCGGCCGTCGAGCGCGCGAAGAGCACATCCGGCGTCACGATCGCCGTCGGCGGTGAGTACGACGACAGCGAAGGGTATTTCGTGCGTCCGACGGTGCTGCTGTCCGACGACCCGACCGACGAATCCTTCGCCACCGAATACTTCGGCCCACTCCTTTCGGTCTACGTCTACCCCGACCACGATTTCGACCGCGTGCTCGACATCATCGACACCGGCTCGCGTTACGCCCTGACCGGAGCGGTGATAGCCGACGATCGCGAAGCGGTGTTGACCGCCGAGAACCGACTTCGCTTCGCGGCCGGCAACTTCTACATCAACGACAAGCCGACGGGCGCGGTGGTGGGCCGGCAGCCGTTTGGCGGATCCCGTGGGTCGGGCACCAACGACAAGGCCGGTTCGGCGCTGAACCTCCTGCGCTGGACCTCTGCACGCTCGATCAAGGAGACGTTCGTTCCGGCAACCGACCACAACTATCCGCACATGGTGCCGCAATGACCGGCCTGTTTTCCAAGACGCTGCGGCCGGCGATCCTGGCCGCCAGTCGTTCGCATGGATTGCAGCACACCGCCGAACGGCTATCTGTCACCCGCAAAGTCGTCCACCGGTTCGTACCCGGCACGACTCTGGCGGGCGTTCTGGAAAGTGCCGCGGCACTGCGTGATTCGGGTCGCCTAGTCAGCATCGATTACCTGGGTGAGCAGGTCACCGACATCGAGGGCGCCAACGCCACCGTGTCGGCTTATCTGCATCTCCTCGACGCGCTGGGTCGCCGGCCAGACGCGACCCGGGAGGGCGTGCGGCCACTTGAAGTGTCGCTGAAATTGTCGGCGCTGGGACAGGCGCTGAACCACGACGGCGAGAAGATTGCGCTCGAACACGCCTACCGGATCTGTGAGCGCGCGGAACGGATCGGTGCGTGGGTCACGCTGGACGCCGAGGATCACACCACCACCGATTCGACACTGTCGATCGCCGCCGAATTGCGCACCGACTTTCCATGGCTGGGTGTCGTGCTGCAGGCCTACTTGCAACGCACGCCGGGTGACTGCGAGCAGTTCGCCGCCTCTGGTGCGCGCGTTCGACTGTGCAAAGGCGCCTATGACGAACCCGCATCGGTGGCCCATCGCGACGCTGCCGCGGTGACCGCCGCTTATCTGCGCTGCCTTCGACTGTTGATGGCCGGACCCGGATACCCGATGGTGGCATCGCACGACCCTGCGGTGATCGACGCGGTTCCCTTGCTCGCTCGCGAGACCGGTCGAACGGCAACGGACTTCGAATACCAGATGTTGTACGGCGTCCGCGACGACGAGCAGCGTCGGCTGGCGGCCGACGGCAATCGGGTGCGGGTCTACGTGCCGTTCGGCACCCAATGGTACGGCTACTTCATGCGGCGGCTGGCGGAACGACCCGCCAACCTGACCTTCTTCATGCGCGCGTTGGCGCACCCGTAGCGGAGCAAGGACCTTCTTCAGCGTGCGACAATCACGGTGAAATCGCTGTGGCGCAACGCCGGGTCGGCGGCTGGACTTATGAGCTTGCGCAACTCGTGGACCGCGGTGGCGCCGACGACGGCCACCTGAACGGACGCCGCATTGTCGGCGAGGTAATTGAGGAACGGTCCGTACTTGACGACGGTGCGCACCGTCACGCGAGGATAGTGCGGACTCCACAGCGCCGCGTAATGATCCAATACGTCGTGCTTACGGCGTTCCTGTTCGGTGAGGGCAGCGTCGTCTTGAAGGTCTTCCAACCCAGATCGCCACGCCATCATCAGTACCAGCGGTGCGTCTCGTCGCTCGGCTTCTTCGAAGCCTCGCTGGACGGCGAATTCGTCGTCGAGTGATCCGACGACATAAGCGACCACTGAGCGCTTTTCGTCGTGATGGGGCATACCTCCTCGGACGACGGCGACCGAGCAGTGCGCGTGCTGGATCAATTCGGTAGCGGTAGAACCGAATCCCGCCGGCGATAGCCGGCCAGCCCCGACGTCACCGACACAGATCAGCTGCGTCGACTTCGAGGCTTGGACCAGCATCGGCACCGGACGGCCTTCGACGATCTCCATTTCGATTTTCACCGCTTGGCCCATTGCGACGACCGCGTCGTAGGCGGCGTACACCGCGGCCTCACCGGCTTCGAACGCTGCGCGAGTTTCGGCCCGACTTGCGCCCGAGTTCAAATCCCTCACATAGAGCAGCCGCAACGGGACGTCGGTGTCGGCGACCTCGTCGACCGCCCACTGAGCGGCTCGAATGGCTGCGTCCGATCCGTCGATACCAACAATCACCGACTTCGGAGCAAACGAATCCAGCATCAAATCTCCCGATATCTCGATGATGTGAAAGGCTCTCGACAGCAACGCTATTGCGCGGTGCGAGGCCGACGTAGGAGGAGATGGTCCTGAACTGAAAGGTATTGATACCTTTTCGTCCGGTGCCCCTGGGGCTTCAGCGGCACCGAGGACCAAAGCCTCTCGTGACAGAGCGCTGAGTTGCGCAGACTGGCGTCATGTCTGCGTCGACTCAATTCACCAAGATCGCGGTAGTTGCGGCTTTGCTCTATGCCGCACGCCGGTATTACCGCAACTGGGGAACCACCAAAGGCGAGTGCAAAGCACCGTTGCCGGGCGACGAGATGCTCGGTGAGCCGGCTATCCAGGTGACCGAAGCGATATGGATAGATTCGCCGCCGGCGATCGTCTGGCCGCTGCTGCTACGCATGGGGCTGGGACGCGGCGCTCGTGGCAGCCGATTCGCGCTGGAGAACATGGCGGGCCTTCGGATGCACGAATCCGAGCGCAGCGGTCGGGAATGGAAGCCGCTAGCGGCCGGAGACACCCTGCGTCTCAAGCCCGATGGCTGGATGGGGCTTCGTGGCGGGCTGGCCTTCAGGGTCGAGGCGGTGACACCCGAACGTGACATCGTGCTCAGCGCTGTCGCGCCAGCTCTGCCGAACGTGGTGTGGTCATTTCGCCTGCAGTCGCAGACGGCAACCCATACGCGGCTGTTGGCCCGGGCTCGGGTCGGCCTGCGGCACCCGGGTGAGGTTGTTGTGGTCGAACTTGCGCGGCCCGCCATTGCTCTGTTGATCCGGAAAGTGTTGTTACGCATCAAAGATCAGGCGCAACGGCAGAGCGAAGACCTCGCGGCCGTGCAGATTGCCGACTAACCCCTCGATCCCGGAGTCGAAGGGTATTCGACGCTTCGTAAATGGTTACGCCGATCGCTGCCACAAGTGCGCCTTGACCCCGCCCGACGAGCGCTGCATCCACCACCACGCCTCGACGACAGCGGCACCCGCCACCCCGATGCCGACTGCGGTGGCGGTCAACGCGACGTTCGACGGATCGATCGTCAAGTGGCTTCTCGCGAAGGAACTGCACAGAATCGCCAGGTACGCCCCACCCGACGACGCGACCAAGGCCACCTTCCACCAGGTGTAGGGGCGGGCGACCGTTGCCAGCACCCACACCGCGATCACCAGCAGGGTGATCAGCGCCGAGGTCGAAGCTTGCACCTGGCGGATTGAGACCTCCGTGTTTCCCTGCCATGCCAGCAGGTAGCACGCAAAAGTTGCGACGCCGGCGACCGTGCCGTTGGGCACCGCCGCCGTCACCACGCGGCGCACGAAACCCGGGCGCGCCTGTTCGTGGTTCGGGGCCAGCGACAGGATGAACGCGGGGACACCGATGGTGAACCATGCCGCGATGGTGACCTGGATGGGCTCGAATGGGAACATCGGCGACCGGAAGCCCGACCACCGCGCCGCGACACCGCAGAGTCCTACCAGCAGGGCCAGCAGCGCGGAGTACACGGTCTTCGTGAGGAACAGATTGGCTACCCGCTCGACATTGCCGATCACGCGGCGGCCTTCGCTGACGACGATTGGTAACGACGCGAAACTGTTGTCCAGCAGCACGATCTGAGCAACGCTGCGCGAAGCGGGACTGCCCGCCCCCATCGCCACGCCGATATCGGCGTCTTTGAGTGCCAACACATCGTTCACGCCGTCGCCGGTCATCGCCACCGTATTGCCGCGCCGCTGCAACGCGCGCACCATCGCACGCTTCTGGTCTGGTCGCACTCGGCCGAAACCGGTGTAGTGGTCCATCGTTTCGGCAAGTTCGTCGAGGTCAGTCGGCAACGTCCGCGCGTCACACGTCTGTCCGTCGAGGCCGGCGAGCGATGCCACCGCGCCGACCGAGGCGGCATTGTCACCGGAGAGGATTTTGACCGAAACGCCTTGCTCGGCAAAAAAGCGCAAGGCGGCGTGAGCATCCGGTCGGATCCGCTGCCGCAGCGTGATCAATGCGACGGGAGTAAGGCAACCCGGTGCATCTGGATGATCGACGGGAATCGGGCTGGATCCGAGCAGCAGTACCCGAAATCCCTGCGAGCCTGCGGCTTCGGCCTGCTGTGCGGCCTCGGATGAGGGTTCCTGGAGAACGTCTGGGGCACCGAGAATCCAGTTGCCGTGTTTTGCGAAGGAACATCCACTCCATTTCGTCGACGACTTGAACGGCGCGGTCGAAGTGACGGTCCAACCCGGCGGATGGGGATATGCCTGAGCGATCGCCTGCATGCTCGCGTTCGGGTGGGCGTCGCGCGCCGCAAGCGACGCAAACACGTCGACAATGGCGTCGAGCGCGATACTCGAGTCGAGCTGCTCTAATCCTGCGACCTGCATACGGTTCTCGGTCAGTGTTCCGGTCTTGTCGGAACACACCACGTTGACCCGGGCCAGGGCTTCGATCGCCGGCAACTCTTGCACCAGACACCGGCGCTGGCCGAGGCGAATCACGCCGACGGCGAACGCTATTGACGTCATCAGAACTAGGCCTTCGGGGACCATCGGCACTAAGGCGCCCACGGTGCGGAGCACGGATTGCCGCCAGTCGGCGTGTGTCGTGAACAGCTGCGTGTAGATGATCAGCAAAGCGGTCGGTATCAACAGGTAGGTGATGATTCCGAGAATCTTGTTGACGCCCGCCTGAAGTTCGGACTTGGTCAAGGTGAATGCGCCGGCCTCGAGGGTCAACTTTGCGGCGTACGCGTCACCTCCGACGTTGGTGGCGTGATAGGCGCCGCTGCCTGCGACGACGAAACTGCCCGACATCACCATGTCGCCAGTCTTTTTCAGCACTGGGTCGGCCTCGCCGGTCAGCAGTGACTCGTCGACCTCCAGCGCGGAATCGTGGACCACCATGCCGTCCACCGCAATTTGTTCACCGGGCCCGAGTTCGATCACATCGTCGGAAACCACCTCCGCCGGCGGCACTTCGCGCGCCTGGCCGTCGCGGCGTACCACCGGCTTGGCCTGCCCGACGATGGTCAGCCTGTCCAGCGTCAGTTTGGCCCGCAGCTCTTGCACGATTCCGATGACGCTGTTGGCGACGATCAGGAGGCCGAACAGCCCGTTGATCAGCGAGCCGGTCGCGACCACCACGATGAACAGCACGGCCAGGATTGCGTTGATTCGCGTGAAGAGGTTCGCCCGGACAATGTCGGACACCGCGCGTGTCGTCCGGCGGGGAACTGTGTTGACTTTGCCTTCCGCGACGCGTTGCGCAACCTCGGCAGACGTCAAACCGGCCGCCGGCGACGCGTTCGTAGTTGACGTCCCTATGGGCGCGCGATCAGACGTGGTGCCTCCCAATGCCGTACGCCGGGGCGAGTTCCACAGGTTGTCGGAAATACTAGGTGTGCGGCTTTTCCATGTGCAGAGACTTTCGGCACTGGCATCACCGTCCTAAGTCCCGGCGACCGCGGGCGGTCCGAGTCGGCAAGCGATTCGAAAGCTAGTCACCTTTAGAGCCTTTGGGCCCTAACCAGCCCCGCCGAATCCGCTCATCCTAAAGCAACACACGAGATGACGACAGGCGGTCACAATCCCATGAACGCTTCCTTTCCGGATCGCGACACCGTGAAGACAGCGCTGTCGCTGGCCGCCCGCGCACCATCGGTGCACAACACTCAGCCCTGGCGCTGGCGGGTGGGTTCGAACAGTTTGCACCTTTACGCCGATCGCAGGCTGCATCTTGCCAAGACCGACCCCGACAGCCGCGATCTGACATTGAGTTGCGGTATCGCTTTGCATCATTGTGTCGTGGCGCTCGGCGCGCTCGGCTGGCAATCCAAGATCCATCGGCTGCCGGATCCCGATGATCCCGAGCATCTTGCCGCGATCGAAGTTCACCGCCGGCCGGCCAACGAGCTGGATATCACGCTGGCAGCGGCCATTCCACGACGACGCACCGATCGGCGGCGCTACAGCTCGTGGGAGGTTCCCGCCAACGACATTGCGCTGCTGGGCGCGCGCGCGGCCCGCACCGGTGTAATGCTCCGCCAGGTCAATTCGCGGTCTGGGCTGAAAGACATTATGGTGCAGGCCATTCGTAAGCACGCCACAGACTACGGCTACCTTTCCGAGTTGACGGTGTGGAGCGGACGATACGCATCGTGGGCGGGCGTGCCGGCCCGCAACACCCCGGACGCCGATCCCACGGCTCCGCTCCCGCCGCGGCTCTTCGCGGGCCCCGCTTTGGACCAGCCGGTCGATACCGAACCATCCGACGACAACGCCGTGGTGCTGGCGCTCGGCACCAGAGAAGACGACCTCCTGGCACGGCTTCGAGCCGGAGAAGCCAGCAGCCTCGTGCTGCTGAGTGCCACAGCTATCGGACTGGCCAGTTGCCCAGTCACCGAACCTTTGGAGATCCGCGAGACACGCGATGCCGTGCAGCTCGAGGTCTTCGGGCTCGACGCCTATCCGCAAATGTTGCTTCGCGTGGGTTGGGCTCCGGTCGACGCTGACGTATTGCCCGCCACGCCCCGTCGCCCACTCGGGGACGTCGTCGAGTACCTGGACGGTTCACGGTTCTGCTGACGGCTCGGGACTCGGATTGAGTCGGCTTCTTAGACGGAGTCGAATTCCGCGCCGCTGAGATCGACGTCGAGGTGCACGACACCGCAGTCGTAAGCTTTGCGCTGCGGCTTCAGACCGGCCTCGTGGAGGAGGTCGAACATCGCGGAATTCGCCGATAACACATCGCCGACCAGATGCCGAACGCCGTTGACCCGCGCCACATGCACCAGCCGGCGCAGCAAAGCGGTGCCCACTCCGCGTGAATGATCACCATGCGCAACGACCGCGGCGACGTCCGCTGTCGCAGGCTTGCCGCACATCGCGTAGTTGGCCACCCCGACCAGCTCGTCGGCCTCGAAGGCGCCAAGCGCGTAGTTCTGACCGCCGCTGTCGGTGAGCTGATCGGCCAACTCAGGCAGGAAACCCGGATGGGGGGTGAAAAACCTTAGGTAGAGCTCTTCCTTGGTGAGCCTGTTGTGCAATTCCTTCACCGCATCGATGTCACTTGGGCCGAGCCGTCGCAGCAACACGGTGGCACCGTCGCGGAGCTTAGAGCTGACCGGGTCTTCCATTGCGGCACAGCATATTTCATGGTCGGACCACACGGAGTCTACGGCCGGACGATCAGAACGGAGCATTCAGCGTGCCCGATCATCGAGTGATCATGCGGCCCGATCAGGTTGGCGACCTGGTCCGCATCGCTGCTTCCGATGACGGCCAGCGCAATCGTCCTGTTCGTCACGCCGAGGAAATCCGCGATGCCGTCGCGCGTGGCCGCGCAGTAGACGTCGACGTCCGGGTGGGACTCGTTCCAGCACTGAACTCGGTGTTCCCAATCGCTGTTGGGCATGCGACTGGTCTCCCCGCGCAGCACCTCGACAGCAAGAACCGGCGCCGTGCGCAATCTCGCCTCTTTGATGGCCATTTCGACCACTGCGTCGCTGTCGTCCGACTCATCGATCGCGGCTACGATCAACGGGCTCAGCCGGGTCGCATGGCCTTCGTGGCTGCGGACGATCGCCACCGGGCAGTGCGCATTTTCGGCGACATCAGTGGCCGTCGAACCCAGCAGAGCGCGCGCCAGCCGACCGATACCGGTCGAGCCGATACAGATCATTGCGGCATCGACAGACTCGGCGATGAGTATTGGCGCGGGGTCACCGCGGACGACTTCGGTGTCGACCTTCACCGTCTTGCCGGTGGCGGTCACCGCCGCGCACGCCAGCCGCAGCGCCGTTTCGGCGTATTCGACTTCCATGTCGACGTTGCCGACGGCGCTGAACGGAGCGGGTTCGATCTGGGAGGGGATGGCGTGCACCAGGCGCAGCGGAATGTCCCGCTCAACGGCCTCGTCGACCGCCCATTCCGCAGCCCGGATCGCGGCCTCAGAGCCATCGATGCCCACTACTATTGCTGGGCAGAGGATTTCAGCGGTATCCACGGATGCCTCCTCGTGCAGTCCTCTTCGATTCAGGTGCCTTCAGCGTCGCGGGAGCATCGACCCCGCCGGCAGGGCCATTGGTCATCAGGGGCTCGCCATCGGACCCGCAACGGCTGTTTGCGTTGCCGCCAGGCGGGTACGACGTGAAGATGAAAGCTGTCACTTGGCACGGCAAGCGCGACGTTCGCGTCGACTCGGTGCCCGACCCCAAGATCCAAGAACCAACCGACGCCATCGTGGAGGTGACGTCGACCAACATCTGCGGGTCAGACTTACACCTGTACGAAGTGCTGGGCCCCTTCATGAACGCCGGTGACATCCTCGGGCACGAGGCGATGGGGATCGTTCGCGAAGTCGGGAGTCAGGCAGGTGACCTTCGGGTCGGCGACCGCGTGGTGATCCCGTTCCAGATTTCCTGCGGAAGCTGTGCGACGTGCGATCAGCAGCTCTACACCCAGTGCGAGACGACCCAGGTGCGCGACCAGGGAATGGGTGCGGCGCTCTTCGGTTACTCCGAGCTGTATGGCGAAGTCCCCGGCGGACAGGCAGAACTTCTACGAGTGCCGCAGGCGCAATTCACCCACATCAAAGTGCCTGTCGGGCCGCCCGATTCACGCTTCGTGTACCTGTCCGATGTGTTGCCCACAGCGTGGCAAGGGGTGGCGTACGCCGACATTCCGGACGGCGGTTCGGTCACAGTGCTCGGCCTCGGTCCGATCGGTGATATGGCGTCGAGGATCGCCCACCATCTCGGCTATCGGGTGATCGCGGTCGACCTGGTGCCCGAGCGGCTCGCCCGGGTCGCGGCTCGCGGCATCCAGACCATCGACCTCAGCAACATCGATGAACCCGTCGGAGACGTCATTCGCGAGCTGACCGACGGCCGTGGCACCGACTCGGTCATCGACGCGGTGGGCATGGAAGCGCACGGTTCGCCCGTGACCAAAGCGGCTCAACAGGTCGCCGGCCTACTGCCGGATGCGCTGGGCAAACGACTGATGCAGACCGCGGGTGTGGATCGGCTCGGCGCACTGTACTCGGCGATCGACATCGTCCGCCGTGGCGGGACGATCTCGCTGTCCGGGGTGTACGGCGGAATGGCTGATCCACTGCCGATGCTGACCCTGTTCGACAAGCAGATCACGTTGCGAATGGGCCAGGCGAACGTCAAGCGGTGGTCGGACGACATCATGCCGCTGCTCACCGACGACGACCCGTTGGGAGTCGACACCTTTGCCACGCACGTCCTTTCGCTCGACGAGGCTCCGCACGCCTACGACATATTCCAGAAGAAACAAGATGGCGCGGTAAAGGTGATTCTGCGGCCCTGAGCAAACCGGTTTAACGCCTGCGGCGCCGGGTACTAGTACTGCGCCGCATTCTTCAGCTCGCAGGAATGGATCCCGCGGATCTCAGTGGACAGACGCCGTCAGAGGCCCGTCACTCCTGTCGGTTCCATTTCGTCGAAGGGGATCACGTTGCGTGTTGCCTCGGTGCCGGCGTCGCATGTCTATGTCCGGCATCTGTCGCCACCCGGGATGCCGGATGATGTTGTCCGGCTTGATGATCCGGAGCCCGCGGACGGCCGCAAGGTTCCCGGCGGCTGGTGGCCGCCGCTGATGCTCGAGCCCGGTTGGGTGACGTCCAACCACCGGCTGTTCGATGTATTCCACGTACACTTCGGCTTCGACGCGGTCGGGCCGGACGAGCTTTTCGACGTCACGCGAGAGCTTCACCGGTTCGGCAAGCCGCTGGTCTACACCGTGCACGATCTGCGCAATCCGCATCATCCCGACCCGCGGGCGCACACCGATCAGCAGCAGGTGCTTGTCGATGCCGCTGCCGAACTCGTCACGCTGACAAATGCTGCCGCAGAAGCGATTCGGCGGCAGTGGGGCAGAAATGCCCGCGTGCTGCCTCATCCGCATGTCCTCGAGCAAGCTCGTATCGAGCGGCAGCGACCGCACGGCGAACGTTTTACCGTGGGCGTGCACGCCAAAAGTCTTCGCGCCAACATGGATCCGCTGCCGGTTCTCGACGCGCTGGTCAAAATCGTGGCGGCGCTGCCCTGCGGTGAGTTGAGAATCAATGTGCACGACGAAATCTTCGACCGTGACAACCACTGGTTCGCCCCCGATGCCGGAGCGGCACTGTTGGAGTACGACCGGCACGACCACGTCCGGGTCCGTGTCCATCGGTACTTCTCCGACGACGAGCTGTGGGATTACCTTTCGTCGCTGACCGTGTCGGTGCTCCCGTACCGATTCGGAAGTCATTCGGGATGGTTGGAAGCCTGTTTCGACCTGGGCACCGCGGCCGTTGTCCCGAGTTGCGGCTTCTACCATCAGCAACACCATTGCGGCGTATTCGAATTCGACGAGCACCGCTTCGATGAAGAGTCGTTGCGCCGCGCCATCGATGACCTATACCGCGAGTGGGCGATGGGGCGTTCGGTGCCGCGTGCCACTTGGGCGGCCCGCCGTGCAGAACGCGATCGGCTCGCCGTAGCTCACCGTCGCCTGTACCAGAGCGTGCTGTCATGACGTCTTCGCTGCGGATCGCGCTGATCGCATCCAGCCGATTTCCCATTCGACAGCCGTTCGCCGGTGGTCTGGAAGCGCACGTGTGGCATCTGGCTCGTGCCCTCGCCGGATGTGGTCACGACGTGTCGATCTTCGCTGCGCCGGGCTCGGACCCCGGCATCGGCTCTCGAACGCTGGACGTCCGGCCGTTGTTGATCTCGCCGTCCGCGCGCGCCGACGTGTCGATGACAGCGGGGCCGTTCCTCGCCGATCACCATGCCTACCTGATGCTCATGATGCAGTTAGTACGTTGCACTGCCGATGATTTCGACATCATCCACAACCACAGCCTGCACTACCTGCCGGTCGCGATGGCGCCGATGCTTGCCACGCCGATGCTCACCACCGTGCACACACCGCCGACGCCGTGGCTGGAATCCGCGATCGACGCCTCAGGTGGGGCCGGCACCCGGTTCGCCGCCGTGTCGCAGCACACTGCATCAGCATGGCGGCATGCCATCGCGGACATCAGCGTGGTGCCCAATGGAATCGACACCGACCGATGGCCTTTGGGCGCGGGCGGGGATCATCTGGTGTGGTTTGGCCGCATCACCCCGGAGAAGGCGCCGCATCTCGCCATCGACGCGGCCCGCCGCGCCGGACGGGACCTCGTGATTGCCGGGCCGGTGTCCGACTCGAATTACTTCGAGGAGCACGTCTCGTCTCACCTCGGTGACCAGATTCGGTACGCCGGTCATCTGCACCACGAAGAATTGGCACGCCTCGTCGGGGGCTCTGCCGCGGCCCTGGTGACACCGGTGTGGGACGAGCCTTACGGACTGGTCGTTGCCGAGGCGATGTGCTGCGGAACTCCGGTGATCGCCTTCGCGCGCGGAGGCGTGCCCGAACTGGTTGCGCCTCAGTCAGGTCAGCTGGTCGCACCCGGCGACGTCGCGGGCATGGCGGCGGCCGTGGCGGAGGTGGAGAACCTGTCGCGCGCCGCGGTGCGCCAGCATGCCCTCGAGCGGTGCTCGGCCGAAGCGATGCTGCGCGGTTACCTGGATCTGTATCGCCACACCATCGACACGCATGACGAGGAAAGCCATGATCGGCTACTACATTCACCACTGCGGCTACGGACATCTCGCACGCGCGACAAGCATTGCCGCGAGGCTGGAGAACCCAGTCACGGCGTTGAGTTCGTTACCCATACCGGAACCCCATCCGTTCGCCGAGGTCATTCGTTTAGCGCGTGACGACGATTCACAACAACCGCCGAATCCGACCGCGTATGGGGCTTTTCACTGGGCACCGCACCACGACGACGGACTGCGTGACCGAATGAACGTGATCGCGCGCTGGGTCGCCGACACCCGACCCGACGCCGTCGTCACAGACGTGTCGGTCGAGGTGGCGACATTCGTCCGGCTGCTCGGTGTGCCGGTCGTCGTTATGGCCCTGCCCGGTGGCCGGTTCGACGCACCGCACGTGCTTGCCCACCGGCTGGCGGATCACATCATCGCGGCGTGGCCGCGCGAACTGCTGGCTCCTTCGTGGCTTCGCGGTCACGCGGCCAAGACCAGTTATGTCGGGGGGATCAGCCGATTCGACGGGCGGAGCTGTCCACCCCGCGTCCCCTCAGCCGACACCCAGGTCCTCGTGCTGGCTGGTGGCAGCGAGGATTTCGGCGCCGCAATCGACGACTGCGCACGAGCATGCCCGGCCACTCAGTGGACGGTCGTCGGTGGAACGGCCGGTTGGAAAAGCGATCCGTGGCCGCAGATTTGCGCCGCAGACGTCGTGGTGACGCACGCGGGACAGGGTGCTATCGCGGATGTCGCCGCCGCGCGACGGCGGGCCGTCGTCATTGCGGCGCCGCGCCCGTTCGACGAGCAGGCCGCCACCGCTGAGGTGCTCCGCCGGCATCGCCTCGCCACCGTCGCCCGTGGCATGCCGGACGCCCGGGCTTGGCCCGGGTTGATCGCCCACGCGCTCGCTACCGATCCCCAGAAGTGGGTTCGGTGGGAGGTGTCAGGCGCCGCGGAGCGGGCGGCCGCCGCGATAGAATCCACCGTGCGACGCTGCGCGAAAGCCGTTGTCTAGTGCGCACTGCCGTTATCACCACCGTGTCTGGACGAGGAGCGCATCTGCGCCGCCAGCTCCACGGGCTGCTCCGCAGCACCCGGCAACCCGACATGCATATCGTGGTCGCGCTGGGTGATCGCCGGGTCGCCGGCATCGTCGCCGACGCCGGATCCCCGGCCGTTGTGCTTGACCTGGAGGTCGGCGAGCCGTTGCCGCTCGCCTACGGGCGCAACCAGGGTGCGGCCGCCGCGTTACGAGAGTCCGCGGAGCTCTTGGTGTTTCTCGACGTCGACTGTATTCCGCACACCGAGCTGATCGGTCGCTATCACGACGTGGCCGAGGATCCGCACTATGCCCAGGCTCTGCTGTGCGGTCCGGTCACCTATTTGCCTCCGCCGGGTCCGCGAGGCTACCCGATGGAGGAACTTCCCGCGCAGACCAATCCGCATCCGGCCCGACCGGACCCGCCTGCCGGCGAGGTAGTGCAGACGGTGAACTACCAGCTGTTCTGGTCACTGTCGTTCGCAGTCAGAGCGCAAACCTGGACCAACCTCGGAGGGTTTTGCGAGCGCTACCGCGGCTACGGCGGGGAGGACACCGACTTTGCGCAATGTGCGTCAGCACAACATATTTCGATGTACTGGGTGGGTGGGGCGCATGCATATCATCAATATCATCCGACTGCAGATCCGCCGGTCCAACATGTCGACGACATCATCCGCAACGCCGTGATCTTTCATCGACGCTGGGGGTGGTGGCCGATGCAGGGTTGGCTGGCCGGTTTCGAGCGGGCCGGTCTGATCACCCGCGACGCCCTTGGGCGGCCAGTCAGCGCTGCCAGGAGCTGACCCGGCGGCTTCAGGACGAACAGGCGACGATCACCGGCGCGCGCACGGCCTGGACGACGGCATTGCTGACCGAGCCCAGCAGCATGCCGGCAAGGGCGCCGCTTCCGTGCGTCCCAACCACGACCAGCTGCGCGGACTCCGATGCATCGACGAGCGCGTGCGCCGCTCGGTTTTTGACGAGGCGATTGTGCACCGGAACGTCCGGGAAACGCTGTTGGAGACCGCTCAGCGCCTTGGCCAGGACGCCGCCTTCTTTGGCGGTCGTCGGTGACCAGTCGTAGCCGGGAATTGCATTCATGTCGACGTCATTCCACGCGTGCAGCGCTACTAGGTCGGCGTGGCGAAGCGATGCCTCGTCGAATGCGATTGCCGTCGCGAGATCGGAAGTCGCTCCGTCGATTCCGACCACCACGGGACCATCGGCGGCGTGCTGTCGTTCGCTGTCGCGGATCAGTGCCACCGGGCAATGCGCGTGACGAATGAGCCCGGCACTGACCGAGCCGAGAATGCTGCGGGACAGTGCCCCGCGCCCGCGTGAGCCCACCACTATGAGCTGGGCGTCTTTTGATTGCTCGACGAGCGTCGAGACAGTGGCCGCAGACGACAGCAATTCCCCGTTGATATGTACCTGCGCCGTATCCGACAGGGCATCCTGGGCAATCTTCGACGCGTGGTTGAGCAAGTCGCGGCCCTTCGCTCGTTGCTCGTCGGCCGTTTCTTCGAGTTCCGCGGCTTGGGCCCACACTGCGTCGACGGGGCTCGCCACGTGCACGAGCGTGAGCGGTAGGTTGCGGATAGCCGCGTCGAGCGCGGCCCACTTGACGGCTGCATCGGATTCCGGCGATCCGTCGACACCTGCGATGATTCCGTAACGCTTCGTTGTCTCCACCATGGCGATCTCCTCTCGTCGAAGAGAACGCTAACGCAGTACAGGCCGCGCGCCAGGGGTCTTTGGTCCCGATCTAAGGCTGACGAATGTTCCTGTCTATCAACGGATGTCGGACGCGCGTCGCGGCCGTGAACGGTTGTTGGCGAAACCGTGAACAACATGTGAGCGCACGAAGTCGGCGACCACTTCCGGGTCATCCATGTCCAGCGTCGATGAGGGAGTGCTGAACAGCGAGAAGAGGATTCGCGCGAACCATTCGGCGCTGGCCTGGACGTTGAGGTCCTTGCGGACTTCGCCGGTGAGCTTGGCGGCCGCCAGATGGGGTGCAAAGAAGTCGACGCACTCACGCAGCAGCACAGCGGCATCCTTGGTCAACAGCAGGCTGATGGCTTCTTCGTCGAAGAATTTCTCCGATGCAATCGCGCGCCGAGCCTGGGTGACGAAAACCGCTGCGCGGGCGAGCTTCTCCTCGAGCGACCCCGCGCGGTCCATCGCCAACGACATCTGCCGGTAAAACTGCTCGGAAGTGTGCTCGGCGCAAGCCTCGACGATCGCCGCTTTGTCCCGGAAATACTCATAGATTGTGCTCCGGGAAATTTGCGCCTCCCTGGCGATGTCGACGATCGTCGCCTTTTGCAAGCCCTGCTTGCGAAAGCAGGCGTACGCGGACTCGATGATGAGTTCGCGGGTGTCGGCTGACGCGGCCTGGGTCATGGCTCTTCGCTCGTCGCCGGTCTTGACGCCAGTGTCACGCACCGATCCCCTCGAGGAGGCTCAGGACGGCGGTTCCCGAGACGTGGTTACCGAGGCTGTTGGCGGCTTGGAACGTGACTTCGACGAAATCTTCAGCAGGCCGTCGCCCTGCGGGACCCGGAGTCTTGCCGGTGACGGTGCCGGTGAAGCGCAGCGGGTCGTCCGGAAAGCACGGCACCCCAAGGCGAATGGCCAACTTAGTCACCATTGCCTCGGGGCCGGCCCAGTCGGTGAGGAAACGGATGCAGTACCCGTTCGAGGTCAGGATGTTCATGAACAGGTTTGGCGATCCCTGCTTGTTGGCGTAGGCCACGTCGTGGTGCACGGGCATGAAATCACGGGACGCGATCGCACCGGCTACGATCATCGTCGTGGTCACCGGGACCTCAAGCGGAGTCACCTCGTCGCCGACGTTGATGTCACTCCACTTGAGGGTCGTGGTGCGGGGGATTGTCGCCATCAGCGGGCCGGCTTGAAACGCAGCACCCGGAAGCGTTGCTTGCCAAGGACTTCGCCGTGTTGGTCGGTGTAGGTGAGGACCCACGTCACGAAGAAGCCGGTTCCCAGCGCGGTCGTCTTCTCATCGGAGACTTCCTCGAATACCGATGTCGCGCTGATAACGTCGCCCAGTCTGGGGTAGCGACTGATTTCGAATTCCGAGTTGGTGGCCACGATGCTGGTGTAGCCGGCCTCGTCGAGAAAAGCAGTGGGATTGTTGGTGATTTCGACGGGTGAGCCGCCGCGTTCGCCGATCCCTTCCAGCTTCGGCGCCGGCATCGTCCAGGTTTGCAACATCACCGGCGGCGACACGATGCCGCCGAACCGCGACTTCTCCGCGAACTCCGCGTCGAGGTACACCGGGTTCATGTCGCCCAGTGCATACGCCCAGTGCCGGATCATCGGCTGATTTACCGGGTCCGGGGCCACCGAAGGCCTTGCGGAGCCACCGGTCGGTTGGCCGACAAGTGCTTTCAGCTTATCGAGCAGGTTGGTGTCGGTCACTGAGTGCATCCTCCAGTCTGCTCGGTTGCGTAACGCTCACGTGGCGCACGGCGGAATCGCACCGGCAATCAAGCCTCCTCGCCGCGAACGACCGTACATAAACCGTCGATCTGTCCGATCGACTCTGTCTACTCTGATGGCGCCGATGGTGTCAACAAGCTGCGACCGAAATGAAATGGCAGTGTCTCGTTATCGACATTGACGACAACGGATATGCAGGTGTAGACCGAACGTGAGCCGCCGGAACGTCCATCCCAAAGGAACGAGCATGGCTGACACACGCTCGCTGATGGACACGTACGGCGTTTACATCGACGGCCGGTGGGTCGAGACCAAGAGCCGTTACGACGACGTCAATCCGGCTACCGAGACGGTGATCGCGCCCGTGCCCGACCCGAGTCGCGCTCAGGTCGCCAGCGCGCTCGCGGCAGCGCAAGCGGCCTTCGACACAGGACCGTGGACCGACGCCGGGCCCGAGCAGCGGGCGCGCTACTTGAACCAGCTAGGCGAGGCGCTGCTGGTGCACGCAGACGTGATTTATGAACTCGCGCAACAGGAATAGGGAGGCACGGCGAATGAGCAGGCCGTTCACGTGGAAGGCCGCGCTTTCGCGGCATTGAACGCCGCGGAATAGGCAACCCATCCTGTCGAAGAGCCGATCGACGCCTTCGGCGCGGCTGGTCAGACGCTGCTGCGTTACGAACCACTGGGGGTGGTGTCGATGCTGACCTCGTGGAACTTCCCGCACACGCTCAACGTCATGAAGGTCTGCGCGGCGTTGGACGACGAGAAGTTGCAGCGAATCTTGCTCGAGTCGTGCTCGTTTCACGCCGGGCAGGTCTGCATCCTGCACAGCCGCTTAGTGCTTACCGACGTGATGCATGTCGAGATCGTCGATCGGCTGGCCGCGCTGACCCGATCGGTGAAGGTCGGTGACCCCACCGATCCGCACGTCACGATGGGTCCGTTGATTAGCGAGGCTCAGTGCGCGCGCGTTCAGGCGCACGTGGATCGGACGCTCGACGAGGGCGAAAGTGGTTGTCGGCGGCGGCCGGCCAGCCGGTCTGGACAAGGGGTTCTATTTCGAGCCGACCATCCTCGTCGACGTCGCGCCGGATTCGACGATCGCTCAGGAGGAGGTGTTCGGACCGGTGCTCTCGGTGTTGCGCTACCGCGGTGACGACGAGGCGGTGAAGATCGCGAACAACTCCCGATACGGGCTTTCCGGGGCCGTGTGGGGCACCGACGTCGACCGGGCGTTGGCGGTCGCGCGCCGGGTGCGCACTGGGCAGATCGCGGTCAACGGATCCGGTCCTGGCGGAGCGCCGCGGCGGATTCAAGCAGAGCGGAATCGGCCGAGAAAGTGGCGGCATCGTCGGGGTCCGGCAGTACATGGAGCTCAAGGCGGTGGGACTGCCGGCGTGACGAGAAGTCCCGAGGGCCCGGGCTTTGGTGACTTCTGGCTCTGCCCGATGCTTGCCGCCGGCGAGCACCGTCGTATTCATGGACCACTTATCGACTCTTGACGCGACATTCCTGCAAGTCGAAGACGCCGATCCGCATATCAGCCTGGCCGTCGGTGCGTTGGCGGTCCTCGACGGTCCGGCACCCGAATTCACGGATTTCATTGCGGGCCTTGGTGCGCGGCTGGCGGAAGTCCCGCGGTTCCATCAGGTCCTGCGCACGCATCCGCTGAATCTCGGTGCCCCGGAGTGGGTCGACGATCTTGCATTCGACGTTCGCCATCATGCCCGGCGCGCGGCCGTGGTGCATCCAGGCGACGACACTGCGCTCTTTCAGCTCACAGCAGATCTGATGGAGCGCAGGCTCGATCGCGATCATCCGCTGTGGGAATGCTGGATGATCGAAGGCCTGCAGAACGGTCAGTGGGCCATCCTGATAAAAATCCACCACTGCATCGCCGACGGGATTGCCACCGCTCAGCTGCTCAACAGGCTCGCCGACGACCGCAGCGATACGTTCGCCCGCAAACTTCATCCGGTGCCGGCACTCCCCGATGACGACGGAGCGGGCTTTTCGGTGTTCGATCCCCGTGACTGGATCAGCCGGTTGTGGCGCACTTCGTTGGCCGTTACGGACGCCGCGGTGCGGGCGGGAGAGGGCATTCTCGAGGTCGGCTCCGCGCTGATGCGGCCGGCACAGCCCACCGAGCTGAGCGGTCATATCACCGGCATGCGGCGATACGTGGCTGTGAGCGTCCCGCTGCGCGAGGTGCGGAAAGTGTGCAAGGCCTACGGCGTCACGGTCAACGACGTTGCGTTGGGAGCGATTACCGCGAGCTACCGCGCCGCATTGCTCCGTCGACGCGAGCGGCCTCAGTCGCGGTCGTTGCGCACGCTGGTGCCGGTGTCGGTGCGTTCGGGGAGTGCGCTGGACCAGTTCGGCAACAACGTGTCGTTGCTCCTGCCCTACCTTCCGGTCGAGGAGTCCGACCCGCTCGAACAATTGCGCACCGTTCAGCGGCGTCTGACCGCGGCAAAGCGTAGTGGCCAACGTCAGGGTGGCAGCCTGGTGGTTGCAGCGACGAACTTGCTGCCGTTTCCCATGACGGCGTGGGCGATACAAGCGATGGCGCGGCTGCCACAGCGAGCCGTCGTCACGGTCGCAACCAATGTTCCCGGGCCGGCAAAGCGGTTGAAGGTCATGGGCCGGTCAGTCGTCCGCGTGCTGCCGATTGTGCCGATCGCGCTGCGGGTGCGCACCGGTATCGCGATTGTGAGTTACGCCGACGACCTGACATTTGGAATCACCGCCGACTATGACGCCGCATCGGATGCGAACGAGCTTGGAAATGGCATCGTCGACGCGGTGCATCAGCTCGCGGCGTCGGCAACTGCGCTGCGATCACTGCGCGACGGAGCCCATTTACCCGGTTCGCGCAGTGCGCGTAGTGCGCGCAGTTAAGAAGCCTGCAGTGTCAGTGCACACGCTCAACCCGTCACAGCGGGAGCAGTGGATCGAGCTGATCCGGAAGGCGTCGGTGGGGCGTCTCATCTTCACCGAACTGGCTTTGCCTGCTGTGCAGTTGGTCGAGTTCTGTTGTTGGCGTGACGATGTGGTGGTACGGGTAACCGACGCTCCGGTGCTGGCCGCTGTGTCGCGAAACCAGGTGCTGGCTTTCGAGGCAGATGAATTCGACGCAGATCTCGAAAGCGGATGGAGTGTCACGGTGGTTGGCCACTCCGCTCCCGTCACCAAGGTGCCCGAACTTATCGAGTTGTCCGGAATGTTTTCTCGGCCGTCGGCTGGTGGCCGATGGGATTACTTCGTGCGGATCCGCTGCGAAAGGGTGTGTGGTCGCCGGTTTGGCTGAGCTGACGCGTCCCATGGCGACAGTCTCCGGTCTGCGGGTGGGAGGACCAATGGCCCTGGATTGCGGCGGCCGGACCCGCAAGTGTGAGTGAAGGGATTGCAGTGCGACCCCACAAGCGTGACGCCGGAGGAGCAATGATGTTCGAGACCTCAACGAAATACGGCATTGTCGTCGGTGTAGACGGATCGCCAGAATCTGATGCTGCTGTCCGCTGGGCGGCACGTGAAGCGTCGCTGCGCGGCGAGCCCGTCACGCTGATGCATGTTGTGCAACCGATAATCACCAGCTGGCCGGTGAGTGCCGGTCAGCTCGGAGTTGCCGAATGGCAGGAAGAAAACGCACGGCGGGTCATCGATCAAGCACAGGCAGACGCCCGCTCGGCGAATGAGTCGGAGCCACAAGATGTTCGCAACGAGGTGCTGCACGCGACCCCGGTGGATGCGCTCGTCGACGCCTCAGCCGATGCTCGGATGGTCGTGGTGGGTAGTCACGGCAGGGGCGCCCTCGGGCGTCTTCTGATGGGCTCGGTCAGCAAGGCCGTGCTGGAGAACGCCCACTGCCCGGTGGCCGTCATCCACGCCAGTGGCGGTTCGGCCGTCGTCGACCCGTCAGCGCCGATCCTGCTTGGCATCGACGGGTCACCCGCCTCGGAGGCCGCTACGGCGTGGGCATTCGAGGAGGCATCGCGTCGCGCGGTCGCGCTGACCGCACTGCACGCCTGGAGCGACGTCGGGGTCTTCCCGATCTTCGGAATGGATTGGCGTGAGTATCAAGAACAAGGTGAAGAGCTGCTGGCCGAACGCCTGGCCGGGTGGCAGGAACGTTACCCCGATGTGCACGTCACGCGACGGCTGGTCTGCGATACGCCCGCTCACTGGCTGATTCAGTTAGCGCAACGCGCGCAATTGGTGGTGCTCGGTAGCCGCGGTCGTGGCGGTTTCGGCGGGATTCGGCTGGGCTCGGTGAGCGCAGCGGTAACCCAGTCGACGACTGTGCCGGTCGTCGTGGTGCGTTCGGGGCGCTAGGCGCTACCGGCCCGGTACGACCAACGTCCCGTCGTTGCAGGACTTACGGCTCTGGTGCACAACGGATTCGAGATGATCGGATGGTCACGTGGGGTCCGTACGTCCCCGAAACAGCAGATTCCAACGGAGGTATCGCGATGAAATCCACAGACTCACTTCAAGAGCGGACTCGGATGTTCGCCCGCGTGCTAGGCCCGTATCTGGCGATCGTGGCATTCTCGGCCGCGCTGCGCCCGCGCGATATGAAGGCCATGCTGGCCGGGTATGAAGCAAACCCGTTGTGGTCCTGGGTTACTGGTGCCTTCATCCTGGTGCTCGGTCTGACGGTGATCGCGCTGCATCCGTTCTGGCGAGGTGTGGCGGCCGTGCTGGTCTCCGGTTTAGGATGGCTTGTCGCGGTCAAGGGACTGGTCCTGGTGACCGCGTCGCAGTGGTACTACTCGCTGGCCAACTCGATGATCGATTCGACTGGCTGGTGGCGCACTGGTGCCGCCGTCGAGGTGCTCATCGGGTTGTACCTGTCCTATGTCGGCTGGGTCCCTGCGCAAGGCGCATCGGCCTTACATGAGGCGAAGCACGCGACCGACCTTCCGCGCGCCGCGTGACGTTAGGGCTTCGGTGCCGGTCCGTAGCTGGACCGGCACCGACGTCATCCGCGGATAGCCGACGTGCCGGTACTTCGTTCCTTGCCGCAACCAATAGCCAGCACGGGAAGCGTGCATCGTCGGAGTCGGACAGCCGAATCATGCCTGCAGGGGATCTGCCCGGCCCGGTTGTCGGCGCTCCCGGCCATTTGCTCTAGCGGTCGGCCGTCGGCTCCGACCCGGGCAGATCCAGTCAAAGCATCGCAAACAAGAACGGGGGTGCCCTAGGGCCGAAAGGCACCCGACCGGATGGAATCCCGACACCCTGGGTTCGAATCCTGATGTCCCGCAAGGAAACCGGCGGCAGGAGAATAGAAATGACTCGTGCGCTTAGGGTTGGCGAGCGACGATGACCGGCATCCGGGCCGAATGGGCCACCGAGCTACTGACCGATCCCAACAACATGCCGGCGAACCCGCCTCTGCCGTGACTGCCGACGACCACCAGCTGAGCCGCCTCGGAACGCCGGACGAGTTGGTATGTGGGATGGTCGCATTCGACCACCCGCCGCACCGTCACGTCGGGATAGCGTTCCTGCCAACCGGCCAGTCGCTCGGCGAGCACTTCTTCTGCCGCCGGCTTCATCGCCGGCCAGTCGATAGCGGGATAGTCGTTGACCTCGACGTCGCTCCACACGTGCAGGGCGATCAGGTCGACACCCCGCCAGGACGCTTCCTGGAAGGCGATCGCGGTCGCTGCCTCCGATGCGGGCGAGCCGTCGATGCCGACCAGGATCGGGGCATGCGCGGGATCCGCCATCAGCGGGTCCTCGTCGTGGACCACCGCCACCGGGCAATGCGCGTGACGGATCAGGCTCGAGCTCACCGAGCCCAACACGCTGCGCGCGATCGGTCCTCGCCCCCGGGAGCCGACGACCACCACGTCGGCGTCTTTCGACATATCGATCAGCGCCGGAATCGCATGGGAGAACACGAGTTCCGACTCGGGCGGCTTGGACCCACCGCCAGCAGTGGCCGCCTGGGCCAGGCCGACAGCCTGGTCGAGGACGCGTTGTCCGTGCTCGACCTGCCAGCGCGCGAAAATTGTGACCGACGTCAGGGGTGGTTGGGTGAGTCCGATGGGGCGCACGGCGTGGACGATGGTGAGCCGGGTACCGCGCATGGCGGCGTCGCGTGCCGCCCAGTCAACCGCATATTTGGCCGCGGGCGACCCGTCGACACCGACCACAACACCCAAATTGGTTTCCGGGCTGGACATGTGCATCTCCTCTGCTAAAAAAGCAACTGCTGCTAACGGTTGGTGAAACCACCGTCGACGAGACTGCGGATGTCCCTGTCCCACTCGGTGTCTCGCGTGCGTTGTAGGTGCGCGCGGACAGCGCCAACCGCTTCCGCGGCGGCCAGCGCCGCGATCGTCCATCCGATGACCGCGGCCGACACCGCTTCCGTCCCTGCTCGCTCGACCGGCTTGGGCGGTGCCGCAGGACGCCCCTGGGCGTCCACCCAGAGTTGGAGGGAATCGCCGGCTTGCACCGTCCGGTTCCACCCGATCAACTCGACGTGGTCGATCCCGTTTGCCTTCCATCGGGCGTGAACCGTGAACCGTATCGTCGTGGAGGAGGCCGTCGGTTTTCCGTCGTCGATGGCCCAGGCCACCACGGTATGCCGCGTCCGCGCCTGCTCGTGATATTCCTGAGCTCGCGCATCATGGATCAGCGTGCCTATCACCCCGGCGCCGGCCGCCGCGACAACGACGAACAGCACTGCCAGGGTGACGATTCCGCTTTCGATACGGTCACTCGCGCGGATCAACGGGTTACGGCTGAACAGGCGGAGCACCGGCCACGTCATAGGTCGGATCACGAAAGTCTGCATAACGTAACTCCTCACGGCTGGCTAGTCGAAGGCTCGGGTGCGCAGGACCTCCGAAAGTGGCCGTCGTGGTGTGGGTTTCGGCGTCCGTTCGGTGAGTGGGACCAGCCCGAGTCTGATAAGGACCTGCGGTACGGTGGCGGCGGGCACCAGTGAACGGATCACGTCGCGGGTAGCGGGCAACTCGGTCAGATGGGTGACCGTGCAGCTGGCCAAACCGGCCGCCGTCCAGTGCAGCAGGGTCGCGGAGAGCGCCTCGCCGGTGGCCACCGCGTCGGCGCGGCCGTCTGCGTCCGTGGACAACAGCAGGATCACGGCTCGGTCCTCGGAGATCTCGGTACGACGCTCACCGCCGTGAATCACAGGGAATAACCGCTCGACGCCGACCCGGTCACTCTCGGCCGCTGTCACGAGGGAGCTGTGTGGAATACCCTCTGCCTTCTCGAATGGAGCTGTCCACCAGCCGAGTTCGGCGTGATAGGCACCGTCGTACAGCCGTAGCGACTCCGCCATCTGGGCTGCTTCGGTCAATGTGGGAACCCCAGCTTCGGGAATCGAGTCCAAGTGCACCGCGGTGCCGACGGCCTCCTTTGTCCAGGATGCGGAGATCGAAGGCCAGTTGGTCGGCGCGCTGAACGGCAGCCGGTCCGTGCAACGCGTCCAGATGGCATCCGCCAGCAGACGGTCTCTGGCGGTGGTGAAGTCGGCCGGCCGGAAATCTATCGATGCCAGGTGATCTGGCCGGTCCGAGTTCGGGAATCGATCGACGACTGCTTGCCAACCCGCGGCGGCCGCCGCGGCCCGCAAGTGGTCCAATGCCGCACCGCAGCCGATCAGCGCCTCGCGCGCCGACTGGTCGGTATCCATCACGCGACTGGAGTCGAGGAACAGGCGGAGTTCGCCGCCGCTGTACACCCACTGCCAGGGTTGGCTGTTGTGCAGTGACGGGGCCCGGCATGCCGAGTTCACCGCGTCGTGGATGACGGCGCTGTCGATCGTGGTGGTGGGCATCTGTCGTCCTCCTGATTGTTGCTTGAGATTTCAAGGCGCCCGTGTCCGACGCGGCACGTTTCTCAGCGTCGCCTCGTCGAGGTCGCCGACGTAGGGTCGAACGTCCACTGCCGACAGGCCCTACGACACCAGCGAGATGCGGGGCGGGTCAGGCCTCGTGGTCAGGCGTTTCCGCCGATCTGCGCGACCGACCAGGAAGAGGTCACCCGGATGCGGCGGGTAGCCTGCAGTCAGTGTCAGGGTGAGGTGCCGCAGGAGGTTGCGGTGGTTGGATCCTGATCACCTGGTGTCTGGCTCATAGCCTGCCTGCCGCCTTCGGTTGGCGTTCATGCGTTTTGCCGGCACCGGGTGTGAAGGACCGGCCGGCGTGACTTGATAGGAGCGTGGCACCGCCCCCACTGAGGTTTGTCCGCCGACCGGCCCAACCGTCACCTCACAGTGAAGGAGGCAACCCCTATGGTTGTTGTTGGAGCCGATGTTCACAAGCACACCCATACCTTTGTTGCTGTCGACGAGGTGGGGCGCAAGCTCGGCGAGAAGACTGTCAGAGCGGTCACTGCCGGGCATGCTGAGGCGGTGATGTGGGCCCGGGAACGCTTTGGCGCCGAGGTGGTGTGGGCAATCGAGGATTGCCGGCATTTGTCAGCGCGCCTGGAACGCGACTTGCTGGGTTCTGGCCAAAAGGTGGTGCGAGTACCACCGAAGTTAATGGCCCAAACCCGTGCGTCGGCACGGACCCGGGGCAAGTCTGACCCGATCGATGCGCTCGCAGTTGCGCGGGGATTCCTGCGTGAACCCGATCTGCCGGTAGCGTCCCATGATGAGGTGTCCCGCGAGCTGAAGCTGCTGGTGGATCGCCGGGAAGTTCTTGTGGCACAACGGACTGCAACGATCAACCGGTTGCGCTGGCGAGTTCATGAACTTGATCCCGAGCGCGCCCCCCGTCCTGGGTCGTTGGATCGCGCTAAACATCGCCTGCTGTTGGGCGCCTGGTTGACGACCGTTCCCGGTCTAGTCGCCGAGCTGGCCCGCGATGAGCTCGCCGACATCGACCGGCTGACCGAAGCGATCGACGCGCTGGCCAAGCGGATCGGTGCGCGAGTGCGCGCGATTGCCCCGACACTGTTGGCGATGCCCGGGTGCGGGGAGTTGACCGCGGCCAAGCTCGTCGGTGAGACGGCAGGAGTGACCCGGTTCAAAAGCGAGGCCGCCTTCGCACGGCATGCCGGGGTGGCCCCGGTACCAGTGTGGTCGGGCAACACCGCCGGTCGAGTCCGCATGACCCGCTCCGGCAACCGACAACTCAATGCCGCCCTGCACCGCATCGCCGTCACCCAAATCCGCCTCGAGGGCCTCGGACAGACCTACTACCGTCATCGATTAGCCGCAGGCGACTCCAATCCCGAAGCCCTGCGCTGCCTCAAACGCCGCCTCGCCCGCGTCGTCTTCGGCCGCCTCCACACCGACCAGCAACACCGAACTCAGCCTTGCCAACCGGCAGCGGCTTGACATAGGAGAAACTCGTGCTGCTGTCCTCGCTGAACCCGTCCGTCGTCGCGGCTGGCCACGATCTCGAGGACGCCGTCCGGTTCGAGGACGTCACGCTGAGCCGCAGCGACGTCGTCGGGGCCGCGAACTCGGTCGCCGAGCGCGTCCGCGGCGCGGGCGTCATCGCCGTGCTGGCCACTCCGACCGCGCCGACCGCGCTGGCGATCGCCGGCTGCCTGATCGCCGGAGTGCCGGTGGTGCCGGTGCCCGCCGACGTCGGAGAGGCCGAGCGCCGCCACATCCTCATTGACTCGGGTGCTCAAGGTTGGCTCGGCCCGGTTCCGGACGAACCCGAAGGGCTGCCGCACATCCCGGTCCGGATGGGCGCTCGGTCCTGGCACCAGCAGCCCGAGCCGTCGCCGCGGGACACCGCGCTGATCATCTACACCTCGGGCACCACTGGTCCGCCCAAAGGAGTGCAGCTCAGCAACCAGGCGATCGCCGCCGACCTGGACGCGCTGGCCGAAGCCTGGCAGTGGACCGCCGAGGACACGCTGGTGCACGGTCTTCCGCTGTTTCACGTGCACGGGCTGGTGCTGGGACTGCTCGGTTCGCTGCGGATCGGAAATCGCTTCGTGCACACCAGAAGACCGACCCCGGAGGCTTACGCGGCCGCCGGTGGCACGCTGTACTTCGGCGTCCCCACGGTCTGGTCGCGGGTGATCGCCGACCCGGCCGCCGCCGAGGCGCTGCGTTCGGCGCGGTTGCTGGTGTCCGGGAGCGCGGGCCTGCCGGTGCCGGTGTTCGACAAGCTGGCAGCACTGACGGGGCATGCGCCTGTGGAGCGGTACGGCTCCACCGAGTCGTTGATCACGTTGTCCACCCGCGCCGACGGCGAGCGTCGCCCCGGTTGGGTCGGTGTGCCGCTGCCGGGAGTCGAGTCCCGGTTGGTCGACGACGACGGCAAGCCAGTGCCGCATGATGCCGAAACCATTGGCCGTCTGCAGGTTCGGGGTCCGACGTTGTTCAACGGCTACCTGAACCGACCGGATGCGACCGCGGAGGCGTTCGACGCCGACGGCTGGTACCGCACGGGAGACGTCGCGGTCATCGACCCCGACGGGATGCACCGCATCGTCGGCCGCGAATCGGTCGACCTGATCAAGTCCGGGGGATACCGCGTCGGGGCCGGTGAAATCGAGACCGTCCTGCTCGGACATCCGGGCGTCTCGGAGGCCGCGGTAGTTGGTGTGCCCGACGACGACCTGGGCCAGCGAATCGTCGCGTTCGTCGTCGGTGACGCCGAGCCGCCAGAGCTGATCGATTATGTGGCGCAACAACTTTCTGTGCACAAGCGACCACGCGAGGTCAGGGTGATGGACGCGTTGCCGCGCAACGCGATGGGGAAGGTGCTCAAGAAGCAACTCCTGGACTGACAGGGCGGCAGGTGTGACAGCTGGCCCGTTTTTCCCTACCGTCGTAGCCGTGCAGACAGGTAGTGCGACGCCCATGCGGCGAGTGGCCGCCGCATGTATGGTCGGCTCGGCGATCGAGTTCTACGACTTCCTGATCTATGGCACCGCCGCGGCGCTGGTGTTCCCTACGGTATTTTTTCCGGACCTGAGTCCGACCCTGGCCACCATCGCGTCGATGGGCACCTTCGCCAGCGCATTTGTGTCGCGTCCGGTAGGCGGCGCGGCATTCGGATACCTGGGCGACCGGTTGGGCCGAAAACGGTCTTTGATTGCCACGTTGCTGATCATGGCCACGGCGACCGTGAGCGTCGGCCTGGTGCCGACTACCGCCAGCATCGGTGCGGCGGCGCCATTCATCCTGGTCGCGTTGAGATTGATCCAGGGGTTCGCCGCCGGTGGGGAGTGGGCCGGGTCTGCGCTACTGAGCATCGAGTATGCGCCCGCCGACCGGCGCGGCCGTTATGGCATGTTCACCCTGCTCGGCGGCGGTCTGGCGGCGCTGCTTACCAGCCTGACGTTCCTCAGCGTGAACCTCAGCATCGGGGAAAGCAGCGAGGCGTTTTTGCGCTGGGGTTGGCGCATACCGTTCTTGGTCAGTTCGGTGCTGGTCGGCATTGCACTGTATGTACGACTGCGCATCGACGAGACCCCGGTGTTCGCCGCGGAAGAGGCCCGACACCTCACTCCGAAAGCGCCGCTGCGTGAGCTGCTGCGCAGTCAGCCGCGCGAAGTTGCATTGGGCGGCGGCAGCATTTTGAGCGGCATGACCTTCGTGTACATGGCGCACACTTACCTGCCTCACTTCGCGCACTCTGACCTCGGTTACAGCCGCACCTTCATTTGGACCGTCGGCGCACTCGGCGGCCTGGCGAGCATGACGGTCGTGGCGATCTCGGCGGTGCTGAGCGACCGGTTGGGCCGTCGGCGGACGATGATGCTGGGTTGGGCCGGCTGTCTGTTGTGGGCGCCCGCCGTGATTCCCCTTATAGAGACCGGCAAGCCGGTCTGCTACGCGGTAGCCGTCATCGGAATGCTGGGGATCGCCAACATCGGATCCGGACCGACCGGTGCCTTTATCCCCGAACTTTTCGCTACGCGCTGGCGCTACAGCGGAGCGGCACTCGCGGTCAACCTGGCGGGCGTCGCCGGCGGAGCCCTGCCGCCGCTGCTCGCCGGGACCTTGCAGGCGAGCTACGGCGCCTGGGCGATCGGTCCGATGCTGGCCGTTACTGCCTTGGTCAGCCTCGGCTGTACTTACACGTTGCCGGAAACCAAGGACGCCGCCCTGCAGCCCGATTCAATCGCCGACGCGGTACCGACGGGCCGCTGACGGCTTACGGCATCGATGCCCCGGCAGGGCTCGTGTGATCAGTTGGCGTGCAGATCCTCGTTCAGGGCTATCCCGCGGCCGTCGCGGGAAACCACCTCTACCGCGCCGGTCAGCGAGTTGCGGCGGAACAGCAGATTGCTGCTGCCGGCCAGCTCACGCGCCTTGACCGAATTGCCATCGGGCAGAGCGACTTTCGTCCCGGCGGTGACGTACAGGCCGGCTTCGACGACGCAGTCATCGCCCAGCGGAATGCCGAGCCCGGAGTTCGCGCCCAGCAGGCAGCGCTTGCCGAGCGAGATCACCTCGGTGCCGCCGCCGGACAGCGTGCCCATGATCGAGGCGCCACCGCCGATATCGGAGCCGTCGCCGACCACCACGCCCGCCGAGATGCGACCCTCCACCATCGACGTGCCCAGCGTTCCCGCGTTGAAGTTGACGAAGCCTTCGTGCATCACCGTGGTGCCGGACGCCAGATGGGCGCCGAGACGCACCCGGTCGGCATCGGCGATGCGTACGCCGCTCGGCACCACGTAGTCGACCATCCGTGGAAACTTGTCGATGCCGTACACGGCGACCGGTCCGCGGCGGCGCAGGCGGGCGCGCACCACCTCGAAACCCTCGACGGCGCAGGGCCCGTGGCTGGTCCACACCACGTTGGTCAGCACACCGAACAAGCCCTCGGCGTTGAGCCCGTGGGGAGCGACCAGCCGATGGGAGAGCAGGTGCAGCCGCAGGTATGCGTCGTAGGCGTCGACGGCCTTGTCCTCAAGCGAACCGATCACCGTCCGGACCACCACGGTTTCCACGTCGCGGTCATCGTCGCGGCCGGCCAACTCGCCGAGTTCGGCGGGCACCTCGGCCACCGACAACCGCGTCGTACCGGAGTCGCCCGACTCGATCAGTTCCGGTGCGGGAAACCAGGTGTCGAGAACCGATCCGTTGGCGGCGATCGTCGCGAGGCCAATACCCGAAGCTGCAGTCACCGGCCTTACGCTACCCACCCACTACGCTGGGCCTGTGCTGGACCTACGCGGTGACCCGATCGAGCTGACGGCTGCGCTGGTCGACATTCCAAGCGAATCGCGGCACGAAGAACTCATCGCCGCCGAGGTCGAGGCGGCGCTGCGTGCGCAGACGTCCAACTTCGAGATCGTCCGCAACGGCAACGCCGTGCTGGCCCGCACCGCGCTGGGGCGTCCGACCCGGGTGTTGCTGGCCGGTCACCTCGACACCGTGCCGGCGGCTGACAATCTGCCGAGCCGCCGTGACGCCGAGTCGCTGCACGGCTGCGGCACCACCGACATGAAATCCGGCGACGCGGTCTTTCTGCACCTGGCCGCGACCGTCGCCGAGCCCGTGCACGACGTGACGCTGGTGCTTTACGACTGCGAGGAAATCGAGTCGTCGGCAAACGGCCTGGGCCGTATCGAGCGCGAGTTGCCGGACTGGCTGGAAGCCGACCTGGCAATCCTGGGCGAGCCTACCGGCGGTTACATCGAAGCGGGTTGTCAAGGCACGCTGCGCGTTATCCTGCGCGCCAGCGGGACTCGTGCGCACTCGGCACGATCCTGGTTGGGCGACAACGCAATTCACAAGCTCGGCGCGGCGCTGGATCGGCTGACGAGTTACCAGCCGCGCAGCGTCGATATCGACGGCTGCGTGTATCGCGAGGGGTTGTCGGCCGTGCGTATCGACGGCGGGGTGGCCGGCAACGTGATACCGGACGCCGCGTCGGTGACAGTGAATTTCCGCTTCGCTCCGGACCGCTCGGCCGACGCCGCGCTGCACCACGTCCACGAGGTCTTCGACGGTCTCGACGTGGACATCGAATTGACGGACTCGGCGGCCGGGGCGCTGCCTGGTTTGTCGAACCCGGCGGCAAAAGGCCTGCTCGAGGCGGCCGGCGGCCAGGTGCGGGCGAAGTACGGCTGGACCGACGTGGCCCGCTTCGCCGCTCGCGGTGTGGCCGCGGTCAACTACGGCCCGGGCGACCCGAACCTTGCGCACACCCGCGACGAGTTGGTGCCGCTGCACCGGATCACCGATGCCGTCACGATGCTGCGGGCGTACCTAACCGGCTAGGCGTTGTGCCTGGGCGGCGGCGTCGGCGGCGGCGGGATGCAGGCCACGATCGGCCAGATCGGCGGCGACATCGGCCAGCGCGGTGGCGTCGGCGGCAGCTAGGGCGCGGGCGTGGGCCAGCGTCAGTCGACCGAGCACGCAGTCGACTTCGCCCGCCAGGCGTCCGGCCCGCTGCACCGCCCGGACGTCGCCCAGGCGTGCGCAGTCCTGCAAGGCGCGCACCGCGATCGCCGACTGCCCGCCGCGTTCGGCGGTCTGCACCGCCTCGCGGGCGGCGTCGATCGCGCCGGTTGTGTCGCCGTGGGCCGCCTTAGACCACGCCTTGGCCAGCGCCAGTTCCGGGGCGAACAGCGACGACTTGAGTCCGTGCAGCGACTCGGCCCGGCTGAAAACCATTGCGGCGCGCTGTTGTTCGCCTTGCTGGCCGAGGGCCTGAGCCAGCAGCATCAGCGACAGCGGACCCCATGAATAGCCCGTGCGCGCCAGCGGTTCGGCGGCCCGGCCCAGCAGTGTGATGGCCGAATCGAAGTCGCCCTGGGCGACCGCGACGTAGCCGACCAGCGTCTCGCCGATCGCCCGGCCCGGCTGTTGCAGCTCGGCGAAGTCGGTATAGCGCTGGGCCAGTGCGCGGGCATCGGCCAAGCGGCCTGCCATCACCAGAGCCGTGATCCGGCCGAATCCGCTGGTGAATCGCAGCAAGCCGGGATGGTCGGCCGCGGTCGCGCGCCGGGCCAGGGCCTCGACGTCGTCGAAGCGTCCGGTGCGGGCCGAGCTCAGCGCCGCAGACGACGCCGCCCACCCCACGGCCACCGCGTCGGCGTGTGGCGACGCGAGCACGTCACCGGCGATCCGCAGCGTCCGTAGCGGCGTGCCCGCGTTCATGGCGAAGGTCGCCGTCAGGGCGTCCAGGGTGGCCTGCGCGCTGGGTGACTCGACCCGGTTGCGGGTGGTCTGCAGAAACGCCGTGGCCTGCGCCGGCTGGCCAAGCATCCAGAACTGGTTGGCCGCGCGCGGCAGCGCCCACGCCATCAGTTCCGGCGGCGAGAGCCGCTCGGGGTCGACCGCCGCGAGCACGGCGTCGGCTTCACGCCCGCGGCCCTGCCAGGCCAGCGCGTGGCCGAGCGCCAGCCGCGCGGCCAGCCCGTCCGCGCGTTCCAGGGCGGCGCGGGCCAGGCGTTCGGCGAGGGTGAGTTCGCCGAAGCGCAGCGCGTGCTGGGCGGCGTCGCTCAAATCGCCGTCGAAGGCGTCGTTGTCGGGGCAGTCCGCGGCCAGCGCGGCCGCGCGCAGCCGGTCGCCGATGTGGTCGGCGGGCCCGGCCGCGAATTGTCGGACCAGCGACATGCGCAGTGTCCGTGCGGTGTCCGGCGCCAGGACCGCCCCCGCCCGGGTGGTGCAGAGCGAATGCGCCGGGTAGACCATGCCGGCGGCGTCGACCGTGATCGCGTCGAGGTTTTCGGCTTGACCGACGGCGTCGTCGCCGACCAGCGCGGCCAGATCGCCGCGGTGCAGCGGGGTGGCCAGCGACAGGTAGTCCAGTGCCGAGCGCACCGGCGCGGGCAGATCGGCCAGGTAGCCGTCGGCCCGCGCCGGCGCGTCGTCTGCCGGGGCGACCTCGATGCGGGTCAGCAGGCCGTCGGCCCACAACGCCTCGACGGCGTCGGGCAGCTCGGCGCCGGAGCGGGCCGTGACGATCAGCCGGGCCGAGCCGCCGAGCGCCAATTGGTAGATCAGCGTGGCCGAGAGCCGGTCCAGGTAGTGCGCGTCGGCGACGACGAAAAACCGCTCGGTGGCCAGCTTCTCCTGCGCGGTCCGCAGCAGCTCGGCCGGTCGGGCGGAGTCGTCGGCGTCGATACCGGCCAGCAGCGAACGGAACGCGCCGAACGGGATGGTCTGCTCGCTGGCCGTGCCGATCACCCAGCGGGCGTCACTCGCGGCCGCGGCGCGGGCCAGCAACCCCTTGCCGGAACCGTCGGGGCCGACGATCGCGACACCGGCACGATCGGGGTCGTCCAACCCGGCCACAACGTCGCGCAGGACCGTCTCCGGCGGCGCGGTGACCAACAGACCGGGCATCGCCGGATTTTATGGCCCGGCCGCCGGTGCTGCGTGCGGTTAGCTCGAAATGCACACGGGGGCAACGGTGGTCTAGGTTTCCTCTGTGCCCGCGATCTGCGTCTACTGTGCGTCTGGACCCACCGACCCCGGGTTACTGGCGCTGGCCGCCGATCTCGGCGAGGCGATCGCCGACCGCGGCTGGACCCTGGTCTGGGGCGGCGGCAACGTCTCGGCGATGGGCGCGCTCGCGACCGCCACTCGGGCCCGCGGCGGCCGGACCGTCGGCGTCATACCCGAAATGCTGGTCCGCCTCGAGGTCGCCGACCACGACGCCGACGAGCTGATCGTCACCGACACCATGCGTGAGCGCAAACAGATCATGGAAGACCGCGCCGACGCGTTCATCACGCTGCCCGGCGGCATCGGCACACTCGAGGAATTCTTCGAGGCCTGGACCGGTGGGTACCTCGGTGTACACGACAAGCCACTGGTGCTGCTCGATCCGGACGGGCACTACGACGACCTGCTGGCGTGGCTGTCCGGGATTGTCGACAGCGGTTACGTTTCACAGACCGCGCTGGATCGGCTGGTGGTGGTCCGCGACATCGACGCGGCCCTGGCGGCTTGCGCACCCCGCTGAGCGCCTTTGCTGGATATGGATAGGCTGGCGCGCATGTCCGACCACAACTCTTCCGGCACGTCGATCGGGCTGATCGATATCGCGACCCGCGCTCCCGGCCTGCTGGCCGACCTTCCGGTGATGGCCCGCGGGTTGCTCACGTTGGTGCGGGCGCAGCCCAACTTCAAGATCTCGATCGGCAAGGTCTTCCAGGACCGGGCCGAGAGCCACGGTGACCGGGTCTTCGTTCGCTTCGGCGACCAGCAGCTGACCTATCGCGAAGCCAACGCGACGGCCAACCGGTATGCGGCCGTCCTGGCCGCCCGTGGCGTCGGCCGCGGCGACGTCGTCGGCATCATGTTGCGGAATTCGCCCAATACGGTGCTGATGATGCTGGCCGCGGTCAAGTGCGGCGCTGTCGCCGGGATGCTCAACTACCACCAGCGCGGCGACGTGCTCGCGCACAGCATCGGGCTGCTGGATGCCAAGGCGCTGGTCGTCGAGACGGATTTCGTCGACGCGGTCGAAGAGTGCGGTGGCGCGACCATCGAGCCGACCACCATCGAGGAGATGGAGCGGCTGGCTGCCACCGCGCCCACCAGCAACCCGCCGTCGGCGTCGGCGGTGCTGGCCAAGGACACCGCCTTCTACATCTTCACCTCGGGCACTACCGGTCACCCCAAGGCCAGCGTGATGACCCACAAACGCTGGCTGTCCGCGCTGGCGGTGTTCGGCGGACTTGGCCTGCGGCTCAAGGGATCTGACACGCTCTATAGTTGCCTGCCGCTGTACCACAACAATGCGCTCACAGTGGCGCTTGGATCTGTGATCAACTCCGGGGCGACGCTAGCTCTCGGCAAGTCTTTCTCGGCTTCGAAATTCTGGGACGAGGTGATCGCCAGCGAGGCAACGGCGTTCATCTACATCGGAGAGATCTGCCGCTATCTGCTGAACCAGCCCGAGAAGCCGACAGATCGCGCCCACAAGGTGCGCGTGATCGCGGGCAACGGGCTGCGTCCGGAAATCTGGGACGAGTTCACCAAGCGGTTCAACATCCCGCGGGTATGCGAGTTCTATGCGGCCAGTGAGGGAAACACGGCGTTCGTCAACGTGTTCAACGTGCCGCGATCGGCGGGCTGGGCTGCGTTGCCGGTGGCTTATGTCGCTTACGACGCCGACACCGGCGAACCGCAGCGAGGTGAGGACGGCTGGGTGCAGAAGGTGCCCGCCGGCGAACCCGGCTTGCTGCTCAGCCCGGTCAGCAGGCTTCAGCCGTTCGACGGCTACACCGACAAGAGCGCCAGCGAGAAGAAGTTGGTGCGCAACGCTTTTCGTAAGGGTGACGTCTACTTCAACACCGGCGACGTAATGCGCCCGCAGGGCATGGGCCATGCCGCCTTTGTCGACCGGCTCGGCGACACGTTCCGCTGGAAGGGCGAGAACGTGGCCACCACTGAGGTGGAGCGGGCACTGAGTTCCGACAAGGCGGTCGAGGAGTGCACGGTGTTCGGGGTCGAGGTACCGCGCACCGGCGGTCGTGCGGGGATGGCAGCGGTGAAGCTGCGCGAGGGCAGCGACTTCGACGGCAAGGCGTTGGCGCAGACGGTGTACAAGCAACTGCCCGCATACGCCATGCCGCTGTTCATTCGGCTGGTCGACTCGATGGAGCACACCACGACGTTCAAGAGCCGCAAGGTCGACCTGCGCGAGCAGGCGTACGACGCCGGGATCGAGGATCCGGTGTACGTGCTAGCCGGCCGCGACGAGGGATACGTGCCGTTCTACGACGACTATCCCGAAGAAGTGGCCAACGGCAAGCGTCCCCAGGGTTAGGTCTTCGTCGCCGAGATCGCGGTGAGGCCCGAAGGCACGCACATCGGCGGAGCAGGCACGATGGAGACGTGCAGTCCACCTTGTGCGGTCGCCTGGTGAGCGATCAGCGTGCGCTGATCATGGCGATCGTCAACCGCACCCCGGACTCGTTCTACGACCGTGGCGCCAACTTCGCCGACGACGACGCGCAGGCCGCTGTGCACCGGCTGATTGCCGAGGGCGCCGACGTCATCGACGTGGGTGGCGTCAAGGCCGGGCCGGGGGAGACCATCGACACCCAAGCCGAGATCGCCCGCGTCGTGCCCTTCATCGAGTGGGTGCGCGACGCTTACCCCGAGCAACTGATCAGCATCGACACGTGGCGTTCGGAGGTCGCTCGGCTGGCCTGCCGGGCGGGCGCGGATCTGATCAACGACAGCTGGGGCGGCTATGATCCCGCGATGCCCGAGGTAGCGGCCGAATTCGGCGCGGGACTGGTGTGCTCGCACACCGGCGGGGCGAAGCCGCGCACCCGACCTTTTCGGGTCAGTTACGGCATCAGCACCCGCGGCGTCGTCGACGACGTGATCGCCGAACTCACCGCGTCCGCGGAACGGGCGGTCGCCGCCGGGGTCGACCGCGATCGTGTGGTGATCGACCCGACCCACGACTTCGGCAAGAACACGTTCCACGGCTTGGCGCTGTTGCGGCACATGGAAGATCTTGTAAACACGGGGTGGCCGGTATTGATGGCGTTGAGCAACAAAGATTTCGTCGGGGAGACTCTTGGGGTGGAGCTGACCCAGCGCCTGGAGGGAACCCTGGCCGCGACTGCTCTGGCGGCCGCTGCTGGAGCCAGGATGTTCCGGGTGCACGAAGTCGGGCCGACCCGGCGGGTGTTGGAGATGGTGGCGTCGATTCAGGGCCAACGCCCGCCGGCGCGCACGGTGAGGGGGCTGGCATGACGGCATCTGAGCTGTTCGATCTCGCTGCCGAGGGCGCATTGGCCGCCTCGCCGGGCGACGTCTGGTTGGCCGACCGCAGCTGGACTCGTCCGCAGTGGACGATCGAGGAACTCGAGGCTGCCAAAGCCGGGCGGACCGTCTCGGTGGTGCTGCCCGCCCTCAACGAGGAAGACACCGTCGAATCCGTGATCGAGAGCATCTCGCCGCTGGTCGGCGGGCTGGTCGACGAGCTGATCGTGCTCGACTCGGGATCCACCGACGACACCGAGATCCGGGCAATCGCCGCCGGGGCGCGCGTCGTCACTCGTGAGCAGGCCCTGCCGGGCATCGCGCCGCGGCCCGGCAAGGGCGAGGTGCTGTGGCGTTCGCTGGCCGCTACCAGCGGTGACCTCGTCGTCTTCGTCGACTCCGACTTGATCGAGCCGCACCCTATGTTCGTGCCGCGGTTGCTGGGTCCGCTGCTGACCGAGGACGACATTCACCTCGTCAAGAGCTTTTATCGGCGGCCTCTGAACGGCGACGCCGGCCGGGAGGGCGCCACCGGAGGTGGCCGCGTCACCGAGCTGGTGGCGCGACCGCTGTTGGCCGCGCTGCGGCCCGAGCTGGGGTGCGTACTACAGCCGCTCGGCGGCGAATACGCGGCCACCCGGGAGCTGCTGACGTCCGTGCCGTTCGCGCCGGGCTACGGCGTCGAGATCGGCTTGCTGGTCGACACCTACGACCGGTTGGGACTCGACGCCATCGCCCAGGTGAACCTCGGTGTGCGCGCGCACCGCAACCGTCCGCTCGCCGAGCTGGGCCCGATGAGCCGGCAGGTGGTGGCGACGTTGCTGTCGCGCTGCGGCATCCCCGACTCTGGTGTCGGGCTCACCCAATTTTTCGTCGACGGTCCGGACTCGATGTCTTTCACCCCGCGATACTCCACGGTGTCGCTGGCCGACCGGCCGCCGATGAACACCGTGGCGATCGCAAGCGTGGCGCAGCCACGTGCAGCGGGTCGCCCGCGATAGGCACCGTGGCGATCGCAAGCGTGGCGCAGCCACGTGCAGCGGGTCGCCCGCGATAGGCACCGTGGCGATCGCAAGCGTGGCGCAGCCACGTGCAGCGGGTCGCCTGCGATAGGCACCGTGGCGATCGCAAGCGTGGCGCAGCCACGTGCAGCGGGTCGCCACTGACATAGGTCTGCACACTTGCGTCGGACCCGTAGGGCAATATCGGTGCCGTGGCATTGGTGTTGCTGTACGTAGTGGTCTTGGTGCTGATAGCAATCGTGCTGTTCGGGGTGGCCAGTCTGCTGTTCGGCCGCGGCGAGCCGTTGCCGCCGCTGCCCCGGGGCACCACCCCGACGGTGTTGCCGGCGTCCGGCGTCACCCGCTCCGACGTCGAGGCGGTCAAATTCACCCAGACCTTGCGTGGTTATAAGACCAGCGAGGTCGATTGGGTGCTCGACCGGCTCGCCCAGGAGCTGGACCTGCTACGCGGGCAGCTGTCGTCGGTGCATGCCGCGGCCGCAGCCGGAGGCGACAAGCACGACGACGCCCGAGGCGATGCCAATGACTGACGACGGCCTGGTCCGTTGCGGCTGGGCAATTGGCAAGCCGGGCAGCGCGGACTTCGAGCTCTACCGCGATTACCACGACTCGGAGTGGGGTCGGCCCCTGCACGGCGACGTGCCGTTGTTCGAGCGGATGAGCCTGGAGGCCTTCCAAAGCGGCTTGTCCTGGCTGATCATCCTGCGCAAACGAGAAAACTTCCGGAAGGCGTTCGCCGGTTTCGCGCCCGAAAAGGTCGCCCGGTTCACCGACGCCGACGTCGCCCGGTTGATGGCCGATGACGGCATCGTCCGCAACCGGGCCAAGATCGAGGCGACCATCGCCAACGCCAGGGCCGTCGCGGAAGTCGACGACTTCTCGGAGTTGCTGTGGTCGTTCGCGCCGGCCGGCCGGCGTCGCGCTCGGCCCAAGACCTTGGCGGACGTCCCGTCCGTCACGCCGGAATCCACCGCGATGGCCCGCGAATTGAAGCGCCGCGGGTTCCGCTTCGTCGGACCCACCACCGCCTATGCCCTGATGCAGGCGACCGGGATGGTCGACGATCACGTACAGACCTGTTGGGTGCCTCCCTCTGCCCATGAGGCGGGCCGCTGAGGAGGCGGACAGTCGGCGCGAGCCGCCGACGACGCGGCCCGTGAAACGCCGAGCCGGAGGTCATGTGCACCTAATCACGCGGATAGGGAACAATGGGGTGGTGAATGTGCAGTTGACGGGCCAGCTCGAATTCGGAGGGAGCGCTCGATGGCGGCGATGAAGCCCCGGACCGGTGACGGTCCACTGGAAGCGACAAAGGAGGGGCGCGGCATCGTGATGCGGGTACCGCTGGAAGGCGGTGGCCGACTCGTGGTCGAGCTGACACCCGACGAAGCCGCTGCACTGGGCGATGAGCTCAAGGGCGTCACGAGCTAAAGCCCGTCGCTTCACCCGCGTCTGACGCCCGTCGTCACGCGCACACTTTCTGGTAGATCTCCAGCGTCTGTTGCGCGATCTGCGCCCAGGAGAACTCCGCGATGCAGCGCTGACGTCCCGCGCGGCCATAGCGCCTGGCGCGCTCCGGGTCGGCTACCACCGCGTTGACCGCCTCTGCGATTCGGCTCTGATAACCGGCCGCGTCGCCCGCGTCGTAGTGAACCAGCGTCCCCGTCACCCCGTCATCGACCACCTCCGGGATGCCGCCCACGTCGGACGCGACCACCGCCGTGCCGCACGCCATCGCCTCGAGATTCACGATTCCCAGCGGCTCGTACACCGACGGGCACACGAACGCTGTTGCCGCCGAGAGTATTTCACGGATCTTTTCGACCGACATCATCTCACGGACCCAGAACACCCCGCTGCGTGAGGCGGCCAACCGGGCGACTCCTTCGCTTACTTCGGCGGCGATCTCGGGGGTGTCGGGCGCACCGGCGCACAGCACCAACTGCACCTCGGGATCGAAAAGGTGGGCGGCCGCCAACAAATGCGGTACACCCTTCTGCCGGGTGATCCGGCCGACGAATGCGACGATCGGCCGACTGCGATCGACTCCGAGGTCGGCCAGCACCGACTCGCCTGGCGGCGGCTCGACCGGGTGCCAGACGTCGGTGTCGATTCCGTTGCGTACGACGTGGACTCGACCAGGATCCACCCTCGGGTAGACCTGCAACACGTCGTCCCGCATGCCGGAGCTGACGGCGATCACCGCCTGGGCGGCATCGACCGCGGTCTGCTCGACCCATGACGAGATTCGGTAGCCGCCACCGAGCTGCTCGGCCTTCCACGGCCGCAGCGGCTCCAGCGAATGGGCTGTCAGCACGTGCGGCACGTCGTGCAACAGCGACGCCAGGTGCCCGGCCATCCCGGTATACCAGGTGTGGGAGTGGACGACATCGGCGTCCGCCGCGGCGCCGGCCATCACCAGATCGGTCGACAGGGTGGACAGCGCCGGATTCGCTCCGCGAAGTTGGGCGTCGGGCTGGTACGCGTGCGCTCCTGCCCGCGGAGCACCCTGGCAGTGCACGTCAACCTGGCACAGGCTGCGCAATTGCGCGACGAGCTGGGTCACGTGTACTCCGGCGCCGCCGTAGACCTCCGGCGGATACTCCCGAGTCATCATCGCCACGCGCATACCCGGCACGGTAGTGCTCGCGCCCGGACCCCGCAGGGGCCGACCCCTCAGTGGCACGTGATCGCCGTCTCGCAAGAACAAGCCAAAATGGTTGATGGACAGTCCCTCCGCGTGGGTATTCACCCGTTTGATCTGGCAGGGGTCACCAACGGCCGTTAGGTTTGATGCATGAGGGAAGCGCCGCACGTGCTGGGAATTGTCCTGGCCGGGGGTGAAGGCAAGCGGCTGTATCCGTTGACCGCCGACCGGGCCAAGCCGGCGGTTCCCTTCGGTGGGGCGTATCGACTGATCGACTTTGTGCTGTCCAACCTCGTCAACGCCCGGTATTTGCGGATCTGCGTTCTCACGCAGTACAAGTCGCATTCACTGGACCGCCACATCTCGCAGAACTGGCGGCTATCCGGCCTGGCCGGCGAATACATCACGCCTGTCCCGGCTCAGCAGCGGCTCGGGCCGCGCTGGTACACCGGATCGGCCGATGCGATCTATCAATCGCTCAACCTGATCTATGACGAGGACCCGGATTACATCGTGGTTTTCGGCGCCGACCACGTCTACCGGATGGACCCCGAGCAGATGCTTCGCTTCCATGTGGAAAGCGGAGCCGGTGCAACGGTTGCCGGAATCCGGGTGCCGCGTGCGGAAGCCAGCGCGTTCGGCTGCATCGACGCGGACGAGTCCGGCCGCATCCGCAGCTTCATCGAGAAGCCGAGCAACCCGCCCGGTACGCCGGACGACCCGGAGGCCACCTTCGTGTCGATGGGGAACTACATCTTCACCACCAAGGTGCTCATCGACGCGATCCGCGCCGACGCCGACGAGGACCACTCCGATCACGACATGGGCGGTGACATCATCCCGCGATTGGTCGCCGACGGGATGGCCGCGGTCTACGACTTCAAAGACAACGACGTCCCCGGCGCCACTGACCGCGACCGGGGTTACTGGCGCGACGTGGGGACGCTGGACGCGTTCTACGACGCCCACATGGACTTGGTATCGGTGCATCCGGTGTTCAACCTCTACAACCGACGCTGGCCGATCCTCGGCGCGTCGGAGAATCTGGCGCCGGCCAAGTTCGTCAACGGCGGATCGGCCCAGGAGTCGGTGGTCGGCGCGGGCAGCATCATCTCGGCTGCGTCAGTACGCAACTCGGTGTTGTCCTCCAACGTCGTGATCGACGACGGGGCGATCGTCGAGGGCAGCGTGATCATGCCGGGCGCGCGCGTCGGCCGCGGCGCGGTGGTGCGCCACGCAATCCTGGACAAGAACGTGGTCATCGGGCCGGGCGAGATGGTCGGTGTCGACTTGGAGAAGGATCGCGAGCGTTTCTCGATCAGCGCCGGCGGCGTGGTCGCGGTAGGCAAGGGCGTCTGGATCTAACGCGGGCTAACCACCCTGAGCCGCCTGAGCCGCGAAACGTGCCCATCCCACGACCCAGGCGTCTTTTTCGCGACGGCGTCACCACACGTAGGGCAGCAGCCGGTAGCGAACGCGGCGGGTGTATTCGCGGTAGCCGTCCAGCTCCTCCCTCAGTAGCTCTTCCTCGTCGCGGATACGCAACACGAGCACCAGCAGTCCGGGAACGATCAGGAACAACCCCCAGTACGAGGCGAGGGCCAGCGGGATGCCCAGCATCAGCAAAACGTTTCCGGTGTACATCGGATGGCGCACCCGCCCGTACAACCCGGTCGAGACCAGCGCCTGGCCTTCCTCGACCCGCACATTGGCTGCCGCGTAACCGTTTTGGACGACCACCAACATCGCCAGCGCGAGCCCGATCGCGACCAGTAGGTCGCCGATCACCGATACCGGCGCCGGTACCCTCGACCACCCGTAGCGCCAGTCCAGGGCGCTGACGATGAACGTCGCCGGAAACGCGACGAAGATGACGGTAATGAGAATCTTCTGCAGCGGCCGGGTTTCCGCACTAGGCCCCGCCTGCAACCGCCGCTCGAGCGCGGCGGGGTTGGTGCGCGCCAGATACACCGACGGGATGGTGGACAGCGCGAAGACTGCGAGGAATGCCCAGCCCTGCCAGTAGTGCGTCGTGCCGGCCGGCACGAACACCAGCAAGCCGAACGTGAACAGGCCCACGGTGGCCGAAAGTGCACCTTTGACAGCGGTACTCATGACTGTCTCCTTACGACTGAACATCGCGACGGCGGAACGCCGCCACCCCGAGTGCGATCAGCGCGGCGTCGAGTGTCAGCAGCACGATTAGCGGGATCCAGGAGAAGGCGTTGCCCGACACCGGCGGGATGTGTGCGAACGGCTCCAGGTCGAGCACCCACTGCGGGAAGCGGGACAGCTCGCCGATCAAGTGCAGGGCGACGAATCCGACCAGCACGCCCCACGCCAGCGAACTGAAACGCGGCATCAGCCCGAACAGCGCGACCGTAGTCGCGGCCGGCAGCCATACCGCGGGCAGTTGAACCAGCGCGGTGCCCATGACTGCGCCGAGCTTGCCGCCGATGTCGTGGGCGGCGATTCCGTAGCTCAGCCCTGTAGCACCGCCGGCGATCACGATGGCCAGGGCCGATCCCGTCAGCGCCAGTATGAGGTGGCTTGTCAGCCAACGGTTTCGGCTCACCGATCCGCTCAGCAGCGTCTCCGCGCGTTGACCGGCTTCTTCCTGACGGAGTCGCAGGGCCAGCGAGATCCCGAACGCGGCCGCGACCATGCCCAACATGGAAAACGCCGCGGTGACGAAGGCTTGCTCGACCACCTGGCTGCCGCCCATCCGGAGCACCACATCACGTGCGGCGTCGGTGCCCAGCTCGTCGCCGATGCCATGCGCAACGCTGCCGATCAGCAGGCCGTACAAGCCCAGCCCGGTGGTCCAGAGCAGCAGCGCGCCGCGGTCCAATCGCCAGGCCAGCCCGAAGGTGTTGCGTAGCAACCGGGTTGCGTTCGAAGGACCCGGGCGTTCGGCGATCACGCCGGCGCCGACGTCGCGGGTGGCCAGCAGCCAGTAGGCCACCGCGGTCAGCAGCACCGTGGCGGTGAGATGCAGCAACAGCACCCACCACCGGTCGCCGGCGTATGGCCGGACCTGTAGCGACCAGCCGAGCGGGGAGACCCACGACAACCCGGGCCAGCCGGCGTCCCCGACGGCCCGCAGCGCGAATGCCGTGCCGAGCACCGCGAAGGCGGCACCGCGTGCAAACCGCGCGCTCGTCGACAGTTGCGCTGTCACAGCGGCAACCGCGGTGAACACCAGGCCCGAGCAGGCCAGGGCCGCACCGAAAACCAGCGATCCCCGGGCGGGGACGTCGGTACCCAGCAACCCCGTCGCACCGATGACACCGGTGATCAGCGACGCCCCGAAGGACAGCAGCAGGGCAGCGGTGAGGCCGGCGTAACGGCCCACGACGGTCGAGTCGATCAGCTCGGCGCGCCCGGTCTCCTCGTCGGCGCGGGTGTGGCGGACGACGGTCAGAATCACCGCCACGGCGATCAGCACGTGGAACATGCCGGCCTTCCAAATCCCGGTAGCGCCCAGGCTGTCGTTGTAGATGTTGCCGTAGAGCGCCCGTTGGGCCGGGCTGGCCTTGATCATCGCGGCAAAGCCGGCCCGAGCCGCCTGGCTTGGGTAGACCTTTTCGATCCCACCGATGTACACCGTCGCCAGCGGCGTCGACAGCAGTAGGACCCAGAGCGGCAACACAATTCGATCGCGCCGCAGATATAAGCGCAGCATTCCCGGCGTCCCGGTGAATACCGACGACACAGCGATGGGACGTTCCAGGATGGCAGTCATTTGCGTGCCATTTCACGGTCGGCGCCGTAGTGCCGCATGAACAGTTCCTCGAGCGTGGGCGGCTGGCTGACCAGGCTGCGGACGCCGGTGTCGCCAAGGACCCGGATCAGTTCGCCGAGTCCCTCGCTGTCGACGTGGGCGTGCAGGACCGTGCCGTCGTAGCTGACGTCGGCAACGCCACGGATGCGGGTGAGGTCGCCGGGGTCGCGCAGCAGGTCGGCGGTGATCGTCGTTCGGCTGAGATGCCGCATCGACTCCAGCGTCCCGCTCTCGACGGTCCGGCCGGCGCGGATGATCGTCACCCGCTGGCACAGCCGCTCGGTCTCGGCCAGGATGTGGCTGGACAGCAGCACCGTCGCGCCGCGATCGCGGGCTTCGGCGACGCATTGCTGAAAGATGTTCTCCATCAGGGGGTCCAGGCCGCTGCTCGGTTCGTCGAGCAAGAGCAGCCTGGCCCGCGACGAGAAGGCAGAGATCAGCGAGACCTTCTGCCGGTTGCCTTTGGAATAGGAGCGAGCCTTCTTGTGCGGGTCGAGCTCGAAGCGCTCGATCAGCTCGTCGCGGCGCCTGTCGTCGATGCCGCCGCGCATCCGGCCCAGCAGGTCGATGGTCTCGCCACCGGTCAGGTTCGGCCACAACGTCACGTCGCCCGGCACGTAGGCGATCTGGCGGTGTAGGTCGACCGCGTCGCTCCAGGGATCGCCGCCGAGTAGCCGCACCATTCCGCCGTCGGCTTTGACCACGCCGAGCAGGATCCGGAGCGTCGTCGATTTTCCGGCGCCGTTCGGTCCGAGGAACCCGTGGACTTCCCCCTCGCGCACGGTCAGCTCCAGGCCGTCGAGTGCCCGGGCCTTGCCGAACGTCTTCGTCAGGTGATGAACCTCAATCGCGTGCATGACCATCCTCTCCTTCTGCTTGCGCCACAAAGGCGTCGTACATGTGGCTGTCGGTCATCAGGCCGTTGGTGTAGAGCTCGAGGGCGGGCAGCACCATGTCGTTGGCGTAGTCGCGCAACACTGCCCGTAAGTCCGTCGGCGTCTCGTGCATTTGGAGGTAGAGCAGGAAGCCGCCGCCGCCGGTGATACCGAGATATTTGGCCCGGGCGGCCGGATCCCGGCTGGGCTTCAGCATGCCCGACTCGACACCCTCGGCCAGGTAGCTCGCGGTGTTGTCGATCATCGTGCGCCACAACGTCTTTGCCAGCTCGCCGCCGGATTGCATGCTGCGCACCAGATACGCCATCAGCGGTGCGTACTCCTCGATCTCGGCCATCGCGGCGAACCAGGTCGCCGGGTCGCTGGAGGTCATCGCCTCGGATTTGGTCGTGCGAATCTCCTCGGCGACGTAGTGGTCACAGGCCTTGCGCAGGCCGTCCTTGGAGCCGAAGTGATGAATCACCAGAGCCGCGCTGACCCCGGCCGCTTCCGCGATCGACCGCAGGCCCACGCCGAAGCCCTGTTCGCCGAACTGACGGATTGCCGCGTCGCGAATTCGGGCGGCCGCGGTGAGATCGTCAGCTGAACGCATGTTCAGAACACTAAACAGCCGTTCAGTCGCCGGTCAAGGGGTTAGCGCGTCACAACCTCGTCAAGAAATCGGATCAGTCGCGCACGGCGGCCAGCAGGCCGTCGCCGAGCGGCACCAGCGCCGGGGTGAGCAGTTCGTTTTCGGCGATCAGCCGGGCGGCCTCCCGCACCGCGGCCACCTCGGCGTCATGGGCCGACGGATCGCCGGCCCGCCCTCCGGCGGCGGCTCCGTGTACCACGATCACGCCTCCGGAGCGCAGCAGTCGCACCCCTTCGACGACGTAGTCCGGCTGGTCGAGCGGGTCTGCGTCGACGAAGACCAGGTCGTAAGAGTCGTCGGCCAGCCGGGTCAGCACGTCCTGGGCGCGACCGCTGATCAATCGGGTGCGAGACGGGCCGATGCCGGCGTCGGAGAACGCCTCCTTGGCGATCCGCTGGTGTTCGGGCTCGATGTCGATCGTGGTCAGCACGCCGTCGTCGCTCATCCCGGACAGCAACCACAAGCTGCTGACGCCCGCGCCGGTACCCACCTCGACGACGGCTTTTCCGCCGCTGAGCTTGGTGAGCAAGCTGAGCAGCGCCCCGACCGCCGGGGTGACGGCGCCGGCACCGATGTCGGCGGCGCGCTCGCGGGCAGCCAGTAGCACCGCGTCCTCGGAGATCGATCCCTCGGCGTGGGCCGAGAGCGACTCGGCCCGACTGTTCGCTGGCTGGTCGGTCGTGGCCATGGCGTGAGCGTAAGACCAACCCGTCCCGGGTGCACCCAGGTAGGCCCGCGACACGCTCAACGAATCGGCGTGATCGAAACGTGACCTGACCCATTTGCCCAGTCCAGCGGGGTTTTGGAGCCATTCTCAGCCCCAGCTCAGTGCGGTCACATATCGCGCATACGCCGATGGACGACGGTATCCATCATGGAGCGTGGTGGTCGCTGGTCCGGGAATACCTCTCGCAATCTTCGCGTTGCGCGCGGTGACGAATTGCCTAGTTTTGACGGCAGTCTGAACCCGGAGGATTTCAACATCAGCACACTGATGAGCCCGTCGAGCATGTCGCACCCGGAGCAGTACCGCGACGCGGATTGGGTCGAGCCGGCCGACGAACCTTACGGCACGGCGGTTTTCGACGCGACAGGTGACAAGACGGCGATGCCGTCGTGGGACGAATTGGTCCGCCAACACGCCGATCGGGTCTACCGGCTGGCCTATCGTCTGTCCGGCAACCAGCACGACGCCGAGGACCTGACCCAGGAGACCTTCATCCGGGTGTTCCGCTCGGTGCAGAACTACCAGCCGGGCACGTTCGAAGGCTGGCTGCACCGCATCACGACCAACCTGTTTCTGGATATGGTGCGCCGTCGCGGCCGGGTGCGGATGGAAGCGCTGCCCGAAGACTATGACCGGGTGCCGGCCGACGAGCCCAACCCCGAAGAGATTTACCACGACGCGCACTTGGGTCCTGACCTGCAGGCCGCGCTGGACTCGCTGCCGCCGGAGTTCCGCGCCGCGGTCGTCCTCTGTGACATCGAGGGACTGTCCTACGAGGAAATCGGCGCCACGCTGGGCGTCAAGCTCGGCACCGTCCGCAGTCGCATCCACCGTGGCCGCCAGGCGTTGCGCGACTATCTCGCGGCGCACGCGGACCGCTCCGTCCCCGCCGAGGGCTGAAACACACGGCCTGATCGGTGCGTTCATCGATGTTCGGTATCGGTCGGCGCGCTACATTCGAGGTAGTGCCGCGAACCGACGCGATACCGAGAGGAGCTGGTGATGGTCGATCGGGGACATGTGTTCCGCCGAGCGTTCTCCTGGCTTCCCACCCAATTCGCCTCACAAAGCGATGCGCCGGTCGGGGCCCCGCGGCAGTTCGGCTCCACCGAACACCTGTCGATCGAGGCCATCTCCGCCTTCGTCGACGGTGAGTTGCGGATGAACGCCCACCTGCGCGCCGCCCACCACATCTCGCTGTGCCCAGAGTGCGCCGCCGAGGTGGACGGCCATCGCCGCGCCCGCGCCGCGCTACGCGACTCGCATCCGATCAGGGTTCCGAGCGCGCTGCTCGGATTGCTGACGCAGATCCCGCACTGCCCGCCCGACGACGAGACGGAAACCAGGCAGGGTGATTCGCCCGGTCGCGGCCACCGCGGGCCGCCACCGCAGGGCGGGCGTCCGGCCACGATGCGCGACCGGTTCTCCGACGGCAACAGGCGCGATCGCCCAGAGCCTCGGTAGGGTGGATACCAGTTTGGCCAAGCCGGTGCGCGGCGCCGTGCTCGAATCCATAGCGCTTGGTGTCCGGGCGCTGGCGAAGAGGATGACGTGAGCTCCGATCAAGACAACAACGGTGCCCCCCGGCTGGCGCCGCGTCCCGTGTCTCGTCCACCGGTCGACGCCGCGTCGAGCCAAACGTTCGGTCGTCCCGAAGGCGTCCGAGGCTCGTTCGTCGCCGACCGGGTTCGCCCGTCGAAATTCCGCGACGGTGGCGACTTCACCCCACACACCCAACCAGCCGACCCGGTGCTGACCGAGGCGTTCGGCCGTCCCTTCCCGGGCGCGGAGTCGCTGCAGCGCCACCCCGCCGACGCGGACGCGCTGGACGACGGCACGGCCAGCAACGAACTCGAGGATCCCGAAGACCCGTGGCGTGATCCGGGTGCCGCCGCCGCTCTGGGTGAGCCCGCGGTGACGTCGTCCGCGCAGCGCCCCGAGGTCGTTCGCGACGTGCTCGGTGTGCGTGACGTCTTGTTCGGCGGCCGGGTCTCATACCTGGCGCTCGCGGTGCTTGCCGTCCTGGCGCTGCTGATCGGTGTGGTCGGCGGCGTGGTGGGTCGCAAGACAGCCGAGGTGGTCGAGGCATTCACCACCTCCAAGGTCACCCTCTCGACGAACCACAACAGCGAGTCTCCCGCCGGGCGGTTCGCCAAAGTGGCTGCGGCGGTAGCGGATTCGGTGGTCACGATCCAGTCGGTGAGCGACCAGGAGGGCATGCAGGGCTCGGGCTTCGTGGTCGACGGCCGTGGCTACATCGTCACCAACAACCACGTCATCTCCGAAGCGGCCAACAACCCGAGCCAGTTCAAGACCACCGTCGTGTTCAACGACGGCAAGGAAGTGCCCGCCAACCTCGTCGGCCGCGATCCCAAGACCGACCTTGCGGTGCTCAAGGTCGACAACGTCAACAATCTCTCGGTCGCCAAATTGGGTGACTCCGACAAGGTCCGTGTCGGTGACGAAGTGCTCGCCGCGGGCGCCCCCCTAGGCCTGCGCAGCACCGTGACCCACGGCATCGTGAGCGCGCTGCATCGCCCGATTCCGTTGTCGGGGGAGGGTTCTGACACCGACACCGTGATCGACGCCATCCAGACCGACGCCTCGATCAACCACGGAAACTCCGGTGGCCCGTTGATCGACATGGACTCTCAGGTCATCGGCATCAACACGGCCGGCAAGTCGCTGTCCGACAGCGCCAGCGGACTGGGCTTCGCGATCCCGATCGACGAGGCGAAAGTCGTTACGCAGACGTTGATCAAGGACGGCAAGATCGTCCACCCGACCCTGGGCCTGAGTGCCCGGTCGGTGAGCAACGCCATCGCGAAGGGCGCCCAGGTCGCCAACGTCAAAGCCGGTGGCCCCGCCGAAAAGGGCGGCATCAAGGAGAACGACGTGGTGGTCAAGGTCGGTAACCGAGGGGTGGCCGACGCCGACGAGTTCGTGGTTGCGGTGCGGCAGTTGACCGTTGGGCAGCCCGCGCCGATCGAGGTGGTCCGCGACGGCCGCCACGTCACGCTCACCGTGACCCCGGGGCCGGACGGCGGCTGATGTTCGCCAACGTCGGCTGGGGCGAGATCCTGGTTCTCATCGTGGTCGGCTTGGTCGTCCTGGGACCCGAGCGCCTGCCCGGCGCGATCCGGTGGACGTCCACCGCATTGCGGCAGGCGCGGGACTACCTCAGCGGCATGACGACCCAGCTCCGCGAGGACATGGGCCCTGAGTTCGACGACCTGCGCGAGCCGCTGTCGGAGTTGCAGAAGCTGCGCGGGATGACGCCGCGCGCTGCGCTGACCAAGCACCTGCTGGATGGCGACGACTCGCTGTTCAAGGCGTTCGAACAACCGCCGGTGACGCCGCCGACCCCGATGCCGGCTTCAGCACCCGAAAGCGCTGCGCCGCAATCGATGATGACGCCGCAGAAGATTCAGCCGGCGTCCGGGCCGGCCCCGTTCGACCCCGACGCCACCTAGTCCGGCGACGATGCAGAGCGCTGCGATGAGGAGGAGCCGGACACCGCCACCTAGTCCGGCGACGATGCAGAGCGCTGCGATGAGGAGGAGCCGGACACCGCCACCTAGTCCGGCGACGATGCAGAGCGCTGCGATGAGGAGGAGCCGGACACCGCCACCTGAGCTCTAACCACGCACAGCGGCGACGGCTTTCACCAGCAGATCCGACAACAGCTGCTGAGGGTGGAGATCGGTCTCGGTGCCACCCATAACGGCGACCGACGTCTGGTCGGAAAGCGCAGCCGTGAAAACGTACCCGCCGGGTGAGCTGTCGGCGGCGGGCTTCAGCCTCACACCCGTGGTCGTGACGCCCTCAATCTGAGGTGCGGGAACGGCTTCGGCTGTCCCGGACGATTCTTCAGATCCCGACATCGCGACGTGACCGCAGCCAGGTGGCGGCGGGCTGACTTCGACCGGATGCGGCAATCGCATTGCGGCGACGAAGATTTCGCCTCGTTCGCCTTCCGCGCTCAGTATCGCGGCCTGGGCGCCTACCACCGGCTCGACATAGGTCGGGATGACGAGCGCTCGGCATTGCGGCGGGGCGTAAACGGCTTTGGTGAACGGGATGACCCTTGCGTTGTCGATATCGTCCCGGGTCAACGTGATCGGGGCCTCCGGAGCCGCCGTGAAGCCGGCGGGAAAGTCGCCCTTGATGTTGTTGACTCGGGCGATGTCGTAGTCCACCGCCGGGCCGGTGGTTGAACCCGATGGCTGGGACGCCTGCGTTCCGCCGCACGCGCTAGCGGAGAGAGTGATCAAGCCCAGGGCGGTGAGCCTGGAAGCCCGTCGCGAGAGGGTCGGCATCCCTACACCGTAACGGTGGCTCTCAGCGCCGGCTGGTGTCCAATCCCAGTGACATGCCGGCCAATCCGCGGCGGCGGGCCGACAGGGCGTCGGCCACGTTCTGCAGCTCCTTGCCGACCGGTGAGTCGGGCGCACTGAGCACCACCGGCACCCCGGCGTCGCCCGCCGCGACGAGGGCAGGGTCCAGCGGAATCTGGCCCAGCAGTGGGACGTCGGCGCCCATGACGCGGCTCAGTCGTTCGGCGACCTGGGCGCCGCCGCCCTCGCCGAACACCTGCATCATCGTGCCGTCCGGCAGCCGCAGGCCCGACATGTTCTCCACCACGCCGACCACGCGCTGCTTGGTCTGCAGGGCGATGCTGCCGGCCCGTTCGGCCACCTCGGCCGCGGCGTTTTGCGGTGTCGTGACGACGATGATCTCTGCGTTCGGGATCAGCTGGGCGACCGAGATCGCGATATCGCCGGTGCCCGGGGGCAGGTCGAGGAGCAACACATCGAGGTCACCCCAGTAGACGTCGGCCAGGAACTGCTGCAGCGCCCGGTGCAGCATCGGCCCGCGCCACACCACCGGGGTGTTCTCCTGAGTGAACTGCGCTATCGAGATCACCTTCACCTCGTGCGCGATCGGCGGCAGGATCATCGACTCGACCTGGGTCGGCCGGTCGGTGGTGCCCATCATCCGCGGAATCGAGTGACCGTGGATGTCGGCGTCGAGCAGGCCGACCGACATTCCGCGCGCGGCCATCGCCGCCGCCAGGTTGACCGTCACCGTCGACTTCCCGACGCCGCCCTTGCCGGACGCGATGGCATACACCCGGGTCAGCGATCCTGGCTGGGCGAACGGGATGACCGGCTCTCGCGAATCGCCGCGCAGCTGCTTGCGCAATTCGGTGCGCTGCTCGTCGTTCATCACGTCGAGGCTGACTTGAACGGCGCCGGTGCCGGGCACGTCGGCGACGGCCTGACGCACCCGGTCGCTGATCTCGGTCTTCTTGGGGCACGCGGCGGTGGTCAGGTAGATCTCGACGTGAACGTCGCCGCGGGGGCTCACCTCGATACCTTTGACCATCCCGAGTTCGGTGATGGGACGGCGCAGTTCAGGATCGATTACCTTCGCCAGCGCGGCGCGTACGTCTGCAGTCGGATCGGACATCACCGCCGAGTCTAGTGCCGCGACGATGCGGGCCATCTCGGCCCGGTGAGGAGCGGCACTGTGGGGCCGAGCCGGCGACGGGAGCGGTCTTGACGTCGAGTGTGTAGGTCACGGCGGCCGTCGGCGGCTTTCGCCTCCATGACGCGCGCATTCGGCGCGAAGGGTCAGGCCGGGGGAGCCTGCTGCGGGCCTGGCGGCGGGCCCACCGGCGCGGGCGCGGGGGCCGGTGCGGCAGCGGGTGGCGGGAGGGCCGGCGGAGCGGGTGGTTGCATGACCGGCGGTGGCACCAGCGGCTGCGCCATCGCTGGCGGTATCGCAAAGGGGGGCGGGGCCGCCTGCGGGGGCAGGAAGGCCGGCGCGGACTGCGGTGGCGTCAGGCCGGGAGGACCCTGCGGCGCGAGCGCGTTCGGCGGTGGGGTGTTGAAACTCTGCAGCGGGCCCGGGCCCTGGTCGCCGATGCAGATCACCGTGCAAGAGGGGTTGTAGCCCGTCGGTCCTTGCGCCGACCACGGCTGCCCGGTGCTGGGTGTGCCACTGAGGTCGATCAACGGCGTGCGCCCCATCGGGTCGGCTGTCGACAGGCCGTGCATGTTCAGCGGCAGGTTGGGGCCGAGACCTTCCGCGGCGCTCTCCAGGTGGGCGTCGCCGAGTGGCGGCGGCGGCCCGGTGATCGGAGGCAGGTCGACCGGGATGACGCCGGTGGCGTAGGCCGCGGCCCAGCCCAGCACGTTCTGGGCATACGGCATCGAGTTGTTGTAGCGCAGGATCGCCGACAACACCTGCGACTGGTCGCGCAGGTTCAGGTTGCCGCTGCACAGGTACCGCGCGGCGGCCAGGGTCGAGTCGTAGAGGTTCTGCGGATCGGCGACGCCGTCGCCGTCCCCGTCGGAGGCGTAATGGGCCCACGTGCCGGGCAGGAACTGCATCGGGCCCATTGCGCGGGCGTAGCTGACGCGCCCGGGGGCGGCGCTCTGCACGACTACTTCGTTGCCGGGCAGCGTGCCGTCCAGGGTTGGCCCGTAAATCGGCCGGACCGCGGTGCCGCGCGCATCCGTCGCGCCGTTGCTGGCGTGGCCCGATTCGATGCGGCCGATGCCAGCGAGCAGATTCCAGCTGATGCCGCAGGCCGGATCGGACGCGGCCATCATCCGCTCGGCATTGCGGTACGCGGTCAACGCCACCGCGGGGATGCCCAGTGCCCCAGGGCTGTTCACGACGAGGGTCGGCGGCGGGGCGGATGCGGCGGCCTCGGCGATGTGGAAACCGGTTTTCGCGCGCTCGACGGCGACCACCAGCGGACCCGTCGGGTCGGTGGAGGCGCGTGCGACGGCGGCAACCGGGGTGATCGCGGCGTCGTGCACTGTCGACTTGGCCAGGGGAAACGGCGGCGTGCCGGCGCCGTCGACGCTGGGATAGATCAGGCAGGCGATCATCACCATTCCGAACGCCGGCGACTTACCGGTGCGCGTCAGGGTTTGCTGGACGGTGGTCCCGACCGATTGCGAGGTCGCGGCGATCGCGGCCAGCACGACGGGAATCCTCGCGGCCTGCGCCGCACGAGTGGCCGCATCGCGTACCGACGACGCTGTATTGGCAAGCGCCGCAGGCATTTTCGGAGCTTTAGGCGCGCGCAGTGCCCGCTGCCGCATCGTTGCAAGGGCTGGACGTACGCCCGAGCGTTCCCCTACCCGCACTCGACCTGCCTAGTCCTCGAGCGTTGTGGGGCCCGCGATTTCCGCGTGAGCCTCGTGAACTACGTCACCATACATAACGCTGGTGACTCCAGTGACAACAATGGCGGACTCATTACCTGTGAAAACGCCGTGTTCGGGACGCTGTGTCAAGTAGAGGAAGCGGCGTGTGAGTCGACCTCGTCGGCGTCGGTCGGGGACGATCCGCCGAACCGGGCTTGTATCAGCTCGTGCAGATCTTCGAGCTCGCGCCGCAGGTGTTCGCGCGTCTTCGCGACGTCACCGATCGCCAGTCGCAGCGCCGCCAGCTCGCGGGCCAGGTATTCGGTGTCGGCCTTGGTCTCCTCGGCGCGTCGTCGGTCTTGTTCGAGCGCCACCCGGTCGCGGTTCTCCTGGCGGTTCTGGGCCAGCAGAATCAGCGGCGCTGCGTAGGCGGCCTGTGTGGAAAACGCCAGGTTGAGCAAGATGAAGGGGTAGGGATCCCACCGCATCCCGACGGCGAAGACGTTCAGCATGATCCAGACCGTCACCACGATGGTCTGGATCAGCAGGTAGCTGCCGGTTCCGAAGAATCGGGCGATCGCCTCGGTGAAGTTGCCGACAGCCTCGGAGTCCAGCCGCGGGGACGGCAGCCGGGAGATGCGTGGGGTGTAGAGCCGCGACCGCGGCGGCGACTTGCTCACGACCGGTCTCCGGCCGCGTCCAGCACGGGGTCTTCGGTGGTGTCGCGCCAGTCGTGCGGCAGCAGATGGTCGAGGACGTCGTCGACCGTCACCGCCCCGAGCAGATGGTGCTGCGCATCGACCACCGGCCCGCAGACCAGGTTGTAGGCGGCAAAATAGCGGGTCAGCACTGCCAGCGAGGTGTCTGGCTCCAGCCACGGCAGGTCCGCGTCGACGATTCCGCCGACCAGCATCGACGGGGGTTCGCGCAGCAGTCGCTGCAACGTCACACAGCCCAGGTACTGGCCGGTCGGGGTGGCAGTCGGTGGGCGGACCACCAGCACCAGCGACGAGAGCGCCGGTGTCAGGTCGGGATCGCGAACCCGGGCCAGCGCCTCGGCGACCGAGGTGTCCGGTGTCAGCACCACCGGCTCTGGTGTCATCAGACCGCCCGCGGTGTCCGGGGAGTGCTTCAACAGCCGTCGCACCGGGTCGGAATCCTCGGGGTCCATCTGCCGCAGCAGTCGTTCGGCCAGCGTCGGGGTCATGGTTCCGAGCAGGTCGGCGGCGTCGTCGGGATCCATCTCCTCGAGCACGTCGGCCGCGCGCTCGTCACCCAGCTGCATCAGCAGCTCGGTCTGCTCGTCTTCCGGCAGCTCCTGAAGGATGTCGGCCAGCCGGTCGTTGTCGAGGGCGGCAATCACCTCGTATCGCCGTTTGGGCGGCAGTTCCCGAACGGCGTCGGCCACCTCGATCGGACGCCACTTCTCGAACTGGTGCAGCAGCTGCGCGACCGCTTGACCCGGCATGGCCAGTGCCGACGGCGTCAGCCCCTGCACGTTGCGCCAGTTGACGATGTGGCTGCTGCTGCGCCGGCCGAGCCGCCGGGGCACCCGCACCGACACCCGGGTGACCATCCAGTCGCGGGTCCGGGCCTGCTCGAGGCCCAGGTCGGTGACGACGACGTCGATGCCGGCCAGCTCGGGAAGTTCAGGGTCGCTCACCCGCACCTTGGTGTCGATGATCTGGCCGAGCACGAGCACCTCCCCGGGCCGCTGCTCGAACCGCAGCATCGAGACGTTGTTGGTGTTCAGCGTCACCGCGTTGGGCTCGATCGCGGAGACGCGCAGGATGGGTACGAAAATCCGTCGGCGCGAAGCCATTTCGACGACGAGTCCGAGAACACGCGGTTGCTGGCGAACGATGCTGATGCTGACCACGACGTCGCGGACTCGCCCGAGGGCCTCGCCCATCGGGCCCAGGACCTGCATTCGCGCCAGCCGCGCGGCGTACACCCTGTTGATCGAGGCCATAGTTCAAAGGGTAGGAGTGGGGTGTGAACAACGCGTACCGGCCCCGTCGCACCTGCCTGTCTGTGCCGGGCAGCAGCCAGAAGATGATCGACAAGTCCAAGGGCCTTCCCGCCGACGAGGTGTTTCTCGATCTGGAGGACGCCGTCGCTCCCGACGCCAAGGCCGACGCCCGCGGCCGGGTGGCCGCCGCGCTGGCCGCGCCCGGCTGGGCCGGGCAGCTGCGCGGGGTGCGCGTCAACGATTGGACCACGCCGTGGACGCACGCCGACCTCATCGAGGTGGTCTCCGCCGTCGGCGCGGCGCCTGACGCGAAGCTGGACGTGGTGGTGCTGCCGAAAGTGTCTGACGTGTCGCACGTTCAAGCGCTCGACCTGTTGCTGACCCAACTGGAGACGATCCACGGGCTGCCGGTCGGTGAAATCGGCATCGACGCGCAGATCGAGGACGCGCAGGGGCTTACCAACATCAATGCGATCGCCGCGGTGCCACGGGTGCACGCGCTGGTGCTCGGCCCGGCCGACCTGATGGCCAGCCTGAACACCCGCACGCTGGTGGTCGGGGAGCAGCCCGAGGGCTATACCGAGGGCGACGCCTATCACCACGTGCTGATGACGATTTTGATCGCCGCCCGCGCACACGGGAAGGCGGCCATCGACGGGCCATACCTGAAAGTGCGTGACACCGAAGCGTTTCGGCGGGTGGCCGGGCGGTCGGCGGCGCTGGGCTACGACGGCAAGTGGGTGTTGCATCCGGACCAAATCGCCGCCGGCAACGAAATCTTCAGCCCCCGTCAGGCCGATTACGATCACGCGGAACTGATCCTGGAGGCCTACGAGTGGCACACCTCCGCGGCCGGTGGTGCACGCGGTGCGGTGATGCTCGGTGACGAGATGCTTGACGAGGCCAGTCGCAAGATGGCTCTGGTGGTCGCCGCGAAAGGACGGGCGGCGGGCATGGAGCGCCGGGGCGAAAGGTTCGAGCCGCCGACCGGTTAGCGGGTGAACATCGGCGAGTGGAACATCGCGGCGGCGAAGATCATCATCCCCAGCACGATCAGCGCTGTCGTGGCACCCCCGATCGCAATTCCGGCGATGGCCATCCCGCGGCCCTGCTGGCCGGTCTGCTTGATCTGGCTCAGGGCGATACCGCCCAGCACGGCGCCGATGACGGGAATCAGCCAACCCAAGAAGCAGAAGATGGCCAGCGGGATCCCGAAGACGACCCCGGCGATCGACGTGACCAGCGAGGCCACGGCCAGGCTGTTGGTCTGTTGCGACGGATATCCCTGGTAGGGGTCATAGGGCCCGGGGTAAGGCGGCGGGCCGTAGGGCGGGTACGGCGTCGGCGGGCCGCCCTGTCCGCCGGGCCAGTACGGAGGCGGAGGCGGGTAGGGGTAGTCCGGGTAGTTCAGCGGGGCCTGCGGATCGACTGGCGGGGGCTGGTACGGCTGCCAGGGACCCGGTTGATCGCGGTAGGGCTCACCGCCGCCCGGAGCTGTCATGCGTTCAACCTAGCCGCGATGACGTCGATCCTGCGTACAGGGCGTCATCTCGTCGCACTTCCGCGCCATGGGCGCAGACTCGATACGCCGAAGCGGGCACAATGGCTTCCATGAGCAGCCCGTTTCAGCCAGGACAGGTTCCCGGTGCCACGCCCGGCACTCCGAGCGGGAGCCGCCGTGCTCCCGGACTGCCGACTCCACCCAAAGGCTGGCCGGTCGGGTCCTACCCGACCTACGCTGAGGCGCAGCGAGCCGTCGATTACTTGTCCGACCAAGAGTTCCCGGTGCAGCAGGTGACCATCGTGGGCGTCGACCTGATGCAGGTGGAGCGGGTAACCGGGCGGCTGACATGGCCGAAGGTCCTGGGCGGCGGCGTGATCAGCGGGGCCTGGCTGGGCCTGTTCGTCGGGCTGATGCTCAGCCTGCTGTTCTCCAGCCCACACCCGTTGGAGGCGCTGACCACCGGGCTGGTCGCCGGTGTGTTCTTCGGGCTGATCACCTCCGCGATTCCCTACTCGATGGCCCGCGGCACCCGGGATTTCAGCTCGACGCTGCAACTGGTGGCCGGCCGCTACGACGTTCTCTGCGACCCGCAGAACGCCGAGCAGGCCCGGGATCTGCTGGCCCGCTTGGCCATCTGAGTCGTGCGTCGCCGGTTGGCCGCAATCGCCGCGGCGGTGTTGACCGCTGTGTCGGCGCTGTCCGGTTGCGGTACCCGCGACGACGGCCGAGCCATCGGCTTGTACACCCCGGCCGGCGACGCCGGGACGTTCGCCGCGCTGGCGAGGCGCTGCTCGGAGGAGTTCGGTGGCCGGTTCACCGTCCGGCAGTCCAGCTTGCCGCGTTCGACGGACGACCAGCGCATCCAGCTGGCCCGCAGGCTGAGCGCCGACGACCACAGCGTCGACATCATTGCAATGGACGTGATCTGGACGGCGGAGTTCGCCGAGGCCGGCTGGGTGCTGCCGCTGTCCGACGACCCGGCGCACCGCGCCGAGGCCGACGCCGCCGCCGACACGTTGGCCGGCCCGTTGTCCACCGCGACATGGCGCCACCGGCTCTACGGCGCACCGGTTGCCGCCAATACCCAATTACTGTGGTATCGGCCAGATTTAATGCGGGAGCCGCCGACGACGTGGGCCGCGATGATCGGGGAGGCCGCGCGGTTACACGCCGCCGGTGAGCCCAGCTGGATCGGTGTGCAGGCCAACCAGAACGAGGCCGTGGTTGTGTGGTTCAATACGCTGCTGGAAAGCGCTGGGGGACATGTGCTTTCGGACGACGGCCGGACGGTCACGCTCACCGACACCGCCGAGCACCGGGCGGCCACTGTCGCAGCGCTGCAGATCATGAAGTCGGTGGCCACTGCGCCGGGCGCCGACCCGTCGGTCACCCGCAGCGACGCGGGCACCGCGCGGTTGGCGTTCGAGCAGGGCAAATCCGCGCTCGAGGTCAACTGGCCGTATGTGCTGGCCTCCATGCTGGAGAACGCGGTCAAGGGCGGGGTGCCGTTTCTTCCGCTGAACCGCCGGCCGGACTTGACCGGCAGCATCAACGGTGTCGGCTCGTTCACGCCCACCGGGCAACAGTTCCGTGCGGCATATGAGGCCAGCAGAAGCGTTTTCGGCTTTGCGCCCTATCCGAGCGTGCACCCGGGACAGCCGGCCAAGGTGACTATCGGTGGCTTGAACCTCGCGGTGGGTGCGACGAGCCGGCACAAAGCCGAGGCGTACCAAGCCATCCGGTGTCTGCGCAGCCCAGCCAACCAGAAGGTCGTCTCGCTCGACGGAGGCCTGCCTGCGGTGCGCACGTCGGTGTATTCGGATCCGCAGTTCCAGGCCAAGTACCCGATGTACGACATCATCCGCCGCCAGCTCGCCGACCCCGCGATGCGCATCGCGACGCCGGCCTACCAGGCGGTGTCGACTCGGATCGCCGCGACGGTGGCCCCGATCAGTCGGATCGAGCCGCAGCGGACGGCCGACGAGCTCGCGCTGCAGGTGCGCAAAGCGATAGACGGCAAGGGCCTGCTGCCGTGAACGCGAGCGAGAAGCGGTTGGCCTTCGTTCTGGTCGCGCCCGCGGCGCTGCTGATGCTGGCAGTCACGGCGTATCCGATCGGCTACGCGGTGTGGCTGAGCTTGCAGCGCAACAACTTGACCACGCCCAACGACAGCCGCTTCGTCGGTCTCGGCAACTATCAGACCATCCTGACCGACCGCTACTGGTGGGCGGCGTTGGCGGTGACGCTGGCGATTACGGTCGCGTCGGTATCGATCGAGTTCGTCCTGGGCTTGGCGTTGGCGCTGGCGATGCACCGCACACTGGTCGGCAAGGGCCTGGTGCGCACCGCGGTCCTCATCCCGTACGGCATTGTGACGGTGGTCGCGTCCTACAGCTGGTACTACGCGTGGACACCAGGCACCGGCTATCTGGCCAACCTGCTGCCGCACGCCTATGCGCCTCTGACACATCAGTTTTCGTCGCTCGGAGTGGTGGTGATCGCCGAGGTCTGGAAGACCACACCGTTCATGTCGCTGCTGCTGCTGGCCGGTCTGGCGGTGGTGCCGGCGGACCTCCTCAAGGCCGCCGAAGTGGACGGCGCGGGCGCGTGGCGACGGCTGACGTCGGTGACGCTGCCGCTGATCAAGCCGGCGATCCTGGTGGCGCTGTTGTTTCGCACGCTGGACGCGTTCCGGATCTTCGACAACATCTACGTGCTCACCGGCGGTACCGGCAATACCGGCTCGGTGTCGATCCTCGGCTACGACAACCTGTTCAAGGGCTTCGATGTCGGCCTCGGGTCGGCAATATCCGTGCTGATCTTCTGCTGCGTGACGTTGATCGCGCTGCTGTTCATCAAGGTGTTCGGTGCCGCCGCACCGGGTGGTGCCGATGCACGCTAAGCGGACCGCCGGGTGGGTGATCGTCGACGCCCTGGTGTTGGCGTACGCGCTGGTGCCGGTGCTGTGGATTCTCAGCCTCTCGCTCAAGCCGACGTCGAAAGTCAAGGACGGCAAGCTGATTCCGTCGTCGCTGACCTTGGATAACTACCGCGGAATCTTTCGCGGTAACTTCTTCAGCTCGGCGCTGATCAACTCCGTCGGGATCGGAGTCCTTACGACAGTGATCGCGGTCGTGATCGGCGCGATGGCGGCCTACGCGGTCGCGCGGCTGGAGTTTCCGGGCAAGCGGCTGCTGATCGGTGCGACGCTGCTGATTTCGATGTTCCCGGCCATTTCGCTGGTTACTCCGCTGTTCAACATCGAACGCCGGATCGGGCTGTTCGACACCTGGCCCGGCCTGATCATCCCCTACATCACCTTCGCGTTGCCGCTCTCGATCTACACGCTGTCGGCGTTCTTCCGGGAGATTCCGTGGGACCTGGAGAAGGCGGCCACGATGGATGGCGCGACGCCGGCCCAGGCCTTTCGCAAAGTGATCGTGCCACTGGCCGCGCCGGGCATCGTCACCACCGCGATCCTGGTCTTCATCTTCGCGTGGAACGACCTGCTGCTGGCGTTGTCGCTGACGGCCACCAATGCCGCGATCACCGCGCCGGTCGCTATCGCGAACTTCACCGGCAGTTCACAATTCGAGGAACCGACCGGCTCGATCGCGGCCGGCGCGATGGTGATCACGGTGCCGATTATCGTTTTTGTTCTAGTGTTCCAACGACGGATTGTCGCGGGCTTGACGTCGGGTGCGGTGAAGGGATAGCGATGGCCGAGATCGTGTTGGACCGGGTGACCAAGAGTTACCCCGACGGTGCACAGGCCGTGCAGGAGTTCAGCCTCACCATCGCAGAGGGCGAGTTCATCATTCTGGTCGGCCCGTCCGGCTGCGGCAAATCAACGACGCTGAATATGATTGCCGGACTTGAAGATATCTCGTCCGGGGAGCTGCGTATCGGCGGCGAACGGGTGAACGAAAAAGCTCCCAAGGACCGTGACATCGCGATGGTGTTCCAGTCGTATGCGCTTTACCCGCACATGACGGTCCGCCAGAACATCGCCTTCCCGCTGACGCTGGCCAAGCTGAAGAAAGGCGAGATCGCCCAGAAGGTCGAGGAGACCGCGAAGATCCTTGACCTGACCGAGGTGCTCGACCGCAAACCCGCGCAGTTGTCCGGCGGGCAACGGCAGCGCGTCGCGATGGGCCGCGCGATTGTCCGGCAGCCCAAGGCATTTCTGATGGACGAGCCGCTGTCCAACCTCGACGCCAAGCTGCGTGTGCAGATGCGCGGCGAGATCGCCCGGCTGCAACGACGGCTGGGCACCACCACCGTCTACGTCACCCACGACCAGACCGAAGCCATGACGCTCGGCGATCGCGTGGTGGTGATGCGTGGCGGCGTGGTGCAACAGATCGGCAAGCCTGACGAGTTGTACGAGCGTCCGGCAAACCTGTTCGTGGCCGGCTTCATCGGATCTCCGGCGATGAACTTCTTTCCAGCCAGACGGACCGTGACCGGGCTGAAGCTGGCGTTCGGTGAGGTGACGCTCACCCAGCCCGTCCTCGACCGGCTTGCGGCAACATCTGCGCCGGAGAACGTCATCGTCGGGGTCCGGCCCGAACATCTCCACGACGCTTCGCTGATCGACGGGTATCAGCGAATCGGCGCGCTGACCTTCAACGTCAAGGTCGACATGGTCGAGTCGCTGGGCGCCGACAAATACGTCTACTTCACCGCCGAGGGCCCCGCAGCGGAGTCCGAGCAGTTGTCCGACATCGACGACGAATCCGGCCCCCAGGAGCACGAGTTCGTCGCCAGGGTGCCGGCCGCGTCGAAGGCCGCGAAAGGCGCGACGGTCGAATTGGCCTTCGACACCGCTCAACTCGCTGTCTTCGATCCCGAGTCCGGGGTGAACCTGACGGTCGCGACCGCGTGAGCCGAACGCTGGAGCGGGTGCGCGCACACCTGGACGCGCACTTCGGCCAGGCCGAGCCCGACGTCGCCAGCGTGACATTCCTCGGCGCCGAACCGATGAACGTACTGCGCTATCGGGTCGGTGACGACCGCGTGGTCAGTTATGTCTCGCTGGGGTGTTCGCGGCACCCGATGGTCGACCCGACCGCGATGGTGGCCGACTCAGAACTCGGCCCGCGCGCCGAAGTCGTTCTGCGGCTGCGTGATACGGAAACCATCACCGGGTTGGCCCGCACCCTGGCCATCGTCGCAGCATCCCCGGCGGTCGAGGGTGTGGTGTTGGTTGCCGATGCTCTGGTCGACCTGGGCGGTCCGCTGTGGACGGTGCCGTCGGCCAGAGTTCCGTTCACCGCGTTGCTGCTCGGCGAGAGCGACATCGCCGACCTGCCGCTGGAGCCGCCGCGCGATCCCGTCCGGTTCCTGTCGGCGACGCCGATTACCGCGACCGAGGCGGCCTGGGTCCGGCTGAAGGGCGCCGAGGCGATGCGTGAAGCGTGGCGCAGCGACAGCGTCGACGTCTTGGATCCCAAACGCCCTGCCGCACAACCCAACTGACCAACTCGTCGCACCAGCGACTGGGTCGAACACTAGGCGGTTTGCCCGCCTCCGAGCGACAACCCGAGCGTAGGGAAGCGTCATGTGCACCACGACCCGCGGCCAGGTTGTCGCTCGAAGGTGGGCACGTCGAAGGTCGCTTCCTCGACGCTGGGTGGCCTGACTACAGCCAGTCGTTGCGCCGGAACCGGCGGTACAGCATCAGACAGATCGCGGCCGTCCCGAGAACGGTTGTCGGGTATCCCCAATGCCATTTCAAGCCGGGCATGTACTCGAAGTTCATCCCATAGATGCCGGCCACCATCGTCGGTATCGCCAACAGCGCGGCCCACGCCGACATTTTGCGCATGTCGGTGTTCTGCTGCATCTCCACCCGGGCCAACGCCGCCTGTACCAGCGAACTCAGGTTCTCGTCGTAGCTGGCGATCTGGTCGGCGGCATGGGTGTGGTGGTCGCCGACGTCGCGCAGATAGCGCCGGACCTCCTTGGAGATCAGGTCCTTGTGTTCGGTCTGCAGCCGGGCGAACGGCACCGACAGTGGATTGACCGATCGGCGTAGCTCGACCACCTCGCGCTTCATCTGATAGATCGGCTCGATCCGGGTGCGGTGTTCGGGGGCGAACGCCTCCTCCTCGATCGCGTCGATGTCGCGTTCCATCGACTCGGTGACTTCGAGGTAGTGGTCCACCACCGTGTCGGCGATCGCGTGCATCACCGCGAACGGCCCCAGCTGCATGTGCTCGGGGTCGGCGTCCATCCGCTTGCGGACGTCCGTCAACCGACCGTGGTCGCCGTGGCGGACGGTCACCACCACATCCCGATTGACGAAGATCATGATCTCGCCGGTCTCGACGATTTCGGGGGCCAGCAGAGCGGACTCGTGCGGCAGGTAGTTCAGCGTCTTGAGCACCAGGAACAGCGACTCGTCGTAGCGCTCCAGCTTGGGCCGCTGGTGGGCGCAGACCGCGTCCTCGATGGCCAGCTCGTGCATGCCGAACGCTTCGCCGACCTCCTGCATCTGATGCTCGGTCGGTGCGTGCAGTCCGATCCAGGCGAAGGCTTCCAGACCGCTGAGCTGGAGTTCGCTGACCTTCGCGCGAGCCTCGACGTAGCTGAACGTCCCGGGCAGCCGCTCGCCGTTGACGTAGATCCCACAGTCCACGACGGCCTGGTCGGCGGTCAGAAGCTCCTGCGGCGGCTGCGGATGGGGAGGCTCGTCCCGCTGGGGCCGTGCCAGTGGACGCAGTGTCTCGGGGATATCGCGTAGTTCTCGAAACGAAGGCATCCGTAACCTCCCATCTGCAGCGAGAATCCGATAAAGCCTCGGTCATGCTACGCGCGTTGAATGGCAAGCGCCTGGCAGCTGATGGCGCAGCTCTCACCGAGGTGGGGTAGGGATTTTCCGCCTGCGGCGGTGCGCTAGTTTCGACCCGACGCGAATGTCGATCTGCACGCAAGGAGCCAATGACGTGAGCACTACACCACTGAAGGTTGCCGTCACCGGCGCGGCTGGCCAGATCGGCTACAGCCTGCTGTTTCGCCTGGCCAGCGGCTCGCTGCTGGGCCCCGACCGGCCGATCGAGCTGCGGCTGCTCGAGATCGAGCCCGCGCTCAAGGCGCTCGAGGGTGTGGTGATGGAACTCGACGACGGCGCGTTCCCGCTGCTGTCCGGGGTCGAGATCGGCGCCGACCCGAACAAGATCTTCGACGGCGTGAACCTGGCCCTGCTGGTCGGCGCCCGGCCCCGCGGCCCGGGCATGGAGCGCGGCGACCTGCTGGAGGCCAACGGCGCCATCTTCACTGCGCAGGGCAAGGCGCTGAACTCCGTCGCCGCCGACGACGTCCGCATCGGTGTCACCGGTAACCCGGCCAACACCAACGCGCTGATCGCGCTGAACAACGCGCCCGACATCCCCAAGGAGCGGTTCTCCGCGCTGACCCGTTTGGACCACAACCGGGCCATTTCGCAGCTGTCGAAGAAGACCGGCGCCAACGTCACCGTCATCAAGAAGGTCACCATCTGGGGCAACCACTCGGCCACCCAATACCCCGACATCTTCCACGCCGAGATCGGCGGCAAGAACGCCGCCGAGGTCGTCAACGACGAGAAGTGGATCGCCGACAAGTTCATCCCGACCGTTGCCAAGCGCGGCGCGGCGATCATCGATGCGCGCGGCAGCTCGTCGGCCGCCTCGGCGGCGTCGGCGACCATCGATGCGGCCCGCGACTGGCTGCTCGGCACACCGAAGGACGACTGGGTGTCGATGGCCGTCTACTCGGACGGCTCCTACGGGGTGCCGGAAGGCCTGATCTCGTCGTTCCCGGTGACCACCTCCGGCGGGGACTGGAGCATCGTGCAGGGTCTGGACATCAACGACTTCTCACGCGGCCGGATCGACAAGTCCACCGCCGAGTTGGCCGACGAGCGCAGCGCGGTCTCCGAACTGGGTTTGATCTGAGAGGCGCAGCCACCAAGGGGTCGCGCCGGCGATTAGGGCTACTAATGAGTAGTCAGTACGCTGGGCTGCGTGTCTCAGTTGGTTGAATCGTTTCAGAACCGTACTGACGAAGGTGCGATCACCGACGCGGAGATTTTCGACGCGCACTCGGGCGGCAAGCTTTCCGTCGGTTTGACGACGTCGTTGGACACCCAGCGTTCGTTGTCGATTGCCTACACCCCGGGTGTGGCTCAGGTGAGCCGCGCGATCGCCGGCGACCACACGCTGGCCGCCCGCTACACGTGGTCTGCACGGCTGGTCGCGGTGGTCAGCGACGGCAGCGCGGTGCTCGGTCTGGGCGACATCGGACCCGCCGCCTCGCTGCCGGTGATGGAAGGCAAGTGCGGGCTGTTCAAGGAGTTCGCCGGCCTGGACGCCATCCCGATCGTCCTCGACACCAAGGACCCCGACGAGATCGTCGAGACGCTGGTGCGGCTGCGACCGACGTTCGGTGCGGTGAACCTCGAGGACATCTCCGCGCCGCGCTGCTTCGAGATCGAACGCCGCCTCATCGACGCGCTGGATTGCCCGGTGATGCACGACGACCAGCACGGCACCGCCATCGTCGTGCTGGCGGCCCTGATGGGTGCCGCGACGGTGCTCGACCGCGACATGGCCGCCCTGCGGGTCGTCGTCTCCGGCGCCGGTGCGGCCGGTATCGCGTGCGCCAATTTGCTTCAGGCCAAGGGTGTTTCGGATATCACCGTGCTGGACTCGCAGGGCATCCTGCACCGTGACCGGCCCGGGATGAATGGTGTCAAAGCCGAGCTGGCGTCCCGCACCAACCCGCTGGATCGCACTGGGGGGATGGTCGAGGCGCTCGAAGGTGCGGACGTGTTCATCGGGGTTTCCGGCGGTGTGGTGCCCGAGGAGCTGATCGCCACCATGGCGCCGAGGAGCATCGTGTTCGCGCTGTCCAACCCCGACCCGGAGGTCCACCCGGATGTAGCGGCCCGCCACGCGGCGGTCGTCGCGACCGGGCGCAGCGACTTCGCCAATCAGATCAACAACGTGCTCGCTTTCCCCGGCGTGTTCCGCGGGGCGCTCGACGCCGGCGCCGACCGGATCACCGAAGAGATGAAAATGGCTGCGGCGCAAGCGATTTACTCCATCGCGGTCGACGATCTGGCCGAAGACCGGATCGTGCCGAGTCCGCTGGACCCGCGGGTCGAGCCAGCGGTGGCCGCCGCCGTCGCGTCCGCTGCCGATAACGGCGAGTGACGACCGGCCGATTTGCTGCGCTGGCGCTGACCGCTGCGCTGGCGACGGCAGCTTGCGGCCACCACGCGCATCGGCCGGCCGACTTGGTGGTCGGCTCCCGCGCCGGGATCGAGTCGACGCTGCTGGCCGACGTCTACACCGGTGCGTTACGGTCCTACGGCTTTCCGGCCCACACCGAGCAGGCGCCGGATCCGTTGTCCAAGTTGGACTCCGGGGCCTTCGTCGTCGTCCCGAGCCTGACCGGCCGGGTGTTGCGAACCTTCCAGCCGGAGGCCGCCGTGCGCGCCGACGCGCAGGTCTACAAGGCGATGATCGGCGCGCTGCCGGAAGGCATCGCGGCTGGTGACTACACCACTGCCGCCGAGGACAAGCCGGCGCTGGCGGTGCCTGCCGCGACCGGAAAGGATTGGGGCGGAAGTGATCTCGGTGTACTTGCCCGCCATTGCGACGGGCTGGCCATCGGCTCGGTCGCCGGTGCGCCGACGCCGTCGGTGGTCGGCACCTGTCGGCTACCGGCGAGCCGTGAGTTCGAAACCGAGGCAGCGCTTTTCGCGGCCGTGAAGTCGGGGGAGCTGACGGCGGCCTGGACCACGACTACCGACCCCAGCGTGCCCACCGACCTGGTGGTGCTCACCGACGGTAAGCCGGCGCTGGTGCAGGCCGAGAACGTGGTGCCGCTGTACCGCCGCAACGAGTTGAGCGCTCGACAGTTGTTGGCGGTCAACGAAGTTGCTGGTGTGCTGGACACCGCGGCGTTGGTCGACATGCGGCGCCAGGTGGTCGCCGGGGCGGATCCGCAGGTGGTCGCCGACGGGTGGCTCAACGAGCACCCGTTAGGGCGTTAGCGCCGCCGACTAACGCGACGGCGGTTTGATCCGGCCGATGACCGGGGCGAACAACCGCTGGTAGTGCGATCCGGTGATCCGCACCAGCAGATCTATCACCACGGCATCCTGACCCACCAGAACCCGGGCCTTCTTCTTGCGCACCGCATCCAAGATGATCTCAGCCGCTCGCTCCGGGGTGGTGCTGGCCAGCCGCTTGTCGAAGACTTTGGATTGGGCCTCGGCGCTGACTCCCTCGGCGGTCAGGCCGTTGCGCGCGATGGCCGTCTTGATGCCGCCGGGGTGCACCGTGGTCACCTCGACCGGCTCTCGGTTGTGCATCATCTCCTGGCGTAACGCCTCGGTGAAGCCACGCACCGCGAACTTGGCCGAGTTGTAGGCGGCCTGCCCGGGAACCGACAGCAGCCCGAACAGGCTGGAGACGTTGACCACGTGGCCGTCGCCGGAGGCGATCAGGTGCGGCAGAAATGCCTTGGTGCCGTTGACAACTCCCCAGAAGTCGACGTCCATCACCCGCTCGATGTCCTTGAACGCGGTGATGTCGACGTCACCGGTGTAGGCGATGCCGGCGTTGTTGTAGATCTGGTTGACCTTGCCGTAGTGGCCGTTGATGGTATCGGCGTAGATCTGGAACGCCTCCCGCTCGGTGACGTCGAGTCGGTCGCTGCGGACCGGAGCGCCGATGGCCTTGAGTCGTTCCTCGGTGGTCGCCAGGCCCTCGAGGTCGACGTCGCTGATGGCCAGCGAGGCGCCCGAGCGTCCCAGCTCCATGGCCAAAGCCTGGCCGATTCCCGATCCGGCGCCGGTCACGACGGCAACTTTTCCGGCAAAGCCTTCCATGGACGCTCCTTGTCACGTGGTTGTCGTCCAGGTTAGTCGGTACCACTGGTACCGCAGGGAGCGGTAGCGGTTGAGCTCGCTGACTCGCGCGCCATACGGCTCGATAGCGCGGCGTCGGTCGACGATCGTGAACATCTGCACGCCGGCGCGTCGCGGACCTGTGGCCTGGGCGAGCAACATCTCGGCTGCTGGAGCTGCCGCGACGTCCTCGAGCCGAATCTCTCGCGGCATGGCTGACGTTAATTTAAGGTGGCAACGAATCGACAACCGGGCAAGGGGAAATGTGAGGGGACCGGGGCTACCGCTGTGGTTGCTACTAATGTGCGCCATTTCGGTGGCGATCTTTTTTACCGCGTGCGCAATCCGGATCGGTTACCGCTTACGACCGGTCGTGGTGCTCCCGGACCACAACTCGGCATTGTCGCCATTCATGTCCTTTGCCGGCATCGTTTACGGTGTGCTGCTTGGCTTTACGGTTATCACGAATTGGGATCAGTTCGCCTCGACACGGGTCATCATCGCCAGCGAGGCATCCGCGCTCACCACGATGTACCGGCAGACAATTGCCATGCCCGACGACGAGCGCGATGAGGTGCGGCCGCTCATCCGCCGATACACGAACGCGGTGGCGGGCCCGGAATGGAATCAGCAGAACAGCAACGGTGCGCGCGCCGCGATATCCGGCATGTACCGAGTCATCGGCCATATGCCCGCCGACGCCAAGTCAAGCGCGGTCAATTCCGAATTCCTCAGCCAGTTGACCGCGCTGGCCTCCGACCGAAACGAGCGCATCACCGGTACGAGGCCTCGCATGCCGGGCTTGTTGTGGGCAGTGCTCATATCCGGAGCCTCGATCATGGTTGGGCTTCTTGGCCTCTTGCGTCTGCCAAGCATCGTCGGACATGTGGTCATCGCGTCGTCAGTCGCAACGCTGCTGGCGATGTTGCTGTCGATGGACTATGCACTCGACTATTCGTTCTCCACCGACCATGCATATGTCGCTGGTCCCTTCAGTCACGCCAACGACATCTTCGACCTAGTCGATGAAGGAACCTGACGAGGTCATGAGCCAGAGCGCAAGCGAGCGTTCGATCCAACATGTCCATCGCTGGCTGGTGCTCGCCATTTCCGTTGCGACAACCTCGTGTTCGTTCCTCTTCATCAACTGCGGTGTTTTTCTCATTCCCGCGCTTCACACCGTTCGTGGTTCGTCGTTGACGCAGGCCGGCCTGTTGGCCGCGATGCCGAGCGTCGGGATGGTGCTGACGTTGGTGGGATGGGGCTTCTTGGTCGATCGTTACGGGGAGCGGTTGGTGCTGACCGCCGGTTTGGGCCTGACCGCTATCGCGGCTTTCTGCGCCGCTCGGCAGAACTCGTTGGTAGCGATCGGCGTATTGCTCTTTCTTGGTGGTATGGCCGCGGCCAGTTGCAATACCGCCGGTGCCCGGATGGTCTCCGGGTGGTTCCCGCACAATCAACGCGGTTTGGCGATGGGCATCCGCCAGACTGCGCAACCGCTCGGTGTCGCGATCGGCGCCGCTTTGATGCCTGAGCTCACCGAGATCGAGGACGGTTTCTTTGCCGCGTTGCTTTACCCCGGGATCGCCTGTGCTGTCGGCGCAGTCGTTAGCTTCGCGTTCTTGACGGACCCGCCGCGCCCGGCCAAGGCTGCGGCCGAGCCAACGGAATTGATCAACCCGTACCGTTCGAGCAACATCCTGCAACGTATTCACGTGGTGTCCGCGCTTCTGATGGTGGCTCAGTCGGTGACCGCGACATTCATGTTGGTCTGGCTGATCGCAGATCACCACTGGTCCACCTCGTCGGCAAGCGCTCTGGTTGGGTTTGCGCAACTTACGGGCGCGCTAGGCCGTATCGCGGTCGGCCGTTGGTCGGACCGTGTTGATTCGCGGTTGCGCCCGATGCGCGCGGTCGCCGTAGCCGGTTTTCTCGCGCTGATCACGACGGCGTTGTTCGATTACGTCGACTCACCGCTGGCGGCGCCGGCCATGGTAGTGGCAGCCGTGACGGCGGTTGGCTATAACGGGCTGGCCGCCACCGCCATCGTCGAAGTTGGCGGGCCCTTTTGGACGGGTCGAGCGCTGGGCGTGCAAAACACCTGTCAGCGATTAGCTGCTGCCGGCACCCCGCCAGCATTCGGCGCGCTAGTTACCGCTGCGGGCTATCCGCTGGCTTTTGCTGTATGCGCCGTGATGTCACTTGCGGCTGTTCCGTTGGTTCCGGTGCTTCTCGAGCGAAGCGATTGAGACTCCGATCGGACGGCGTCGGACAAGTCGCATTTTTGGTATTAGCGTCCCGAATTTCGGCCATATTGCTGCGGCAAAGCTGATTTTCTGCTGAGATTTGAACACGCAAACAGTTGGTGGGGGAGGAAGCATCATTGATCGGTTGACCTGACGACCGCGCCCTGAAAATCGCATCAGACAACGGTTTTCAGTCACCCGTCAATATCCTTCTGCTGTTGCAGGTTTCTTGGTCGAGCGCCGAAGCTCGTCCTCATCTCTGAAATGTCTCCGCTGCGGTTGAGCGTTGTCTTGCTGCGGTCGTCGACATTATCTTCCTTGTCCCGAGGAGCACCCGTGTCGCCAACCGCGCATGTCGAAGCGTCGTCTCTATTTTCGCGGAGCCTATGGTGATGGATTTTTTCGCGCTACCGCCTGAGGTGAACTCGCTGCGGATCTACAGCGGCCCGGGGTCCGGACCGCTGATCGCCTCCGCAACCGCATGGCAAGGCGTGGCGTCTGAGTTGCAGTGGGCGGCACGCGCATTCGAAGCCATCGTCACTGGTCTGACGACGCAGGCCTGGCTGGGTCCGTCGTCAATGGCGATGGCCGCTGCGGCCGCGCCGCAGATCCAATGGTTGACAACGACGGCGGGGCTCGCAGAGCAGACCGCGCTGCTCGCCCAGGCCGCCGCGGGCGCGTTCGAGACGGCATTCGCTATGACGGTGCCACCGCCGGTGATCGCCGCCAACCGTGCCCAATTGATGACCTTGATCGCCACCAACCTACTCGGACAGAACACCGCGGCGATTGCAGCTACCGAGGCGCAATACGCCGAGATGTGGGCACAGGACGTTACGGCGATGTCGAATTACGCCGCTTCCTCAGCGGCGGCCACGAACCTGACGTCGTTCGCGTCTCCGGCAGCAGACCCTCCTGCCAATAATTGTGGCTGTGACGATGACGAGGAAGAGGAGGAACTCGCTGCCTTGAACGTGACCCAGCTTGCTGGGTTGGCAGTCGGCATCGTCGGTATCAGCATCGCTGCCACCAATCTGCAGCGGAATTACTATCGGGACTACCTCAGCGACGTCAAGGATGCCGAAAAGGCCGCCAAGGAAGCTCAAAAGCCTGCTGCCGCAGGCGGTCTCGGCGCAGCTGCGTTGCGGGGCTTCGGCGGCGCCGGCGGTAACGGATACCGAGCCGTCACGGCCGGTGTGGGCCGAGGCCCAGTGTTGAGCGGCCTGTCTCTACCGCAGGGGTGGACGCTGCCCGCCGAGATTCGTCCGGTGGTGCAGGCGTTGCCGTTGAAGACGGCTACCGCCGCTGCTCCGGCCGCACAAGACGACGAATTCGGCAATCCCTATACCGGGATGGCGTTGGCCAGCGGAATCGGCACTGGCATGGGAAGTTTCGCCGGCCACGGTGTGCAGGGCGTGGCCGCCGGCGCGAGCCGCCCGGGTGCGGTTGCGGCTGCCAACACGAAGACGGCGACGCCCACCGTCACGCCGCAATTCGCGCCGGTCACCGTGACAAATAGTGATGCGGTCCCGGTAGAGGACACTGTGGCGCAACTGGCGGCTGCGCTGGCCGCGATGCCTGGCGCCACTGTTGTGCTCATTCCGCCGGCGGCCGCGGCGACAGATTGATCGCGGTGGCCAGGTTTCAGTTAAGGCTATTCGAATCTTGTTGCCGGACAATGCTTCTGGGAGGTTGAGTGGAAATCAAACGAGCGTGGGGCAAGACGCAGACGATCTTCTCGGTAATCGTCGCAACCGTCATCGGCATCGCACTCTATGGCGTCTTCATCCGGGCTGCATGGCACGGCGAGGAGGCGCAGCCCCTGCGCGTCGTGGAACGGCTGCCGGATGCTGCGTCGACGGAAGTCACCCTCGAAGTCGAGGACGTCGAGTCGAACTACAGTGTGCTGCAGACCAATTTGACAGTGTTGCCTGGTGCGCAGCTGCTGGATCCAGTAACCCGGAGCCTCAAAGAGGATCTGACGGTCGCGGTCACATCCGTCGCCAAGCCGACCACCATCACCTGGTCAAAAGGCACCTTCCCCGGTGTCGTTCCGGTACCGCTGACGCTGGCGGGCAATGTCGAGCTTTGGCCATTCGACCGTTACCGTTCTGGCCCGGTGAGTGTCGAGGTCTACACCGGGCCTGATCACCAGCCCTTCCGTGCGGCGGTGACGTTCTTCGACCAAATGCCGGGCTGGAAGGTCGAATCCGTGCGGAGTAAGCGGGGTGACCTGTTGCCCACTTACCGCATCAAGTTGCACCGCTCGGCTGGTGCCACGGCTTACGACATCGTCGTCCTCGCGGTCCTGGTGGCCATCGCGTGCGTCGCCGCGACGGTGTCGATATTGACAATTCGCGGCCGTCGTAAGTTCCAGCCGCCCATGACGACTTGGTACGCGGCCATGTTGTTCTCAGTTGTCCCGCTGCGCAACTCGTTTCCCGGCGCTCCTCCTTTTGGCAGCAACATCGACTTGGTGCTCGTGCTCTGGGTCATCGTGCTGCTGGTCGCCTCAATGCTCGGCTACATCTATTGCTGGTGGCGCGATTTGAGGCCCGCGCCCACGGGGGCGTGAACTATCCGCGACGCCCAGACCGGTCGACAGGTGTGGCGACGGGGCCGTCAGCAAAGCGGCCGAAAACCGGCTAAGAGATAACGAAAGCGCCGGCAGGCCCGCAGGGTGCGGGCGCTGCCGGCGCCTTTGATCGACTGTTAGGTGTCAGGCCCAGCTGGATCCGACGGCGGAGTCGGTGGACGACATGTTGTTGCCTGCCGTCTGGACCTTCTGGCCGTGGGAGTTGGCTTGTTCGTAGATGACCTGGAAGTTGCGGCCCAACTGGGTGATGAACTCCTGGCAGGCCACCGAACCCGAGCCACCCCAGAAGTCACCGGCAGCCAGCACATCGCGAACGATGGCTTGGTGCTCGGCCTCCAGGGAAGCGGCCTGGGCGCGGATTAGGGCGCCGTGGGCATCGACGTCACCGAACTGGTAGCTGATCGACATGAGCGTTCTCCTAAGTAGTTTCGGTGACCGGCTAGCTGGACAGGATCTGCTGGCTGGACTGCTCTTGGGCTTCGTAGTTGTTCGCGTCGCGGATCAACCCGTCGCGCACACCGTGCAGCATGTTCACGATGTTGCGAAACGCCGTGTTCATCTGACCCATGGTGTCGTAGCTGGTGGCCTGAGCGGTACCGGACCAGCCGGCCCCGGCGATGTTCTGGCTCGAGGCCCACATCTTGCGGGCTTCGTCCTCCACGGTCTGGGCGTGGACATCGAAACGTCCCGCCATCGCCCGCATTTCGTGCGGGTCAGTCATAAAACGAGTAGGCATATCTCTTCTCCTTATGTGGGCGTGTAGAGAGGTTATTGCGTTGTCGGATAACGGATTTATCCGCCGGCGGGCGAACGTGGCATCACCTTGGCAGCGACACGCGAGCCCATGGAACTCATACCGCGTCCCGCGAGCGCACCCATCAGACCCTGCGAGAAGGGGCTACTGGGCAGGCCGTGCATCATGCTCGGCGGGGCGACGCTGGTGGACGGCAGCAGCGGGGCGGCGCGGGTCATATCCGCACCGGGAGCGCCGGTGTGCCAGGCTCCGGGGACGGACAACCCGCCCGCGTGCATCGCGTTGGCCATCTGGGCCTGGATACCGGCCTGGATACCCGCACCCCATTTGCTCAGCTGGCCGCTCACTCCGCTCATCACGGTCGAGGCTTTGCCGTCGATCATCTTGCCGACGTTGTCGAGCAGCGAGTCCTTCATGCTGACCAGCGTGTCGAGCGTGCCGGTCGCGCCACCGCCGCTTCCCGAGCTCATGAACATACGAGCGGGCGTGCTGCCGAGCATGCCCATGTAGTAGGCCGCCTGGACGGGAAGCAGAGCGGCGCTAGGGTTGACCGAAATCGCCGTACCTACCGCCGGAAGGTAAGTCCCCAGGTCAGCGAGTGAGGTCAGCGTTGGAAACCCACTGGCTCCGCCACTAAATAAGTTGAAAAAGCCCTCGATGCCCCCCACCAACACCGCTTCGAGGCCGTTCGATGCGGCCGGCGCGGCCGCGGCGGCCGCAGCTGCTGGCTCGGCCCCGCTCGTCACCATTGGCGCCGGCGTCTGGGCGGGCAGACCTGACGCCGCTCCGGTCGAGTTCACCTGGTAGGTGTCCATGCCCAACGCGTCCTGGATCCACATGTCCAGGTACTCGGCCTCGTTCTGGGCGATCGCCCCGGTGTTCTGGCCGAGGAAGTTGTTCGACACCAAGGTGGCCAGCTCGGCCCGGTTGGCCGCGATCACCGGCGGCGGAACCATCGCCGCGTACGCGCTCTGATAGGCGGCGGCGGCGGCCTTCGCCTGTGCCCCCGTCTGGGCGGCTTCGGTCGCCGTGCTCTGCAGCCAGGCGATGTACGGCTCGGCGGCCGACGCCATGTGCGCCGACGACGGGCCGAGCCATGCCCCGGTGGTGAGGTTGGTGACGGCGGTCTGGTACTGCGTGGCGGTGGCCTCCAGGTCGGCGGCCAACTCGTCCCACGCCGTCGCGGCCTCCAACAACGGTCCAGACCCCGCACCCTGATACATCAGCGCGGAGTTGATCTCAGGCGGTATCAGCGAAAAGCTCATCGGAACCCGCGGTCCGACTAGTGGGCGGATGCGACGTTGGTCGCCTCAGTCAACGCGTAGGCGCCGGCACCGGAACGCAGCGCGGCCACCAACTGCTCGTGCACCTCGGCGGCCTGAGCGGCGATCTGCTGGTACAGCGCGCCGTGCTGACCGAACTGAGCGGCCGTCATCGCCGAGACCAGATCCGAGGCCGCCGGGGCCAAGGCTGTCGTCGGCGCGGCGGCTGCCGAATTGCGGGCGACCATGGCATCCCCAATGCCGGCCAACGTGCCCGCAGCCCCCTGCAACACGTCTGGTTGTGTAGTAACGAACATCTTGTAAACCCTTTCCCACGACCCCGGGCCGGTACTAGAACGAACAGTACGTGAGGCCGGGCGTTTGGATAGACCTCCCCTAGACCGATCGCCACACCTGGTGGCAGGGAAATCCTAAGGCCTTTTCGCCTTTGGCGATAGCTGAATCAACGAACCGGTGTCACCTAAATCGGCCCAGTTCTCTTGGCCTTTTCACAGGTTTTGTATTGCTCAACTCGGCGCCGTTAACGAGAGTTGTCCGGGTCGCATCGCAACCCGTCACCTCTGAGGGCGCCGACGATGGGACTGTATCGTTGCCGCGTGACCGGGCAGCCACCGAAACTTTTCATCTTTCCGCACGCCGGGGGATCGGCAGAGTTTTACGTCCCCTTTGCCAAAGCCTTTGCCAGCGATATCAAACGGGTGGCCGTTCGGTATCCCGGCCGCGGCGGTAATCACGACCTTGGGTCGTTCACCACTATCGGCGATCTGGCCGACAAGGTTTGCCAGATGATCAAGCCGCCGGTCGACCCCGAGGAGAAGATCGCGTTCTTCGGCCACAGCATGGGTGGTCTGCTGGCCTTCGAGGTCGCGCGCAGGTTCGAGCACGAGGGCAGTCCGATTTCGGCGCTGTTCGTCTCGGCGGTCGCCGCGCCGGGTCACGTCGGCTACGAACACGTCCCCGAGTCGGACCGCGGACTCCTAGAGGCGGTGAGCGAGATGACGGGTGTCAATCCCGAGTTTTTGGAGAACGAGGAATTCGCGGCGAGCATCCTGCCGACGCTGCGTGGGCTCAAAGCGATCTCGAAATACGACTGTCCGCCCGAGGAGAAGTTGTCGTGCCCGATCTCAGCCTTCCTCGGCGACGACGACGAAGTGGCCACTCCCGAGAAGGTTCGACCGTGGGTGGACCGCACCACTTCTGAATTCTCTATGAAAGTATTTCCCGGTCACCATTTTTATCTGACCGAGCATATTGCCGAGTTGGTAAGCGAGATCGAACCGAAGATCTTGTCCTCGACGAGAGGTTGAACGATTCGTTAATCGACGTCGCTGTCAATCTCTGCCCTATCACAAACGAGAAACGACGTCGTTCTTTAATCGTTCGAAAACATTATTGCCAATTTATCGGAGAGAAATACCGGCAGCCTGGACGGATCGCACCCGCCGCGTGGGCGCGGCCGACGGCGGCCCGACGCGCCGGGAGCGTGCAACTGAGGACCGCGGGGGAAGTGAAAATCGCCACACCGCTGCCCGGGCGCAGCAACAGCCAGCAAATCGCCTCTTCGGCGGAGGTTTCGTGACACGCACGTACCACACGCCAGCATCGATGCTCTGCTGACCGCCGATTCGGCAGCGGGGAGCACCGCTGTGGATTCCGTCACGCGTGCGACCTCGGTAAAGGTTCCGCAAAGCCGTTGACTTTTCAAGGTTATGCGATTGATCTGACCGTCGGGTAAGGTGAAGACGTCGCGACCGGGGAGTGGACACCCTCTGTCACGAAGTGCATAGCAAACCTATAGCTCAGCAATGACGCTGACGAGAACGGGCCTGCTGTTTGGCGCACGTATTACGTTCTTGGATTTTTGGTCCAAGAAGTGCGTGGCCCCTGTTAATCTCTCGCATCACAAGCGCCCGTCTAGTTGTTGTCCGGGGCTCTAGATATTTAAGGGGTGGTGTCCCGATGGCAGTAACCGAAGCTTCTATTGCAGCAGTGCTGCGGGAATGGGCACGGCAGCAACCGGATGCACCGGCCTACACGTACATCGACTACGACGTCGACCCGAACGGCTTCCGCCAGACGCTCACGTGGTCCGAGCTCTATGGCCGCGTGCAGACACTGGCCGCCGAGATTTCCTCGTTCGGCGCTCCGGGTGACCGCGCCGCCATCCTCGCTCCGCAGGGCCTGGACTACGTCGTCGGCTTCTACGCCGCGCTGGAGGCCGGCCTCGTCGCGGTTCCGCTGCCCGTCCCGCAGTTCGGCGCTCACGACGAGCGGGCGTCGGCGGCACTGCAGGACTGCGCCCCCACCGTCATGCTGACCACCTCAGCGGTCGTCGACGACGTCAACGGCTGCGCGCGTTCGCTGCCCGGCAAGGCCCCGGCGCTGATCGAGATCGACAGCCTCGATCTCGACGCGGTGCCCGACTTCAACGCCCCGCCCGCGCCGCGGACCAAGAACGCGGTGCTGCAGTACACCTCGGGCTCGACCCGTCAGCCGAAGGGCGTCGTGGTCACGCACAAGAACATCATGGCCAACGTCCAGCAGGTGCGTGACGACTACTTCGAGGCCGAAGGTGCGGTTCCGCCCTCGGACACCACGTTGGTGTCCTGGCTGCCCGTCTACCACGACATGGGACTGCTGCTCGGCATCACCGGCGCGCTGACCATGGGCCTGCACTCGGTGCTGATGAGCCCGATGGCTTTCCTGCAGCGTCCCGCCCGGTGGATTCATGAGATGGCGACCAACACCCGCGTCTTCACCGCGGTGCCCAACTTCGCCTTCGAGCTGGCCGCACGGCGGACCACCGACGAGGACATGGCCGGGCTCGACCTGTCCGGCGTGCACACCATCCTGTCCGGCAGCGAGCGCGTGCACGCGGCCACCATCCGGCGCTTCATCGACCGGTTCTCGCAGTTCGGCTTCCCGGCCAGCTCGCTCAAGCCGTCGTACGGCCTTGCCGAGGCGATGGTCTACGTGAACTCGTCCGGCCCGGGCCGGCCGCCGACCGTGGCGACCTTCGACTACGAGAAGCTGTCCGCCGGCCACGCCGAGGCCTGCCACAACGAGAACGGAGTTGAACTGGTCAGCGTCGGCGTCCCGCGCGCATCGACCATTCGCATCGTCGATCCGGAGACCCGCACCGAGAATCCTGCCGGCATGGTCGGGGAAATCTGGTTGCACGGCGACAACATCGCCACCGGTTACTGGCGCAAGCCGCAGCAGACCCAGAAAGCCTTCGGTGGTCAGCTCGTCGACCCGTCGCCCGGCACGCCGCTGGGCCCGTGGCTGCGTACCGGTGACCTGGGCACCATCCACGACGGCGAGCTCTATATCATCGGCCGGATCAAGGACCTGCTGATCGTCGACGGGCGTAACCACTACCCCGACGACATCGAGGCGACCACCCAGGAGATCAGCGGCGGCCGTGTCGCGGCGATCTCCATCGAAGACGGTCGTACCGAGCGTCTGATCGTGATCGCGGAGATGAAGGACAAGGGCAACACGCAGGAGATGGCCGAGCGTCTCCGCGATGTGAGAGCGCAAGTGACATCGGCCATTTCGAAGTCGCACGGGCTGCGGGTGGCCGACCTGGTACTGGTTCCGCCCGGCTCCATCCCGATCACCACCAGTGGGAAGATCCGTCGTTCGTCGTGTGTTGAGGTTTACCAACAGAACGACTTCAGCCGTTTGGATTCCACCGCTTAGTGGGGCCCGGACGGCTTTGCACCGCAGCGGGAGTAAAGCCAGTGCCTTCGAACGGATTCTCGATTCCCGCTGTGCAGGGGGGGTGCGTTCGGCAACAGCCGAGTGGCGGTAGCATCAGTCACTTCGGCTGGGATGAACGTTGTGGGCGCGACGAGGCGAACCGACTGGATACGCCCGGATGACATCGGCAGGCGAGGCCGCGTTTCTCGCGCACGGTGTAATACGAGATCAACTTTCCGACAGACCGAGGGGAGCGCGATGACTGCTGCACCGTCGGACCGTCGGGCGATCATCACCGAGGCGCTGCGCAAGATCGACGATCTGACAGCGCGGCTGGAAATCGCCGAGAAGGGTGACACCGAGCCGATCGCGGTGGTGGGCATCGGATGCCGGCTCCCCGGCGGGGCCGATTCCCCCGGCCAGTTCTGGCAGCTGCTTCACGAAGGCGGCAGCGGGATCGTCGGTGTACCGGCGGAGCGCTGGGATGCCGATGCCTTCTTCGCCGAAGACCACTCGGTGCCCGGCACGATCGTCAGCAAGGAGGGTGGCTTCCTCACCTCCTGGCGTCCGGCCGAGTTCGACGCCGAGTTCTTCGGGATCTCGCCACGCGAGGCCGCGGCGATGGATCCGCAGCAGCGGCTGTTGCTCGAAGTCACTTGGGAGGCATTGGAAAACGCGGGCATTACCGCGCCGATGATCCGTGGCAGCCAGACGGCGGTGTTCGTCGGCATGACCACCTACGACTACACCCTGACCTTGGCCGGGCGCTTGCCTCCGGAAGAGGTCGACCCGCACGTCCCGTTCGGGAACGCGGCGAACTTCGCCGCCGGACGCCTGTCCTACTTCCTGGGCGTGCACGGCCCGGCGGTAGTCCTGGACACCGCGTGCTCGTCGTCGCTGGTGACGGTCCACCTGGCTTGCCAGAGCCTGCGCCGGCGGGAGAGCGACCAGGCCTTGGCCGCCGGGGTCAACCTGATGCTGAGCCCGGAGAACAGCATCGCCACCTCGCGCTGGGGGATGCTGGCGCCCGACGGCCGGTGCAAGACGTTCGACGCCGCCGCCGACGGCTACGTCCGTAGCGAGGGCTGCGGCGTCGTGGTGCTCAAACGACTGAGCGACGCTGTGCGCGACGGCGATTCGGTGCTGGCGGTGGTGCGCGGGTCGGCGGTCAACCAGGACGGCCCGAGCAGCGGCCAGACCGTGCCGAGTGGTCCCGCCCAGCAGGCGGTCCTGCGGGCGGCGCTGGCCGCGGCGCGGCTGACACCCTCCGACATCGACTACATCGAGGCCCACGGCACCGGCACCGCACTCGGCGACCCCATCGAATTGGGCGCCCTGCACCAGGTGTTCGGTGAACGGGACGGGTCGGAGCCGCTGGTATTGGGATCGGTGAAGACAAACGTCGGTCACCTCGAGTCGGCCGCCGGTATCGCCGGCTTCATCAAGACCGTGCTCACCGTGCAGCACGGCTACATCCCGCAGCATCTGCACTTCACCGAACTGACGCCCAACGCCGTCGAGGGCGCCTCGAAGTTCACCATCGCCGCGGACGGCATGGACTGGCCCGAGGTCGGGCGGGTGCGCCGGGCCGGGGTGTCATCCTTCGGTGTCAGCGGTACCAACGCCCACGTCATCGTCGAGCAAGCACCAGCGCTGGAAGCACCCAAAAACGAAGGGGCGCAACCTGAACCGGCGATCACCACGCTGGTGGTGTCAGGCAAGACACCGGCGCGCGTCGCGTCGTCCGCCGCCACGCTGGCCGACTGGATGATCGGCGCGGGTGCCGCGGTGCCGTTGGCCGACATCGCCCATACGCTCAACCATCACCGCACCCAGCACAAGAGCTTCGCGACGTTGGCCGTGCGCGACCGTGCCCACGCCGTCGCCGGCCTGCAGGCGCTGGCTGCCGGCCAGTCGGCGGCCGGGCTGGTCGAACCGCACGACGGATTGTGTCGGCCTGGAACGGTTTTCGTGTATTCCGGCCAAGGGTCGCAGTGGCCCGGCATGGGCCGCCAGCTGCTGGTCGACGAGCCGGCCTTCGCCGCGGCGGTCGAGGAGTTGGAGCCGCTGTTCCTCGAGCACATGCGTTTCTCGCTGTATCAGGTGCTGGCCGAGGGGCAGCGGGTGTCCGGCGACGCGCGCGTGCAGCCGGTGCTCATGGGTCTGCAGCTGGCGCTGACCGCGCTGTGGCGCTCCTACGGTGTGCAACCCGATGCGGTGATCGGACACTCGATGGGAGAGGTGACCGCCGCCGTGGTGGCCGGTGCCCTCACCCCGGACGAGGGCCTGCGGGTCATCGGCATCCGCTCGCGACTCATGTCGCGGCTGGCCGGGCAGGGCGCGGTCGGGCTGTTGGAGATGGACGCCGAGGCCGCCGAAGCGTTCCTAGCCGACTACCCCGACGTGAGCCTGGCCGGCTTCCTGTCGCCGCGCCAGACCGTGATCGCGGGTGCCGTCCCGCAGGTCGATGCCGCGATCGTCGCCGCCACTGCCCAGGAGCGTTTCGCGCGGCGGGTCAACATGGAAGTGGCCTCGCATACCGCGCTGATGGACCCGATCCTGCCCGAATTGCGTTCCGCGCTGGTCGATCTCAAGCCCAAGACGCCCACCATCCCGTTCATCTCGACGGTCGCCGATCCGTCTAGCGCGCCGACCCTGGACGCCGACTACTGGGTGTCCAACGTCCGTCAGCCGGTGCGGCTGCACCAGGCCGTCACCGTCGCCGCCGCGCAGCACGCCACGTTCGTCGAGATCAGCCCGCACCCGACGTTGACCCACGCGATCACCGAGACACTGGAAACGGAACATCACCACAGCATCGGGACGTTGTCGCGCAAGGACGACGACACGGTCAGCTTCCACACCAACCTCAACCGGACGCACGTCATGCGCCCGCCGGCACTGCCGCACCCGCCCGAGCCGCATCCGGTAATCCCCAGCGCGCCGTGGCACCACACCGAACACTGGATCAGCGCAGAGGAATTCGTGAAGACCGCCGAGACGGCGCCGCTGCGCGGTACCCTGCTTGGTCAGCACATCCCGGTCGCCGCCACCCCGCCGACGCACCTGTGGCAGGCACGTCTGGCTCCGAACACCAAGCCCTATCCGGGATCGCACCACAACAACGGCGTCGAGATCATCCCGATATCGGTTCTGCTGCAGACGCTTTCGGCGGCCGCCGGCGAGTACGACTCGTCGGCGCTATCCGACATCCGCTTCGACTACCCGATCGTCGTCGGTGAACCCCGCGTCGTCCAGGTAGTCGCCGACGGGACATCGGTCACCGTGTCGTCGAGCACCGGGGGCGCAGGCTGGATCCGGCACGCCAGCGCTCGGATCGCGCAGAGCGACTCCCCGGCTGCATCCGCGGACGCGGTCGCCGCGCCCGGCGCCGTCGACACCGAGTTCGACGACGAGTCGCTCACCTCTTTCTGGCAGACCTGGGGCAGCGAAGGCCGCCCGTTCGGCTGGTCGATCGGCTCGTGCCACGCCAAGGCGGGCGAGCTCAGCGCTGATATCGAGCTGACCGAGGCCTCGGCAGTTGCGTTGCTGGACGCCGCGATTCACGTCGCACGGTTACTGGACAGCGAAAACCCGCGGCTGATGGTTCCGGCGACGGTCAGCGGCGTCCAGTTTGCCGACGAACTCACCGACCCGCGTGCCCGCATCGAGGTCCGCCGTCGCGGCGGCGGCGACCAGGACCTCGTCGTCGACATCGCCGCGACCGGGCCGGACGGCAGCACATGCTTCGAGGTGCGCGGGCTGCGTTACGCAGCCGTGGACTCCAGCGCTGCCGTCGGCCGCAACGACGACCCCGCCTCGATGGTGCATGGCATCGACTGGCAGCCCGCCACTTTCGAAGAGAGCGCCGGCGCCGGCTCGGGCAGTGTTGCGGTGCTGGGCGACAACGACATTGCCGCCAGCCTGCGCGACGGCCTGACCGGGCGCGGGTACACCTCCGCCGCGATCGCCGACGCGCGCTTTGTCGTCTACGTCGCCGAAACCCGTTCCGGGGAAAGCCATGTCGACGGCACCGTGCGGATGTCGATGGAACTCGTCGAGCTGGTCAGCGAGCTGGCCGGGCGCGACGAGAGCCACCCCGTCACGCTGTGGATCATCACGCGCGGTGTCCGCGACGGCAGCTCGGACGCCGCGGTGGCGCAGAGCCCGCTATGGGGGACCGCGGGTGTCATCCGGGCCGAGCAGCCGCAGCTGTGGGGCGGTCTGATCGACCTGCCCGAGGATGCCTCGATCGACGCCCTGGTGCCGACCCTGGCCCCGGTCCTGCGCACGCCGGCCAAGTCGATCCTGTCGCTGCGCGACGGCGAGTTCTTCGCGCCCGGGCTCAAGACGGTCTCCGGTGAGCCGGTCCGCGAGGCGCTGCGCTGCCGGCCCGACGCGGCCTATTTGATCACCGGTGGTCTGGGTGCGCTCGGACTGCTGACCGCCGGCTGGCTGGCGGACCGCGGAGCCCGACGGGTGATCCTCGCGGGACGCACCGCGCTGCCGCCGCGCCGCGACTGGGACAGCGACACGCTCGACGACGCGACCCGAGACAAGATCACCGCCGTGCGCGCGCTGGAGGCCAGCGGTGTCACGGTCGAAGCCGTCGCACTCGATATCGGCTCGCCCGAGGCGCTGGCCGCGCTGCTGGCCAAGCGTGACGACGAGGGCGCCGTGCCGGTCCGTGGCGTCGTCCACGGCGCTGGTATCACCGACGCCGAGCTGTTCACCGAGCTCGAGGAGAGCCGGCTGCGCAGCACGGTGTGGCCGAAGATCGCCGGCGCGCAGGCGCTGAACCAGGCGTTCCCGCCGGGCAGCCTCGACTTCATGTTCCTAACCGCCGCGGCCGGTGCGGTCTTCGGTGTGCCGGGCCAGGGTGCTTATGCCGCGGCCAACGCCTACCTCGACGGCCTGGCCCAGGCGCGCAACCGGCAGGGCTGCTACACCGTCAGCCAGGACTGGGTGGCATGGCGCGGGCTGGGTTTCGGCGCCGAAGCGCAGATCGCGCTCGCCGAACTCGAGCGGCTCGGATCGCGCGCCATCAGCGCCGATGAGGCATTCGCCGCGTGGGAGCACCTGTCCCGGTACGACGTCGCGCAGGCCGTGATGGCCCCGATGGCGTCGACGTCGACCACCGACGCCGCCGGCTCCGAGCCGCGCGCGGCCACTCCGGCCTGGTCGGAGATGGCCCCTGAGGACGTACGCGCCGAACTGCGGACGGGGCTGCGGGCGATCCTGGCCCGCGAGCTGCAGTTGCCCGAATCCGACCTCGACCTGGACCGACCGTTCGCCGAGTACGGCCTGAACTCGGTGATGGCGATGTCGGTGCGGCGGGATACCGAGCTGTTCGTCGGGATCGAGCTATCCGCGACCATGCTGTTCAACTACCCGACTATCGTGGCGCTCGCGGAACACCTCGCGAAAAAGGTGTCCCCGCAGCCGGAATCGGACAGCGATGACGACGCCAGGGATGACCCGGGCGGCGGCGTGCTGGATGATTTGTTCGCTCATGTGGAGTCGACACCGGCTGGTAGTGAAAGGGGCATGTGATGACGTCCTCGTACGACGAGGAAGCGCTACGGCACTGGCTGGCTGATTACCTCGTCACCAACGTCGGTTGCAGTCCGTACGACATCGACTTCGACGCCCCGATGAGCGATCTCGGCCTGGGTTCGCGTGACGCCGTGGTGCTCTCCGGCGAGCTGTCCGAGCTGCTCGGTCGCAAGGTCTCGCCCGTCGAGTTCTGGCAGCATCCGACGATCGCCGATTTGGCCCGCTTCCTGACCGGCACCGAGTCGCTGGCCGCCGAAGCCGAGGTCGAGGCCGACCGCAGCCACCTGGACGAGCCGATCGCGGTGATCGGTTTGGGCTGTCGGCTGCCCGGCGGCATCTCCGGACCGGAGCAGTACTGGCAGTTCCTCTGCGAGGGTGGAAACGCCGTCACAGAGGTGCCGGCCGAACGCTGGGCACCCTTCGACGACGGCACCCCCGAGGTCGCGGCGGCGCTGTCGCACACCACCCGCTACGGCGGCTACATGGACAACCTCGACGCCTTCGACGCCGAGTTCTTCGACATCTCCACTCGCGAGGCCACCAAGATGGACCCGCAGCAGCGCATGCTGCTCGAAGTGGCCTGGGAGGCGCTGGAACACGCCGGCATCCCGCCGAGTTCACTGCGCCGCTCGCAGACCGGTGTGTTCGCCGGCGCCTGCTACACCGACTACGGCTACGTCGCGGGCATCGACCTGACCAATGTCGACGCGTGGACCAATTCCGGTGGCGCGCTGAGCATCATCGCCAACCGGCTGTCGTATTTCCTGGACTTGCGCGGGCCGTCGGTCACCGTCGACACCGCGTGCTCGTCGTCGATCGTCGCCCTGCACCTGGCCTGCCAGAGCCTGCGCGTCGGTGACTCCGACGTGGCGCTGGCCGCCGGGGTGAACCTGATGTTGGCCCCGTCGGTGGTGCGGGCCTTCGACCAGACCGGTGCCCTGTCGGCCACCGGCGCCTGCCACGCGTTCGACGCCGACGCCGACGGTTTCATCCGCGGTGAGGGCTGCGGTGTGGTGGTGCTCAAGCGGCTCAGCGACGCGGTCCGCGACGGCGACCGGGTGCTGGCCGTCGTGCGCGGCTCGGCGGTCAACCAGGACGGCCGGTCCAACGGCCTACTGGCGCCCAACCCGGCCGCCCAGATGGCGGTGCTGCGTTCGGCGTACGCGAATGCGGGTGTGGCGCCGCAGGAGGTCGACTACGTCGAGGCGCATGGCACCGGCACGCCGCTCGGCGACCCGATCGAGGCCCGCGCGCTGGGTACCGTGCTCGGTCGCGGCCGCGCCGAGGATGCGCCGCTGCTGATCGGCACGGCCAAGACCAACCTCGGCCACCTCGAGGCCGCCGCCGGTATCGCGGGCCTGATCAAGACCGTGCTGTCGGTGTACCTGGGCACCATTCCGCCCAACCTGCACTTCCATACCCCGAACCCGCACATCCCGTTCGACCAGTTGCGCCTGAAAGTCGTTGCCGAGCAAACGGAATGGCCGCAGACCGGTCAGCCGCGCCGCGCCGGCATCTCGTCCTTCGGGTTCGGTGGCACCAACGCACACGCGGTGATCGAGCAGGCGCCGCCGGCTATGCCGGTGATCCGCGAAGCCGACCCGGCCGTCAGCACGCTGGTCCTGTCGGGCAAGTCGCCGGAACGCATCTCGTCGCAGGCCGCCTCGCTGGCGTCCTGGCTCCGCGGCGCCGGTGCCGAGGTGCGGCTGGCCGACGTGGCCCACACGCTCAGCTACCACCGCGAGCGGCACGCCCAGTTCGCCACCGTCTGTGTCCGCGACCGCGCGCAGGCGATCGAGCGACTGGAGGCGCTGGCCGAGGGCCGCACGGCCGACGGTGTCATCGGTCCGCACGACGGGCCGTGCAGTCCTGGAACGGTGTTCGTGTTCTCCGGCCAGGGCTCACACTGGGCGGGCATGGGCCGCCAGCTGCTGGCCGACGAGCCGGTGTTCGCCGAGGCCATTGCCGAGCTCGACCCGATTTTCGTTGAGCAAGTGGGCTTTTCGCTGCAGAAGATCATCGCCGACGGCGAGGCGATCAGCGGCGACGCCCAGGTTCAGCCGGTCCTGATGGGCCTGCAGTTGGCGCTCACCGAACTGTGGCGCTCCTATGGTGTGCACCCGGACGCGGTGATCGGCCACTCGATGGGCGAGGTCACCGCCGCGGTGGTGGCCGGTGCGCTGAGCGTGGTCGACGGACTGCGAGTGATCTCGATTCGGTCGAAGCTGATGTCGAAGCTGGCCGGTGAGGGAGCGGTAGCGCTGCTCAAGCTCGACCCCGAGGCCACCGAGGCCATGTTGACCGATTACCCGGAAGTGAGTGTGGCGGGCTACATCTCGCCGCGCGAAACGGTGGTCGCCGGTCCGGTGGAGCCCGTCGATGCGGTGATCGCTGCGGTCAGTGCGCAGAACAAGTTCGCTCGCCGGGTCAACATGGAGGTCGCGTCGCACACCGCGTTCATGGATCCGATTCTCGGCGAGTTGCGCGAGGCGCTCGCCGATCTGACGCCCGAGATCCCGACCATCCCGTTCTACTCGACGGCGATGGAGGGCTTCCAGTCGCCGATGCTGGACGCGGACTACTGGGTGGCCAATGTGCGCCAGCCCGCGTTGCTCAGCCAGGCCGTCGCGGCCGCCGCCGAGGAGCACGGCACTTTCATCGAGATCAGCGCGCACCCCATCCTGATGAACGCGGTCGGTGACACGCTGGATCCCACCAGCCACCACCACAGCGTCGGCACGCTGTGGCGCGACGGCGACGACACGGTCCGGTTCCACACCAACCTGAACGCCGTGCACACCAGCCACCCGCCGCAGACGCCGCACCCGGTCGAACCGCACCCGGTGTTGCCGACCACGCCGTGGCACCACAGCAAGTTCTGGGTCAGCACGCGACCGATCAACCCGATCAGAAGCGTTGCCACCGTGGCTGATTCGGCCTCGGCGTCGGCCCCCGTCGACGGGCCGATCCCGGCGCAGTGGTACCTGAACCTGGCCTGGCCGGCCCGCGAGTTGTCGATCGAGACACCCGACGCCGACGCCACCTGGTTGGTGATCAGCGACTCCGCTCTGGGCGACGAGATTGGCCGTGTGCTGGGCGACGAGTACGCCGCGACGGTCGAACCCACATCGCTGCTGGCCGACGGCGCCGATCCAACGGCGATCACCGACGCGCTGGCTGGGGTAACTCACGTCCTGTACGCCCCGCAGCCCGGTGGCGGGCAGTTCGATTACGAAGCCGGCTACGAGCTGTTCAATGCCGCCCGACGGCTGACCGCCGCTATCGCCGAAATGGGCGTCGCCCCGCGGCTTTACCTGCTCACCCGCAACGCCCAGCCGGTCAGCGACGGCGACCGGGCCTACCCGTCGCAGGCGGTGCTGTGGGGTCTGGGTCGCACGCTCGCGCTGGAGCATCCCGAATTCTGGGGTCGCGTCATCGACGTCGACGAGTCGGTGCCCGACGCGCTGGCCGCCCGGTACGTGGTCGACGAGGCGCAGGCCGACGACCACGAGGACCAGGTGGTCTATCGGGCCGGTGTGCGTCGCGTGCCGCGCCTGCAGCAGGCGCCCGTCCCGTCGACGGCCCCAGCCGAATTGTCTTCGGAGAGCAGCTATCTGGTCATCGGTGCGACCGGTAACATCGGGCCGCACCTGATCCAGCAACTGGCCGACTCGGGTGCGGGCACCGTGGTCGCGGTGTCGCGCAACCCGGGCGCCAAGCTCGACGACCTGGCCGCGCGCTTGGCGCCAGGCGGCACCACGCTGGTGACCGCCGCCGCCGACGCGGCCGACGAGTCCGCGATGAGCGCGGTGTTCGACCGCTTCGGCAAGGACCTGCCTCCGCTGGGCGGCATCTACGTGGCCGCGTTCGGCGGTGGACCGATCACACTGCTCGAGATGACCGAAGACGACGTGACAGCGATGTTCCGGCCGAAGCTCGACGTAGTCTCGCTGCTGCACCGACTGTCGTTGGGCCACAAGGTCGAACAGTTCGTGCTTTTCTCGTCGATCTCCGGTCTGACCGGCTCGCGCTGGCTGGCGCACTACACCGCGACCACCACATTCCTGGACACCTTCGCGCTGGCCCGCCGGGCCGCCGGCCTGCCGGCCACCGCGATCAACTGGGGCCTGTGGAAGTCGTTGTCCGACGGGCAATCCGAGGAGGAGCGTCAGGTCACGCTGGCCTCCGGTCTGGAGCCGATGCCCGACGACGTCGCGATCAAGGCGCTGCCGCTGCTCACCGGGCCGGGCGCCGGTTCTCGTCCGACCGTCGTGGCCGCCGACTGGCCGCTGCTGGCCGCCGCGTACCGGACCAGGGCAGCGCTGCGCATCGTCGACGACCTGCTGCTGACCTCCGAGACCGGCGGCTCGGACGCCGGTGCCGCGCGTAGCACCGAGTTCCGGGAGGCACTGCGTGAGGCCGACCCCACCCGGCGTCGCGGCATCCTCGCCGACCACGTCACCGCGCAGGTGGTCGCCGCCATGGGCCTGGCGTCGGCGCAATTGCTCGACCCGACCGCGGGCTTCTTCCAGTCCGGAATGGACTCGCTGATGAGCGTCACCCTGCAGCGTGCGCTGTCGGACAGCCTGGGCGAGACGCTGCCCGCGTCGGTGGTGTTCGACTATCCGACCGTGGAGGCGTTGTCGGATTACCTGGCCACCCTTCTTCCGGAGGTGGCCGAGGCCGCCGAGGACGAAAGCGCTGACGACTACGACGACTTCAGCGACGACGAACTTCTCAAACAGCTGTCAGAAAGGCTGGGTTGATCTCCGATGACTGCACCGCCAGATCGTCGGGCGATCATCACCGAGGCTCTTCGCAAGATCGATGACCTGACGGCACGGCTGGAGATCGCCGAAAAGGCCGACCTCGAACCGATTGCTGTGGTGGGCATGGCCTGCCGGCTTCCCGGCGGCGTCAACAACCCCGACGAGTACTGGCAGTTGCTGCACGACGGCCGCAGCGGTGTCGTCCGGGTTCCCGAGGACCGCTGGGACGCCGACGCCTACTACTCCGACGACCACACCCGGCCCGGCACGATTGCCAACCGGGAGGGCGGCTTTCTCACCTCGTGGCAGCCCGACCAATTCGACGCGGAGTTCTTTGGCATCTCGCCGCGCGAGGCCATCGGGATGGACCCCCAGCAGCGGCTGCTGCTCGAAGTCGCTTGGGAGGCCTTGGAAGACGCCGGCGTGACACCGAAAGCGGTGCGCAACAGCCAAACCGGTATCTATGTCGGGCTGACCACCAGCGACTACTACTGGCTGTCCACCGCAGGCGGAGTGCGACCGGAAGACTTCGACCCCTATCTGGTGTTCGGCAGTGCGTCGAACTTCGCCGCCGGCCGGCTGTCCTACTTCCTTGGGACGCATGGCCCGGCCGTGGTGCTCGACACCGCGTGCTCGTCCTCGCTGGTCGCCATCCACCTGGCCTGTCAGAGCCTGCGCCGCCGTGAGACGGATTACGCGCTGGCGGCCGGCACTAACCTGATCTTGTCCCCGGAGAACAGCATCGCCTGCTCGCGCTGGGGAATGCTGGCACCGGACGGCCAGTGCAAGACTTTCGACGCCTCCGCCGACGGCTACGTGCGCAGCGAGGGATGCGGCGTGGTGGTGCTCAAGCGACTCAGCGACGCCGAGCGCGACGGGGATAACGTGCTCGCGCTGGTGCGCGGCTCCGCCGTAAATCAGGACGGTCCGAGCAGCGGGCAGACGGTGCCCAGCGGCCCGGCGCAGCAGGCGGTGCTGCGGGCGGCGCTGGCTTCGGCGCGGTTGGAGCCTTCGGAGATCGACTACATCGAGGCGCACGGCACCGGCACCGCGCTCGGCGATCCGATCGAACTCGACGCGCTCAGTGCGGTTTTCGGTAACCGCGCCGACTCGGCGCCGTTGGTCCTGGGATCGGTCAAGACCAACCTGGGCCACTTGGAGAACTCGGCTGGCATCGCCGGGTTCATCAAGGCCGTGCTCAGCATGAATCACGCGTACATCCCGCCGCACCTGCACTTCACCGCGTTGACCCCGAACGCCGGCGCCGGCGCGTCGAAGTTCACCATCGCCGCCGACGGAATGCCGTGGCCGGAGGTGGACCGGCCGCGGCGCGCGGGTGTGTCGTCGTTCGGTGTCAGCGGCACCAACGCACACATCGTGATCGAGCAGGCGCCCCTGCCCGAACCCGTTGCGCCGCAACCGGAGCCGGCGGTCAGCACCATCGTCGTCTCCGGCAAGACGCCGGCGCGGATCGCGCCGATCGCGGAGATGCTGGCCGACTGGCTGTCCGCTGCGGGCGCCGACGTGCCGCTGGCCGACGTGGCGAACACCGTCAACAACTACCGCGGCAGGTACCGCAGCTTCGGCGCCGTCGTGGCGCGTGACCGCGAGCATGCCGTTGCCGGCTTACGGGCGCTCGCGGCGGGCGAACCCGCGACCGGAGTCGTCGAACCGACCGAGAAGCCGCACGGTTCTGGCACGGTGTTCCTGTATTCGGGTCAGGGGTCGCAGTGGGCCGGGATGGGTCGGCAGTTGTTGGCTGACGAGCCGGCGTTTGCGGCGGCGGTCGACGAGTTGGAGCCTGATTTCGTTGCTCAGGTTGGTTTTTCGCTGAAGGACGTGTTGCTGGCCGGTGAGCCGGTGGTCGGTATTGACCGTATTCAGCCGGTGCTGGTGGGGATGCAGCTGGCGTTGACGGCGTTGTGGCGTTCTTACGGGGTGGAGCCCGATGCGGTGATCGGGCATTCGATGGGTGAGGTGACCGCGGCCGTCGTGTCCGGTGCGCTGAGCCCGGCTGATGGTTTGAAAGTCATTGCGACGCGGTCGAAGTTGATGTTGCGGTTGTCCGGTCAGGGCGCGATGGCACTGGTCGAGCTAGGCGCCGACGAGGCCGAGAAACTTGCCGGCCAGTATCCGGATGTGACGGTGGCGGTGTATGCCGCGCCGCAGCAGACGGTGATCGCGGGCCCGCCGGAGCAGATCGACGCCGCGATCGCCGCGGTCGACGCGCAGGGGCTGCTGGCGCGTCGCGTCGAGGTCGACGTCGCGTCGCATCATCCGACCGTCGACCCGATCCTGGCTGAGCTGAAAGACGCGCTGGCCGACCTGAAGCCGATGACGCCGAAGATTCCGTTGATCAGCACGGTCGGGGAAAGCGCCGAAGTTCCGAGTTTCGACGCGGACTACTGGGTGGTCAACCTGCGCAACCCGGTGCGCTTCAGCCAAGCCGTCGCCAAGGCCGCCCAGACTCACGCCACGTTCGTCGAGATCAGCCCGCACCCGCTGCTCACCCACGGCATCGGCGAAACGCTGGCCTCGGTGGGCTCTCGCGACCAGTTCGCCGTCACCGCCGCGATGAAGCGCGGCGACGACGAAACACTGTCCGTGCACGAGCAACTCGCGACACTCGGGGTCACCGGCGACCAGACCGGGCGGCGCCGAATCGCGATTCCAGCGTCGCCCTGGCTGCATGCCAGCTACTGGGTCGACAGCAAGCCCGCAGCCCAGCGGCTCGCCGGCGTCCACCCGCTGCTGGGCGTGCATGTCGAACTGCCGTCGGGCAACGAGCACATCTGGCAGACCGATATCGGTGTCGACGCGCTGCCCTGGCTGGCCGACCACACCATCGGGGGTCAGCCCGCGGTCTCGGCGGCCGGTTTCGCCGAGATGGCGTTGGCCGCCGCCACCCAGGCGCTGGGTGCCTCCGCGATCAGCAGGCTCGCCATCGAGCGACCGCTGGTCCTCGATGCCCAAACCCGAGTCACCACCCAGCTCTCGGTCGGCCCCGACGTGAATCGCATTGAAATCCAAGCCCGTTCGGGCACTGGAAGCTGGACCCGGTACGCGGTGGCCGACATCACCGAGCAGGGCGCGCCAGCCGGCCCGGTGCCCGGCCAGGGGATCGAGATCGCGCTGCCCGGCGAGGTCGCCGACAGCCCTGAATACCGGATACACCCGGTGCTACTCGAAGCGGCCCTGCAGCACTTGGCGGCCGCAATTACGGCGGATGCCGCGTCCTATCAAGCGGTTTCCGTCGAGACGATCCGTGTCTTCGCCCCGGTCCGGGGCAGCATCCGCGTGCACACCGAGGTGGCCGGCGAGCGTGGCCGGGTTGTCCTCGCCGACGATGTCGGGGCCGTGCTTGCGGAGCTGATCGGCGTCGAGTTCAAGCCGGTCGACTTGGCTAGCGTGCCACTGTCGTTGCAGCAGAAGGTCTTCGACGCGAGCTGGGTCCAAAGCCCGACGGCCGGCGACGGCGCGGTGGCCGACGGTAGCTGGGTGGTGCTGGCCGAAACCGACCCTGAGACAACTGCTCTGGCGGCCGAGCTCACCGATACCCTCACCTCGTCGACCCGTCGTGCGGTCAGCGCCGCGCTGGCCGACGGGTCCGCGGTGGCCGAGGCGTTCGCCAAGACCGCCGACTCGAAGCCGGTCGGCATCGTGGTTCTGTTGGCCAAGCGGTCGTTCGATGGTGTCGATACCGACGCCGCGCTGCAGCGGGCCCAGGACCTGGTGACGGACATCTCCGCCGCGGCGCACTCGGCCGTCGACGCCTGGCAGGGGACCTCACCGCGACTGTGGCTGGTCACCCGCGACGGCCTGTCGGTACACGACGACGAGCCGGGGGACCCGGCCGTCGGTGCGCTCAAGGGACTCATCCGCAACTGGCGGTTCCCGGGCGAAGCGGCCCGGGTGCTGGCTGGCGAACCCGACCTCGGCGCCACCCTGCTCGACGTCGGCAGCGCGGATGTCGTGGCCAAGCTGACCGGCGAGCTGGCCGCCTCTACCGGCGACGACGTCATCGCGCTGCGCGAGGACGGCCGCTACGTCGAACGGATGGTGCGGGTCTCGCTGGACGGTGAGCGGCATGATGCGGTGGTCCGACCGGACGGCTCCTACATCATCACCGGTGGCCTGGGCGGCCTGGGCACAGTCGTCACCCGCTGGCTGGTGGACAACGGTGCGGGCCGCATCGTGCTCAACGGGCGCAGCGAGCCGTCGGACGAGCAGCGCTCCTACCTGGACAGCCTGGGCACCGAGGTGGTGTTCGTGGCGGGCGACATTGCCACCCCAGGCGTCGCGGAGCGGCTGGTGGCCGCGGCCGAGGAAACCGGGAAATCGTTGCGCGGTCTCGTGCACGGCGCCGGCATCACCGGCGACGGCCTGGTCAGTGCCCTCACCAGGGAAGGCCTGCAACGGGTCTGGACACCCAAGGTCGCCGGCGCCCTGCGGCTCAACGCGGCAACGGCCGACAAGGAGATGGATTGGTGGGTCGGCTTCTCGTCGATGGCCACCATGCTCGGCCTGCCCGGACAGCTGGCCTACGCGACCGGTAACGCGTGGCTCGACGCGCTGATGACCTGGCGCCGCGCAGCCGGCAGACCCGCCACCGCGATCAACTGGGGACAGTGGTCGGCGGTCGGTATGAGCAGCAAGCTGACCTACAGCGTGCTCGACCCGATCACCCCGGACGAGGGAATCGAGGCGTTGCAGGCCCTGGTCGGCGGCCCGTTCAACCGGGTGGGCGTCGGACGGCTGAGGCTGGACCGGGTGCTAGCCGCCACTCCGGAATTCGGCGAACTCGCGTACTTCGAGAAGATCGCTGCCGAGTTCGGCGGTCCGAGCGCCGACCACCGGGTCACCGTCGAGGAGGCGGGATCTGCGGTGGCCGCGGCTCCGGACTGGTCCACGCTGTCGACCGAGGAGCGGCTGGCCGAGCTGCAGACCCGCTTGCAGGCCATCCTGGGCCGTGAACTGCGGATGTCGCCGTCGTCGATCAAGCTGGACGCGCCGTTCCCCGAGCTGGGACTGGACTCGATGATGGCCATGACGGTGCTCAAGGAGACCAAGAAATTGGTCGGGCTGGACGTCTCGGCGAACATGTTGTTCAACCACCCGACGATCGCATCGCTGGCCACCTACGTGGCCGGTCTGCTTGCGCCCGTCGAGGTGCCGGAGGAAGATTCCGGCGGTCCAGCGACCGAGCCGGAGCGCGGTGTGCTGGATGACCTGTTCGACAGCGTCGAATCGGCTTCGGCGAGCAGTGACGGCGGTCTTCTTTGATGGGAAGAATCTTCTAATGGCGACCATTTACGACAGAGTCTCGGCGATGTCCGGCGAACAGCGGGACGCGATCACCCAGAAGTTCGACAGTTCGTCGCGGGTGGTCGCCGCTGAGCCGATCGCGGTGGTCGGCATCGGGTGTCGTTTCCCCGGCGACGCGAACGGCCCCGACGGCTACTGGAACTTCCTGGCAGGAGGCGGTGACGGGATCAGCGAGATCCCGGCCGACCGATGGGACGCCGACGAGTTCTACGACGCCGACCAATTCGCGCCCGGCCGCATGCAGTCCAAGTGGGGTGGCTTCCTGTCCGACGTCGCCGGCTTCGACGCCGACTACTTCGGGATCTCCCCGCGCGAGGCCGAGGCGATGGACCCCCAGCAGCGGTTGATGCTGGAGGTGGCCTACGAAGCGCTCGAGCACGCCGGGATTGCCACCGAGGACCTGTCCGGAGTGCGCGCCGCCGTCTTGATGGGCGTGTATTACGGTGAGTACCAGACGATTTCGGCGGCCAACCCGGACGCGATCGATGCCTACTCCGCGACCGGCAACGCGCACGCGGTCGCCGTCGGGCGGATCGCCTACCTGCTGGGACTGCGTGGCCCGGCGGTCGCCATCGACTCCGCATGCTCGTCGTCGCTGGTGACCATCCACCTCGCCTGTCAGAGCCTGCGGTTGCGGGAAAGCGACCTGGCGCTGGCCGGCGGGGTGAGCCTGATCCTGCGCCCGGAGACCCAGATCGCGATGGCCAAGTGGGGCATGCTGTCGCCGAACGGCCGGTGCTATTCGTTCGACTCGCGCGCCGACGGGTTCGTCCGCGGCGAGGGCTGTGGTGTGGTGGTGCTAAAGCGGCTCACCGACGCCGTCCGCGACGGCGACCGGGTGCTCGCCGTCGTGCGTGGCTCCGCGGTCAACCAGGACGGCCGGTCGAACGGGCTGACCGCGCCGAACACCATTGCCCAGCAAGACGTCATCCGGGCCGCGCTGCGCAGCGGCGACGTGCAGGCCCGCTCGGTCAACTACATCGAGGCACACGGCACCGGCACCGGTCTGGGCGACCCGATCGAATTCGAGGCGCTGGCCGACCAATACGGCAAGGGTGACGGCGACTGCGCCCTAGGGGCGGTGAAGTCGAACTTCGGTCACCTGGAAGCCGCGGCCGGTATCGCCGGCTTCATCAAGGCCGCGCTGTCGGTGCAGCACGCGCAGATCCCGCCGAACCTCAACTTCTCGCAATGGAATCCGGCCATCGACCACAAGTCGACCCGGATGTTCGTACCCACCGAGCTCCGCCCCTGGCCGGCCGGGGAGGGTCCGCGCCGCGCTGCGATCTCGTCGTTCGGTATCGGCGGTACCAACGCACACGTGGTGATCGAGCAGGGCCCGGACCCCACGCCTGTCGCGGCGACTCCGTCGCCGGTGACCACACTGACCGTCTCCGGTAAGACCGAACAGCGCATCGCGGGCTGGGCGGCGGCGCTCGCGGAGTGGATGTCGGGTTCGGGTGCCGAGGTGCCGCTGGCCGACATCGCGCACACCGTGAACCTGTACCGCAGCCGTCACAACAAGATCGCCACGGTGTCCGGCCGCGACCGCGACGAAATCGTGGCCGGGCTACGGGCGCTGGCCGCCGGCAAGCCAACCCCCGGAGTCGTTGCCGCGCATGATGTTCCGCGGGGCAAGGGCACGGTGTTCCTGTATTCGGGTCAGGGGTCGCAGTGGGCTGGGATGGGTCGGCAGTTGTTGGCTGACGAGCCGGCGTTTGCGTCGGCGGTCGACGAGTTGGAGCCTGATTTCGTTGCTCAGGTTGGGTTTTCGCTGAAGGACGTGTTGCTGGCCGGTGAGCCGGTTGTGGGTATCGATCGTATTCAGCCGGTGCTGGTGGGGATGCAGCTGGCGTTGACGGCGTTGTGGCGTTCTTACGGTGTGGAGCCCGATGCGGTGATCGGGCATTCGATGGGTGAGGTGACCGCGGCCGTCGTCTCCGGTGCGCTGAGCCCGGCTGATGGTCTGAAAGTCATTGCGACGCGGTCGAAACTGATGTCACGGTTGTCCGGTCAGGGCGCGATGGCGCTGCTGGAGCTCGGCGCGGCCGAGGCCGAGAAGCTCGTGGGGGAGCACCCCGACATCACCGTCGCGGTGTACGCCGCGCCGCAGCAGACCGTGATCGCCGGCCCGCCCGACCAGGTCGACGCCGTGGTCGCGATCGTCGACGGGCAGGGCAAGCTGGCCCGTCGCGTCGAGGTCGACGTCGCGTCGCATCATCCGACCGTCGACCCGATCCTGGCCGAGCTGAAAGACGCGCTGGCCGACCTGAAGCCGATGACGCCGAAGATTCCGTTGATCAGCACGGTCGGTCAGGATGGTGACGCGAAGTTTGACGCCGACTACTGGGTGGTCAACCTGCGTAACCCGGTGCGCTTCAGCCAAGCCGTCGGTAAGGCGGCCGAAAACCACTCCGCCTTCGTCGAAGTCAGCCCCCACCCGCTGCTCAGCCATGCCATCAACGGCACGCTCGAGGCCGCCAAGCCGCGCGGCGGCGTCCAGGTCACGGGGACCCTGACCCGCGACAATCCCGAGACGCTCACGTTCCACACCCAGCTCGCGACCATCCGACCGCCGTCGGTCGCTGCGGCCCAGAGTGCCAATGGCGCAAAGACATTGGTCGATCTGCCGCCGACGCCCTGGCAGCACGTCCGTTACTGGGCGGCGCCGACCGCGACCAACAGGCAGCAGGCCAGCGCCCACCCGCTGCTCGGCACCCATGTCGAGCTGCCGTCGGGCCGCGACCATGTGTTCACCGCCGACGTCGGCACCGACCTGGTGCCTTACATGCTCGACCACAAGGTGCACGGCCAGCCGGTCATGCCCGGCACTGGTTTCGGCGAAATCGCCCTGGCCGCCGCCAGCGAAGCGCTCGGCTTGCCGGCCACGTCGGTGTCGGTCGGCGTCGAGGTCGAGCAGATGTTGCCGCTGGCCGAGTCGACCCAACTCACCACCCAACTCAGCCGCGGCGAGAAGGACGGCGACGACATTCGCGTCGAGATCCACTCGCGCTCGGCCACCGGCGCATGGATCCGCCATGCCGTCGCGAAAGTCACTGTGACACAGAAGGACACAGGGGGACAGCCGGAACCGTCGGCCGTGCCGCCCGCGTCGTCAGAACCAGGCACGGTGCTCTCACCCGCCGACCTCTACTCCGCGCTGCGCGCCACCGGCTTGCACCACGGGCCGGCGTTCGCCGCGCTGACCCGCATCGTGCGCCGTCCGAACGGCACGTCGGAAACCGAGATCGTGCTGCCCGACGAGGCGACCGGACACCGCGGCTACCGCATCCACCCGGTGCTGCTCGACGCGGCGCTGCAGGGCCTGGCCGCCGCCCTGCCGAGCGAATCGTTGTCCGACTCCGACGAAGCGACCTACCTCCCCGTGTCGTTCGAAAAGATCCGGGTGTTCGGCGAGGTAGGCCGTCGGGCCCGCTGCCGTGCGGAACTGATCAGCACTGACGGTGCAGGTATCAACGGCCGCGTCGTGATCACCGACGAGACGGGCGCCCCGACCGCCGAGATCAGCGGCATCTACTTGCAACGCGTGCAGCGCCGCAGTGTGCCGTTGCCGTTGGAGCAGAAGATCTTCGACACCGAGTGGGTCGAGACCCCGGTCGACGCGTCGGCGGCTTCAGTGCCCGACGGCAGCTGGCTGGTGCTCACCGACGGCGCCGAGGCGCAGAAGGCCGCCGAAGAGTTCGCCGCCGCGTTCGCGGCCCCGGCCCGCAGGGTGCTCACCGCCGACCTGTCACAGGAATCGGCTGTGCTGGAAGCGTTCTCGCAAGCCGCCGGAGACGCGGACCTGCCGCCGGTCGGCGTGGTGGTGTTCGCGGGCCGATACTCGTTCGACGGCTCGGAGTCCGGTGACCCCGCGGGTCGCGGCCGCGACCTGACCTGGCGGGTCGCGTCGACGGTCCGCACGATCCTCACCGGTTGGCACGGCAAGCCGCCACGGCTGTGGGTGGTGTCTCGCGGCGGACTGGCCGTCGGCGACGGCGAGGCCGGCGACCCGTCGGTCAGCGCGCTGACCGGCCTGATCCGTGTGCTGGCCTACGAGCACCCGGACCTGCGCACCACGCTGGTGGACCTCCCGGGTGACGCGGTCTCGTCGCTGAGCGTGGAATTGGGCCTGTCCGGCGACGACATCATCGCGTGGCGTAACGAAAAGCGTTACGCCAAGCGGCTTTCCCGCGCGACGCTGGCTAATGCCAGGAGCGAGACAGCAGTCCGGGCCGACGGCTCCTACATCATCACCGGCGGTTTGCGCGGGCTCGGCCTGGCCATGGCCCGCTGGCTGGTCGACAGGGGAGCGAAACGGGTCGTGCTCAACGGCCGCTCCGAGCCGTCCGACGAGGCGCGGGCAGTGGTCGACGAGCTCGGGCAGCACGCTCAGATCGCCGTCCTCCTCGGCGATATCGCCGCACCGGGCGTCGCTGAGAAGTTGGTCAGCTTGGCCGAGGAGACCGGGCTGACGCTGCGCGGGGTGATGCACAGCGCCGTCGTGCTCGACGACCAGATCGTCGCCGGCCTCAGCCAGGACAGCCTGGAGCGGGTGTGGGCGCCGAAAGCCAACGGCGCGCTGCGACTTCACGCGGCGACCGTCGGAAAGGACCTCGACTGGTGGCTCGGGTTCTCCTCGACGTCGTCGCTGCTGGGCGCGCCCGGCCAGGGCGCCTACGCAGCCGCCAGCGCCTGGCTGGACGGCCTGGTCGAATGGCGACGGGCGTCGGGATTGCCGGCCACCACGATCAACTGGGGCCAATGGTCCGACATCGGGGTGGCCCGCACCCTGACGTTCAGTGCTCTGGACCCGATCTCGCCGGCGGAGGGCATCGAAGCGCTCGAGGCCATCCTGGCCAGCCGGCCCGTCAACATCGGGGTAGCGCGGCTGCGCCTGGACCGGGCCGCCGCCGCGTTCCCCGAGATCCAGCAGCTCGGCTACTTCGCCAAGCTGGCCTCCGAACTCGACATCGACAGCGAGGACGACGACTGGGCGGGACCGGATGCGCTCCGCGAGCTCGACGCCGCCGAGCTCAACCGGGTGATCGTCGGTCGACTGGCCACCCGCATCCTGGCCATCATGGGCTACCCCAAGGGAAGCACCCTCGACACCGACCAGCCGTTGACCGAGCTGGGTATGGATTCGCTTATGGCGGTGCGAATCCGCAACACTGTTCGCGGCGACTTCGGAGTTGAACCGCCGGTGGCCCTGCTGTTGCAGGGCGCCTCGTTGACCGCATTGACCACCGACCTCATCCGCCAGCTGGGCCTGCAAGAGCCAGACAAGGCCGACAGCGGCGGTGGTGTTCGGGACCGAGCAGCCAAGCGCGCCGCAGCCCGGCAGCGAGCGGCGGCTCGGCGAAAGGTAGGAGATCGAGTGTGACCAGCAACAGCGAATTGCCGCCCAACGCGATCGCGGTGGTCGGCATGGCGGCCCGCTTGCCCGGCGCCAACACGCTGTCGGCATTCTGGGACAACCTGCGCCGCGGCGAGGAGTCGATCGTCACGCTGGCCGAAGACGACCTGCTGGCCGAGGGCATTCCCGAGAAGACACTCACGAACCCCGCATACGTGCGGCGTGCCGCGTTGATGGACGGTATCGACGAATTCGACGCCGACTTCTTCGGTTTCACTCCGCAGGCTGCGCGTTCGACGGATCCGCAGCACCGGCTGTTCCTGCAGACCGCGTTCCATGCGATCGAGGACGCGGGCTACGACCCGGCCGAGATCGAGGGCACGGTCGGCGTCTACGCGACAAGCACCACCAGTGGCTACCTGTTGCACAACATCATGTCCAACCGGGACCCGAATGTGGTCATGGGTCAAGGCATCACGTTCGACATGGTCGAGCTGTCGATGCAGAACGACAAGGACTACCTGGCCACCAAGGTCGCCTACGCGCTGAACCTGCGCGGCCCCGCGCTGTCGGTGCAGACGGCCTGTTCGTCGGCGTTGGTCGCGGTTCACCTGGCCTGCCAGAGCATCCTGAACGGCGAGTGCGAGCTGGCGCTGGCCGGCGGCGCGTCGCTGCGCATTCCGCATCACGTCGGCTACTGGTACGCCCCGGGTTCGATGGTGTCGCCGACCGGTCACTGCCGCCCGTTCGACGCGCGTTCGGACGGAACGATTTTCGGCAGCGGCGTGGGCGTGGTGGTGCTCAAGGCGCTGCAGGACGCCGTCGACGACGGCGACCGGATCCACGCCGTGATCCGCGGTTCGGCGCTGAACAACGACGGCTCGACCAAGATGACCTACGCCGCGCCCACCGCGGCCGGGCAGGCCGACGTCATCGCCGAGGCGCACGCGATCGCCGAGGTCGACGCGTCGGAAATCAGCTACATCGAGACCCACGGCACCGGCACCCCGCTGGGCGATCCCATCGAAATCGAGGGCCTGCGACAGGCTTTCGAGGTCTCCGAGCTGCCACGCTCCGGCCCGTGCTACGTCGGCTCGGTCAAGTCCAACATCGGCCACCTGGAATCGGCCGCCGGGATCGCCAGCCTGATCAAGGCGATCCTGTGTCTCAAGCACCGGGCCATTCCCGCCACGCTGCACTACACCAGCCCGAACCCCGAATTGCACCTCGACCGTGGACCTTTCAAGGTCCGCAGCGAATACGGCCCGTGGGAATGGGACGGCGTGCTGCGGGCGGGCGTCAGCTCTTTCGGTGTCGGTGGCACCAACGCCCACCTGGTGATCGAGGAAGCGCCGCGGGTAACCGCAGCTTCATCTTTGTCGCCGTTACCGGCGAAGCAGGTGCTGCTGATGTCGGCACGCAGCACCGACGCGCTGGAGCAGTCGCGCAAGTCGCTGGCCGCCGCGATCTCCGGCGACGACGCGGTCAACCTGGCCGACGTTGCCTACACTCTCGGCCGTCGTCGCAAAGAGAAGATCCGCCTGGCGGCCGTCGTCAACGACGAGCAGCACGCGAGAACCGTGCTGGAGACTCCCGAGAGCGACAATGTCTTCGTCGGCGAATTCACCAGTAATGCCGACCATTCCGACAAGGTCGCGTTCCTGTTCCCCGGTCAGGGCGCGCAACACGTCGGCATGGCGCGCGGGCTCTACGACCACGAGCCCCTGTTCGCCGAGCACTTCGACCAGTGTGCTGCCGGGTTCAACGAGGAACTCGGTGTCGATCTGCGTGCCGAGATCTTCGAGGGCACCGCGCGCAACCTGGAGCGCACCGACCGCACCCAGCCGGCGTTGTTCACTGTCGAGTACGCGCTGGCCAAGCTGATCGAGAGCTACGGCGTGCAGCCGGCCGCGCTGGCCGGTCACAGCATCGGCGAATACATCGCGGGCACCATCGCCGGCGTCTTCGACATCGAGACCGCCATCAAGGTGGTCTCGATGCGCGCCCGCCTGATGCACGCCGCGCCGCGCGGCGTGATGGTCGCGGTGGCATTGAGCCCCGAGGCGGTCGCCGAGTACCTCAACGGCGACGTCGACATCGCCACGATCAACGAACCGGGCGGCTGCGTGGTCGCCGGCTCCGAGGAGGGCATTCGCCAGTTCAGCGAGCGCCTCAGCGAAAAAGGCATCGTGGCCAGGCGGGTCCGCACCTCGCACGCGTTCCACTCGCGGTTGATGGACTCGATGATTCCGGAGTTCACCGGCTTCCTGTCCCGACAGACGTTGCGTGAACCGCAAATTCCTTTGCTGTCCAACGTAACCGGCACCTGGATGGCTGCCGGCGAGGCGACCAACCCGCAAACCTGGGCCCGCCAGGTGCGCGCCACGGTTCGGTTCTCCGACGAGGTCGACGTGTTGCTCGGGGACCCTAACCGCGTCCTGGTCGAGGTGGGCCCGGGCGGCACGCTGACCTCCTCTGCGAGTCGGCATCACCGCTGGTCGGCCGGACACAGCGCGGTCCGGCTCATGCGCCATCACGCGCAGAACCGCGACGACCGCGACGCGTTCCTGCTTGCGCTCGGCCAGCTCTGGTCGGCCGGTGTCGAGGTGGATTGGTCGCCGTTGCGGGGTGGACAGTCGGCGCAGTTGGTCACGCTGCCGGGTTATCCGTTTGAGCGGCAACGGCATTGGATCGAGCACCGCACCAACGTCTGGACGGGCGACGCGGCGGCCACCAACGGGGCTGGCGGAGCGCCGCAGGCCGCCGATGCGTCGGCGGCCGCCAAGAGCGGCCAGTCGCCGATGGAAGCGACTTTGCAGCGCATCTGGAGCCAGTGCCTCGGTCTGTCAAGCGTCGAACGCAACGCGAACTTCTTCGAGCTGGGCGGTGATTCGCTGGTCGCGATCAGTGTCGCGATGACCGCCTCCAACGAAGGCCTCGACCTCACCCCGCAGGACCTCTACGAGAATCAGACGGTCGCCGCGTTGGTCAGGGCGCTGACGGCCCGCTACACGGCCGGCGGACTGGCGCGTCAATCGCCCGGCGACGTGGTGCATCCGCCTGTGCCGCCGAACATCTCGTATTTCCTCGAACATGGTGTGCGCGAGCATGAGCAGTGGCGAGTGCCGCTGATCCTGCAGCTCCGCTCCGACGTGAAGGTCGAGGACATCTGCGCGGTGCTGACTGGGCTGCGCAACCACCACGAAGCATTGCGGTTGCGGCTTGTCGAACGTGCGGGCACCTGGGAGCAAGTCATCAGCGATCCCGGTGACTTCGCCGATATGGCAACCCGTTCGCTGCCCGAAGACATCAAACCAGGCACACCTCAGGAACGCGATGCGTTGCTGTCGACGTTGATAGACGTTGTGCGTCAACAGGACCCGTCCAACCCGCTGATTGCCACGTATGTCAAAGGTGTGCCGGGCGGCTCGTCCTACCTTGCGATCAGTGTGCGGGCGATCGTGGCCGACAACGCGTCGCGCGACATTCTGCTGACCGACATCTTCACCGCGTTCGGCCAGCAACTGGCCGGCGAAGAGATTGCGCTGCAACCGGTCACGACGCCGTGGACGGAGTGGTCGCAGCGCTGTGCGGCGTTGGCCATCCATCCCGCGGTAGTGGAAAGCCGCGACTACTGGCTGACGACGGCGTCGGCGTCGACGCTGAAGGTGGTGGGCGATCACGCCTCGGGTCCGCCCAGTCTGCCGGACCTGGCCCGCAGCGCGAGGTCGCTGACCGTCGCGGAAACGACCGAGATCGACGATGCGCGCAGGCGGCTGCGGGTGCCGATCGACGAAATGCTGTTGGCGGCATTGGGTCGGACGATCGCTCACCAATTCGGTGACGGGACCCTCAACGTGGACGTCAGCGGGGAAGGCCGGTCGGTGCTCAAGCCCGACGTCGACCTGCGACGGACCGTGGGCTGGTTCAACACGATCTATCCGATCGCGCTCCCGTGCGCAAAGGACGCCGGCGCCAAGCAGCTGCTCGGCGACGTGCACGACACGCTGACCGCCGTCCCGCACTACGGAATCGGCTACGGTCTGCTGCGCTACCTGTACGCGCCGACGGCGCGGCAGCTCGGCGCCGCCCCTCCGGCCGATATCTTCTTCTCCTACATCGGCACGATTCCCGACCTGCCGCCGCTGGGCGAGGACGTTGCGGTTCGGTTCGACTCCGACACCGCACTGCCGGTGCGCGAGGCGATTCCGGGCCTCGGCCACGGAATAGAGTTGCGTGTCTTCCGTACCGCCGGAGTGCTGCACCTGGACTGGTGGTACGACAGCAGGCGGATCGACGGGACCACAGTGCAGTCGCTGGCCGACGGGTTCTCGCGGGAGTTGCTGGAGTTGATCCGCGACGCACTCGCGGCTGACGAGGAGGACGCCGGCAGCGATGAAATGGAACTCGTTGACCTGTCGTAGGTTTCGACAAGGCTAGAAAGGCACCCGTGTTTCCCTCGTCGGTCATTCGTAAGCTGGCGCTCAGCGAAGAAATGCTCGCAGAGACGCACAACTTCGTGGGCCTGTCCGCGCACCTCGAAGGTCCCATCGACGTCGACGCCCTGACGGACGCTTTCGACCTGCTGCTCGAGGCGCACCCGGTGCTCACCGCGCGCCTCGAACGCGGCACCGACGGCCGGCACGAGCTGGTCGCCGACGACCTGATGCACGCCGGGCTCGAGGTGATCGAGGTCGATGCGTCCCAAACCGTGAATCCGCCACCACATTTCGACCAGGCTGAGTCACTGGTACACCTGAGGCTCTTCATCCGTGACGGGCAGTCACACCCCACGCTCTACGTGCACCACGCCCTGGCCGACGGTCACCACATGTATGGGCTGATCGAAGAACTGCTGTCGTTCTACACCGATCTGGTCACCAACGGTAAGACCGCTCCGGTCACCGCGCAGCCCGCCCCGGAGTCGATCGAGACCGTGCTCGCCGACCGCGGTATCCAGAAAGGTCCGCGTTCGGGTATCGAGCGCTTCATGCCGGCGCTGTTCGCCTACGACCTGCCGCCGTCACGGCGCGGCGACACCGGCGCGAAACCCGCGTCGCCGGTGCGGGTTCCGATGGTGTCCTGCCGGCTCAGCGAAGCCCAGACGCACGCCATCGTCGAGATCTGCCGCGCCGAGAAGATTGGTCTGCACTCCGTGCTGTCGGCCGCGATCCTGATCGGGGAATGGCAGGTGCGCGGCAGACTGAACATACCGGTGCCGTTCATCTACACCGTCGACCTGCGCTACTTCCTCTCGCCGCCGGTGTCGGCGACCGGGTGCACCAATCCGGTCGGGCTGGGTACGTATCTGGCCGAGATCAACCAGAAGACGACGGTGGTCGAGCTCGCCCGCGACATCGCCGCGACGTTCAAGAGCGACCTGGACGAGGGCGTGATCCAGCAGTCCCGCCTGCACTTCAGCCCGCAGTACGTCGGCAACGCCCCAGGCATGCCCGACGTTGTGTTGTTGTCCGACAACGGTTTGGTACCGCCAGTCCGCACACCACCCGGCGTCGAGGTGACATCGACGCACGGCGAACTCTACTTCCAGGTGAGCGCCGGTATCGAGATCTACTTCACCCAGATCTACGCCGAGCAGCTCAACGTGGAGTACCACTCCCACGGCCCGGAACCGGAGAAGTCGATCGAAGCCATCCGGTCACTGCTCGTCGAGGTCGCCGAGCAGCACGCGAGTGTCAGCTGACCGGTCCGTAGGCGTAGCGGTGGTACTGGAAGGTTCGGCGCAGCGGTGGCAGGGGGCGGACGAGGTGACGCATCAGCCGGAACACCCCCGAGGCGCGGCCGAACGTGCTGGCGTCGAAAAACGTGACGGCATCGACCAATCGGGCGCCGGCGAGGCGACCCAGAACGTCAGACGGCTTGTTCACTGCCCAATACAGCGTCGAACCGGATTGCCGCTGCAGACGATGCGTTTTCTGCGACCGGACCACGAGCCGGCTGTAATAGTCGATGGCGATCTCGCCGGTCTTGAACCGGTCGATCACGTGCTGCAGCAGAGCGATGCCGTCGTCCTCGGTCAGGTACATGCTGATGCCTTCGGCGAGCAGCAATGTCGGACGGTCGGCCGGGATCGCGTCGAGCCACGACGGGTCCGTTGCCGCGGTGGGTACCAGATGATAGTTGGGCCGGCTCGGAAAGATCTTCTCGCGCAACGAGATAACCGCCGGGAAATCGACGTCGTACCACTGCACGCCCGGGCCGGGATCGAGCCGGAACACCCGGCTGTCGAGCCCGCAGCCGACGTGGATGACGGTGGCGTCCGGGTGTGCGGCCAGAAACTCGCCGGCCCACACGTCGAACTGCGCGGTCCGCACCGTCACCAGCGGCGTCCAGCGGTTGTTGACCTTGAGTTCGTCCCAGTCGTAGTCGATTCGGGCCACCGCCGCCTTGGCGTAGTCGTCACCGAGAATCGGCTGTTCCCAGTCGGCGTCCAGCGCCTTGCAGTACAGGGTGGTCAGCATCGTCTGCGACGGCCCGCTGAGATCGATGGACACTTTGTCGGTCACGGGGCTTAACCCTACTGTGCGAGATCAGGAGAAGGAGAAGCCATGACGGATACCAACGGGAGCGGCGTACGGCCGCCGCGGGTCCTGCTGCTGTACTACTCGTACACCGGTCAGGCGCAGAAAGTGCTGAACGTCGCGGGGGAGGTTTTCCGGAGTCGCGGGTGTGAGGTGAGCGAAGCATCGATCGAATTCACCGACCCGAAGTATGCCGAGAAGTTCTCCCGCTTCCCGCTGCGTCGAGTCTGGCCTGACATGCTCAGTGTGTTGCAGGCCCAGAAACGCAACGAGATCGGGCAGATCAAAACCCCCGACACGGTGCGCGACGGCGACTACGACTTGATCCTGATCGGATCGCCGACCTGGTGGGACAACGTCAGCATGCCGCTGCGCTCGTTCCTGAAATCCGACGAGGCCCGACAGCTGTTGTCCGGCAAGCCTTTCGCGGTGTTCGTCGTCTGCCGCACGTTCTGGCAGGCCAACCTCGAAGGGGTACGTGAGCTCGCCGAAGCGCAGGGCGGCCGCTACGTCGACGAAATCCACTTCACCTACCCCGGCGACAACCTCCGCTCGATGCTGGCGCTGACCAGCTACCTCGGCACGGGGGAGTACCGGAAAAAGTCGCTGGGCATCAAGCTTCCGCCCACCAACGTGCAGCCCGACCAGCTGGAGCAAACCCGGATTTTCGCGGGACGTCTGGCGGATCGGCTCGTGGCCAAGAGCTCGGCGTTGCCGGGCCAGGAACCGGTCTAGGACTGTTATGGCGCGTCCCTTTGACGTATCGGTTGCCTCACCCGCCAGTGTCGACCAGGTCCATGCCGCATTCAGCACCGAGGGCTATTGGCTGGCCCGACTGGGCACCATGAGTGGGGGCACCACGCTGGAGTCTTTGGTCGTCGACGACGACGGGACCGTGCGCGTCACCACCACCCAGGACCTCGGCCGCGATCTGCTGCCCGGGATCGTGTCGAAGTTCTACCGGCGTGACATCAAGGTCCGGCACAGCGAAACGTGGACACCGTCGGGCGGTCAACTCAATGGCGAGATCACGGTCGCGGTGTCGGGGGCACCGGGTTCGGGCTCGGCCGCGGCCTCGGTCGCGCCGACCGCGGACGGTTCGCTTCTGACGTTGAACGGCACGGTGGAATTCAAGGTCCCGTTGGTCGGCGGCACGGTGGAAAGCTTCATCGCGCGTGAATTCGCGAACGGCATACCCGACGTCCAGGATTTCACTGCCCGGTGGGTCAGCGAGCACGCCTGAGATGCGGTTGACAGCAAGGCATCAATTCTGTTGATGCTATGCTGTCAAAGTGCGCACGACCGTGACTCTCGATGACGACACACTCGTCGTCGTCAAGAGGCTGATGCGTGAGCACAACGTGTCGTTCAAGCAGGCGCTCAACGACGCTATCCGGCGCGGCGCACAACGGCAGCCGGCTCAGGTGGTTTTCGAGACACAGACGGCCGACCTGGGTGTGCCGTCGATCAACCTCGACCGGGCCCTCCAGCTGGCCGGTGAACTCGAAGACGAGGAACTCATCCGGCGACAGCGCCGCGGCGCATGAGGATCGTCGACGCGAACGTCCTGCTTTACGCGGTCAACACCGCCGCAGACCACCACGAGGCCTCCCGCCGCTGGCTCGACGGTGCGCTGTCCGGCGGAGATACCGTCGGCCTGGCCTGGGTGCCGCTGCTCGCGTTCGTGCGGTTGACGACACGCCACGGACTGTTTCCTTCGCCTTTGACCACGGAGGCGGCAATGACGCAGGTGCTCGACTGGTGCAGTGCGCCAGGGTCGGTCATCGTGTCGCCAAGTCCGCGCCACGGCGACGTGCTGTCCGGGCTGCTGTCGCAGGTCGGTGCGGGCGGGAATCTCGTCAACGATGCCCATTTGGCCGCTTTGGCCATCGAGCATCGTGCACGAATAGTCAGCTATGACAGCGATTTCGGACGATTCGACGGTGTGCAGTGGGAAACACCCGGATCTTTGTTGGAGCGGAACGACCATGACTGACACGAATCCCTACGCCGACGCTTTCCGGGTGGCGCCGTCCACCGCCGACGCGCTGGCCGGGCTGAACATGCCGCTGCAAGAGGCGATGCTCACGCAGCGGGCGGTGCGCCGCGTGTATGCCGAGCCGGTCGACGACGCCGTCGTGCTGAAGTGCATCGAGTTGGCGCTGCGCGCCCCGACCGGCGCCAACGGGCAGAACTGGGAATTCATCGTCGTCAAGGACCGGGCCGTCATCAAGAAGCTCGCCGGGCGCTACCGCAAAGGCTGGAAGTTCTCCTACGGCGGGTTGCTCGGCAGTGCCGGTGACAACGACCCGTCGCTGGCCAAAGTCATTCGTGCCGCGCAGTGGCAGGTCGATCACTTCACCGAGATCCCGGTGTTGGTGGTCGCGTGCCTGCGGCTCACCGTCCGCGAAGGGCGAGCGCCGTATTCGCTGATGCCGCATGCCGCCGTGTCGGGATACTGGGGTTCGATCTACCCGAGCGTGCAGAACCTGTTGCTCGCCGCGCGCGGCATGGGTCTGGGCGCTTCACTGATCACCTTGCCGCTGTGGGGGGTGACCCGGGCCCGCAAGATCCTCGGCCTGCCGCGCTCGGTGACCCCGTGCTGCGTGGTGGCGCTCGGCTGGCCGCGCGGACGCTACGGCCCGACCACTCGGGTGGCCGTCGAGCGAGTCGTGCACCTCGACACCTATGGCAACCGCGCCTGGCTCAATCGCTGACCGGGCCGTTATCACGACGGCCCGACGACGGACAAATTCATTGTCGTAATTCGACGAAGTTCTAAATATGAATTTGGCCAGATGGATATGAACTTCTACTGAGGTGTCCCGTCGATAAAGACAGTTAAGGCTTTCTGAGTTTGAATTCAGGAGCTATTCAGCTGTCTTTACTCGGAGGGGGGATCGCGCCATGCAGGTTGCTGCGCGTCCGTATGTCATGGCCGGTGCGGTATTGGCGGCGACGAGTCTCGTCGCCGTAACACCCGTCGCGCACAAGGCCATTCAGCTACCGGCGCTGAGCATCGAGACCCGGCTGGTGGACGCGTCGATCCTCAACGTCCCGCTGAACCTGCTGTATGACTTCGCCAACATTCCCTACAACGAGGTGCAGGCACTCAACTCGCTGGCGGGGTCCAACTTCCTCGGTGGCAACTGGTGGGTGCCCAGCTCGACGAACCTATGGGGCATCGACACCGGCGACCCCACCAAGGTCGCGATGCTGACGAACCTGTTCGCGCCGTTCCCGGACTTCAACCAGGGCATCGGCGGTCTGCAGTACCAGCTCGCCGGCTTCCTGGCCGCCCAGCTTCCGGTCGACGGCTCATGCGACGCCGAGACCTGCTACCCGATGACCCCGCCGGACGTCATCACCGGCAGCACCCAGTGGGACCGGTTCATCGGCTACATCAACGCGCTGACCGCCCAGGGCAACGGTGAGAACTTCGGTCTGTTCCAGAACTGGTTCCAGGTCCCGCTGCAGAGATTGATCGACGGCTACACCTTCGAGGACGCCTACAACCCGAGCGGTCCGGCCACCAACGACCCCGCGTTCGGATTCTTCGGCAGCGACAACCCCTTCCTCGGCGGCACGGTCGGCGAGGACGACGCGATGCCGTGGAATGGCCACACGTTCTACTTCAACCTTTTCCAACCGTTCCAGAACTACTGGGAGTCGTTGCTGGAGGATCCGGCGACCGATGGCGACATTCCGGGAACCGGAATCGAAATTCCCACATTGGGCGAATTCGGCCAGTCACTGCAGTCCATCGCCGCGTCATTGATCGTCGCCTTCAACCCCTACACTCCGGGCAGCCCGGCATGCCCCGGTGTGTGCGAACTTCCCGAGGGCTGGTCCACCTATGAACTGGTGGACGCCCTGGATCCCGACGACTCCAATCCGATGATCCAGGCCTGGTTGGCCGGTTTCGCCGAGGACGCGCTGTACCCGAACAACAACGCGACGCAGGAGCAGATCAACTACGCGATCGCGCTGCTGCAGACCGGCATGTACAACTTGACCCCCGAGCAGCTCGCCAACTACAACGACGCGTTGACCAGCATCAATCCGGGATTGCCCGCGATGTTCACCCATGCCGGCATCGTGACCGATCCCGAATATCTGCAGTACCTGTTGCCCGACAACGGCGGGCTGGATCCCACGGTGCCCCTCGAGGGTGAGTACGGCGGCTACAACCCCGGACTGCTGTGGAGTGACCTCCTCGCGCTGGGCGAGAACGAGACCAACTGGGAACAGTTGCTCAACGTCAATACGTTGGGGACCCTGTTCTTCCCGCTCGCCTCGACCGCGGCGGAGCCCGGTGCGGCGACCGACGTGGCCGGCGGGCTGGATCCCACCCAGTGGCTGACGGACCTATCGGCTGTGTTCGGCATCGGCGACGAGGCGGCCGACCTCGGACAGGCTTTCGATCCGTCGGCATTCGACCCGAGCGCCCTGCTCGGTTTCGATCCGTCCGCATTCGACCTGGCCGCGGCGTTCGAAGATGTGGACCTGGGCGCATTGTTCGGCGGATTCGATCCGGCGGCACTGTCGACGGAGTTCGCCCACCTGGTGGAAGACCTCACCGCGGCCTTTGTACCCGATCTGGCAACGTCAGCACTGACCGCGTTCTGACCCAGACTAGGGCCCGTTGATCCGCCTGATTAAAACAGGCGGGTCAACGGGCCTCGTCGTTTACGGGCTAGCGATCCCGCCTGCATATATTGGCCCGTTTTGACCAATTCCGGCGGGGAGCCGTTTCGTCCAAATTATTGGACGTCTTTTCAGTATTGGACGCAGGTGTTAATTCTGTGATTGGAGTCACCAATGGGTCAATTGTCGGTATTCTGCACGAACTTAGAAACTCTTAGTGTAAGTTCAGTTGCTGTTGAGCTAGTCGAACATGAGAAGGGGGAGCCATGTTGGCTGCTTCGCGTTCATACCTCTTGGCCGCGGCTGCGCTGACCGCCACCGGGGCGGCGATCGCCGCGCCGCTCGTGATGCACATGCACCAGGGGGCGACGTTATCGCAGGCGGCGCTGCCGGTCCGCAGCATCGAGACCAAGCTGGTCGACGCCGGCGACGTCGCGAACATTCCGACGAACCTGTTCAACGACATCCTGAGCATTCCGTACAACGAGCTCGAGGGCGGCGGCTTGGCCAGCGTCGCGAACTCCTTCCTGTTCACCGGCACCTGGTGGGTGCCCAGCTCGACCAACCTGTGGGGCATCGACCCGGGCGACCCCACCCACATCGCGCTGATCGACAACTTCATCCCGTTCTCGGCGTTCACCGAGGGCTTCACCAACTCCGACGGCGTCTACGAGCCCGGCCTGAACTACGAGTTCGCCGGCCTGCTGGCCGCCGAGCTCCCGGTGAGCTCGTCGTGTGACGCGATGTCCTGCGCCCCGATGACTCCGCCGGACGTCATCACCGGCAACACCGGCTACGACCGCGACCTCGGCTTCCTCGCGGCGCTGATGGGCAAGGCCACCGACGCCAACGGCGACCCCAACGGCCTGTTCACCAACTTCTTCCAGGTACCGCTGCAGAACCTGTTCAACGGCTACCTGTTCCAGGCGCCTCCCGACGACATCCCGCCGACCACGGGCGAGCCGACTTACGACACCGGCATCATCAACCCCGGTGGCCCGGTCAACGACGAATGGGCTCAGCTTCTCGGTTGGGGCGCCAGCGGCGACCCGTTCGAGGGCGGTACTCACGTGGTCGATGGCCAGGACGTGATGCCGTGGGACGGCGTCAACTACCAGCTGAATCTGCTGCAGCCGTTCCAGACGCTCTACGACAGCCTGACCCAGGACCCGGCGTCGAACCCGGTCGAAATTCCGTCCTTCGACGGCATTATGCACACCTTCGAAAACCTCGCGGCCGGCTCCATCATCGACTTCGACCCGTTCACCGCGGGCAGCCCCGCCTGCCCCGCGCAGTGCGATATCCCGGATGCGTACCAAATCCCCAGCCTGGTGAAGGCGATCTCCGACGCCGACCCGAGCAACGAAGTCCTCAAGACCTGGGTCACCGACTACGCGATCAACCCGCAGTTGGTCAACGAGCCGACGCAGGACCAGATCAACGCGTCGATCGCGCTGCTGCAGACCGGTTCGTACAACTTCACCCCGGAACAGCTGGAAGAGGTCATCGGGGCGCTCGATCGGATCAACCCCGAGCTGCCGGAGCTGTACGTCAACTCCGGAATCATCACCGACCCGAACTACCTGACGTACGCTCTCGACCCGTCGGACACCAGCGTCCTGGAGGACGGCAAGCTGGTCGGCGAGTTCGGCGGCTACAACCCGTGGCTCGAGGGCACCGACTTCTTGAAGGTGCTGGAAGCGGCGGGAAGCAACCCGGTCGACCCGACGCTGTCGCAGGACCTCAACATCCTGTTCACCAACTTCACCTTCCCCGGCGACCCAGGCGCGCTCGCCTCGGTGTTCGGTGAAGGTGCGGCGTCGACATCCGCCTCCGCGATCGATCCGTCGTCGTACGCACTGGATCTCAGCAGCCTCCTCGGCGGCCTCGGCAGTACCGCTGGCGCTGACGCGCTCAGTTCGATCCTCGCGGAACTGTCGGCACAGTTCAGCGCGGACTTGGCGCAGCTCGTGCCGCAAGCAGTGCTGTCCGCTTTCTGAGCGGGACACATTAGCTGAAAAGCGGTCCCCCAGCCCTCCGCTGGGGGACCGCTTTTCCGCTGTATGCGAGTGTGGCAGCCGGGCAACACATCTGATGCGGAGCCATCAGGTGTCGCACAACCGTTTCTACGGAAGCTTTACGGCGCCTCAGCCCTTCCTGGGTGGAATCTCAACGTGCTTTGACTGTAGGTTCAGCCAGCACGATGCCGATCGGGGAAAGGGGGCGCCGTGCAAACTGCTTCGCGGGCCTGCGTTTTGGCTGCTGCGGCGGTCGCTGCCACCAGCGCTGTTGTCCTCACGCCGGCCACAACAAAAGCCGTGCGGGTCCCGGTCCGCGACATGCAGGTCAAGCTGGTCGACTTCACCGACGTCCCGATCAACCTCTTCGACGACGTCGTCAACATCCCGTACAACGAGTTCGCCGGCATCGACGTCCTCGGAAACTCGCTGCTCTTCAGCGGCGACTGGTGGGTGCCCAGCGCCACCAATATCTGGGGCACCGACCCCGGCGACCTCGGTCACTACATGGGCATTCTCGACACGTTGCTGCCCTTCGCCCCGCAGATTTCCGGTCTCGACCAACCCGAGATCGACCCGATCGCCGACGCGAACGGCACCGCCGGGCTGGCCCAGCAAATTGGCCTGCTGGCCGCGGCCGAACTTCCCACCAGCTCGTCATGTGACGCCGAAGCGTGCGCGCCGATGACGCCGCCCGAGATCATCACCGGCAACACCGGACTCGACCGCGACATTGGCTTCCTCGAAGCCCTCGGCGGGCACGGCACCGACGCCAACGGCGAGCCGTTCTCGTTGTTCTCCAACTGGCTGCAGGTGCCGCTGTCGGATCTCACGAGCGGCAACTTCACGTTCACGCCGGCGACCGACCCGGGTCTGCTCGACCCCAGCCCCGACGTGGGTCCCGACGCTCCCGGCGTGACCGGCTCCCTGGGCTTCGACGGCACCACCGGTGTCGACGGCACTGGTGCCGGCGACTACATGCCGTGGGCCGGAGATACGTTCCAGCTCAACCTGTTCGGGCCGTTCGAGGACTTCTACAACAGCCTGTTCCAGGCCCCGACCGGGGGCATTGACGGCACCGGCATCGACCTTCCGAGCCTGACCGACATCGGACAGTCGCTGCAAAACCTCACCGCCGGTGCGGTTGTCGCCTTCGACCCATTCGTCGCTGGAAGCCCGGCATGCCCGGCACTGTGCGATATTCCCGCCGGCACAACGCAATTGGATCTACTGAAAGATGTTCTCGCTCTGGATCCGTCGAACACGTCGCTGGCCAACTACGTCGGCGACTTCGCCGACCAGAACAACGCGACGATTCCGCAAATCAACGACGCGGTAGCGCTTTTGCAGACGGGCTCGTACAACTTCAGCCCGACCGAACTCGCTCAGGTTGACCAAGCACTGGCCAACATCAACCCCGAGCTACCGGCGCTCTACACCAACGAAGGCATTCTCACCGACCCGAATTACCTGACCTACCTGTCGGATCCGACGGCTGCGGGAATCACCAACTCGTCCGGGGAACTCGTCGGCGAGTACGGCGGCTACAACTACATGCTGGTCGGGGATGACCTGCTGAAGTTGGCCGAGACGAGTTTCTCGGGTTATCAGGACCCGACGCTGCTGACCGATCTGCAGACTCTGGCAACCGACTTCACCTTCCCCGGTGACCCGTCCGCGCTGGCGTCGCTGCTCGGCGAAGGCGCGGCGTCGACGGCGGCCGGATCGGTCGATCCAACCGGCGTCGCCACGGATCTGACATCTGTGTTGGGTGGCTTCGATCCGACAGCGCTGACGACCGACCTGAGCTCGCTGTTGGCCAGCCTCGGCACCGGAGTGGGTTCGGATGCACTGACTCAGCTGCTCACCGACTTCAGCACTCAGGTTGCCGCGGACTTCGCTCCCCAATTGGCCACGGACCTAGCCACTTTGGTCCCGAGCATGTTCTAGGGCGACGGGCTAACGTAACCCGGCGGTCATCACGCGCTCCCACATCCGGTCAGTCAACAGCGCTGCGGCCCAGACCGAGGCCTTGCCCGAGGCGCCGACGATGTAGCGCGGCTTGGGGTTTCGGGCCTTGACCACCCGGACCACCGCGCGGGCCACCGTGTCGGCGTCGACCGTCGCCCCCGGCGTGCTGGCCAACCGGCGCGTGGTCTCGGAGTACCGGACCTTGAATTTCCCGTACGGGTCGTCGTCAGGGTAGGAGTGCACGTCCTCGAACTGCTTGGCCACGAACGGTGTTCGCACTCCGGTCGGATCGATGAGCACCACCCGGACTCCGAACGGCGCGACCTCGGCACTGAGCGACAGCGACAGCGCCTCGACCGCGTACTTGACCGTGTGGTAAGCGCCGGCACCCGGACTGGCGAACCGCCCTCCGGTGCTGCCGATCGTCACGATCCTGCCGAAGCCGCGGTCACGCATCGCTGGTAGGACCGCTTGCGCCAAGTGCAGTGTGGCAACCACGTTCGTCTCGAAAAGATCGCGCAATTCGGTCAATTCGACCTGTTCGAGCGGCCGGGCCAGCGGATAGCCGGCGCTGTTGACCAGCACGTCGACTCCGCCGTGATCGGCGTTGACCTGATCGACCATCGCCGTCACGGCCGCCTCATCGGTGACGTCAAGTGAGACGGCCTGTAATCCATTGGAGCGCAAGGTGTTCAGCGCGTCCGGGTTACGGCCCGTCGCGATCACCGTGTAGCCGTTGTCGCGCAACCGGTATGCGGTGGCTTCACCGATGCCGCTGGTGGCACCGGTGATCAGCGCAATTCGAGATGTCAATGGGTGCGGCTAGCCGAGCGTGCCGGCCAGCATTTGGTAGAAATCGGCAAGGTTGGAGACCATGCCCGGAATGTACTGTCCGAATTCCACGATGAACGGGTTCGTCGAGTCGGACAACGCATCGGCCAGCGCCGCGGACGACAGCGACAAGTCCAGCGCCGCCGCATCGGGGTCGCTGAGCGCACCGCCGATCAGGCCTTCCAGGTCGGGCACGTACGGGTACAGATCCGCGATGCCGGCGAGGTCGGACTGTGGCAGCAGGCCAAGGTCGACCAGCGAGACGAGCATGCCCTGGTTGGCGCCGGCCTCCAAGTAGTCGTTGACCGCAGCGAAATCAATGTCGGGATTGGCCAGGGTGGCCGGGGTGGTGACGTCGGCAGCACCGGTGTAGTTGTAGCCGAGGTCGACCAGCACCCGCATATCGGGCTGTACCAGGTCGGCGTAGGCGTTGGGCGCTCCCGGGATCAGCCGTAGCCCATCCAGCAGCGGCAGATCCTGGGTCGGAATCAGGTAGTACTCGGTGCTGCCCGCGTAGCCGTCGCTCACGTTCTCCTTGACGGCGTCCGCCACGGTGGACGGGTCGAAGTAGGCAGGCCAGTTCGGCAGCAGATATGGATGCAGGTCGACGTATCCGTTCGCCGCATTGAGGTCAGCCCAGGTGTTGCCGTAGTACTGCGGAAAGTCCGAGGCGCCGCTGTATTGGATGCTGTAGATCGTCGTCTCGTAGGGCGTGTCGGAGGGCGTCGCCGGCAACATTGCGGCGAACGCGTCCGGGAAACGGGTGAAATACCCGCCGTTCGGGTTCTGCAGATCCTCGGCCAGCACGAATTTCAAGCCGTCGGTGTCGGGTGCCCCGCCCGCGGTGTTGGCGAGGTTGATCATCTCCTGGGTGATCACCGAGGTACTCATCGAATAGCCGGCCACCACCAGGTTGGCGTGGGGGTCAGCTTGCAGCAATGGTTGGAGCTGCTTGTCGAGATCCGCGATTCCCTGCGTCAGCCCCGTGTTGTAGTCGGTCTCCGGCGTGTACACGCTGACCGGATCGCCGGCAATGCTGTACTGCGGCTGTCCAAACGACACCGGATTGTCGACGTAGGTGTCGATGACTTCCTGCATGTACGTCGCATCCGGCTGCGACAGGAACGCGTGTCCCAGAATCAGCGCGGTGTAGCCGTCGTCGTCGGCCCACGCCGGAGCGGCGTTCAAGGCGCAGACACCCGCCAGCAACCCAAGGCCAAGCCCGCGCGCTTTCCAATGCGCCATTGAACTCCAATTCAATAAGAAATCCCCCGATGCACTTAGAAACTACTACCTTTCCCCTATATCTGAGACGTTCTCAGCTGTGAGTTATGTCGACGTGCGGTCTGCCCGTTTCTGTCGGCGTGTTCGCTAACGAAGGTAAGGTCAGTCGACGTGGTCCTACCGGCGCCTGCAGAAGACCGAGTGGCAGTTGTCACCGGCGCATCGTCGGGTATCGGTGCGGCCATCGCGCTCGAGTTGGCCCGGCGTGGCCATCAACTAGTGTTGGTCGCCCGGCGGGGCGACCGCCTGCAGGCTCTCGCCGACGAGTTGAGCATCAAGGCGCACGTCCTGCCCGCCGACCTATCGAGCCGCGACGAGCGCGCCGCGCTTCTTGGTCGCGTCGCCGAACTGGGCGTCGCGGCCGACATCCTGGTCAACAACGCCGGCCTGGCGAAGCGCGCGCCGGTCGCGAAATCGATTCCTGAGCAACAACTCAACCTGATCGAGGTTGACGTCACGGCTGTGGTTGATCTGTGCAGCAGATTCCTGCCCGGCATGGTGGAGCGGGGCACCGGCGCGGTGCTGAATGTGTCGTCGTTGGCCGGCTTCTACCCGCTGCCCGGGCATGCGGCGTACGGCGCGGCGAAGGCGTTTGTGTTGTCCTACACCGAAAGCTTGCGTAGCGAGCTGACCGGAACCGGGGTCGTCGCAAGCGCGTTGTGCCCGGGACCGGTCAACACCGGCTTCGACGACGTGGCCGGATTCGGCGCCGGAGAGCGGGCTGCCACGTTGCCGAGTTTCATGTGGAAATCCGCCGACCAGGTCGCACGAGCCGCGATCGACGGATTGGATGCGGGTAAGTGCCGCATCGTGCCGGGCCGGGTCAATCGACTTGTCGCGGCGTGTTGTCGTTTCGCGCCGCACGAACAGCTGTTGCCACTGCTCGCTTGGCGCGCTCGGACGAAGCTCCCGTAACGACGCGGTAATCATACGGAGACATACGGATTCTTGGACACTGCAGAGTTCCGGTATTGCGGACAGATAGGCTAACGCGGTGCTAGAGGTGATCGAGAAGGGCAGTGTGAGCGAGGCGCATCCCGTCCCGCTGCTCTTTGTCCACGGAGCCTGGCATGCGGCGTGGTGTTGGGACGAGAACTTTCTCAGCTTTTTCGCCGACAAGGGTTATCGTGCAGTGGCATTGAGCTTTCGAGGCCACGGTGAGAGCCCGACCGATAAGCCGCTGCGGGCCTGCTCGGTGGCCGACTACGTCGACGACGTTCACAGCGTTGCTGAGCACCTGCCCAGCGCTCCGGTGATCATCGGTCACTCGATGGGCGGGCTCATCGTGCAGAAGTACCTGGAACGCTACGACGCTCCGGCCGGGGTTTTGATGTCGTCGATTCCGCCGCAGGGAAACCTCGGAAACGCGCTGCGCTGGATCAAGGATCGCCCGATGGACTTCTTCAAGATGACGGTGACCGGGAAGGCGCTGCCTTACATCAATCCGCCGCGGTTGGCCCGTCAACGATTTTTCTCCGCGCACACCCCGGAAGCCGACGTCCGCAAGTACGCCGCCCGGTTACAAGAGGACAGTTCACGTATCGGCATCGATTGCCTGCTGCTACGACTGCCCCGGCCCAAGCGCGTGCGCACACCGATGTTGGTGTTGGGCGCCGAAGACGACGGGGCGCACACCCGCAAAGAGGTCCTGGCCACCGCGCGCGCTTACCGCACTACCGCGGAGTTCTTTCCCGACATGGGGCACAACATGATGCTCGAACCGGGTTGGGCGACCGTCGCCGAGTGCATCGACGGCTGGCTGAGCACCCGCGGACTCTGAGCTACGTCCCCTTGGCGGGAACCAGCTCCAACGGAAGGTGTTCCAGCCCCCGCATCGTCGGGTTGTCGAGGTAGCGATACTGGCCCGTCAGGCGAATCTCTTCGACCCTGGGCAGCAGCTGGGAGAACACCCGGGCGCCCTCCAGCCGGGTCAGGGGAACGCCGAGGCAGTAGTGGACGCCCCCGCCGAAGGCAAGGTGGTCGGTCGGGTTGCGATCGAGGTCGAAGGTGTCCGGGTCAGGGTAGTGGCGGGGGTCGCGGTTGGCTGCGGCGAACAGCAGCAGCACCCGGGCGCCGGCCGGAATCGTGTTGGCGCCCACGGTGTAATCGCACGTCGCGGTGCGGTAGAAGCCCTGAACCGGCGAGCCCATCCGGAGCTGCTCTTCGACGGCCGCCGGGATCAGTTCCGGGTGTGCCCGCAGCCGTGCGTACAGGTCGGGCCGTTGAGCCAGGGTCAGCAGCAGACCCGACAGCATGTTGGTCGTCGTTTCGCTGCCGGCGCCGATCAACATGGCGGCGCTCCAGAAGATCTCGTCGTCGGTGAGCACGTCGTCCGCGTCGGCCGGGGTCATCATCGAAATCAGGTCGTCACCGGGGTTGAGGCGGCGCTGGGCGATCAGCGGGTCGAGGCTGCGGCGCATCGCGGCGGTCGCGCTGCCCGACCGCGCGGACAGTCGGATGCCATGCGGGGTCAGCGGCGCGAAGGCGCCCGCCACCATGTCGTCCGACCACGCCACGAACTGCGGCTGGTCCTGGTGCGGGATGCCCAGCATCCGGGCTATCAACCGGGTGGGCAACGGCTTGGCCAGGCCGTTGACGGCCTCGGTGTAGCGTTCGGCGATCACGTTGTCGACGAGTTCGTCGGCGACCTCGTTGATGTTCGTCTGCCAGGCGGCCATCGCCCGGGCGGTGAACGCGCGGGAGACGAACTTGCGCAGCCGGGTGTGGGCCGGCGGATCGGCCGCGTTCATCGACGGCAGATACACCCGGAATCGGCTCTGGCTCTGGGCCGACGACAACGCCTCGTTGTCGCGCAACGCCTTTCGGACATCGTCGTAGCCGGCGATGATCCAGATGCCGCGTTTGCGGTTGTACCAGACATTCGGAACGTCGTCGCCGTTCAGCAACGACTGATAACCCGGATACGGATCGTGCATGACTTCGGCCGAAAAGGGGTCGAAGTCGGTGTGCGGCGCGGTTTTTCGGCCGGTCAACGAGTAGCCGTAGGAGGTGGCCTTGTCCTTCGCCACTCCGAGCGCCCCGTCGACACCGACCTTCATCAGGCTGGCGCGAAACCGCAGCCTACGAGCCAGCGTCATGCGGATAAATCCTCTCGTGAAGACTTACCGACGCAAGGGCAATCGCCCTTCAAAATTGTCAGTCCTTGGTGAGATGGTATGCGCGGTAATCGATTTCGCCGCGCTCCAGGTCGTTGTAGAACCACGAACCGTCGACGACGGCGAACTCCCGACCGAATTTGCGCAAGAACGCCGGAAGGCGGGTGTTGATGATCTCGTTCGAGCGGGCCGAATTCTTCTTGAGGCCGCGCAGAACCTCGTCGTTGATGACCCGCGACGACACCTGGCGCAGGCCCGAGTTCGCCAGATCCGACTCCCAGTTGGCGAAGTTGTCCCGGTTGCGGAAATCGACGTGCAGGAAGTGCCCACCTGGGCGCAGCACCCGGCGCACCTCACTGAGGAAGCGGTCGAAATGCGGGTAGATGTGTGAGGCCTCGACGTTGATCACCGCGTCGAACGACTCGTCCGGGAACGGCAGGTTTTCGGCATCACCGTGTACGAAGCTCAGGCCCGGGACCTTGTGCCGCTCGTTGCAGAATTTGACTCCGGCCGCATTGAAGTCCAGGCCGGTGTACGACGCCGGCTTCAGCGTGCGCGACAAGTAGGAGGCGCCACCGCCGTGCCCGGAGCTGCACTCCAGCACCTTCTTGCCGGCGAGGTCGAAGCCGTCCTGGGTCGCGCACTGGTGGTAGAGCTGGATGCTGTACCGGTTGGGCTCGTCGGCGGGGTCGAGGGGCAGACCCAGGGGCGGCTCCTCCTCATAACCCCAGTTCAGGAACTGAACGTCGTCCTGGTTGTGCAGGCGCTTGGTCATCAGCGGGTACCAGTACCGGAACAGCTTCTTGTACGTCGCAGTCGAACCGATGCGGTAGACGAGACTTGCGCCGACGTTGTCCAATGAAGGGCTACGAACCATGCAGGAAGTATCGCACAGTGTCAGCTGTGCTTGCTCTGGCATGCCTTTTTCGTACAACTGGGAACAGTCGCCCCACGCCAAAGTCATGCCCTAGCAACAAGAAGTGATCATGAAACACCGGCGAAATTCGTAATGAATTGCGCGACAAGGGATTTAGGCTGCGTTTACCGAAGCTGGGACGTTGGCGCGCTGTGGCTCACTGCGATAACGCGATGCGGGGCCGTTGATTCGGCACAGGCGCCACATCAGCAACGCGAAGGGGTTCATCAGATCCAGGTCGTCGCACAGCATGCGGATGTCGCCGAACATGTCTCGCAGCGTCTGCCGCGACTCGCCCTTACCGGAGTAGAGCTCCTTGCGCACCGAGCGCGGGATGTCGAACTGACGGAAGAACCTGCGCGACGGCACGACCATCGCCTGGCCCAGCATCCGCATCACGACGGGCACGTAGAGCGACAACCAGAACCGGGTGTGCCAGTTCAGCCGCGGAACACGCCGGTGCAAGTATTCGTGCGCAAACGAGATGTGCCGGGCCTCCTCGGCGACGTGGATCGCGATCAGGTCCTGCATGATCGGGTGGATCGATCGCGGCTCGGGTTCGCGCAGCAGGTTGGTCTGCAGATAGTCGAAGGGCACCTCGCCGGCCAGCACCCCGAAGAAGAACGCGTTGGGCAGGGGACCGGCGTAGAACGGGACGATCGGGGACAGCACCCGCAACCAGCGCGGCATGCCCGGAACATCCACGCCGATGCGGTTGACGATTTCCTGGAACATCAGGCTGTGGCTGCATTCCTCGATCGACTCGTGCACGCAGTAGCGGTATTCGGGGGAGCCGTTGGGCACCCAGAACGCGTAGTGCAAGAGCCCGCGGACCAAGATGCCCTCGAACTGCGTGCCGACCTTGGCCATGTTGGCTTGCCGCCACATCCCGATCTCGATCTGCTTGTCCAGCGGTTGGGCCTGGTACCAGGGGTGGCTTCCCAGCGGGTCCAACTCCGAGAGCACCCAGCGCGAGTCGTTCTCGGTCACCGAGAAGATCGGCGCTTCCCAGTCGACGTCGGTGTAGGGATTGAAGTGACGCACCGAAGCTTCCGAGAGCGAGGTCAGGGTGGCTGCATAATCGGCGTCATCGCTGACATCCATGTTGCGCTTCAGCCGCCTGGCCACGCAGAAGAAAGTGATCAGAAGGAGCAGGCTCACCGTAAGGACGGCGCCCGCGACGATCAACAAAATCGCCAGCGTGACCGGCAAACCGAGGCCTCCCTCCGGCACAGCTCTGCATGCGGCTCTACTGCACATGCGCTCCATGGGCACAGTTGGGATTGGAGCCTACCGGGTGAGAGTGAAAGACCTAACACGGAACGGCCTCATTCTCATGTCTATATAGATAGCCCCGGCCGACTCACGATCAGCGAAGTTGTGCCCCTCGAACAGCCAAATCTCATTAGACAGTACACACGCTCCGTCCGCTGGCTGACGCTCCGATCAAAAGGCGACGAAGCCGCGGGGCCTTCCCTGTGCGGGCGCTGGCGTTTCACCCATCACTGCAGCGCAAGGTACCGTTTCTCGTTATGGATGACCAGCAGTTCGATGTGATCATCGTCGGGGCGGGATTCGGCGGAATCGGCGCCGCGATCCAGCTGAAAAACCTCGGATACGAGAACGTTCTGATCGTCGACCGGGAAGACGATCTGGGCGGAACCTGGCACGTCAACCACTATCCCGGTCTTTCGGTCGACCAACCGTCGCCGACCTTTTCCTACCGGTTCGAGCCGAACCCGTACTGGTCGCGGATGTACGCACCCGGCGCCGAGCTCAAGAGCTATGCCGTCAACGTCGCCGAGAAGTACGACGTCCGGCGTTTCATGCGGTTCAACGTATGCGTCGAGGGTGCCCGGTGGGACGAGGACGCCCAGCTGTGGCGGCTGGCGTTGGCCGGCGGCGAGACGTTGACCACGCAGTTCCTGATTGCCGCCACCGGCTTCCTGTGCCAGCCCAAGATGCCGGACATCCCCGGCATCGAGACCTTCGCGGGCCGGATCCTGCACACCGCGCAATGGGATGACGACTTCTCCGCGGTCGGGCGCCGCGCCGCGGTCATCGGAACCGGCTCCACGGGCGTCCAGGTCGCTCCCGCGCTGGCGAAGGACGTCGCCGAGTTGACGGTGTATCAACGCACCCCGATCTGGGTGCTACCGAAATTCGACGTCAAGTTCCTCCCGCCCGTGCAGCGGCTGTTCGCCAAGTTCCCCGCGACCCAGCGCGGCCTGCGCTGGTACACCGACGCGATCCTGGAACTCTCGATGGTCCTGACCATGTGGAAGTTCCGGTACTTCAGGCTCTTCAACAAAGGCATCTCGCAGTTCTCGCGGTTGTATCGCCTGTTGTCAGTGCGCAACCGGGAGCTGTCGCGCAAGCTGGACCCCGACTTCGACTTCGGTTGCAAGCGACCCACGATCTCCAACGACTTCTACCAGTCGTTCACCAAACCCAATGTGCACCTGGAGACCAACGGCATCGAGCGGATCGAGCCCGACGGCATCGTCGCCCGCGACGGCACCAAGCGGCTGATCGACACCCTGGTCCTGGCAACCGGATTCGACGTCTGGGAGGCCAACCTGCCGGCGATCGAAGTGATCGGCCGCGACGGCAAAAACCTCGGAAAGTGGTGGCGCGAAACGCAATTCCAGGCCTACCAGGGCATCTCGATGCCAGGTTTCCCGAACTTCCTGTCGATGGCGAGCCCCTACGCCTGGGTGGGCCTGTCGTGGTTCAACACCGTCGAGTACCAGATGAAGCACATGGAACGGCTGTTCGGTGAGATGCAGCGGCGTGATGCCCGGACGTTCGAGGTCACCGAGGACGCCAATGCCCGCTTCCTCGAGCGGATGACCACGCTGATGAAGGACTCGGCGTTCGAGCTCGGCAACTGCGTCGGCTCGCGGTCCTACTGGTTCCGCAACCACACCGGCAAGGGCGAGGCGCCGCTGTTCCGCCCGACCTCGGTGCGCAGCGCCGTCAAGGAGCAGGAAACCTTCCCGATGTCGGACTACGCCATCGCCTGAGCGGCGATCAGTCCTTGATGAAGTGGTAGATGCGGTATTCCGCGCCGCCGCTTTCGATCACGTTGTAGATGCCGGTGCCGGGCACGCCGGCAAAGTGACGGCCGAACGGCCGGAACCATTTCGGCAACTGCGCGCTGATCAAGTCGAGTTTTTGCTGTGCGCTGGCGTCCAGTGACCGGATCACGCCGTCGTTGATTACCCGCATCGACACCTGACGCAGCGGCATCGCGTCGAGGGCGGCTTCCCAGACCGGGAACTCGGCCCGGCCGCGGAAATCGGCGTAGAGCAGGCTGCCGCCCGGCTTCAGCACGCGGTTCACCTCGGACAGGAATTTGTCCAGGTTGGGGTAGGCGTGCGACGCCTCGACGTTGACGATTGCGTCAAAGCTGTTGTCGGGGAACGGCAGATCTTCGGCGTTGCCGTGCACGAAGCTCAGACCGGGCAGCTTGTGGTGCGCGTTGCAGTAGGCCACGCCGTCCGGGTTGTAGTCCAGGCCGATGTACTCGGCCGGTTTGAAGGTGCGCATGATGTATGACGCGCCGCCGCCGTGGCCGCAGCTGCACTCAAGCACCTTTTTGCCGGTCAGGTCGATCTGCGAGGCAACCTGGTTGTACAGGTTGGTCGAGTAACGAGTGGCCGCGTCGGCGTCGTCAAGCGGCAGGTTCAGCGGTGGGTCGCCCTCGTAGCCGTAGTTGAGGAAGGTGACGTCTTCGGTGTTGAGCCGACGGGTGAGGAACGGGTACCAGACCTTGTTCATGAAGGCCTTGTAGCCGCGGTAGCCGATGTCGGTGACGCGTTCCTTAGTCGTAGGCATGCCGGGAAGTATGCCAGGCCAGCGTTGGAGTCAGCTGCCGTGGTCGGCGACCGACACGGAGTCGCGACTGGCCCGCTCGGCATTGCTGCGCCGGTAGACCACCGCGCGTGCGCCCTTGCCCGGCGCGATCGCCACGCCACGGAAGTTGCGGCTCTCGTCCGGGGCATCGGTCGGGGTGAAGCGAAACTCACGGAACAGCGTCCGCAGCGTGACATCCATCTCCATGTGCGCGAAAGCCGCTCCGACACAACGGTTTATGCCGCCTCCGAAGGGGACCCAGCGGAAGGACGGCGGCGGCCCGCCGAGGAACCGGTCCGGGTTGAACGCTTCCGGATCGTCGTAGTTGACGTCGGATTCGTGGGCCAGCTGGAAATCGATCATCACCGCGGTGTCGGGCGGAAGCACCCACTCGCCGACCCGCACCCGGGTCTTGGTGGTGCGCAGCGATGCCGCGATGGTGGGCCGGACACGCTGGATTTCGTAGATCGTGGCCTGCCGCAGATCCGATCCGCCGGCGTCGATCTCTTCGGTGAGCCGTCTCATCACGTCGGGGTTGCGGCGTAAACGCTCGATGGCCCAAGCCAATTGGGACGCCGTGGTCTCGTGACCGGCAGCGACCAGGGTGAGTAGCTCGTCGGCAATGTGGCGATCGGAGATCGGCGAGCCGTCCTCGTAGCGGGCCTGCATCAGCAGCGCGAGCATGTCGGTGCGATCGGTCAGCGACGGATCCACACGGGCTTCGGCGAGGAGTTCGTCGATCACCGCGTCGAAGCGACGGCGAAATGCGGCCAGCTTGCTGCCGGGACTCCACGAGCCGTACTCGCGCCGTACGAACAGCGGCATCCGCTGCATCAGCGAGCCCAGCGTGATCAGCGACGGGATAACAGCCTTGAGCTCATCCAGGGCGTCGGCTCGTTCCCCGAAGGTGGCCCGCATGATCGCGTTGAGCGTCAGCCGCGTCATCGATTCCAGGGTTTCGAACTCCTCGCCCTCCGGCCAGTTCGCGGTTTCGCGTAGCACCTCGTCTTCGACGAGCTGCTCGTAGTTCTTCACCTTCTTGCCGGAGAAGTTGGGCAGCACCAGCTTTCGCCGCTCCGAGTGCTCCTTGCCGAGCAAGCTGAAGGTGGAGCCGGGACCGAACGCCTGTCCGAGCACCTTCGTCGGGCGTTCGATCAGGTCGAAACTGGTGCTGTACACCTCTTTGACGATGTCGCGGTCGTGGATGACAATCGTCTTCCCGAAGATCGGCAGGTTGATCGTGAACGGCCCGCCGTAGTGCTTGCTCAGCCACGGTGCCACCGAATACTGCAGCGACGTCAGGAACAGCACGCTTGTGACGAGCTTGGGCAACCGCAGCGCGGGCGGCAGCCGCACCGGGTCGGTCGTCTCCGTTGCCATGTCGCCCCCCTTCTAGTTCTCTACCAGCACATTTCAGCGTACCGGCGGGTGATCAGTCCTTGGTGAACAGATACACGCGATAGGTGTACTCGCTGCCGCGCAGCGCGCCGTTGAAGGCCCAGTCGGTCATGTCGCTGGCGTAGCGCGCGAAGGTGCGGCTGACGGCCGAACCGTGGTGCTGGCTGATCCGCTCCTGCTTGCGCGGGGTGTTCTTCTCGTTGCCGCGCAGCACGTTCTGGTCGATGACCGACATCGAGATCTGCCGTAGCCCGGAGTTGGCCAGGTGGGACTCCCACTCGGCGACCTCGGAACGAGGACGAAAGTCGGTATAGAGGAAATGCCCGCCCTGCTTGAGCACGCGCTTCACTTCGCTGAGGAACTTGGGGACATCGGGGTAGAGATGCGAGGCCTCGACGTTGACCAGCGCGTCGAACGACTCGTCCGCGAACGGCAGCGCCTGGGCGTTGCCCTCGACGAATTCGAGGTTGGCCAGGTGGTGGCGGTTCTTGGCGAACTCGATGCCAGCCGGGTTGAGGTCCAGCCCGGTGTAGGAGGCGGGGTGCTGGGTGCGTACCAGATACGAGGCGCCACCACCGTGGCCGCAGCTGCACTCCAGCACCTTCTTGCCGGCGAGGTCGACCTGGGTCGCGGTGCGGTGATAAAGCTGAATGAAGTAACGGTGGGGTTCGTCTTCCGGGTCGAGCGGAATACCCATCGGCGGGTCTTCTTCGTATCCGTAGTTGAAGAACAGCCAGTCGTCGCCGCCCAGCAGCTTGGTTTGCGAGGCGAACCGTGTGGTGGCGAATGACGTGAATATCAAACGAAAGACAAAGGGGTTTATCACCAGTCGGTGGACTAGCGGGCGTCGGGTCAGGCGGTTCGCGGTGGCCATCGCGGAAGTATGACAGACGCGCGCGGACACCGGGCAACACGGCTGGCGCCGTCGAGCGGGGGCGTGCGCGGAAACCGCAGGTCCGCACACTGATTGTGCGACAGCGTGCAACTGGGCACGTTTCGAGGCGACCGCCGCGCGCCGGGACGCAAACGCCGGGTACCGCGACGGCCGAGCCGTCGCAGGCTTTATCTGTCGCAAACTCGCGGCCCTGAAAAGCGGTGCGAATCAACGTCGCAATGCGGTCGGTTACCGACTAAAACACGTTGCCAGAAAAATGCCATTTTGGCGCTATCGAGCCAGGTCAGCGCCCAAATAATTACGAATGTCAATTCTTAGATAAAGCATGGAAAAAACCCCTGATGCTTCGTCTGCGCAGCGTGGTTTACTCGTCCCACTGGTCGCTTACGTATCGAAACGCCACAGGCGTTCGGGACGGGCAAGGGGATGTCGTTCGCGCTGACGAAGAAGTCAGTGGTGCACGGCGTCTTGCGTCCGGTGGGCAGCGTCGCCGACATCAGCTACTTTGATGTGCACTCCAACCCTCGCCGAGTCGATGGGGCACGATTACCGTGTTCTATACAACTCACGACAAACAGTCCAGCCGTCGTGGGCAACGTTGTGGCGCAGGGTGACACCAACAGCATTGGCTGCCGGATCGTCGTGGACGGACACGTCAGGGCCGAGAGGATCTCGAACGAAGTGAACGCGTTGACGTCTTGCCGGGTGAAGGGCGCATGACCAGCCACCACCTTCGGCACGAGCATGCCGCGGGGACGTTTGTCGCGCGGGTGGTGCGTCGGCTAGCGGTGCCCGTCATCCTCGGCTGGCTGGCGATCACGGTGATCGTGACGGTCGCTGTGCCGTCGCTCGAGCAGGTCGCTCGCGAGCACGCCGTGTCACTGGGTACCAAGGACGCCCCGTCGGTGCGCGCCGCGGCCCGCATCGGGAAAGACTTCAAGGAGTCGGACTCCGACGCCATGGCGATGATCGTCATCGAGGGCACCAATCAACTCGGCGACGACGCGCACCACTACTACCAACAGATCATCGATCGGCTGAAGGCTGACCCGAAGGATGTCCAGCACATCCAGGACTTCTGGGGTGACCCGCTGACCGCCGCGGGCGCGGAGAGTTCCGACGGCAAGGCCGCCTATGTTCAGTTGAATCTCGTTGGCAATCAAGGAGAGACGTCGGCCAACACCTCGGTCGCCAACGTCCGGAAGATCGTCGACAGCGTTCCCGCGCCGCCGGGGGTCAAGGCGTATGTCACCGGTCCGGCCGCGGTGGCGGCGGATGGCCTGACGAGCGGCGACAAGACCGTCGTGAAGATTCTGGTGACCACCGTCGCGGTGATCTTCGTGATGTTGCTATTCGTCTACCGCTCTTTCATCACGGTGGCCCTGCTGCTGGTGATGGTCGGCATCGAATTGGGTGCCGCCCGAGGCATTGTCGCGTTCCTCGCGCTGCATGACGTTGTCAAGTTGTCGACGTTTGCCACCAACATGCTGGTCTCGCTCGCGATCGCGGCGGGCACCGACTACGGCATCTTCTTCATCGGGCGCTACCACGAGGCCCGCCACAACGGCGAGGACCGCAGTTCCGCCTACCTCACCGCCTACCGCGGTGTGGCCCACGTTGTTCTGGCGTCCGGCATCACCATCGCCGGTGCCACTTACTGCCTTAGCTTCGCCCGGTTGCCGGTGTTCCAGACGCTGGGTGCGCCGTGTGCGATCGGCATGCTGGTCGCGGTCGCGGTGGCCTTGACGCTGATTCCCGCGGTCATCAGTGTCGGTAGCCGTTTCGGTCTGCTGGAACCCAAGCGTCTGCACAGTGTCCGCGGCTGGCGACGGGTCGGCACCGCGGTGGTGCGTTGGCCCGCACCGATTTTCGCCGCGACCTGTGCGGTCACGATGGTCGGTCTGCTGGCGCTGCCGGGCTACAAGGTGAGCTACGTCGACCGCGACTACATCCCCAAGGACACTCCGGGAAACATCGGGATGGCCGCAGCGGAGCGGCATTTCTCGCAAGCGCGGATGCTGCCGGAAGTCTTGATGATCGAGTCCGATCACGACCTGCGCAATTCCGCGGACTTCCTGGTCTTGGACAGACTCGCCAAGCGAATCTTCGGGGTCGAGGGCATCGCCCGGGTACAGAGCGTCACCCGGCCACAGGGGACGCCGCTGGAGCACACGTCGATCCCGTTCCTGCTCAGCATGCAGAACGCCGGGCAGTTGCAGAACCTGCAGGTGGCCAAGGGTCGGCTGGATGACATGGCCAAGCTGGCCGACCAACTGGGCGGAACCATCAAGTCGCTGGAAAAAGTCAACGCCTTGATGAACCAGATGGTGGGCACCACGCATCACATCGCCGGGGTCACCAAAGACACCCTGGCCATCACCAACGAAGTGCGAGACGACATCGCCGATTTCGACGACACGTTCCGTCCGCTGCGCAGCTACTTCTACGCCGAGCAGCACTGCTTCAACATTCCGCTGTGCTGGGGCATCCGGTCGGCGTACAACGCCACCGACGGGGTGGACAAGCTCAGCCAGAAGCTCGAAGAGCTGACCAAGGACGTCGACAGCGTCGACACCGTCGTGCCCCAGCTGGTCGCCCTGATTCCGGCCCAGATCGAGACCATGCGCAGCCTGCGGACCATGGTGCTGACGCTGCACAGCACCGCGTCCGGAATCTTCGACCAGGCAAACGAACTCAGCGACGACGCGACCGCGATGGGTAAGGACTTCGACGCCGCGAAGACCGGCGACTCGTTCTATCTCCCGCATGAGGTGTTTGCCAACCCGGACTTCCAGCGAGTCGAGAAGCTGTTCATCTCACCCGACGGCAAGGCCGCCCGATTCATCATCTCGCACAAGGGCGATCCCGCGACGAATGAAGGCATGTCGCGCATCGACGCGATCCGGACAGCCGCCTACGAGTCGCTCAAGGGCACCGCGCTGGAGGACGCCAAGGTCTATATTTCCGGCACCGCAGCGACTTTCAAGGATCTGCGGGAAGCCTCGCACTACGACTTCATGATCGCCGGCATCTCGTCGCTGTGCATGATCTTCATCATCATGCTGCTGATCACCCGCAGCCTGGTGGCCGCGTTGGTGATCGTCGGCACCGTCGCACTGTCACTCGGCGCCTCGTTCGGCATGTCAGTCCTGTTGTGGCAGTACATCATCGGGGTCAAGCTGCACTGGCTGGTGATGGTGATGTCGGTGATCATCCTGTTGGCGGTCGGCTCCGACTACAACCTGCTGCTGGTCGCGCGATTCAAAGAGGAGATCGGCGCCGGGCTCAAGACCGGCATCATCCGGGCGATGGGTGGCACCGGTCGAGTCGTGACGGCCGCCGGCCTGGTGTTCGCCTTCACCATGGCCTCGATGATGGTCAGCGACAACCGCGCGGTCGGACAGGTCGGCACGACGATCGGTCTGGGCCTGCTGTTCGACACGCTGGTGGTGCGGTCGTTCCTGATGCCCTCGATCGCCGCGATGCTGGGACGTTGGTTCTGGTGGCCGATGAACGTCGCCTCGCGCCCGCCGCGGACCGGACGGCGTCCCGCGGTACCGCCCGCCAAGCGGCCGGTCGAAAGCGACGCCACCGCGCCGCTGGCCACCGCTCAGCGGTCGCTGCGCCGCTAGGCGGTAATGAATTTGCTATGAGTTAGCGGGATTCCGGTCCTTCGCTTCCCGGCAGCGTTGCACTTGTTTGGCGCGAATGTTCGCGCTCGCAACGCAGCTACAACGAACGAGGACTCATGAGCATTGTTCAGAAGATGCGAGGGGTGGCGGCGGCCACGTTGTCGACGACGGTCGCTGCGCTCGGAGCCATGGGGCTCGCGGTGTTGGGCCCGGTGGCCGGCACAGCGCGGGCCGACGTCAGGTGCGACCCGGTTTGCCACGGTACGTGGTGTCCCGGCGACCCGGTGTATTCGCAGGTCCAGGATTTGGCCAAGACGTGGGACACGAACGTGTGTCACGAGTTTCACCAAATCTCGGTGCTGGACGGTGGCGGATACCGGGAGGGGCCGCTTCCCCCGGGCACTTTCGTGTGCCCGCCTTTCGCGTTCATGTGCCCCTGACGAGCACGAGAAACTCAGCCGAACGCCTCGTCCAGGATCTCCTGTTGCTCGACGGCGTGCACTTTCGACGAGCCCGACGAGGGCGCCGACATGGCGCGGCGTGAAATCCGTTTGATGCCAACCAGTCTGTCCGGGAACAGCTCGGGGAGCTCCAGGCCGAAACGCGGCCAGGCGCCCTGGTTGGCCGGCTCTTCCTGCACCCAGAAATACTGGTTGACGTTTTCGTAGCGGTCCAGCGTTTCCTGAAGCCGGTGGAAGGGCAGCGGCGCCAGCTGCTCGATACGCACGATCGCGACGTCGTCGCGGTTTTCCTTGGCCTTACGAGCGGCCAGCTCGTAGTAAAGCTTGCCGCTGGTCAACAACATTCGCGTCGCCTTGCCGCGATCACCAATGCCCTCGGAGTAGGTGGGCTCCTCGAGCACCGAGTGGAATCGATCCTCGGTGAATTCCTTGATGTCGCTCACCGCGGCCTTGTTGCGCAGCATCGACTTCGGGGTGAACACGATCAGCGGGCGCTGCACACCATCGAGGGCGTGACGGCGCAGCAGGTGGAAGTAGTTGGCCGGCGTCGAGGGCACCGCGATCGTCATCGAGCCCTCCGCCCACAGCTGCAGGAAGCGCTCGATGCGACCGGAGGTGTGGTCGGGCCCTTGGCCTTCGTGACCGTGTGGCAGCAACAGCACCACACTGGACAGCTGGCCCCACTTGGCTTCGCCGGAGCTGATGAACTCGTCGATGATCGACTGCGCTCCGTTGACGAAGTCGCCGAACTGGCCCTCCCACAACACCAAAGCATCGGGGTTGCCGACCGTGTAACCGTATTCGAATCCGACTGCGGCGTACTCCGAGAGCGGCGAGTCGAACACCATGAATTTGCCGCCGGTCGGGTTGCCCTCCTTGTCGACCGTCAGCAACTGCAGTGGGGTGAACTCCGCGCCGGTGTGTCGGTCGATGATCACCGAATGCCGTTGGGAGAACGTCCCGCGACGAGTGTCCTGGCCGGACAGCCGGACCAACTTCCCCTCGGCGACCAGCGAACCCAGCGCCAGCAACTCACCGAAGGCCCAGTCGATCTTGCCCTCGTAGGCCATCTCGCGGCGCCTTTCCAGCACCGGCGTGACACGTGGGTGCGCGGCGAATCCCTCTGGCAGAGCGAGGAATGCGTCACCAATGCGGGCCAGCAGTGCCTTGTCCACCGCGGTGTCCAGACCGGCGGCCAGCATCTGGTTGGCCTCCACCGACATGCTCGGCTGCACACCGTGCTTCTCTAATTCGCGGACGTCGTTGAAGACCCGCTCGAGCTGGCCCTGATAGTCGCGCAGTGCGTCCTCGGCCTCTTTCATCGAAATGTCGCCGCGACCGATGAGCGCTTCGGTGTAGGTCTTACGGACGCCGCGCTTGACGTCGACGACGTCGTACATGTACGGGTTCGTCATCGACGGATCGTCGCCCTCGTTGTGCCCGCGGCGGCGGTAGCACAGCATGTCGATGATGACGTCCTTCTTGAATTTCTGGCGGAAGTCGACGGCCAGCCTCGCGACCCAGACGCACGCCTCGGGATCGTCACCGTTGACGTGGAAGATCGGCGCGCCAATCATTTTCGCGACATCGGTGCAGTACTCGCTGGACCGCGAATACTCCGGCGCGGTGGTGAAACCGATCTGGTTGTTGACGATGATGTGGATCGTGCCCCCGACCCGGTAGCCGGGAAGCTTGGCCAGGTTCAGCGTCTCGGCGACCACTCCCTGGCCGGCGAAGGCGGCGTCACCGTGCAGCATCATCGGCACCACCGAGTTGCCGCGTTCGCCCTCGCCCTTGTCCAGCAGGTCCTGCTTGGCGCGGACCAAGCCCTCCAGCACCGGGTCCACCGCTTCGAGGTGCGACGGGTTCGCCGTCAGAGAGACCTGAATGTCGTTGTCGCCGAACATCTGTAGATACACACCGGTGGCGCCCAGGTGGTATTTCACGTCGCCGGAGCCGTGGGCCTGGGCGGGATTCAGGTTGCCCTCGAACTCGCTGAAGATCTGCGAATAGGGCTTACCGACGATGTTGGCCAACACGTTGAGCCGGCCGCGGTGCGGCATGCCGATCACTACTTCGTCGAGCCCGTGCTCGGCGCACTGGTCGATCGCGGCGTCCATCAGCGGGATGGTGCTTTCCGCGCCTTCAAGTGAGAACCGCTTCTGGCCAACGTATTTCGTCTGCAAGAACGTCTCGAACGCCTCGGCCGCGTTGAGCTTACTCAAGATGTACTTCTGCTGCGCCACCGTCGGCTTGACATGCTTGGTCTCGACCCGCTCTTCGAGCCAGGCCAGCTGCTCGGGGTCGAGGATGTGGGTGTACTCGACACCGATGTGCCGGCAGTAGGCGTCGCGCAGCAGCCCGAGGATATCGCGCAGCTTGCGGTAGTCCCAGCCGCCGAAACCGTTGACCTTGAACACCCGATCGAGGTCCCACAGCGTCAGCCCGTGGGTCTGCACCTCGAGGTCGGGGTGGCTGCGGAACCTGGTCTTGTCCAACCCGAGCGGGTCGATGTCGGCCATCAGGTGGCCGCGGTTGCGGTACGCCGCGATCAACTCCATAACGCGGGCGTTCTTGTCGACGATCGAGTCGGGGTTGTCGGTGCTCCACCGGATCGGCAGGTACGGCACGCCCATCTCGCGGAACAGGTCGTCCCAGAAGTCGTCGGAAAGGATCAGTTCGTGGATGGTGCGCAGGAAGTCGCCCGATTCCGCGCCCTGGATGATGCGGTGGTCGTAGGTCGAGGTGAGCGTGATGAGTTTCCCGACGCCCAACTCGGCGATGCGCTCCGGGCTGGCGCCCTGGAATTCGGCGGGATATTCCATGGCGCCCACGCCGATGATCGCGCCCTGACCCGCCATCAGCCGCGGCACCGAGTGCACGGTGCCGATGGTGCCGGGGTTCGTCAGCGAAATCGTCACGCCAGCAAAGTCTTCGGCGGTCAGCTTGCCGTCACGGGCGCGTCGAACGATGTCCTCATAGGCCGCGACGAACTGGCCGAATGTCATTGTCTCGCAACGCTTGATGCCCGCGACGACCAGTGCCCGCTTGCCGTCCTTGCCCTGCAGGTCGATCGCCAAGCCCAAGTTGATGTGCGCCGGCGTGACCGCGTTGGGTTTGCCGTCGATCTCGGCATAGTGCCGGTTCATGTTCGGGAAGCTCTTGAGTGCCTGGACCAGCGCGTAGCCCAGGATGTGGGTGAACGACACCTTGCCGCCGCGGGTGCGTTTGAGCTGATTGTTGATCACGACGCGGTTGTCGATCATCAGCTTGGCCGGGATGGCCCGAACGCTGGTCGCCGTGGGCAGGTCGAGCGACTGCGACATGTTCTTGACCACGGCGGCGGCCGCGCCGCGCAGCACCTGAAGCTCGTCGCCTTCGGCGGGCGGTGGCCCGGACGGCTTGGGCGCCGGAGCCTGCGGGGCCGGCTGTGCAGTGGTGCGTGCGCCGTTGCCGGACGCGGCCGTGGCGACGGCGGGGGTCGGTTGCGGGGGAGCAGCGGGCGGTTGCGGGGAAGTAGCGGGCGGCGGCGCGGCCGGCTTCACTTCGGCCGGAGTTTCATTCGTCGACTCGGGGTTGTAGTCGGCTAAGAACTCGTGCCAGCTCGGGTCGACCGAAGAGGGGTCGTCGCGGTACTTGCGGTACATCTCCTCGACCAGCCACTCGTTCTGGCCGAAGGGTGAACTGATACTGCTCACAGCAGCTGCTCGCCTCGATTCCTCTTCTCGTGCGCGTTACTTGCCCGGACGTGCGGCTTCGGCAGGCCCCGTCATAAAGGCTAACCCTTCGCCGCCGTTCCGCCATGTGACTTCGTCGGGCTCGGGTTTGCCGTTACCGCGCGCTCAGCCGGCGTCGGAAACCGTGGGCAACAGGTGCAGTGTCACCGGCCACTTAGCCGGCGGCGTCCCGAACGCCTTGCGGGCGTTGCGCACGATCTTCTTGCCCGCCAGCCGGTTGCCGATCGCGCCGATCACGGCGCCGACGCCGACTGGCAGGACCTTGCCGAACAGCAGCGCGCTGCGGCGCAGCGTGAACCGTCGCACGGCGCGCTTGAGCAGCCGAGAGTTCAGCTGGGCCAAGGCCGGCATCGGCAGCGACGCTACACCTTCGGACAGCCACGCTCCGCTGGTGCGGCCGCCGCCGATCAGCTCGGTCATCGCCTGCTTGCTGTCGTCGCCGACCAGCACCGACAGCACCAGTGCTCGTCGGCGTTCCCGCTCGTCGGTCGCAACTCCGTACACCGAGGCGATTGCCAGCGCGTAGAACGCCGTCGCCTCGAGGAACACCGCGGTCTCGCCGGCGGCCGCGGAGAGCGCGGCCAGCGTGCCCAGCCCTGGCAGCACCGCAGTCGAGCCGACCGCCGCTCCGCTAGCCGTGACCGCGGCCACGTAACGCTTCTCGAGCTTGGCGACGACCGCGCCCGGACCGGCCTCGGGGTCCGCACGGCGCAGCCTTTCGACGTAGGCGGCCGCGGCGGGCCCCTGGATGCGGGAGCTGCGCTCGATGATGCTGGCCAACGCGCGCGCCGACCGTTTGGGCTTCCCCTCGCTGTTAGCGGGCAACGAATCGGCCGATGACCGGTTGCGTCGGGCGCTCATGGATGCCTCCGGATTGGATGGCCCGGTTCCTCCCCGGGTGTCCTTCCAGGCTAACGCGGGTGTCGGCAAACGTGGGGCCAGGTGTCCACAGGATTGGCCGCTTGGGAATAATCCGGAATTACCGGCGGGATCACGCTCGGCCCGACGACGCGTCGGCGGCTCGCCAGCCATTACGGACAGTCGATGGCCTACCAGCCCATCACGTTGGGTAACCCGTCGCTGTATCGCGTCGCGCGGGCCGGGATCGATACCCTGAACGCGGAAGCGGAAGCCGGGTATCCAGTGGCCTTCGACCGCAGCCGGAGGAAACGAACGAGGTAGAGCTATGACCACGGCGACCGCTCGTCAACGACGGGGCGACGGCCCGCCTCCGGCGCAGCGCGCCGGCGAGGTGAACCCGTGGCACGCGCTGTGGGCGATGATGGTCGGCTTCTTCATGATCCTGCTCGACTCCACGATCGTGGCGGTCGCCAACCCGAGCATCATGGTCAAGCTCGGCACCAGCTACGACACCGTGATCTGGGTGACCAGTGCCTACCTGCTGGCGTACGCGGTCCCGCTGCTCGTCGCCGGCCGGCTGGGTGACCGGTTCGGCCCGAAGAATCTGTATCTGATCGGTCTGGCCGTCTTCACCGCCGCTTCGCTGTGGTGTGGGCTGTCAAGCACCATCGGCATGCTGATCACCGCCCGGGTGGCCCAGGGCATCGGCGCCGCGGTGATGAGCCCGCAGACGCTGTCGCTGATCACCCGCATCTTCCCGGTCGAGCGTCGCGGGGTCGCGATGAGCCTGTGGGGCGCCACCGCGGGCGTGGCCACCCTGGTCGGCCCCCTGGCCGGCGGCGTGCTTGTCGACTCGATGGGCTGGGCCTGGATCTTTTTCGTCAACGTTCCGATCGGGATCATCGGTCTTGGGCTGGCGTTCTGGCTGATCCCTGATCTGAGCACCAGCAAGCACCGCTTCGACCTGATCGGGGTGGCTTTGTCTGGGATCGGGATGTTCCTGATCGTGTTTTCGCTGCAGGAGGGTCAGTCCCACGACTGGGCGCCGTGGATCTGGGCCGTGCTGGTCGCCGGCGTCGGCTTCATGACCGCGTTCGTCTACTGGCAGTCGATCAGCAAGATCGAGCCGCTGATTCCGCTGGACATCTTCCGTGTCCGCGACTTCAGCCTGTGCAATGCCGCGGCGGTGGTCATCGCCTTCGCGGCCACCGGGATGATCCTGCCGCTGATGTTCTACGCCCAGGCGGTCTGCGGGTTGTCGCCCACCCGCTCGGCGCTGCTGACCGCGCCGATGGCGATCACCAGCGGGGTGCTCGCGCCGCTGGCCGGCAAGCTCGTCGACCGGTCGCATCCGCGGCCGGTGGTCGGCTTCGGCTTTTCGGCCCTGGCAATCGGCCTGACCTGGCTGTCAATCGTCATGAAGGCATCGACCCCGATCTGGGAGTTGGTGCTGCCGTTCTTCGCGCTGGGCGTCGCGATGGCGTTCATCTGGGCGCCGATCACCGCGACCGCGACCCGTAACCTGCCCCAGCGGTTCGCCGGCGCCAGCTCCGGTGTTTTCAACGCGACGCGCCAGGTCGGTGCCGTGCTGGGCAGCGCCGGGATGGCGTCGTTCATGACGTCGCGGATCACCGCGGCCTTAGGGCCGATGGCCGACGGCGGATCAGCGCCGCCGGGGGGGCCCGGCGGGAACCTGGAGATGCCGCCGTTCCTGCGCGTGCCGTTCGCCGACGCGATGTCACAGTCGATGCTGTTGCCGGCGTTCGTCGCGCTGTTCGGGATCGTCGCGGCCGTGTTCCTGGTCGGAGGCGCCGGCCCGGCGGGCGACGACGAGCCGACTCCGCGAGCGGACGGGCCCGACGCGCCGGCCCGGCGAGTGCGGGTGCGACCCAGCGCCGCCGACGGATTCGCTAGCGGCCCCGACGGTTACCGGGACGGCTTCGACGATGACGACGACTACGTCGAGTACACGCTGTCGCCGGCGCCCAATGCGGCGCCGCCGCGCCGTAAGCTGACGCCGGCCGAGTCGTGGCGCGGCCAGCTCGACGACATGACGGCGACCACGGAGATCCAGCCGATAGGCCTTGTTGGCAACGGCTTTCACGACGACGAGGGTCGCTCGCGCACCCAGGACTACCGGCCGCCGGATCAGCGACGCCCCGACCCCGACGAAGCGTTCTTCGACGACATCGACACCTATGGCGGGTCGAGATTCCACGACACTCGAGTTGACGACTACGGCCGCCAGCCACCCGACGGTCCGCGCCGGCGCCCTAGGTCTTAGGCCCGCTCAACGCCAGGAATGCGCCGAGTTCGACGAGCCCGCTCGGGGCCGACGGCAGGTATTCGGTCAGCGCGTCAGCGCGCACGATGACAGCGGCGTACTGTGCCCGGCTGATCGCCACGTTGAGGCGGTTCCGGTTGAGCAGAAACGACATTCCGCGGGGAAGGTCGTCGACGGACGACGCCGTCATCGAGGCGATGGCTACCGGCGCCTCGGCGCCCTGGAATTTATCGACGGTTCCGACCCGGACATCGCCGAGTCCAGCTGCGGCCAAGTGCTGACGCAGCAGCACGACCTGTGCGTTGTAGGGAGCCAGCACCAAGACGTCGGCGGGGGTCAACGGCCGGGTGCCTTCTTCGGTCGTCCAGGCCCGGCCGACCAGCGACATGATCAGCCCCGCAATGGCCTCCGCCTCTTCCGGGCTCTCGGTCGCGTTGCCTTCGTGGGCGACGCGAAGCACGTGCACGCCGGGGGGATACCCGTCCAGCCGCCGGGCGGCGGTGACTTTGTCGTAGGGCTGTAGTCGGCCCTCATACGCCAGCGCCGATACCGGCGCACACACCGCGGGATGCATGCGGTGGGTGCGGTCCAGGAAGTAGCCGCGCTCGGTGGGCAGGGTGCGGTGCTCTTCGACCAGCCAGCCCAGCGCGGAGCCGTCGACCGGTTCGGGATGGGTGCCTTGGCTGACCTGTGGCAGCTGTTGCGGATCCCCAAGCAGCAGCAGGTTTTTCGCCGAAGCGGCCACGGCGATCGTGTTGGCGAGACAGAACTGGCCGGCCTCGTCGATCACCAACAGATCCAGGCTGGCGGGTGGCACCCGGCCGGGATTCGCGAAGTCCCAAGCGGTTCCGCCGATCACGCATCCTGGTGTGCCGGTGACGAATGGGGAGTAGTCGTGCTCGCTGATCTGCTGCCACGCGGCGCCGGGGCGGTCGCCTTTCTTGGCCACGCGCGACGGGTCGATGCCGGCTGTGATGGTGCCCTGCAACAGATTTTCGACTACCGCATGTGATTGTGCGACGACGCCGATGCGCCAACCATGATCGGTGACCAGCCGGGTGATCACCCGAGCCGCGGTGTAGGTCTTGCCGGTCCCGGGCGGGCCGTGCACCGCGACGTAGGACGCTTCGAGATCCCGCAGCGCGGCGGTGATGTCGGTGATGGTGTCGCCGCTTCGGGGAAGGGCTTTGCCGCTGCGAGTTCGCGGTGGTCGGCGCTGCAGGATGTCGAACACCGCGGTCTGGGGGAGTTGCGGCAGTCCCGCTGCGACGGCGGCCGTCGCGGTCTCGATGGCCTCGCGCAGCGGCTTGGTGTTGACCGGACCGCCCGGGGTCAGCGCAAACGGCATTTGCTGAAAGGTGTTGCCGTCGGATGGGGTTCGCTCGCAGATCACCACCGACGTCGGCACGGTCGGGTCGTCGTATTCCACAACTTCGGCGTGACCGGCCGCCCGCCGGTCGGGGTTGTCGGACAGACCGGGCGGGGCGGGAGGCTCGTAGAGCGCGAACACCTTTGCGTTGAGCGCGCCGCGGGCCAACTCGCCGGTCAACTGGACTCGGCGCTGCATCTTGCGGGCCCTGGGCGGTTGGTTCCAGTCGACAGCGATGTCCGCTTCGCTGACGATGAATACGTCGGTCTGGTCGGCCCATTCGTCGACGGGATAGTTCAACCGGTCGAAATGCGCCCACCAGAACGGTTTGTCCTCCCGGCGGTGGAAGCCGCGCGCTGCCGACATTAGCGCGACAGCCGTCTGCTCGCGGCTGCGGTTGCCGGTCGTCGGGTCGCCGCTGAATTTCTGCAGCTTCTCCGCGATCTGGTCGGCTGCCTCGATGGCCCCGCCGTCCCCGACGGGTTGGGCCCCAATCGGGGTGACACCGTTCTCGAAGGCCTGGATCAGCAGCCAGTCGCGCAGCTCGCGGGTCGACTCGCAGTCGTACTGGTTGTAGCCCTCGATCTCCTTCAGCACCGCCGCCGCCTCGTCGAGGTTGCCGTTGCCGCGCAATTCCGTGTACCGCGCGTACTGGGTGATCGAGTCGGCCGCATTGGTCACGTCACCCGAGCGCAGTCGTGATCCCATGTACAGCGGCTCCAAGGCCTTGAGGCTCAGCGACTCGCTGCCGGTGCGGATGCTCTTGCGCACAACGGGATACAGATCGACCAGTGTGCCGCTGCGCAGCAAGTCGTCGACGGCGTCTTCTCCGACGCCGTGGCGTCCGGCCAAGCGCAGCAGCGCCGTCTTCTCGTACGCGGCGTAGTGGTAGACGTGCATGTTCGGAAAACGCTTGCGGCGCTTGGCTACTAGTGCAAGAAACTCGACGAGCGCCTTGCGCTCCGCACGGCGGTCATGCGCCCACAGCGGATGGAAGGCAGGCGCCTTGCCCCCTTCCAGCACGCCGAATAGATACTCCAGGCCCCAGTCGACACCGTCGGCGGTCCACAGCGGGTCACCCTCGAAGTCGAAGAACAGGTCACCCGGGTCGGGATTGGGAAGCAGGGTCAGCGGCTGCGGGTCGGCGACCTCGAATTGCGGTGTACCGGTATCGCGTTCGCGGACCTGCAGCCTGGCCTGGGCGACTAGGGCGGCCACCGCACGAGCGGACATGCCAGCAACCGGGCCGGTGTGCTCGGCCAGCTCGGCGACTGTGGTCAGACCCGCGTCGATCAGCTTGGCGCGCTGGCTGACTCGCAGACCCGCGACGAGCAGCAGGTCGTCGGTGGCCCGCACCTGCTCCTCGCAGACCGGGCAGCGGAAGCATGCCCGAATACCGTCGTCTTCCCAGCGGACCGCCTGGCCTCCGGCGTAGTGCTCGTCGAGCAGGCGCTGCAGCCGGGCGCGTTGCTCGCGGTACACCGGGATCAGCTCGTCGATTTGATAGGTGACCGCGGCGCCGCTGCCCAGTATCAGCTCGGCTTCGGGGTGTACTGGGACACCGGCCTGGCTGAGGGCGTCGGCGTAGGCAGCGATCTGAAGCAGGGCAGTGACTTTCGCCGAGCGGGCCAGCTTGGTGTCGGACACCTGGTACCTGCCGTCGCGCAAGACCAGGAAGTCGGCAAAGCCGACGAAGCGTCCGTCGAACATCGCAGCCTGATAGATGACCGGTGCGTCGGCGTCGAGCTTGCGTCGTGTCTGCGTTGCGGCCGCAGTGATGTTGTCGACGGTGAACGGGAACGGACGCCCGATGACCGCGACTTCCCCTTCGTGCTCCTCGCGCAGATGATCGAGGCGACGTTGCTCGTGTTCGTCACCGAGGGTGGCGGTGCGTTCCAGCAGCTCGGCGGTGACGCTGACCCGTTGCCCCCAACCAAGTTTCGCGTCGAATTCACGGAGCAGGGCGTACTCACAGCGAGCCGCGGATGCGAGATCCGACGCGCTGTAGATGACGCTGTCGTCTGCCATGAACACAGCAGCCACTGTAGGCCGCCGCACCGACAGGTCGGGTTAGTTGGCGATTAACTCCACGCCGTTGCCGTTCCAGCGGAACTTCACGATGCTGGGCAGGCCGATGCCGCCGGAGTAGCTCAGCGCGACGGTGTCGCCGGTGCACTGCGAGTTGTCCAGCCCGTTGAAGCCATAGGTGTCCGGCACGCCCTGCGGCGGGATCAGTTTGCCGAGATGGAACAGCACGGCGCGGGTGTTGGGGCTCTCGGCGTTGGTGTTGGCCTTGACGATGACGGCGGACAGCTGCGCGCACGGGTTGAAGTTGCCGGCCAGCGGCTCGGGGTTCCACGGCTGGTGGCTGCGCGGGTCCTGCGGCAGCTCGGACACCCCGCGGGCGATCGCGGGGTCGGCCAGGTTCACCGCACACGGGTCGACGGGTCCAGGGGAAGTCGGTGGAGCCGGGGTGGCGGCGGGTGGCGGCGCTGCCGTCGGGTGCGGTGCGGCGGACGAGTGAGGAGTGGGTTCCGGCGTCTTGGCGACGGTCGAATCTCCCGACCCGCATCCGCTCATCGTCACGGCGAGTAGCGCGGCAGCGCTGACGCCGCTCAGTCGCATTCGTGTCCACACAACGCCGCACCGTACCGTGACCAGGGCTGTCGACGCGGCAGGCGTGGCCGGGCGGCAGTGAATCACGCCGTAAACTTCTCTGCGAGATGAGCGCCCCGCATGACGACACCGTGACCTTCGCCGACCTGCACATTCACCCCTCGGTGCTGCAGGCGCTGGCTGACGTCGGCTACGAGTCGCCGTCGGCGATCCAGGCCGCGACGATTCCGGCCCTGATGGAGGGCTCTGATGTGGTCGGTTTGGCCCAAACCGGCACGGGCAAGACGGCAGCGTTCGCGGTGCCGATCCTGTCGAAGATCGACACCGACAGCAAAGCCACCCAGGCGTTGGTGCTGGCACCGACGCGCGAGTTGGCTCTGCAGGTCGCCGAGGCGTTCAGCCGGTACGGCACGCACCTTCCGCAGATCAACGTCCTGCCGATCTATGGCGGCTCCTCCTACGGGGTGCAGTTGGCCGGGCTCAAGCGCGGCGCGCAGGTCGTGGTCGGCACCCCCGGCCGAGTGATCGATCACCTGGAGCGCGGGACACTGGATCTGTCGCGCGTCGACTATCTGGTGCTCGACGAGGCCGACGAGATGCTGACGATGGGATTCGCCGAGGAAGTCGAGCGGATCCTTGCCGAGACCCCGGAATACAAGCAGGTCGCGCTGTTCTCCGCGACGATGCCCCCGGCGATCCGCAAGCTCAGCAACAAGTATCTGCACGACCCGATTGAGGTCAAGGTCGAGGCGAAGACCGCGACCGCCGAGAACATCACGCAGCGCTACATCCAGGTAGCCGGTCCGCGCAAGATGGACGCGCTGACCCGGGTGCTCGAGGTCGAGCCGTTCGAGGCGATGATCGTCTTCGTCCGCACCAAGCAGGCCACCGAAGAGGTCGCCGAGAAGCTACGTGCGCGTGGCTTTTCCGCGTCGGCCATCAACGGCGACATCCCGCAGGCAGTGCGCGAGCGGACCATCGCGGCGTTGAAAGACGGCGGCATCGACATCCTGGTGGCCACCGACGTCGCTGCCCGCGGTCTGGATGTCGAGCGAATTTCGCACGTGCTGAACTACGACATTCCGCACGACACCGAGTCGTATGTGCACCGGATCGGCCGGACCGGCCGGGCGGGACGGTCGGGCAACGCGCTGCTGTTCGTGTCGCCGCGAGAACGCCACCTGCTCAAGTCGATCGAGAAGGCCACCCGGCAAAAGTTGACCGAGGCTCAACTGCCCAGCGTCGATGACGTCAACGCGCAGCGGGTGGCGAAGTTCGCCGACTCGATCACCGACAGCCTCGCCGCGCCCGGACTCGAATTGTTCCGCCGGCTGGTCGCGGATTACGAACGCGATCACGACATTCCGATGGCCGACATCGCCGCGGCGCTGGCATTGCAGTCCCGCAACGGCGAAGACTTCCTGATGGCGCCCGAGCCTCCGCCCGAACGTCGGACCCGCGACCACCAGGACCGGCCTGCCAAGTCTGGCCGCGCCGCGGGGGAGGGCCCCAAGAAGGGGTTCGCCACCTACCGCATCTCGGTCGGCAAGCGGCACAAGGTCGGGCCGGGCGCAATCGTCGGCGCCATCGCCAACGAAGGTGGGTTGCACCGCAGCGATTTCGGCCACATCACGATCAAGCCGGAATTCTCGCTGGTGGAATTGCCGGCCAAGCTGCCCCGGGAGACGCTGAAAGCGCTTGAGAAGACCCGCATCTCCGGTCAACTGATCAACCTGCAACCGGATCGGGCGCCGGATAAGAACCGGCGCGGCGGTCGTGGCGCGCCGCGTCGGGAACACAGGGGATGATCCAGGCCGACACCGCGGCCCAGGGGGGACTCGAGCAGGTAGCGGGGCCCGATCGGGTCGCGTCGCTGACCGGTGTTCGCGCCGTCGCAGCGCTTCTCGTGGTCGGCACGCACGCCGCCTACACCACCGGCAAGTACATCCAGGGCTACTACGGGCTGGTGTGCTCGCGGATGGAGATCGGCGTCCCGATTTTCTTTGTGCTGTCCGGTTTCCTGCTGTTCCAACCGTGGGTGAAGGCGGCGGAGACGGGTGGGCCGCAGCCGTCGATCCGGCGCTACGCTTGGCACCGGGTGCGTCGCATCATGCCCGCGTACGTCGTCACCGTGCTGATCGCCTACGTCATCTACCACTTCCGCCATGCCGGGCCGAATTACGGGCACACCTGGGAGGGGCTGTTCCGCAACCTGACGTTGACGCAGATCTACACCTTCAACTACATGCGCGGGTATCTGCATCAGGGTTTGACCCAGATGTGGAGCCTGGCGGTCGAAGCGTCGTTTTACGTGGTACTTCCGCTGCTGGCCTACCTGTTGCTGGTGGTGCTGTGCCGACGGCAATGGCGGCCGAAATTGTTGCTGCTCGGCATCGCTGGGCTGGCGCTCATCTCCCCGGCGTGGCTGGTGGGAGTACACCTCACCACGTCGATTCCCAACGGCGCGCGGCTGTGGCTGCCCACCTATCTGATCTGGTTCCTGGCAGGCATGGCGCTGACCGTCCTGCAACGAATGGGCGTGCGCTGCTACGGGTTTGTCGCGCTTCCGCTGGCCACGGTCTGCTACTTCATCGCGTCCACGCCGCTGGCCGGTGACCCGACGACCTCGCCGCTCGGCCTGTCTCAGGCGCTGTACAAGGCGGTGTTCTATGCGACCATCGCCGCGCTCGCGGTGGCGCCGCTGGCGCTGGGCAACCAGGGGCTGTACGCCCGGTTGCTCGCGAGCAAGCCCATGGTGTGGCTCGGGGAGATCTCCTACGAGATCTTCCTGATCCATTTGATTACAATGGAATTCGCGATGGTCTACATCATGCAGGATCACGTGTACACCGGCTCGATGGGCGGGTTGTTCGTAGCGACAATGGCCATCACGATTCCACCGGCCTGGTTGTTGCACCGGCTTACCCGGGTGCGCGGCTGACCTGATCGGCTGGAACCACGACCGGGGCCACGAACTCGGTGAGCATCGCCCGCTCGTCGTCCTCGTCGCGGCCGGGAAAGATCAGCAGCGAGGTGATCGCGCGGACCAGCCAGCGGCCGCGGCCCGCGACGTTGGCCGGATGGTCGTCGCCCAGTGAGCTGACGAAGGCGGTGGCCAGCCCGGTGATCACGTCGGACTGCTCGGCCATTTCCGCGCCGAGCGGGCCGGCGTTCGTCGCGAACCAGGCTGACAGCGCTGGACTTTCGCGTACCAGCCGAAGCGTCGTGACGATTCCCTCGACGAGGCGTTCGCCAGGGTCGTCGATGTGGTCGACATCGATCGACTCGGCGAGGCGATGCGTTTCGCGGGCCACATAGGCGGCGCGCAGTGCCTCACGGTTTTCGAAGTAGCGGTACAGCGTCGCGCGCGAACACCCTGCGGCCCTGGCGATCTCGTTCATGCCGACCGAGCCGGGATCCTGGCGGGTGAACAGCTGCTCGGCGGCGTCGAGGATCCGGTCGGCCGCCACCTCGGTGCGGCGCTCTCCGAGCCAATCGTTGGCCGGCATCTAGGGGACCCGAAACGGAACCGACAGCGGGCGGCGCACGTAGCTGCCGCCGGCCCACACGATGTCGGCCTCGTCGACCTCGAAATCTGGGCAGCGAGCGAGCAATTCGCCGAGGGCCACACGCGATTGCATGCGGGCGGCGGCCGCGCCCAGGCAGTGGTGGGCGCCGTGACTGAAGGTCAGCAGGTTGCGCGGGCGACGCTCGACGTCGAGTTCTGCCGCATCGGCGCCGAATTGGCGCTCGTCGCGATTGGCCGAGCCGTAGACCAGCAGTACCCGGCGGCCTTCGGGCACCGTGGTGTCACCGATGGTGACGTCCCGGGTGGCGGTGCGGGCCAGGGCCTGGACCGGAGAGGTCAGTCGCAGCAGTTCGTCGACGGCCGCGGGTATCAGGTCGGGATTTTCGGCCAGCCGACGACGCTGGTCGGGTCGTTGAGACAGTAACGGCATCGACCCGCCGAGCATGCCGGTGGTGGTGTCGTTTCCCCCGGTGATCATCGTGAACACGAACGCCAGCACCGACAGCGTGCCGGCGATGTCGCCGTCGGCACCGACGCCGGCGGCGACCAGATGGGAGATGGTGTCGTCTTCGGGCTGGATGCGACGGCGTTCGATCAGGTCGGTGAAGTAGGCCATCATCGACCCGACGGCATCGCCGACGGTTTCCAGCGCGGACGCGATCCCGCCGTCGGCCGTGTTGGCCGCCACGATGGCATCGGTCCATCCGTCGAACTGATCGCGGTCCCCTTCGGGGACGCCGAGGTAGTGCGCCACCACCATGGACGGCAGCGGCTTGAACAGTTCGGTGACGATGTCGCCGCCGCCGTCGGCCAGCAGGCGTTCGAGACGCTCGACGACGAAGGCGCGGACCTTGGGCTCGACGGCTTCGACCTGTCGCGGGGTGAATCCGCGGGCTACCAGTTTGCGAAACTCGGTGTGCACCGGCGGATCCTGCATCACCATCGGTGGATTGTCGGCCAGGCCGATCATGTCCAGGTCGCCGTAGTTGACGGTCAGGCCCTGCGCGGACGAGAACGTGTCGTGGTCTTTCGCCGCGGCCCAGATATCGGCGTGCCGGGTCAGGACGTAGTAGTCGTCGCCAGGCTTGCTCCGCGGCACCACGTGGTGGACCGGGTCGTGATCGCGCAGCTCTCGGTACATCGGCCACGGCTCGGCCCACGTCTCCGCGGTGGCCAGCTGGAACCGAGGCGTGTGAGACAAAGTTGCCGCCATGTCTTATGACTACGACATGTAGGGGGATATGTCAACCGGCCGCGGGGGCGGGGTCACAACCATTCGCATCCGGCCGGTCTGGGCCCCGGTTGTTATCGTTGCAAGTGTTGCTGGGCAGCTGCCGCCGGTCGAGATCCCGCGAACCCGTCGGGCGACATGGCGGCTAGGGGAGTCGATCAGCGGTTAAATCGGCGATCTTCGTCGCATCCAATTTCGCTGCGCTGGAGCTGTCTTTCGTAGCGAGGCCCTCGACGTCGACGATGAAGCGCGACTTCAACATCAATGCTCGATGGTTGGTTTTCGGTGTGACCAGTCCGTCTTCTGTGGTGACAGTTAAGTCGGTGGTCAGCTTATTACCGGAATCGCCAACGGCGGAGACCTTTTGGATGAATGCAGTGTTGCTGTAGCGCTCGGTGACTTCGGTGTGGGCGCATGCCGCCCAGCGGGCCGCGGTCTTGGTGTACCAGGTCGTGGCGTCGAGCGCGGAGTCGAGCTCGACGACCGAGATGACGATGCTGATTGAGTCATCGTGGCCTGGCGGGGACTCCCACAATGATCGGGATGCTGTACGCACCGGAGCGCCTTGAAAGCTAGGCAAGTAGCCGGCGTGAGTGATTCCTGCACATCGACTCGGCGATGATGCGTTGTCGTCAACGCGCAAGACGTCGATGCCGCCGACATTGATGGCTTCGTGGTTGTTCACCGGCAGGCCAGCCAGCGCCTGGCTGAGTTGGGAGGAGTCGGGCAGCGCAAGTTCAACCGCTGGAGGCGGTGCTTTGACGGGCCGTCCGGCGGTCGTCGATGTGGTCGAGCAGATTGCATGCGCGGCGACTGCAGCTGCGGCGGCCAGTATCAAACTCGCAAGTATCCAGGCGAGTGCCGGTCGTGGTTGTTTCACCGCTGAGGGGTTGACAGGCGGCCAGTGCGGTCCTTGCGGTCGGTTTGGGGGGAGCTCATGGGTGAAGGCCTACGTTTTTGGGGGTTGCTCCGACCATGGTGGCGCCCCCGTCGATGTTCATCCCGACACCTTCGGTGTGAGCCGAAAGATAACGGGAACGCCGCTGTGTCGCTTAGCCATTCGGTTCGCCGGTAGTGTGTGACGGGAAGTCCGGTTGGACGATCTCGACAGCTGGCGGATCGTAGCCCAGGATGCGTGAATTCGCGGCGCGCCAAGGCCGCACGCCGTTGCGACGCCGGCGATAGTAGGTCGCCAGGATGGTCGCCACACCGACTGCCAGAAAAGTCAGGATAAGCACTTTAGCGACAATAATAGCGATGAACATCGTCGTTCTCCTGATTGGCGCGGATGCCCCGTAGCAAGTTGTCGTCTCGGTCGGGTGGGCGGCGTGCCGTAACCTAGCCAGATCCGCGCAGCAAATTCCGAGCGCTGCTGGCGCGGCGCAACGCCAAGAAGCGCGTACCGTTTACGATGCCCCGCTGGGCGGCGAGAATTGTTATGTTCAATGGTGTTCCGCGCACTCGACGCCGGCTGATGGCCGGTCGGGTCTGTGCGGAGTCGTCGCAGATCCCGATGAAAATAGCGTCTCCACCATCCAGATTGGAGTCAGTTTCGGAGTCAGCCGACAGTAGCGGCTCCTCGTCGCTGGGCCTCACGTCGAGCGAATTCCCTGTAACTGGTAGCGGGACGCTCGAGCAGCTCGGGCAGGACTGTGAGGTTCCCTGCTGGGAGGCCGTTCTCGTCGTAGTACCGCATCATCGCCACGTAGCAGTCCTGTGATTCCTTCGGCCAGTTACGGACACCTCTGGCGTTTGACGACTGCCGAGTTCCTCGGATGATTTGCGCCGGAGCTTGAAAATGGGTTGCTCGCAACGATTTCGACACGAGCGGGACCACCGCACGGACTCCGTGCACCGGATTGGTGACCACGTTCGGCGGGAGACGTACGGCCGACACCTGATGTCCGAGAACCTTGCTCCACTCGGCGGCCATCTCGTGTCGTGTGAGTTCCTGGGTGGACAGGTCGTAGGTGCGTCCGGCGTGAGTCTTGACGGGTGCCGCCAGGATGCGGGCGCTCACCTCGGCGACGTCCTCGCCGTCAACGACGCCCATCACTGAGTCCGGTGAGGACGGGTAGGGAAGCACGCCGCCGCGGATGAATTCCCAGAAATCGAGGTAGTTCTGCATGAAGTGCGACGCGCGCAGAAAGGTCGACGGGAGTCCCGAGTCGCGGAACACCTCTTCGACCCGGCCTTTCTCCTGGTGGTGAAACATCTCTTTGATGTCGGGGTGGATTACGGAGTGGTAGACCACGTGCTCGACACCGTGTGTCCGCGCGGCGTCGGCGATGTTCTCCGCGATGGCCACTTCGCGGATGACGCTGGTCGGTTGTGCGTGCCACACTCGCTCAACGCCAGCCACCGCACCGAGTACGTCGTCTCGCGATCGGATGTCGCCGACCACGGTCTCGGTCGCTCCGTCGGCGCGTGCCGTCTGACCCTGCGCGGCGTTTTTGACGAATGCGCGGCTGTCGATTCCGCGTTCTCGCAGGCCGCGCAGCAGCGCGCGACCCACATTCCCGCCTGCACCTGTCACCAGTATCGTCATCTGACCTCCTTGGACGTGGATCGCTTGTTGGACTTGGGCTTTGGTAGAGCGTGCGGTTTCCGGCCCTGCGCCGATGTCAGAAGTCGAGCGGGGCATCCTCCGGCGACACGAAGCGGTGCAGTTCCTCCAGGAAACGACGCGGACGTTCGATGTGCGGCCAATGGCCGGTGTGGTCGAAGCGCACTTCGTCGGCCGAAGGCACCTTCGACAGGAACAGCTCGACGTCTTCCGGCGGCGACAACGCATCGCCAGCTCCGCGCAGTATCCGCGTCGGGCACCGGATTTGCTCCAGGTCGCGCCCTGGGTCGCCGATCACCGCCGAGGCCAGGACAGGGAAGGTCGCGGGCGCACCCAGGTTGTGCATGGTGGCGCGCACGACCTCGGGATCGAGCAGGTCGGGCCGGGCAACGAATGCGCCCAGCGCGGCTTGTCGCAGCCGCGGCGACCTGGCGATCAGCGCGGCGACAGGCCGCGGCAGTGGTAGACCCACGACCGCCGACTCGGCAACCAGTGTGGCCACCGATCGCGGGTAACGCCGGAACGTGTCGACCGGACGTCGGAGGAGGTGGACCAGCGACAGGATCGGACCGCCGGTGATGATCAATCGACCGAGCCGGGACGGATGTCGCACTGCCGCACGCGTCCCCACCAACGACCCCATCGAGTGGCCGACCACCACGGGTGACTCGAGCTCGAGCGCATCGCACGCGTCGACGACCACGTCCGCGAGCCCATCGAAGGTGACGTGGTGTCGCGAGAACGGCGAACCGCCGAAGCCTGGGAGATCCAGCGCCACCACCCGGTAGCGCTGCGACAACACCGGGAAGAGATGTGCGAACCACCGCCAGCTCGCCGAGATACCGTGCAAAAACACCAGGTCCGGACCCTGCGCGTCAGACAAATCGACACAACACACGCGGGCGATGGAGGTGTCGACGTAGCGCACGGAGTTGTGCCACCGCGCCGCCGGTACCGCGCCGGGCAGAGCCGAACCGTAACCAGCCCACACGTCTGGGCCGCTGCCCACCGCACACCTCCCAGCTCAAGCCCACAACACCAAGTCAGTTGCAAGTGACGATAAGCACAATGTTGACATGATGTCAATGACCAGGAGTCGATGAAAAAGCTGTGCAATCATTGACTCGGTGTCATTGATCGAGAATGGGATGGGTGCTTTGCCATACGTCGGATTCTTCCCCGGCGAGGAAGGAGGCCGACCATGGCGTCTCCGATGAAGAAGCCGACTGCCAGAGCCCAACAGGCGGCTCAGACCCGCGAGCGCATTGTTTCCGCCGCGGTGCAGATTTTCTCCGAGACTCCCTACGACGATGTAGCGGTCAGCGACATCGCCAAGGCCGCCGGGGTGGCACATGGTCTGTTGTTTCACTATTTCGGCAGCAAGCGCGGCATCTATCTAGAGGCCATGCGGGGCGCAGCGGAACAACTCGCCGCCGCGTTCGCCTTCCGACCGGACCTGCCACCGGCCGAGCAACTCCGTCACGCCGTCGCATCCCACCTGAAGTACCTTGCCGACAACCCGGGCTTGGCGCAGCGCCTGATCCTGGGAGGCCGTGGCGCAGATCCTTCGGCGTGGGAAGTGTTCGAGGCCGCTCGGTGGCGAGCGGTGGAGGCCACCGCCGAACTCTTCGGCGTCGACGCCGCTCGGCCGGCGGTGCGCATGGCAGGCCGAGCCGCGGTTAGTGCCATGGACGAAGCGGCAATCTTCTGGCTACACAACGATCAGCCGTACAGCATCGACAAATTGGTCGACTGGATGGTGGCCATGGCCGCGGCGGTGATGCGTGAAGCGACCCGGCTCGATCCTCGGACGGGCATCGACGACGCGCTCAGCGAACTCGGCGATCCGTCGGCGTAGGCGGTGGCGCACGCCGTTGTCGTGGCCTTCCGAACTGGCAGCGTCCGGGCGTAATCGGTTGCCCGGCTGGGGGTTTACGTGCTGACGAACGCCGCGGCGAGCTTGTCCAGCGAGGCGTCAAGTTGCTTGCGGAAGGCCCGTTCGACGACCTTGCCGAGGGGGCCGAACAGCACGGAACTGGTGAAGACGATGTGCAGGGTCACCACGCAATGGGTGGGGGATTGTTCGGTCACGGTGACGTCGAGAACCACGGTGGAGCCCGTGCTGCCTGAGCCGGATAAGGAGAGGAATTCGGGATGGCGCACATCGTCGACAGTGAACGCGATCGTATCGACGATGCCTTTGATCTTGACGACGTCGACGATGCGCGCACCGTTGATCAGTTCAGCAGGCGGTTCTTCGTCCCATCTCAGGTGCAGGGTGTTCCAGTCGGCAAACCGTTGCGGGTTGGAGACCAACGACCACACAGCGTCTTGTGGGGCGTCGATCTCTTGTGATGTGGTGATTTCAGGCATCAAGCCTCTCCAAATACGGTGGTGGACAGGTTTGCGGTGGGCATCAGACGATCGCTGTGATGTGGTCGACCCTTCCCAGTAACGCCTTTCCGTAGGTTTCCATCGAGACGTGCGGAAGTGTCACCGCGTGACGCGCCCCGATGTTGGAGTCGCGCCAGATGCGCTGCATCGGGTTGACCTCGGCGAAACTCCCGGCCCCGCAGGCATCGAGCAGCGTGTTGATTGCGGCGTTGATGCTTTTCAACGCGACGGCGGCGTCCGCCCGCATTCGTGCACGCGCCGTGAAGTCGGGATAGATCCCCTGCTGGGCATATCGCTCGACGTCGTCGGCGGCGCGGTAGGCGTGCAGGTGGGCGGTATCGATCTTGGTGGCTGCGTCGGCCAGCAACAGCTGGAAGGCGACCGAGTCGGTCTGTCGTTCGATGTTGCTGTACGCCAAGGCTTTTGTGGACGCTTTCCCGATCGCGATGTCCAGGGCGGCGCGTCCGAATCCCAGCTGGGGGCCGACGAGGACGAGCACCAGCATGGGCGCGAATGCCGCGCGATAGAACGGATTGTCCGGATGTTGCTCTAGGTACCCGCCTGAAGGCACGGGGAGCATGGAACTGATCCGGTGTTCGGGGACGAACACGTCCTCGGCGACGATGGTGTTGCTTCCCGAGGCGCGCATCCCGGCGACGTACCAAGTGTCTTTGATCTGAACATCCGAGATCGGCATGACGACCATGGCTTGGTCGATCTCGTCACCATCCTCGTCGACTTCCCACACTCCACCTGAGACCCACTGGGCGTGCAGGCTCGCCGATGAGTACGGCCATTGGCCGTTGATGACGTAGCCACCGGGCACCTTGCGTGCCGTGCCGCCCGGAGACACCACGCCGGAGAGTATGGCGTCGGGTCCGTCGGCGTATATCTCGTCGACGGTGGTCGGGTCGTAGAGGCAGGTCGACCAGGCGTTGATATTGGACAGCGTTGTTACCCAAGACGTTCCGCCGTCGGCTTCGGCGATGAGGGCAGACAGGTCGAGCATCGCCCGCAGCCCTGCTTCGAGACCGCCGAACCGGCGGGGCGCGGCCAGGCGGAACGCGCCAGCGTCCCGCAACGCGGCGATCACCTCGTCGGAGACTTTGCGGTCACGTTCGTTTTGGGCCGAATGCTCACGGATCAAGGGTTGCAGCGCGCCGATGCGGTCCAGAACATCGTCAACGGTCTCTGTGGTGTCGGTGCTGAACGTGGTCATGTTCATCTCCTGGTTGGCGTGCGTGGTTGAAGGTGGCCCGGGACGGCGAGCTATGCGGCGTGACAGGTGAGCGCCGAGCCGTGAAAGACGGGCGAACCTGGCACCGGTGTGGGAGAACGCTACCATTGATTGACTTGATGTCAATGACAAATAGTCAGGAAGCGGGTATGCGGCAGTGGGTCCTCGAGCGGACACCAGTAGGCTGCCGAGGATTCCGGTGGTACTGAGGCGCGGCGCACTACGGCAGGGCAGTTTCTGTCCACACAGCCAGAAGCTGTCCAATAGGGAAGGAGAAACCGACCAATGAAATCGTTTGCCGGCAAGGTAGTTGTCGTCACCGGCGCGGGTTCGGGGATGGGCCGTGCGTATGCGCTCGAGTTTGCGCGACGGGGCGCCAAGCTCGCGCTCAACGACTACGACGCGACCACGCTCGGCGAGACGGTCGGACTGCTTCCGGAGGCGACGGCTGTTCTGCAGTCCGCCTTCGATGTGAGCGACCGCGACGCGATGTACGGATTCTCCGACCGGGTACGCGACGAACTGGGCGGCGCTCACGTCGTCATCAACAACGCGGGAATCAGCGGCGGGGGCAAGCCTGTGTGGTCACTCAAAGATGCCGATTACACGCGGGTGATGGGCATTAACTTCTACGGAGTGGTGCACGGTACCCGCGCGTTTCTCCCGCAACTCCGGGCGCACGGCGAGGGAGCTATCGTCAACATCAGCAGCATCTTTGGGCTGACCGGAACCCCCAGCAGCAGCGATTACTGCGCGTCGAAGTTCGCAGTCCGCGGTTTCACCGAATCACTGATGGTCGAATTGGTCAACGAGCCGATCACCGTTCACCTCGTTCACCCCGGCGGGGTCGCTACCAACATCGCGAAGTCGGCCGGCAGCGACGATTTTGCCAACAAGTTCCTGCGAACGGATCCCGCCGAGGTTGCCACTCGCGTCGCTGAGGCCATCCTGAAGCCGCGCGCACGTCTGGTCCTCGGGTACGGCGCGCGCAAGACTCAGATCGGCGCGAATTTCTTGCCACGCAAGGTCCTCACCCGACTGCTCTGGAACCAGATCGGTCCAACTGTCGACAGATCCACCTACCCGGCGGCCGCCCCGAAGTAGGCACCAGATCCCAACAGCGGCTTTAACGCCGTCATTGTCAATGCGTTGCGGTGCAACCTGATTCAATCGCAACGAGCTGCGCGACCCTATTGGACTTCGAGCACCCTACGCACCGCCCTATCGTGGCTCGAAGTCATTTGGTGACAAGAGCGAGTTGCACTGCCCGGCAACGACTTCTTGTTGACTCGCTCGAAGCAGTGTGGTCATCAACAACATTGGACGGAAAGGATGCCGCTGACGGGCCGGAATCGGCCTCGGTGACGAGGCGTGGCTGGCGGTCAGCGCCGCTCCTAAGGCGGCGGTTCCCTAGGGGGCTCGTTCTGGAGCGCGTCAACGAAGTGAGCGATGTCCAGGCGCCGAGAGTCCGCGGCCCACACCGCCCAGGTACGCCGGACCAGCGGACTGCCAACCAGGGGATACCAGCTGACATCGTTGGGCATTGGTTGTGACCAGTGCGGCGGAGCCAACGCGAAGGCACGACCCGAGGTCACCGAAGCCAGTTTGACCTCTGCGATGAGCGGCTCTCCAGCGGGAGCCTGGGAGCCCGGGCTCACCCCGTGGCTGCGCAGGACCGCGGTCAATTCATCGAACCAGGCGGGGCTGCCAGATCGCGGAAACCCGACCCACTCCAGGCCGGCGAGGGCGTCCAACCTGACGCCACGATCGGTCGCCAGCGCCTCGGCCTGCGCCCGGGCCAACAACACGCCCAAAGGTTCCTCTACGGTCAGCATTGCATCCAGATCGGGTCCGGGCGGGCGCTCCCGCACCAGTCCGACGTCGAGTTCTCCATCGCGTAGCCCGTCGAGTTGCTCGGCGGACGAGGCGTGTCGCGCTTGGACGCGCGTCTGCGGGTATGCGGCGCTCAAACTCGCCAAAGCCGCTGGAAGTAGTTCGGGTGGCAGCTCCAGAGGTATCCCAAGGCGCAGAACGTCGCCGGAGCTGTCATGGCGGGTCAATGCCGCCACGGCTTGGTCGTGGCGAGCCAGTACGGCCCGCGACTCGGCGAGCAGGGTGCGGCCGGCATCGGTAGGCGTAATGCCTGTGCGGTGGCGAACCAGCAGCTGCAACCCGAGCCTGCGTTCGAGGGCGACCATCGCCTGCGACAGCGCGGGCTGACTGATGTGCAGGCGGCGCGCAGCCGCGGTGACCGTACCTTCCTCGACTACCGCGATGAACATGCGCATCTCTCGGATTTCCACCTGAACATCACACCACCTGCGGTCATAAGCGCACCCAATGGCAGCTGCCGCAACCGCTATGCGCCGACACGGGCATTGTGGCGGGTCGCGTTGTTGAGTGGAGCGTGTCGAGGGGAACTACTGCGCCGAGCCGTCGGCCGGGCTGCTTGGTAGCGCGGAGGCGGTGCTGAGCCTGATGTACGGCGTCACCACGACACCGACGACGTCACGGTCGGGGGCGTCGTGACCCGTCGACATTTGGGCGCTGTTCCCCGACTGCTGACCGAGTCGCTCGGCTCGAAGATCTCGACACAGCAAAACAATTCAGAAACAGGAGCATTTCCATGTCCGACCCCGCCTACTTCACCCGTTACGAGAACTTGTCTTTCAAGCGCACCGAGGACGGCATCCTCACGCTGCGATTCCACACCGACGGCGGACCGATTACCTTCACCGGACAGACTCACGAGGATCTGCCTGCGGCTCTGGAAGATGTCGCCCTCGACACCGACAACCAGGCAGTGATAATCACCGGCGCAGGTGACGTGTTCATGGATGCCATCGACGGTGACAGCCTCGGTGAGATCTTTAAACCGCTGGTGTGGGAAAAAATCCGCCGAGAAGGACTGGCTGTCCTCCAGCGGTTGCTGAGTCTTCCCATTCCCGTGATCGGCGTCGCCAACGGTCCCGCGACCGTGCATTCGGAATATCTCCTGCTCACCGACGTACACATTGCTTCCGATCGCGCCACCTACGGCGACTTCCCACATCCGGCCTTCGGGATCACCGCAGGCGACGGCCTGCAGGTGGTGTGGGAGGAGGTCGCCGGTACCGCGCGAGCGAAGTGGCTGCTATGGACAGGTGAGACGATCGACGCCATCACCGCCGAACGGTGGGGCGTAGTCAACGAAGTCGTGGAACACGACCGAGTTTACGACCGAGGATTGGAACTCGCCCGGAGGCTGGCCGCCAAACCACGGTTGTACCGCTCGCTGCAGAAGCAAACCCTCAACCAGAAGCTGTTGCGCCGGATCGTCGAGGGAGTGCCCACCGGCATGGCGCTAGAAGGCCTGACCGCAGCCGACCTTGCGTACCGCCAATGAGCGAACCGGCCTGCATCGTCCGCGGCGACCGCACCAGGAGAAAAGCCATCACCGCCGACGTGGCACGACCAGCTGAACCGCCGTCGGAAGCAAAGCAACGATCACTGAAAAGGAGAATATGACGTGAGCACAACACAATTGGATGGTGGAGTGTCGATAACCGGTGCCGTAGCGGTGGTTACCGGAGCCAACCGCGGCCTGGGTCGCGCTTACGTCACGGCGTTGCTGGAGCGCGGAGCCGCCCGGGTGTACGCCGGGGCCCGCAATCCGAACTCGGTCGTCGTCGACGACGACCGGATCACCGCCGTGGCCCTCGATATCACTGATGCCGCCGCAGTGTCCGCGGCCGCGTCGGCGGCAGCTGATGCCACCGTCGTCATCAACAACGCCGGGGTGATGCTCGAGTCGCCATTCTTGTCAGCCTCGGATCCAGATGCCGCACGAAAGGAGATGAACACAAACTACTTCGGCACGTTGACAATGGCCCGCGAGTTCGCACCGGTGCTGGCAGCCAACGGTGGGGGAGCTTTGGTCAACGTCCTGTCGGTGGCGAGCTTCTATTCACTGCCCTTCAACGCTTCCTACTGTGCCTCGAAGGCAGCTGAATGGTCGTTGACCAACGCTCTTCGCCTCGAAATGCGCAGGGCAGGAACGCTTGTCGTCGGGGTCCACCCCGGATTCATCGACACCGACATGACCGCAACGGTCAGTGACGACAAGATCGCTCCCAGCGAGGTGGCGGCCCAAACACTCGACGCCGTGCAAGCGGGTCGACCGGAGGTCCTGACAGACGACTTCACACGGGAAATCAAGCAGACAATCCCCAAGCACCTCCACACCCTGTACCCCGACTTGCAGCAGCGTTGGGATGCCGGCGCGAACCCTTGGGGTAATGGTTGACGCCCGGGCTATTTCCCCCGCTGTGCAAACGACCGAAGGTGGCGGCGGCTCTGATGATCAGGGCTGCCGGCCTGGCCGTCGGTGTGCCTGCCTCGCATGTAGTCACCTTGCCACTCCACTTGCTCTCCGGCCGCGACACGGGCTATCTGCTCGATCTGATTTGCCGCACTACGTGAGCGAAGGAAGAACTCATGCTTGCGGTGCAGATCCGCGTCTGACTCGATGCGCCTGAGTTCGGGGGCGAACTCTTCCAGTTCGGCTCGGCGCTGCGGAACGATCATGCAGATCGGCTCGTCGAGCTCGAATCGCACCGGCATCAGTTTGCGCGTTAGTTTCCAGCTCATGCTGAAAGTTGCGCTTGCCCAATCAGTCTCAACTACGCCCTCCAACGGTGACACCGCGTCCTTCGGATAGTTTGCCGGTCCGCGGACCAGGAGGTTGTAGCCCGGCGGGGTCCTAAACAGGATCGGCAGGTTCCACGTCAGGATCCCGTTGCCAAAATGACTCACGGGCAGAAGCTGATCGGGGTCGCGCTTGTCGGGTGCGATCAATACGTCAACGTGATTGTCCTGTCCGAACCAGGTAGCGGTGAATGCGGAGGGATTGCACAGCTCCCAACCACTTTGGTTCGCGATGAGCATCGGCAGGCATCGATGTGGTCGACCCTCACGCGTCTCAGACATCCATGTTCGGTTGATCGGTGCGGGCGTAATCGGCGGCGCATTCTCCCGAGTGATGAACCCGATAAGTGGCCGGCTCGGCTTAGTGGAGTCTTCGCCCACCGGATGCTCGATCAACCGAGGGACCGGCGAATGGCAAGCGTGGCTAGTGGGTGTCGTGTAGTCATTGATTCCTTTTCCCTTGCAGATGAGGTGGTACCGGCTCCCAGCTGCCGGTTAGTGGTGATCGGAAAATGGCCCGTCGGCGCGCCGCGTCCGCGATGGACATCGAGATGGATTGCGGCGCCGTTACACTCTTCGGTGTTGTGACGAGGCCTTAACGAATGGCGGTGCGCAACTGACACCCATCTGGCTGAGCAAACCTCGAGACAGTCCGATACGTCGGTCGCCGAGGCTGCAGACACCGTCCCCAGCCCTGTGGAGCATTCTTTACGAAATCCTGACACCACTGAAGTGCGCACCAGACTCATTCCTCGGGACGCGCTGAACATGAACGCGCACAGCGCATCTGGGTATCGAGCCTGATGTCGTCCTTATCGACGTCGTCTACGGCGCGGCAACGGCCGCTGAGAATATCCGGCACAAGCTGTCCTTGGCAGCAAGTTGCCAGGGCCTGCATTGGAAGTGACCAGCTAAGTGCCTTAGGTTGACTGACATTGTGGGCCCGCGCGGCGACAGGGGACGGGTTCGGCTCGAAAGCTGGAGCGATCTGTTGGGTGGCACGCCGCATCAATCACAGGAGTATGCAATGGGTTTCGCGTCACCGTTCGTGCCGGGTGCGACGTGGCCGAGGAATTCAGATTTCCATGGGCACGGCAATGCGCCACATGCCGGCCATGTCCCGACGGCGGCTATGGACACCGTGGCGTCGACTGCTTACCGGGCGCTGCGCGAATTGTTGGCCGAGTCCAACTGGCTGGGCCAAGCCGCTCCACTCTTGGCAGAGTTGGACGAGACCTCCGAGCAGATTTATCACCGGCGCGCGTCAGTCAGCGCTCGAGCGCACGGAGTGCTCGCGCCGCCATTTGGACTGATGCAGGCCTATGGCCAGGTGCTGTCGGCTGTACCTCGCGGCGTTGGGGCGCTCAAGGGCCCAGTATTTGCCTTCGATAGCAGGCTTCAACCTGCCCTGACGTCGCTTGCTCGACTGAGCGCCCTAGGAGTCACCGTTGCCGCTACGCCCCCTATGACTGCCAAGGTTCCCGGGCCGCGCGCGACGGGTTCCGGCAGCGTAGTAGCCGATCAACGTCATGTCAGTGCGTCTTTGGGAAGCGCCGGCGCCGTGCAGTCGTTGTCGGTACCGGCGATCTGGGCCGCGGCCACATCGGTACGGTCTGGTGTTGTCGGCAGCGACGAAAGTTGCTATGCCACACACTCATTCGCAACACGTCCGGCCGGTGGTTTCGGCACCACAGGCCGCCGTCGGCTGTATGCAGTCACTACCACGTGAACGAAATCATCGTCGTCGGTAGCGATGCGCTTGCAACCACAATTATCGCGGAACTGAAAGGTGCAGGGGCGCCAGTTATCGAGTTCGACGACGGCCGTCACGGCGGTCAGATAGAAGTCCGACTCGAAGAAGCGGGTATAGCCCACGCGCTCGCCGTGGTATGCGCTGGTGACAACGATGCCGTCAATCTTGAAATCGCGCTATTGGCAAGGAAGGCCAATCCGAACGTCAGGGTAGTCGCGAGGCTGTCCAACGACGTATTGAGTGAGGCGATCGCCGGTGACAACGGTCCCGGCGCAATCCTGAATGTGGCCGAGCTGGCGGCACCATCGATCGTCAAAGCCTGTTTGGCCGAGGCTACCTACCCCATCGTTACGGGTGGGATGCAATTCGTCGTTACCAGCAGCGAAGCGACCCGCAACTCCACCCTGCGCGAGCTCTGTGGGGATTTGGCTCCAGTGGCCCTCATACACGGTGAGAAGTCGCCTACACCAGGCGTATTGGAGACCTGTCCACGGCGTGACCGACAGTTGCGTGCCGGTGACTGGATGACCGTCATCGGCACCGCCGATCAGGTGGCCGCTCGGGGCATCAAAATCTCACCAGCAACACCAACAAGGGTGGGTCGGCGACCGCTGAGGCGAATCGCCGATGCTGGCAGAGCGGTGCTCGACGAATTCAACCCGGCGTTCTACCCCGTACTGGCCGCAGTCCTGGTGCTGATGATCGGATCCACGGTGGTATTGCGCTTCGGTCATACCGATCCGCCGATGGGATGGATCGACGCCCTGTACTTCACAGTAGAGACGATCACGACGACCGGTTACGGCGACTTCGCCTTCATTAATCAGCCGACGTGGCTACGCATCTTTGCCATCATGCTGATGTTCGGCGGAGCCACCACGGTTGCATTGCTGGTCGCCTTCATCGCTGACGTATTGCTTTCGCGGCGTTTCAGCTTTGCAACCGCTCGCACATCAGCCGGCCATCTGCGCCGTCACATCGTGGTAATCGGATTGAGCGCGTTAGGGATTCGCGTGGTCAGTGATCTCACCGCCGCGGGTTATGAGGTGGCCGTGATCGAGCGAGACGGTGAGAACCGGTTCTTACCGATCGTGCGCGCACTCGACGTTCCCGTCATCATTGGCGACGGCACCGAGGCACACACCTTGAAAGCAGCCCGAGTGAACACCGCGCGCGCCGTGGCGGTGCTGACCCGCGACGACATGATCAACATCGAGACCGGGATCGTGCTGGCCCAAATGCTCGGACGAAAGCTGGGACCGACACATCGCAAACCCGGAGTCCCGCTGGTACTTCGGGTTTTCGACCGATCGCTGGGTTTTGCGCTGGCGCAACGGTTCGGTTTCGTCAACACCAGGTCAACCGTCGAACTCGCCGCACCCTGGTTCATCGGCGCCGCCATCGGACTACAAGTGGCTGGCACGTTTTCGGTAGGCCAACGATCCTTCGTCGTCGGCGGAATATCTGTCTCGCCCAACAGTGAACTCGCCGGCGCACACCTATCAGCCTTGTCGTCCCAAACGCGGATCCTTGCCATCTCACGGCCTGACCAGCCAGCCGTCATGCATCCGCGTCGCCACACGCGGTTGCGCCCCGGGGACACGGTCCACGTCGTCGGCCCATACCGCGAATTGCTGAACACCATCCGCCGGGCAAATTCCCCGTCCAGGCTGGACCGCGGCGATCCATTGGGCCGCGTCGAGCAGCAGTCCATTGGCGAGGCGGCAGGGTGAGGTCAAGCGCGTCCGACTACCTTGCGGCCGCGGGTAATGGACCGCTATCGGCCATACAGGCTGGCCGGCGGGGAAGAGATACCCGTGTGCTACGGGAAAAACGCAGGCGGACACAAGATTTCGCGAACTCTGGAGTTAGAGTACGCCGGCCTCCGCTGCGCCGGTCACCGTCGGATAAAGAGGGCGAAAGCCAAGCTCGCGGCGGATCCGTGCCGTGCTCACAGTGTGCTGCCATGGCGAGGGGTCCGCGAAGTTTGACGCCGGTTGATCTGCCGTTCCGGCCTGCTCGGGTAGCCCAAGGTTGTGCAGTTGGTAGATCTCGTAGAGGGTCATCGGAGCGTCGTCGCACACGTTGTAGGTTCGGCCGGCGACGCCTTCCGCGCGGAGGGCTCGCAACAGCGCCTGGCTGACGTCGGCGTGGTGAGCGGTAGGCAGCCGTTGGTGCGACGGCCGGTTCGCGAGCATCCAGGCCGCGTCGGCGATGTGCGGGTCGCCCTCACCGTAGACGAACGGCAGCCGGACGATCCGCAAGTCCAAGCCGCGCTGATGGTGGAGCGAACGAAGCCGATTCTCGACCTCGACTTTGGCGGCGGGATAGGGGTGCAGGTCGGTGCCCACCGGGTCGTCTTCGGTCGCCGGCCGGCCGTAGTCGCAGCCGTCATACACCTGATTGGTGCTGGTATAGACGAATCTCGTGATGCCTGCGTCCAGCGCAGCGTTGGCTAGCCCGTCGGTGCCGGCAATGTCCGTCGCTGCCATTTCCTCGGCTGAAAAGGCCCGAAAGGCACTGGCCACGTGGACGATCGCGGTCACTCCGCTGAGCGCCCCGCGAACGCCCGTCTCGTCGCGCAGGTCAGCGACGGCGATGTCGACCCCCGCCGGGATCGGGGCCGCACTGTTGCGGACGAGCAGCCGGACGGGCTCGCCCGCTGCATGCATTCGCCTGGCGAATCGACTACCGACTTTGCCTGTCGCCCCTGTGATCAATGTGGTCATGCATACGACTGTGCGGTCGAGCGATCACCGGTGGCAGAGACCTGTCGAGGCTGGGATTGACGATCCCTGGCTGAGCTGCCGGATGGAGACCAGGATAGAGCGATGGACGCTGCGAGCCTGGCTGACTTCCTGAGGCGCCGACGGGCCGCGCTGCAGCCTGAGGCGGTTGGCCTGCCTGCCGGTCGGCGGCGTCGTACGCCTGGCCTGCGACGTGAGGAGATCGCTGCTCTGGCCGGCATGTCGTGCGACTACTACACCCGGCTGGAGCAGGCTCGCGGTCCGCGCCCGTCCCGCCAGTTGCTGGCGGCACTGGCCCGCGCGCTGCGGCTGACCGACGACGAGCGAGATCATCTGTTCCATCTGGTGGGCGAGGAGGCGCCGCGGCTGGGCCGCAGCTCCGACCATGTACGGCCCGGCGTGCTGCGATTGCTCGACCGTCTTCGCGACCTGCCCGCGACCGTTGTCGACGACCTAGGGTTCATCCTCGCGTGGACGCCTACCGCTGTGGCGTTGGTGGGCACCGACTTCAGCGCGTTATCGGACGCCGATCGCAACGTGAATGTGCTCTTCTTTTGCCGAGGGTCGTCCGCCCACAACCCATTCAGGCAAGCCGATCGCGCGGCGACGGCCCGCGGTCACGTCGCCAACCTACGGGCAGCCGTAGCCACTCATCCCGCCGACCCTCGCGGCGCCGAGCTAGTCCGCCGGCTGCGGGCCGGCAGTGCAGAATTCGCGCGACTATGGGACGAGCACGAGGTGTCCGTGCGCCGTTCCTCGACCAAAGTGTTCGTCCATCAAGAAATCGGCGAGATCGAGTTGGACTGCGAGATGTTCCATCTGCCCGACGTCGGCCAGAAGCTCATCGTCCATTCTGCTGAGCCGGGCAGCAGTGCCGCGCAGGCCCTCGAACTGCTTCGGGTACTCGGCCTTGATCACATCCAAACCGCCCGCGAGACAACTACTTTCGGTACGGCACGTTCGTAGGAGCGTTTGATTCCTCGCTGCGCTGTGTGGAGTAGCCCGTTGGCGAGGCGCGCAGCGCGCATCGCCGGTGTGACAGCCCTGGGTCACCGGGGCAAACCGGGGGTTGGGAAAGGACTACGTCGACCATCTTCCCGACCGCGGTGCAGCACGGGTTTATGCAGCAGCGCGCAATCCCGACACCATCAAGTTCACCGGCGTGCAAGTGTCGGCACGTCCTTCGCGCGGGTGCTGTCTGAACGCTCTGAACTACAGCCCGATCGAGGACAGCAGATCGGCAAACGCCGACGGATCAACCGCGCTTGCCGCATCGGTGATGCCTGGCGGGAGAAACAGGTCATCGATCGGGGTGATGTTTTCGCTGCCGAACGGTGTCAGGATGAAATCCCCGACTGTGGCTGAGGTCCCGGCGCTGTTCATGGACTCCTCGAACACGTTGCCGTACCCAAACCCGAACTCCGAAATCAGGAAACTGGTCGGCTCGTCGGGCAGGACGGTCCCGGTGCCGCCAAGCGTGGCGATCTCCTCGCTGTAGCCGCCAGGCAGCCCCAACTCCTGGCCGAGCTGACTCACAATCCCGGATAAGCCGGACGCGTCGTCAAACGGCGTTGGCGAGTATTCGACATTCCCGGTGAACGAGTCAACCGGAAAACCGAGGACGGAAAGATTGAAGTCCTGGGTGCCAAAAGTATCTGTGGTGTCCACGTTGTTCGGGTCCGTGACGGTACTGATCGCCTCCTCAGGGCCTACCGGCGCGATCGTGTACACGGGGGCGAACACATTCGAAGGGTCCGGGCTGTAGGGGATTACCGCCGGATCGAACTGGTTGCCGGAGCTGACGGCCGCAGCCGTGTCGGACACGGCGGACCCGGCGATGCCTACGCTGTCGTCGCCAGTGGCATTGGAGACTGGTGCGACAGCTAAGGCGATCATCTCGACGGCGAGCGTAAACCCGCCTGTAAGACCCACACCGGCGGGCCAAAAATTAACCTTGATGGTCATACGACCCCTATCAACGATCGCGCTGATACCGATAGGCACGGCGGGATTACTGAGATTTTCTAAGCTTAAGCGACGCTGATCTCGCGCCCAAGCTGGCACGACAGACTTCCAGGAAGCTCTCAGCGGGAATCACAGCAATTGGTTGGCGAGATGCCCAGACAGCTCGACAAACTCAATCCACGGCGGGATGTCGGTCAAGGCGAGTCCAGCCGAATGGCCCCACGCCCAAGCAAACACTCGCTGCTTTCGGTCCGTCTCCACTTTTCTCAAGCTCCGACGCCGACACATCGGGATTGGACTACGCCCACGGCGTTGACTTGTTCCAAGATCGCAGTGCGGCAGCCGAATTCGGCCGAGGTCATTCAGCCATCGCCTGCGGTGATAACGCAAACGCCGACGCGGGATAGGCCGGAAGTGGCGTCGTCAGGCCGTCAGCAGCGCTGGAATCGTGACCGATTCAAAGCGGTCGTAGGGATGTCGGCTCCGAACCACTTTCGCTCGCAGGGCCGCGCCTTCCCAAGCCTCGATCAGCATGGCCGCCAATTCCGCGGCGTCAACATCGGATCGGATCGGGCCCTTGGGACCCTGCCCTCGGCGCACGCACGCCGCCAGCGCGTCATCCCAACGGTGCAGGATGCGGGCCAGTTCGGTGCGAGCCGGTTCGCTGGAGCCGGCCAACTCCAGCGACAAGTTGCCCACCAGGCATCCCAGCAGAAACTCGCCGGTCTCATGGTCGTCGGCCAAGGCGTGAAAGAAGGTCGTGATGCGCTCCGTCGGCGGGCAAGGCGCCTCCAGCAGCGGTACGAGCCGATTCTCGATGTCGGACCAGTAATGGTTGAGGATGGCGGCGGCAAACGCTTCTTTGCTCGCGAAGTAGGCGTAGAAGGAGCCCTTGGGGACGCCAGCTGCGTTCGTGATGTCCTTCACGCCGCTGGCGGCGAAACCGTCGGAGTGCACCAACCGAAGTCCGGCATCGAGCAGGCGCAGGCGGACAGCGGGATTGGCAGGACGTGGCATGCACCAATCATAGTCGACCGGTCGTTCATCTATTTTCGCCCGGAGGCTCGGCCCCGACAGGGTTCTCGCGTGCCGTCGTCGGACCAATAGCGAGATCGGTGCCCAGTTGTTCTTGAGTCCGCGAACCGTCGAGTGGCATCTGCGCAACGTTTTCGCCAAGCTCGACGTCACTTCCCGTCGGGACCTCGAAGCTGCCGTGGCGCAACGTAAGTCGTCTCACGCCGCAAAGTCTGCCGCGCACTGAGGAATCAACTTCGCGCGTCGCTGCTGCCAATCGTCGCCGTTCCCACAGCGTTGGCAGATTTACCGAGTGTTACGCCTTATCAGATTGGCCAGCACCGCGGCCTCGCTGAGTTCGGGATTCTTGGTGGCAGTGAGAAGAGTCAGGGTGCCTGCTCTAGCGAGCGTCGTCAGACGTCGCAGCGCGACGGCTGGCTCACCCGCCTGCAGCTCGGCGGTGTACCGCCGCGAGAATTCCTCGAAGAGCTCTGGGTCGTGGTGATACCAGTTGCGCAGTTCCGGCGACGGCGCGATCTGTTTGCACCAATCGTCAAGCTGCGCGCGCGCTTTGCTCATGCCCCGTGGCCAAAGCCGGTCGACCAGCACTCTCGTGCCGTCGTCGGGCGTCGGAGCGTCGTAGATGCGGCGTACTTGGAGTCTCATCCCTGCGCCCATGGGTATCCGCCTTGTTGCGATAGCAGGACCGCGCGTCCAGTAGCCAAAGTATGTCAACACGGCGGCTTAGCAGTCCACAGCTCTCATGGCGAAACCGTAAGCCTGGGCCGACTACTGGTGGCGACGACAGCATTCCGGCCCGTGCCCGCGGTAACCACCCGTCGGAGAGATCTAGAGAGTCTCATCGCAGGGTATGCTGCATCGTGAATGTGTTCTGCATTCGCGAAAGTAAATGAAAGAAGTACAGGAAATATGACGCAAGGAACCGTGAAATGGTTCAACGGCGAAAAGGGCTTCGGCTTCATCGCCCCCGATAACGGCGGTGCGGACGTCTTCGTCCACTACTCCGAGATCCAGGGCGGTGGATACCGCTCACTGGAGGAGAACCAGCGAGTTCAGTTCGAGGTAGGGCAGGGCGCCAAGGGCCCCCAAGCCACCGGAGTGACCGCGCTCTGATCTTTACGTAATCTATGGGCTGGCAAGGGATCACTCTTGCCAGCCCATAGATCTTTTAAGACCTCTGCTTGGCCCCGCAAAGACCCGCCGTGAACGAACGATGAAAACAGTCACCGTGAAACACCAACTCCGCCTGACGCCGTTGACGGAATCGCACTAATCAGGGCCCAAGACGTTAAAGACGCAGCGAGAATACGTTTCGCATCGCGTCGACCGCGTGTGGGTCGCCGTCGAAGCGGATGCGGCGTAGGGCGGATTTTCGTGCGTTGGGGTGGGTGCCGAGTCGGATGGTGATGAGGTCGGCGGCGCTCGCGGTGACGGTGACGTCGGGTTCGCCGCGAGTACTGGCGAGATGTCCGTTGGTGACTGCCAATTCGAAGCGCCGGCCGTCGATGTCGATGCGATAGCTTGTGTCGAGTTCGGTTGCCGCGGCTGCGTCGAAAGACAGCAGCATGCCGGCCAGAAATCCGTTGAGCGGAGTGATGGCGCTGGCGTCCTGCGGGTCGATTTTGTCGAGTCCGAACAGCGCGATGGCTTGGACGATGGGAAGCACACGCTGCCAGGCCTCGTCGGTGAGGGTGTAGACGGTACGGCCGATCGGCGCTGGCAAGTCGGTGCGGTCGATCAAGCCGGACTCTTGAAGCTCTTTGAGCCGTTGCGCAAGCAGGTTGGTGGCGATGCCGGGCAATTCGGCTCGCAGGTCGCTGTAGCGGCGGGGGCCGCCGATCAGTTCCCGCACGATCAGCAACGTCCAGCGTTCGCCGATGACGTCGAGACCGCGTGCGATGGGGCAGTTCTGGTTATACACCCGTGTTGTCACCACACGATCTTAACAATCGAAGATGCATTCATGAATCAATAGCTTGATTTGTTTGTTTAAGAGATTTAGTCTCCTATCTAGAATCCGCCTGCGGGCGTCCTACACGGCCGGTGATGCCTTCAGGTGTCTGGGATCGGAAAGTTGGGGATGTGGTGTGAAGAAGCACTTCGAGGACAAGGTGGTGCTGGTTACCGGTGCGTCACGCGGTATCGGCAGGGCGGTGGCGCTGGCGTTCGCCGAACAGGGCGCGCAGGTGGTTCTTGCGGCCCGCTCAGCGGAGCGTTTGGCTGACGTCGCAGAGGACCTGATGGTTCTGGGCGGGCAGGTGCTGGTCGTGCCTACCGATGTGACGTCCCACGCTGATGTGGTGGCGTTGGTGGATGCGGCGTTGCGGCGTTTTGGTCGAATCGATGTGTTGGTCAACAACGCCGGCATCGGGCGGGTTGGTGGTCTCGAGTCCGCAGAGTTCAGCGACAACGTTCGGGATACGCTTCAAGCCAGCCTTTTCGGGATGGTCGACGTAACCCAGCAGGTGTTACCGACGATGCGGCGGCAGGGCTCCGGCGCAATCGTCAACATGTCATCGGTGATGGGACGCAAAGCGTTTGCTCGTTTCGGCTCCTACGCCATTGTGATGCACGCGGTGTCGGCGGCCTCGGATGCGCTTCGTCAGGAGTTGGCGGGCAGCAACATTCGGGTGTCGGTGATGTATCCCGCGTTGACCGCCACCGACCTGTTGCGCGATGCCGACGAGGCGGAGATGCCACCCCCGTTTCGCCATATGACCCCGTTGACGTCTGAGGCCGTTGCACGCGCTGTTGTCAAGGCAGTGCGTCGGGGAGCATCACGGGTCGTGATGCCAGGTCCGGCGAAGCTGTTGCTGCTCGGTGAGGCGTTGTCGCCTCGGATCGGGGACCTGATGGCGGCGGCTCTGGCCCGGCGCTCTTTCATCCGGCTGGCGGGAATGAGCCGGGGTAAGACCTACCACCAGGTAATCGGCGTCGGGTCAGGGCGATGACTTCACCAATCGCGACACCAATCGGTCGATGAGACAACGTATTTCGACGGCCATCACCACGGCCGGCGACGACGGTCCGCAGCCCTTCTCAAGAATCGACGAGGTTCACCCATGGCGCCGTTAACCGCTCGTGTCGAGGACACATTGTTCACGTCCTTGGCTCCGCAAATCATCAAACACATCGATGCAGTATCTCCGCGTGATGCGGACGGTCTGGTTGGTGAGGTCTACCGGCAAATGAAGCGGGAGTTCCAGCTGGTCCCGCCGGTCACCCTGCACGCGCCCATACCTGAACTGCTGGCCGGGGTGTGGGGGATGCTGCGCGAATCCATCGTCGCAGGCCCAGTGAGCCGCCGACTGCGTGAAGTGGTGTGCGAAGGCGTATCTGCGATCAATCAGTGTTCGTTTTGCGTCGACGCCCACAGCACGTTGCTCGTCGGCACCGGCGATACCGCCACCGCCGCGGCGATCCGCGCCAATCGACCAGATCTCATCAAAGACCCCACCGCCCGTGAGATCGCGCGGTGGGCGTTCGCCAACCGCCAACCCGGCGCCGACATTTTGCAGCAGCCGCCGTTCACCCCAGAACAGGCACCCGAACTCATCGCCTCAGCGGCCAGCTTCCACTACATCGACCGGATGGTGCAGGTCTTTCTCCCCCCGGGTCCCGCCAGCCTGCCCGCCACACTGCGCTGGCTGCGGGGGACCACGATACGAGTGGCCGGCACGGTGGCCGCCAAGCGGATCATGGCCATCGAGGTCCCATCGGGGGGTGCGGTCGGTTCACTTCCCGAGGCGTCACCGTCACCGGAGTTCGGCTGGACTGCGCCCAGACCGGCGCTCGCCGCGGCGTTCGGCAGCTTGGAAGCCGTCATCGACGGCCTCGGTAATGAGGTCCTCACGCAACCGGTCCGGGATCTCGTGCACGAGCGCGTCGCGGCTTGGAATGGCCAAGAGCCCGGGATCAGCCGAAGCTGGGTCGAGGACGCCGTCGGCGAACTGGACAGCACGGACCAGGCCGCGGGCAGACTGGCCCTGCTGGTCGCATTTGCGCCCTATCAGATCGACGACACCGTCATCGCGGACTTCCGCCGCAGCCAACCCACCGACACCGAACTCCTCGCAGCGGTCTCCTGGGCCAGTTTCGCCGCCACCCGCAAAGTATCAAGCTGGTTGGCACCACCCACCTGAACGCCGGTGAACGACTACCCAGCAGCGTCGCGCGCGCCGGTACTGATGGTGGTGCATGCCCATCCCGATGACGAGTCCAGCCAAACGGGTGGCACGTTGGCGTGTTACGCCGCAGCTGGCTGGCGCACGGTCTTGGTGACGTGTACCGACGGTAGCCAGGGGGACGGCGGTGACGGAGTCAAGCCGGGGCAACTCGGTCACCGCCCGCGCCAGGTCGCCGCCCAGCGCTTAGGCGAACTCGCCACCGCCGCAAGTATTTTAGGTATCTGCGATCTGGTCACGCTGGGCTACCCCGATTCAGGGGTGGCAGGCGAGGACGATCCGCCGTTATCGACCGAGGCATTCAGCCGTCGCCCGCTCGCGCCGATGGCGTTAAGGCTCGCGGAGGTGCTGCGTGCCTACCGTCCTGACGTTCTCATTACCTACCCGCCCAACGGATTATCGGGCCACCCCGATCACATCCGCACTCATGACCTGGTGCACTCAGCGCTTGCCATCGCAGGTGTCGCCGGCGACGAAGCGCCGGCCGCTGTTCCGCAGTTGTACTACATTGCGTTGTCCCGCAGCCGGTTAGCCTCACTGGCAACCCAGGCGCGCGCCGAGCTGGGTCCGGAGGCCTGGTTGCCGCCGGAATCGATGGCGATCGACGACGCCCAAATCACCACCGCCGTCGACATCACCAATTACTGGAACGTGAAGCTGGCTGCACTCGGCGCCCACGCCAGCCAGTCCGATGCGGCGGCACTGCTGGCTCTGTTCACCGCCGCGAGCCGGTGCGACGGTGCGAGGTGGTTCGAAGAATATGTCCGCGTCGATCCGCCCAACCGCCGCGAGACGGGCTTCCGGGCGACCTCGCAATGACCAACCTCCTACAAGTTGATATTCAAGTTTCTCTACTTTATTATTTTGTCTCATGAGTACACGTCGCCCCGTCTTCCGTGATCACCCTGTCGCCGCGTTGGCGGTGATTTGCCTGAGCGTCTTCGTGATCAACGTCGATGCCACCATCGTCAACGTCGCCCTACCCACGCTGTCGAATCAGTTGCACGCCGATACCGCGCAGCTGCAGTGGATCGTCGATGCCTACACCCTGGTGATGGCCGGGTTGCTGTTGTCGGTGGGCAGCCTGAGTGACCGCTTTGGCCGACTGGGTTGGCTCAACGCCGGACTCGCACTGTTCGCGCTGACGTCCGCGATTGCCGCGCAAACTAATTCGGCAGATCAGCTGATCGCCGCGCGCGCCGCAATGGGTGTCGGTGCCGCGGTGATCTTTCCGACCACATTGGGTTTGATCACCAACATCTTCACCGATCCGGTGTCACGGGCCAAGGCGATCGGGTTGTGGGCGGCCATGGTGGGAGTTGGCGTGGCGGTCGGACCGATCAGCGGGGGATGGCTGCTGGAGCATTTCTGGCGCGGCTCGATTTTCATGGTGAACATTCCGATCGCGCTGTTGGCCATTGTGGGCGGGATCTTGTTTGTGCCGCCTTCGCGGGACCCGAATGCCCCACGCGTCGACATTCCTGGATTGCTGCTGTCCGCAGCGGGCATCACCACGCTGGTCTATACCGTGATCCAAGCCCCGACATGGGGGTGGACGAACACCCGGACTGTCCTCGGATTCGGCCTCGCCGCAGCCATTTTGGCGGGCTTCGGGCTCTGGGAGCGGCGGAGCGCCCATCCCATGCTTGATGTCTCAGTATTCGCCAACCGCCGCTTCTCGGGGGGCAGCCTGGCTGTGACGGCAAGCTTTCTCACGTTGTTCGGCTTTATCTTCGTGATCACCCAATACTTCCAATTCGTCAAGGAATACAGTGCTTTTCAAAGCGGAGCCCGCTTGTTGCCGGTCGCTATTTCAATCGCTGGGGCCAGCATCATCGGACCCCGCCTCGTCGAGCGCATCGGCACCACAGCGATGGCCGCCGGCGGACTCGCCGTCTTCGCTGCCGGCCTGGCATGGTCGTCGACCGTCAGCGCCGCAACCAATTACCCCGAAATGGCCATGCAAATGCTGCTGCTCGGCGGCGGTTTAGGCCTAACGATTGCCCCGGCCACCGAGGCCATCATGGGTTCGCTGTCCGCCGAGAAAGCCAGCATAGGCTCGGCGGTCAACGACACCACCCGCGAATTCGGCGGCACCCTGGGCGTGGCCATCGCCGGTAGCGTCTTCGCCTCCATCTACAGTGCCCGGATCGCCTCGGCGACCAGCCTGGCCCGGCTGCCGGCTGAGCTGCACTCCGCGGCCGGCCGCTCGATGGCGGTGGCACACAGCATCATCGGCCACGTCCCTGCTGCGCTCATCCCCGAGGTACGGGCGGCGGTGAACGCCGCGTTCCTCGACGGCTATCGCGTTGCGACACTGGTCTGCGCTGGAATCGCCATCGGTGCAGCCGTCATCGTGGCATGGCTGCTTCCCGCCAGGGCCGAGCAGACCGTCACCGCAGACGAGACCGTTGAGCCCGCCCACGTTGCCTCGTGACAGCGGACCAGCACCGGGCCCGGTCGGACGGAACGCCAGAAGACCAGATGTCTGCACGAACTGGTGAACCAGCTAGCTGCGGTCGCGCGTACGCGCTGCTACCGCTCGTAATGCGCCTGACCGCGCTCGAGTACCTCGTGTTCTTTGTGCCCGACTTCCTCCTCGAAACGACGCATCACATCGCTGCGTTGCCGCCGAGACTTGCCGGCATCTTCATCTGGGGAGCAGGCGGCGGGCCGGTGGCCGTGATGTTCAGCACCGTTTACATCGTGTGGGCGCTGTTCCTATTCGCCGCGGCGCGCGCGCCGCTGATGAATCGGCTTTTTCTTGACTACAACCTGGTCGCCAACACAGCACACTTCACCATGATGCTGATCATGGCGGCCACCATGCGCGCCGAACACCACCACCTCGCCTCGGTCATCGCGCTCGGGATGCTCACCACCGTTCCGCTGGCCGCGTGCTGGCTGCCGGTCCGGCACGCGGCGACCACATCGCCACTCGGCCAATCCGGTCGGATGAAATAGCAAGCGTCTGATCGTTGTGTTGGACAAGACCGCGCTGACATCGTCGGTCGCGACAACCAGGAGAGCCGCACGATGCGACTAGGCATATTCACGTTTTTCAACGACACCGGTATCCGGCCCGCCGAACTGGCCGTCGAGCTTGAAACAAGGGGCTTTGCATCACTTTTCACCACCGAACACATGCACATGCCGGTGCACGTCACAACGCCGTACCGGATGGGTGGGCCCATCCCTGCGCAGTACTACCGAACGGTGGACCAGCTGGTGGCGCTGACCGCCGCCGCCACTGCAACGACATCGCTGGGTATCGGGACCGGCATCACCCTGGTTGCCCAGCACGACCCAATCCTGCTTGCCAAACAGCTCGCATCTCTCGACATGGTCTCCGATGGCCGGCTGCTCTTCGGCGCCGGTGTGGGATGGCTGCGCGAAGAGATAGCCAACCACGGCGTCGACCCACGCTCACGCGGGCGGGTATTCGACGAGAAACTCGCAGCTATCGTCGAGATCTGGACCCACGACGAGGCCGAATATCACGGTGAATACGTCGATTTCGACCCCATCTACAGCTGGCCGAAACCAGTGACCACACCGCATCCACCGATCTACCTCGGTGGCGGCACTGCCGCCTTCGGGCGGATAGCGAAGCTCGGCGCCGGATGGTTGCCGAACTCCACCGGCGCGCAGCATCTTTCAGAGCCATTGACACAGTTGCGCAACCTCGCCGCCGATACGCGGGTGATCGTCCAGCACATTGGCTCGATCCCCGACACCACGGAACTGCAGCGTTACTACGAACTGGGAATCGACGAGCTCTTGGTCGAACTACCGACCCAGCCCCGCGACGGCTCACTACGCCACCTCGACGCGGTGACTCACCAGTGGACGCAAGCGCACTAGCCAGATATTGGTGTATATGCAACAATGTCGTCATGAGTGTTTCCCCGGTGGAGGAGATCGTCGGCGACTGCGTCGCGTTCCGCACTCGGCTTCTCGGTCGGGCGATGACTGGTCTTTATGACCGCGCTTTGGAAGGCCACGGCCTGAGCATCGCCCAGCTCAACCTCCTGGCGGCGCTGGGCAAGGTCGGTCCGTGCTCGCCGGCACGGTTGGGCGAGCTGCTGATGCTCGATCGCTCCACGGTCAGCCGCAATCTGAGTCCGCTGCTCAAACAGGGGTGGGTGGCCGCGGTGTCTTCAGATGCCAAGGGTATCCGGGAGATCGAGCTGAGCTTTTTGGGCCGCAAGAAAATTCACGCCGTCACGCCCGTCTGGCGGCGAGCTCAAAAGCAGGCGGCTGCCCTGCTTGGGACGCACGGAGTGAACGCGGTCAAGGAGCTGGCCAGCGCAGTGGGGGACCTGCCGACCGATTGACGACCACTCCTGGACGGAGTGGAAAACCCGACCATCCAAATGTTGTATTTACACCAAAGGAGAACAATATGAAACGCGACTTCGCCGATAAGGTCGTGCTGATTACCGGCGCCTCCAGGGGACTCGGCAAGGGCATCGCCTTGGAGTTCGCCAGGCGGGGTGCTGCGGTGGTCCTGGTTGCGCGGTCGGCCGGACCGCTCGAACAGCTCGCGCAGCAGATCCACCTGCTGGGCGGCGATGCGTTGGCGGTGCCGACCGACGTGACGTCCACTGAGCAGGTCGAGGCGCTGGTGAATAGAACGATGGACCGATTCGGCAGGATCGATGTCCTGGTCAATAATGCCGGGATCGCCAGAGTCGGCCCTGTCGAGTCACTCTCATTCGCTGAAGACGCGCGACAAACCATGCAGGCGAGCCTGTTTGGTGCGATCAGCCTGACCCAGCAGGTGCTGCCCATTCTGCGTCGGCAGGGCTCGGGCACGGTGGTCAACATGTCGTCGGTCATGGGCCGCAAGGCCATCGCTCGCTTTGGCTCCTACGGACTGGTGATGCACGCGATGTCGGGATTCTCCGACGCGCTTCGCCAGGAGTTGGCCGGCACGAAGATCAACGTGTCGGTGATCTATCCGGCGCTGACCGCTACCACCCTGCTCGAGGACGTCGACGAGGCCGAGATGCCGCCGGCATTTCGCTACTTGACTCCGCTCACGGTCGACGAGGTATCCCGCGCTGTGGTCACTGCTGTTCGCCGCGGCAAGCGCCGCGTCGTTATCCCGAGGATCGTCACGTTGCTGCTCGTCACCGAAGCGATCTCCTCGCGCGTTGCCGACCTTTTCCTTACCGGGCTGGCGCGCTACCGCTGGTTTGGCTGGCCGGTGGGACTCAGTCGCGGAAGGACCTACCACCAAAGCATCTCACCCAGCCCTGCATCGGAAGGACGCCGCCACGCCAACACCGCGTGAGGTCATCCGCACCGAATCCGTCCACACCAACATGAGCGGCACTGCCGTCGTGATCACGCCCGCACATCTAGGCGAAGCGAAGAACCCAGCTAGGCGCTCGCGTGTTGCTTTCTACGCGCTCAGGACGCGGGCCAGCCGAGTGCATTGAACACCGCGACGGGGTTGAGGTAATCACGCCAGTACACAATTTTTCGGTTCCGCAGGGTGATCACGGAGATGAACCGGTTGGCGTAGGGATGGTTCCCGTTGACGGTGTGGCCTTCGCAGGCGTACTCGACAATGGCAACGTTCTTGGCCGGGTCGTGGTAGACGGCGAGATCGAAGCAGCGCTCCAGTTGCATCGCGGTCCCGTAGGGGCGGTAGAGTTCGGCTAGCGCTTGACGGCCCTCTACCCGGGCCGGATATCCGGGCACCGTGACCACATATTCGATTACGACGTCCTCGGCCATCAAATCGAAAAAGTGCCCGGGCTCGACCAGACCCTGTAGTCCGTGCTCGATGATGCGGAAGAACGGATCCAGGGCGGCGAAATCGCCCAGGTTTGTGATAGAGCTCATCACTGGCGCCTCTCTTGTCTCCCATTGCGGTGCAGCTATTTCCACGCGTCGGCGGTGTCGTCGGTGAATTCGGTGCACTGATCGGAGCCCGTCCAGTGACCGCGCCGACATCGTCGTCGGGCGCAGATCCGTTGCCGGTCACGACTGTGGTGGTCGGCGGGCACAACGTGACGGGTGGTGATCAGTGCGGCGTGGACCACGCCATGAAGGCCGCTGCCTGGTCGCGCCACAGCCGGGGATGGGTCATGGTGAAGTGGCCGGCCGAGCCTTCCGACACCGGGCGGATCTCGAGCCGCGCGTTTTTAACTTTGGGGAGGTCGTGTTGCAGCACCGCCAGGCTGTCGCGGTAGAACTCGTCGTCGGCGAAGTTGACGGCGAACACCTTGGTGGTGATGTTGCCCAGGGCCGGTTCGGCGTTGAAATCGCTTGAGGACTCCAGCGAATAGAGCAGATCGTTGGCGTCGACGTGCGCGGCTTGTTGGTCGGTCGCGCGCAGGAACGCATCCGCCTTGCCGGGATCAGGTATCTCGTCTTGCAGATGTGCCACGCCGTCGATCATCATGCGGGTGATTTGCAAGGCAAACGCTGCCGAGGGTGGTGGCTGCTGGTAATTGCCGGCAGCCCACGCCGGGTCGGATTTGATGGCATTAACGGCCATCCGCCTCCAGAGCAGGTTGCGGCCGCTGACTGGGGCGGGAAAGCACGCGATCGGCATGACGGCATCCACTGTGTCGGTATAGGTTTCGGCCCACTGCCAGGCATTCATGCAGCCCATCGACAGACCGACAGCCGCGCGCAGGTGGCTGATGCCGAGGGTCTCGGTGACCAGCTTGTGTTGCAGGTCCACCACATCGGCATAGCCGTAGTGCGGGAAACCAGCGCGAAGCCCGTCGCTGGGCTTGCTGGACTGACCATGGCCGACGTCGTCGGGAATGATCACAAAAAACCGGGTGGCATCAAACGGTGCTCCCGGCGCGAACAACGCATCGCGGAATTCTGGGGCTAGCAACGCCTGTCCGCTGGCGTTGGTCCAATGCAGCAGCAGGATCGCGTTGTCGGTAACGCCTTGCTGGTTGCGGTGCGGCTGGCCGAGCACCGAATAATGAATCCGCAACTGCGACAGCGGTTCTCCGTTGCGGAACCGGTAATCGTTGAAGACGGCATCCGCTTGGCGCGCGGCGATGTCGCGGCTCGCCCCGGGCGGCGTTGGTGTCGCAAGTCCGGTCTGTCCGTCGTGACGAACTGGTGTCGAATTCGCGCAACCGACTATCAGCAGGCATACCGTTGCTACGATAAGCCAGTGGAGCAGGCGACTTTTCGGCCGCTTCCGCCAAGAGAGACCGCACCGCGGTCGCCCAGAGTCCATCAGCACCGTTCCCCACTACCTTTCGAACGTGTCGGCTACGCAGTGGCCGTGATGGCGCCGAATTCGGCACTGTGCTGGTGGACGAAGTCACGGAACGTCTGTGGCGCACGTCCGCCGCTGGCGGCCTGCAGCGCGGCCGGGTTGACGTCGGTGCGCAACAACGTGGTCCCGTTCTCACACATCTCGCCCATCTTGGTCAGGTGCTCGACGGTCGCCTCGGGGACCAGACCGTTCATCTGCCCGGCCCACTCGGCGGTAGAGATGTAGCGGTAGCTGATCGGACGTCCGACTTCCTCGCTGATGATGTCGGCGATCTCGCTATGCGCGAGCAATTCGTGCCCCGGCGGGTAGATGATGGGATCTGTGGCGTAGCGGTCCGGGTCGAGCAGCACTGAGGCGCAATAGTCCCCGATGTCTCGGCCGGCGATCCACGCCGGCCGGCTGTCGCCAAAATTGTTGAGCAGCACGTTCATCAGGTTGATCGATCCGGCATGCAGCCGCAGAATGTTCTCGTAGAAGAACGCGCTGCTACGCACGACGGTGACATTTGTGCCGAGCTCGATGAGCAATTCTTCAGCCTCTGCGTGTGCGCGAGCGATGCCGCTGGGGCTGTTGCGGTCCGCGGCGCCCATTGACATCACGATCACGCGTGAGGTCGCGCGCATATCCTTGAGCACCGAAGCAACGTTGAGCAAGGCTGCCGGCAGACCAGGCGCGGCCGGATAAGCGACATAGACGGCGTCCGCCCCCTCCAGTGCGGGATACAAGGTTCGAAGGTCAAGCAAATCTCCGACAACCGTCTCTACGCCCTGCCGGCGAAGACGTTGCGCGCGTTCGTCGTCGCTGCGCACCAGCGCACGGACCTGACGGCCCGCCGCCAACGCCCGCTTCGCGACCTGCCCCCCGGTACCACCGTGGCGGCCCGCCGCCCCCACGACAACAACGAGCCCGTCCTGATCGACACTGCTCACCCGTCGGCCTTTCCCTGAGTCTGACTTTCAGACTCAACGTAAGGAGCCTGAGTTCGAATGTCAAACCCTGGTACAGTCGGCCCTCGTGAGCACCCGTCGCGCGAGTAAGGACCGTGCGTCGGCGGTGTCGTTTGAGGAACTGCGCGTACGGAACTGTTCCATCAAGCGCGCCCTCGACGTGGTCGGGGAGAAGTGGACGCTGCTTGTGATCCGCGAAGCTCTTTACGGCGCAAGCCGTTTCGAAGAATTCCTCGCTAAAGTGGAGTGCTCTCGAGCGGTTCTCAGCGATCGGCTCGCTACCCTCGTCGAGCATGGCGTGCTTCGCCAGGAGCCCTACCGCGAAGTCGGCCAGCGTGAACGCCGCCAATACCTTCTCACCGAGAAGGGATACGACCTGTTTTTCGCCGTCGTTGCGCTGATGCAATGGGGAGACCGGTGGGAAGCCGACGACGCCGGCGGCCCGGTCGTTTTCCGACACCGCGACTGCGACGAACTCGTACACATCGAAATGCGATGCGCTGACGACCACCGATGCATAGGCGGCGATACCTATTACACCCCCGCCCCTCAACTGACGAACGACGGCTAACCGCTGCCGCTTACAGGCTAAACCTGTTGAGCAGCATCGAAATAGAGGCCGCGCCGCGCTAGCGGAGCAAACACTTCCTGGACCAAAAAGCCTGCGGCACAGAGGTATCCGGCAAGGAGCCAGCCGTAATTATTGCGAGACGCCGTGTAGGCGGATACCGATTTGATCCGTCGGATTCTTCCCATGGTGCGATTGCACCGCAGCGCGCCCGGACAACGCCGCCAGATGAACTAGCCGGATCGTCAGAGCGTTTCGAGCCGACGCGGCCCGGTAGGCGGCGGGAAGGCGCGGTCGAGCACGCTGAGGTCTTCGGGGCCGAGATTGATCTGCACTGCGGCGGCGTTCTCCCGAACGTGCGCAGACGTGCTCGCGCGTGGGATGGCGCTGACACCGTCGTGGCGTAGCACCCAGGCCAGCGCAATTTGCGCCGAGGTGGCGGAGTGGCGCCGCGCGACCTCGTCCAGCGCTGGATGTCCGAGTAGGCGACCCTGCTCGATGGGGGAATAAGCCATCATCGGTATACCGCGTTCGGACAGCCAAGGGATGAGGTCATACTCCGGGCCGCGACGCGTCAAGTTGTAGAGAATCTGGTTTGCCTGTACCTGGTCGCCGCCCGGCGAACCGGTCAATTCGCCCATGTCGTCAAGGTCGAGATTGCTCACGCCCCAGTAGCGAATCAGTCCCTCCTTCACCAAATCCTCGAAGCCCTCGACGGTTTCGGCGAGCGGGACGTTTCCCCGCCAATGCAGCAGGTAGAGATCGATGTGGTCGGTGTTGAGGCGAGCAAGGCTGGCTCTGCAGGCTCGTCCGGTACCGGCCCGGGTCGCGTGGTTTGGCAGCACCTTGTCGACGAGGAAGACCTCGTCGCGACGCCCGGAGATCGCCTCGCCAACGAGCGTCTCTGACGCGCCGTCGCCGTACATCTCGGCGGTGTCGACCGTAGTCATCCCGAGATCGAGCCCCAGCCGGATCGCGGCGATCTCGTCTGCGCGTCCTGCGGGATGCTCGGCGAAGTGCCAGGTGCCCTGGCCCAGCGCGGCGAATGTCTCACCGGAGGGAAGGACTACCTGACGGGCAGTCGTCGTCATCGGCAGCCCTTCTCTAGTCCCTCATAGTCACCGTTCCCGGCTGCGCCGCCAACGAGGCCACCATCGTCTCAAGGTTGCCCCCGTTCGCGCTTCCGCCTGGCAGCGCAGCATTCCCTGCCTGGTGTAGTCCTACTAGGTCGAGACCTTGCCAAACCGGATTGGGCACGGCAGGTGCGTGAATGTTGTTGATGTATTTCGATTCGTCACCAGACGTATGGGACGAGTTTGCGGGTTCGGTGACTGTAGTCGCTGTAATCGGGTAGTGCTCGCCTTAGCAACTCTTCTTCGGCGGTGATACGTCGCCGATACGCACGTCCCATCAGCGCGGCGACCAGGACGACCGCCGGTGCGCTCCGAGAGGCAAGGGCCAAGCCGGTCCACACCGACAGGGCGCCGGCGTATCCGCGGTGTCGAATCAATCGGTACGGGCCGGTCTCGACGAGGTGCTGGTGCTGCGCTGTACGCAAAGTGCGCGTGTAGAAGTCACCCAGCGTCCGCATGGACCACACTCGCAGTACGAATCCGCACGCCTGCATGATCAGGCCCGTGGCGGCTGCTGCCCGAGGCATGAGCGGCAGCGGGAGTCGGCGCAGTATCAACGGCAGGCCGCAGGCGAGTCCGGATGATACGAGCAACGTTCTCGTAGTTCCCCTGTCGTCATGAGAGGCGTCAAGACTGGAGGCCGCGCCGCGCTGCCGGAACAACACCTCCTGGACGAAAAAGCCTGCGGCACCGAGGTATCCGGCAAGAAGCCAGCCGCAATCGCTGCGAGGGGCCGTGGGGGCGGATACGGACACGATCCGTCGGATTCTTCCCATGATGCGATTGCACCACAGCACGGGACACAGGATGACGTATCGACGGCCATGACGGCGAGTTAGGTTCACAGACGTGAGTGAACGAGTCGTCATCGCCGGCGCTGGAATCGCCGGTCTGGCCACAGCGATCGGACTGCACCGGTGCGGCTATGACGTCACCGTCCTGGAAAAGCGCGCCGACACCTCTGCGGGCGCAGGAATCAGCATCTGGCCCAACGCTTTAGCCGCCCTCGACCAGTTCGGTCTCGGCGATTCGGTCCGCGCGGCCGGCGGGCGCGTCACCGCCGGCGCTGTGCGCTGGCGCAATGGCACCTGGCTGCGGCGCCCAACGGGTGAGCGGTTCGTCCACGCACTCGGCGAACCGCTCGTGGTGATCCGGCGGCCTCTGCTGCGCGACATCCTCACCGCCGCCTTACCCACAGGAACCATCGAAGACGGCATCACGGCCGTCGGTGTCACCAGCAGTGCTGACGGGGTGCAGGTGCGCCTATCGGACTACGGGGTTCGCGACGCCGACGCAGTAGTCGGTGCCGACGGAACGCACTCGCTGATCGCACGCCAACTCAACGGTCCGCTGACCAACCGTTACGTCGGCTACACCAGCTGGCGGGGGATCGCCCGGTATGGCTTGGACCCACAGCTGGCCGGCCAGACATTGGGCCCGGGGATTGAAACTGGCCACGTGCCAATGGGAGACGGTTTGACCTACTGGTTCGCCACGCAACGCGCACGCGAGGGCCAGCGCGCAGCCGAGGGGGAGCTGCGGTACCTCCAGCGCATGCTGAGCCGCTGGACCGAGCCCATGCCGAGCCTTCTGGCTGCGACCGCAGAGGCTGACGTGTTGCGTGACGATCTCTACGACCGCCAGCCTGCTCGACACTGGTCACAGGGACCGGTCGTGCTTGTCGGCGACGCCGCCCACCCCATGCGGCCGCATCTCGGACAAGGGGGTTGCCAAGCGATCGAGGACGCGGCATTGCTTGCCGCGTTCGCGAACCAGACACCCGATTTGTCAACCGCCTTTGCGCATTTCACCGCATACCGCCGCCGCCGGGTCTCGCGGCTTGTCCGCGAGTCGGCGACGATCGGAACCCTGGTTAATGTGCGGCCCGCCGCCCTCAGCATGGCAGCCAGCTATGCGACCGCCCTGATCCCTGAACGCGCGCTGACCTCCCACATGGCGTCGATAGCCGGCCGAACAGCGTTCACGCTGCCCGGGTAACGCGTCGCCTACAGAACCTGTTGGAGCGCTTTGCCGACGGCCGCGATCGAACCCGGCGTGTAGGCAGGCATGTTGAAAATGACCCCGCCGACACCGGCGTCCAGGACCCTGGTCTTGATTTGGTCGGCAATGGATTCGGGTGTGCCGACCGCGGCGCGTTGCCGGAACTCCTCGGGCAGCGAGTCAATGGTGACGTTGGGATCGGGGAGCACACTGATCAGTGTGCTGGTTTCCAGCGTCGCCGGATCGCGCCCCGCCTCCTGGCAACGCTCCTGCACGACCTTCACCTTGCCGGCGAGCTGGTCGAATGGCGCGATGATGTTGAGGTGGTCGAAGTGCTTGACCGCCAACGGGATCGTCTTTTTCTCCCCGCTGCCACCGATCTTCAGCGGAATGTGGTCACGCAAGCGCGGATTGGCGAACGCGTCCTTAGTCTTGTAGTACGCGCCGTCGACGGTGACGCGCTCACCTCTGATCATTGGCAGGATGATCTCGAGCGCTTCGTTGAGCTTGTTGAACCGGTCGGTGAACGTACCGAATTCGAAGCCCAGCGAGTCGTGCTCCAGCTCGAACCAACCCGCCCCGATACCCAGAATCGCGCGACCCTGGCTGATGACGTCAAGCGTGGTGATCGCCTTGGCCAAAAGGGTGGGGTTCCGGTACGTGTTGCCGGTGACCAGCGTGCCGAGTTGGACCGACTCGGTGGCCGTCGCAAGCGCGCCAAGCGCGGTGTAGGCCTCCAGCATCGGTTCGGTCGGTTCGCCAAGACCGGGCAATTGGTAGAAGTGGTCCATCACGAACACGGAGTCGAAGCCCGCTGCTTCGGCTTCTCGCGCCTGCTCGATAACTGTCGGGAAAAGTTGCTCAACGCCGGTGCCGTAGGAGAAGTTCGGGATCTGATAACCAAGTTTGATCGTCACCTGTTCGAACCTAGCGGCGATTAAACGGAACCATAACCCCGTTTCGCTCCTGGCGAACGGGTGCTGTCGGCCTGGCGCCGCCCGGGTGAGTGGACGGCGCGCGTGACGCTTGCCAGACTCTGAGTCCGTGTCCAGGACCATAGCGACTGCCGTGCGCCTGAGAGGCGGTCGCAGGTTCGTCGTGCTGGCTGTCGCCGTCGCGGTGTTGGCCGGGTGCGCTTCCACCGGGGATAGCGGCCGGGCGTCGAGCAGCGCCGGGGCCAAGTTCACGCCCATGCCCTTCGCGGCGCCCGTGCTCGTGCGCGAGCTTCCCGGGCTGCTGCTGGACGCGGCCGAGGTCAACTCTTTCGTGGGCGCCACCGACATGGAGGTGGTCGACGAGTGGTCGCGAATGTTCGGGTTCAACACACCCGGCGGCGACTGCGCCGGCGCCTGGTCGTCGACGTGGCAACCGGCCTACGAGGGCAGCGGATGGATGGGAGTTCGCGGACGCAGCATCCGCAAACCCGGTAACGAGTGGAACCAGGTGGTCTACGAAGCGGTGGTGGCGTTTCCGCTCCCGGAAGACGCCACTGGCTTCTACGCCAAGCAGGCGGCGAGTTGGAAGACGTGCAATGGACGCCACGTCGACGAACGCAATCTGGACAAGGACAATCCCCGCACCGATCTGCAGTACACCCTCGAAGACGCCAACGACACGTCCGGCATGCTGACGATGGCGTCTCGAGACGAGGTGGAGCCGTCGTTGGCGTGCGAACACGCCCTGACCGTGCACAACAACGTTGCCGTCGACATCCGTGCGTGCGGTCCCGGGTTGCGCACCCAGGCCGGGGCGGTGGCGTCGGCGATCGCGGCGAAGGTACCGGGATGAGCCTTCCGACCGCCCGGCTGATCGGTGCCATGGCGCTGGCAGCCGTCAACGTCAGCGGATGTGCGGTGGCCGTGTCCGGTCACTCGGTGTTGCCGTCGGGCCCGGCCGGACCGCAGGTTTCGGCATCGCACCCGGAGTCGCTGTTGCTCAGTGACGAGCAGGTCAGCGCCATCATCGGAAAACCGGGGGGTCTGACGACGTACGAGACCTACGCCAAGATGGCCGAGGAACGCGACGCCACCTACACGCTGGGCGATCGTGCGTGTGCAGGGGCGTTATGGAACACCTTGGACGTCACGTACCGCGGTAGCGGGTACGTCGCGGTGGCGGGGCGCAAAGTGTCCGAACCCGGCGACGAGCCCGAGCACGACACCGACCAGGGTGTCGTCGTGTTCACGACCGCCCAGCAGGCCTACCGCTTCCTGGATCGGTCGATGGTGCTGTGGCAGCGCTGCGCGCGTCAACGCGTGCGTTTCCAGGTCGAGGGCCATAAGCCCCACACCTGGTCAGTGGGAGTTCCCGCCGAGACCGGACCCGACATCGTGGTCCGCAACAGCGAAGAAGCCGGGGACGGCTATGTGTGCCAGCATGCGATGCGGGCGTTAGGCAACGTCGTCATCGACGCCTGGGTATGTGGCAACGACATCACCGAGCAGGGTCAGGCCATTGTCGACGGCATCGCCGACAAGGTGCACGCGTGACGAAATTGTGTGATCGAGGCCGGCCACGACGCCCGATAATTACGTCGACCGAACGCGGCGTCGCCGGGATTACTGAAAGAGGTTGCAGTGACTGAGTGGTCTGGGGGCGGCGGATACGGCGGCCCGAATCCGGTCGGCCCCGGCGGTTCGCCACAACCACCGCCCAACCCCCAGTCGGGGCCGCCACCGTGGCCGGCCGCACCGCCACCCGAGCGGTGGTCAGCACCACAACACGGTGCACCATCGTGGCCGCAGCAACCGGGCGTACCGGGACCGCCGCCGGGCTTCCCGCCCGGCCCACCTGGCTCCTTCGGCCCCACGCCGCGGCGCAACCGCAAGCCGCTGCTGATCACGCTGGGCGCCGGCGCGGCGGTACTCGTGGTGGTCATCGTCGTGCTGGTGATCACCTTGGCGGGTGGCAACTCTGGGGGCGGCGCGGGGTCAGCGGCCGACGCGGTCAAGGGCTATCTGGCCGCTCTGGCCCGCGGCGATGCCGAGGCCGCGCTGTCCTACAGCGACGACCAACCCGCGTCAAAGGACTTCCTGACCAACGACGTCTTGAAGAAGCAGATCGCCAAGTGGCCGATCAGCAACGTGCGGATTTTGAACGACGACTCTGGCGCCGCCGGGATCGGCATGGGGCAGGTGCATGTCGCAGCCACCTTCGGCGACAAGGTCTCCGACGCCACCGTGCGGACCAAGCGCACCAACAAACGGTGGTATCTGGAGTCCGCAGCAATTAAGTTGCGACCCGACCCCGGCTCGTCGATCAACGGCGCCGACAAGACCTTGACGCTGTTCGGCAAGCCCATCAGCGGTCAGACCACCTACGTCTTTCCCGGTTACGTCGACATCGGCAGCAGCAGCCCCTACCTCGACGTGAAATCCCAACCCCTCCTGTTGGATACGTTGAACTCCTACACGCCGTGGGTGCAGGCCACGTACAGCCTCAACGACGCCGGCAACAAGGCCGTCATCGATGCGCTCGGCACCGCATTCGCGGCATGTGAGAGGTCGAGCGCGCTCAAGCCGCCGCCGCCGTGCCCGCTGGCCGGTCTCGACGACTACAAGTACGTGGAGGGATCTGCCCACTGGGGCAAAGCCGATCTGAGTAAGGTCAAAATCTCCTTCTTCGACCAGTTCCGCCTCACCGCGATGTTCAGCGGAGAGGTCACCGTCCCGGTCACGGTGCAGTACAAGTCGGGCGGCAACGGCGACGGCACCATCGACCCATTCCTCAACGGCACCGCTGATCTTTCCAAAGTGCCTCCGGCACTGAGCTATCGATAAGTTGCCGCCGATATTTTCCCGCCAATCACAGAAAGGTGCCCATGACCATCACCCGGGCGCAGCAACCCGACCCGCAACAGATGCAGGCGGCTCAACGCATCGTGGGCGCGGTGTCTCAGGTGTTCGCCGAGAAGGTAGTGGGTCAGGACAACCTGCGTGAGACGTTGCTGATCGGCTTGTTGACCGGCGGACACATCCTGCTGGAAAGCGTTCCAGGGCTTGCCAAAACGACCGCCGCCCGGGTGATCGCCGAGGCCGTGGCAGGTGGGTTCCAGCGCATTCAATGTACCCCGGACCTGCTGCCCAGTGACATCATCGGCACCCAGATCTACGACTCGTCGACGAATTCCTTTGTCACGCAACTGGGTCCGGTGCACACCAACATCTGCCTGCTCGACGAGATCAACCGAAGCAGCGCCAAGACGCAGAGCGCGATGCTCGAAGCGATGGAAGAACGCCAGACGACAGTGGCCGGCACCAATTACCCGATACCCGAACCATTTTTGGTGATCGCCACCCAGAATCCGGTCGACCAGGAGGGTACCTATCCGCTCTCGGAAGCTCAGACCGACCGGTTCCTGCTCAAAGAGATCCTGCGCTACCCGTCACCGCAAGAAGAGGTCGAGGTGATGGCGCGCATCGATGCCGGTGTCTACGACAAGAGCCACCCCGCCCGACACGTCGTGACCCTCGACGACATCCGTCACCTCCAGCGGCTGGTCGCCGCCGTCCACATGGACCAGGCGCTGATGCATTACGCCAGCCAACTCGTGGGTGTCACGCGCAACCCCCAGCAATACCTGCCGCCGCAACTGGCGCGCATCGTGGAATATGGCGCCAGTCCCCGGGCCACGATCGCGTTCTGTAAGGCCGCCCGTGCCCACGCGATCCTTCGCGGCCGAAACTACGTTATCCCGGACGACGTCGCCAAGGTGGCCCATCGGGTGCTGCGGCACCGGCTGATCCTCGGCTTCGAGGCCGCGGCGTCCAACATCACCGCCGAAACCGTGATCGACGCCGTGTTGCAAAGCGTACGCGTCCCCTAGCCGGCATGGGCAAGCACCTCAACCGCGCCAAACAGCACTTCGGCAGCGACAGCCGCGGACTGCTCGAAGGTGGCCGTTACGCCCTTTTGCACACGCGCAGTTTGGAATTCGATGATCTGCGACCGTATGTGCCCGGTGACGACGTCCGCGACATCGACTGGAAAGCGACGGCCCGCTCTGGGTCGGTGTTGATCAAACGATTCGTCTCGGAAAAGCACCACAAGATTCTGGTGATCGCCGACGCCGGTCGTAACATGAACGCGCTGGCTCCGAGCGGGGAACTCAAACGCGACATCGCCGCCAACATCATCGGCGCGATCGGGTTGATCACACTGGGCCGATCTGACGAAATCGGTTTGGTGTACGGCGATTCGCGCGGATCGGCCAACACCCGTAACCGCCGCGGCGAGACACACATCGAATCGCTGCTCGACCGATTCTACGGTCACACGCTCCATGCACCGGGCTCCAGTGACATCGTCACCCAATTACGTTACGCCGCTAACGGTTATCGACGCCGCATGCTGATCATCGTGGTGTCCGACGAACCCGACATCGACGATCGCCTCGCCGACGCCCTGCAGCAGCTCTCCGGTCGGCACGAGCTGATGTGGGCCATGGTCAGCGACATGGCCGCTGTCGGATCCTCCGACACCGAGGCCGACGGGTTCGACATCGACAGCGGCGCTTTCGTTCTCAACGGCGCCACTTTGGGTCCGCGGGTCATTGCCGCGTACCGGAGACAAGAGCAGGCCCGCCTGGCTCGCCTGGACACATTCATGACCGAAAGGGCGATCCGCTACACCCGCATCGGTGCCAGTAGCCAGCTGCGCACGCAGCTGGTCGGCCTGACCGAAGGCTTCCGTCATGCAAACTGATCTGCTGCGCTACATCTCTGGACCGCGCCCGTTCTCCGTGTGGTGGACGGTTGTCGCCGCGGCGCTAATCGCCGTCCTAGCGGGCTGGTACGTGGGCGTGTACGTCTGGACGATGCCCCCGGCACGGCTGCGGACCTTGCGCGGGGTGTCGACGTTGCACCGCCGGCTGCTGGCCCGCCGCTTTGCCCGATCGGTCGCCGCGACCACAACCACGTACCGGTCCGGAGCGATCACCGCCGTGCAGGCGTGCGCGGGCTACAGCCACACGCTGCGGAGTTTCCTGAACCTTGCCACCGGGCAGCGCGCACAGTACATGCACACCGCAGACCTGGCCGGCGGCGTGCTTGCGCCCGCGGCGCCGCTCATCGCAGCGCTCAACGATGCCCGGTTCACGCCGCTCGCGCGCGTCGACGTCGAGCGGTTCGGCGCGAGCGTTGAGGAGATGATCCGCTCGTGGACCTGAAATGGTGGCCCCTGACCGCCGGCGGCGTCCTGGCGCTGCTGGTGGTCGTGTTGGTGGCGATGATCGTGCCGCTGCCCACCGTAGCTCGAGTCCTGCGTCCGCTGGCCCACGTCAGCCGGCTGACCACGCTTCCGGAGTACGCCCGGGTGGCGCGGGCGCGATTCCTCGCGCTGGTAGTCACTGCGGTGCTACTGGTGATCCTCTTCGCGGCCGCGATCGCCACCGCGGGCCGGCCGGTTGGCTTCTCTTCGGCGACAAGAAATTTCGAAGCGCTGCACCCGGAAGACATCATGCTCTGCGTGGGAGAGCCGGTGACCGACGCCGCGACGGCGGGCCTGCTGAACTACTTCACCCAGCAGATGAAATCCTTCCAGACCCAGCGGATCGGGTTGACCTCTCCGACTCTGCGGGTCGTTCCGCTGACCCGCAACTACGACTGGGCCGCGCAACAGTTCACCGACTTCGCAAACCTGTCGCCGCTTCAGCGTGACATCGATGCCGGAAAGAAGCTCAGCGCCGGCGAGGTCGACCAGTTGAGCAACGGCATCACCAACTTTTCTCGCTCCACCAAATACACCGACTATGTGCGCTCGGTAGAGGACATTCTGGCGTTGTGCATGACTGGCTTCCCGGGTTTCGAGGACAAGTCGGGGCACCGTCGCTCCGTGATCTACATGGGCTACAGCAAGATTCGCTCCGACGACGATCGCCGACGGTCGCTGTACTCCACCCAGCAAGTCAAAGACATGGCCGCGCGGGCCGGGATTCAAATCAACGCGATCGCACGCAGCGACGTGCTCAGCGGACCGACTCAGTCCTCCCAGTCGTTGTCGTCCATCGTCGCCGCCACCGGCGGCCGGTTCAATCTGTACAACCCCGTCGGCACCGGAGCCGATCCGGGCAGTACCGACGCCACGCTGACGGCCTTGCTGGACCGCATCCGTAACGCTCCACCCGACGCCGTGTTGCCGAACGGCACCATGATCACTCGCCGGTCCTGGGACTACCCTGTTGTGCCGGTGAGCATTTCGCTGATTGCCGCGACCCTGCTGTGCCTGTCGCTGGCGGTGTTGCGGCGATGACATTCGAACCCGTTCTGCCGGTGTGGCTGTTGGTCGCCATCGCCCTGGTGCTGATCGGTGTGCGTATGACTGCGCTGTACCGCGTGCTGGTGCGCACCGGGCCGGGTCGTTACCGACCGGTGGTGTTGCGCTGGAGCGGGCTGACGCTCGCTGTGCTCATGCTGGTCGTCGCCGCGGCCCGGCCGCAGCTGGGATCCGCCGACCCGCACCCGGGCAACTCTCCGCCGACCTCGCCGGGGGCGTCGACAGCCAACCTCAATGTCTTCTTCGTGATCGACCGCTCGGTGGATACCCGCGTCGAGGACTTCGCTGATCACACCTCGCGGATGGCCGGAATCCGTGACGACGCGGTGGCACTGATCGATCAGTTCCCCCGGGCGCGGTTTTCGGTGGTCGAGTTCGCCTCGAGATCCCGTGAGCTGTGGCCTCTTTCGGAAGACACGTGGAGCCTCAAGCCACTGATTCAAGGGCTGTCGTCCTACACCGAGGTCCCCGAGGACGCGATGTACCAGGTCGACGCCGGCGCCGCCAACGATACCCTGCGCCGGGCGCTGACCCAGGCCCGCTATCAGCACCAGGGCTCGAAGAATGTGGTGTTCTATCTCGGCTGCGGGGCCAGCGGGTCACGTGCCCCCCAAACCGGTTTCACCCTGGGTGATCTGGTGGCCGGCGGCGCGGTGCTGGGGTACGGAACACCTGAGGGCGGTCCAATTCCGCGCGGCTTCGTCGACGGCAATCTGCTCTTCATGGCCGACCAGAAGACCGGGGTTCCGTTGACCAACAGCATCGGCGAGGACACGCTCAAAGCGTTGGCCGGCGAGCTCGGTGTCGGCTACTTCCACCGCGAGAAAGCTCAGACGATCTCACCGGTGGTGCCGGCCGTCACAGCCGATCCCGCGCCCGATGCCGCGGCGCTGATCGCGTCGGAGACCGTCGAGCGCACCGAATTGTATTGGCTGTTCGCGCTGCTCGCCGCCATCCTGGTGGCCGGCGAAATCTATTTGACTGCTCGCGACTACCGGCGCGCCCGCCGGGCGGGATCGGATGTGAAGACATGATGCTGCGCGCCGATCCCCGGCCGTGGGCCCGACAGGCGGGGGCCCGCGCGTCGCGCTGGTGGCACTCCGGGCCGACCCGGCTGCGGCTGCGGCGCCGGCTGGTCGTGCTCTCGATAGTGCCTGCGCTGCTGATGCTGGTGCTGGTCGCCAAGCTCATTTCGGTGGAACTGGTTGGCTCCAGCGCTGTCGAGGACTTCGCCCGCCACGACAGCGAAGCCCTGCGTAACGACATCAGAATGCTGTCTGCGCTCAACATCATTGAGCCACAGACGGTTACATTTGCCAGCGCAGATCTGGCGGTGCTCGAAGGACGGCTCGACGACGCCGAGCGTGACTTCAACTCGGCGGTGACGGGGTCTGCGCCCGACGACTGCGCCGCCCGGGTCAACCTCGAACTGGTCCGGGAGACGCTCGGAGACCTGGCAGCGCGCTACGGTGACAAAGGCCGCGCGCGTCAGCGCTACACCAGCGCGCTCGAGGTCGTCACCGCCGCGCCCGCATCGGCCAAATGCTTTGCCGGCAACGGTGACCCGAACTCCGATCGGCGCCGAATCCGCGACGCCACACCGCAGCGGCTCAAGGACAAATTGGCGTCGTTGGACCGGCCACCGGCTCCGCCGGCGGGATCGCCACCCAGCGTGAAACCCACTGACCCCTCGGCCGCGTTGACGCCCACGTCGGTGCCGGCACCCCCGCCGGCCGGGCCGCCCACGCCCGAGGCTCCCTTACCGCCGCCCCCTCCGCCGTCCGGCGGGGGACCCACGCCGGTCTTCGGGCCGGGCACAGCCGGGGGCGGGACGGGCTCGGGCGCCCTCAACGACGCCGACCCGGACCGTCTGCCCAGCCAAGGCAGCGGCGCGGCTCCCGGGCATTCGCTGGGCGATGGAGGCGACCCGCTGGACCGGCTGCGCGACACCCTGGGCACGGCGGACTCCTCTGGCGGCAGCCGCGAGTAGCGGCTCCGTCGACTAGCCCTGGAATTCGCAGATCACCACCGGGATGTCACGGGTGGTCCGCCGTTGATAGCCGGCGTAACCCTTGTAGGCCGCAACGATTTTCGGCCACAGCTCGGCTTTCTCGCCCGCGTCGGCCGTGCGAGCTGTGACCTTTCGCCGCTCGCCGTCGATCACGACCTCGGCGTCCGGGTGGGCCTGCAGATTCTGATACCAGTCGGGATTGCGATCGTCGCCGCCCTTGGACGCGACGAGCACCACGCGGTGATCGTCGTGGATGGGCGCGGTCAGGTAGCAGGAGCGCGGGAGCCCCGATTTACGTCCGGTGGTGTGGAGTTCGACGAGCGGCATCCCGAACGGCTTGGCGAGCAACCGATTTCCGGTGGTCCTGAGGATGACGCGGTGCGCCGCGTTCATCAGCCTGGCCCCCCGGTCTTTGACGGTGTTCCAATCCATTGAAGGACCTCCTAGCGACGCGCTCGTCCGGCTCCTGGCGTTGATCGCATGCTACCCAGCGGGCACCGCTGAATTTCGGGCGTAAAGGAGGTCTATGCCGTCGTGAGGAAACTGGTTTACGAGTTCACGGCGTCCCTGGACGGCTACATCAACGACCGCGGGGGAGGCATCGATTGGGCGGCACCGGACGAGGAGCTGCACCAATTCCACAACGATCGCTACCGCGACATCGAGATGTCGTTGCACGGCCGGCGCCTCTACGAGCTGATGGCGGATTACTGGCCGCACGTGCCCGAGGACGCGCCGCCCATCCAACGCGAATTCGGCCGGCTGTGGACGCAGAAGCCGAAGGTGGTGTTCTCCCGGACCCTCACCGACGTCCAGTGGAACAGCCGGCTGGTCAGTGCGAATGCCGTCGAGGAGGTCCGCAGGCTCAAGGCCGAAGGCGACGGGGTCATCGAAGTCGGCGGAGCGAACTTCGCGGCGTCGCTGATGCCGCACGGGCTGATCGACGAATACCAGTTGTTCGTCGCGCCGGTGGTGCTCGGCGGCGGCACACCGCTTTTCCCGCCGCTCGACGACGGTTTTCGACTTCGGTTGACGGAGACCAGGCGCTTCGACACTGCGGTGATGCTGCGTTACGTTGCCGAGTAAAGCCCGCCAAGTCGCTCCAAGGCGGGCACATCGACAACGGTCACCTTCGCGGAAGCCGCTCCGCTCACACACCCACTCCGGGGTTCAGAATCCCCTGCGGGTCCAACGCATCCTTGATGCGACGGTTCAGCGCCATCGCCTCGGGGCCGAGATAGCCGTCCAGCCACGGCCGCTTCAACCGGCCGACACCGTGCTCGCCGGTGATCGTGCCACCCAAATCGACAGCCAGGTCCATGATTTCGCCGTAAGCCACCTGGGCTCGCTCCGTCATCGCCACGTCGTCGGGGTTGTACACGATCAGCGGGTGGGTGTTGCCGTCACCGGCATGCGCGATCACCGCGATCATCACCTCGCGCTCGGCGGAGATCCGCGCGATTCCCCCGACGAGGTCTGCCAGCGCGGGCACCGGCACGCCGACGTCTTCGAGCAGCAGCGGTCCCTTCTCCTCGACCGCCGGAATCGCGAACCGGCGGGCCGCGACGAACGCCTCACCCTCGTCGGGGTCGTCGGTGGAAAAGACTTCACCGGCACCGAATTCGGCGAACGTCGCGGCCATCAGCTCGGCGTCCTCGCTGCCCGCCCGGCCGCGCTCGTCGGACGCGGCCACCAGCATCGCGGCCGACCCGCGGTCCAAGCCCATCCGCAGCTTGTCCTCGACGGCGTTGATGGTCGCCGCATCCATGAACTCCAGCATCGACGGCCGCAGTCGCGAGGTCACCCCCAGGACCGCCTGCGCGGCCGACTCCAGCGTCGGGAAGTTCGCCACGACCGTGCTCACCGGCTGCTGGGCCGGGACCAGCCGCAGTGTCACCTCGGTGATCACACCCAGCGCGCCCTCACTGCCGACGAACAACTTGGTCAGGCTGAGCCCGGCGACGTCCTTCAACCGGGCTCCGCCGAGTCGCACCGCGGTGCCGTCAGCCAACACCACCTGCATGCCGAGCACGTAGTCGGTGGTGACGCCGTACTTGACGCAACACAAGCCACCGGCGTTGGTCGCAATGTTGCCCCCGATGCTGCAGATCTCGTAGGACGACGGATCCGGCGGATACCAGAGCCCGTATTCCGCTGCCGTCTTCTTCACTTCCGCGTTGAGCAGCCCGGGCTGGCACACCGCGGTACGAGTCACCGGGTCGACGACGATGTCGCGCATCTTCTCGGTCGTCAGCACGATCCCGCCGTCGACGGCGGTGGCGCCGCCGGACAGCCCGGTGCCCATGCCGCGGGTCACCACCGGGATCTGGTGCGCGGTGGCCCACCGCAGCACAATCTGCACTTCTTCGGTCCGCCGCGGCCGCACGACGGCCATCGGCTTGCCGGCGGTCGGGTCCAGGGCGCGGTCCTGCCGGTATCCCTCGGTGATCGCAGGATCGGTGACGACCGTTCCCTCGGGCAGCTCGGCGATCAGGCCGGCCAGCGCATCAGCGGCCATGGCAGGGATTTTACGTATGCGGGCTCTACTTCACCCCGGGCAGCCGCCGCAGCAACCGAAGGCCGTTGGTCATCGCCTTCGCGTAGATGTCTCCGCGCACGCCGTGCGGCGCCCCGACCGGCAGCACGCGTTCGGTCGCTATGGTCTGCGATTCGGTGTATTTCAGGATGCCGTGCTCGCCGTGCCGGCGTCCGAGCCCAGAGTCCTTCATGCCGCCCATCGGAGCGTCGACGGATGCCCAGGTGGCCGCGTAAGCCCCGTTGACGTTGACGGTTCCCGCTTGCAATTGGGTGGCCACCCGTTGTCCACGCGCCGGGTCGCTGGTCCACACCGCGAAGTTGAGTCCGTAGGTGCTGTCGTTAGCCTTCTCGATCGCTTCCTGCTCGGTCTCGACGGGATAGAGCGACACCACCGGACCGAATGTCTCGTCGGCGTACAACGTGATGCCTTCGTGGACACCGGTGAGGATGGTCGGCTCGTAGAAGTAGGGCCCGATATCGGGTCGCGCCCGGCCGCCGGCCAGCACGGTCGCTCCCTTGGCCTTTGCGTCATCGACGTGTTCGGTGACCGTTTGCAGCTGCTTGGCGCTGATCAGCGAGCCCATGTCGGCCGAGTAATCCAGCGCAGCCGACAGTTTCAGCGCCTTGGTCGCCTCGACGAACTCGGCGACGAAGCGCTGCCACAGCGGCTTGACCACGTAGATCCGCTCGATCGAGATGCACAGTTGGCCGGCGTTGGAGAAGGCCGCCCGCACGGCGCCGGAGACCGCCTTGCCGACATCGGCGTCGTCCAGGACGAGCAACGCGTTCTTGCCGCCCAACTCCATCGAGCAGTCGATCAGCCGTTCGGCCGCCTGTTGGGCGACCTTGCGGCCGGTGCCGGTCGAACCGGTGAACATCAAATAGTCAGACTCTTCGATGATCGGGGTGCCGAGCTCAGACCCCGGACCGGTCACCACCTGCACCAGCCCCGGCGGCAGGCCGGCCTCCTCCAGCAGTTGCACCGCCCACAGCGCCGAAAACGGCGTGCTGTCATCGGGTTTGGTCAATACCGCGTTGCCCGCGACCAGTGCGGGAATCGCGTCACTGATGCCGAGCGTCAACGGGTAGTTCCAGGGCGAGATGATGCCTACCAGACCCTTCGGGTGGTGGTGCTCCCAGACTTCGGTCAGCGCCAGCTGCACACCCTGGCGTCGCTTGGGACGCAGATACTTTTCGGCGGTGTTGGCGTAGTACCGAGCCGTGATGGCGGCGTCGAGGATCTCCTCGAAGGCGTGGCGTCGCGCCTTGCCGTTTTCCAGCTGAATGAGGTCGAGCACTTCGTCCTGTCGCTGCAGCACCAAGTCGTGGTAGCGCAGCAGCACCGCGGCGCGCTCGGCAACCGGCCGGGCCGCCCACTGCTTCTGGACGGCTCGCGCGCGGCCGGCTGCCGCCCGCACGTCGGCCGGTGTGCAGTGCGGCACGTGACCCAGCAGCTCGCCGGTCATCGCATTGGCGATGTCCCGCTGCGGCCCGGGATCGGCGGCCTGGACATGACCGGCCAAGGTTTTGAGGAGGTGGTCGATGTCGCGGGTGGTGACCGGAGACGGCATCGTCGATGACTAGCCCCGACCGGGTTTCGGCAAACACTGTTCGGCACAGTGGAGTCGTGACGCTTGCTCATCCGCGCACCGGCGCACTCTTCGCAACCCCGGTGCCGCCTGGCACCGGGTGGCCCGGCGATCCCGCGACCGCCCGCACCGCCGTCGCGTCCGACGCCGGGCAGGTCGAGGCGATGGCCGAGGCCGCCAAAACCCTCGAGCAGCTGGACGCTGAGATCTCGGTGTGCCGGGCCTGCCCTCGGCTGGTGCAATGGCGCGAGGAGTCGGCGCTGACCAAGCGGCGGTCCTTCGCCGACGAGCCGTATTGGGGTCGGCCGGTTCCGGGGTGGGGTGATCCGCGGCCGCGGATCATGGTCGTCGGGCTGGCGCCCGCGGCCAACGGCGCCAACCGAACCGGCCGGGTCTTCACCGGCGACCGGTCCGGCGATTTCCTGTACGCCGCGATGCACCGGGCGGGTCTGGCCAACTCGCCGATCGCCGTCGACGCCGCGGATGGCTTGCAGCTCAATCATGTTCGGGTAGCGGCGGCCGTGCGTTGCGCTCCGCCGGCGAATGCGCCGACACCGGCAGAACGGTCGACCTGTGCGCCGTGGCTGACCGCCGAGTGGCGGCTGGTCGGCAGCGAAACGCGAGTGATTGTGGCGCTCGGCGGGTTTGGCTGGCGGTCGGCACTCGACATGATCCGCGCGACCGGTGGCCACGTGCCGCGCCCGCAGCCGAAGTTCGGCCACGCCGCCACCGCGACGGTGAGCACCCCGCATGGCGAGGTGACACTGCTGGGCTGCTACCACCCGAGCCAACAGAACACCTTCACCGGCAAGCTGACCCCTGCGATGCTCGATGACATCTTCGTCCAGGCGAAGCGGGTGGGAGGCATCTCATGACGGCCGCTCTGGTGTCCGGAGCAAGCGTGGCAGGTTTGGCGAACGCGTACTGGCTTGCACACCATGGTTATTCAGTGACGGTCGTGGAACGGTTCGACGGATTGCGGCCCGGCGGGCAGGCCATCGATGTCCGCGGGCCGGCGCTGAACATCCTCGAGCGCATGGGACTGCTGCAGGCCGCCGAGGCCAAAAAGACCGCTATCCGCGGCGCCTCGTTCGTTGACGAGTACGGCAACGAACTGTCCCGCGATACCGAGTCGACGCCCACCGGCGGCGTCATCGACAACCCCGACATCGAAATCCTTCGCGACGACCTCGTCGGGTTGCTGCGCGACTCACTCGACGACGTCGAGTTCCTCTTCGGCGACAGCATCACCGGGCTCGACGACCGCGGCGATCGGGTGGTGGTGAGCTTCGAGCAGGCCAACGCCCGGGAAGTCGACCTCGTGGTCGGCGCGGACGGTCTGCATTCCAACGTGCGCAGGCTGGCCTTCGGTCCCGAGTCGGAATTCATTCGGGCGATCCCGACGTTCATGGCGATCTTCACCGTGCCCAACTTCCTGAACCTCGACTACTGGCAGATGTTCCACCAGAGCGACACCACGGTGGCCGGTGTGTACAGCGCCCGCGACAACACCGAGGCTCGCGCGATGTTCGGGTTCATGGACCGCGATCTGAAGATCGACTATCGCGACACCGCGGCACAATTCGCCGAGCTCGAACGCCGGATGGCGCACGACGGCTGGGTCCGGCCGCAGCTGTTGGACTACATGCGAACCGCCCCCGACTTCTACTTCGACGGGCTAGCGCAGATCGTCATGGACCGCTGGGCCCGCGGCAGGGTGGTGCTGGCGGGCGACCCCGCGCACTGCAGCTCACCGATGTCCGGGCAGGGCACCAGCCTGGCCCTGCTCGGCGCCTACATTCTGGCCGGTGAGCTCGCCCGCGCGCAGGGCGATCATGAGCGCGGGTTCGCCAACTACGACTCCACCTTCCGCGGCTACGTCGAACGGACCCAACGACTGGTCGACATGGAGTTGGGCATGGACGCCGGTCCAATGGTGGCCGAGGAGTTCTACACCGTGGTGCATTCAATCGACCTGCAGGAGTACCCGTAGGGAACGATCGGCCAAGCGGAGGCGTTGACCACCTCATGCGGCTTTCTGTACTCGATCTCGTTCCCGTCCGCACCGACCAGACGACCGCTGATGCGGTGGCAGCCACCGTGGGGTTGGCGCAGACCGCCGACCGGCTGGGCTTCACCCGCTATTGGGTCGCCGAGCACCACAACATGCCCTCGGTCGGGGCGACCAGCCCGCCGGTGCTGATCGCCTACCTCGCGGCGCAGACCACCCACCTTCGGCTGGGCTCGGGCGGCGTGATGCTGCCCAACCACGCGCCGCTGGCCGTCGCCGAACAGTTTGCACTGCTGGAAGCCGCGGCGCCGGGCCGCATCGACCTCGGCATCGGCCGCGCCCCCGGTTCGGATCCGGTGACGTCGGTGCTGCTCCGTGGCGCCGCCGGCCGCGACGACCGCGATATCGATCAGTTCCCGGACTACCTCGACCACGTGCGCGCGATGATGAGCGCCAAGGGTGTGCAGGTGCAGTTGCGCGACGGCGACTACAACCTCAAGGCCACCCCGGCCGCTGCCGGAGAGCCGAGGTTGTGGCTGCTCGGGTCGTCGATGTACTCGGCGCGGTTGGCCGCCGCCAAAGGTCTGCCGTACGTGTTCGCCCATCACTTCTCCGGGCAGGGGACCGAAGAGGCGCTGGAGTTGTACCGCTCGCAGTTCGTCCCGAGCGAGCTGACCGCCGAGCCGGTGACCTTCCTGACCGTCAACGCCGCGGTTGCCGAAACCCGCACCGAGGCAACCGCTTTGATGTTGCCGAACCTGCACATGATGGCCCGGCTGCGGACCGGTCAGCCGTTGGGGCCAGTCGAACTTGTCGAGGACATCGACGACGCCAGGCTGACGCCGCAGATGCGCCAGGTCGTCGACGGCGGGCTGCGGCGAGCGGTCGTCGGATCACCCGCCGAGGCCGCCGACCAGGTGCGCGCGCTAGCGGAGCGGTTTAGCGTCGACGAGGTCATGATCCATCCCGTCGCCTCGGCGCATCGCGGCACCGACCCGCGGACCGCGCCCGCGCGTGAAAAGACGCTCGAACTGCTCGCCAAGGAACTGTTCTAGTCCACGCCGCGGACTACGCCGGCGTGAGCCGCACCACCGGGATGGGCCGCGACGTCTTGGCCTGATACGCCTCGTACCGATTGCTGTTGTTCTTGTTCACGATCTGCCAGAGCCGCTCGTAGTCCGGGTCGTTGGGCAGCACCGGATGGGCGGTCACGTGGAAACGCTTCGGGCCGACGTTGATTTCGACGTTCGGGTTGGCTTTCAGGTTGTGGTACCAGCCCGGCGCTTTCGGGTCGCCGCCCTTGGACGCGACGATCAGGTAGTCGTCGCCGTCGCGAGCGTAAGTCAGCGACGCCGTCCGGGCCTGCCCGGTCTTGGCGCCGATGGTGTGCAGCAGCAGGCTGGGAATGCCCAGCGTGCGATGCCCGATCCAACCGTTCGTCTTTTGGTAGACGGTGTCGTGGATTTTGAGCAGGTAGGGCAGCAGCGTCTGTTCTAGCGGGAGTGCCATGCGCCCAGTATCAGCCCGCGGCGTCGATCTCCGCCAGAGCGTCCCGCAGGATCCGGCCGGTCGACTCGCGGTCCGGGTCCCGGCGTAGTAGAAGGCCCTTGGCGACCGACAGTTTGTCGCCGTTGCGCCGCGGCAGCACATGCAGATGGATGTGGAAGACCGTCTGAAAGGCGGCTTGGCCGTCGTTGATCCCGATGTTGGTGGCGTCGGCCAACTCGGTTGCGCGTGCCGCTTTCGCGATGCGCTGGCCGATCACCGCCATGCCGGCCAGCGTCTCCGCCGGCGTGTCGGTCAGGTCGACCGAGTGCTGCTTGGGCACTACCAACGTGTGGCCGCGGGTGAAGGGGCGGATGTCGAGAAACGCCAAGTAGTCGTCGTCTTCGTAGATCCGGATGGCCGGGGCCTGGCCGGCGACGATCGCGCAGAACACACAGGGCATGTCGCCACGGTAGCGGTCCGCTGCGCCGGTTGAGTGAGTAGTCTCCCTCGACGTGGACCTAGGTGACGTGGCCTTCGCCGGAGCGGCCGAGCAGGCGCGGATGCTGGCCGCGACGGCCATCACCGCGCCCGCGCTGCTCGAGATCTACCTGGACCGAATCGCGCGACTCGACCCGCAGCTGCGCAGCTACCGGGTGGTGTTGGCCGATTCCGCGCGGCAGGAGGCGCTGGCCGCGCAGAAGCGTCTGGACGCCGGCGAGCGGCTACCGCTGCTCGGAGTTCCGGTCGCGATCAAAGACGACAACGACGTCGCCGGTGAAATCACCGCCTGCGGTAGCAGCGCGGTCTCGACGCCGGCCGCCCAGGACGCCGAAGTGGTCCGGCGGTTGCGCGAAGCAGGCGCGGTGATCATCGGGAAAACCGCTGTGCCAGAACTGATGATCTTCCCGTTCACCGAATCTCTGACGTTCGGCGCCACCCGCAATCCGTGGAACACCGCGCTGACGCCGGGCGGTAGCAGCGGCGGCAGCGGGGCGGCGGTGGCAGCCGGGTTGGCGGCGTTGGCGCTGGGTTCCGACGGTGGCGGCTCGATCCGCATTCCGTCCGGCTGGTGCGGTCTGTTCGGGATCAAGCCGCAGCGCGACCGGGTCTCGCTGGCGCCGCACCACGACGCCTGGTGCGGGCTGAGCGTGAACGGCCCGCTCGCGCGGACGGTGGAGGACGCCGCGCTGTTCCTGGACGCCACCACCACGATGCCCGCCCCGGAAGGCGGCTTCGTCGGCGCCGCCGCCAAACAACCCGGCCGCCTGCGAATTGCCCTGAGCACCAAGGTCCCACCGCCGCTGATCGCCAGGGTCGGCAAGGAGCAGCGCGCCGCCGTCGACGCGGCCGGTGCGCTGCTGCGCGACCTGGGCCATGACGTCGTCGTCCGAGACCCTGACTATCCGGCGGCGGCGGTTTCCGGAAACTTCTTACCGCGCTTTTTCCGGGGGATCTACGACGACGTCCGGGTGATGCCTCATCAAGACCGGCTCGAAAAGCGGACCCGCAACATGGCGCGGATCGGGTCGCTAATTCCCGACGGGCGGATGGCCAAGATCCGTGCCGCGGAATCAGCTGTCGCACAACGCATTCAGTCGATCTTCGACGACGTCGACGTCGTTGTCACCCCCGGCAACGCCGCCGGCCCGTCACGGATCGGGGCGTACCAGCGCCTCGGCGGCGTCGCGACTCTGCTGGCGGTGTCGCAGCGGGTGCCGTTCTTCGAGATCTGGAATCTGACCGGTCAGCCCGCGGCGTCCGTGCCGTGGGGTCTGGACGCCAACGGCGTCCCGCTGTCGATCCAACTGGTCGGGCGTCCAAACGACGAGGCGACGCTGGTGTCGCTGGGCGCTCAGATCGAGTCGGCGCGGCCGTGGGCGCACCGCCGTCCGCCAGTGTCATGACGACGCGATAATCCGCCAGGCGTCCAGCTTTCGACCCGCGGGCATGGCCCGCGCCGGACTGCTCGACGGCAGCAGCAGGTACTCGACGCTAGCGTCGGTGTCGACTAGTCGCGCGTAGAGCTTTTGCGCGGCACTGCCGTTGAAGCACACCCGAGTGATCGACGGGTGGTCATCGAACAGATGCCCAAAGTCGTTGGCCTCCACACTGTTCGGCTCGATCTTCGCGTCGGCGCTGCCCGTGCGACGGCACCGCTTCAGCACATCCCATAGTGCCACCCTCGCCGATTGCAATGCGGCCAACCGTGATTCGTAGGGTGCGGCCGGGTCGAAACCGAACAGCTCACCGGTGATCGGCCAGAACGCGTTGCGCGGGTTGCCATAGTACTGGCCGCTGGCCAGCGAGAGGACGCTCGGGAACGAACCCAGGATCAACACCTCGGCGGTGTCGTCGACGACGGGTGGGAATCCCTGCAGTAGCGCAGTGGTCATCGGATAACTTGACCACGTGGACGACGCGGAGATCGAGGAACTGCTCGACGGACTGGACGGCAGTGCCCGCGAGGAGCGCGCCGAGTTGCTCGAATGGCTCTCTGGCCAGGGCATCACCGCGGACGAGGTCCGGTCCAATCCGGTGCCGATGCTTGCCGCGTCGCGACGGCTGGTCGGCAACGACGGCCAATACGTGTCGACGCGGGAGATCAGCGAAGCGCATGGCATCGACCTCGAGCTGTTGCAGCGTGTGCAACGCGCGATCGGTCTGGTGCGGGTCGACGATCCGGATGCGGCCGTGCATCTGCGCGCCGACGGTGCCGCGGCGGCGCACGCCAAGGAGTTCCTCGATCTCGGCATCGAGGCGGACCAGGTCGTGCAGGTCGTTCGGATTCTCGCCGAGGGGCTCTCGCACGCGGCCGAGGTGATGCGCTACACCGCGCTGTCAGCCATCTTGCAGCCGGGCGCGACCGAACTAGAAATCGCGCAGGCATCGCAGGAGCTGGTCAGCCGTCTCACCCCGCTGCTCGGTCCGATGATCGAGGACATGCTGTTCATGCATCTGCGGCACATGATGGAGACCGAAGCCGTCAACGCCAGCGAGCGGGCAGCTGGTGCGCCACTACCGGGCGCCCGGCACATCGTCGTCGCGTTCGCCGACCTGGTCGGCTTCACCCGCCTCGGTGAGGAGGTGCCCGCCGAGGAGCTCAGCGCACTGGCCAACCGGCTGGCCGATCTGGCTCGCGACGTGGCGACCCCGCCGGTGCGGTTCGTCAAGACGATCGGCGATGAGGTGATGTTCGTCTGCACCGAGCCGGCACCGCTATTGGATGCGCTCATCAAGCTCGTGGAGATCACCGACAGCGACAACGACTTTCCCCGGTTGCGGGCCGGTATCGCGTCCGGCGCGGCAGTGAGCCGGGCCGGCGACTGGTTCGGCAGCCCCGTCAACACCGCGAGCCGGGTGACCGCCGCGGCGCGGCCCGGCACGGTGCTGGCCGCCGAGTCGGTGCACGACGAACTCGGCGATGAGGCGGGTTTCACCTGGTCGTTCGCCGGCGCGCGACGCCTCAAAGGCATCAAAGGCGAGGTGAAGCTGTTCCGCGCCCGCCGCGGCGAGAGCTGACCGTTCGCGGGCAGCGAAACACGCTTGACGTGGGTTGTAACGCTGTAATCATGTAAGCATGAAACAACATCACGGACATGGACGGCGTCACGGCCGTCCCGGCGGCTGGCAGCAAGCCGGACAACCCGAAGCCGGCGACGCCGCCGACTGGTTCGCCGGACGCCTGCCCGACGCCTGGTTCGACGGGGATCCGACGGTCGTCGTCGACCGCGAAGAGATCACCGTCATCGGCAAGCTGCCGGATTCCGATGAGGCCGAAAGTGAAGCGCACGCCGAGGGGCGAGCCTCGCGATTCCGCGAGGACACTCGCTCGGAGCGGATGCGCATCGCCGACGAGGCGCAAAGCCGCTACGGGCGCAAGGTGTCCTGGGGCGTCGAGGTGGCCGGCGAGCCCGTCCTGTTCACCCACATCGCGGTTCCGGTGATGACACGGTTGAAGCAACCGGAGCGCCAGGTGCTCGACACCTTGGTCGACGCGGGCGTGGCGCGGTCGCGTTCCGACGCGCTGGCGTGGTCGGTCAAGCTGGTCGGCGAGCACACCGAGGAGTGGCTGGCCAAGCTGCGTGACGCGATGACCGCGGTCGACGACCTGCGCGCTGAGGGCCCCGACCTGTAAATCACCCGGCTAGGCCTGCGTCATCCGGTAGTAGGCGCCACGGCGGGCGAACAGCTCGTCGTGGTTGCCCTGTTCGACGATCTTCCCTGACTCCATCACCAGGATCACGTCGGCGTCTCGGATCGTCGACAGACGATGGGCGACAATGAAACTGGTACGGTCTCGGCGCAGCTCACGGGTGGCCTTGGCGATCAGCAACTCGGTGCGGGTGTCCACCGAACTGGTTGCCTCGTCGAGGACCAGCAGCTGCGGTCGGGCAAGGAATGCCCGTGCAATGGTGATCAGCTGTCGCTCGCCGGCGCTGATGTTGCTTCCGCCGTCGTTGACCTGGGTGTCGTAGCCGTGCGGCAGCGAATGCACGAACCGGTCGACGTATGCCGCCTTTGCCGCCGCGATTATCTCCTCGTCTTGGGCGTCGGGCCGCCCGTAGGCGATGTTCTGCGCGATGGTCCCGCTGAACAGCCAGGCATCCTGCAGCACCATGCCGATGCGCGAGCGCAGCGACTGGCGGCTCACCAAGGTGATGTCGATGCCGTCGACCAGAATCCGGCCGGAGTCGACGTCGTAGAACCGCATCAGCAGGTTCACCAGCGTCGTCTTGCCCACCCCGGTCGGCCCGACGATCGCGACGGTGCTGCCGGGTTCGGCGGTGAACGACAGGTCGTCGATCACCGTGCTGCCCGGCCGATAGCCGAAGCTGACGTGCTCGAATTGCACTCCGCCCCGGGCTCCGTCGGGTAGCGAGCCGGGACTGTCGGCGGGCTCCTCGAGCTCGTCGAGCAACTCGAAGACCCGCTCGGCGCTGGCCACCCCGGACTGCAGCGTGTTGTACATCGACGCGACCTGGTTCAGCGGTGCGTTGAACTGGCGCACGTATTGGATGAAGGCCTGGATGTTGCCGACGCTGATCTGTCCGGTGGCGACTTTGATGCCGCCGACCACTGCGACGGCGACGTAGCTCAGGTTGCCGATGAACGTCGTCGCCGGCGCCACCATCCCCGAAATCAGCTGAGCACCGAAGCTCGCCTGGTAGAGGTCGTCGTTGAGGCGGCGGAATTCGTCTTCGATCTTGGCCCGCTGGCCGTAGGTCCGGACCAGGGTGAAGCCGCTGTAACTCTCCTCGATGTGTGCATTGAGCCGTCCGGTGTTGGTCCATTGCGCGACGAACAGCCGCTGCGAGCGCCGCGCGATCGCCCTCGTCGCAGCGATCGACAGCGGCACGGTCAGCAGCGCGATACCGGTCAGCAGGGGCGAGATGCTCAGCATCATCACCAGCACGGTCGCGACGGTCAGCACCGCGCTAAGCAGTTGGGTGATCGTCATCGACAACGACGTCTGCAGGTTGTCGACGTCGTTGGTGACGCGGCTGAGGATTTCACCCCGTCGCCGGGTGTCGAAGTAGGACAGCGGCAGCCGGTGCAGCTTGTCTTCGATGTCGGAGCGCAGCGCCTGCAGCGACCGTCGCACCGTCACGTTCAGCAGCCGTGCCTGCGCGTAGATCATCACGGCGGCAATCACATACATGCCGAGCGCCAGCGTGAGCGTACGGGCGACTGCGCCGAAGTCGACGCCATGCCCGGGCACCACATGCATGCCGGACAACAGATCGGCGAAGGCGTTGTCGCCGTGGGCCCGCGCCGCGGCGACAGCCTGATCCTTCGTCATGCCCGCTGGCAGCCGGCGGCCGATCACGCCGTTGAACAACAGATCGGTGGCGTGGCCGAGAATACGCGGAACGACGACGCCGACCACGGTGCCCAGGATGCTCAACGCCATCACCGCGACGGCCGTGTGGCGTTGCGGCGCAAGCAACTTCACCAGCCGGATCGTCGATCCGCGGAAATCCCGCGGGCGAATGGCCGCGGGAGCGGCAGCCGTCGTCATCGCGCACCGCCCACTTCGGCATCCACCGATTGCGATTCGGCGAACTCTCGATAGGCGGGCGACTCCGCCAGCAGCGACTCGTGCGTCCCGGTGCCGACGATCCGCCCGTCGTCGACGACGATTATCTGATCGGCCTCGATGACGGTCGAGATGCGCTGCGCGACAACGATCATCGTCGCGTCCGAGGCTGTCGACGCCAGTCTGGCGCGCACCAGCGCGTCGGTGTGCGCGTCGAGCGACGAGAAGGCGTCGTCGAAGACGTAGATCGCCGGGCGCCGGATCACCGCCCGTGCGATCGCGATGCGCTGCCGTTGCCCGCCGGAGAAGTTGACCCCGCCCTGAGCGACGCGCATCCTCAAGCCGTCGGGGTGCGCGCGGACGAAGTCGTCGGCCGCCGCGACTCGCAACGCCTCCCACATCTCGTCGTCGGTCGCGTCTGCTTTGCCATAGCGCAGGTTGTCCGCGACCGTGCCCGAGAACAGGTAGCTGCGCTGGGGTACCAGCCCAATGCTCGACCACAGCTCGTCGATGTCGCGGTCCCGCACGTCGACGCCGCCGACTTCGACCGAGCCGGTGGTGGCGTCGTACAACCGGCAGATCAGCGCGGCCAGCGTCGACTTTCCGGAACCGGTACTACCGATGATCGCGGTTGTGGACCCAGGATGCGCGATCAACGAGATATCTTGCAGCACAGCGCGATCCGCACCGGGGTAGCGGAACGAGGCGCCGTCGAGTCGCACCAGGCCGGGCGCCGCAGTTGGCCGCACCGGGTGCGCCGGGTTGCTGACGGCGGGCACGGTGGAGAGCACGTCGGTGATCCGCTCGGCGCACACCGCTGCGCGCGGCAACACCATCACCGTCATCGTCGCCATCACCACGGCCATCAGAATCTGGGCGAAGTACACCAAGAACGCGATCAGCGACCCGACCTGCATCTGACCACGGTCGATTCGCAGGCCACTGAACCAGATCAGCGCCACGCTGGAGCAGTTGATGGTCAACGTAGTGACGGGCAGCATCAACGCCTGCCAGTTGCCGGCGTTCTGCGTGGTCGTCGACAACGCGATGTTCGCTTCGTCGAATCGCCGACGCTCGACGGGCTCACGCGCGAAGGCGCGCACCACCCGCACGCCGGACAGCTGCTCGCGCAGCACCCGGTTGATGCTGTCGATCAGCCGCTGCATGCTGCGGAACAGCGGAAGCGTGCGGGAAATGATGGCGTAGTTCGCCGCCACCAGCACCGGAACGGCGACCACAAGCAGCCACGACAGCCCGGCGTCCTGGCGGATTGCCATCGCGATGCCGCCCACACACATGATCGGGGCGGCGACCAGCACCGTGAAGCCCATCTGGACCAGGAACTGGATCTGGCGGACGTCGTTGGTGGTGCGGGTGAGCAGGGTCGGCGCGCCGAATCGGGCCGTCTCGTGCTCCGAGAACGTCGTGACGTGATGGAACATCACCGAGCGCAGGTCGCGGCCGACGCCCATTCCGGCGCGGGAGCCGAAATAGACCGCGCCCACGGCGCACAGCACCTGCAGTCCCGTCACGCCGAACATCAGGCCACCCAGACGAACGATTGCCGCGGTGTCGCCTTTGGCGATGCCGTCGTCGATGATCGTGGCGTTCACCGTTGGCAGATACAGCGAGGCCAGCGTGCTGATCGACTGCAGGATCAGCACGGCCGCGACCAGCCTCCGGTACGGCCGCACGAACCGGCGCAGCAGTGCCACGAGCATCTGGTAACTGTTGCATACGAGAAAGCACAGCTCACCGCGTGTGCGATGGTTGGTCAAAGGTGGTGCCGCTACAGTGCAACCTGTGATCAAGGTGCGGGTAGCGGAGCCACGTAACGTAGCGGCGCTCGCGTGTGCGGCTGCGCTGCTGGTTCCGATGGCAGCCGCTTGTTCGGACTCCGGTTCCAACCAGTCCCAGCCGCCCGGGTCCACCGGGCCGTCGGCCAGCAACGGCAACCACGGCCCGTCGTTCCCGCAATGCGGCGGCGTGACCGATGAGACGGTGAACAAGCTGACGCAGATCAACGGCCTGGTCAACACCGCGAAGAACTCGGTGGGCTGCCAATGGCTGGCCGGCGGCGGCATTCTCGGGCCGCACTTCTCCTTCTCCTGGTATCGCGGAAGCCCGATCGGACGTGAACGCAAAACCGAGGAGCTGTCGCGGACCAGTGTCGAAGACATCAACATCAGCGGCCACAACGGCTTCATCGCCGTGGGCGCCGACCCGCAGCTGGGTGACTCACTGTGTGAGGTCGGAATCCAGTTCAACGACGACTTTTTCGAGTGGTCGGTGAACTTCAACCAAAAGCCATTCCCCGACGCCTGCAACATCGCCAAAGAGCTGGCGCGCCAAACGATTGCGAATGGCAAATGAGCGCTGGTGTGCGTCGCCGGATTTTGGTGGGCGTGTTGACTGTGGTTACTGCGCTATCCGTGGCGACCGGCTGCAGCCGTTCGGTCGGCGGTACCGCGCAGAAGGCGGGAGCCGGCGACACCCCCCGCAATAACACCTCCGAGCAGCAATACCCGAACCTGCAAAAGGAATGTGAGGTACTCACCACCGACGTGCTGGCTAAGACGGTCGGTGCCGACCCGCAGGACATTCAGAGCACGTTCGTCGGTGCGATCTGCCGCTGGCAAGCGGCCAACCCGGGCGGTCTCATCGACATCACCCGGTTCTGGTTCGAGCAGGGCAGCCTGGACAACGAGCGCAAAGTCGCCGAGTTTTTGAAGTATCAGATCGAGAACAAAGCCATCGCGGGTGTGCCGTCGATCGTCATGCGGCCGAACGATCCCAACGGTTCGTGCGGTGTCGCGAGTGACGCGGCCGGGGTGGTCGGATGGTGGGTCAACCCACAGGTGCCCGGAATCGATGCCTGCGCGCAGGCCCTCAAGCTCATGGAGCTCACGCTCTCGACCAATTCCTGACAACAAACTTAGAACATCGAGTGCGCTGGTTGAGTATGCCAGCGCACCGTTTTTGGTATCCCGAATCGAATTCGGCACCAAAGCGATTGAGAGAGGTAATTTTTATTGGCCCTTGAAACGGTTACGTGCCAATAGTTGTGGTGTATACGATCGACCAATGTCTGAGACACCTTCACACGAGCCATCGTCCGCATCCGAGGACGTCACCGAATCCGTCGCCGCGCCCACCACCGCGCCGGCCACGACCACGACGACCACCTCGCACGCGCACGCCGCAAGCCCGTCGAAGCTGCCCCTCTGGCTGGCTATCGCCGCGTTGGTGCTGGCGGTCCTCGGTGTCGCGGGCGCCGCGTACAGCTACTTCTACCCGAACGAGTCCGCGGCGGCTTCTGGCAAATACAGCGACCAGCAGCGCAACGACGCCAAGAAGCACATCTGCGAGACGTTCAAGATCGTCGACCGTGCCGTGGTGCGCAACTCGCACCTGAAGAACCCAGACAACGGGGGGCCGATCGGTGCGCTGTCGGTGGCCACCGCCCAGCGGTTCGCGTTCTACGACGGCGGCGCGTTCCTGCGCGACCGGGTGGCCGCGGAGCCCGCAACCCCTAAAGACTTGGCGGACAACGCGAGCACGCTTGGCACCCAGCTCGAGGAACTGAGCATCGGCTACCTTGCCGGGGCGCAGGACTTCGCGCAGGACGAGTTGCGTCAAAATCTCGACGACAAGATCAAGAAGATCGTCGACATCTGCAAGTAACCTTCTGGCCGCGGCTAACGCGGCACGTGGAAGCGGACTAGCTGGGCGGACCCGAGTTCGAGGTCCGCCCAGCTGCCGTCCAGGCTCAGCACTGCGATCGCCGAAGTCGGGAATTTCGTCGAGATTCTTTCGGCCGCATCGCCGTTGGCGGTTCGTGGATCCGCCAGTCGCAGGGCCAGCGCGCTGGTCGTGGGTTCGTGTCCGACGACCAAGGTCGTGGAAACCTCGTCGCCGACGCTGTTGATCTGCTCGATCACGATGCCGGGAGTGGAGTCGTAGAGCCGTGTTTCGTAGCGAACCGGCGCGTCGATTCCTGTGCGCGCCAACGTTTCGCGGGTGCGGGTCGCCGTCGAACACAGCACCAGGTCGATTGGCGGCAGCTGGCTGCGCAGCCAGTTACCGGCCAGGCCGGCCTCGCGCTGACCGCGCGGCGCCAACGGCCGGTCGTGGTCTGCCACGCCGTCGGGGTAGGCCGATTTTGCGTGACGCATCAGCACCAGGGTGCGGTCGCTCATCGCAGACAGGGTACGGCAGCTTTCGCGCGGGGGAGGCGTGACCGATCTGCCCGCCTCGGAGCGACTTCGCTGAGACGGCCCAGCCAAGTCGCTGCGAGGCGGGCAACTCGATGGCCGGGGTCTTTCGAGGCTGATGTGACTGATGTGACAGGTGCGTACCGCTCCTTTGGATGGGTGACGGACCTGCCGATTGAGGTCCCCGGACTTGTCGGGGGCCGGTCCTAAACTTCCGTTGCCCGGTCGCGGTCGGCCGGACATCACGGAGAAGGGACGGGAACGCGATGCGATTCGTGCACACTGCCGACTGGCAACTCGGCATGACCCGTCACTTCCTCGCGGGGGAGGCTCAGCCGCGCTATTCGGCGGCCCGGCGCGACGCGGTGGCCGGTCTCGGCGCGCTGGCGGCCGCCGCGGGCGCTGAGTTCGTCGTGGTCTCCGGTGATGTGTTCGAACACAATCAACTGGCGCCGGCCGTCGTCAGCCAGTCGCTGGAAGCCATGCGCGCCATCGGTATTCCCGTCTACCTGCTACCGGGTAACCATGACCCGCTGGACGCCTCGTCGGTGTACACCAGCGCGTTGTTCGTTGCCGAGTGTCCCGCCAACGTGCACGTGCTAGACCGGGCCGGCGTCCACGACGTGCGCCCCGGGGTGCAGATCGTCGCGGCGCCATGGCGGTCCAAAGCGCCGACCACCGACCTGGTCGCCGAGGTGCTCGAGGGCTTGCCGGCCGACGGCGTCACCCGGGTACTGGTCGCCCACGGGGGCGTCGACCTGCTCGACCCCGACCCGACCAAGCCGTCGCTGATCAAGCTGGCAAGTGTCGAAGATGCGTTGGCGCGCGGGGCAATCCACTATGTGGCGCTCGGCGACAAGCATTCGCTGACCGACGTGGGAAGCACCGGCCGCGTGTGGTACTCCGGCTCGCCGGAGGTCACCAACTACGACGACGTCGAGGCCGACCCGGGTCACGTGCTGATCGTCGACCTTGACGAGGCGGACTCCAAACGGTCGCTGACCGTCGAGGCGCCGCGCGTCGGGCGCTGGCGGTTCAGCACGCTGAGCCGCGACGTGAATGACACCCGCGACGTCGCCGACCTGGACATGAACCTCGACCTGATGCCGGACAAGGACCGAACGGTGTTGCGGCTGGCCCTGATCGGGTCGCTGACCGTCACCGACCGCGCCGCGCTGGACGCCTGCCTGGACAAGTATTCGCGGTTGTTCGCGTCGCTGCGGGTGTGGGACAGCCACAGCGACCTGGCGGTGATACCGGCCGATGGAGAGTTCAGCGACCTGGGCATCGGCGGGTTCGCCGCCGACGCGGTGGAGGAGTTGATGAAGGCCGCGCGCGCGGACGACGAGACGGCCAACGACGCGCTGGCGTTGTTGCTGCGGCTGACCGACCACGGTCAACAGGGTCGAGGTGCGGCATGAAGTTGCATCGGTTGGTTTTGAAGAACTACCGCGGAATCGCCCACCGCGAGATCGAGTTTCCCGACCACGGGGTGGTCGTGGTGTCGGGCGCCAACGAGATCGGCAAGTCGTCGATGGTCGAGGCGCTTGATCTGTTACTGGAATCCAAGGACCGCTCGACAAAGAAGGAAGTCAAGCAAGTCAAGCCGACGCACGCCGACGTCGGATCGGAGATCACCGCCGAGATCAGCGCGGGCCCTTACCGTTTCATCTATCACAAGCGATTTCACAAGAAGCCCGAAACCCAGTTGACGGTGTTGGAGCCGCGCCGCGAACAGCACAGCGGTGACGAGGCGCACGACCGGGTGCAGGGCATGCTGGCCGAGACGGTCGACACCGAATTGTGGCATGCGCAAAGGGTCTTGCAGGCCACGTCGACCGACGCCGTGAACCTGTCGGGCTGCGACGCGCTGACCCGCGCGCTCGACGTCGCCGCGGGTGACACGGCGGCGTTGTCGGGGACCGAGCCGCTGCTGATCGAGCGCATCGAGAAGGAATACGGCCGATACTTCACCGCGACCGGGCGCCCCACCGGCGAATGGACCAACGCGATCAAGGCTTTGGAAGCGGCCAACCAGGAAGTCGAGCGGTGTGCGGCGGCGGTCGCCGAGGTCGACGATCGGGTGCAGCGGCATGCGGCGCTGACGGCCGAGCTGGCCGAGCTGACCGAGCGGCGGCAAGCTGCCGCGTCGAGGCAGGCCGTTGCGCGGGCCGCGGCCGACGAGATCGCCCGGCTCACCGAGCAGGTGCGAGAGGCCGAGTTGGTCGCCGCTGCGGCGACGGCAACCAGCACCGCGTCAACGGCTGCCCTGGCCGAGCGGATTCGGCTGCGCGGCGAAAACGATTCGCGCGCAGCCGCTGTCGATGCTCTTGAGAAGGAATCCCGCGAGGGGGCCGAAGCGCAGACGCTGGCCCATGACGTAAAGCGTGAGGCCGACGTCGTCGTGGAGAAGTCCGACCAGAGCCTCGTCGCCGCCCGGGAGCGCGCCGAGATCGCCCGTCAGATTGTCGACGGCCTGGCCCGCCGCGAGGAGTTGCAGCGGTTGGCCACTCGGCTCGCGAAAATCGATGCGGCGCTGAGCGAACGCGACGATGCGGCCGAAGAGCTGTCCCGTATCACGGTGACCGACGAATTGCTGCGTCAGATCGAGCAGGCTGCCGCGGCGGTCGACCGCATCGAAGGCCAGCTCGCGTTGGTCTCTGCGACGGTCGAATTGGTCGCCGCCGCCGACATCGAGCTGGTTATCGGGGATCAGCGGGTGTCGCTGCCGACCGGTGAGACCTGGACGGCGGTCGCCAACACCGCAACCGAGATCGAGATTCCTGGGGTCGTGACCGCTCGGCTCACCCCGGGGGTGTCGGCGCTCGACATCCAAGCAAAACACGTTGCGGCGCAGGAGAAGCTGGTTGCCACGCTGGCGGCCGCGAAGGTCGCCGATGTAGCCGCCGCGCGGCAGGCCGACGAGCGGCGCCGAGAATTGCAGAGCACCCGCGACCAGCTCACCGCGACGCTGGCCGGACTGACCGGTGACGAGGACGTCGACCAATTGCGCGCCCGGCTTGCCGAATTGCAGGAGCTGCCAGCCCTTTCCGACGACGTCGACGCCGGGGCCGCGCGTGCTGAACTGCTCGAGGCTGTCGCGGCTCGCGCCCAGGCCGAGGTCGACTGCGATACCCACCGCAAGGTGGCGGCGTTGGCGGCCAAGAAGCTCGACGAGGTCACCGCCCAGGTCACGCGTGTCCACGACAAGTTGGTTGCTCAGCGTGCCGAGCTGGCGGCGGTCGCCGAGCGGCTCGCCGAACAGCGCGCCGCGGTGCCCGACGAGACGCTGACCGCGGATGTCGACACTCTCACCGTGGCGGCGGACACCGCGGCCGGCCGCGTCGCCGAGTTGGCCGAGCAACTGGCCGCCAAGGCGCCCGAGGCCGTCGCCGCCGAGTTGGCCGAGGCTGTCGCGGCTTCGGCGACGCTTCAGCAGCGACACGACATCGTCTCCCGCGAGCTGCACGAGATTGCAGCACAGCTCAAGGTTTTCGGGACCGAGGGACGCCGCGGCAAGCTCGACGCCGCGGAGATCGACCGCGAGCACGCCCGCGACGAGCACGACCGCGTGGGCCGCCGCGCCCGCGCGGTGCAGATGCTGCGTGAGGTGATGACCCGGCACCGCGACACCACCAGGCTGCGCTACGTCGAGCCGTATCGCGCCGAGCTGCAGCGGCTCGGGCGGCCGGTTTTCGGCCCGAGCTTCGAAGTCGACGTCGACAGCGACCTCTGCATCCAGAACCGCACGCTCGACGGCCGGACCGTCCCGTACGAATCGCTGTCGGGTGGGGCCAAGGAGCAGCTCGGCATCCTGGCCCGGTTGGCCGGCGCCGCGCTGGTCGCCAAGGAAGACGCGGTGCCGATCCTGATCGACGACGCGCTCGGCTTCACCGATCCCGACCGGCTGGTCAAAATGGCCGGGGTGTTCGACACCCTCGGCGAACGCGGCCAGGTGATCGTATTGACCTGCACGCCAGCCCGATACGACGGCGTCAAGGACGCCGAGCGAATCGAGCTGTGTGCGTGAGCCTTTAGCGCCGCGCGTCGACGCGCGCCGGAATCGGCCCCGCCGCGACAGTGGTGCACGGTGACGACAGCGGGAAGTCGTTGTCCATCGACCGAATCCGCACCGACCGGATGATGGTAGCCAGCGCGAGCGTCGTCACGAGCATCGCAAAGTGCTCGCCGATGCACGACCGCGGCCCGGCGGCGAATGGAATGAATTGCCATCTGTCGCGGCCGGCGGAGTTCTTCGGGCTGAACCGATCGGGATCGAAGACCAGCGGGTGCTCCCACAGAGCCGAATCGCGGTGCAGCGCGTTGATTCCGACGGCGACGATAGTGCCCGCCTCGATTCGGTAGCCGTCCACCGCGATGTCTTCCAACGCCACCCTGCCGACGCCCGCCGCCGGCGGGCACAGTCGCAACGACTCGTTGATCACCTGCGCGGTGTACGTCAGCCGCGGAACATCGCCGGGCGTCAGCTCACGATCACCGATCGCGGCAACCTCGGCAGCTACCCGATCTTGCATCTCGGGATGGTGCCCCAACTGCCACAGGGCGTAGGTCAACATCGTCGCAGTGGTGTCGTGGCCGGACAGCATGAAGATCAGCAGCTCGCTGCAGATGTCCTTGTCGGACAGCGGCCGCCCGCTGTCGGGGTCGGCCGCCGCGATCAACGCGTGAACCAGCGGCGCATCGCGGGCCGGGTCCGCCCGGCACGCCCGAAGGATCTCCATGGTGGCCCGCTTCATCGTCGCGACCGCTTTGCGAGCGCGACGCCGCGACGGCGTCGGCAGCCACCGCGGCGCACGCATCGGCCGCAGAGCCCGATCGGTCGCGTAACGCGATGCCACGTGCATGTTCGCCGCGATCTCGTCACCGAAGTCGTTGACGTCGATACCGAGAATCGAGCGGCCGAGCGACCGCATGGCGAGTCGACGGCACTCGGCGTCGAGGTCGATGTCGCGAGAGGCACACCACTCACCGGCAGACGCCTGCGCCGCTTCCGTCATGTGCCGGCCGAAACTCTCCACGCTCTGCTTGGTGAACACCGGCTGCAGTGCGCGTCGGCGCGGAGCCCATTCTCGGTTGGGCAGCACAAACAGGTTGTCGCCCGCGACGTTTCGGATCTCCTGATGAATCTGGCAGCGCTCGGTGAGGCCGTCAGTGCGACCCAGCACGTCGCGCACTCCGCTGGGCGAGGTGACCAGCACCAGGGCCGGGGAGACGAACTTGGGCAGTGGCTCGAAGCGGGTTACCGGTCCACCAGCCTCGCTCAACAACGGCAGGCCGGTGTGCAGGGCCCGCGCCGCCGACAGCGCCCGCAAAATAGGCAGCGGGTTCTTCGGCGCAAGCGGAAGGGCTTTGGCGTCAAGTGCGTCGATCGTGGCGGTCATCAACACCAAGAATTATCGTCCACCTGGCAGATCACAAGTTTTTACGCTTATTTGCTGACAGTGGTTCAATAACCCAGCGGATCTGATAATGCCGCCCACGCGGTTGGGCATTTGGGCTCAGCGGCCAATGCCGCGTACACCGGCCGCAGAGCCCGTGCCGACACCCGTTCGACCACGCACGTCGTTCTGGCCGTCAGCGCATGAACCCGATCGCGGTGTAGTCGAGGTCGGCCAACCCGGCCGCGCCGAAGTTGGCCAGGGAACTGTTCACCGCGACATTGCCGGGGGACTGCACCAAAGGCAGGCTGAATCCCTCGGCCCAGATCAGCGTGTCGACGTCATTGGCCAGCACCCGCGCCTTGACCGGGTCCAGCTCCTGGAGTGTCTGCTCGATCTTGGCGTCGATTTCTGGGCTGCCGATCTTGCCGAAGTTGCTCTCCCCGGTGGACGCATAAATCTGCGTCAGTGCCGACAACGGGAACGCATCGCCCATCCAACCGAATTGGGCGATGTCGAACGAGCCGACGTTGATGTAGTTGGTGAAAAACCCGCTGCCGGCCTTGGCCATCAGCTCGAGCTTCACCCCGATCTGCGCGAGGCTGTGCTGTGCGATCAGACCGAACTGTCGGCTGGTCTGTGCGTCATAGAACAGATCGCGCACGACCAGTTGCTTGCCGTCCTTTTCGCGGAACTGCCCGTTGAGCTTCCAGCCCAGCGCATCCAAGTCACGCTTGGCCTTCTCCGGGTTGTAGGCGACTACGCCGCTGTTGTCCTGGTAGCCCTGTTGGCCTTCGACGTAGATGTGGTTGTTCAACGCAGCCGGGTGGCTGTTGAGCCCGTGCTGGGTGACCGCCGCGATGCTCTGCCGATCGATGCCCTCGGCGACGGCGCGGCGCAACCCCGGGTCGGCCAGGATCGAGCCCTTGGCACCGTTGAACGTGAAGTGATACCAGCTCGGTGTCGGCGCCCGGCGGATCGAAACGCCCTTGGTGCGACGGGCGATCGTCATCTGGTCCAGCCCGGACAGTCCTGTCGCGTCGATGGCCTTGTTCTGCAGCGCGGGCAGCCGCGCCGAGTCGTCGAGCACCAAGAACGTGATTCGGTCCAGCCGAGGCCGCTCACCCCACCATTTCGGGTTGCGCGTCAACGTGATTCGTTGCTTGGTCCGATCCAGCGACGAGACAACGAACGGGCCGGCCGACGGGCCCGGACCGGACAGCTGCCCGGTGTTGAACGCGTCGGCGGTGGCGGTCATCTTCTTGGGCAGCAGCATGGTGTTGCCGGCGAACATGCCGCGCCACTCCGCGTAGGGTTTGGCGAAGGTGACGATGGCCTGCTGGTCGTTGACGCCCCGGGTCACCGACTTGACCCGCTCGCTGCCGTTGGTGCCGGCGATCGCGAAGCTCTTGTCCGCCCCACTGGTGGCGTGGATTTGGCTGGCGATATCTTCCCAGCTCAGCGGGGTGCCGTCGGACCACCTTGCCTTCGGATTGATGGTGTAGGTGACGACTTGCGGGTTGGTGCCGGTGAGTTCGACGCTGCTGAAGTAATCGGTGTCGACGGTGGTGGAACCGTCCGCCGCGATCACGAACGCCCGCGGCATGGTCGCCTTCAGCATCCCGCCGACATCGGCGGAGTTGCCGTCGATGTGCAAAGTGTTGAAGTTGGACGGGAATTCGGTCAGCGCGAGCCGCAGATCGCCGCCGTCGCGCAGCGACGCCGGGTTTTGCGGGTTGATGTCGCTGGTCGCGCCGACGGCCGTGGCAGGGTCGGACGGCGCGAGTTCGGCACCCGACGAGCAGCCGGCTATCAGACCGACCGCGAGGGCCAAAGCCACTATGCGGTTAGCCATGAGCCGAATCCGGTTGCGGCACGGCGGCAAGAAGCCGCTGCGTATATTCGTGTTGCGGCCGGTGGAAGATCTCGTCGCTTTCGCCTTGCTCGACAATCGCGCCTCGCAGCATCACCACGACGTCGTGCGCCATGTGCTTGACCACTGAAAGATTGTGGGAAACAAACAGATACGACAGACCAAACTCCTGCTGCAGGTCGAGCAGCAGGTTGAGGATGCCGGCCTGAATTGACACGTCGAGGGCGGAGACCGGCTCGTCGAGGGCAAGGATCTTGGGCCGCAGCGCCAGCGCCCGCGCGATCCCGATCCGTTGCTTCTGCCCACCGGAGAACTCCGCCGGATAACGGGCGGCATCGCTACGCCGAAGCCCGACGGTGTCCAACATTTCGGCAACGCGAGCGTGTGTGTCGGCCTTGCCGAAGCCGTTGGCGTGCAACGGCTCGGCCAACAGTTCGAACACCGGCAGCCGCGGATCCAGCGCCGCCGCCGGGTCCTGGAAGATCACCTGGATGTCGCGCCGCACCGCTCGGCGGCCCACCGCGTTCAGCCCGGCGACATCCTTGCCCAGTAGTTCAATCGATCCTGACTGCGGCGCAACCAGTTCGAGGATCTGGTGCAGCGTGGTCGACTTGCCCGACCCCGACTCACCGACGATGCCCAGCGTGCGACCCTGCCGCAGTTCGAAGCTGATGCCGTCGACCGCGCGGACTTCGCCGACACTGCGGCGCAACAACACGCCCTTGGTCAACGGATAGGTCTTGACCAGATCGCGGACCCGCACGACGATCGGCTGTTCGTCGTGCGGCAACGCCCCGGCCTCGGTGCTGACCCCGTACACGTCAGCTGCGGCGCGCCCGACGACGTGCTCGGTCCGGATGCAGGCCGCATAGTGGTCGGGTGCGACCGGCAGCAATTCCGGTTCCGCACTGAGGCATTCGTCGACCACGAGCGGGCAGCGCGGCGCGAACGGGCAGCCTGGCTCCAGCGCCGTCAGCGACGGCGGAGCACCAGGAATCGGCACCAGCCTGGTGCCCTGCGGTGCATCCAGCCGTGGAACCGAGCCCAAAAGACCAACCGTATAGGGCATTCGGCGGTCCCGGTAGACGTCGTTGACCGCGGCCGATTCGACGATCCGACCGGCGTACATCACCAGTGCCCGGTCGGCGAATTCGCCGACTACGCCCAGGTCATGCGTGATCAGCAGCACCCCCGCGCCGGTCACGTCGCGGGCGGTCTTGAGCACGTCGAGGATCTGCGCCTGCACGGTCACATCGAGTGCGGTGGTCGGCTCGTCACAGATCAACAGGTCGGGATCGTTCGCGATCGCGATCGCGATAACAACGCGCTGCCGCTCGCCACCCGAAAGTTCGTGAGGGAACGCACGGGCACGCTTTTCCGGTTGCTTGATGCCGACCAGCTCGAGCAACTCGACCGCGCGCTGACGGGCGGTGCGTCTCCCGGTGCGCCGGTGCACCTCGATGGCCTCGGCGATCTGATCACCGACGGTGTAGACCGGCGTCAGCGCTGACATCGGGTCCTGGAACACCATGCCGACCGAGTTGCCGCGATAGCGCGACATCGCGCCGTCGGGCAGGCCGATCAGTTCGGTGCCCTGCAACCGCACCGACCCGCGGACGTCGGCGTAGTCGGGAAGCAGGGAGACGACCGCCATGGCCGCCGTCGACTTCCCGGAGCCGGATTCGCCGACAATTGCCACCACCTCGCCGGTGTCGACGTGAAAGTCGATGCCGCGCACAGCCTTCAATGACGGTCCCTCGGTGGCGAAGCTCACTGCCAGGTTGCGGACGTCGAGTAGCCGGCTCACGGACGCCCACCCCGGGAAGCCGGGTCGAGCGCGTCACGCAGACCGTCACCGGTCACGTTGGCGCACACCAGGATCAGCACCAGCACGCCGGCGGGGAACAGGAACACCCACGGGAACGTCGTCGCCGACTGGGTGCCGTCGGCGATCAGTGTGCCCAGCGACACGTCCGGCGGCTGGATACCGAAGCCGAGGAAACTTAGCCCGGTCTCGGCGAGGATGGCCACCGCGACGTTCAGCGCCGTGTCGATGATCAGGATCGAGGCCACGTTCGGCACCACATGATGGGTGATGATCCGCCAGCTCGGCACCCCCATATATCGTGCGGCACGGATGAATTCGCGCTCGCGCAGGCTCATCGTCATGCCGCGCACCATGCGTGAGCTGACCATCCAGCCGAATCCCGACAGCAGCAGCACCAGCACGAGCACGTTGCCGGAGCTCTTGGTGCGTGGCGTCAGGATCATGATCAGCAGGAACGCCGGCACCACCAGCATGAGGTCGACGAACCACATCAGCGCACGATCACGCCAGCCACCGAAGTAGCCGGAGATCGATCCCACGGTCGCGGCGATGCCGGTGGAGATCACCGCCACGCAGACCGCGATCAGCATCGACTTCTGCATGCCGCGCAGGGTCTGGGCCAGCAGGTCCTGGCCAAGGGCGTTGGTGCCCAACCAGTGTCGCGCACTCGGCGGCTGCAGCAGCGCATCGAAGTCCAGGTCGCTGTAGGAGTAGGGCAGAAACGACGGCACTGTGTAGCAGCCGACGAACAACACCACCAGCACCACCACCGACGCCACCGCCGAGCGGCGCCGCAGGAAGCGACGCAGCACCAACGTCCGTCGCGACGCGAATTCGGGCGCGATGCTGGTCATGACACCCGCACCCGCGGATCGAGCGCGGCGTAAATGACGTCAGAAAGCAGACCCGCCAACAACACCACCGACCCGGCGAACACCGTGATCGCCGCGACGATGTTGGTGTCCTGGGTAGCGACTCCCTGGACCATCCATTCGCCCATGCCGTGCCAGCCGAAGATCTTCTCGACGAACACCGCACCGGTCACCAATCCGGCTACGCCGTAGGCGAATAGCGTCGCAAGCGGGATCAGCGCCGTGCGCAACCCGTGCTTAACCAACGCGCGGCGCCGGCTCAGGCCCTTGGCCCGGGCGGTGCGGATGAAGTCCTGGCCGAGTACGTCGAGCATCGCGTTGCGCTGATACCGGCTGAACCCCGCCGCAGTGCCGAGCATCAGCGTGAGCGTCGGTAACACTAAGTGCTGCAGGCGATCCACCAGCCGCGCCCCGGTGCCGTCGATCAGGGCGGGCGAGGTTTCGCCGGTGTATTGGAACAGCTGCCAGCCGAGCGCCCAGTTGACCCGCAGCGCCCCGAGGATCAGCAGGTTGGCGATCACGAAGGTCGGGGCCGAGAGCACCAGCAGCGACAGCATCGTGATGACGCGGTCGCTGATGCGGTATTGCCGGATCGCGCCCCACGCGCCCAGTATCACCCCGATGACAGTGCCGCCCACCGAGCCGATCAGCAGCAGCCGAAGGCTGACGCCGATCCGCCGCCACAGTTCACCCGACACCGGTTGACCGGTGATCGTCGAGCCGAAGTCGCCGCGTACCGCGTGCGACACCCAATCCGCATAGCGCAGGGGGATGGGCTTGTTCAGCCCGAGTTGCGCCGCCTTGGCGTCGATCACGGCCTGCGGCGGTCGCGGGCTGCGCTGCATCAGGCTTTCCAGCGGCGAGAACGCCACCGATGTCAGGCAGAACGTCAAAAACGACGCGAGCGCCAACAGGACCACGTAGTTCGCCAGCCGACGCGCCAGAAACCGAGTCATGCCTACCGGCCCCGCCCCTGTCGCATCCGCCCAGAGTAAGAGATTGCGATCCAATTGATCGGGACCGGTGACCCGACGGACGTGCCGTCGTAGCGTGGAGGCGGTGACGGTCACCGACGACTACTTGGCCAACAACGCCGAATACGCGAAGTCCTTCCACGGTCCGCTCCCGCTGCCCCCGAGCAAGCACGTCGCCGTCCTCGCCTGCATGGACGCCCGGCTCGACGTCTATCGCGTCCTGGGCATCAACGAGGGCGAATCGCACGTCATCCGCAATGCCGGCGGTGTGGCCACCGACGACGCGATCCGGTCGCTGGCCATCAGCCAGCGGCTGCTGGGAACCACCGAGATCATCCTGATCCACCACACCGACTGCGGGATGCTGACCTTCACCGACGACGAGTTCAAGCGCACGATCCAGGACGAGATCGGCGTCAAGCCGCCGTGGTCGCCCGAGGCCTTCCCCGACCTCGCCGAGGACGTCCGCCAATCGTTGCGCCGCATCGAGAACAGCCCGTTCGTCACCAAGCACACGTCGCTGCGCGGATTCATCTTCGACGTCGCCACCGGAAAGCTCGACGAGGTCACCACTTAGCTCGTCGAGTGTGAAACCTCTGCGACGATCTGGCCTGGAAATCGCAGCAGCTTCACTCTCGACGGCTTGTCGGTCGGGTAGAGCACGATCGCGGGATGGACGAAGCGTTCATCGGCAGTGAAGCAATCGCCGCGGGCGCCCTGACGCCCTATCAGTTGCGCACGCGCTTCAACGCCGTCTACCGCGACGTCTACATCGCAGAAGGCGTCGAATTGTCGGCCGCCGCGCGGGCTCGCGCCGCCTGGCTGTGGTCGCAGCGACGCGGCGTGGTGGCGGGCCATTCCGCCTCGACCCTGCTCGGCGCGCGGTGGGTACGATCCGGGCGGCCCGCGGAGCTCATGCACGACAACCGTCACGCGCCGCCGCTCATCCACGTCTGGTCAGACCGCCTGGACGATGATGAGGTCACGGTGATCGATGGCGTGCCGGTGACCAACCAGGCGCGAACCGCCCTCGACCTCGCCCGTCGCTTCCCGGCCGATACGGCGGTTCCGGCGATCGACGCGCTGGCCAGGGCGACAAATCTGAAGATGGCCGACGTTGAACTGCTGGCCGACCGCTACCGAAGTCGACGAGGGATCCGGCGTGCTCGCGTTGCTTTGAGCCTCGCTGATCCCGGCGCCGAATCGCCTCGCGAGAGCTGGCTGCGGCTGGTCCTGATCCGGGCGGGCTTTCCCGTCCCGCAAACTCAGATCCCGGTACGAGACGAATACGGCCAACTCGTCGCGGAACTCGACATGGGTTGGGAACACCTCAAACTGGCAGTCGAATACGACGGCTACCAGCACTGGACTGATCGTCGGCAATTCCGCAGGGACATCACACGAGCCGAGGCGTTGCGCGATCTCGGCTGGATCAACGTGCGAGTAACGGCGGACGACACCGAAGGTGGCGTAATCGGCCGCGTTTCACGGGCGTGGAATCACCGAGTGTGAAACTGCCGCGAAAACGCGGCCGACTGTTCGCAGTTTCTTCACACTCGACGCAGCAAGAGCGGGGCGGGGGCTAGGCGCAGCACGCGCTCGCAGGAAGTCGTTGACAGCGTACTGCCAGACTGGTTTCATACTCGGTAATGTGTGTAATCCTGACCAAATCTACCTACTTTACCGAGAATCGGGGAGGCCGATGACCACCCAAGAGGCTCCCGCGGCCGGGCAGTACGAGCTCAGCCACCTTCGCTCGCTGGAGGCCGAGGCGATCCACATCATCCGCGAGGTTGCGGCCGAGTTCGAGCGGCCGGTGCTGCTGTTCTCCGGCGGCAAGGACTCGATCGTGATGCTGCACCTGGCGCTGAAGGCGTTCCGGCCCGGCCGCCTGCCGTTTCCGGTGATGCACGTCGACACCGGCCACAACTTCGATGAGGTGATCGCCGCCCGCGACGAGCTGGTCGCCGAGACCGGGGTGCGGTTGGTGATCGCGAAGGTCCAGGACGACATCGACGCCGGACGGGTGGTGGAGACCATTCCGTCGCGTAATCCGCTGCAGACCGTGACGCTGCTGCGCGCAATCCGGGAGAACAAGTTCGACGCCGCGTTCGGCGGCGCCCGCCGCGACGAAGAAAAGGCGCGCGCCAAGGAGCGGGTGTTCAGCTTCCGCGACGAGTTCGGCCAGTGGGATCCGAAGGCGCAGCGCCCCGAGCTGTGGAACATCTACAACGGCCGCCACCACAAGGGTGAGCACATCCGGGTGTTCCCGCTGTCGAACTGGACCGAGTTCGACATCTGGTCCTACATCGGCGCCGAGAAGATCAAGCTGCCGTCGATTTACTACGCCCACAAGCGCAAGGTTTTCCTGCGTGACGGCATGCTGCTGGCCGTCGACAGGCACCTGCAGCCGCGCGCCGACGAGAAGGTGATCGAGAAAACCGTCCGCTTCCGCACGGTCGGCGACGTGACCTGCACCGGCTGCGTGGAATCGACCGCCGCCACCGTCGCCGAAGTGGTCGCCGAGACGGCCGTCTCGCGTCTGACCGAGCGCGGCGCGACACGAGCCGACGATCGGATCTCCGAGGCCGGAATGGAAGACCGCAAGAGGCAGGGGTACTTCTGATGAGTGCGTCGACAACACTGTTGCGCATCGCGACCGCGGGGTCGGTCGACGACGGCAAGTCGACGCTGATCGGGCGTCTGCTGTATGACTCCAAGGCCGTCATGGACGACCAGTGGGCTTCGGTCGAACGTACGTCGAAGGACCGCGGCCACGAGTACACCGACCTGTCCCTGGTCACCGATGGCCTGCGCGCCGAGCGGGAACAGGGCATCACGATCGATGTGGCCTACCGCTACTTCGCCACTCCCAAGCGCAAATTCATCATCGCCGACACCCCCGGCCACATCCAGTACACCCGCAACATGGTGACCGGCGCATCGACCGCTCAGCTGGCGATCGTGCTGGTCGACGCCCGCCACGGACTGCTCGAGCAGTCCCGACGGCACACCTTCCTGGCGTCGCTGCTGGGCATCGAGCACATCGTGCTAGCGGTCAACAAGATGGACCTGATCGACTGGGACAAAGCGGCTTTCGAGGCGATCCGCGACGAGTTCTACGCCTTCGCCACCCGGCTCGACGTCAAAGACGTGCTGACCATCCCGATGTCGGCGCTACACGGCGACAACGTGGTCAGCAAGTCCGAGCACACCCCGTGGTACGACGGGCCGGCGCTGTTGTCACACCTCGAAGAGGTTTATGTCGCGGCAGATCGTAACCTCGTCGACGTCCGGTTCCCGGTGCAGTACGTCATCCGCCCGCAGACCAAAGAGCATCAGGATCACCGCAGCTATGCGGGCACGGTGGCGAGTGGCGTGATGCGTCCGGGCGACGATGTCGTCGTGCTGCCGACCGGAAAGCCCAGTCGCATCACGGCGATCGAGGGTCCTAATGGCCCTGTCGCAGAAGCGTTTCCGCCGATGGCTGTCTCGATCAGTCTTGCCGACGACATCGACATCTCCCGCGGCGACATGATCGCCCGGCCCGCCAACGCCCCGCGCGTCGCCCAGGAATTCGACGCGACGGTCTGCTGGATGGCCGACGCGGCGGCCCTGGAACCGGGCCGCGACTATCTGATCAAGCACACCACCCGAACCACCCGGGTCCGGGTCACCGCGCTGGACTACCGGCTCGATGTCAACACCCTGCGCCGAGACAAGGAAGCAACGGCGTTGCAGCTCAACGAACTCGGACGGGTATCGCTGCGATCCCAGGTGCCGCTGCTGCTCGACGAGTACACCCGCAACGCCAGCACCGGCTCCTTCATCCTGATCGACCCGCACACCAACGGGACGGTGGCCGCGGGCATGGTGCTGCGCGAGACGATGGCGCAGTCGGCGAGCCCCAACACCGTGCGGCACGCATCGCTGGTGACCGCGAAGGACCGGCTCACGCGCGGCCGCACGCTCTGGTTCACCGGCCTGTCGGCCTCCGGCAAGTCGTCGGTGGCAATGCTGGTTGAGCGTAAGCTGCTCGAAAAGGGTGTTCCCGCTTTCGTTCTGGACGGCGACAACCTGCGCCACGGCCTGAACGCCGACCTCGGCTTCAGCATGGCCGACCGCGCCGAGAACCTGCGGCGGCTGGCGCACGTGGCGGCGCTGATCGCGGACTCCGGACAGGTCGTGCTGGTACCGGCGATCAGCCCGCTGGAGGAACATCGCGAGCTGGCGCGCCGCGTGCATTCCGACGCCGGCCTGGACTTCGTCGAGATTTTCTGCGACACCCCGCTCGAGGACTGCGAGCGCCGAGACCCCAAAGGCCTCTACGCTAAAGCCCGGGCGGGTGAGATCACGCATTTCACCGGAATCGACAGCCCGTACCAGCGACCGAAGAATCCGGACCTGCGACTTGTGCCGGACCGCAATCTTGACGAGCTCGCGCAGCGCGTCATCGAATTGATCGAGGAAAGGCCATGACCGATCACGAGGTAGCCGCACGGCTGGCCACCGAAGCGGGCCGGCTGCTGCTGGGGGTTCGCGAGGAACTCGCCGATGGAACCGAGGCCGAACGAAAAGCTGCGGGCGACAAGCGGTCCCACGACTATTTGATAGCTGCGCTGGCCCGTGAACGGCACGACGACGCGGTGCTGTCCGAAGAGGGCGTGGACGACCCGATTCGGCTGAGCGCGCAGCGGGTGTGGATCGTCGACCCGTTGGACGGCACCCGGGAATTCTCCGAGCTCGGCCGCGACGACTGGGCCGTGCACGTCGCGCTGTGGCAGTCCGGTGACCTGGTGGCCGGCGCGGTGGCGCTTCCCGCGCAGGGCGTCACCTTGGCCACCCCGAATCCCACACCGCCACCGGCACATTCCGGCGAGCCGCGGATCGTGGTGTCACGGACCCGCCCGCCCACGATCGCCCTGCAGGTGCGCGAGCAGCTGAACGGCACGCTGGTCGAGATGGGCTCGGCGGGAGCGAAAGTCGCCGCGGTCATCCAGGGCCTGGCCGACGTTTACGTGCACGCGGGCGGTCAGTACGAGTGGGATTCGGCGGCGCCGGTCGCGGTGGCCCGCGCTGCGGGGCTGCACACGTCGCGCATCGACGGATCGCCGCTGGAGTACAACAGGGCTGATCCGAAGCTGCCCGACCTGGTGGTGTGCCGTCCCGAATTCGCAGCCGCGGTGCTCGCGGTCACCAGCTGAGACACGTCGGAATGGGAGAATCGCATTCCATGCGAATGTCGGCGAAGGCGGAGTATGCGGTGCGAGCGATGGTCGAACTGGCCACCGTCGAGGACGGCGTGCGAGTCACCACCGACGAACTTGCCAGTGCGCAAGGCATCCCACCCCAATTCCTGGTCGACATCCTGTCCGCCCTGAGGGCCGATCATCTCGTGCGTAGCCACCGGGGCCGCGACGGCGGCTACGAATTGTCCCGGCCCGGAACCCAAATCAGCATTGCCGACGTCCTGCGCTGCATCGACGGCCCACTGGCCAGCGTCCGCGACATCGGGCTCGGCGACCTGCCCTACTCCGGCCCGACTGCGGCGCTCACCGACGTCTGGCGGGCGCTGAGGGCCAGCATGCGTTCGGTGCTCGAGCAGACCAGCCTGGCCGACGTAGCGGCCGGAGCGCTGCCCGAGCACGTCAACCGGCTGGCCGCCGACTACCGCGACCAGGAAACCCTGCGCCGCGGGCCGCGCAGCGCCAGCTAACCGCCCGAGCCGTACGGGCGGGTCAGGATCTCCAGATAGTGGCCCGCCGGATCACGGAAATACACGCCGCGTCCGCCGTCGTTGGTGTTGAACTCGCCGGGCCGGCGACCGGCCGGATCCGCCCAGTGCTGCAGCCCGCGCGAGGAGATTTTGCCGTAAATCGCGTCGAAGTCGTCCTCGGACACCAGAAACGCATAGTGCTGCGGACGGATCTCTTCACCGGCAGCTACGTCGGCGTAGTCGAGGCTGGCGCCGTGCTCCAGGGCGGCCACCAAGAAATGACCGAACGGTTGGGGGGTGGGCAATCCGAACAACTCGCAGATGAATTCGGCCGATTCCCGCTTGTCGTGGGCGGCGACGATGGTGTGGTTGAACTCGATAGGCATCGTAGGTGATGCTGCCACGCTGATTGCGGCGGGAACAGGGCGGTCTGCATGCCAGAATCGCGATCGTGCGGATAGCGATGACCATGCCGGTCATGGAGCCGGATTTGAATGCCGGCGTACTGCGGGACTGGGCGCGCATCATCGACGACGGCCCGTTCTCGTCGTTGTGCTGGGGCGAGCGGATGGCTTTCGACAATCCCGAGACGTGCACGTTGATGGGCGCGTTGGCGGCCTGGACCGACCGGGTGCGACTGGTGACAACCGTGATCGTGCCGCAGTTGCACGATCCGGTGATGCTTGCCAAGGCGTTGGCGACCGGCGACATGATGAGCGGTGGACGGCTCACCGTCGGGCTGGGTGTCGGCGGGCGCGTCGAAGACTACGTCGCCGTCGGGGCGGATCCGTCGACGCAGACCATCCGCGGCTTGGCCGAGCGGATCGCGGTGATGAAGCGGGTCTGGGCCGGTGAGAAGGTCACCGAGTCGGTGCTGCCGGTCGGGCCGTTGCCGGCGCAGCCGGGCGGACCGCCGTTGCTGGTGGGCACCATCGGACCGAAGACGCTGCGCCACGCGGCGACCTGGGCCGACGGGTTGGCCGGGACGACGCTGGACCTCGACGTCGCCAAGCAGAACGAGTTGTTCGACGTCGCGCGCCACGCCTGGTCGGAGGCGGGCAAGTCGAAACCGCATCTGGCCACGTCGTTTTGGTTCGCTCTCGGCGACGCCGACGAGGCCCGCGCGCAGGTGCATCGGCATCTGCGGCGCTACATGAACTGGATACCGGCCGAGTACGTCGACGCCATGGCCCCGCACACCGGATTCGCCGGCAGCGACGACGACCTGGTCGCGCTGTTTCGCCGGTTCGAAGCCGTAGGCACCGACGAGATACAGCTCATCCCAACCAGTTCCGATCTCAATCAGCTCCGGCGGGTAGCCGAGTTGGTGGAGGCAATCGATGGCTGAACGCAACGTGTTGGGCGGCCCGCTGGAGCCGTGCGGCAGCGAACCGCTCACCGGCTTCTACCGGGACGGCTGCTGTTCGAGCGGACCGGAAGACATTGGCTTTCATACTATTTGCGCGGTGGTAACCGCGGAGTTCCTCGAACATCAGCGCGGCATCGGCAACAATCTCTCAACTCCCATGCCGCAGTTCAAGTTTCCCGGCCTGGTGCCCGGCGATCGATGGTGTGTGACCGCGAACAACTGGCTGCGGGCCTACCGTGACGGTTGCGCAGCTCCAGTGGTGTTGGCCTGTACACACGAGCGCACCCTGGACATCGTGCCGCTCGAAGCCTTGCAGGAGCACGCCGTTGACGTGCCCGACGATCTCGGCAGCCTGTAGTTATTGATACGCGCGCACTTTGGCGCCTACTATGAGCGCAATGTCCCAAACTGAATAGTTTCACGGCATCCCAATGCCCTCAGCAATTGGAGAATCATGAAGCCGTCAGGGACAGTTGTTGCCGCACTTCTATTGATTGTGAATGCTTTTGGTGTCGCATCCGCCAACGCCGGAGGCCCACCCAACGACGGCGGGGGTGCTGGTGGCGGCGGTGGCGCTCCCGCCGCCGCGCCGGGCAGTTGCTCCCGTCTTTCGGTCACCAGTGGCCCGGTCGAACCGGCCAATACGCTGCGCCACGTCGTGGTGACCTTCACCAACACGTCGTCGGCACAGTGCACGCTCGTCGGGTATCCGGACGCGAATCTGGTCACCGCCGCCGGTGGGGTGCTCGTGCACGTCGATCGGCAGCCCGCGCCCGCATCGCACGTGCTGCACCTCAACCCCGGCGATAGTGCCACCGCGACCGTTCAGACGTCCGCGCTGGACGTCAACGGCTCGGGAAATCCGTGTCCACGTGAGGGGACGCTGGTCGTCACCGCGCCCGGCGATTCCGTCGCCCATACGCTGCCGGTCGCTTTGCCGATCTGCCACGCGACGATCAGCAACGTGGATTGACCGACAGCCAACAAGTTTCGCGCAAACTCGGCCACGCGGTGCTCTGACGGGTAGCCTTCGGCCATGCTGCGCGTCGCGATTGTCGGCGGGGGGGCCGCGGGAGTGCTCACCGCGGTGCATGTGCGCCGCACCAAGCCGGATGCCCAGATCACGGTGATCGATGCGTCGGGCCATCCCGGCACCGGCGCGGCCTACGGCACCAACGACCCGACGCATCTGCTGAACGTGCCGGCGGCGCGGATGTCGGCCTGGCCAGACGACCCCGATCACTTCACCCGTTGGCTCGACGAACGCGCCGTGACGCCGGCCGAAAGCTTCGCGCCGCGACTCGCATACCGGCGCTATCTGCAGGACCAACTCGTCGCCGCCGACGTGCGCATCGAGATCGCCGAGGTCGTCGACGTGATACCGGGTGCTCCGGTTCGGTTGCGGCTGAACGACGGTCGGGATCTGTACGCCGATTCGGTGGTGCTCGCATCGGGCCGTCCGCGCAACGGCATGCCCGACTCGCTGGAACGTGCATTCGCCCCAGTGCTGGCCGACGGGGCCGACGGCAGGATCGTGCTGGACCCGTGGGCGCCGGGCGCTTTGGACGCGCTGGGATCACGACGGCCCGACAGTGTCTTGGTGATCGGATCGGGCCTCACCGGAGTCGATGTTGCCCTGCACCTCACGGCACGCGGCGCCACCGTCACGCTGTTGTCGCGGCACGGTGCGCTGCCGCGCCGATTCCGCGCAACGGGCACCCCGACGGACTTGCCTCACCTCGACGCTTTGCCCGACGAGGTGTCCTTGGAACAGTTGCGAGAAGCCCTGGCCGCGGATCTCACGCACGCCCGAAAGGCGGGCGCGGACTGGCGGCAGGTGATCGACGCGATCCGGCCCCGAACCGCCCGGTTGTGGCGGTCGCTGGGGTGGGAGGACCAGCGCCGCTTCCTGCGCGAGGACCTGCGGCAGTGGGAGGTGCTGCGCCACCGGATGCCCCCAACCATCGCCGACGCGATTTACGACGCAATCGACAGCGGCCAACTCGTCGTCGAAGCCGGTGAGGTCGCCGATGTGTCGTTGCGCCGCAGAGGCGTCGAGTTGGTGGTGACCACCAGCGACGGGTCGGTGCGCCGCCGCGGCGACGCTGTCGTGGTCGCGGCCGGCGCGGCGTGGGACCGACGATCGCTGAACGGCTCACCGCTGTGGTCGAATCTGCTTGCGGCAGAGACCGCTTCGCTGCACCCGTGCGGCGTGGGGGTGCGGCTCACCCCCGAGGGCTACCTGATCGACGCTGCCGGAAACACGGTCCCCAATGTCGTCTGCATCGGCTCGATCCGGCAAGGCGAAGAGTGGGAGACCACCGCGATCCCCGAGATCCGTTCTCAGGCAGCGGCGATTGCGGCGTTGCTCGCCGACGACAGCCGTGAGCAGCCGGTACGGAGGGTGCCCAGCCTGGTCGTCACCAAGCCCGAGTTGACCGGCGCCGCGGCGTCCTATGCCGAGGGCGTGCGCCGCCTGCTCGCCGTCCAAGACGGTGCCTCCACCGCGTTCGCCGCCGCGGTCGCTGAAGACCCGAACCATGCCCGCGCACACATCGCGCTGGCCATGATCGCGACCGAACGGCCCGACCGCGCAGGCGGTCCCGACGCGGTCACCGGCCACCTCACCCGTGCCCGCGCCGCGCTGGCGCACGGCAGCGACGACGACCGAAGCCATGTCGAAGCCATCGCGACCTGGTGCGAAAAGGGCAACGAGGCGGGCACCGACGCGCTCATCGACCACCTCGACCGGATCCCCGACGACGCGGTCGCGCTGCTGGTGCTCGCGCCGTCGATTGCGTTCGCGGGGGCCGGCGACGCGCTTCCGGACGCCTGGGAATACGTCGAGAAATTCACCGGTGTGCACGGCGAGGCGCCCTGGTATCTCGGTTTGCGCGCCTACGGCCGCACGGAGCAAGGCCTGTGGTACGACGCGGCCGACTTGGCCGATGCCGCAATGGAGCTCGACCCAGGCAATGGCAATGCCGCCCATGCGCTCTCACACGTGCACTACGAAACAGACGCGCATGGGGCCGGCCTGAAATGGCTGACCGACTGGATACCCAGCGACGGCAGTACGCAGCGCTACCTGCCGCACTTCCAGTGGCACGCCGCACTGCACGAGCTGGCGATGGGCGACGCGGCCGCGGCGGCGCGGCGCTACCACTCGTCGCTGGCGCCCCCGCACTCCAACGGGGTGCGCTGCCTCGTCGACGCCGGCTCCCTGGCATGGCGGGCCCGGCTGCACCCGGACTGGGTGACGCCGCCGGACCCCATGAAAGTGCTCAACGAGGCGGGCTCGCTTGCCTATTCGCCGCAGACGGCGTTCATCGCGTTCCACGCGCTACTGGTGCTGGCCGCCGCGAACGACCCGGCGGCGATCCGCGCGATCAACGTGCCGGGCGCCACCGACGCGCAGCAGACTACGTTGCGGCTCATCGGAGAGGGCCTGATCGCGTTGACGGCGGGGGAGCCGCGCGCCGCCCTCGACTATCTCCTGGAATCGCTTGGCGGACTTCCCTCGATCGGTGGAAGCCGCGTGCAGCAAGAGGTAATCCTCGAAACGGCGCTGGCCGCGATGCTTCAGCTCGGCGCTCCCGGTCAGGCCGCGCGGCTGCTGTCCCGGCATCGGGCCTCGCCAGGACCGCAGGTCACCCGAGGCGCGGTGAACTAGTCGTCGAAGAGCGTCATCAATTGCTCGACGGCGTCGTCGGCGACCCGTCCGCGATACCGAAGCTCGATGAGGAGGTTGACCGTCAGGTCGACCGACCCGTAGATGTGAAAGGCGATCATCGCCAGGTGTGAAAGTTGTTCGCTGGTCAGGTGTTCGGTGTGCGCGAGGTCGCGGATGTAGACCACGTCGGCCTCGAGCAGCTGATTGCCGGGGATGTAGACGTTGTCCTCGAATACCGTCGGCGCGATCGCCCAGCGCTTCACAGCAGGCATCGAGTGGGGCATGAATCCTTGTGCCCGCAGCTCGCTGTCCACTTCAGCGAACGTGGGCTGCCCGTGATACAGCGGCACGAAGGACACTTCGGTGTGCACCGCGACCGCGTTGGCGAGCCGGTTGCGGCCGTTCTGGAAGATCATCAGTTCCGAGCCCTGCACGTCGATCTTCAACAGGTCGAAGTCGTCGATATCTAGGTCGTCGAGTCGATGCGTCTGGACGTCGTGCTCCTCGACGACCGTGGCCCAATCCGTGAATTCGTTGAACAGCCGGAGCTGGTTCTGGTCGGGGGTGAGCAGGCTGGTCATGCCCTGAGCCTTGGTGATCTTCAGTCGATGTTCGTGGCCGTCACCCACGGCTTCCGGACGGTACCGCTCCAGCGGGCCTTTGTGAGCCTCGAGAACCGTGAGTGCTTCCGTCTGCGGCTCGAACCCGGTCACCGTGCACAATCCGTAGTCGAGCATCTCTTTGTATGGAGGCGGACCGTCGATGGGATTGGCGCCGATATCGATGATGCTGGTCGGTCGGGAACAACGCACCAAGTCGCGGAGTAGCAACGCGGAGGTCATGTGCGGATAATGACACAGCCAGACCGCGACGACACCCTGACAGGATGCCGACCATGAAGCACGTGACGATGCTCGCGCTGATCGCTGCCGCTGCGCTGACCGCGCCGGTAGCCCACGCGGCTCCAGCCCCTCCGCCTGCCGACCCGCACAAGCCCGACCTGGGCGCTCACTATTGCCCGGGCGGAGGCACGGTCGACATGATGTCGCCGGTCGAGCCGTCGTGTGACGGCGTGCCCTACGACGACGGCTCCTACTGGCGGGCCATCAACCGGGGCGCCCCGGGCACGGCCGCTCTGGTGATCGTCCAGTGCGTCAAGCCGCCGCCACCGCCAGGGCTGTTCACTCCGCCACAGCAGGGCCCGGTACCGGCGCCGCCTGGAAGCTGCCAGTAAAGATAGGTATTTGCCCAGCAAAGTAGGGATTGGACCTGCGTCTGCCGTTCTTGATGGCCTCGTAGTGCTGGGGATGCACATACTTTTTCTCGACGTCCCCGGCACGACGAGAGGTCGAGATCAGATGCGTTCCCGCTGGCTCACGACACTGACCATCCACGCGCTTGTCTGGGCCGCAGTGATCACCAGCGCGGCGAGCGCGGCCGCTGATTCCCGCGACGACGGCTACCTGTCAGAGCTCAAAGGCTTGGGCCTTAGCTGGCCGCAAGGGCACGAAGCGCCGCTCGTGGAGCTGGCCGGCCTGATCTGTCAGGACCTCGGCTGGGGTTGGACGCCGGACCGGATCACCCAGGACATTCACGCCTCCATGAGCGGACAGATGGTGAGCTATGCGCAGGTCGCCGGCATGGTGAACCTGGCGCGCTCGACCTACTGCCCGACCATGCGGTGCTGGGCCGCTCACTGCTGAGGCTTTTTAGAAGGTCAGGCTGGCCACTGCGCCGACCAGCAATTCCTCGAGCGGGTAGATGGTCAGGTCGTTGCCGCCGATGAGGTCTGACAGAAGCGCCGCTCCATAGTCACCAGCGGAAAAAGCCGCCGATGCTGCGGTGAACTCGCTCGCTGCCAAGCCGACGAACGCCTGGGCGTCCGCCAGTCCCTCCGCATAGGTTGGCACTAGGTACAGTTCCGCGGGCGGCGTCACGGTTAAGGGCTCGCCACCCAGCGCTTCGGTCAGGCCGGCCAGCAGGTTCTCCGGCGCCACAACCCCGTCATCGTCGGCGGCGAGGAAAAGATTCAACAGCCCTTGAGCTTCTTCCATGCTGTCGTGGTTCGCCAGCCCGCTCGGTAAAAGCACGAGCGCTTCCTGAAATGCCGGCTGGGCGGCGGCGAAATCCGTTTCGAGTGTGCTGACGATCTCTGGGTAGAGATCGACGGGATCAGCGTTCGCGGCGGGTGCGGACATCGCAAGGCCGAGCGCAGCAGTAGCCGCGGCCACTACGAGCATCGCGGCTCGTGATCGCGTGTGTGTCATGAGACGCTCCGTCTGGGTAGGGATGCGCAATCGCCTGCCCAGTCAGTGCGGGCAGACCCAATCAGCCTGCGCCGCGCGACGGCCCCGTTCAATCAGGGTTTTCCCTACATTTTCGAGCCAGCCGGGTTCAGATCCCGGCGCAGATTCGGATGATCGGTATGGGTACGCAGACGCCGATGCCGACCGAAACGTGCGGAACGGGGCCGGACCAAGCCGGAGGCGGCGGTGGCGGGGGAGCCTCGGGTGGTGGCGGCAGAGCCGCGGGGGGCGACGGTGATTGCTGTGAGACGAGCTCGCACGTGTCGGATTGGGCTTGGTACACGGTGCCGTCGCCGCACTGAGCCGCTGTACTTACCGCCGGCACGAGGGAGGGCGCGCTGACGAGAAGCCCAAGGGCCGCCAGGACTGTCAATGCCCCGCGATCGAAAACGCCGCTCATTGACAGATTCTCCTGCGCCGCTGCCGCGTCGTCGAACGGAATCGACAAAAAACTTCGCGAGAAACCGGCTTGCTCACGGCTGGTCGAGAGTGGGTGCCCCCGGCAGGATTCGAACCTGCGGCCTTCTGCTCCGGAGGCAGACGCTCTATCCCCTGAGCTACGGGGGCGCATGCGAGAAATGCTGCGCCAAAGGGCCACGACAGACTAACGCATCACAGCAGCCGGCCGAGCACCGGAATGGATTCGAAGCCTGACCACCTCAGACCATAGGATGGCCTGCGTGAATCCCGCCGACCTTGCCGAGCTGCTGAAGGCCACCGCGACCGCGGTGTTGACCCAGCATGGGCTCGACACCGCCGCGTTGCCGCCGGTGGTCACCGTCGAGCGACCGCGCAACCCCGAGCACGGTGACTACGCCAGCAACCTTGCGCTCCAGCTGGGCAAGAAGGTCGGTGTCAACCCACGTGAACTGGCCGGATGGCTGGCCGAGGCGCTCGCCGCGGCTGACGGCATCGCCTCGGCCGAGATCGCCGGCCCGGGCTTCATCAACCTGCGGCTGGACGCGTCTGCGCAGGGGTTGATCGTCAACAACGTCATCGACGCCGGCCACACCTACGGCAATTCCGACGCCGAGGCGGGCCACAAGATCAATCTCGAGTTCGTCTCCGCCAACCCCACCGGGCCGATTCACATCGGCGGCACCCGCTGGGCCGCCGTCGGAGACGCGCTGGGCCGGCTGCTCACCACCCAAGGCGCCGCTGTGGTGCGCGAGTACTACTTCAACGACCACGGCGCGCAGATCGACCGGTTCGCCAACTCGCTGATCGCCTCGGCCAAAGGCGAACCCACGCCCGAGGACGGCTACGCCGGCGACTACATCGCCGACATCGCCGCACAGATCGTTTCGCAGGTTCCGGACGCGCTGAGCCAACCCGACGCCGAACGGCACGAGACCTTCCGGCGCATCGGTGTTGACTTGATGTTCAACCACATCAAGAAGTCGCTGCACGAATTCGGCACCGACTTCGACGTCTTCACCCACGAAGAATCGATGCACACCAGTGGACGCGTCGAGCAGGCCATCGCGCGGCTGCGCGAGAACGGCAACATCTACGAGAAGGACGGCGCAACCTGGTTGCGCACCAGCGCTTTCGGCGACGACAAAGACCGCGTCGTGATCAAGAGCGACGGCAAGCACGCCTACATCGCCGGCGACCTCGCGTACTACCTGGACAAGCGGGGCCGCGGATTCGACCTGTGCATCTACATGCTCGGCGCCGACCACCACGGCTATATCAAGCGACTGAAGGCTGCCGCCGAAGCATTCGGCGACAATCCGGGCACCGTCGAAGTGCTGATCGGGCAGATGGTCAACCTCGTCCGCGACGGACAACCGGTGAAGATGAGTAAGCGGGCCGGCACTGTGATCACCCTCGACGACCTGGTCGAGGCGATCGGCGTCGACGCCGCGCGCTACAGCCTGATCCGCTCATCGGTCGACACCCCGATCGACATCGATCTCGCGTTGTGGTCTTCGGCATCGAACGAAAACCCGGTCTACTACGTCCAATACGCGCACGCCCGGCTTTCGGCGCTGGCCCGTAACGCCGCCGAACTCGGACTGATCCCCGATACCGGCCACCTCGAGTTGCTCACCCATGAGAAGGAAGGTGCGCTGATCCGCAGCCTCGGCGAGTTCCCGCGGGTGCTGAAAACGGCTGCGTCGCTGCGTGAACCGCATCGGGTCTGCCGATACCTCGAAGATCTGGCCGGTGACTACCACCGTTTCTACGACGCCTGCCGGGTCTTGCCGCAGGGCGACGAGGAAGCGGGCGAACTGAACACGGCACGCCTGGCGCTATGCCAGGCGACCCGCCAGGTGATCGCCAACGGATTGTCCATCCTCGGCGTCAGCGCCCCGGAGCGAATGTGAACGCACACCCAGCCGGGCCACGCCACGCCGAGGAGGTCCACCACGGCAGCGTCCCGCCTCGTCCGCGCGCGGGACACGAGCTGCTGGAGCTGGCGCCGAATGTCTGGCCGCGCAATGCCGTTCGCGATAGCGATGGTGCCGTCAGCATCGCTGGCGTGTCGATGCAGTCGTTGGCGCAGGAATACGGCACGCCACTTTTCGTGATCGATGAAGAAGACTTCCGGTCGCGCTGCCGCGAAATCGCTGCCGCCTTCGGTGGTGGATCAAACGTGCACTACGCCGCAAAGGCTTTCCTGTCCAGCGAGATTGCGCGCTGGATCGACGAGGAAGGACTGTCGCTCGACGTCTGCAGCGGCGGTGAACTGGCGGTCGCGCTGCACGCCAACTTCCCGCCAGAACGGATCGCATTGCACGGCAACAACAAATCGGTGACCGAACTGACCGCCGCGGTCAAGACGGGGATCGCCCATGTCGTGGTCGACTCGATGATCGAGATCGAGCGGCTTGACGAGATCGCCGGCGAGGCGGGCGTCGTGCAAGATGTGCTGGTCAGGGTCACGGTCGGCGTCGAGGCGCACACCCACGAATTCATCTCCACCGCCCACGAAGACCAGAAGTTCGGGCTCTCGCTGGCCAACGGCGCTGCCATGGACGCGATCCGGCGGGTTTTTGCCACCGACAACCTGCGACTGGTCGGCCTGCACAGCCACATCGGCTCACAGATCTTCGACGTAGGCGGCTTCGAGATCGCCGCGCACCGGGTGATCGGCCTACTGCGCGACGTGGTCGCCGAATTCGGCGTCGATAAGACTGCGCAGATTTCGACTGTCGATCTTGGTGGTGGGCTTGGCATTTCGTATCTACCCAACGACGACCCGCCGCCGGTGGGGGAGCTTGCCGACAAGCTCAGCGACATCGTGCGCATCGAGTCCGCGGCGGTCGGTCTGCCGGTACCGCGACTGGTCGTCGAGCCTGGGCGGGCGATCGCCGGACCGGGAACGGTCACCCTCTACGAGGTCGGCACCGTCAAAGACGTCGGCGTCAGCGCTACGGCGCACCGCCGCTATGTCAGCGTGGACGGCGGGATGAGCGACAACATCCGCACCTCGCTGTATGGAGCCGACTACGACGTGCGACTGGTTTCCCGCAGCACCGAGGCGGAGCCAACGCTGGCGCGGGTGGTCGGAAAACATTGCGAGAGTGGCGACATCGTGGTCCGAGACACCTGGGTGCCGGACGACATCGCGCCGGGCGACCTGGTCGCGGTCGCCGCGACGGGCGCCTACTGCTACTCGCTGTCGAGTCGCTACAACTTGATCGGCCGGCCCGCCGTGGTGGCCGTGCGTGACGGAGCGTCCCGTCTGATCCTGCGCAGGGAGACGGTCGACGATCTGCTGAGTTTGGAAGTGAGGTGATCACATGAGCGAACCTGAAAAGCCGGTCGGTGTAGCGGTATTGGGACTTGGCAATGTGGGCAGTGAGGTCGTTCGCATCATCGAGGAAAGCGCCGACGACCTTGCCGCCCGCGTCGGTGCGCCGCTGGTGCTGCGCGGCATCGGCGTCCGCCGGTTGTCCGGCGATCGCGGTGTGCCGGCCGATCTGCTCACCGACGACATCGACTCGCTGGTCGTCCGCGACGACGTCGACATCGTCGTCGAGGTGATGGGTCCGGTCGAGCCGTCCCGCAAGGCGATTCTGTCTGCCCTAGAACACGGCAAGTCTGTGGTGACAGCCAATAAGGCGCTGCTGTCGGTCTCCACCGGCGAGTTGGCGCAAGCCGCCGAAAACGCCCGCGTCGACCTGTATTTCGAGGCCGCGGTGGCTGGCGCCATTCCGGTGATCCGTCCGCTGACGCAGTCGCTGGCTGGTGACACCGTGCAGCGGGTGGCCGGGATCGTCAACGGCACCACCAACTACATCCTGTCCGAAATGGACAGCACCGGCGCCGACTACGAGAAGGCGCTGGCCGATGCGAGTGCGCTGGGCTACGCCGAAGCCGACCCGACCGCCGACGTCGAGGGCTACGACGCCGCCGCGAAAGCCGCGATCCTGGCGTCCATCGCGTTCCACACCCGGGTGACCGCCGACGACGTCTACCGCGAGGGCATCACCAAGATCAGCCCGGAAGACTTCGCCTCCGCTCGAGCGTTGGGCTGCACGATCAAGCTGCTGTCCATCTGTGAGCGGGTCGCCGGAGACGATGGACAACAACGCGTTTCAGCCCGCGTGTATCCAGCGCTGGTGCCACTGGAGCACCCACTGGCGACCGTCAACGGGGCGTTCAACGCGGTCGTGGTCGAGGCCGAGGCGGCCGGCCGGCTGATGTTCTACGGCCAGGGGGCCGGCGGAGCGCCGACCGCGTCCGCCGTCACCGGCGACTTGGTGATGGCCGCCCGCAACCGGGTGTTGGGCAGCCGCGCGCCCAAGGAGTCGAAGTACGCGCAGTTGTCGGTTGCCCCGATGGGAGTGATCTCTACCCGCTACTACGTCAGCATGGATGTGGCCGACAAGCCGGGTGTATTGGCCACGGTCGCAGCCGAATTCGCCAAGCGCGAGGTCAGCATCGCCGAGGTGCGCCAGGAGGGCGTGGTCGGCGAGGGTGGGCGGCGCGTCGGCGCCCGCGTCGTCGTGGTCACCCACACCGCGACCGACGCCGCGTTGTCCGAGACCGTCGACGCGCTGGCCGAACTGGATGTCGTGCAGGGTGTGGCCAGCGTCCTGCGGCTGGAAGGAACCAACGAATGAGCGCCTCCAAGGCGGCCGTGCATCGGCAGTGGCCGGGCCTGATCGAGGCCTACCGCGACCGGCTGCCCGTCGGGGACAACTGGACCCCGGTCACCCTGCTGGAAGGTGGCACACCGCTGATCTCGGCGCCGCGGCTGTCCGAGCAGATCGGCTGCACGGTTCACCTCAAGGTCGAAGGCCTCAACCCCACTGGCTCGTTCAAAGACCGTGGCATGACGATGGCGGTCACCGATGCGGTAGCCCGCGGCCAGCAGGCGGTGTTGTGCGCGTCGACGGGCAACACGTCGGCGTCGGCGGCGGCATATGCCGCCCGGGCCGGCATTACCTGCGCGGTGCTGATCCCGCAGGGCAAAATCGCGATGGGCAAGCTCGCGCAGGCTGTCATGCACGGCGCCAAGATCATTCAGGTCGACGGTAACTTCGACGACTGCCTGGAGGTGGCCCGCAAGATCGTCGCGGACTTCCCGACCATCGCGCTGGTCAACTCGGTCAACCCGGTTCGCATCGAAGGCCAGAAGACGGCGGCGTTCGAGATCGTCGACGTGCTGGGCTACGCGCCGGACATCCACGCTCTGCCGGTCGGCAACGCGGGCAACATCACCGCGTACTGGAAGGGCTACACCGAGTACCACGCGGACGGTGTGACTGACAAACGTCCCCGGATGCTGGGCACCCAGGCGGCAGGTGCCGCCCCGCTGGTCTCCGGCGAGCCCGTGAAGAACCCGGAAACCATCGCGACGGCGATCCGGATCGGGTCGCCTGCGTCGTGGGGGCCGGCCGTCGCGGCGCAAGAGGAGTCCAACGGCCGATTTCTGGCGGCCACCGACGACGAGATCCTTGCGGCGTACCACCTGGTCGCGGCCAGCGAAGGCGTCTTCGTCGAGCCGGCTTCGGCGGCCAGCATCGCCGGTCTGCTCAAATCCGTCGAGGACGGCTGGGTCGAGCGCGGCTCGACCGTGGTCTGCACGGTGACCGGCAACGGCCTCAAAGATCCCGACACCGCGCTGCGCGACATGCCGACCGTGGAGCCGGTTCCGGTCGACCCGGTCGCGGTCGTCGCCAAATTGGGGCTGGCCTAGTGCTAGCTTCCGGGCTGGTGGGCACGTCGGTTGTCCCTGCCTCCAGCGCGAACCTTGGTCCGGGCTTCGACAGCCTCGGGTTGGCGTTGAGCTTGTATGACGAAATCATCGTCGAGACAACCGATTCCGGCCTGGTCGTCGAGGTCGAAGGCGAGGGTGCCGGGGAACTGGTGCTCGACGCCGGCCATCTAGTCGTCCGCGCCGTGCAACACGGATTGCAGGCCGCCGGTGTCGCTGCGTCCGGGCTGAAAGTGCGCTGCCGCAACGCGATTCCACATTCCCGCGGCCTCGGCTCGTCGGCGGCGGCCGTGGTTGGCGGTCTGGCGGCGGTCAACGGCCTTCTCACCCAGGCGGGCCTGACGCCGTTGAGTCAGCCTCAGCTGATTCAACTGGCCTCCGAGTTCGAAGGGCACCCCGACAACGCGGCCGCGGCGGTGCTGGGCGGTGCGACCGTGTCGTGGACCGACGCCGCCACGGGTCCACCCGTCTATTCGGCCGCCCGGTTGCGGCTGCACCCCGATATCCGACTGTTCCCGGCCATTCCCACCCAGCGATCCTCGACCGTCGAGGCCCGGGTGTTGTTACCCACGCAGGTCAGCCACGACGACGCGCGCTTCAATGTCAGCCGCGCGGCGCTGCTGGTGGTGGCGCTCACCGAGCGGCCCGACCTGTTGATGGCGGCCACCGAGGATGTACTTCACCAGCCGCAGCGTGCGCCGGCAATGCCGGCATCGGCGGAATACCTGCATCGGCTGCGTCGTTGTGGTTTGGCGGCTGTGCTCTCCGGCGCCGGACCGGCGGTTATCGCGCTGAGCACGGCGTCCCAACTGCCCGCCGAAGTGCTCGACTTTGCCGCCGCAAACGGATTTGCGATCCGCGAAATGACGGCCGGTGACGGCGTACGCTGGAGTTCTGGGGTAGCAGTCCCCAGCTAGCGTCGCCAGACTCCTAGAAGGGGCTCCTTGCTTCCGGCATCGAAGAAGGTTATCCTCGGAGCCGTCCAGCTATCGCAGTCACCTGCAGCATGCGCTGACATTGCGCGAACACTAGGACGAACACCAAATTCTTCTCGTGGACGATGGTTCGCCATTTCAAACGCCAATCCCGGCAATCACCGTTGCAGAGTCGATCTTTGGCAGCCTTCGGCGAATTGGCTGAATGCAACGAACCCCTGGCTTGACTTGATCAGCGAGGGAGAGAAAGGAAATCCGTGACCGATACGGACCTCGTTACGGCTGGCGACAGCACCGAAAATGGCGCACTGCCCCATCCCGTGACCCTCGATACTTCCAGCGACAACGGCGCCCAATCGAGCGCGTCGGACGGTTCGCTGGCCACCATGGTGCTTCCCGAACTGCGCGCGTTGGCCAATCGGTCCGGCGTCAAGGGCACCTCGGGCATGCGCAAAAGTGAACTGATCGCCGCGATCCGGGAAAGCCGCCAAGCCGGCAAGTCCAACGGCGCGTCAACCAACGGCGGCGCCGAGAACCACGCCCCCGAGGCGGCCAACCACACTGAGCCGGCCGCGGACAACCACGCGACCCGCACCGAGTCCGGCGACAAACCGCCCGCGGACGACAACCAGGCGGGGGAGCGGGACGGCCGCGCCGACAAGAACGACAAGACCGAAAAGAACGACAAAAAGCAGCACAACGGCAACGACAAGGCCGCCCGCGAGCAGCAGGATCAGAAATCCGAAGACCGCGACTCCGACAACGATTCGGACAAGGTTGGCGATCAGGGCTCCGGCGGACAACAGAACCGCGGCAACCAGAACCAGAACCAGAACCAGCAGGACGACGACGGTGACGGACGCGGCGGTCGCCGCGGACGCCGGTTCCGTGAGCGTCGGCGCCGCGGCGAGCGCTCCGGTGAAGGCGGCGGCGGTGGCGACACCGAACTCCGCGAAGACGACGTCGTCCAACCCGTCGCCGGCATCCTCGACGTGCTCGACAACTACGCGTTCGTCCGCACCTCCGGCTATCTGGCCGGTCCGCACGACGTCTACGTCTCGATGAACATGGTGCGAAAGAACGGTTTACGCCGCGGCGACGCGGTGACCGGCGCGGTGCGCGTGCCCCGGGATGGGGAAGGCGGCGACAAGAATCCGCGACAGAAATTCAACCCGCTGGTGCGCCTGGACACGGTCAATGGCGGGCCCGTCGAAAACGCCAAGAACCGTCCCGACTTCACCAAGCTGACGCCGTTGTACCCCAACCAGCGTCTGCGTTTGGAGACCACCGGCGACCGGCTGACCACCAGGGTCATCGACCTGATCATGCCGATCGGCAAGGGGCAGCGTGCACTGATCGTCTCGCCGCCTAAGGCCGGTAAGACGACGATCCTGCAGGACATCGCCAACGCGATCACCAGGAACAACCCCGAATGCCACCTCATGGTCGTGCTCGTCGACGAGCGTCCTGAAGAGGTCACGGACATGACTCGTTCGGTCAAGGGCGAGGTCATCGCCTCGACGTTCGACCGGCCACCGTCAGACCACACCTCGGTCGCCGAGTTGGCCATCGAGCGGGCCAAGCGGCTCGTGGAGCAGGGCAAAGACGTTGTCGTGCTGCTCGACTCGATCACCCGGCTGGGGCGCGCGTACAACAATGCGTCGCCGGCGTCGGGCCGCATCCTGTCCGGTGGTGTCGACTCGACCGCGCTGTACCCGCCGAAGCGCTTCCTCGGCGCCGCCCGCAACATCGAAGAGGGCGGATCGCTGACGATCATCGCCACCGCGATGGTCGAGACCGGATCCACCGGTGACACAGTCATTTTCGAGGAATTCAAGGGTACGGGTAACGCGGAGCTCAAGCTCGACCGCAAGATCTCCGAGCGTCGGGTGTTCCCCGCGGTCGACGTGAATCCCTCGGGTACCCGCAAGGACGAACTGCTGCTCTCGCCGGACGAGTTCGCGATCGTGCACAAGTTGCGTCGCGTGCTGTCTGGCCTGGATTCCCACCAGGCTATCGACCTGCTGATGTCGCAGCTGCGTAAGACCAAGAACAACTACGAGTTCCTGGTCCAGGTGTCGAAGACGACGCCGGGTATGGACAACGACTAACACCGGCTGACGCTGCGGGCTTTCGCGGCCCGCAAGCCGATTAGCACACCACGGCCGACCGCCGACAATGACGGTCTCGCATCGCTACTGTTGCCGCGACGGTAACGTGCGCCCTGTCGAGGATCGACGTCGAAAGTGGTGAGCCGTGGCCGACACTATTCAGCAGCTGCTTCGCGAGCGAAGCAACGACTCCACGCCCGCAGTCAAGTACGAAGACCGCGTGTGGACCTGGCGTGAACATCTCGCCGACGCCTCGGCAACCGCCGCCGCGCTGATCGGCATCGCCGATTCGCAGCGTCCGCTGCATGTGGGGGCGCTGCTCGGCAACACACCGGAGATGCTCACCGCGATGGCGGCGGCGGCGCTCGGCGGCTTCGTGCTGTGCGGCATCAACGACACCCGGCGGGGTGCGGCTTTGGCCAAAGACATCGTGCGCGCCGACTGCCAGATTTTGCTCACCGATCCCGCCCATCGCGAGCTGCTCGACGGCCTGGATCTGCCGGGCGTGCGTGTCATCGACGTCAGCACCGACGAATGGTCGAAGCTCGTGGCGTCCGCCGGACCGCTGGTGCCCTACCGCGAGGTGGAACCCACCGACACGCTGATGATGATCTTCACCTCGGGAACCAGCGGCGAGCCAAAGGCTGTTCAGATCACCCACTTGACGGTAATCTTCGCCGGCGCCAACCTGATTGGCCGATTCGACGTCGACTCGACAGGCGTCTGCTACCTGTCGATGCCGCTGTTCCACTCCAACGCTCTGCTTGCCGGCTGGAGCGTCGCCGTCGGCTCCGGTTCCGCGATGGTGCCCGCCACCTTCTCGGCGTCGCGGCTGCTGTCCGACCTGCGTCGCTACGGCGCCACCTACATGAACTACGTCGGCAAGCCGTTGGCTTACGTGCTCGCCACGCCCGAGCAGCCCGACGACGCGGACAACCCGCTGCGGGTCGCATTCGGCAACGAGGCCAGCGACCGCGACATCGCGGAATTCAGCCGGCGCTTCGACTGCACGGTGTGGGACGGCTTCGGCTCCAGCGAAGGCGCCATCATCATCACCCGCGAAGACGGCTGTCCGGCGGGTTCGCTGGGGCAAGGCTTTCCGGGCGTCAGCATCTACAACCCCGAAACCTTGGCCGAGTGCGCGGTGGCGCAATTCGACGCCGACGGCGCACTGGCCAACCCCGACGACGCGATCGGCGAATTGGTCAACACCACCGGCGCGGGGTTGTTCGCCGGCTACTACAACGACCAAGCCGCCACCGACGCCCGGCTGCGCAATGGGATGTTCTGGTCCGGCGACCTGGCCTACCGCGACGCCGACGGCTGGATCTACTTCGCCGGGCGCAGCGGCGACTGGCTGCGGGTGGACGGCGAGAACATGACCACCGCGCCCATCGAACGGATCCTGCAGAGGCTGCCGGCGATCAGCCAGGTCGCGGTCTACGCGGTACCCGACCAGCAGGTCGGCGACCAAGTAATGGCCGCCCTGGTCCTGGTCGACGGCGCAACGCTGGCGCCGGGAGAGTTCGCCGAGTTTCTGGCTTCCCAGCCGGACCTGTCGCCGAAAGCCTGGCCCCGGCACGTCTGGATCACCGACACGCTGCCCACCACCGCCACCAACAAGGTGCTCAAACGACAGCTCACCGCGCTTGGCAGCGCCCCGCCCGGGGGCTTGCTGTGGACTCGGCCCGGCCGCGAGACCAGCTACACGGTCATCGACCGCTCCGTTAAAGCCCAGGTCAGCGCCGGTTAGTTCGGTTGTCGGCGGGGGAATGTCCGGGCCTGCTCGCGCGTTTAGTCCCGTAGCGGCTGAACTGGCATAATGGTCAGCCGACGTTCGGGTTCCGGTTCACGTCAGATCTTCAGCGGGTCTGGCGACCCGGCGGCCCATTAATGAAAAGGACACCATGAAGGCTGATATCCACCCCGCGTACGGCGAGACCACCGTGGTCTGCGGTTGCGGCAATACTTTCCAGACGCGTAGCACCAAGGAGAGCGGCCACATCGTGGTCGAGGTCTGCTCGCAGTGCCACCCGTTCTACACCGGTAAGCAGAAGATTTTGGACAGCGGCGGCCGTGTTGCCCGCTTCGAGAAGCGGTACGGCAAGCGCAAGGCAGGCGCCGACCAGGAAGCTTCGGCCGACAAGTAGCTCGATCGACGCCCGGACTGTCGCGACTATCGCGCAGGCCGGGCGTCGCTTTATGTGTGGAAGAGCTTTAGCAAGGAGGTGAGCATGACCCAAGGCGGACAAGCGATTGATGCGCTGGTTGCCGAACATGCCGACCTCGAGAAGAAGCTGTCGGACCCCGAACTGCACAGCGATGCGGCCAACGCCCGCAAGGTCGGTCGGCGGTTCGCGCAGCTGGCCCCGATCGTGACGACTTACCGCCAACTCACCTCGGCGCGCGACGATCTCGAGACCGCGCGCGAACTCGCGCTCGATGATGCATCGTTCGCCGACGAGGTCACCGAACTCGAAAAGCGGGTCGACGAGTTGGAGACCAAGCTCAGTGACATGCTCGCGCCACGCGACCCGCACGACGCCGACGATGTGGTGCTCGAGGTCAAATCCGGTGAAGGCGGCGAAGAATCGGCACTATTCGCCGCGGACCTGGCCCGGATGTACATCCGCTACGCCGAACGGCACGGCTGGACCGTGACGGTGCTGGACGAGACCCACTCCGACCTAGGCGGTTACAAGGACGCGACGCTCACGATCGCGAGCAAGGGCGATTCGATGGATGGCGTCTGGTCGAAGCTGAAATTCGAGGGCGGCGTACACCGCGTGCAGCGCGTGCCGGTCACCGAATCTCAAGGACGCGTGCACACGTCGGCCGCCGGGGTGCTGGTGTACCCCGAGCCCGAAGAGGTGGGCGAAGTGCAGATCGACGACTCGGATCTGCGGATCGACGTCTACCGGTCGTCCGGTAAGGGCGGCCAGGGCGTCAACACGACCGACTCGGCGGTGCGAATTACCCACCTGCCCACCGGGATTGTGGTGACCTGCCAAAACGAGCGGTCGCAGCTGCAGAACAAGGCCCGCGCCATGTTGGTGCTCGCGGCCCGCCTGCAGGCACTGGCCGAGGAGCAGGCGCAGGCCGACGCGTCGGCCGACCGGGCGAGTCAGATCCGCACCGTGGACCGTAGCGAGCGGATCCGCACCTACAACTTCCCGGAGAACCGGATCGCCGATCACCGCATCAATTTCAAGGCGCACAATCTCGACCAGGTGCTGGACGGCGACCTGGACGCTCTGTTCGACGCCCTCGGGGCGGCCGACAAGCAAGCGCGGCTGCAGCAGGCATGATTACCCGGCTGCGTGGCGCGATCGACTCGGCGACAGCGTTGCTCACGCAAGCCGGCATCGACTCCGCCCGCTACGACGCCGAGGAGCTGGCGGCGCATCTGGCCGGCACTCAGCGTGGCCGGCTGTCGATGCTCGCCCCGCCCGATGACGCATTCTTCGACCGCTACCGCGCGACCATCGCCGAACGGTCCCGGCGAATTCCGCTGCAGCACCTCACCGGAACGGCCGCCTTCGGCCCCGTGACATTGGCGGTCGGGCCCGGTGTGTTCATTCCCCGACCGGAAACCGAGGCGATGCTGGAATGGGCCATGGCGCAACGTATTCCGAAGCCGTCGACGATCGTAGACCTGTGCACGGGTTCGGGCGCGCTGGCGCTCGGGCTGGCGCGACATTGGCCCGCGGCGCGGGTGGTCGGCGTCGACGACTCCGAGGTCGCCCTCGAGTATGCGCGGAAAAACGCCGTGGGTACCACGGTCGAATTGCTGCACGCCGATGTCACCGGATCGGGCGTGCTGAGCGACCTCGACGGTCAGGTCGACCTGCTGGTCTCCAACCCGCCCTACGTTCCGGAGGGTGCCGACCTCGAACCCGAAGTGCTCGACCATGATCCGGCACATGCCGTGTTCGGCGGCCCGGACGGAATGGCGGTGATCACAGCCATCGTCGCGCTGGCCGCACGGCTGCTTCGCCCCGGCGGTCTTTTCGCCGTCGAACATGACGACACCACGTCGTCGTCCACCGTCGAATTGCTGCGCGCGACAGCACGTTACGAAGACATCGTCGCACGCAAGGATCTGACCGGACGGCCGCGGTTCGTCACGGCGCGCCGAAGCGGTGGCAGCTCATGAGCCAGACATTCGACTGCACCGACCACGAACAGCGTTCGCGTGCAATCATTTCCGCGGCAGCCGCGGTGAAGAACGGTGGCTTGGTCGTTCTGCCTACTGACACGGTATACGGGTTGGGCGCCGATGCGTTCAATAGCACGGCGGTGGCCGCACTGCTGGCCGCCAAAGGACGCGGTCGCGACATGCCGGTGCCAGTGCTGGTCGGTTCCTGGTACACCATCGACGGCCTGGCGATGACGGTGACGACCTCCATGCGCAACCTCGTCCGCGCTTTCTGGCCCGGCGCACTGAGCCTGGTGGTCCGTCAAGCGCCCTCGGTGCAATGGGACCTGGGTGACGCCCGCGGCACCGTCATGCTGCGGATGCCCCTGCACCCGGTCGCGATCGAACTGCTGCGCGAGGTCGGGCCGATGGCCGTCTCCAGCGCGAATATCTCCGGACGTCCGCCCGCGGTCGACGTCGGGCAAGCGCGCCAGCAGCTAGGCGACCTCGTCGACGTCTATCTCGATGGCGGGCCCGCGGCCGAGCAGTCCGCCTCGACCATCCTGGATCTGACCAGTCCTGAACCCCGCATCCTGCGAGCGGGTCCGGTCAGCGCCGAACGCATCGCCGAAGTACTCGGCGTCGACGCCGAAAGCCTTGCCGGCTGACCGGTCGGGTAGCTCATTTCGATCTCAGGGCCGTGCACTACGGTTTTTCGGATGGTCAGCGGTGCCGACAACCTCGCCGGCGGTTTGCTCGCTCTGGCTGATCGCGGCGCCGGCGTCCCGTTGCGCGAACTCGCACTCGTCGGACTGACCGCCGCGATCATCACCTACTTCGCCACTGGGCCCGTGCGCAAGCTGGCAACCCGGTTCGGCGCCGTCGCCTATCCACGCGAACGCGACGTCCACGTCACGCCGACACCGCGAATGGGCGGGCTGGCGATGTACATCGGCGTGGTCGCGGCGGTGTTCCTGGCATCGCAGCTTCCCGCGCTCACCCGCGGGTTCGTCTACTCGACCGGGATGCCCGCGGTGGTGCTGGCGGGCGGGCTGATCATGGGTATCGGCTTGATCGACGACCGGTGGGGTCTGGACGCACTCACCAAATTCGCCGGCCAGATCACCGCGGCCAGCGTGCTGGTGACGATGGGCGTCGCATGGAGCGTCCTCTATATCCCGCTGGGCGGGGTGGGCACGATCGTGCTCGACCAGGTGTCCTCGATCCTGCTGACACTGGCGCTGACCGTGTCGATCGTCAACGCGATGAACTTCGTCGACGGACTCGACGGGCTGGCCGCCGGGCTCGGGCTCATCACCGCGTTGGCGATCTGCATGTTTTCGGTCGGGCTGCTTCGCGACCACGGTGGAGACGTGCTCTTTTACCCGCCCGCGGTGATCTCGGTGGTGCTGGCCGGTGCCTGCCTCGGTTTCCTGCCGCACAACTTCCATCCAGCCAAGATCTTCATGGGCGACTCCGGCTCGATGCTGATCGGCCTGATGCTGGCCGCGGCGTCGACAACGGCCGCGGGGCCTATTTCGCAGAACGCCTACGGGGCCCGCGATGTGTTTGCTCTGCTCTCGCCGTTCCTGTTGGTCGTCGCGGTGATGTTCGTGCCCATGCTCGACTTGTTGCTGGCCATCGTGCGCCGCACCCGGGCCGGGCGAAGCGCGTTCAGCCCCGACAAGATGCACTTGCACCACCGACTGCTGCAGATCGGCCATTCCCATCGACGGGTCGTGCTGATCATTTATCTATGGGTCGGCATCGTCGCGTTCGGCACGGCAAGCACCATTTTCTTCAACCCCCGGGACACCGCCGCGGTCATGCTAGGCGCGATCGCGATCGCGGTATTCGCGACGTTGATTCCCCTGCTCCGACGTCGTGACGATGTCTACGACGAGGAGTAGTAGAGTGCTTGCCGATGTGGTACGGTGCAGGTAGAACCCGAATTAACCTCGCGGGTTGCCGGCCATCGGCAGTCGGAGCCAGCTCTGATCCTGTCGACCAACGACCGACAATGGGGAGTAGTCCCTTGGGTGATGCGAGTGCGGCAAAAGCGCTCCGATACGCTCAACGGGCCACGTAATGAGCAACACACAACTCCCCCCGAACGAGGACTGAGGTGCTGCAGTGACTACACCAGCGCAGGACGCGCCGTTGGTGTTCCCCTCCGTCGCGTTCCGGCCCCTTCGCCTGTTGGCCATCGCGGTCGTGCTGACGGCCGTCGCGGTCGCCATCGCGGCGTCGCTGGGCAGTCCGATGGTCGGTGTTTTCTTCGGCGTGGGGCTGTTGCTGGGTTTGCTCAACGCGCTCGGCGTACAGCGCTCGGTAGCGGCTATCACCGCTGAGGAGCACCCGCTGAAGAAGAAAATGGCGGCGAACTCGGCGACGCGACTGCTGATGATCACCACGATCGGATTGGCGATCGCGTTCGTGTTCCGGCCCGCCGGCCTTGGCGTGGTATTTGGTCTGGCGCTCTTCCAGGTGCTATTGGTGCTCACGACTGCGTTGCCGGTATGGAAGAAGCTGCGTAGCGGGGCGGCCGACGGTAGTGAAGGGATTGGATACAGCAATGACTGAGATGCTGCTGGCTGAGGGCGCCATCGAGGTCGGCCATCACGAGACGGCCGAGCTTTTTGGCCTCACGATCAACCTCGACACCGTGGCCTCTGCGGGGCTCGCCGCCATCATCGTCATCGCGCTGGCGTTCTTCCTGCGTGCCAAGGTCACCTCGAGCGGGGTGCCCGGCGGCGTGCAGTTGTTCTTCGAGGCGATCACCATCCAGATGCGCAACCAGATCGAGAGCGCGATCGGCATGCGCATCGCGCCGTTTGTATTGCCGCTGGCCGTAACGCTTTTCGTCTACATCCTGATCTCGAACTGGCTGTCGGTGTTGCCGGTGCAGTACACCAGTGGGGAGGGCGGTTCACCCAAGGAGCTGTTCGCCCCACCGGCCTCGGACATCAACTACGTCCTGGCGCTCGCGCTGTTCGTGTTCATCTGCTACCACCTCGCAGGTATCTGGCGCGCCGGCCCGGTGGGGTACCCCGCCAAGGTGCTCAAGGGACACGTCTGGGACTCGCTGCCCAAGGTGGTCGGGGTGATCTTCATGCCGATCAACGTGGTCGAGGAGCTCGCCAAGCCGATCTCGTTGTCGCTCCGACTCTTTGGCAACATCTTCGCCGGCGGCATCCTGGTCGCGCTGATCGCGCTGTTCCCGCCGTACGTGCTGTGGGCGCCGAATGCGATCTGGAAGGCTTTCGACCTGTTCGTCGGCGCAATCCAGGCGTTCATCTTCGCGCTGCTGACGATCTTGTACTTCAGCCAGTCGATGGAGCTGGAGGAAGACCACCACTAAGACGTTCTGGCTCGACGACCACCACACACTTGGTAGACCGCTACCAAATATCAAGGAGGATAAGCAATGAACCCCACAATCGCTGCCGGCGCTCTCATCGGCGGTGGACTGATCATGGCCGGTGGCGCCATCGGCGCCGGTATCGGTGACGGTGTCGCCGGTAACGCCCTGATTGCCGGCATCGCCCGCCAGCCCGAGGCGCAGGGACGGCTGTTCGTGCCGTTCTTCATCACGGTCGGTCTGGTTGAGGCCGCCTACTTCATCAACCTGGCCTTCATGGCGCTGTTCGTCTTCGCCACCCCGGTCAAGTAAAAAACAGTCGAGATGGGTGACATGAGCGCTAGCGCTGTGGTTTTGGCGGATGCCAGCCAGGCTGAGGGCAACTTCCTCATCCCTAACGGCACCTTCTTCGTCGTGCTGATCATCTTCTTGATCGTGCTCGGCGTGATCGGCACCTTCGTGGTTCCGCCGATTGCGAAGGTGCTCAAAGAGCGCGAAAACATGGTCACCAAAACGGCTGCAGACAACAAGAAATCGGCCGAGCAATTCGCCGCTGCGCAAGAGGACTACGAGAAGGCGCTATCCGCCGCTCGACTCAACGCATCGGCGGCTCGCGACGAAGCTCGGGCAGAGGGCCGCAAGGTCGTCGATCAGAAGCGCGGGGAGGCCGAGGAGCAGGTTTCCTCGACGCTGCAAGACGCTGCCGAGCAACTGAAGCGGGAGGGTGACGCCGTGGCTGCGGATCTTCGCACACGCGTGGAAAGCATTTCCACCACGCTGGCGAGCCGCATCCTCGGCGTCGAGATCAGCACCTCGGTCTCGGCCACAGGTTCGGAGCGGTAAGCACGAAATGTCAACATTCATCGGGCAGCTCTTCGGGTTTGCCGTCATCATCCTGCTGGTCTGGCGCTATGTCGTCCCGCCGGTGAAAAAGATGATGGCAGATCAGCAAAACACTGTGCGCCAGCAGTTGGCGGACTCCTCGGCCGCCGCCGACCGGTTGGCCGAGGCCAGCCGTGCTCACGCCAAGGCCAAAGAAGACGCCAACGCCGAGGCGCAGCGGATGGTCGAAGAGGCTCAAGACGACGCGAAACGCATTGGCGAGCAGCTTCGCGCGCAAGCCGACAGCGACGCCGAGCGGATCAAGCAGCAGGGCGCCAAGCAGGTCGAGCTGATGCGTGCGCAGTTGATCCGCCAGCTGCGTCAGGACATCGGCGCCGAGTCAGTGCATCGGGCAAGTGAATTGGTGCGCGGATACGTCGCCGACCCGGCCCAGCAGGCGGCGACCGTGGACCGTTTCCTCGACGACCTCGACGAGATGGCGTCCTCAACGGCTGACATCCAGTCTCCGGTCGCCAGCAAGATGCGCTCGGCCAGCCGCCTCGCGCTGACCAGCTTGCTGGACAAGTTCGATGAACTTGCCGACGGGCTCGACGACGACGGGTTGTCAACTCTCGCCGATGATCTGACATCGATCGCGGTACTGCTGAACCGGGAGACCGTTGTCACCCGCTATCTCACGCAGCCCAGCGAGGATGCCACGCCGCGCGTCCGGCTGATCGAACGCCTGGTGTCGGACAAGGTGAGCCAACCGGCGCTGGATGTGACCAAAACGGCGGTCTCGCAACGGTGGTCGGCCGAGGGCGATCTCGTCGACGCCATCGAGATGGCCGGACGGCAAGCACTGCTGATCCGTGCGGACAAGGCCGGCCAGCTCGACGAGGTGGAAGAGCAGCTGTTCCGGTTCTCGCGCATCCTCGACACCCAGCCACGCCTGGCGATCTTGCTGGGTGACTACGAGACACCGGCGGATGCCCGGGTTCAGTTGCTGCGCAACGTCCTTGGCACCGCGGGCGCCGGAGTCAACGAGATCACGACCGACCTGCTGGCCAAGACAGTCCAGTTGCTCCGGGGACGGCCGGCCGAAGAGGCCGTGCAAGAACTGGCCAAGGTCGCGGTGGCCCGACGTGGCGAAATCGTCGCGCAGGTGAGCGCAGCCGCCGAGCTCAGCGACGCACAGCACACCCGCCTCACCGAGGTGCTCAGCCGGATCTACGGCCACCCAGTCACAGCGCAGATCTCCACCGACCCAGAGCTGCTCGGCGGGCTCGCAATTTCCGTTGGCGACGAGATCATCGACGGCACGCTGTCGTCGCGTCTCGCCGCGGCCCAGACCCAGTTGCCCGACTGACCCAGTAACACCATCGACAAGCAGGAAGAACGAAAAGCCATGGCAGAGTTGACTATCTCGGCTGACGACATTCAGGGTGCGATCGAGGAATACGTAAGCTCCTTCACCTCCGACACCACCAAAGAAGAGGTGGGCACCGTCGTGGACGCCGGTGACGGCATCGCGCACGTCGAGGGCCTGCCGTCGGTGATGACCCAGGAGCTCCTCGAGTTCCCAGGCGGCGTTCTCGGGGTGGCGCTCAACCTCGACGAGCACAGCGTCGGCGCGGTGATCTTGGGTGACTTCGAGAAGCTCGAAGAAGGCCAGCAGGTCAAGCGGACCGGAGAGGTTCTCTCGGTTCCGGTCGGCGACGAATTCCTGGGTCGCGTGATCAACCCCCTCGGCGAGCCGATCGACGGCCAGGGCGACATCAAGGCGGAAACCCGCCGCGCCTTGGAGATCCAGGCCCCGTCGGTGGTGCAGCGCCAGAGCGTTTCCGAGCCGCTGCAGACCGGCATCAAGGCCATCGACGCCATGACGCCGATCGGGCGCGGCCAGCGTCAGTTGATCATCGGCGACCGCAAGACTGGCAAGACCGCGGTGTGCGTCGACACCATCCTGAACCAGCGGCAAAACTGGGAGACCGGCGACGAGAAGAAGCAGGTTCGCTGCGTTTACGTCGCCATCGGCCAGAAGGGCACCACGATCGCTTCGGTGCGGCGCGCGCTCGACGAGGGCGGTGCGATGGAGTACACCACGATCGTCGCGGCGCCGGCATCCGACGCGGCCGGGTTCAAATGGCTTGCGCCCTACACCGGTTCGGCGATCGCTCAGCACTGGATGTACAACGGCAAGCACGTGCTGATCGTCTTCGACGACCTGAGCAAGCAGGCCGAGGCCTACCGTGCGATTTCGCTGCTGCTACGTCGCCCACCGGGTCGTGAGGCCTACCCCGGTGACGTGTTTTACCTGCACTCGCGGCTGCTGGAGCGCTGCGCCAAATTGTCCGACGAGCTCGGCGGCGGATCGATGACCGGGTTGCCGGTGATCGAGACCAAGGCCAACGACATTTCGGCCTACATCCCGACCAACGTCATCTCGATCACCGACGGCCAGGTCTTCCTGGAGTCCGACTTGTTCAACCAGGGTGTGCGACCGGCGATCAACGTGGGTGTGTCGGTGTCGCGTGTCGGTGGTGCGGCACAGATCAAGGCCATGAAAGAGGTGGCCGGCTCGCTGCGACTGGACCTGTCGCAGTTCCGCGAGCTGGAGTCGTTTGCCGCCTTCGCCTCGGACCTGGACGCCACCTCGAAGGCGCAGCTGGATCGCGGTGAACGGCTGGTCGAGCTGCTCAAGCAGCCGCAGTACCACCCGGCGCCGGTCGAGGAGCAGGTGGTGTCGATCTACCTCGGCACCGGTGGCCACCTCGACTCGGTTCCCACCGAGGACGTGCACCGCTTCGAGGGCGAGTTCCTCGACCACCTCCGCGGCGGCAAAGACGGCATCCTGTCCGACATCAAGGAGTCGCAGAAGCTCAGCGAAGAGACCGAGAAGAAGCTGGAAGACGCGATCAAGGACTTCAAGAAGGGCTTCGCGGCGACCGGCGGCGGCTCGGTGGTGCCGGACGAGCACGTCGAGCCGCTCGACGAAGAGCAGGTGGAGAAAGAAGCGGTGCAGGTTCACAAGCCTGCGCCGCCGGAGCAGAAGAAGTAATCGAGGATGGCTGCCACACTTCGCGAACTGCGGGGTCGCATTCGTTCCGCTGGGGCGATCAAAAAGATCACCAAGGCCCAGGAGATGATCGCGACCTCGCGCATCGGTAAGGCACAGGCCCGTCTGAACGAGGCCCGGCCCTACACCGAGGAAATCACTCGCGTGCTCACCACGCTTGCATCGGAGGCGGCTCTCGACCACCCGCTGCTGGTCGAAAAGCCATCGCCGAAGCGGGTGGCCGTGCTCGTTGTCTCGTCAGATCGAGGCCTGTGCGGTGCGTACAACTCGAGCGCCTTCCGCAAAGCTGAGGAGCTGTTTTCACGGCTGCGGCAGGATGGCAAGACGCCGGTGATCTACACCGTGGGACGTAAGGCGTTGGGCTACTTCAAGTTCCGCAATTGGGATATCCGCGAGTCGTGGACCGGCTTCTCGGAGCGGCCTAGTTACGAGGACGCGTTGAACATCGCCGAGACGCTGGTGAGCGCATTCATGGCTGGTGCCGGCGACAACGAAGAGTCCGACGACCAAACCGCGGTCGACGAATTGCACATCGTCTACACGGAATTCAAGTCGATGATGTCGCAACAGGTCGGGGCGCACCGGATGGCTCCCATGGTCGTCGAGTACGTCGAGGACAACGACGAGCCGAAGACGTTGTACTCGTTCGAGCCGGACGCGACCACACTGTTCGACGCCCTGCTGCCGCGCTACGTGGCAACCCGCGTGTTCTCGGCGCTGCTCGAATCGGCCGCGTCGGAACTGGCCTCGCGTCAGCGGGCGATGAAGTCGGCCAGCGACAACGCCGACGACCTGATCAAGTCGCTCACGCTCGAGGCGAACCGCGAGCGGCAGGCTCAGATCACCCAGGAAATCAGCGAAATCGTCGGTGGCGCCAACGCGCTCGCCGACGCGAAATAAGCCCGATCAGGAAGCGAAGAGGATATGGCTGCTACCACTCAACAGGCTGAAAAGTCGACGAATTCGAATGGCGGCGACACCAACGGCCGCGTGGTGCGGATCACCGGGCCCGTCGTCGACGTCGAGTTCCCGCGCGGCTCGGTACCCGACTTGTTCAACGCGCTGCACGCCGAAATCACCTACAAAGAGCTGAAGAAGACGCTGACGTTGGAGGTCGCACAGCACCTCGGCGACAACCTGGTTCGCGCGATCTCGATGCAGCCGACGGACGGCCTGGTCCGCGGTGTCGAGGTAACCGACACCGGAAACGCGATCTCAGTTCCCGTCGGTGACGGCGTCAAGGGCCACGTGTTCAACGCCCTGGGCGACTGCCTGGACGAGCCGGGCTACGGAAAAGACTTCGACCACTGGGAGATTCACCGCAAGCCCCCGCCCTTCGACGAGCTCGAGCCGCGCACCGAGATGCTCGAGACCGGCCTGAAGGTCGTCGACCTGCTGACGCCCTACGTGCGTGGTGGAAAGATCGCGCTGTTCGGCGGTGCTGGTGTGGGTAAGACGGTGCTGATCCAGGAGATGATCAACCGTATCGCCCGAAACTTCGGTGGTACGTCAGTTTTCGCCGGCGTCGGGGAGCGCACCCGTGAGGGTAACGACCTGTGGGTCGAGCTCGCGGATGCCGACGTGCTGAAGGACACCGCGCTGGTGTTCGGTCAGATGGATGAGCCGCCCGGCACCCGTATGCGAGTCGCGTTGTCGGCGTTGACAATGGCCGAGTTCTTCCGCGACGAGCAGGGCCAGGACGTGCTGTTGTTCATCGACAACATCTTCCGGTTCACCCAGGCCGGCTCCGAGGTGTCGACGCTGCTCGGCCGCATGCCGTCAGCCGTGGGTTACCAGCCCACGCTGGCCGACGAGATGGGTGAGCTGCAGGAGCGGATCACCTCGACCCGAGGCAAATCCATCACCTCGATGCAGGCCGTGTATGTGCCCGCCGACGACTACACCGACCCGGCGCCGGCGACGACATTCGCCCACCTGGACGCCACCACCGAGTTGTCGCGAAACGTGTTCTCCAAGGGCATTTTCCCGGCGGTGGACCCGCTGGCGTCCAGCTCGACCATCCTGGACCCGGCGATCGTCGGCGACGAGCACTACCGGGTAGCCCAGGAAGTCATTCGAATCCTGCAGCGCTACAAGGACCTTCAGGACATCATCGCGATTCTCGGTATCGACGAGCTGTCCGAGGAAGACAAGCAGCAGGTCAACCGGGCACGTCGCATCGAGCGGTTCTTGTCGCAGAACATGATGGCGGCCGAGCAGTTCACCGGCCAGCCGGGTTCGACCGTACCGCTGAAGGAGACCATCGAAGCATTCGACAAGCTGGCCAAGGGCGACTTCGACCACATCCCGGAGCAGGCGTTCTTCCTCATCGGTGGCCTGGACGACTTGGCCAAGAAGGCCGAAAGCTTCGGCGCCAAGCTGTGATCGGTGCGTGTCGTCGGTCAGCGCTGAGCGTGGAAGGGCAGGTGTGAAATGGCCGTGCTGAACGTAGAGGTCGTTGCCGTCGACCGGAAGATCTGGTCGGGCGAGGCGACGTTCCTCTTCACGCGCACCACGGTGGGGGAGATCGGGATCATGCCCAATCACATCCCGCTGGTTGCGCAACTCGTCGACGACGCCATGGTTCGTGTCGAACGCGAGGGTGAGGACGACCTCCGGGTCGCGATCGAAGGCGGCTTCTTGTCGGTCACCGAGGAGAGCGTCAGCATCCTTGCGGAGTCCGCGCAATTCGAGTCGGAGATCGACGAGTCTGCGGCCAGAGAAGATTCGGAGTCAGACGACCCTCGCATTGCTGCGCGGGGACGCGGCAGACTGCGTGCCGTCGGCGCACTCGACTGACGGATCGCGGCGATGAGCACGCTCATGATCCTCATGATCGTTCTCGTCGCCGTGCTGGGACTGGCGGTCGTCGCGCTGAGCTACCGGCTGTGGAAGCTACGCCAAGGCGGGACCGCGGCGATCATGCGGGATATCCCTGCGGTCGGTGGTCACGGTTGGCGCCATGGCGTAATCCGTTATCGCGGAGCGGATGCCGCGTTCTATCGACTCTCCAGTGTGCGATTGTGGCCGGATCGTCAGCTCAACCGGCGTGGGGTTGAGGTGGTATCGCGCCGTCCACCGCGCGGCGACGAGTTCGACATCATGACCGAAGAGATCATCGTGCTGGAGTTGCGCGATACCTCGCAGGACCGGAAAGCGGACTACGAAATCGCTTTGGACCGAGGCGCTTTGACCGCTTTCCAGTCGTGGCTGGAGTCGCGGCCCTCGCCACGGGCACGTCGGCGCAGCATTTGACAGCTATTAGCCGACACGTCCTCCGCCGGGCCGCCACAGCACATCGCCGTCCGCGTTGACCACCCGGCACAAGATAAACAGCAAGTCGGACAGCCGATTCAGGTACTTCGCCGGCAGCGTGCTGACATCGGACGGGTGCTCTTCGATGGCGCTCCAGGCCGAACGCTCGGCACGTCGTGCCACCGTCCGGGCGACATGCAGCAGGGCTGAAAGTGCCGAACCGCCGGGTAGCACAAAGGAAGTGAGCGGTGGCAGGTCTGCGTTGAAGTCATCGCACCAGCGCTCGAGTCGGTCGATGTATTCCTGCGTGATCCGCAACGGTGGATGCTCGGGATTCTCGACGACCGGTGTCGAGAGGTCCGCGCCGGCGTCGAACAGGTCGTTCTGGATCTGTCGCAGCACGTCCGCGATCCGCTCCTCCGGTGCGCCCAGAGCTATGGCTGTGCCGATCGCCGCATTGGCCTCGTCGCAGTCGGCGTATGCCACCAAGCGCGTGTCGTTCTTCGATACGCGCGAGAAATCGCTCAACCCTGTTGTCCCGTCGTCGCCGGTGCGGGTGTAGATGCGAGTCAGATGCACAGCCATGACCACGAACGTACCTAGCTGACTGACAGGGCGATACCGCTTCACTAAACTAGCGCCCGTGACCGAGCGATTCGTGGTGACCGGTGGGAGTCGGTTGTCGGGCGAAGTCGCTGTTGGGGGAGCCAAAAATAGCGTTCTGAAGCTGATGGCGGCGGCGCTGCTGGCCGAAGGAACCAGCACAATCACCAATTGCCCGGACATCCTCGATGTGCCCTTGATGGCGGAGGTCTTGCGCGGGCTCGGCGCCAACGTCGAGCTCGACGGCGCGACGGTACGCATCACCTCGCCCGACGAACCCAAATACGACGCCGACTTCGCTGCGGTGCGCCAGTTCCGGGCCTCGGTCTGCGTGCTCGGTCCGCTGGTGGGTCGATGCAAGCGGGCCAAAGTCGCCCTTCCCGGCGGTGACGCCATCGGGTCGCGCCCGCTCGACATGCATCAAGCCGGCCTCCGACAGCTCGGTGCCGTATGCAACATCGAGCACGGGTGCGTGGTCGCGCACGCAGATGCGTTGCACGGGGCAGAGATTCAGCTTGAATTCCCGTCGGTAGGAGCGACCGAGAACATCTTGATGGCGGCGGTTCTGGCCGACGGCGTCACCACGATCCACAATGCGGCTCGTGAGCCGGATGTCGTCGACCTGTGCACGATGCTGAACCAGATGGGTGCGAACGTCGAAGGCGCCGGCTCGCCGACGATGACGATCACCGGGGTCCCGCGGTTGTACCCGACCGAGCATCGCGTGATCGGCGACAGAATCGTGGCAGCCACCTGGGGGATCGCCGCGGCCATGACGCGCGGCGACGTCACGGTGACGGGGATCGATCCAGCGCATCTGCAGGTCGTGCTGCACAAGCTGCACGACGCCGGCGCGACCGTGACTCAGACCGACGACAGTTTCCGAATCACCCAGTACGAGCGGCCGAAGGCCATCAACGTGGCGACGTTGCCATTCCCCGGTTTCCCGACGGATCTGCAGCCCATGGCCATTGCGCTGGCATCCATCGCCGACGGCACGTCGATGATCACCGAAAACGTCTTCGAGGCGCGCTTCCGTTTCGTCGAGGAGATGATCCGGTTGGGGGCCGACGCCCGCACCGATGGACACCACGCCGTGGTTCGAGGTCTGCCGCAGCTGTCGAGCGCTCCGGTGTGGTCGTCCGACATTCGGGCCGGTGCCGGACTGGTCCTTGCGGGCCTGGTCGCCGACGGTGACACCGAGGTTCACGACGTTTTCCACATCGATCGCGGCTACCCGCTGTTCGTCGAGAACCTGGCGAGTCTCGGCGCCGAAATCGAACGGGTACAGTAGAGGCTTAAGTACGACGCACAGCCTGCCTCAGGCTCTCTGGGGCGGCACATCGTGCAGTTTGACGGCGCTTTTGCGATGGAGTACAGTAGCAGGGTTGCCCGAAAACGGGTGTTGTTTGAGAACTCAATAGTGTGTTTGGTGGTTTTGTTTTGTTGTTGTTTTTGTCATGCCTCCGTGTTTTCCCGTTTGTGGGGGTGTGATGTTTTTTGATGCCGGTTTTGGTGTCTTTTTTGTTGGGATTGGATTGTTCTGATTCGAAATTCTGCCGGGTTGTTCCCGGGGTTTTTGTTTGGAGAGTTTGATCCTGGCTCAGGACGAACGCTGGCGGCGTGCTTAACACATGCAAGTCGAACGGAAAGGCCCTTTCGGGGGTACTCGAGTGGCGAACGGGTGAGTAACACGTGGGTGATCTGCCCTGCACTTTGGGATAAGCCTGGGAAACTGGGTCTAATACCGGATAGGACTACGGCCTGCATGGGTTGTGGTGGAAAGCTTTTGCGGTGTGGGATGGGCCCGCGGCCTATCAGCTTGTTGGTGGGGTGATGGCCTACCAAGGCGACGACGGGTAGCCGGCCTGAGAGGGTGTCCGGCCACACTGGGACTGAGATACGGCCCAGACTCCTACGGGAGGCAGCAGTGGGGAATATTGCACAATGGGCGCAAGCCTGATGCAGCGACGCCGCGTGGGGGATGACGGCCTTCGGGTTGTAAACCTCTTTCACCATCGGCGAAGCCGGTAGCTTTTGTTGCCGGTGACGGTAGGTGGAGAAGAAGCACCGGCCAACTACGTGCCAGCAGCCGCGGTAATACGTAGGGTGCGAGCGTTGTCCGGAATTACTGGGCGTAAAGAGCTCGTAGGTGGTTTGTCGCGTTGTCCGTGAAATTCCCTGGCTTAACTGGGGGCGTGCGGGCGATACGGGCAGACTGGAGTACTGCAGGGGAGACTGGAATTCCTGGTGTAGCGGTGGAATGCGCAGATATCAGGAGGAACACCGGTGGCGAAGGCGGGTCTCTGGGCAGTAACTGACGCTGAGGAGCGAAAGCGTGGGGAGCGAACAGGATTAGATACCCTGGTAGTCCACGCCGTAAACGGTGGGTACTAGGTGTGGGTTTCCTTCCTTGGGATCCGTGCCGTAGCTAACGCATTAAGTACCCCGCCTGGGGAGTACGGCCGCAAGGCTAAAACTCAAAGGAATTGACGGGGGCCCGCACAAGCGGCGGAGCATGTGGATTAATTCGATGCAACGCGAAGAACCTTACCTGGGTTTGACATGCACAGGACGCCGGTAGAGATATCGGTTCCCTTGTGGTCTGTGTGCAGGTGGTGCATGGCTGTCGTCAGCTCGTGTCGTGAGATGTTGGGTTAAGTCCCGCAACGAGCGCAACCCTTGTCTCATGTTGCCAGCGCGTTATGGCGGGGACTCGTGAGAGACTGCCGGGGTCAACTCGGAGGAAGGTGGGGATGACGTCAAGTCATCATGCCCCTTATGTCCAGGGCTTCACACATGCTACAATGGCCGGTACAAAGGGCTGCGATGCCGTGAGGCTTAGCGAATCCTTGAAAGCCGGTCTCAGTTCGGATCGGGGTCTGCAACTCGACCCCGTGAAGTCGGAGTCGCTAGTAATCGCAGATCAGCAACGCTGCGGTGAATACGTTCCCGGGCCTTGTACACACCGCCCGTCACGTCATGAAAGTCGGTAACACCCGAAGCCAGTGGCCTAACCCTTGTGGGGGGAGCTGTCGAAGGTGGGATCGGCGATTGGGACGAAGTCGTAACAAGGTAGCCGTACCGGAAGGTGCGGCTGGATCACCTCCTTTCTAAGGAGCACCACGAAAAGAGTGCTGGCAGTGGGCTGGCCTCGAGCCGTGAGGAATTCGTGCGCTGTAGTGGCGCCGGGTTTGGTGCACAACAACATTCGCGTTCTTTTCGGAGGCGGCTTTACTGCCAGACACACTGTTGGGTCCTGAGGCAACACCTGCTGTTGTCCTGTGGTCGTTGGATCGCAGGGGTGGGGTTGTCGCCCTGACTTGGTGGTGGGGTGTGGTGTTTGATTTGTGGATAGTGGTTGCGAGCATCTTTAGCAATTGACTGTTTTTTTCAGTTTTTTGTCGAGAGTGTTTTTTGTGTTTGTAAGTGTTTAAGGGCACATGGTGGATGCCTTGGCATCAGGAGCCGATGAAGGACGTGGGAGGCTGCGATATGCCTCGGGGAGCTGTCAACCGAGCGTGGATCCGAGGATGTCCGAATGGGGAAACCCGGCACGAGTGATGTCGTGTCACCTGTATCTGAATACATAGGGTGCAGGGGGGAACGCGGGGAAGTGAAACATCTCAGTACCCGTAGGAAAAGAAAACAATAGTGATTCCGTGAGTAGTGGCGAGCGAAAGCGGAGGATGGCTAAACCGTGCGCATGTGATACCCGGCGGGGGTTGTGTGTGTGGTGTTGTGGGGTTTGTGTTCTGTGGTCCGCCGATCGCAGCATCAGTAGTGGCGTGTTAGTCGAAGTGGCCTGGGATGGTCTGCCGTAGACGGTGAGAGCCCGGTAGGTGAAAACATGTTGCCTGGTGTCGCAAATACCCGAGTAGCAGCGGGCCCGTGGAATCTGCTGTGAATCTGCCGAGACCACTCGGTAAGCCTGAATACTTCCTGATGACCGATAGCGGATGAGTACCGTGAGGGAATGGTGAAAAGTACCCCGGGAGGGGAGTGAAAGAGTACCTGAAACCGTGTGCCTACAAGCCGTCAGAGCCTTCCCTTTTGGGTGGGGTGATGGCGTGCCTTTTGAAGAATGAGCCTGCGAGTCAGGGACATGTCGCGAGGTTAACCCGGGTGGGGTAGCCGCAGCGAAAGCGAGTCTGAATAGGGCGTATCCACCGTTGTGGTGGTGTAGTGGTGTGTTCTGGACCCGAAGCGGAGTGATCTACCCATGGCCAGGGTGAAGCGCGAGTAAGACCGCGTGGAGGCCCGAACCCACTTAGGTTGAAGACTGAGGGGATGAGTTGTGGGTAGGGGTGAAAGGCCAATCAAACTCCGTGATAGCTGGTTCTCCCCGAAATGCATTTAGGTGCAGCGTTGCGTGTTTCTTGCCGGAGGTAGAGCTACTGGATGGCCGATGGGCCCTACTAGGTTACTGACGTCAGCCAAACTCCGAATGCCGGTAAGTCAAAGCGTGGCAGTGAGACGGCGGGGGATAAGCTCCGTGCGTCGAGAGGGAAACAGCCCAGATCGCCGGCTAAGGCCCCTAAGCGTGTGCTAAGTGGAAAAGGATGTGCAGTCGCATAGACAACCAGGAGGTTGGCTTAGAAGCAGCCACCCTTGAAAGAGTGCGTAATAGCTCACTGGTCAAGTGATTGTGCGCCGATAATGTAGCGGGGCTCAAGCACACCGCCGAAGCCGCGGCAACGTATTTATACGTTGGGTAGGGGAGCGTCCTGCATCCAGTGAAGCCACCGAGTGATCGAGTGGTGGAGGGTGTGGGAGTGAGAATGCAGGCATGAGTAGCGATAAGGCAAGTGAGAACCTTGCCCGCCGAAAGACCAAGGGTTCCTGGGCCAGGCCAGTCCGCCCAGGGTGAGTCGGGACCTAAGGCGAGGCCGACAGGCGTAGTCGATGGACAACGGGTTGATATTCCCGTACCCGTGTGTGCGCGCCCATGACGAATCAGCGGTACTAACCACCCAAATCCCGGATCATCGGCGACCTTCGGGTCAACGAGTTCTGGGGGCTGCGTGGGATCTTCGCTGGTAGTAGTCAAGCGATGGGGTGACGCAGGAAGGTAGCCGTACCAGTCAGTGGTAATACTGGGGCAAGCCGGTAGGAAGACATTCAGGTAAATCCGGGTGTCACATATTCCGAGAGGTGATGCATAACCGGATGAGGTGAATTCGGTGATCCTATGCTGCCGAGAAAAGCCTCTAGCGAGCTCACACACGGCCCGTACCCCAAACCAACACAGGTGGTCAGGTAGAGAATACCAAGGCGTACGAGAGAACTATGGTTAAGGAACTCGGCAAAATACCCCCGTAACTTCGGGAGAAGGGGGGCCCACACACCGTCATGGCCCGTGCGGCCGGCAGCGGGAGTGGGTCGCAGAAACCAGTGAGAAGCGACTGTTTACTAAAAACACAGGTCCGTGCGAAGTCGCAAGACGATGTATACGGACTGACGCCTGCCCGGTGCTGGAAGGTTAAGAGGACCCGTTAACCCCTTTGGAGGTGAAGCGGAGAATTTAAGCCCCAGTAAACGGCGGTGGTAACTATAACCATCCTAAGGTAGCGAAATTCCTTGTCGGGTAAGTTCCGACCTGCACGAATGGCGTAACGACTTCTCAACTGTCTCAACCATAGACTCGGCGAAATTGCACTACGAGTAAAGATGCTCGTTACGCGCGGCAGGACGAAAAGACCCCGGGACCTTCACTATAGCTTGGTATTGATGTTCGGTACGGTTTGTGTAGGATAGGTGGGAGACTGAGAAACAATTACGCCAGTAATTGCGGAGTCGTTGTTGAAATACCACTCTGATCGTATTGGACCTCTAACCTCGAACCGTATATCCGGTTCAGGAACAGTGCCTGGTGGGTAGTTTAACTGGGGCGGTTGCCTCCCAAAATGTAACGGAGGCGCCCAAAGGTTCCCTCAACCTGGACGGCAATCAGGTGTTGAGTGCAAGTGCACAAGGGAGCTTGACTGCAAGACCTACACGTCAAGCAGGGACGAAAGTCGGGACTAGTGATCCGGCACCCCCGAGTGGAAGGGGTGTCGCTCAACGGATAAAAGGTACCCCGGGGATAACAGGCTGATCTTCCCCAAGAGTCCATATCGACGGGATGGTTTGGCACCTCGATGTCGGCTCGTCGCATCCTGGGGCTGGAGCAGGTCCCAAGGGTTGGGCTGTTCGCCCATTAAAGCGGCACGCGAGCTGGGTTTAGAACGTCGTGAGACAGTTCGGTCTCTATCCGCCGCGCGCGTCAGAAGCTTGAGGAAACCTGTCCCTAGTACGAGAGGACCGGGACGGACGAACCTCTGGTCCACCAGTTGTCCCACCAGGGGCACCGCTGGATAGCCACGTTCGGACAGGATAACCGCTGAAAGCATCTAAGCGGGAAACCCCCTCCAAGACCAGGCTTCTCACCCATTAAGTGGGATAAGGCCCCCCGCAGACCACGGGATCAATAGACCAGACCTACAAGCCCAGCAATGAGCTCAGGGAACTGGCACTAACCGGCCGAAAACTTACACACACGCAACCACTAACCCACAACAAACCAAACTGCTGCACCCCACCACCAAAAACACCAAGAACCACACCCAAAAACGGGTGAATAAAGTTACGGCGGTCATAGCGACAGGGAAACGCCCGGACCCATCCCGAACCCGGAAGCTAAGCCTGCCAGCGCCGATGATACTACCCACCCGGGTGGAAAAGTAGGACACCGCCGAACACAACCTAACGAAATGCCCCCCGACCACAATCGGGGGGCATTTCCATTACCAACGTAAATCGATTACAGCGCATTTCGCGTTTCGCTAATTCGGCCGCGTCAACTGCCAGGTAATTGTTCCATCAGGCTGGTTTGTCGTCATATTTAAGCGATTTTGTATCAATCGTTTCTTTCACTGCTCCATGCAAGCCGACCCACGTAGCGCCGGCCGGCGAGACCAATTGCCGCGTCCGCCGAATTCCGTCCTGAACGGGAAGTGCTCCGGCTTGACCGGACGGTCAGGTGGTCGACACCCTCGAAGAGGGTCAAAGAGTGTTTCATTCGGATCTCGGAGGTCGCGGTAGCGCAACGCCGAGGTCGCAAAGAGTTATCCAACCGTGTTGTAAATGTGACAAAACTACCCTACCGTTATCAAAGTGAAACCTGTGCTCCATGTGCATGGAGCGATGACGGAGGGGAGTTCCACATGACCGCGAACAAATCGGCCACGGGCCTGCGCGGATCGCACACGGGGCGGACCAGGTGGGACACCGCGGAACTCGTCGTGACGTCGATCGTGCGGCCCGTCATCGTCACTGCCGCGGTTTTCGGCGCTGTCTTGGGAGCTATTCCGGCTGCCCACGCCGACCCTGCCGGCGGCGCGCCGGGGCCGGTCCTCAATGGCGTCGGCATCGGTAACAATGGCTCGGTGAGTGGGGCCATTTCGCAGATGGGGCAATCGATCTGTCCCATGCTGGTCAAGCCTGGTGGCAGTCTGGCGAGTGGCGCGGCTCAGATGAGTGGTCACGGCGGTCTGGAAGCACCCATGGCGGGCTTCCTGGCCCAGATGGCAATCCAGTCGCAGTGTCCAGGGTGGATAAATTCGATGGCCAACGGCAACATGCCATTCCCGCTTCCCGGTGCCGGCGGACCTGGACTGCCGCTTGGTCTTGGGGCTCCCGCTGCGCAGCCGCTGCTGCCGGGTGTCAATCCCATTGGCCCGCAACCGCGGCCGTTCCCCGGATTCTAGGCTCAGTCGAACAGCGGCAACGTCGGCGAACTACGCCTGGTTTCCAGGGCAAGCAGTGACCGTTTCCTGTCCAGGCCGCCACCGTAGCCGGTGAGGCCGCCGCTGGCGCCGATCACCCGGTGGCACGGGACGATGATGGCAATTGGATTGTGGCCGTTGGCAAGTCCGACGGCACGAGCCGCGCCGGGTGCGCCGATCTGGTTCGCGATGTGACCATACGACCTGGTTTCGCCGAATGGGATGGTCAGCAGTGCTTGCCACACCCGTCGCTGAAATTCCGTGCCTCGCAGATCTAGCTCGAGCTCGAATTCGGTGAGGTCGCCGGCGAAGTATGCGTTGAGCTGTTCGACTGCATCCCCAAATGCGCTGGGTCTTTCCGACCAGCCGACCCGGCTCGGTTCATAGGTCTGGTCGACCATCCGCAAATTGGTCAGCACGTTGTCATGCCCGGCCAGCGTCAGTAACCCGACAGGGCTGTCGATTGTGCGGTAGTCAGTCATGCGCTCTCCTTGACCGGCCAGTGGTTGACCGAGTGGTCCAACGTCGTCCACAAATGCTGTGTCGCGTATGACCGCCACGGGCGCCACGATGTGCTCCGCGCCGTCAACTGGCGATGGTCGGTGGGCAGGCCCAAATGCCCTGCAGCCATACGCAACCCGAGGTCACTGGCGGGGAAAGCGTCGGGGTCGCCGAGCCCGCGCATCGCGATGACTTCGGCCGTCCACGGCCCAATTCCCGGCAGCGCCAACAGTTGGCTGCGCGCCGCGTCCCAGTCGCATCCGGGGTTTAGCACCACTCGTCCGTCGGCGATCGCGGCAATGAGACCGGTGAGGGTCCGTCGTCGGCTACCCGGCACCGCGAGGTGAGCCGGAGCAATGTCGGTGAGCTGCTCGATTGATGGAAACGTATGCGTCAGTGCACCGTTCGCGTCCTCAATCCGTTGGCCGTAGGCCGTGACCAGTCTGCTCGCATGGGTTCGTGCGGCCTTCATCGACACCTGCTGGCCCAGCACCGTCCGAACGGCAAGCTCCGCCTCGTCGACTGTGCGCGGAATGCGCTGCCCGGGTGCCTTGGCAATCACCGGCGCGAGCAGCGGGTCGGAACTCAACGCGTCGATCACGGCGTCCGGGTCGGCGTCGAGGTCGAGCAGTCGTCGACAGCGAGAGATCGCTGACGTCAGGTCGCGGAAGTCGTCGAGGACCAACACGCATCGGACATGGTCGGGCGCCGGTGTCAGGCTGGCGATTCCGTTGCCGAACGGCAGCCGAAGGGTACGGCGGTATGCCCCGTCGCGAATTTCTTCGCATCCGGGTACCACGCTGGCGGCGAGATGGCCGAACACTCCCTCGTAGGCGAAGGGCTTCCGCACCGGTAAACGGAGCGTCACCGTGCCCGGCGAAGGCGCACCGCTGACGTCGCGTCCGCGGAGCCCGGCAGCGCGGCTGCGCAACTGAGTGGGCGTCCCATCGAAGACCGACCGCACGGTGTCGTTGAACTGGCGAATACTGGAAAAGCCTGCGGCAAAAGCAATGTCGCCGAAGGAGAGATCGGTGGTCTCGATGAGTATGCGTGCGGTCTGGGTGCGCTGCGCGCGGGCCAACGCGAGCGGGCCGGCGCCGGTCTCTTCCTGCAGCAGTCGCTGGAGCTGCCGAGTGGTGTAGCCGAGCCGCGCGGCCAGACCGGTGACTCCCTCGCGGTCGACCGTACCGTCGGCGATCAGACGCATCGCGCGGGCAACCAGGTCGTCGCGCATGTTCCATTCCGGCGAACCAGGGGAGGCGTCAGGTCGACACCGTTTACACGCGCGGAACCCGGCACGTTGCGCCGCCGCCGCGGTCGGATAGAAGGAGACGTTGCGGGCGAACGGCGGATGGACCGGGCAGCTCGGGCGGCAGTAGATCCCGGTGGTCCGCACGGCGGTGACAAACCAGCCGTCGAACCGAGCGTCCTTGGATTTGACGGCCCGGTAGCAGCGGTCGAAGTCTTCGTGCACGACTCGACTTTTACACCCGGGCACCGACATTTCTAGCGGAAATGCGACATGGTCGTCGCCCGCAGAAGGGCCCCGATGTTGCGGGACCCTTCTGGGTTGCGGGTCTACTTCGGTGGCATCCGAATGCCGCCGTCCACGCGGACGACCTCGGCGTTCATGTACGAGTTGGTGAGCAACTCGACCACCATCGACGCCAACTCGTCCGGCTTGCCCAAGCGGTGCGGAAACAGCACGGACTCGCCGAGCTTGGCCTTGAACGCTTCGGAGGCTTCGCCCTCACCGTAGATCGGGGTGTCGATCAACCCGGGAGCCACGGTGTTGACGCGGACACCGACGGCTGACAGGTCGCGGGCGACCGGCAGCGTCAGGCCCACGACACCGCCCTTGGACGACGAGTAGGCCGCCTGGCCGATCTGGCCGTCGAATGCGGCGACGCTGGTCATGTTCACGATCGCGCCGCGCTCGCCGGTGTCGGTGAACTCGTTCTTGCTCATCTGAGTAGCCGCGATGCGAATGCAGTCGAAGGTGCCGACGAGGTTGATCTCGAGGACCTTCTTGTAAGCGCCGAGGTCATGGGCCGACGAGAACTCACCGTCCTTGCCAATGGTGCGCTGGGCCCAGCCGATGCCGGCCGAGTTGACCAGTGCCCGCAGCGGACCGAGATCAGCAGCGGTCTTGACCGCGTCGATGATCTGGTCGGTCTTGGTGACGTCGACGGTGACGAAGACGCCGCCGATCTCGTTGGCGAGTGCTTCGCCTTTGTCGGCCTGAAGGTCGGCGACAACGACCCGGGCACCCTTAGCCGCCAACTGACGGGCGGTCGCCGCACCGATTCCTGACGCGCCGCCGGTGACGACCGCGCTAGCTCCATTGATATCCACGTCGACATCCTAAGCAGTGGGCGTATCGGCGCGACCAGGTGCTCGGGTTAGTCGATCGTCACGGTCCAGATTCATTGCGGCTCAACAGCTCTGAAGACGCCTGTGGGCAATCTGTGAGGTCCCCCGGGGTGGAAGCTAGCCGGGCAGCAGTCCGTCGTCCGGCGATGTGTGCCAAGCAATCTCGGTCAAGTCGGTCATCACGACGACCGCCAGGTTCTCGTTGACGCGGATCAGCACCGAATCACTGAGCAATGCCGGCATTGTCCATCCGTCTGCATGCCGGAGTCGGATGACCGTATTCGCGTGCTCACGCAACATCGCGACAATGCCGTAATCGAGCGGCTCGAAACAGTCGATCAGAGACTGCGCGGTCATCGTGAGTAGGTCCTGACGGCGATACCCGACCATCGCGGCAAACGCCTCGTTGACGAACTCGATGGCGCCTCCATCGTCGACGGCCAGGATCGGCACCGGCAGACGACTCAGGGCCAGCAGGGCGGGGAAGTCTCGAAGGAACTCGATCGCGGACTCGCCACGAGGGCGACGTTGCCGCTGGTCGATCAGCACAGACGCGGCGCGCGGGCTCATGGTCGAGTTCCTTCCAACTACCCCCATGACCCCTTGCGGTGAGAGAGTACTTACTTACAGCTCGGGTCGCAATCGAGTAGCGTCAGATTCGTGCATTCGGCGGACGCCTCCAGTCGGGACCGGCTACTCGACGTGGCGCTGGGGCTGTTCGCCACTCGCGGCTACGCAGCGACGTCGACCGCGGAGATCCAGAAAGCCTCCGGCATGTCCCCCGGTTCCGGTGCGTTGTACCGGCACTTCCGAAGCAAAAACGACGTCCTGCGGGCAGCGCTTCGGCGCGGTTTGGACCGGATGCGAGATTCCCAGTCGTGGCGGGAGGCCAACACCCCCGCCGACCGCGTGGACGCCCTGAGCCGGGTCGCCGACGCTGCACATCGCACGATCACCGAGAACGCCGACCTGGTGCGGCTGATGTTGCACGAGCCCGATGCCGCGCGCGACCTGGTCGATGAGTTGTGGATCCGCAACCTGGCCTTCGCCACCGAGACGATGGGGAATGCGTTGCACGTCAACGCAATCGAGACAGGCTCGGACATAGAGGACCCCGAGGCCATCGCTGCGGTGTTACTCGCCGCATTGAGCTATCCGCCGGTGATGCAGGTGATGCTCGGCCGGCCACCCGGCGACGTAGATCCCGAGCGTTTCCGAGATGCCTGGCTTCGGCTCAGCCGCGCCGTCTTCACCCATGGGGTGCCGACCGAGCAACGCTAGGCGAGCGTCGCCAACTGGGTGGGGTGATCGTGACCGCGCAGCGTGACGGTGTCTCCCAGCGTCCAGCAGTTCCGTTCCTCGTCGCCGGCGGCTTCGACGGTGTCCGAGGAGGCCAACAGTCGGCGAGGCGCGTTCTTGGCCAGCTCGCATAGCCGCGCGGCCTCGTTGACCGGCTCGCCGATCACCGTGTATTCGAATCTCTCCTTTGCGCCGACGTTCCCGGCGACTGCGGTGCCCGCCGTGACGCCGATGCCGGCTTTGATCTCAGGGACCTCGTTCTCGAGGCGACGGGCGATCGCCCGGGCGGCAGCCAACGCCTGGTCTTCAGGCCGCTCGAGGTGGTTCGGTGCACCGAACACCGCAAGCACCGCATCGCCCTCGAACTTGTTGACCAGCCCGCAGTGCCGGTCGACCTCTTCGACGATCACTGCGAAGAACCGGTTGAGCAGTTGGACGACTTCGGCGGCCGGCCGGCTCGTCACCAGCTGTGTGGAGCCGACGATGTCGACGAAAACCACCCCGACGTAGCGTTCCTCGCCGCCGAGCTCTGGCTTGTCCCGCTCGGCGGCCGCGGCGACCTCGCGACCGACGTGCCGACCGAACAGGTCGCGCACCCGCTCACGTTCGCGCAGCCCGTCCACCATGGCGTTGAACCCGCGCTGCAACTCGCCGAGCTCGGTGCCGTCGAACACCACCAGATCGCCGCGCAGATCGCCGTCTTCGACACGCTTGAGCGCCGCCCGCACGACCCGGACCGGCGTCGCCGTCAGCCAGGCCAGGATCCACATCAGCACGAAGCCGAAAATCAAAGCGGCGGTGGAGATCACAAGTATGGCCACCGCCAGCTGGTCCTTGCTGAGGTTATCGAGCAGCAGACCGCCCAACAACGCGGTGAGGGCGATGCCGAACACCGGGACGCCCGAACCCAACAACCAGACGGTCAGCGTGCGACCCATGATTCCCGGGGCCAATCGTCGTGGCGCCCGCCCCGCCTCGAGGGCCTGAGCGGCCACCGGTCGCAGCGCGAACTCGGTGAACAGATAACACGCAGTCGACACCAGGATGCCGGGGAAGGTGACGCAAAACCCGATGACCGGAATGAAGGTACTGTCCGCCAGCCCGTAGAGCGTGGTCAGCAGCCCGGCGCCGATGACCCAGAGCATCAATACACCGAAGGCCAGCCAGAACGGCGCGATGAAGGTCGCCCGCTCGTCGGCCGGAGTCGGTTCGTTCTCTTCGATCGCCCAGCGAAGTCTGGAGATGGTGCGATGGGTGATCGAGAAGGTACCCACCCCCAGCGCGACGACGCAGTAAGCCGGCGCGACGCCGAAGGTGATCCACAGCGGGGCGTCACCGAACACGCTCGGCTTGGGGAATGCGACGGTCAACAGCAGCGTCGATACCGCGATCCCGATGACGTTGGCGGCCACGATGAAGGTGGTGAGGATGATTTGGATGCGGACCCGGCGACGGGCCTGGCTCTCCGATACGCGCCCCAGCAACCAGGAACCGTAGGCCGGGGTTTCGGGCAACCGACCGCTCTGCCGGGTCAGCCGCTCGAGCACACGTCCCAGCCGCTGCGCGGTCGTTCGCTTGGCCATCATGGTGGCGTCAGCCTAATTGCTGCGGGGCCCCGCGCTTAAGGTGTGTTGCGTGCGCCTCGTCATCGCCCGTTGCACCGTGGACTACGTCGGACGCCTCACCGCTCACCTGCCTTCGGCGCGTCGGCTGCTGCTGTTCAAAGCCGACGGCTCGGTGAGTGTGCACGCCGACGACCGTGCCTATAAGCCGCTGAACTGGATGAGCCCGCCGTGCTGGTTGTCCGAAGAGCCCGCGGCCGCAGAAGGTGGTGCGCCCGTGTGGGTGGTGCAGAACAAGGCCGGCGAACAGCTGCGCATCACGGTCGAGGATGTCGAACATGACTCCACTCATGAGCTGGGAGTCGATCCGGGTCTGGTCAAGGACGGTGTCGAGGCTCACCTACAGGTGCTGCTGGCCGAACATGTCGAGCTGCTCGGCGCGGGTTACACATTGGTGCGCCGGGAATATATGACGCCGATCGGCCCGGTGGACCTGCTGTGCCGCGACGATCAGGGCCGCTCGGTCGCAGTCGAGATCAAGCGGCGCGGCGAGATCGACGGGGTAGAGCAACTGACTCGCTACCTGGAATTGCTCAACCGGGACAGTCTGCTGGCGCCGGTGACGGGCGTCTTTGCGGCGCAGCAGATCAAGCCGCAGGCGAAGACCTTGGCGACCGATCGTGGAATCCGTTGCCTGACATTGGATTACGACAAGATGCGGGGTATGGACTCCGACGAGTTCCGGCTGTTCTGAGCCGTCTCACTACACTGCGAACATGGCTCGACGCCGCAGCTCACCGCGCCGGCGACAGCCGTTAGCGCCGCTGCCCGGGCCACGCCGAGTGGAGGCCGGGCCGGACGGGCACGACTATGAGGTGCGACCGGTGGCCGCGACACGAGCGCTCAAGACCTATCGCTGCCCGGGCTGCGATCATGAGATACGCGTTCGCACGGCGCATGTCGTGGTGTGGCCGGCAGACCACGGCGAAGCGGCCGTCGACGACCGACGGCATTGGCACACACCGTGTTGGGCCAACCGCGCAACCCGCGGGCCGACGCGGAAGTGGTCGTGAAAGTCAGTGGGCGTCGTCGGCGGGTTCGACCAACTCGATCAGCACGCCGCCGGCGTCCTTGGGGTGGATGAAATTGATCCGGGAATTTGCCGTCCCACGCCGTGGTACGTCGTACAGCAGCCGGACGTCTTGGTCGAGCAGGCGTTCGGTCAGAGCGTCGAGGTCACTGACCCGGTACGCGATCTGCTGGATGCCCGGGCCGCGCTTGTCGAGGAATTTTGCGATCGCCGACGAGTCGTCGATCGGAGCCATCAGCTGAACCTGGGCGCTGCCGACGGCTGCGCCGCGCACGGACAGCATCGCCTCGCGAATGCCTTGATCGTTGTTGACCTCTTCATGCAGGACGATCATGCCGAGGTGGTCGTGGTACCACGCGATCGCGTCGTCGAGGTCGGGAACCGCGATGCCGACGTGATCGACCGCCGTCACCAGAGCGGTGCCGAGTACTCGACGGGTGTCAACTTGATCGGTGGTCATCACGTAACGGTAACCTGGCTGCTGAGAATCCGCTTCTCCCGATCGCTTCGATCGGCCCCTGAATCGCGCTGTGGAGGTAGTCATGACGACATCGGTGATCGTTGCTGGAGCACGGACGCCGGTCGGCAAACTGATGGGCTCGCTGAAGGACTTCAGCGCGAGCGATCTGGGTGCCATCGCGATCAAAGCGGCGCTGGAGAAGGCCAATGTGCCCGCGTCGCTGGTCGAGTACGTGATCATGGGCCAGGTGCTCACCGCGGGCGCCGGGCAGATGCCGGCGCGGCAGTCGGCCGTCGGTGCCGGTATCGGCTGGGACGTGCCGGCCTTGACGATCAACAAGATGTGCCTGTCCGGAATCGACGCCATTGCCCTGGCTGACCAGCTCATTCGTGCCGGCGAGTTCGACGTGGTGGTTGCCGGCGGACAGGAGTCGATGACCAAGGCCCCGCACCTTCTGATCGACAGCCGCTCGGGCTACAAGTACGGCGACGTCACGGTGCGCGACCACATGGCCTACGACGGCCTGCACGACGTATTCACCGACCAGCCGATGGGTGCGCTCACCGAGCAGCGCAACGACGTCGACAAGTTCACCCGCGCCCAGCAGGACGAGTTCGCGGCCCGGTCGCACCAGAAGGCCGCCGCGGCCTGGAAAGACGGCGTCTTCACCGACGAAGTGGTGCCGGTGAGCATCCCGCAGCGCAAGGGTGATCCACTGCAGTTCACCGAGGACGAGGGCATTCGTGCGAACACCACCGCCGAGTCGTTGGCCGGGCTCAAGCCCGCATTCCGCAAGGACGGCACCATCACCGCCGGGTCGGCCTCCCAGATCTCCGATGGTGCTGCCGCGGTCGTGGTGATGAACAAGGACAAAGCCATCGAATTGGGTCTGACCTGGCTGGTCGAGATCGGCGCCCACGGCGTCGTGGCCGGCCCGGACTCGACTCTGCAGTCACAACCGGCGAACGCCATCAAGAAGGCGATCGCGCGCGAAGGCATCACCGTCGAGCAGCTCGACGTCATCGAGATCAACGAAGCGTTCTCCGCCGTGGCGCTGGCGTCGATGCAGGAGCTGGGAGTGGACCCCGAGATCGTCAACGTCAACGGCGGCGCCATCGCGATCGGCCACCCGATCGGCATGTCCGGCGCCCGGATTGCGCTGCACGTGGCGCTCGAACTGGCCCGCCGCGGCTCCGGCTATGGCGTTGCTGCGCTGTGTGGTGCGGGCGGTCAGGGTGACGCTTTGATCTTCCGCGCCGGGTAGTTACCGGCCAGTACCGTTTGTGGCCCATGTGGCTGGACAGGCGTCCAGAAGTTTGCTGTGACGCCCGCTCGGCGGACATCTACACGCCTGATGTGATGTTGCTCATACGGGTGCCCGAACCGGGTGGAACGCGGTTGTCGTCGCCGTGCCAGACTTGATCATGTGAGCCGTCCACGCCCCCCGATCGGGCCCGCGTTGTCCGGCGCGGTCGATCTCTCCGCCCTCAAGCAACCTCCTCCCACGAGCGGCGACAGCCGCGGAGAGGGGTCGGCCCCGACGTCGGCCGGCATCGAGGTCAACGAGACCAACTTCGAACGCGAAATACTGCTGCGCTCCAACCAGGTGCCGGTGGTCGTGCTGCTGTGGTCGCCGCGCAGCGAGGTCTGCCTGCAACTGGCCGACATTCTGTCGGGGCTGGCCGCCGCGGATAACGGCAAGTGGGCGCTGGCCAGCGTCAACGTCGACGTGTCGCCGCGGGTGGCGCAGATCTTCGGCGTCGAAGTGGTTCCGACCGTGGTGGCATTGGCGGCCGGGCAGCCGCTGTCCAGCTTCCAGGGCGCCCAGCCGCCGGAACAGCTACGCCGCTGGATCGACTCGCTGTTGTCGGCGACCGCCGGCAAGCTCAGCGGCGCACCCGATTCCGACGACGAGGCCGACGAAGTGGATCCCGCGCTGGCCCAGGCCCGCCAACAGCTCGAGGACAACGACCTCGGCGCAGCGCTCGACTCCTACCAGGCGATTCTCGACGAGGATCCCAACCACGCCGAGGCCAAAGGGGCAGTGCGTCAGATCGGATTCCTGATGCGCGCGACCGCGCACGGGCCGGAGGCGATCGCCGCTGCCGACGCCAATCCCGACGACATCGAGGCAGCCTTCGCCGCAGCCGACGTACAGCTCCTCCGCCAGGACGCCAGCGGCGCCTTCGACCGGCTGGTCGCGCTGGTGCGGCGGACGTCCGGCGACCAGCGGACCTCAGTCCGGACCCGGCTGATCGAGCTGTTCGAGCTGTTCGATCCGGCCGACCCGGACGTCATCGCCGGGCGGCGCAACCTCGCCAACGCCCTGTACTGAACGGCTACTCCGGCGCCAGCCACAACGCCGACATCGGCGGCAACGCCAACACCGCCGAGGCCGGGCGTCCGTGCCACGGCTCCTCGGTCGCATCGACGCCGCCCAGGTTGCCGATCCCGGTGCCGTTGTAGACGGTGGCATCGGTGTTGAGAACCTCGCGCCACCGGCCGGCGCTCGGCAGCCCGAGGCGGTAATTGCTGTGCTCGGCGCCGGCGAAATTGAACACGCACGCCATCACCGACCCGTCGCTGCCGTACCGCAGGAAACTCAACACGTTGTTGGCGGCATCGTTGGCGTCGATCCAGGAATAGCCCTCGGGCTTGATGTCCTGGCTCCACAGTGCCGACGATTGGCGGTAGATCTCGTTGAGATCGCGCACCAGCCGGGCGATCCCCTCGGAGAAGCTGTGCTCGTCGAGCTGGAACCAATCCAGGCCGCGCTCCTCGGACCACTCCGCGCGCTGACCGAATTCCTGTCCCATGAACAGCAATTGCTTGCCGGGGTGGGCCCACTGGTAGGCCAGCAGACTGCGCAGTCCGGCCGCCTTCGTGTGGTCGTCGCCCGGCATCCGTCCCCACAGCGTGCCCTTACCGTGCACCACCTCGTCGTGGCTGATCGGCAGCACGAAGTTCTCGCTATAGGCATAGATCATCGAGAACGTGATCGCGTGGTGGTGATAGGTCCGGTAGATCGGGTCACGACCGAAGTAGTCGAGCGTGTCGTGCATCCAGCCCATGTTCCACTTCATCGAAAAGCCAAGGCCACCAACGCTTGTCGGCCGGGTCACGCCGGGCCACGACGTCGATTCCTCGGCAATCGTGACGATGCCGGGCGCCGCCTTGTGGGCAGTGGCGTTCATCTCCTGCAGGAACTGCACGGCTTCGAGGTTTTCCCGGCCGCCGTAGATGTTGGGTGTCCAACCGCCTTCGGGTCGCGAGTAGTCCAGGTAGAGCATCGATGCGACGGCGTCCACCCGCAACCCGTCGACGTGATACTGCTCGAGCCAGTACAGCGCGTTGGCGACCAGGAAGTTGCGCACCTCGGCACGACCGAAATCGAAGACGTAGGTGCCCCAGTCGAGTTGCTCACCGCGGCGCGGGTCGGAGTGCTCGTAGAGCGGTGTGCCGTCGAATCGACCCAACGCCCACGCGTCCTTAGGGAAGTGCGCGGGCACCCAGTCCACGATCACGCCGATGCCGGCCTGGTGCAGCGCGTCGACCAGTTCGCGAAACTCGTCGGGCGAGCCGAACCGGGACGAGGGCGCGTAGTACGAGGTGACTTGGTACCCCCAGGAGCCACCGAACGGATGCTCGGCCACCGGTAACAGTTCGACGTGGGTGAATCCCTGCGCCACAACGTATTCGGTGAGTTCGCGGGCGAGGTCGCGATAGGACAGTCCTGGCCGCCATGAGCCCAGATGGACCTCGTAGGTGCTCATCGGCTCGAACACGGCGTTGCGCTTGGCGCGGGCCGTCATCCACTCCTCGTCGGCCCAGCGGTGGTTGCTGACGTTCACCCGTGAGGCGGTGTGCGGCGGCACTTCGGTCGCGAACGCCATCGGGTCGGCGCGGTCGGTGACCGAGCCGTCGGTACCGTGCACGCGGAACTTGTACAACCCGTCGTGGGGAAAGCCGGGCCAGAACAATTCCCACACGCCCGAGGACCCGAGCATCCGCATCGGCGCCTCGTTGCCGTTCCACGCGTTGAAGTCAGCGATCAGGCTTACGCCCTTGGCGTTGGGAGCCCACACCGCGAACGACACCCCGTCGACGACGCCGTCCGCGGTCTTGAACGAACGGGGATGGGCGCCAAGCACTTCCCAGAGTCGTTCGTGGCGACCCTCGTTGAACAAATGCAGGTCGACCTCGCCCAGCGTCGGCAGAAAGCGGTAGGCATCGGCAACGACGTTCGGCTCACCGCCGTCGTAGCGCACCTCCAGCCGGTAGTCGATCAGGTTGACGAATGGCAGCGCAACCGCGAACAGGCCGGAGTCGATGTGTTGCAACGGGACTCGATCGTCGCCGACCAGAGCGACCACCTCGGCGGCGTGCGGGCGGAAGGCGCGAATGACGGTGTGGTCGCCGTATTCGTGGGCGCCCAGGATGCCATGCGGGTTATGGTGCTCGCCGGCGACCAGCCGGGCCAGGTCACTTGGCTCAGGCGCCAATCGGGCCTTCGAGAGTTGGTTGCTGGACTTCAAAGCGTCACCTCCGGCTCAACAGTTTGAATCGTGATTCGGACGGTATGAGCGGCATGTTGATGACGTGAGCGACGGCGTGACCGGGGTCGATGCGGATGTAATTCGCTGCCCCCCATTGGTATTCCTCGCCGGTGATCTCGTCACGCACCCAGAACCGCTCGTGGTGCTCCATGCCCAGCGCGTCCATGTCCAACCAGAGCGTGGCTTCCTCGGGACCAAACGCGTTGAGCGTCACGACCACCAGCACGCAGTCCCCGGTGAGAGGATCGAACTTGCTGTAGGCCAGCAGCGCATCGTTGTCGATGGCATGGAATGTGATATTGCGCAGTTGATGAAGCGCCGGATGAAGCCGGCGAATGTTGTTCAGCCGTGCGATGAACGGCTCAAGCGACCGCCCGGCCGCCAGCGCGCCCTCGAAATCGCGGGGCCGTAGCTCGTATTTCTCGGAGTCGAGATACTCCTCGCTGCCTTCGGCGACGGCGCGCCCCTCGAACAGCTCGTATCCGGAGTAGACCCCCCAGGTGGGACTCATCGTCGACGCGAGCACCGCTCGGATCGCGAACATCCCTGGCCCGTTGTGTTGCAGGCTTGCGTGCAGGATGTCTGGGGTGTTGACGAACAGGTTGGGCCGGCGGAAGTCGGCGATGGCCGGTATCTGCTGGGCGAATTCAGTCAGCTCCCACTTCGAAGTACGCCAGGTGAAGTAGGTGTAGGACTGGGTGAAACCCAGCTTCGCCAAACCGAATTGGCGGGCCGGGGGAGTGAACGCCTCGGCCAGGAACAGCACGTCCGGGTCGGCCGCCTTGGCCTGAGCGATCAGCCACGCCCAGAAGTTGGGTGGCTTGGTGTGTGGGTTGTCGACGCGAAACACCTTGACGCCGTGATCCATCCAAAACCGCACCACACGCAGCACCTCGTCGTAGATACCGGCGGGGTCGTTGTCGAAGTTGATGGGATAGATGTCTTGGTATTTCTTCGGCGGATTCTCGGCGTAGGCGATGGTGCCGTCGGGCAGCTCGGTGAACCATTCGCGGTGGTCTTTGGCCCACGGATGATCCGGCGCGCACTGCAGCGCTAGGTCCAGTGCCACCTCCATGCCGAGGTCCTGCGCCGCGGCCACGAATCGATCGAAGTCGGCGATCGTGCCAAGCCGCGGATGCACAGCGTCGTGACCACCCTCGTCGCTGCCGATCGCCCACGGTGACCCGACGTCGCCGGGCGCGGCCGTCGCGGTGTTGTTGCGGCCCTTACGGTGCACCTTGCCGATCGGGTGAATCGGTGGCAGGTAGACGACGTCGAAACCCATCTGCGCGATCCGGGGCAGGGCTGCGGCGGCGGTTTCGAAAGTGCCGTGCACCGGGTTGCCATCAGCGTCCCATCCGCCGGTGGAGCGCGGGAACATCTCATACCAGGACCCGAAGCGGGCCAGGGGACGGTCCACCCAGACGCCGTACTGCTCGCCGCGGGTAACCAGTTCGCGCAGCGGAAATTCGGCGAGCAGCTGTTCGATCTCGTCGCTGAGCGCGAGCGCGGCCCGGGTCACAGGGTCGCCGGGAGTGCGCAGGGCTTCGGCCGCTTTGATCAGCGGTTCGCGCTGGGCGCGGGGGACTCCGGCGGCGGCGCGTTCCATCAGTTGCGCACCTACCAGCAGGTCGTTGGACATCTCGCTTTCGCCCTGGCCGGCGTCCAGTTTGGCCTCCACGCCGTGCCGCCAGGTGTGGATCGGGTCACCCCAGCCGTCGACCCGGTAAGTCCACAGGCCCACCCGGTCGGGTGTGAACGCGCCGTGAAAGATGTACGGCTCGAGGCCGTCGGGGCTCATCGGCAGGTGCAGCGGCTTGACCCGGATCGCGGGCTCTGCTTCGGCTTCTGCGACCGCCGGAGCGGGCGTCGCCTTCAATCGGCGCGTCTCGCCGACCTGCGGGTAACGCGGACCGAGGTAACGCACCACCAGCGTGGCCGCCACGGCGTCATGACCTTCCCGCCACACCGCCGCGCGCACCGGAATCACCTCGTCCACCACGGCTTTAGCCGGATAGGCGCCGCATGACACGACGGGTGCGACGTCATCGATCTCGACACGACCGGGCACCGCCACTCCTTCTGAACTAGTCGGTTCTCGTCCTGGGCGTGTGCGAATCGCGACCTGCGCGTCTTCGGCCCAAGATGTTTTGGCAGGCACTCTGCGCCCCATACCCACCGTAGTGTCGGACCACACCTGAGGTCGGGTCGAGCGTCGCGTTCGGTAGACGAAACCGGCATCGGCGTCACTAAGGTAGTGATGCGTGAAAGCCCTTCGTCGTTTCACGGTCCGAGCCCACCTTCCAGAGCGCCTGGCGGCGTTGGAACAGCTGTCGATCAACCTGCGATGGTCGTGGGACATGCCCACACAAAGCCTGTTCGAGACGATCGACCCGGCGCTGTGGACGCAGTGCGGTCGAGATCCCGTCGCGCTGCTGGGCGCCGTCAGCTCGGCTCGGCTCGACGAACTGGCACTCGACAGCGGCTTCCTGGACAGGCTCGACCAGTTGGCTGCCGAACTCGACGACTATCTCGGCCGTCCGCTCTGGTATCAGCAGCAACAGAGCCACGGTGTTCCGATGCCCAACGGCATCGCGTATTTCTCGATGGAATTCGGGGTCGCCGAAGTCCTGCCTAACTACTCCGGCGGCCTGGGCATCCTGGCCGGCGACCATCTGAAGGCGGCATCGGATCTCGGACTGCCGCTGATCGCGGTCGGCCTGTACTACCGCTCCGGCTATTTCCGGCAGTCGCTGACCGCCGATGGCTGGCAGCACGAGGAATACCCCTCGCTCGATCCGGCCGGACTGCCGTTGCGGCTGCTCACCGACGACTCGGGCGCGCCGGCGCTGGTCGAACTGGCGCTCCCGGAGTCCGGCTCGCTGCGAGCGCGGATCTGGGTCGCCCAAGTCGGACGCGTCCCGCTGCTGCTGCTGGACTCCGACATCCCCGAAAACGAACACGACATGCGCGGGGTCACCGACCGTCTCTACGGCGGCGATCAAGAGCATCGCATGCAGCAGGAGATCCTGGCCGGCATCGGCGGAGTTCGGGCCATCCGCGCGTTCACCGCGATCGAAGGATTGCCCGCGCCCGAAGTCTTCCACATGAACGAGGGCCACGCCGGCTTCCTCGGCGCCGAGCGGATCCGCGAACTTGTCGACGCCGGACTGGATTTCGACACCGCGCTGACTGTGGTGCGCTCCAGCACCGTGTTCACCACCCACACCCCGGTGCCCGCTGGAATCGACCGATTCCCGGTCGACATGGTGCAGCGATATTTCGCCGGCAGCCCGAGCGACGCCGCAGGCGTCGCGGCCGGGTCGGTGCTGCTGCCGGGGGTACCGGTCGGCAGGATCCTCGCGCTGGGCGCCGAAGACGACCCGGGCAAGTTCAACATGGCCCACATGGGTCTGCGACTTGCCCAGCGCGCCAACGGTGTTTCGCTGCTGCACGGCGAGGTCAGCCGGGAGATGTTCAACGAACTGTGGTCCGGCTTCGATGCCGACGAGGTGCCGATCGGGTCGATCACCAATGGCGTACACGCACGTACCTGGGCGGCTCCGCAATGGCTGCAACTGGGCCAGGAGTTGGCCGGGTCGGATTCGTTCAGCGACCCCGGTGTCTGGCTGCGGGTGAATGAAGTTGACGGCGGCCACCTTTGGTGGATCCGGTCGCAACTGCGCGCGCTGCTCGTCGAAGATGTCCGCGCGCGGCTGCATCGGTCGTGGCTGGTTCGCGGCGCGCCGGAAGCCGAGTTGGGTTGGATCGCAAGCGCATTCGACCCTGAGGTGCTGACCATCGGGTTCGCCCGCCGCGTGCCGACCTACAAGCGGCTGACGCTGATGCTGCGCGATCCGGAGCGGCTGCGACGGTTGCTGCTCAACGAGGACCGGCCCGTCCAATTGATCGTCGCCGGCAAGTCACACCCCGCCGACGACGGTGGCAAGGCTTTGATCCAGCAGGTGGTCCAATTCGCCGACCGGCACGACGTGCGGCACCGAATCGCGTTCCTGCCCGACTACGACATGTCGATGGCCCGCCTGCTGTACTGGGGCTGCGACGTCTGGTTGAACAACCCGCTGCGACCGCTGGAGGCATGCGGCACGTCGGGGATGAAGAGTGCCCTCAACGGTGGGCTCAACCTGTCGATCCTCGACGGGTGGTGGGACGAGTGGTACGACGGTGAAAACGGTTGGGCCATTCCGTCGGCATCTGGTGTCGCCAACGAGGACCGCCGCGACGACCTCGAGGCGGCCGCCCTGTACGACCTGCTCGAGAAGTCCGTCGCGCCGAAGTTCTACGAGCGCGACGAGCACGGCGTGCCGCGCCGGTGGATCGAGATGGTTCGCCATACGCTGCAGACGCTGGGGCCAAAAGTGCTGGCATCGAGAATGGTTCGCGATTACACCGAGGGCTACTATCTGCCGGCGGCGGAGTCGCTGCGTAAAACGGTTTCGGTTGACGGCGACGGGCAGGTTGCATTCGACCCGGCCCGCGAGCTGGCCGCCTACCGGCGACGCGCCTTCGACGCGTGGCCCAATATCCGGATCACCGACGTCGACAGCACCGGTCTGCCGGACACCCCGATTCTCGGGTCGAAGCTCACCCTGACCGCGACCGTCCAACTGGGTGACCTACGGCCGGAAGACGTCACCGTTCAGGCGGTGGTCGGCCGGGTGGAGGTCGGCGACGTGCTGGTAGATCCCGTGACGGTGGAAATGCCCTACACCGGAACGGCTTCCGGCGGGGACCACGTCTTCGCGACGACGACCCCGCTGCCGGTCGCTGGCTCGGTCGGCTACACCGTCCGGGTGTTGCCGCACCACCCGATGCTGGCCTCGGCCGCGGAGCTGGGGCTGGTCACGCTGGCCTAGAGCGCCGACGATGCGGGCCGGGACGGCCCGCTGAGGAGGTGGTAATCCGGCCTAGCTGGCCTTGGTCAACCGCTGCAACGCCGCTCGCACGGCCGCCGCGTCGGTGGTGGCCCAAAACGGCGGCAGCGACGCCCGCAGGTAACCGCCGTAGCGGGCGGTGGCCATCCGGGAGTCGAGCACCGCGACCACCCCGCGGTCGTCGGTGCCGCGCAGCAGCCGGCCCGCGCCTTGAGCCAACAACAGCGCGGCGTGGCTGGCCGCGACCGCCATGAAGCCGTTGCCGCCGGCCGCGGCCACCGCGCGCTGGCGGGCCGACAGCAGCGGGTCATCGGGCCGAGGAAACGGAATGCGGTCGATGATCACCAGCGACAGCGACGGGCCGGGCACGTCGACCCCCTGCCACAGCGACAGCGTGCCGAACAGTGACGTCTCCGGTTCGGCGGCGAACCGCTCCACCAGCGTGGTAGTGGTGTCGTCGCCCTGACACAGCACCGGTGTGGACAGTCGCTCGGACATCGCCTCGGCGGCCGAGCGCGCCGCCCGCATCGACGAGAACAGCCCGAGCGTTCGCCCGCCCGCCGCGGTGATCAGCTCGGCGATCTCGGTCAGCTGTTCGGCCGTTCCGGTGCCGTCTCGGCCGGGCGGCGGCAGCTGGGCCGCGACGTAGAGGATCCCTGACTTGGCGTGCTGGAACGGTGAGCCGACATCGATGCCGCGCCACGGTGTTTCGCTGTCGGCCAATCCCCACGCGGCGGCCATCGCGTCGAAGGAGCCGCCGACAGTCAGCGTCGCCGAGGTCAGCACCGCGGTCACGTCGGCGAACAACCGGGTGCGCAGTAGCCCGGCCACCGACAGCGGCGCGACCCGCAGGAAGGTCCGCGTCGAGCCGCGGTTCTCCTCGTGGTCGAGCCACACCACGTCGGTGCGGTCGGCGATTGCGGGCCCGAAGGCCGACAGGATTCGCGTTGCCGTGTCGGCGATGTCGAGAAGACTGGCCACTGCTTCGTTGCGGGCCGCCGCGGCTTTGGGGTCGGTCGGCGAGGTGTCGATGGTCGAGCGTGCCGCGTCGGCCGTGTCACGTAGCGCGGTGAGCTGGATTGCCAACTCGTCGTCGAGGTGGTCCATCCGACCGGCCGGCGCGTTCTGGATGAACGTGATGAACGCGCCCGACATGCGTTCCCAGCGCTGCAGCATCTCGGGTTCGACCAGTTGCGCGATCCGTCGTGACGCGATGCCCAGCGATGTCGCGGTGAGCTCGCCGGTGGCCACCGCGGTGACCCGGTCCACTAGGTCGTGCGCCTCGTCGACCACCAGCAGCCGGTGCTCGGGGAGCACGGCGCTATCGGCGACGGCGTCGATGGCCAGCAGCGCGTGATTGGTGACGACGATGTCGGCAATGCCGGCTTTGGCGCGCGCTTTCTCCGAGAAGCAGTCGGTGCCGAACGGGCAGCGGGCCATCCCGAGGCATTCCCTGGCCGACACGCTGACCTGACCCCAGGACCGGTCGGCCACACCGGGTTTCAGGTCGTCTCGGTCGCCGGTATCGGTCTCGGACGCCCACTCGGTGAGCCGGAGCACCTCACGGCCCAGGGCCGACGCGGCCTGCGGCCGGAACAACTCCTGCGGCTCCTCGGCAGCGTCGCCGGCCGAGCCGTTGTGAATCTTGTTCAGACATAAGTAGTTCTGGCGGCCCTTGAGCAACGCGAAGCTGGGTCTGCGGGGCAGCGTCTCGGCGAGCGCGTCGGCAAGTTGGGGTAGGTCGCGGTTGACCAGCTGGCGCTGCAGGGCAATGGTCGCGGTCGACACCACCACCGGCGTGTTGTCGGTGATCGCACGGTCGATCGCCGGAACTAGGTATGCCAGTGACTTCCCGGTACCAGTGCCGGCTTGTACGGCCAGGTGCTCGCCGGAGGAGAAGGCGTGCGCGACCGCCTCGGCCATCTCCAGCTGACCGGTTCGTTCCTTGCCGCCCAGCGCGGCCACCGCAGTGGCGAGCAGCTGCGTCACCGGCATCGGCGCGTCGTCGGGCGTGGCTACTCCTGGTGGTCGGTCGGCGGCCGCCGGGCCGGGATCTGCGTGGTCGGGATCGCCGGGTCACCGTGCGACAACATCAGACCTTCCCACGGCAAGCTTCGCAAGCCCGATGCCACCAGGTTGCGCGCCGCGGCCAGATCGGTGTTGGCAACGATGTCGCCGTCGCGCACCAGCGGGACGGTCAGCATCCGCGACGGCCCCGACGTGGTCGGCGGCTGGCCCGCCGGAAACACGATCTCCTCGGTGATCGTGCCGCTGGCGCGGGCCAACCGAATCGCCTCCTTACGACCACCGTGCGACTCCTTGCGCGAGCTGCGCTTCTCGACCGGGACCCCGTCGACCTCGACCAGCTTGTAGACCATGTTCGCGGTGGGCGCCCCCGACCCGGTGACCAGCGAGGTGCCGATTCCGTAGCTGTCGACGGGCTCGGCGCGCAGCGCCGCGACGGCGAACTCGTCGAGATCACCGGAGACCACGATGCGGGTCCGCTCCGCCCCAAGCCGGTCCAGTTGTTCGCGGACCTGCCGGGCCAGCACACCCAACTCGCCGGAATCGATGCGGACGGCGCCGAGGTCGGTGCCGGCCACCGCGACGGCGTTGGCCACGCCGGCCGTCACGTCATAGGTGTCCACCAGCAGCGTGGTGCCGGTGCCCAGCGCGGCGACCTGAGCGGCGAACGCGGCGCGCTCGTCGGGCCCATGCGCACCGTCGTAAAGCAGCGTGAAGGCGTGCGCGCTGGTGCCTTCGGCGGGCACGCCGTAGCGGCGGTGGGCTTCCAGGTTGGACGTCGCGGCGAACCCCGTGAGATAGGCCGCGCGGGCCGCGGCGACGGCGGCGCGCTCATGGGTGCGCCGGCTGCCCATGTCCATCAACGGCCGCTCCTGGGCGGCGCTGACCATCCGGGCTGCGGCCGAGGCGATGGCGGTGTCGTGGTTGAAGATCGACAGCGCCAGCGTCTCGAGAACGACACATTCGGCGAAGCTGCCGCGGACCGAAAGCACCGGCGAGTGAGGAAAATACAGCTCGCCTTCGGCGTAGCCGTCGATGTCACCGGCGAACCTGAAGTCGCGCAGGTACGCCAGCGCGTCCGGTTCGAGGAATTCGGCCAGCGAATCGCAGGCCGCGTCGTCGAACGTGAAATCGGACAGGGCTTCCAGGAAGCGGCCGGTCCCGGCGACCACGCCGTAGCGGCGGCCAGCGGGCAGCTTGCGAGCGAACAACTCGAAGACCGACCGGCGATGTGCGCTGCCGTCGCGTAGCGCCGCCGCCAGCATCGTCAGCTCGTACTTGTCAGTCAGCAGCCCGGTGTAGGCCGGCTCGTTCACCCCGCAACCGTATCGGTTGGGCGGGCTCGGCTCGCTATCCTGTTGACCATGGTTGCGTCAGCCCCGACCAAACCCGGAACCACCGGGCAGCGGGAGGCAGACACCGTCGAGTCCACCGCCGCGCCCTGGGTGACCATCGTCTGGGACGATCCGGTCAACCTGATGAACTACGTGACTTATGTGTTCCAGAAGCTGTTCGGCTACAGCGAGCCGCATGCCACCAAGTTGATGCTGCAGGTGCACAACGAAGGCAAGGCAGTGGTGTCCTCTGGCAGCCGTGAATCCATGGAGATCGACGTCACCAAGCTGCACGCGGCCGGGCTCTGGGCCACCATGCAGCAGGACAACTGAGACCGGGTGCGTAAGTGGAAGCGGGTCGACACCGCTGAGGGTGCCCGTTACCGGTCCGCGCTGGATGCCCATGAGGCCGCGCTGCTGAGAAATTTGGTCACGTCGATGATCGGCCTGCTCGACGAGCGCGAATCATCGACGCCGCAGGACGAACTAGAGCAGATCACCGGCATCAAGACCGGTAGTTCCGAGCCGCCGGACAACGCGACACTGCAGCGATTGCTGCCCGATTTCTCCAAGCCCGATGACGCCGATCCCGAGGCGACCGCCAGCCTCAATGCGGCCCTGCGCAACCTTCACGAGCCGGACATCATCGATGCGAAGCGAGTCGCGGCGCAACACCTCTTGGAGACGCTGCCGGATCGTGGTGGCAAATTCGAGTTGACCGAAGACGCCGCCCACGCATGGACCGCATCCGTCAACGATCTGCGTCTGGCCCTGGGCACCATGCTCGACATCAAGCCCGACGGCCCCGATCGGTTGCCCGACGATCACCCGTTGGCCGCGCATCTCGACGTCTATCAGTGGCTCACCGTCCTGCAGGAGTACCTGGTCTTGGCGTTGATGGGCCCGCGATGAACGCGATCACCGACGTCGCAGGCATTCTCGTCGGTCAGCACCACCGGTTGGACTCCGACGCGACCATGGGTGCCGGTTGGGCGAGCGGAGTCACCGTTGTGCTGACGCCGCCCGGCACGGTCGGCGCTGTCGACGTGCGTGGCGGCGCGCCCGGTACCCGGGAAACCGACCTCTTAGACCCGGCCAACAGCGTGCGCTACGTCGACGCGGTATTGCTCGCGGGCGGTAGCGCGTTCGGGCTGGCGGCCGCCGACGGCGTCATGCGGTGGTTGGAAGAACGCGAGCGCGGCGTGGCGATGACAGGCGGTGTCGTGCCGATCGTCCCGGCCGCGGTGATCTTCGATCTCGAGGTCGGCGGGTGGACCAACCGCCCGACCGCCGACTTCGGTTACAACGCCTGCGAGTCGGCCGGTGCCGACGTTGCCGTCGGCACGGTCGGCGCCGGGGTGGGGGCGTGCTCGGGCGTGCTCAAGGGCGGCGTCGGGACCGCGTCGACGACCCTGCCCTCTGGGGTCACCGTGGGCGCGTTGGTGGTGGTCAACTCCGCGGGCAACGTGGTCGACCAGACCACCGGCCTGCCGTGGCTGAGCTATCTGGCCGACGAGTTCGGGCTGGCCATCGCGCCCGACGAGCAACTTGCCGAGCTGGCCACGCTCGAGTCGCCGCTGAGCGCATTGAACACCACGATCGCCGTCGTCGCGACGGACGCGGCGCTCAGTCCCGCAGCGTGCCGACAGGTGGCGAACGCCGCTCACGACGGGCTTGCCCGGAGTATCCGGCCCGCGCACACGCCCGTCGACGGCGACACGGTGTTCGCGCTGGCCACCGGCGCCATCGAGGTGCCACCACCCGCCGATGTACCCGCGGCGTTCTCACCGGAGACACCGCTGGCGACCGAAGTGGGCAGTGCGGCCGCGGACTGTCTGGCCCATGCCGTCGTGGCCGCCGTGATCGCCGCCGACCCAGTCGCCGGCATCCCCACTTATCGCGGTTTGTTGCCGGGCGCTTTTGCCGCGCGCCGGTAGCGTGAACCCAGCGGGGGTTGCGGTGGAAAGGCAGCGATGACCCACGCCGGCGATGATGCAGAGCGCAGCGATGAGAAGGAGCGGCGCCGATGACCTCAGCGAGCCGGGCGCGGCAGCCGAAGAAAAAGCGGTCCGGATTCGTCGTCGGTGGCATCACGATCCTCGGCTTCGTGGCGTTGCTCTACGTCGTCGAGGCGTTCGATCAAGTCAGCGGACACCGGCTCGACGAGAACGGGATCCGCCCGCTGGAGACCGACGGCTTGTGGGGCATTCTGTTCGCTCCGCTGCTGCATGCGAATTGGGGTCACCTCGCAGCCAATACCGGGCCCGCGCTGGTGCTGGGTTTCCTCGTCGCACTGACGGGGCTGTCCCGATTTCTGTGGGCGACGGCGATCATCTGGATTGTGGGCGGACTCGGCACGTGGGTGATCGGCAACTGGGGGTCGTCGTGCGGCCTGGAAAGCGATCACATCGGCGCCTCGGGCCTGATCTTCGGCTGGCTGACCTTCCTCTTGGTGTTCGGCTTCTTCATCCGTTCCGGCTGGCAGATCGTAATCGGGCTGGTGGTGCTGGTGCTGTACGGCGGGGTGCTGTGGGGTGCCGTGCCGGTGCTCAACGTGTGCGGCGGGGTGTCGTGGCAGGGGCACCTCTGCGGCGGCATCGCCGGCGTGCTCGCCGCCTATTTGCTGTCGAACCCGGAACGCGAGGAGCGCGAGCGGCGGCGTCGAGCCCCGCAGCGATAATCGAGTCGACATGATTAACGCACTTGCACCCATCGGGGTGTTCGACTCCGGCGTCGGCGGGTTGACGGTGGCCCGCGCGATCATCGACCAACTGCCTGACGAGGACATCGTCTACGTCGGGGACACCGGCAACGGCCCCTACGGGCCGCTCACCATCCCCGAGATTCGCGCCCACGCACTAGCCATCGGCGACGACCTCGTCCACCGCGGCGTCAAGGCGCTGGTCATCGCGTGCAACTCGGCGTCATCAGCCTGCCTGCACGACGCGCGGGAGCGCTACGACGTGCCCGTCGTCGAGGTGATCCTGCCCGCGGTGCGGCGTGCGGTCGCCACCACCCGCAACGGCCGCATCGGCGTGATCGGAACCCAGGCCACGGTGGCTTCCGGCGCCTATCAGGACGCGTTCGCCGCCGCGCGCGACACCGAGGTCACTGCGGTGGCGTGCCCGCGGTTCGTCGATTTCGTCGAACGCGGGATCACCAGCGGTCGCCAGGTGCTTGGGCTGGCTGAGGGGTACCTGGAACCGCTGCAACGCGCCGGCGTCGACACTCTCGTGCTGGGCTGCACTCACTATCCGCTGCTGTCCGGCCTGATCCAGCTGGCGATGGGCGACGCGGTGACGCTGGTTTCCAGCGCGGAGGAGACGGCCAAGGAACTCCTTCGGGTGCTGACCGAACGCGACCTGTTGCATCCCCATCCCGACCGTCCCAACGCCCCTGCTCCGCTGCGCGCGTTCGAAGCCACCGGTGATCCGGACGCCTTTCTCGCCCTCGCGGCGCGGTTCCTGGGACCGGCGATCACCGGCGTCGAGCCGGTCCACCGACACATCGCGGCATCCGGCTGACTTACTCGCCAGTAAACAGGGGATGTTTTCAACAAGTTGAGCCTGGGCATGGCACAGTAGTGACCGTGCGAATCACCGTGCTCGGCTGCTCTGGGAGCGTCGTTGGCCCGGATTCGCCGGCATCGGGTTATCTGCTTCGAGCACCAGACACTCCGCCGCTGGTCATCGACTTCGGGGGAGGCGTGCTGGGCGCACTGCAGCGCCACGCCGATCCCGGTTCGGTGCACGTGCTGCTGTCGCATCTGCACGCCGATCACTGCCTCGATGTGCCGGGGCTGTTCGTCTGGCGCCGCTACCACCCGTCTCCGCCAGAGGGCAAAGCGTTGCTCTACGGTCCGAGCGACACCTGGTCACGGCTTGGCGCGGCATCCTCGCCGTACGGCGGCGAGATCGACGATTGCTCCGACATCTTCGACGTACACCACTGGGTCGACGGCGAGTCCGTCGCGATCGGTGCCGTCGAGGTCACCCCGCGGCTGGTGTGTCACCCGACCGAGTCCTATGGCATGCGCTTCACCAACGGCGCCGGTGCCACGTTCGTCTACAGCGGCGACACCGGATACTGCGACGCGGCTATCGAACTCGCTCGCGGCGCTGATGTCTTCCTGTGCGAAGCGTCGTGGACCGATGCGCCGGACCGTCCGCCCAACTTGCACCTGTCGGGCACCGAGGCCGGGCGGATCGCCGCGGCGGCCGGAGTGGGGGAGTTGTTGCTGACGCACATCCCGCCGTGGACGTCGCGCGAGGACGTGATCAGCGAGGCCAAGGCCGAGTTCGACGGCCCGGTGCACGCCGTGGTGTGCGGCGAGACGTTCAACGTCGGCCGCGCCTGACGCCGCGCCGGGTGGAATTGCGCGGCTCTGCCTCATCGCGCTCCGCGCTCTGCATCGTCGCCGCGCTAGGGTGACGGCGTGTCCAAACGTGAAGACGGCCGCCTCGACGACGAGCTTCGACCGGTAACCATCACTCGCGGGTTCACCGCGCATCCCGCGGGGTCGGTCGTGATCGAGTTCGGTCAGACGAAAGTCCTGTGCACTGCGAGCGTCACCGAGGGCGTGCCACGGTGGCGGAAGGGCACTGGGCTGGGTTGGCTGACCGCCGAGTACGCGATGCTGCCGTCGGCCACCCATACGCGGAGCGATCGTGAGTCGGTCAAGGGCCGGCTGTCGGGACGCACCCAGGAGATCAGTCGACTGGTGGGCCGATCGCTGCGGGCCTGTATCGACCTGGCGGCGTTGGGGGAGAACACCATTGCCATCGACTGCGACGTGCTGCAGGCCGACGGTGGAACTCGTACCGCCGCGATCACCGGCGCCTACGTCGCCCTGGCTGACGCGGTGACCTACCTGTCGGCGGCTGGCAAGCTGTCCGATCCGCGGCCTCTGTCGTGTGCGATCGCCGCGATCAGCGTCGGGGTGGTGGACGGCCGGGTCCGTGTCGATCTGCCCTACGAGGAAGACTCCCGTGCCGAGGTGGACATGAACGTGGTGGCCACCGACACCGGGACGCTGGTCGAGGTCCAGGGCACCGGTGAGGGCGCCACCTTCCCGCGCTCGACGCTGAACAAGCTGCTCGATGCCGCCGAAGGGGCGTGCGAAAAATTGTTCGTCGCACAGAACGAGGCGCTCGCTCTGCCGTATCCGGGTGTGCTGCCTGAAGGTGCAGCACCGCATAAGGCGTTCGGCAGCTAGACCCCCGGGACGATGCAGAGCGCGCAGCGCGCTGAGGAGGGGCGTGCGCAGTGACCCGATTGCTGGTCGCGAGCCGCAACGCGAAAAAGCTCGCGGAACTTCGTCGGGTGTTGGACGCCGCCGCGGTATCCGGCCTCACCCTGGTGTCGCTCAACGACGTCCCGCCCTTCGACGAGGCGCCGGAAACCGCTGCGACGTTTGAAGATAACGCGTTAGCGAAGGCCCGCGACGGGTTCGCCGCGACGGGACTGCCCACCGTCGCCGACGATTCGGGGCTGACGGTGGACGCGCTGAACGGCATGCCCGGTGTGCTGTCGGCGCGGTGGTCGGGAAACCATGGCGATGACGCCGCCAATACCGCGCTGCTACTCGCGCAGATGCGTGACGTTCCCGACGACCGTCGGGGCGCGGCGTTCGTCTCGGCGTGCGCACTGGTCTCCGGTTCCGACGAGGTCGTGGTGCGCGGCGAGTGGCCCGGTGCCATCGCCCGTGAGCCGCGGGGCGACGCCGGCTTCGGCTACGACCCGGTGTTCGTCCCGGACGGCGGGAACCGCACTGCGGCGCAACTCACTTCTGCCGAGAAAGATGCCGCCTCGCATCGTGGTCGGGCGCTGGCGTTGCTGCTGCCGGCCCTACGCGCGCTAGCGGCCCATTGAGCTGCCTACGTTAAGTTGAATTGTGCCTTGACGTTTCGAGTCTGGAAGTGTTCGACGATCACCCCGACCAGCGGGATGGTTCCGGCAAGGAGCACGCCCACTGTTTTCGCGATCGGCCAGCGAACCTTGACGGCGAGGTTGAACGCCGCCAACACGTAAGCGAAATACACCCAGCCGTGCACGATGCCGATCCACGTCGGCGGGTTCGGCACCTTGATCACGTAGTGGACCACGATCTCGTAACACAGCGCGATCAGCCAGATACCGGTCGTCCACGCCATCACCCGGTAGGCCAACAGCGGGGTACGGATGTTCTGGCCGGCTGTCGTCATGCGGTCGTCCTGTTCTGCTTGTTGTCGTTGTCCGCCTTGGCGAGTTCGGCCAGATAGGCGTTGTACTCGCGGAGTTCGGGGTCCTCGGCGTCGGGCCGCGCCGCTCTGGGCCGTTCCGGTAGCAGCCCCTCCGGTATCTCCTTGACCGCGTTGGTGTTCGGAAGCTCGGGCGGCGCTTCTTCGTAACGCACGAATTTGCGGTAGGCGTAGACGCAGAATGCGGCGAACGCCGGCCACTGCAAGGCGTATCCGAGGTTTTGGAATGTGCCCGACGTCGACTCGAATCTGGTCCATTGCCACCAGCCCAGCGCCAGGCACCCAGACGCCGCGACGATTACCAGCGCGATCAGCGCAGGTCTCCGACGACGCGTAGTGGACATTCCTAGACGGTACCTCGGGGGCTGATTCGGTAGCCATGGGCGAGCTTCGTCGACAAGCCAAAGCGGTACGATCGCGGGGCATCGCGGGCGTGATGGAACGGCAGACATGCCGGCTTTAGGTGCCGGTGCTCGAGAGAGCGTGAGGGTTCGAATCCCTCCGCCCGCACAATGTGATGAGTCGAGTCATAGGTGACAGATGAGTCGCGTCATGGGTTACAGATTCCCCGGCCATCGGCCGGGGTTTTTGTTTTGGTTGCGCCAGTAGTTTGTGTCGGCGTTGATGTGGTGGCTGCTTAGGACGTGGTGGCTGGTTTTGCTGATGACGGTGACGGTGGTGGTGGTCACCAGGATCAGGACTGAGGTGCCGGCGTGGATGCGGCCGACGCCGAGGTGGTGCAGGCGGCTGCCGTGGCGCAGGGTGAGTTTGCCGAATTGGTCGACGGTGTCGCGGCGGATGCGGAAGTGTCGGCCGCTGGTGTGGGTGGGGCCGGCTTTGGGGCGGGCGGTGTAGGCCTGGGCTGGGGTGGTGGCTGGTGGTAGGGCTCGGTGGGTGCGTTCGGTGTTGTAGATCGTGGTGAAGTCGTTGAGCAGGATTTGGGCGGCGGCGATGGTGGCGGGTCGGGGCCGGGCGGACAGCCAGCGTTTGAGGGTTTGGTGGAAGCGTTCGATTTTGCCTTGGGTTTGGGGGTGTCCGGGGTGACCGTTTTTCTGGGTGATGCCCAGGCTGTTGAGAAGGCGCTCGAAGTCGTTGTGGCCGTGGGTGAATCGGGAGGTGTAGACCGAGCCGTTGTCGGTCAGTGTGGAGGCCGGTAGTCCGTGGGTGGCGGCGGTGGCGGTGAAGCTGGCGACGATATCGGGACCGGCGACGCGGCGATAGGCGGTGCAGTACAGCAGGTATCGGGAGTGGTCGTCGAGCCAGTTGAGGATCTCGATGTCGCTGCCGTCGGCCAACCTCCAGTGGGTGAAATCGGATTGCCAGCATTCGTTGGGTTGCTCGGCGGCGAAACGGCGATAGGAGCTTTTCGGGCGTTTACGGGGTGCCGGGACGATCAAGCCGTGATGGCCCAAGATGCGCCGGATCGTGGAGACCGCCGGCACCGGCAACCCTTGCTGGGCCAGATGGTGCTGCAACGTGACCGGACCGGCGTCGAGGCCCTCGGCGACGAGCTTTTCCCGTAGCAGCACGATCGCGGCGATGACCTCATCCGAGACCGCCCGGGGGTTGCTGGCAGGGCGTCGCGACCGCGGCTCAACCGCTTCCAAACCGCCGAGCTGATAACGCTTGAGCAGCCGATAGATATGTTGCCGCGACAGCCCGTAAGCCGAAGCAGCCGCGGTGACGGTGAGGTTTCCGCTGACGACTTCCAACACGACCACACGCGCTTTCGACATGAGCCATGACTGTCACCTATGACGCGACTCATCACCGGACATCGCAGGTGTAACCCATGACGCGACTCATCTGTCACCTATGTCGTGAACTCACACACCTCCGCCCGCACAAAAGAGCGGACCTGCCCGCTCCCTAACATGAGCGGGTGGACGCATTTTTCACCGCCGACGGTGACTTCTATGTACCCGGGGAGATGACCCGCGGGCCCTGGGGCTTGACGATGGGTGGCCAAATCGTCGGCGGTCTTCTGGGGTGGGCACTGGATCCCCACGGTGATGACGAACTCCAACCAGCGCGGCTGACCGTCGACCTGTTGCGCCCGGTGCCCATCGAGCCCGTGACAATCGAAACGTCGATACAACGCGAGGGCCGGCGCCTCAAACTCGTCGACGCAGCAATGTTGCAGCAGGGCCGTGTCGTAGCGAGGACCAGCGCGCTGTTCCTTCGTCGCAGCGCAGCGCCGGACGGCGAAGTGTGGACGGGACCGGTGACGATCCCGCCGCGGCCTGACGATGCCGGTCCACCTGACACAGACATGCCGTTCGAGATCTGGACCTACAACTCCGATTCCGACAGCGGCTCGTCAGGCATGCCGCCGCCCGAGTGGGAGAAGCCCGGCGTGCAGAAGTTCGCTTGGGCCCGCTTGTTTCGGCCGATGGTGACGGGCCATCCGCTCACACCGTTCACACGTGCGGCGTTCGCTGGTGACATCGTCAGCTCGCTGACCCATTGGAGCACAGCGGGTTTGCGTTACATCAACGCCGATTACACCGTGGCAATCAGCCGTCTACCCGACGGCGAATACGTTGGGTTGGCCGCTCAGAGCTACTACGGCTCCGATGGCGTTGGCTCCGGTTCGGCGACCATCTTCGACGCCGCGGGCCCGATCGGCACCGGAACGGCGTTGGCGCTCGGCCAGCCTCCCGGATCGTTTCAACCAAGCTGACGACAAGTCTCCCTCAGCCGAAGGCCGAGGGAGACTTGTCAATTCGACTTAGGTGCCTGTGGCCGGCGCGGGAAGCGCGCCCGGCGCGGGTCCGGCGTTACCCGGCTCGTTGGGTCCGGCCATTCCCGGCTGGCCCGGCGTCATTGCTGCCGGCCCATTAGGCGTCGAACTTCCCGGCACGTTCGACGTCCACATCAGGATGTCCTGCAGGCCGTCGTTGTAGACCACGCCGTTCGGCGGCGCACCTGTCGCGTCGAAGTACAGCGTGCCCTTCGACTCGCTGCCCTGCGGAATCGGCGCCGGGTTGAGGCCGTTCGGCACTTCGACGTTGTCGACCAACTTGTAGGTCTGGCCGTTCGGACCGCGCGCGCTGAAGTCTCGTACCTGCGGGGTCACCAGCCCGCCGTCCGAGCGGACGACGACGTCAGCCTGGTACAGCGTTCCCTTCGGCGTGAAACCAGGGATCGTGACGTTGCTTGGGTGCAGGTTGCTGACCGTGTAGTTGGTGATCATCGGCCCATCGATCAACGGTTCGCTGGTTCCGAATCCCTGAATGTTCGGGGCGGCAGACGCGCTTCCCGCGGTGGTCACGCTGATCGCGGCGATGCCCGCCGCGCCAATAGCTGTCTTGATCATTGTCGCTGACTTCACGATGGGCTCCTTTTCAGCTCCCTGTCGTTTGAACGCACCATTGCGGTGCAAATGGCGATTGTCGAATAGCCCTGACCCTTGGAATTCAAACGCTGTCATATTGCGCTGAGGCGAATTCATGGCTTCTGAGCTGCGTAAATAACGATTCATCGAATTGCTGTGAAAGGCAAATCAGGTAACTTCAACAACACGAGTAACACTTCGAATGGGCGTCGCCCGCCTCAATTCTTAATCGCCGTCAGCCCTCGGACTGGCACCATTGCGGGTATGAACGCCGCGATTGTGGTGCTGTTGATCTTGATAGCCACGGGTATCGTCGCAGCCCCGCTGATACGACTGCGAGCCTATTTGAAGAATTCGACGCCCGCGCAGGAGTTCCAGACCCCGCCGCCGGACGACGACCCGCAATAGCCAGGATCAGCAGCCCACCTCGACGGAGAACGGCTTCGTCACCGACACGTGTGTATCATTGAGCTGCGACCCGGCGGCCGTTCCGGTGATGGTGTAGACGTCCTTGACCACGCGGATCGTCGCCTCGCCGGCGCCCGAATTGGCGACACCGGAGAACCCCGCGAAATTGTCGATATTCACCGATTCGACCTTCGGTTTGTCCGGGTCCAACCGCAGCAGCACTTTGACGTTCGCCGGTGCCACGCTGATGTTCGCCGTCAGTAACCAGTTGACCTGGTTGCAGGTGATCGCATGCGACGTGCGGCTGGTGTTGTCGACCGTGATGTGGGCTGTTCTCTGCGTCGACTTGTCGTCCGGCGTGAAGCATCCCGCGCATGGCACCGCGACCAGTGCCACGGTCGCCGCTGCGGCGACAAGCCGGTGATCCACCGGGCACCTCCCCACGCGAGCAGATCTAGTTGGCACTGTTCTATCAGCCTGCGTGCGTCCGGGGGAGTAAACGTGCACCGAGGACTAACCGAGTGAGACTCGGCCCATGAGCAGGTCGATGATCGGCTTACCGGCGGCGAACGTTCCGGTGTTCGACGAGCTCACGTGTCCGTAATCGACCAGCAGGGTCACGCCATTGATGCCGGCGGCCGCGTCGCTGTTGAGGAACGCCATCACATTGCCCATCTGCTCAGGCGTGTGTGTCGCGGTGCCGGTGGCCTCCCGATAGTCCTGCGCGAACGACAGCCATAGGTCGGCGTTGGCTCTGGCCAACGGGGTGTCGGTCGGACCCGGGCAGATGGCGTTGATTCGAATTCCCTTGGCCAAGAACGGGAATGCGTGCGTCGCGACGTAGGCGTTGATTGCTTGTTTGCTGGTGCCGTAGTGACCGAAGTTGTCCGCTTCGTGGGCCTTGACCCAGGCGTCGGCGGACGCGAAGTCCGGGGTGGCCAGGAATTCCTGTAGCCGGGGCAGGTCGGTTTCCCATCCGATGCCCGCGACCGACGAGATGAAGCAGATGGCCCCGCCGCGGCCCAGCTGACCGTTGGCGACCAGTTTGTCGATCAAGTGCCGATGTCCGATGAAGTTGATCTTCATCAGGTCCGGACCGTCGGCGATGCCGGCTGCGGAGAACACCGCATCGACGGGCCCGCCGATCTGTTCGAGCGCGTTGTCGATCGATGCCGGGTCGCGAAGGTCGACCTGAATGCCGCGTCCGAGCCCGGCGTCGACCGGTGCGTAGTCCAGGTTGATCACCTCGGCGCCGAGATCACCGACGATCTTGGCGGCAGCGGCGCCCATCCCGGTAGCTCCTCCGACTACGAGCGCCGTCTTGCCGTCATAGCGGAACTGATCGATACCACTCATCTCATTCCTTTCGCAGGGCGCCGGCCGCGAGCCCGATCGGCCGACGAAGTCTGGATGTCAACAGGCGGTGAGCCTCGGATGCGACGGTGAAGTCGATGGCACAGATTCCGACCCGACGCACTCCGCAAGTATGCGGGGGTGATCGCGTCTACCGGTGAGTATCGGAAATTTTGGTTGTCAGATTTGGGTGGAAGTGTCACGTTCCGCGGCACCGCGGACGAGAGTGTCACGCGCGTTGACCAGTGCCGCGTCTTTGCCCTGGGTCCGCACGATGTTCTCCGGCATCCACAGGGCGTCCATCACGTAGCGCGCCAGCATCGACAGCGACGGCGGGTCCTCGATACGGATGTCACCCGACTCGATGCCTTCGGACAGCAGGGCCCGCAGTTGTCGCAGCCGCATGGTGAACGCCAGTCCAGGGTTAGGGGTGTTTGGCGGCGACTGTCGCATCCACGCCAGCTGGATCTTCCACTCATCGGGAAACTGGTCCAGCGCATTGATATTGACCCAGCTCAACGCATCCAGCTTCTCCACCGGCGTGGCATCCGTGCGCAGGACGCTGGCGAAGCCGCCCCCGGCCTTCTTGCCGAAGGACTCCATGATCGAGGCGAGGAGTTCGTCCTTGGACCCGATCAACCGGTATACCGTGCCGGTGCCCAAGCCTGCCGCGGCAGCGATGTCGCGGATCGTGGTGACTTCGTAGCCCTTTTTCCCGAATTCGGCACGCGCCACCGAACGCACATGCGCAGCCTTATCGTTGCTGTCCGACTCGCCCTCGTCGGCCCACGTCTTGATGGCGGCCTCGGCGGCGGCAAAGGCGCTCGAGTCGTTCAATTCTCGATTACTGTAATTGCGACTGGCCAAGCCGTGCAGCATGATTCGGCACATCACCACCGCGGTTTGATCGGCCGGGCCGGTGTGCCTGATGATGTCCAGTCCGACGTGCATCATGGTCTGGCAAATGCGGTCGGCAAGCGTCGGTAGGTCGATTTCGGATCGGATGAAGCCGCTCCACCTGCCCGCACGCAGTGTCTGCAGCATTGCTTGCTGGACGGCGGTGGGTGGATTCTGTAGCAGTTCGACGAGTTCGGGATTCGCGCTCGGCGCTTCATAGAACGACATCTGCAGTGCCGCCCGGTGTTGCACGGCGCAGCGTGCTATTGCCGATCCCAGTTCGACAATTTTGTCCGCCACCGAACGGGGGTCGGCTTGGTCCAGTCGCTCGTGGGCGATTTCCCCGATGCGGTCCAAGTCGGCGTAATACCGCCGGACGAGTTCGACGAGGATCGCTTCCTTCGATTCGAAGTGGTGGTAAAGGCTCCCCGGCAGGATGCCGGCCGCCTCGGCGATCTCCTGCAGCGACGTGCGCAGGCCTGACGAGGCAATCAACGATGCAGCGGTGTGCAGGATTTCGGTACGACGAGTGCCGTCGTCGTATGCGCTTCCGCGCTCTGCTTTCTCGGTGGTCTGCCGGGCGTTGCCCCGTGCCCGTGGCGTCACGCGCGACCGCCGGGCGTTGTCGGACGGGACAGGCGAATCGGCATCGGCCAAGTCTAGGCGTGCGGGGGGTGGTGTCTTCGCAGCCTCGGCTGCTTGCTGAAGCCCCACAACACCTCCACAGCCCCAACCGGTACCCGCATGACTGCTGAACGAATATTTGGTTTCACGCTACCAGGCGGTTATGCAGGGTGAATGGTATTCGCAGGCCCAGGTCGGGTCGGTGGTCAACCCAGAACGGCGGCAGCGAACTCCGCACCCAGCTGCACCAGGTAGCGGTCGGACCCGTCCAGAAACGCGTTCCAGCTCAGCAGGCGCTTGAGATAGAGGTGCGCATCGTGCTCCCAGGTGTACCCGATGCCGCCGAACAGCTGAATGGCCGTGTCGCCGACGGCGGCCAGTCGGCCCGCGAACGCCTTGGTGCGCATGGCGGCCGCATGTCGCTCGGGCCGGTCACCGGTGTCGGCGGCCCACAGCGCGTGGATGACACCGCTGCGGGCCAGTTCGACCGTTTCGTACATGCCGACGCACAGGTGCTGGACCGCCTGGAAGGCGCCGATCGGCTGGCTGAATTGCCTTCGCACTTTGGCGTATTCGATGACGAGATTCAGTAGTGCCCTAGCCGCACCGAGCGCGTCGGCGGCCCACGCGATCGTCACGTCGTCGACCAGAGCCTCAAGGTTCTCGTGGCTCACGCTGCCCAGCCGTTGTGCCGTGACATCGTCGAGAGTGACGTCAAATCGCTTGCGCGTTTGGTCGATCCCCGCCTGCAGTGTGCTGGTGATTCCATCCGCCGTGGGTTGGATCGCGAAAAGTCCTGTGCCATTGCGATCGTCGGCCACGACCAGCAATACGTCGGCCGAGGCAACATCCCACACGCCTTTGATCGCGCCGCGCAGCCCGTCGTTGACGACGGCCGGGCGAGGTCCGTGCAGCGGGCCGACGGTGGCAATGGTCGAGCCGTCGGCGATCCCGGTGAGCAGTGGTGCCGCCACGTCGAGCGGCACCTCGAAGCGGGTCAGGGCGCGGGCCGCGGCGACGGCGCTGGACAGCCAGGGCCCTGGATACAGTCCGGCGCCGAGTTCTTCGGCTACGACACCGGCCTCGACCATCGTCATCCCGGCGCCATCGTGTTCCAGCGGTACCAGCAGTCCGGTGACGCCGAGATCGGCGAGGCCACGCCACACCACGTCGGTGGTGCCGGTGTCGTCGTCCAGCATCGGGCGGACAAACGTTGATACGGAAGCTCTTTCGCTGACAAAAGCCCGCACAGTATCTCGCAGCGCGATCAGTTCTTCGGACAGTTCGAGATTCATGAGCGAGGCAAGCCCAAAATTCGTTGGGCGGTGATGTTCTTGTTGATCTGCGTCGTGCCGCCGGCGATGGTCAGCGAACGCGAGGTCAAGCGATAGTCGGCCCAGCGGCGTCCGGCGGGGTCCATCCCGATCAGGTCGAAGGCGAGTGCCGCGATGTCTTGGCCTACCTCTCCCCAGATCGTCTTGGCAATGCTTGCCGTGCCATACGCATCGCCACCGTGCAGGATCGCCGAGATCGACCGCTGGCACAGCACCTCGAGATACTTGATCCGTACCGCGATTTCGCCGAGACGCCTAAGCGTCGCCGGGTCCTCGAGGACCGGCCGATTGTCGATCTTGACGTCGGCCAGATCGGTGACCAACTCTTGCAGCCGATTTTGCATCTCGGTGTAAAGCCTTGCGGCTCCCGCTCGTTCGTGACTCAGCGTGGTGGTGGCGATTGCCCAGCCGCCGTTCTCGGGGCCGAGCAAAGCGTTCGTGGGAACCCGGACGTCGTTGAAAAACACCTCCGCGAAGTCTGCCTCGCCGCTCATCGTGACAAGCGGCCTAACCTCGATGCCAGGCAACGACATGTCGAGGATCAGACACGAGATGCCCTTGTGCTTCGGCGCCTCCGGGTCGGTGCGCACGTACAGCTGACACCACTGGGCCCTGTGACCCAGCGAAGTCCAAATCTTCTGACCGTTGACGACGAAATGGTCACCGTCGCGGACGGCGCGAGTGCGAAGCGAGGCGAGGTCGGAGCCGGCTTCCGGTTCCGACATCCCTTGGCACCAAATGTCGTCGGCGCGCATCATCCGCGGCAGCAGCGTGCGCTTCTGTACTTCGGTCCCGTACTGCATGATCGCCGGCGCGATGTTGTTCATCCCGATCACGTTTAGGTGGACCGGGACCCTGGCGCGGGTGGTCTCCTCCGCGCAGACCAGCTGTTCGAGCACCCCCGCCCCGCGACCGCCGTACTCCTGCGGCCAAGAGACCGCGGCCCAGCCCGCGTCGGCCATGGTCGCGTTCCATGCTCGGAGCGTCTGGAACGCGGCTTCGTCTTTACCCCGGCCGCGGTTGGCGGCGATGACCTCGTCGGTCAGGTTCTCGGCCAGCCACGCGCGGAGTTCCTTGCGGACCTGTTCCACCTCTGGTGGGTATGAGAAATCCACTTTTCCTGCTGGCCTCTGGCGATTGACGACGGGCAATGGCGAACTCTACGGTGGAACAGATATTTGGTCAACAACCCGAAGAGGCTCGGCAGCGGTTCGAGGGTTGCCAACCGGCTAGCTTCCGGTAAGGCTTCCCATAGTATTCTGCGATCCAGTGCCCCGCCCAGCGTTCCATCGACGAAAGTGCGACAGATATGACTGAGACTGTAAAGGTCCGCTTCGAGCCGAAGATGATGATCGACGGCAAGTTGGTGGACGGCCGGGCGGGAACCTTCACCAACATCAACCCGGCCACCGAAGAGCCGCTCGGCGAGGTGGCCGACGCGTCGAAAGAGGACATGCACCGCGCCATCGACGCCGCCCGCCGTGCCTTCGACGAGACCGACTGGTCGACCAATAAAGAACTCCGCAAGCGCTGCCTACTGCAATTGCACGAAGCGATCGAGTCCGAGATCGACGAACTGCGTGAGGAGCTCATCCTCGAAGTTGGCTCACCCAGGGCCATCACCTTCGGGCCGCAACTCGACGCGCCGTTGCAGGACGGACTGAAGTACCCGGCTCGGCTGATCGACGAATACGCGTGGGAGACCGACCTTGGCGACCGAGTGATCAGCTTGACTGGCGCCAACACGTCGATCAAGCAGTGGCGCGAGCCGGTCGGCGTGGTCGGGGCGATCGTGCCGTGGAACTTTCCGTTCGAGGTCACCCTCAACAAGCTCGGTCAGGCGCTTGGCACCGGCAATACGGTCGTGCTCAAGCCGGCGCCCAACACTCCGTTCAACGCGACTCGGTTGGGCCGGTTGATCGCCGAGAAGACCGACATCCCGGCCGGCGTCGTCAATGTTGTCACGGCGTCGGATCACTTCGTCGGAGAGGAACTCACGCTCTCACCCAAAGTCGACCTGATCTCGTTCACCGGGTCGACTGTGGTCGGCAAGCGGATCATGGAAAAGGGAGCGGCCACCATGAAGCGGCTGTTCCTCGAATTGGGCGGAAAGTCGGCAACCATTGTCTTGGAGGACGCCGACTTCGGACTCGCCTGTGCGATCGGCATCGCCCCCTGCATGCATGCCGGTCAGGGCTGCGCCAACCCGACCCGGATGCTGCTGCCGCGGTCGCGCTACGAAGAGGGTGTCGCGATCCTCAAGAGCATCTACGAGAACGTCACCTGTGGCGACCCGCAGGACCCCGGAACGCTGTGTGGACCGGTGATCTCGCAGCGCCAGTTCGAGCGCGTCACGGGTTACATCAAGAAGGGCGTCGAGGAAGGCGCCACCGCGCTGGTCGGTGGACCCGGCGCCGAAACCGGTTTCGACAAGGGATACTTCATCCGCCCAACGCTTTTCACCGATGTCGACAACAAAATGACAATCGCGCAGGAAGAGATCTTCGGCCCGGTGCTATCGGTCATTCCCTTCGACGACGAGGAAGACGCGATCCGGATCGCCAACGACAGCCCCTACGGTCTGGCGGGCAACGTGATGTCGGGGTCGCTGGAACACTCCCTGGCGGTCGCCCGGCGAATCAAGGCCGGGTTCATCGGTGTCAACGGTGGCGCGCCCTACGGTGCCGATGTCCCGTTCGGCGGCTACAAGGACAGCGGTGTCGGTCGCCAAAACGGCATCGCCGGGTTCGACCAGTACACCGAGGTGAAGTCGGTGGGATACCCCGTCGGCTGACTTACCGGCGGGTAATTGGCCGGTCGGCGGGTTGAACGGCTTTGCCTTTCTCCTCAGCGTGCCGTACCGGTGCGCATCGTCGGCGGGCTAGCCTAGGCCCGTGATCGATGCCGGGCAGGCGCAGCGCGCGACCGGCCGCAAGATGGCGATCCGCTACGCGGCCGGACTGGCATGCGGCCACTTGATCGGCTCTGCGGACGCCGCGGCGATCGTCATTCCTTTGCACGGTCAATACTCCGGGATCGCGCAGGCGTACTTCTCGCCGACCAGCCTGATCACCGCGGCGATCATCGTTGTGTTGGGGGCCGCAGCCGTGGCCGGTGGTGGTGTGGCGAATCTTGTTCCCGTCCTGCGCTGGTTTGTCGGTGGCCGGCAGCCGAGTGCCGATCAGCGACGGGCGGCGACGCGACTGCTCACTCGGCAGTCGATTCTGCTAACGGCGGTCTGGGCGACCAGCGGACTGAGCTTTCTCATTCTGAATCCTGCTGGCTTTAGCGAACTTTGGCTTCCCACGTTGTTGGCGGTGGTATTCGGGGGGAGTGCCGCGGCAAGTCTCAGTTTGTTGCTCACTCAGCGATCGCTTCGCCCTATCATGGTCGCCGCGACGCAGGGGACCGAGGGACTGGTAGTCGCGCCGAGTGTGTTGACCCGATTGGTGGGCATGTGGTTGTTGGGAAGCGGACTGCCATGTCTGGCGATCGCGGGTCTGGTGCTGACTCGTTCGAACGGCTGGATTATTCAGAAAACCGGATCGGTCGAAATGCCGATCCTGGTCGTGACGCTGGTCGCGATTCTGATCGGTCTGCCGGTGATGATCATGACGTCCCGGTCGATCTCGGATCCGGTGCGTGAGGTCGTCGACGCCATGGCGCACGTCGAGCGCGGCGACATCGACACCTTCGTCGGCGTCTACGAGAAGTCTGAAATCGGCCGTCTGCAAAGCGGATTCAATCGGATGGTAGCGAAAATCGGCGAACGCGACCGGCTGCGCGACCTGTTCGGTCGTCATGTCGGAGCCGACGTGGCCCGTCGCGCGATCGAAGCGGGCACGTCGTTGTCCGGCGATGTCCGAGAGGCGGCAATCCTGTTCATCGATTTGCTCGGTTCGACGACGCTGGCGGCGAACCGGCCACCCCAGGAAGTGGCGCAAGTCCTCAACGACTTCTTTCGCATCGTCGTCGGCGCTGTCGACGACCACCGCGGGCTGATCAACAAGTTCCAGGGCGACGCGGCGCTGGCAGTCTTCGGAGCGCCGCTGACACTGGACAATCCGGCGTCTCACGCTTTGGCCACGGCTCGCCGCATTCGTCACGAACTGCATCGGCTCCCGCAGGTCGACTTCGGCATCGGTGTGTCGGCGGGACCCGTATTCGCGGGCAACATCGGCGCCGAAAAGCGTTACGAGTACACCGTTGTCGGCGACGCTGTCAACGAGGCGGCACGGTTGGCCGACTTCGCCAAGACCCTCGACCAACGCATCGCCTGCTCGGCGGCGGTGGTAGAGCGCGCGAACGCTGCCGAGTGTCGCCACTGGGGTTCGAACAGCGAGGTGGTGCTGCGTGGTCGTACGGACCCGACACAGATCTGGACTCCGGCGGAAGAGACCGACTTTGGCTGACTCCGACGATGCGTTCGTTCTCGCGGCGACCGCCGAGCAGCGGCGTCAATTCGCAGCGCTGATCAGCGACCTCGACGATGCTCAGTTGGCCACACCGAGCCTCTGCACGGGCTGGGACGTCAAGACGGTCGCCGCCCACGTGGTCAGCACCGTGCTCGACGGGACACCGGGTTTCCTTCGGATGGCGGTTCGATGCGGCAGCCTCAGTCGCGGAATCGACGTGCTTGCCCGGCGTCGCGCACAGGCACCGATCGCCGACATCCTGTCCGAACTCCGTGAACATGCCACGAGACCGATCTCCTCACCGGTCTTCGGGCCACGGGGCCCGCTGACCGACGTCCTGATCCATACTGGCGACGTCAGAATTCCACTCGGCCTGACCTTCGAGCCAGATGCCCGGCACGCGGCGTCGGCGATGGATTTCGTCACCACCGGCTGGCCGATCGGCTTCGTGCCGCTGGGCCGCCTCCGGGGAATCCGATTGTCAGCCAACGACGTATCCCGCTCCTGGCGGGACGGCGTCGAGGTCAGCGGTCCGGTGGCCGCGTTGTTGATGAGTGTCTGCGGGCGCACGGCCGCGCTGCCCGAGCTGGACGGGCCGGGAGTCGATGTCCTGCGTCGTCGACTGTCGGCTCAGTGATCGTGGATGATCACACCGCGAATATTGCGCCCCGCCAACATGTCGTCGTACGCCTCGTTGATGTCGTTGAGTTTGTATTCCGTTGTCACTGCCTCGTCGAGCAAAAGCTTGCCCTCCCGGTAGAGGTTCAGCAGTCGAGGGATATCGGCGCGCGGGTTGGCCTCGCCGTACAGGCTGCCCAGCAAGCGTTTTTGAAACAGCGTGAACATCGTCATCGGCAGTGTCGGCGTCACGTCGGTGACCGATGCCAGCGCCGTCAACACCACGGCGCCGCCTTTGCGGATGATGTCCAGCGCCTCGCCGACCATGTGGCCCTCGGCCAGCCCGACCGTCAGCAAAGCCGAGTCGGCCATCACCCCGTGGGTCAAGTCGCCGACCAGCGCGGTGGCCTCGGTCATGGACGTGACGAAATGAGTCGCTCCGAACTCAAAGGCCTTGTCTCGTTTGCCTTCTGCGGTATCGATGACGACAATTTTCTCCGCGCCGGACAGTCGCGCGCCCTGAATGGCGCCACTGCCGATGCCGCCGCAGCCGATCACTACGACAGTGTCGCCCGGGCGCACCTTGGCTGTGTTGACCGCTGATCCCCACCCGGTGGTGACCCCGCAGCCAAGCAGGCACGCGCGCGATAAGGGAAGGTCGTCGTCGACCTTGACGACGGAGCTGTCGGGCACCGTGCCGTATTGGGCGAATGTGCCCAAGAAGCATGCGGCGCCAACGTCGCGGTCCCCGGACCGGCGCCGGAACGTCCCGTCGAGTTGAGCGCCGCTCAGAAGCATTGCGCCTTGGTCGCACAGATTCTGATGGCCACTGGCACACCATCGGCAGCGCCCGCATGCCGGAAGAAACGACGCCACTACATGGTCGCCCACCTTGAGGTCCCGTACGCCCGAACCGACCTCGCGCACGACGCCGGCCCCTTCGTGGCCACCGACGATGGGCAGCGGAACGGGAAGATCGCCGGTGCGGACATGATGATCTGAGTGGCAGAGCCCGGCGGCCTCGAACGACACCAGGACCTCGCCGTCCTGCGGACCGTCAAGGTCGATCTCCTCGATGCTCCATTCCGCGTTGAACTCCCGCAGAACCGCGGCATTCGTCTTCATCATGGTCACCTCTGCATCGAGATAGCTGGGGCGATCTTAAGACGGTCGTAGCTCGCGACGAGTGATAATCGGCCATTTGCGGGCGCTGCGAAGGATCGCGGAGGGGTATGTCTCGAATGACTTACAGTAGGCCCATGGCTATTCCTCGATACCCGGACGACGTCACCGCCGAATGGCTGTCGGCAGTATTGGGCGCCGGCACGCCGGTGGAGTTGTCGGCCGTAGACGTGATCCCCATCGGGACGGGTCAGACCGGCGCGGCCTATCGGGTCTCGGTGAGATACGCCGAACCGGGCAGTTTGCCCGACACGTTCGTGATCAAATTGCCGGCGCAAGACGACACCGTCCGCGACCGGGTTGCCATCGGCTACCGCAGCGAGTGTGCCTTCTACACCGGCGTCGTCAGTCACGTGAAAGTGCCTACGCCGCAGTGCTTTTACTGCGAGATTAGTGACGACGCACTGGACTATGCGTTGCTTCTGGCCGACCAGGCGCCGGCGGTGCAAGGTGACCAGATCGCTGGGTGCGGCGATCGGGAAGCCCGGCTGGCTGTGACGGCGCTGGCCGGTCTGCACGGACCGAGCTGGTGTGATCCGGTGTGGCTCGACTTCCCCGGTATCGCCTTCGCCCGACCCGACGAAGCGTCGGCGGGTGGTCTGGGGGAAGTCGCGCGAATGAGCGCCGACATCACACTGGATAAACTCGGTGATCGCATGAGCACGGCCGATCGCGAGACATTCGCCAACTCAATGATTTTGGTGACGCCTTGGCTGCTCGCCGAGCGGGACCGCTTCGCGCTGCTGCACGGCGACTACCGACTCGACAACCTCTTGTTCTTCCCCGATGGAGCCGCCGTGACGATAGTGGACTGGCAGACGCTCGGGGTCGGCCTGCCGGCGCGCGACCTCAGTTACTTCACCGCGACCAGCCTCAAGCCCGAGCTGCGCGCTTCGATCGAGCGCGACCTTGTCGACGACTACCATCGCGCGCTGACCAGCTATGGGGTCACTGGCTACGACGCGGAAACCTGTTGGCGCGACTACCGACTCGGCGTGATCCAGGCGCTGCTGATATCCGCGCTGGGATTCGCTTTCTCCACCGCCACCGACCGCGGCGACGACATGGTGCTCACCATGCTGGCGCGCGGCTGCCAGGCGATCCGTGACCTCGGGACGTTGGAACTGGTCGGCGAGTACGCGTCAGCGTCCTGAAGCGAATCAGTATTGGGTGGAGCCTTGGTCGACGGGGATCGCCGCCGCGGTGATGTTTCGCGATTCGTCGCTGGCCAGCCAGCACACGGTGTCGGCGATATCCTCTGGCTCGGCAACCCAGATGGGCAGAAACGGCGTGAGCGTGTTCGCCAGGTGCGGGCTGGTCTCGGTGAAGTTCGCCAGGGCGCCGGCCATGTCGGCGCTGCCCATTGCCGTGTTGACCGGACCAGGGTGCACACTGTTGACCCGGATCGAATGGACACCCAGTTCGGCGGCGAACGCGCGCGCCATCCCGGTGATGGCGTGCTTGCTCGCGGTGTAGTGCACCATGAACGGCTGAAACTTCATACCTGCGGCGGAGCTGATCAAGATGACCGATCCGCCGCGTCCGCCGTCGATGATCTTCTGTGCGCCGGCCATCACCGTGTTCCACGTTCCCGTCGCGTTGATGTCCATCACGTCGCGGAACGATTCGGGCGTGATCTCGTTCCAGGCCTGCGGCGCCGTGATCCCGGCGTTGGCGACGATGATGTCCAGTCGCCCCAGTTTCGCCACGCCGTCGCCCACCACGTCACGTAGACCGTCGAAATCGCGAACGTCAGTGACCGCGGAAATGATTCGACGACCGGTGGCTTCGACGAGCCGCACGGTTTCGGCGAGGTCCTCCGGCGTCGCCGAGTCGTATCGCACGCACGACGGCAGCTTGCCGGCAATGTCGACGGCGATGATGTCCGCGCCTTCGCGAGCCATCCGCACGGCGTGCGCGCGACCCTGGCCGCGGGCCGCGCCGGTAATGAATGCCACCCTGTCCGCGAGCCGCCCGGTCATCTGCGCTCCATATCGTAAAGATCACTGTAACGGGCCCGATAGTAACGGCTCGGTGCCGTCGCGTTTCGCCCAGCCTCACGGTTTCCGTTGTGCGAGAATTCCGCAGGCGGGCAGGGGAGTTGCGCGGATCGTTTCCACATAAGGGGGCGGGGCATGACGGCATCGAAGTTCGACCGGGCGCTGGGCGGTCGAGCGTGAAGCTTCGCACCGCCGGCATTGCGGGCGTCACGATCTTCGTCGCGGCCTACATCGCCACGATCGTCCTCTACGGTCATACCGGCATGGGTCGGCCGCATGAGATTTCGAGCGGTCAGCCGACGCGCGACGGCACCACGGTGATCTGCGATGTCGAAGAACTTGCCTCGGTCAAGGGCGTGCTGACCGCCAACGTCACCGTCGTACCTGGGCCCGGCCTGCTCGACCCGGTGACCCACGGCCTCAAGCAGGATCTCGGCGTCGCCGTCACCTCCGCGGTGCTGCCGACCAAACGCATCTGGACGAAAGGCACTGTGCCAGGCGTCTTCCCGGTGTCGCTGACCGTCACCGGTGATCCTTCCAGCTGGCCCTTCGATCGCTACGAGACGGGCCCGATCACCGTCGAGCTTTTCATGGGTAACGCTGCGCCACAACGTTCGTCGGTCACGGTCTTTGACCGGATTCCCGGCTGGAAGGTCAGCCTCTCGGACGCCGGTGCGAACGTGACGCCGTCGCCGTACCACGTGGTGTTGCACCGATCGCCGAGTACGGCCGCATTTGCCGCGGTCATCCTCGCTGTGCTGATCACGCTGGCCGGGCTGGCTTTCTTCGTCGCCGTACAGACCGTCGCCTTCAAGCGGGAATTCTTTCCTCCGATGACGACGTGGTATGCAGCGCTGCTGTTTTCGGTGGTTCCGCTGCGCACAGCGCTGCCCGACGCGCCGCCGATCGGGTTCTGGGTCGACGTCACCGTGGTGCTCTGGGTGATCGTCGTGCTGGTGATCTCGATGGCGCTGTACGTTTACTGCTGGTTTAGGCACGTGAAGGCGAAACCGCCGGCGGCCTAGTCACTGCTTGCGCTGAGCGGCCTTGACCAAGTTGCCGCCGATGATCAGTCGCTGGATCTCGCTGGTGCCCTCGTAGAGCCGCAGCAGTCGCACGTCTCGGTAGATGCGCTCCACCGGTACGTCGCGCATGTAGCCGCTGCCGCCGTGAATCTGCACGGCCAGATCGGCGACGTTGCCGGCCATCTCGGTGCAGAACACTTTGGCCGCCGACGGAGCGATCCGACGGTCCTCGTCGTTGAGCCACAGCCTGGCCGCGTCCCGCACCAGGGCGCGGCCGGCCATTACGCCGGTCTGCTGGTCGGCGAGCATCGCCTGCACAAGCTGGAAGGTACCGATCGGGTTGCCTCCCTGCGTCGCGGTAGCCGCGTAGGCAACGGATTCGTCCAGGGCTCGCTGGGCGGCGCCCACCGCCAGCGCCGCGATGTGGATCCGGCCGCGGGCCAGCGATGTCATCGCCGCTCGATAGCCGATATCCTCACTGCCGCCGACCAGCGCGCCGTTCGGCACCCGGACGTCGCTGAAGCCGACGTCGGCGGTCCATGCGCCTTCCTGGCCCATCTTGGCGTCCTTCGGCCCGACCTCGACTCCGGCCGCGTCCGCCGGCACCAGGAACACCGCAATGCCTGGCCCGGCGTCGTCGGCCGGGCGGGTCCGCGCGAACACGACAAACAGATCGGCCACCGGCGCGTTCGTGATGTACTGCTTCTCGCCGTTGATCACCCAGTCGTCGCCGTCGCGAATTGCTTTGGTGCGCAGGCCGGCTGGATTGGACCCGGCCCCCGGCTCGGTCAGCGCGAACGAGGCGACCTTTCCGGTGGCGAGCGCCTCGAGCCAAGTGGCCTTCTGCTCGTCGGTGCCGAATCCGACCAGTACCTGGCCGGCGATGCCGTTATTGGTGCCGAACATCGACCGGAGCGCCAGCGAGGTGTAGCCGAGTTCCATCGCCAGCTCGATGTCCTGGGTGATGTCGAGCCCAAGGCCGCCCCACTCCTGCGGAATGGCGTACCCGAACAAGCCCATGTCCTTGGCCTGGGTGCGAAGGTCGTCTGGCACCCGGTCGGTCGCGAGTATTTCCTGCTCGCGGGGCACGACGGCGGAACGGACGAATTGGCGGGTCTGCGCGAGGATCTGCTGGAAATCGTCGTCGTCGACGGCAGCAGTGGGCATGGGTCAGCGCTCCTTGTTCGGCGGGTGGTGCAGTTGCGGCCCGCGGCGTCAGTGCACCCCGCTGGCCGCGATGGTCCGGCGATCATATATGAAATATGATGTTCGAATTGTCCCGCGTTCGGGACGCAGACAGAAAGACGGTGATCGTGTGGCGTTGTTGAGCGGTAAGACCGCAGTCATCACGGGGGGAGCCCAAGGACTGGGCTTCGCTATCGCGCAGCGGTTCGTTGACGAAGGCGCCCGGGTGGTGCTCGGCGATCTGAACCTCGAGGCGACGCAGAAGGCGGCCGCCACTCTGGGCGGTGACGAGGTTGCCCTCGCGGTACGTTGCGACGTCACGTCCGGTGAGGACGTCGACGCTCTGGTCGGCACCGCCGTGGACGGTTTCGGGAGGCTGGACATCATGGTCAACAACGCCGGCATCACCCGCGACGCGACCATGCGCAAGATGACCGAAGAGCAGTTCGACCAGGTGATCGCGGTCCACCTGAAAGGCACGTGGAACGGTTTACGCAAAGCCGCGGCGATCATGCGGGAGAACAAAAGCGGCGCGATCGTGAATATGTCCTCGATCTCCGGGAAGGTCGGCATGATCGGCCAGACGAACTACTCGGCGGCCAAGGCCGGCATCGTGGGAATGACCAAGGCGGCATCCAAGGAGCTTGCGCACCTGGGTGTGCGGGTCAACGCCATCCAGCCCGGTCTGATCAGGTCCGCGATGACAGAGGCCATGCCGCAACGCATTTGGGACGAGAAGCTGGCCGAAATCCCGATGGGACGGGCCGGCGAGCCCGAGGAGGTTGCCAAAGTCGCCCTGTTCCTGGCCAGCGACCTGTCGTCGTACATGACCGGAACCGTTCTCGAGGTGACCGGCGGTCGGCACCTGTGAGCCGGGAAGCGGTGATCTGCGAGCCGGTGCGCACGCCGATCGGACGCTACGGCGGAATGTTCAAGTCGCAAACCGCCGTCAACCTCGGTGTCGCCGCGCTCACGGGCCTGCTCGACCGGACCGGCGTCCCGCGCGACGCCATACAGGACGTCATTCTCGGGCACTGCTACCCGAACAGCGAGGCTCCCGCGATCGGTCGCGTGGTTGGACTCGACTCCGGACTGCCGGTCACGGTGCCGGGCATGCAGGTCGACCGTCGCTGCGGATCCGGACTGCAGGCGGTCATCCAGGCGTGCCTGCAAATCCAGTCGGGGGATAACGATCTCGTGGTGGCCGGCGGTGCGGAGAGCATGAGCAACGTCGCGTTCTACTCCACCGATGTGCGCTGGGGGCCCCCTCGCGAAGTCCGTCTTCACGACGGTTTGGCACGCGGGCGGACCACCGCCGGCGGCCGGCACTATCCGGTGCCCGGCGGAATGCTCGAGACCGCGGAAAACCTTCGCCGCCAATACGGCATCTCGCGCCAGGAGCAGGACGAGCTCGCGGTGACGTCGCACCAGCGCGCGGTGGCTGCGCAGAAGGACGGCGTCCTCGCCGAGGAAATCATCCCGGTCACCGTGCGGACCCGCGGTGGTGACGAGGTCATCGACACCGACGAACATCCGCGCGCCGACACTACTGTCGAGGCGCTCGGCAAGCTGAAACCCGTTCTGCTGAAGGATGATCCCGAAGCGACGGTGACGGCGGGCAACGCCAGCGGACAGAATGACGCGGCGTCGATGTGTTTAGTGACTACGCCGGAACGGGCCGCCGAACTCGGTCTCACCCCGCTCGTACGTCTCGTGTCGTGGGCCAGCGCGGGGGTGGCACCCAATGTGATGGGAATCGGCCCGGTGCCGGCCACCGAGGCAGCGCTGGCCAAAGCGGGACTGCAGCTCAGCGATGTCGATCTGATCGAACTCAACGAGGCTTTCGCCGCGCAGGCACTTGCGGTCATGCGCGAGTGGGGTTTTGGCGCCGCCGACCTGGAGCGCACCAACGTGCGCGGGTCAGGCATTTCGCTGGGTCATCCGGTCGGTGCGACCGGTGGACGGATGCTGGCTACCCTGGCCCGCGAACTGACCCGGCGCGGTGCACGCTACGGGCTCGAAACCATGTGCATCGGCGGCGGGCAGGGTCTGGCAGCGATTTTCGAGCGAGTCGGCTCATAGTGACCGCGCCGTTGGCGGATCTCACCGTCGTCGAGGTGTCCAGCTTCGTCGCGGCACCCCTGTGTGGCATGACGTTGAGCCAACTCGGCGCCACAGTGATTCGCGTCGACCCGATCGGCGGCGCCTCGGACACCAACCGCTGGCCGCTCACCGCTGACGGCACGTCCATCTACTGGACCGGTCTGAACAAGGGAAAACGTTCGGCCACCGTGGATTTGCGTTCCCCTGAGGGGCAAGACCTAGTGCAGCGGCTGATCGTCGAAGGTGACGGCATAGTGGTGACCAACGTCGCGGGTCCGTCGTGGCTGTCGTACGAGACGCTCGTGGCCAACCGGCCGGACCTCATCCACCTGCAGGTGCTCGGCCGCCACGACGGGTCGACAGGCGTCGACTACACGGTCAACGCGGCGATCGGATACCCCTTGGTCACCGGACCGGCGGACTACTCCGGACCCATCAACCATGTGCTGCCGGCGTGGGATGTCTGCTGCGGCCTCTACTCCGCGCTCGCGATCATCGCCGCGGTGCGCCGTCGCGACCAGTCCGGCGCCGGTGCGCAGATCAGCGTCCCCTTGGAAGACGTCGCCCTGGCCACGGCGGGCAACCTCGGGCTGCTGACCGAGCCTCAGGTCAACGGCACCCAACGGGCACGTCTTGGCAACGCGATCTACGGGCAGTACGGACAGGACTTCACCAGCGGTGACGGTGTCGCCTTCATGGTCGTCACGTTGACCAAGCGACATTTCCAGGATCTGGTCGCGGTAACCGGTTGCGGCGCAGCAGTTTCCGCGCTGGCCGAATCGCTGAAAGCGGATTTCGGCGACGAGGGCGTGCGCTACCGGTACCGCGACGTGCTGAGCGCCCTGTTCACCACCTGGTTCGCCGAGCACTCCGCCGACGAGATCATGCGAGCTTTGTCCGCCACCAGCGTGCTATTCGAGCGCTACCGCTCTTTTGCCGAGACCGCTGCCGACGAGCGAGTGACCGCTAATCCGTTGTTCTCTCGGCTCCATCAAGACGGCCTGGGGGAGTACCTGGCACCCGGTTTGCCTACCGTCTTCGACGGTCGGCACTTCGCCAGTGAGCCCGCGCCGCGGCTCGGTGCCGATACCGCCGAGGTGCTGACTGCACGTTTGGGGTTGAGCGCGGACGACGTCGCCCGCCTGACCGACGCGAACACGATCGCCCGCTGAAACCAGAAAGGCATCCCATGACCAAGCTCGCCCAGACGATTGGCCTGACGGACATTCAGGCTGAGATCGTCTCCACGGTCAGGCAATTCGTCGACAAGGAAGTCATCCCGAACGCGGCAGAGTTAGAGCGCACCGACACCTATCCGCAAGCGATCGTCGACCAGATGCGCGAGATGGGCCTGTTCGGCTTGATGATCCCGCAGGAGTACGGCGGTCTCGGCGAGTCGCTGCTTACCTACGCGCTGTGCATCGAAGAACTCGGCCGCGGCTGGATGAGCGTGTCGGGTGTGCTCAACACGCACTTCATCGTCGCCTACATGCTTCGCCAGCACGGTACCGACGAACAGAAGCAACGCTTCTTGCCGCGCATGGCAACCGGCGACATTCGCGGAGCGTTCTCGATGTCTGAGCCGGAGTTGGGCTCTGACGTCGCCGCGATCCGCACCCGCGCCACCCGCGGTAGCGACGGTGACTACACCATCAATGGCCAGAAGATGTGGCTTACCAACGGTGCCAGCTCGAGTTTGGTTGCAGCGCTTGTCCGTACCGACGAGGGTGCCGAGGCGCCACACCGCAACCTGACGACCTTCTTGATCGAAAAGCCCACGGGTTTCGGCGAAGTGAAGCCAGGGCTGCTGATACCGGGCAAGATCGACAAGCTCGGATACAAGGGCATCGACACCACCGAGATGATCTTCGACGGCTACGCCGCCAGCGCCGATGACATCTTGGGCGGCCGGCCCGGCCAGGGCTTCTACCACATGATGGACGGCATCGAAGTCGGCCGGGTCAATGTATCGGCCCGTGCCGTCGGCGTGGCCATCCGCGCCTTCGAGTTGGCCGCCCGGTACTCTCAGCAGCGGCACACCTTCGGCAAGCCGATCGCCGAGCATCAGGCCATCGCCTTCCAGATTGCCGAGATGGCAACCAAAGTGGAGGCCGCACACCTGATGATGGTCAACGCCGCCCGGCTCAAGGACTCCGGTGAACGCAATGACGTCGCGGCGGGGATGGCGAAATACCTCGCCAGCGAGTTCTGTGCCGAGGTGACCCAGCAGAGCTTCCGGATCCACGGTGGGTACGGGTACTCCAAGGAGTACGAGGTCGAACGACTGATGCGCGATGCCCCGTTCCTTCTCATCGGTGAGGGAACCAGCGAGATCCAAAAGTCGATCATCAGCAAGCGACTGCTCGCCGAGTATCGGATCTGAAATGAGCGTGCCGGATTTCGCCGCGCGACCCCAGCTCTCCGAAGACGTTGCGCGCTACGTTCGTAACCGAATTTTCGACGGCACGTATTCGGCAGGCGAATATGTCCGATTGGATCAATTGGCCGCCGAGCTGGGGATCAGCGTCACGCCGGTCCGGGAGGCGCTATTCGAGTTGCGGTCCGAAGGACTGCTGGCACAGCAGCCCCGCCGCGGATTCGTCGTGCTGCCGGTGACCAAGCGTGACCTGGCCGACGTGGCGCACCTCCAAGCCCATGTCGGCGGCGAACTAGCCGCACGGGCCGCGGCCAACATCGACGATGCGCAACTGCAGGAGCTCGAGCATATCCAGTCGCAGTTAGAAGAGGCCTACGCCGGCAATGACATCGAGCGGACGGTGCGCCTCAACCACGAGTTCCACCGCGCCATCAACGTCGCGGCCGAGTCGCCGAAGCTCGCGCAGATGATGTCTCAAATCACCCGATATGCACCGGAATCGGTATTTCCCGTCATCGCCGGCTGGCCGGACCAGTCGATCAAGGACCATCGCCGCGTGCTGGCAGCACTGGCCAAGCACGACGGAGAGTCCGCCCGCAGGGCGATGTCGGATCACCTAGCCGCCGGCGCCGCCCCGCTGATCGACCACCTGACCGAACACGGTGTCGTCGAACCGGGTTAATGCGCCGCCGCTTCAGCCAGCATCTCACGTAGCCGGCGTACGTCGAGCTTTCCGGTCGGGCCGCGTGGAATGGTCTCCTCATCGGCCAGCAGCCATACCGTCGGGACTTTGAACGGGCTGAGAAGCCGCCGGGCTTGCTCGCGCAATTGTTCGACGGTGACGCTTGCGGTGTCGCACACCACCGCAGCACCCACTCGGACTCCTTGTGCCCCGGCCACATTGGTGACGAAGGCCTTGCCGACACCGTCGATCTGGCGCAGTGCTTGCTCGACCTCAACGGGGTAGACCGTCGCCCCGCTGACCTTGAACATGTCGTCGGATCGACCGTGGTAGAACAGAAAGCCGTCGTCGTCGAGGTGGCCGAGATCGCCGGTGGGATAGAAACCGTCGGCGGTGAAAATCTCTTCACGTCGGCGCCGGCAGATGCCCCGCAACGTGTGTGGGCCGCGAAGTTGAATCATCCCGACAGCCCCCGGGGCGAGGGTTCGGCCGTCGCCGGTATCGGTGATGCGGATCTCCATGCCGGGGAAGGGCTTGCCGCAGCTGTCCCAGGCCGAGCGCGGCATGTCGGTGTCGGCTGGGTAGCCACAGTACGGCCCGAAAGCCTCTGTCATTCCGAACAACATTGCCCGCGAACCGGGTTGGGGGCGCTGGTCGGGCGGCAGCAGCGCTTCCAGGCTGCCTGGGCGCAGTGCGGACAGGTCCACTCGGGCGCGATACGGGTGGCGGGCCAGTGTCTCAGCTTGGTCCGGCCAGCCGCGGAACAGCGTCACCCGCTCGCGTTCCAACAACTGCAGCGTCGTCTCCGACTGCGGGATTTCCTCGGTGATCAGCGTGGCGCCCGCGACCAATGCGGAGAGCACTCCGCTGGCGAATCCGCCCACCCAGAAAAACGGCATCGGCAGATACAGTCGGGTGTCGGCGTCGATGCAGCGGCTCGCCAGTCCCGCTCGAACGGCACCCAGTGCACCGCCATGTGAGTGCAGCACCCCCTTCGGCGGGCCGCTGCTGCCGGAAGTGAAGATGACCGCCATCGTGTCGCTCGGTGTCACCGTCGCCGCAACGGCGTCGACGAAGGAGCCGCCGGACCCTTCCGGCAATCTGTCGGCGTTCCACACTCGCCGTAACGCAGGGAGTTCCGTGCAATGCAGCGTCCCGTCGAGATCACTCACTGCCAACGCGGTCGCTAGATGGTCGAGGTAGCGGTGTCCGCGAAACTCCTCGACGCTGATCAGATATTGCACCGACGCGCTGTGCAGCTGTGCGACCAGTTCCCGCGCGGCGAGCAGGGTGCTCAGCGGAACCAGCACCGCACCGATCCGAGTGAGCGCGATCGCGATCTGTACCCAACGTGCACAGTTGGGCATTATGAGCCCGACCCGGGACCCTTTGCCAACCCCGGCATCGATAAATGCCGCGGCCAGATCCGCCGTGCTGCAGTCAAGTTCGCGATAAGTCAGCCGGTGGCGGGTGTCGATCACCATCGGCTTGGTCGGATGGTCGACCGCGCGCTTTCGCACCAGGGCATCGATGGTGTCAAGCATCGAACAGTTCTTTCAATCGCGCCAGGTCGGGCTTACCACTGGCCAGTAGCGGCAACTCTGAAGGTGCCAGCATCACAAATCGCCTAGGGATCTTATAGGCGGACAATTGAATTGCGAGTGCGCGACGGAGATCTGACTCATCGACGCCGGCCCCGTTGTCCACGACGACTACCGCGGCGACCGCTTGGCCGCGGTCGGGGTCCGGGACGCCGAGCACGAACGCGGCGCATCCGGTGATGCCGGTGATTGCCTGCTCGACTTCGCTGGGCGAGACATTGGCACCGGCGGTCTTGATCATCGAGCCGCGTCGGCCGAGGTAATAGAAAAACCCGTCGTTGTCGGTAGTAACCAGGTCGCCGGTGTGTAACCAGCCGTCGGCGTCGAAGCAGTCTTCCCGGCTGCGCTTGTAGTAACGCTGCATCAAACTTGGTCCGCGAATGCAGAATTCGCCGGGTGCTCCCGGCTCGACGATCAGCCGAGTCTCCGGGTCCACGATCTTGACATCTATGCCCGGTGCCGGTTTTCCGAACGACCTGCGGCGATGCTCGGGCTGGTCGGTGTCGTCGTCGCTGAGCAATACGACGCTGCCCGCCTCGGTCATGCCGAGCATGTTGTGCCGCAACTCCGGGTCGAGCGGCCGCACCTCGCGGGACATGATCGGATATAGGTTGCCGCGTCGCATCGACGATACGTCGCGGTCGGGAAAGCTGGGGTGCTGCGCCAAGTGCCGGATCCCGGCGACGAAACCATTGGTGACGGTGGGCTTTTCGGCCTCGAGCAGGTCCAGCGTGCGACCTGGATCGTCGGCGTTCGAGCAGACCAGTGTCGCTCCGGCAATCATGCTGGCCAGCAGTGCGAAACCGAGCCCGCCGATCCAGAAGAACGGCGAGTTGCAGAATAGCCGGTCCACCGCGGTCAGGCGCCGCACCGCGTTGAGATTGCGCTGATGGTCGATCAGCGAGGCATGGGTGTGCAGTACGCCCTTGGGCGCGCTGGTGGTGCCGGAGGTGTAGACGATCGTCGCGGGGTCACAGCCCTCGACGTCGTCTTCCATCGCCGTCAAGAATTCCTCGTCGACGGGCTCCGCCTGTTGCTCAAGCAGAGCGGTGTCGACAATCACGTGCCGTAATTGCGGTGCGGCCATGCTGAACAGCCGATCCGCGGAGTCGACCGTTAAGCCCGGCACTGCCTCGGTCAGGCGTCGCACGTAATCGTGCGACCGGAACGACGGAGCAGACAACAGGATCTGGGTGTCGCTGTCGGCGAGTTGCTCGCGTAATTCCCGGCTAGTGGCGAACGTCGAAAACGGTACGACGACAGCGCCGATCCGGGCGGCGGCCAGCATCGCGACGACGAAAGCAACACCATTGGGATACAGCAGGCCGACATGGGTACCCTTCCCGGCGCCAAGGCCGACGAGCCCACGCGCCGTCAGCGCAGAGCGACGTTCGGCTTCGAAATAGGAGATGCGTTCGGCGTCGCAGATCAACAAGGGATGCTCGGCCCGGTCGAGCGCTTGGTCGCGTAAAACCTGTCCGATCGTGACCGCCTCACCCGGCATGGTGTGCACCGGTCAGCTGAGCCCGTACGGCGGCTAAGTCGGGCTTGCCGGACGGTGTTCGCGGAAGCTCGGACACGATCAGGATCTTGGTTGGAATTTCATAGCGGGCCAAGCGCTTTCGGAGATACGAGGTCAGCTCGACGGCATCCACCGAGCCGGCCGCCCGCAGCTCCACCACGGCGGCCGGGGTCTCACCAAGCCGTTCGTCGCGGCGCCCGACGACCGCAGCGCCGGCCACGGCGGGATGGCCTTCCAAAGCACACCTCACATCGTCTGGCATGATCTTGAAGCCGCCTCGGATGATTGCTTGGTCGGCCCGGCCGACGATCCATAAAAACCCGTCGGCGTCGATCCGGCCCAGATCAGTAGTTCGCATCCAGTCCGCCGAAGGCCCCAGTTGCGCGGGCTTCACCTCAAGCAGACCGATTTCATCAAACGCCAGCGGAGCGCCGTCGTCGTCGACGACCCGCAGTTGGGCACCGGGGTTCGCCCGCCCCACGCTGCCGCGTTTGTCGCGCCAGAACCTCCGATAGTCGGCGAGCGTCCAGCTTGCGACTCCGCCACCGAATTCCGTCGCTGCGTAGGAGGTCAGTACCGGGATTCCGTACTTCGCAGTGAACGCGTCGGCGTCGTCTGCCGATAACGGTGCGGTGCCCGACGTCACCGCCTGAATGCTTGCCAAATCCTCGCGGGGGATGTCGGAGTGCAACACCATCCGCAGCGCTGCTGGAACCAGCGAGACCGCGCGAGGGCGATGTTCGCGTACCGCCTCGGCCCACCGGTCGAGGTCGAACCGCTCCAGCAAGACGAAGGGACGGCCCTCAGCGACGCACTGCAGGATCCGGAAGACACCACCGATGTGCACCAGCGGTGAGTTCACGATCGCCACCCCGCGGCGCAATTCCGTCGGCGCACCGTGATCGTCGGACTCGGGACCCATGACACTGTGCGCCAGCATGTCGTAGGTGAGGTCGATCCGTTTGGGCGGACCGGTCGTCCCGCTGGTCAGCATGCGCACGGCGACACCGGGCCGACCACGGGTCGCCCACAACCGCCCGATCGGTGCGACATCGGGGTGGGCGGCCAGTTCGGTCACCGAAACCGTTGCAGTAGGGTGTGTTTCATTTACCATCGTCAGGTCGTCGGGCTCGCCGATGATCAGGGGTAGCTGGAGCTGTTCGACGTCCGCTTTGATCCGCTCCTCGCCGCGGGCCGGGTTGATCACGACGACGGTCGCACCGCAGCGTAAAGCACCGAGTAGCGCGGCAACCTGCGCCGGTCGGTTACGGAGCAGTATGCCAACTTGCGGTCGCTCTTCACCGAGTAGCGCGGCGATCCGGGCGGTCAGGATGCTGAGTCGACTCCACGACAACCACTTGCGCTCGAATTCCACTGCGGGAGCGTCGGGTTGCAGACGCAGCACGTGATCGATGCGGCGACTGAGCCGGTGGGTCGTCATCGAGTCGTCGGATCGGGCGTCCGACGGTCGCCGCGCTGGGCGATCTCGGCCGCGCCGATCGGATTACCGAGCCGGGTGTAGATCAGCCCCTGATCGAGGGCTGTCCGGTAGGGCTTGTCCAGCGATTCCCAGATCGCCTTGACGGTGCCCTGGGTGGCCGACGGCGGATGGGAGGCGATGGTCGCGGCGATCTCGTGGGCGCGGGCCCACAGGTCGTCCGGCGCCACTATTTCAGAGACCAGCCCGATGCGCAGGGCCGTCTCGGCGCTGACTCGTTCGTCGTTGCCCATCAGCGCGATTCGCAACGTCTCACCTAACCCGATCCGGCGCATCAGTCCGATCGGCTCCAGTGCGCACACTAGTCCGGCCGACACATGAGAGTCGAAGAACGTCGCATCGCTCGAGCAGATCACGACGTCGGACTCGTTGACGAAGTAGAACGCGCCCGCCGTGCACATGCCTTGCACCGCGCACACCACCGGCTTCCACATCTTCTGCCACTTCGGGCTGAGCGCCTCGCCGGGATCCTCGTGATGCCAGATATTTTCGGGTTGGCCGTAAGGCGTTTTGACATCGAGGCCCGCGCTGAACGCTCGCTGACCGGCCGCCCGCAGCACGACGGCATTGACCGAGTCATCCATCTTCACCGTCTGCCACGCCGCGGCCATCTCGTCACACATTGCGCGGTTGAAGGCGTTGAGTTGATCCGGCCGATTCAACGTGAGTGTGGCGACGCCGTCCGCGCCGCTTACGTCGAGTTCGATCGTCGTGAAGCTCATCGGCACTTCCATTCCGGCAGCCGCTTCTCCACGAATGCCTTGGGTCCTTCGAGCGAGTCCTCGGTGCGCAGATTGCGTTCGCGAAACGATTCGGCGAGCATCTCGGCTTCGTGCAGCGGCAGATCGAGTCCCTTGAGGATGGCCAATCGGGTGCCGCGGACGGCCAGCGGCGCATTCGAGTTGACGATATCGGCGATTTCGTGAGCCCGCGCCAGCAGGTGCTCGTGGTCGACGATCTCGCTGATCATCCCGAACTCGTAGGCGCGTTGTGCGGTCATGCGTTCGTGTTTGCCCATCAACGCCATTCGCAGCGCGATCGACCGAGGCAGGATGCGGGCCACCCGGACCACTTCGCGGGCCGCCACTAGGCCGATGCTGACGTGGGGGTCGAAGAATGTGGCTTTGTCCGAAGCGATCACGATGTCACCGGTGGTGACCCAGTCGAGCCCGGCGCCGCAGCACAATCCGTTGATCGCGGCGATCACCGGCTTGGCCATGGTGCGAAACGGTGGTGTGCCTTCCTGTGGGGCCTCCCACTGTTCGTACGTGGCCAGGTACGGCCGCTCGTTGATGACTTTGCCGTCGCCGGGAATGGCCTTGACGTCGGCTCCGGTGCAGAAAGCCCGTCCCGTGCCGGTGACGATGAGAACCCAGACATTGTCGTCGTTTTCGGCCGCGTGGTAGGCGTCGCGTAGCTCTGTGATCATGTGCGGGCTGAGCGCATTGAGCGCGTCGGGCCGATTCAGGGTTATCGTGGCGGTGTGCCCGCCGACCTCGTAGGTGATGGTGTCGTACGACCGGGACGACATGTCAGCTCCTTCGCTCATCGTCCGTGAAACCGTGGCGTGCGCCGTTCCCGGAACGCCGCCAGGCCCTCTTTGAAATCTGCGGTGCGGCTGGATAATTCGACGTCGAATAACTCCTGCTGCATCGACTGGGCGAGGGTCGCGTGCTGTCCGTAATGGATGGCGTGCTTTGCCAGCCCCAGCGCGACGGTGGGGCCGTCGGCCAATCGTGTCAGTAGTTCGTCGGTCGCGTGGTTCAGGTCGTCCGCGGCGACCGCCCGGTAGATCAGTCCCCAGTCCGCGGCCTCGGCCGCACCAATCTTGTCGCCGAGCAATAGCATTCGTTTGGCTTGGGTCAGCCCCATGAGTCGTGGAAGCAACCAGGTTGAGCCCGAATCGGGACTGAATCCTCGCGCCGCAAACGGCTCCCAGAAAACCGCATCGTCAGCCGCGACTGTGAAGTCCGCGGCGAGCGCGAGGTTGCAACCGAGTCCAGCGGCGATTCCCCGCACACTGGCGACCACCGGCAGGTGGATCGTGTGCATCAACTCGATGATGCGGTTCGCCGCATGCGGGACGCGACGGACCAGGTCGCCGGTGCGTGGTCGTTGGCCGGTCCGGTTGTTGGTGGCGACCCAGTCGACCCCGGAACAAAAGTCGTCGCCGGCGCCGTGGATGTGAATTGCGCGCAGCGAGTCATCGATGGCGGCCGATGTGAGTGCCTCGATGAACAACGCGATCATGCTCGGACTCAGCGAGTTACGACGCGCGGGCCGATTCAGGACGAGCCGCAGAATGGAGCCGTCCCGGCTCGCCGTGAGCGTGCCGTCTTTTGCCGCGGAATCCGCGTCCTGGCTCATCAGCGAAACTGCCCTTCCGCGCAGATATAGATACCTCTACAGTAGGCAATACAATTACTTCACTGTATAACTTAGCAAGGAAAGCCGCGACAAGGAACAGCAGCGTGGGGAGAGGTCGCATGAGCGAGCAACAGCAACCGGGTGTCGCGACGTGGCCGGCCGCTGCTCGGTTCGGCGAATCACCGCTCGGGCAAACTGTCGCCGCGGCGGGCGCGATCCGCCGGCTCGGGGACGTGCTGCTCTCGCTCGAACATCCACACCCGATCGTCGACGCGATGATCGCGCAGATGGGTGAATGGGAGCGCGAGCTGGCCGCCGTGGTGCCGCCGGACAGCGCACCACGGGTGGGCGCCGACGAGGCCGGCGCCCATCGCGTCTACCTGGATCATGCGACGGACATCGGAGCATTCAACCCGTGTTTCCCGGAGTATCGCTTTGACCACCTCGACGGCGAAACTGCTTCGGGTCAAGTCACTTTCCCCCTTGTCTACGAAGGGCCACCCGGCCTTGTCCACGGCGGATTCCTTGCGGTGTTCTTCGACAGCGTCATCCAGCATCAGAACTGCGTGAGTGGACTTTCCGGCAAGACCCGCTCACTGCAGGTCGCCTTCCGGCGACCGACGCCGGTGCAAACCGAACTCCGGTTCGAGATCGCGCGTTCGCACGTTTCGCAGGGCATCACGTCCACCGCCCGCCTGCTGCTCGGCGACGAGGTGCTGTGCATCGGCGAAGTCAGCACCCTGGCGGTGTCGCCGGAGAAGTTGACTGGCCACCGGCTCGGCAAGCGACGAGCCTGGAACCCGTGAGATCGTGAGGCACCGAATCCGCCAACCGCGCGTCGCCGAACTCGTCGCCTCGAAACTTCGAGACGACATCCTGTCGGGTCGCTTGAAAGAGGGCGATGTGTTGCCGTCGCAGGAAGCCCTCTTCGCCGAATTCGGGGTCAGTCCGCCGGCATTGCGTGAGGCAATTCATCTGCTGGAGACCGACGGGCTGATTTCGGTGCGCCGCGGAAACGTCGGTGGTGCGCTGGTTCACCATCCGACCGCCGAGCGGACCGCCCACATGATCAGCATGGTGCTGCAGTCTCGCGCCGCGACGCCGGTGGATGTCAGCGAGGCGCTGGTGCACCTGGAGCCGGTGTGCGCGGGAATGTGTGCCGCCCGCGAAGACCGGATTACCGAAGTGGTGCCCTATCTACAACGCGAAATCGACTTGCAGACTGCGCAATTCGATGACGCGTCGAGGTATGTACCGAATGCGCGCCGGTTTCACGAGACGCTGGTCTCGCGATGCGGGAACGAGTCGATGATATTGCTGATCGGATCGCTCGAGCTGATCTGGTCCGCTCACGAGTCCGCGGTGTGGAACGACCACGGCGAGCCTGCGACGATGGCGGACACGACCCGGCGGGCGGCGTTACGCGACCACCAGCGATTGCTTGACGCCATCTCTGATGGCAACGCGGCTAGAGCGGTCCGGCTTGCACAAGACCACCTTGCGGCGGCACGCCGCAACACGCTCGCCTTCGGTACCGATCAGACCATCGAGGCGAAGCTGGTGTCGAATCTCGGCGTGCGCTCGGATGGCAGGAAGGGGCTTGGCGGATGACGGCCACGGATCATCGCGTGCTTTTCGAGGTGGATCACGAAAAGCGAATCGCGACAATCACGTTGAACAATCCGGAGCAACGTAACTCCTATGACGCGGCCATGCGTGAGGAGGTCGCACGATGCCTGGACCGGGTTGCTGAGGATGACGACCTGACGGTGGTTCTCCTGCGCGGGGCAGGCGGGGTGTTCAGCACCGGCGCGGACATGAACAACGCCTACGGATGGTACGGCGAAGACGGCGAAGCGGGGCGCGAGCGTCCGTCCAAGAGTCGGCCGAGTCAGCGCCGCCGGCTCACCGTAGATCGAAAATCGTTCGGCTTCTATCACAATCTGTTGGGTTTCCCGAAGGTCACTGTGGGGGAGATCAGCGGCTATGCGCTCGGCGGCGGCTTCGAGATTGCGCTGATGACCGACATTTCCGTCATCGCCCGCAATACCAAGGTCGGCATGCCCGCCACCCGTTTTCTGGGCCCGGCGTTGGGCAGCCTCCACATGTTCTTCCACCGCTTGGGCCCTGTCCTTGCTCGCCGTCTACTCCTCACCGGCGACATCGTCGAGGCCGGGTCGATCGAGCATCTCGGAATCTTCACCGAGACATGCGATTCCACTCAGGTTGGAGCCCGGGCGCGGTATTGGGCGGAGAAGGCCGCCAAAATGCCGGCTGACGGTGTGGTAATCGCCAAGGAAGCTTTTCGGCTCGTCGAGCAGAGCCAGGCGTACCAGGGCGAAGAGGTGGCCAGCTACCTTTTTCATGCGTTCGGAACCAACTTGCAGTTCGCGCCGGGCGAGTTCAACTTCGTCAAGACGCGCGCACAATACGGGACGAAAGAGGCGTTCCGGCTCCGCGACGAGCACTTCGACGTCCCAGAGCCGCCGTCGAGCTGACGTGTCAGCGGCGCGAATTCTTGGCCCGGGCCGTCGACTTGCGCGGCCGAGTCGTGATCGACTTCTGTTGCCGACCAGCCGAATTCGAGCGTTGCTCGATCAGGCGCGCCGCATTGTCGAGGATACAGTCGAGGCCGTACTCGAAGTTGTTGTCGTCCGCAGCGCCGATGTGATGCCCTTTGGCGGTCATTTGGGCGAGCAACGGGGTTGCCTCGGGATCGACGACCATCGCATCGTCGATGGTGCGGCCCCCGGTCTCGGTCGCCTGGTTCTTTTCCTGGAGGCGGTGCAGCACCACTGAGCCTCGGACGTGAACGGAAACCGCGGAGTAGGTGTCGAAGGCTTCTTGTGGAGACAGGCCCGCCTCGACCAGGCCAGCGATCGTCTTCTCGATCTCCTGCCCCCCGACCCGAGCCGCTCGCGGGCTCAGCGCGGACCTGATGAGAATCAGGTCGCACAAAATGGGATTGCCCATGAATGTTTCACGCATCGAGCGGGCGTGATTACGCAGTGTGATCCGCCAGTCGGCGGCCTCGACGTACGGCGTGGCGAACACGTACTTGCTTAATGCGCGATCGGTCATCGCGTTCAGTAGGTCGTCCTTCTTGCGGAAGTACCAGTAGATACTGGTCACTCCGACACCGAGGTGCTTGCCGAGCAGCGGCATGCTCAGGTTGTCGATCGACACCTGCTCCGCAAGCTCGAACGCACCGCTGATGATGTCGTCGGGGTTGATGGATCCGCGTTCGCGCCGCTGCCGTTTCTCGGCGGCTGCTTGCTTGGCCACTGCGGACACCTCCATCACGTTCTACGCTGACACGGGTTGATCCGCGTCAGTGCGCCATCCCGAATAGCTACTGTAATACCTATCGTAGGCTTTTTGGTACGTAGCTTGCGGCGCTAACGCTGTCCGAACGCTACGCCGGCGGACGTAAGTGTAACGAAAACTCGACGGCCACAGCATTTTTCGACCTAGCGGATATCACACACCGAGCGCGCCGGTCCCGCCGCTCAAGCCTTCGCATCTCGGATATCGAGTGTCCGGTTCACCTGGTCAGGCCGGCCCGACGACTGTTGCAGAATGCGCTACCGATAGGTATACAGTATGCGTACGAGCTGCATCGGAGCTGCCGCCTGAGCTCGTGGGAGGACGGTCGATGAGCGCCACCGAAGACCGCGTCGCCGGAGCCGGCCAGGACGAGGCCGTGATCTACGACGTCACCTCGACCGGAGTCGCGGTCCTGACGCTGAATCGACCCGATCGGCTCAACACCTGGGGTGGTGACATCGCGACCGCGTTCTACGCCGGTCTCGAGCGCGCCGAAGACGATCCGGACGTGCGGGTGATCGTGCTGACCGGCCGGGGCAAGGCCTTCTGCGCCGGTGCGCGGCTGGGGTCGATGGGCAGCGTCACGCAGTCGATCGGGGACACCGACGGGGGCAGGTTGGCCAGCCTGATCGGGGACCGGCAGCCCTATCATCTGACCACGCTATGCAAGCCGGTCGTCGCGGCCATCAACGGTTCGTGTGTCGGTATCGGTCTCACACAAGCTCTGATGTGCGACATCCGATTCGCCGCTGCCGGTGCGAAATTCGCGGCGTCGTTCGCCCGGCGCGGTCTGATCGCGGAGTATGGCGTCTCGTGGATTCTGCCGCGGCTGACCGGCTGGGGTGTTGCGCTCGATCTCCTCTTGAGCGGGCGCACCTTTCTCGCCGAGGAGGCGGCAGAGCTCGGTCTGGTCAAAGAGGTGGTGCCGCCAGAACAGCTGATGGCGCGCGTGATGGCCTACGCCGAGGACATCGCCCAAAATTGTTCTCCCGCATCGATGGCGATCATCAAGCGGCAGGCCTACGGCGACGCGACGCGCGAGGTTGCCGACTCCAACGCGCGGTCGGAGGTCCTGCTGCAGGAGTCACTGAAGCGTCCCGACGTGATCGAAGGGATCACCAGCTTCCTCGACAAGCGGCCGCCTAGCTTCACCGGCCTGCGCGCGACCGACGAATCTTGTGGTACCGGAAAGGGATGAGCATGGGCACGCTGAACTACAAGGCGATCGACGTCGACAATCATTACTACGAACCGCTGGACGCGTTCACCCGGCATCTCGACAAGAAATTTCGTAGACGCGGCGTCCAGATCTTCCAAGACGGCAAGCACTCTCAAGCGGTCATCGGCGACCGCGTGAACCGCTTCATACCCAACCCGACCTTCGACCCCATCATTGTGCCGGGATGTCTGGACCTGCTGTTCCGCGGTGAGATCCCGGAGGGCGTCGATCCCGCATCGCTGATGAAGGTCGAGCGGCTCGAGCAGCATCCCGAATACCAGAACCGCGATGCGCGGATCGCCGTCCTTGACGCGCAAGGCATCGAAACCGCCTTCATGTTGCCGACATTCGCGTGCGGCGTCGAGGAGGCTCTGAAAAACGACGTGGAAGCGACGATGGCTTCCGTGCACGCCTTCAACCTTTGGCTCGACGAAGATTGGGGCTTCGACAGGTCCGACCACCGAATCATCTCCGCGCCGATCATTTCGCTGGCTGATCCAAAGGCTGCCCTCGACGAAGTCGAGTTCGTCCTCGCGCGCGGGGCGAAGCTGATTCTGGTGCGGCCGGCGCCGGTGCCCGGTGTCGTCAAGCCGCGGTCACTGGGCGACCCACTGCACGATCCGGTATGGGCCGCACTGGCCGAGGCCGGAGTGCCGGTGGGCTTCCACCTCAGCGACTCCGGCTACCTTCAGGTCGCCGGAATGTGGGGCGGGAAATCGACTTTCGAGGCGTTCGGGGGGTCGGACCCGCTGGATCAGATCCTTGTCGACGACCGCGCCATCCACGACACGATGGCGTCGATGATCGCCCACGGCGTGTTCACCCGCCACCCGCACCTCAAAGCCGTAAGCATCGAGAACGGCTCGTATTTCGTGCACCGGCTGATCAAGCGGCTGAGGAAGGTCGCCAACAACCATCCTCGGCTCTTCCCGAAGGATCCGGTCGAGCAACTGCGCACCAACGTCTGGATCGCCCCCTACTACGAGGACGACCTCACGGAGCTCGCGTCGGTGATCGGTGTCGAGAAGATCCTGTTCGGTTCGGACTGGCCACACGGCGAAGGCCTGGCCGACCCTGTGTCGTTCACCGAAGAACTGTCCGGTTTCAGCGACGTGGACATCCGAAAGATCATGCGCGACAACGCGTTGGATCTGCTGGGTGTCAAGGTTGGCGCGTCGGCGTGAGCGGCCGGAGTTCGTCGACGCCATGAGCGAGTGGACCATCGGTGCGGTCCTGGATGTGATCGCCGAGGTGATTCCCAACCGGGAGATCACCGTATGTGGTGATCGCCGCAGGACCTTCGCCGAGACCGCGGAGCGCAGCCGCCGACTTGCGAACTACCTGGCGGCAAACGGATTCGGCGCTCGTCAGGAACGCGCGGCGCTGCAAAACTGGGAATGCGGTCAGGACCGGATCGCGCTGATCATGCACAACGATCTTTACGTCGACATGGTCGTTGGCTGTCTCAAGGCGCGCACCGTCCCGGTGAATGTGAACTACCACTACACCGCGCGGGAAGTTCGCGACTTACTGGGTTACGTGCGGCCCCGCGCGGTGATCTATCACAGGTCGCTCGGCGTGACGTTTGCCGATGCCCTACCGCCCGACAGCGTCGAGTTGCTGATCTCCGTGGACGACGGAAGTGACACAACGGAATTGGCCGGCGCGGTGACCCTGGACGATGCCGTGTCGCGCGGCGACGTCGACCAGAACATCGAGGCGTGTCCCGACGACCTGTTGATGATCTGCACCGGCGGCACCACCGGCCGCCCCAAAGGCGTCCTGTGGCGGCAGTCCGACATCTACGTGTCGTCGATGGTGGGTGCCGATCATGCCGGGCCCGAGGAGATCCGCGACAAAGTGACCCGCAACACCGGCTCTACGTGGTTTGCGGTCTCGCCGCTCATGCACGCCGCCGGCATGTGGACGGCGTTCTCGGCGATCATGGCCGGCCTGACCGTCGTGCTCTACGACACCAGCAAGCGGCTCGACCCCCGATCGGTGTGGCAGACGGCCGAGCGCGAGAAAGTGGCGATGATGACCATGGTCGGCGACGCGTACGCTGCGCCTCTGGTCGCGGAGTTGCGCCGAGGCGATTACGACCTGTCGTCGCTCGCGATGATCGGTACCGGCGGTGCAGCAACCAATCCCAAGCATCAAGCGGCGCTGATGGAGCTGCTTCCGCAACTCACGCTGATCAACGGCTACGGCTCGTCCGAAACCGGAAACATGGGATTCGGACATAATCGCTGCGACACTCGGAGCGACACCTTCACGTTGCGCGAGGGTGGTCTGGTGTTGTCCGAGGACTACACGCATTTCGCAACACCAGGCGACGGCGAGGTGGGCTGGGCGGCCCGCGAAGGCCGAATCCCGCTCGGGTACTTCGACGATCCCGATGCCACCCAGAAGACCTTTCCGGTGGTCGAAGGCAAGCGGGTGGTGATCTCGGGCGATCGCGCCGCGCTCGAGGCGGACGGGACACTCCGGCTGTACGGGCGCGACTCGCTGGTGGTCAACACCGGCGGCGAGAAGGTGTTCGTCGAGGAAGTCGAGCAGGTGCTTCGCGCGCACCCGGATGTCACCGATGCATTGGTGGTCGGCCGACCGAGCGAACGGTGGGGCGAGGAGGTAGTTGCTCTGGTCCAGCTGCGTTCGGACGCGGCGCCGGAGTCACTGCCGGACCACTGCGGCACCCACTTGGCCGGGTTCAAGGTGCCCAAGGAGTTCATCGTCGTCGACCACGTTCGCCGTCTGGGCAACGGCAAGGCCGACTACCGCTGGGCGAAAAGGAAAGCGACAGAGAAGGCGCCGATGTCGACATGAGCACACCCCGAGTGATCGACTGCCTGGTCAACGTCCACTTCGGCGAAACCGAAAAGCAGCCGACCTGGATGGTCAAAGTACGCGACGACTACTTCAAGGGACCGGACTCGATGTTCGCGCCGGTCGACCTGTCGGCGCTGATCGACGAAATGGACGAGCACGGTGTGCAAAAGGCTGTGCTGATGGACAATCTCGCGAAGCCGTCGGTGACCGCCCGCAAGTTCGTCGAGGCGAAACCGGATCGATTCGCGCTGGCGATCGGCGGCGTCAACCTGCTTCGGCCGATGCCGGCGCTGCGCGAACTCAACGCGGTGGTCAACGACCTTCCGGTCGCGTACGCCGTTGTGGGCCCGAGCTTTTGGGGCGACGGCATGTACCCGCCAAGCGACGCGGTCTACTATCCGCTGTACACCAAGTGCGCCGACATCGGCCTGCCCCTGTGCGTCAATACCGGCCTCCCGGGCCCACCGATCCCCGGCGAAGTGCAGAATCCGATTCACCTCGACCGGGTCTGCGTAAGGTTCCCGGAGTTGAAGTTGTGCATGATTCACGGTGCAGATCCTTGGTGGGACGTCGCCATCCGGCTGCTCATCAAATACTCGAACCTGCGATTGATGACGTCGGCGTGGTCACCCAAGCGGCTGCCCGACAGTCTGCTGCACTACATGCGAACCCGTGGCCCCGACAAGGTGATCTACGCCTCGGACTGGCCGGTGCTCAAGATGCGCCGCGTGATCCCCGAAGCGCAGGCGCTGGATTTGCCGGCCGACGTTCTGGAGAAATACCTCTACACCAACGCGCACACCTTCTTTTTCGAGGGCGACGAGGAGCACTGATCATGGACCGCTACGAACTTCGCAGACTCGACTACAGCCTGAGTGAGGACCATCAGGCGTTACAGTCGGCCTACAAGGACTTCTTCAAGACGCACTGCTCCATCGAAACCGTCCGCGCGGCAGAGGAATCAGGCTTCGACAAGAGCCTCTGGGAGCGACTCTGCGGGATGGGCGCGACGACGATGGCGCTGCCCGACGACGTCGGGGGAGACGGTGCGACGCTGGTCGACCTGACATTGGTCGCCGAAGAAATCGGTCGCTCGCTTGCGCCGGTCCCATGGATCGACCACGTCTGCGCGGCGCGGCTCCTCGCCCGGCTTGGCGCCGCGGAACCCGAGGTGGTCAGCGGCAAGCACATCGTCGGCCTCGACCCTCAGCACGATAACGCTCAGGGCGTCCGGCTCATCCCCAGCGGGTCTGTCGCCGATCAGATCATCGTTCGCGACGGCGAAGACGTGGTGCGGCTGACGTTCGATACTCGACCGACCAAGGTCGACAACATCGGTCGGCTCCCGATGGCCTGGGTTGACCCTTCTGCGGCCGATTCCCGCGTTGTGCTGGCAAGTGGACCCGACGCACTCGCCGAATATCAACGCGCACTGGATGAATGGCGCGTGTTGACCGCCGCAGCACTCGTCGGCCTGGTGGAAGAAACGATGACGATCGCCGCGGAGTTCGCCAAGACTCGCTACACGCTGGGTGTTCCCATCTCGACGCTGCAGGGCATCTCGCACCCGCTGGCCAACATCGCGATCACCGTGCAAGGCGGCCGCAACCTCGCGAGGCGGGCTGCGTGGTTCCTCGACAACGAACCCGACGAGCGTCCCGAACTGGCGCCTGCGGCACTCGTTTTCATGGCCGAGGAAGCCTCGAGGGCCGCGACGATGGCGGTGCACGTGCAAGGGGGATTGGGCGTTTCGGCCGAGGCCGCCGCGACCGCATACCTGGTACGAGCCCGCGGTTGGGCGCTGGCCGGCGGGGATCCGGGCGCCAGCGCAAAATATATCGGCGAGCTCGTCTCCGCTCGCGAAAGCCGCTGAGGAAGGACATATCCGTGGATTTCTCACGAGTTGTCCTCGCCGACGACGATCAGAGGTTCCTCGACGAGGCTCGCGACTTTCTCAAGACGCACGTGACCGACGAGGTCAGGCGGCGCGACCGGGAAACCGGCGACAACTTCGACGAGGATGTGCATCTGGCCCTCGGTGCCGCGGGTTACCTCGAACGCGAGTGGAAAGCAGCCAGCGATGGCGGCTTTTCCCGCGTGCAGCGGCGTATCTGGGAACTGGAGAAGCGCCGGGCGCATGTGCCGTGGGTGACCTGGGGAACCACCGCGATGGTGGCGCATTCGGTGGCGAAGTTCGGTTCATCCGAACTGCAGGCCGAGGTGATGCCCAGGGTCTTCAGCGGCGAGGTCCGGTTGTGCCTTGGATATACCGAACCCGAAGGCGGCTCCGATATCGCTACGTGCAAGACCCGTGCGGTGCGTGACGGCGACAGTTGGGTGATCAACGGCTCCAAGATGTTCACCACCGGCGCGCACAACTGTCAGTACGTCTTCCTGATCACCAATACCGATCCCGAGGCGCCAAAGCACAAGAGCCTGACGATGTTCCTGGTGCCACTGGATTCCCCTGGAATTGAGATCCAGGGCATCCGCACCGTCGACGGCGACCGGACGAACATCGTCTATTACAGCGATGTTCGCGTCGACGACAAATACCGGCTCGGTGACGTGAACGCGGGCTGGACCGTACTGCGCGAGCCGCTCAACACCGAGCACGGCGCCGTCGCCGCCGCGCCGGATGGGCTGCAGGACGTCTCGATCATGATGCATCAGGCCGGCTTCATGACCCATGCCCTGGACAAGGCCGCCGCGAAGGCGGCCGTGCGAGACCGCAACGGGCACCGGCTGATTGACGACGAGTCGGTGGCATACCGGTTGGGTCGCAGTGCCGCACGGATCGAGGCGGCGCTCAGCGCACCGAGCATCTTCGGCCGGGTGGCGATCGCGCAGACCATGCGCGATGTGTCACCGGATCTGATGGATCTGCTCGGCACCGCGTCCACACTGCCGCTGGGCACAGATGGCGCGGCCGACGACGGCGCCTCGGAGTACGTGTATCGCTTCGCGCCGCTGGTCGGCATCTACGGAGGCACCCTGGAGGTGTTCCGCAACATGATCGCGCAGTATGCCCTCGGCCTGGGCAAGCCGAATTATTCGGCGCCCAAGAAGGTCTCGTAGCTCGCAGGGTGTGCCGGTCGATCCGACCATGCCGACGGCGGTGACGTCGCTTTGACTTACATCTAGCTCAGCGGTGTGAAGGTCACCGGAAGTGCGGTCGGCGAGCGGAACGGCTGGCCATAGATGTGCGGGTCGTCGTCGGTGAGCAATTCGATGTCGGTGAGGCGGTTCAGCAGGCACTCCAACGCGACCCGCGTCTCCATGCGCGCGAGGTGCAAACCTAGACAGGTATGTTCGCCGGCGGCGAAGGAGATGTGCGGTAACGGCTTTCGGAAGATGTCGAATTCCTCGGCGCGATCCCACCGATTCTGGTCACGATTCGCTGAGCCGATGCATAGGTCGACCGCCGCCCCCTTGGGTATCGTAACGCCCTGCAATACAGTGTCTTCTGTCGTGAATCGCTGAACGGTTGTCAGCGGTGTCTCGAAGCGCAGCCCCTCTTCGATTGCCGGTGCGATCAATGTCCGGTCCGCGCGGACCGCGGCGAACTGCTCGGTATGGGTGAGCAACAGGAACAACAGGTTGCCCGAGGAGCGGTAGGTGGTTTCCAGGCCGGCAGGAAGCAGCAGCCGCAGAAACGAGTAGATGGCTTCATCGCTGAGCTTTTCGCCGTCGATCTCGGCGCTCACCAGGTCGCCGATGATGTCTTCGGTGGGTTTCGTCCGCCGACGGTCGATCTGCTCGAGGAAGTAATCCTTGAGTGCGGCAGAGGCTTCGAATGCACGCTCGTATTTGACCGTGTAGTTGATCAATTGCACCGCGCGCCTGCGAAATTCCGGCAGGTCTTCGGCGGGCAGGCCGAGAAGCGTGGCAATTACCCGCGTCGGGAACTCGAAGGTGAAATCGCGGACCAAATCAGCGTTTCCGGCGTCGACGAACTCGTCGATCAGTGCGTCGCAGATCGGACGCACGATATCGGGTTCCCAGTGTGCGAGCGCCTTGGACCTGAACGCCGCGGAGACCAGGTTCCGGTGCTTGCGGTGGGTTGTGCCCGCCATCGCCAGAATGGACGGACCGATGAACAAGCCGATGGTGTTGTCGTAGTAGCCCGAACTGAATACCTCGGCGGCGCGAAAGGCGGTGTTGACGGCCTCGAAGGACATCGCCGCGAACGGATCTTTTGGACGCAGTGACTCCGGCGTCTTGGAGTAGTCGACGACCGTGCCGTGAAACACTCCGGCGCCGCTTCGTTTCTCGGCGAAGAAAGGATAGGGGTCGCGGATGTATCCGGCCGGTTTGTCATCGCTGACGGCGGCGTCTCGAAGTTGACCTTCCACAACTGCGCTCCAGCTTCATCGAGCCACTTGGCAGGTTCCCGAGGCATCCTACTGTAAAGATTACAGTAGCGTACATAGGACAGCCGCTCGATAACTCAGTTGTCGCGGCGACTCCGCTTCGTCAGTTCGACGCCGAGTTCGTCAGGCGGAATTGGATGCCCTTCGGTGCAGCGCATCTCGACGACCGCGTCGGCGCCGCAATCCAGATGGGTGAGCCGCAGTCGGTGACGGCCCGGCAAGTGCCGCTGGCCCCACTGGAACATCGCCCAGACCACCGGCATGAAATCGATGCCCGACTCGGTGAGGATGTATTCGTCGCGGGTCCGCTGACCCGGCTCGCGGTATGGCCGCCGTGTCATCAGCCCGAGATCGACCAGTTCGGACAGTCGCGCCGCCGCGGCGGCCTTCGTGATTCCGACGCGGTGGGCGAAGTCGTCGAACCGGGTGGTGCCGTAATACGCCTCGCGCATGATCAGCATCGCGGATTTGGTGCCGAGCGCGGACATGGTCTTTTCGATCGCGCATTCGCCGACCGCGGACCACGCATCGCGGTCGGCCAACACACCTTGTAGGAGTGGCACAGATCACCTCCGTTCTGGGTTGCTCCCAGTATACCTAGGTGTTAGATCTGAGTATAGCTAGGTAAACCCAGCAGGGACTCAAGGAGGAGTCATGACATATCAGGATCGCGACGCCGTCATCGTGGGTGCGGTACGTACGCCCGTCGGCAAAGGCAAGGCGAGCGGCGCCCTGCACGGCGTCCTGCCGGCAGACCTGTTGGCGCACAGTCTGCGGGAATTGGTGACGCGTACGGGCGTCGACCCGGCCGAGATCGACGACGTCATCGCAGGCGCGGTGACCCAGGTGGGTGACCAGGCCGTCAACATCGCGCGCAACGCTCTGCTGGGCGCGGGCTTCCCCGAGTCGGTCCCGGGTACGACCATTGACCGCCAGTGCGGCAGCAGCCAGCAGGCGATCAGCTTTGCCGCCCAGGGTGTGTTGGCCGGCGCGTACGACATCGTCGTGGCGGCCGGGGTGGAATCCATGAGCCGCGTGCCGATGGGGACGTCGGTTCTCCCGGGCAGCAACCCCTTCGGTGAGGGCATGAACGACCGTTACCCCGAAGGACTTGTGCCGCAGGGCATCAGCGCCGAACTCATCGCATCGCGGTGGGGTTTCTCGCGAGCCGACCTGGACGAGTTCTCCGCAGGTAGCCATGAAAAGGCTGCCCGCGCGACGAAAGAGGGACTGTTCGACACCGAGCTGGCGCCGATCGCGGGTCTCAGCACCGACGAGATCATCCGTCCCGGCACCACGGTCGAGACGCTGGCCGGCCTCAAGCCTGCTTTCTACGACCCGGCGGTGGAACAGCGGTTCCCCCAGATTAATTGGGAAATCACCCCGGGAAACTCGTCGCCGCTGTCGGACGGTAGCGCCGCGGTGTTGATCACCAGCGGTGCGGCCGCCAAGAAGCTCGGCTTGCGACCGCTGGCCCGTATCCACACCACGACCGTGGTGGGGTCCGACCCGCTGTACATGCTGACCGGCGTCATCCCGGCTACCGAGAAGGTGCTACACCGCGCCGGCCTGAAGCTGTCCGACATCGATCTGTTCGAGGTCAACGAGGCGTTTGCTCCGGTGGTGCTGGCGTGGGCCAAGGACACCGGCGCCGACCTGGCCAAGACCAACGTCAACGGCGGTGCGATTGCCATCGGACATCCATTGGGCGCCAGCGGTGCTCGCATCATGACCACACTCGTCAACGCGCTTGAACAGCGCGGCGGACGGTACGGATTGCAGACGATGTGTGAGGGCGGCGGGATGGCCAACGCCACCATCATCGAGCGACTCGACTAACCAGCATCCAGACACGACCCCCGCGCCTATCGTTTTGGGCGCGGGGGTCGCGAGTCGTGATGCCTGGCGCGGCTACTTGATGTAGCGGGTGCGCTCCCAGTCGACGGCACGAGGCGCCGTCGGCGCCAATGCCCTCGTCGTAGGCGGGCGCGAATGGGAAATCCACGTAACGCCTGAGGCCAGCGGTTGTGATCCCGCACAGGCCGAGCGATACTCAGCGTGGGACGGGCGTAAGCAGGGCGGCCTGTTGGTTTTCTTCCGTCCCGGGTGGGCCGGATGACCGTAACGGAGCCGGGCCATGCTTCTCACCTCATATGTCGTAATCCGTGAATACGCCGTTGTCGTCAGCTTTAGCGGCGAGATCGACATGGCCGTCTCCGAAGCGTTCCGATCCGACCTGATGAAGGCGCTAGACGCGGCGTCGGCGATTCAGCCCACACCGCTGCTCATAGTCAACCTGCACGCCGTTTCGTTCTTGAGTAGCTCGGGTTTCAGCGAGCTTCTGCGAGTCCAGCGCGAAGCGGTCAGCCGAGGACTCGTCCTCGGCCTCATCACGAGTCACACGGTGCAACGTCTGATGAAGCGAATTCGGTTGGACGAGGTGTTGAGACCATTCTCGACGTTGGAGGATGCCGTGAGCGTTTTAACAGGTCTCGCAAGCTGATTCGCCGGACTTTTGCCGGACGTGACTAGAGCCAGCCGGTGCGGGCGGCCGCGACCGGTTCGGGCGGCGCCGGGGCCAATTCGCCGTCGCGCACCCCATCCAGCATCCGTTTGACCGCGGCGACGATGTCCGGCGCGGCGGCGGCAAGCCCGGCCTTGTCGGCCTCGCTGACCTCGTTCGGGTCGATGCCGGCGCGGGCCAGTACCGCCTCCGGGTCGGCCAGTTCACCGGTCAGCCAGGCGACGGGGTCGGCGGACAACTCGGGGACGAAGTTGCGTCGGCCCGGCTCCCACTCGGTGAAACGGGGATGGTGGTGTGCCCGGTCCAACGTTCCGGGCGGGCTCTCGGTGGATCCGAACAGGTCCACGCGCCACACCGGGCGGGCCAGCGTGATTGGCACACCGGCGTAGATCGAACCCTGCGGCTCGCCTTTGTCGACCAGCCGCAGCTCCAGCCTGACCCCGCGTTCCGGGGTTTCCTGCCCCTCGTTCGGGTCGGGGTCGACGAAGAACATGTCGCCGACGACCACCCCGAGCGTTTCGAATCCGAAAGCTGCAAACATGCTTCCGAGGGTAGACCAGCCGGGCGGCGACGCCTGCCGCCAAGCGGCGGGCTGACCAGAGGGGCAATCACGACCAACCGGGGGTTCCGATCTGACCCGTGAGTTGCAAAGCGCCCGGGGCGCTGGCCGGAACCGCGGGCCGCGTCGGCGCGACCGGAGCAACGCGCACGTACGGCGATCCTAGCGGTGGACGCGGATCGGGCTCGCCCTTGTTCGGCCAGAGCGACGTGGCGCGCTCAGCCAGCGCTGTGATGGTCAACGACGGGTTGACGCCGAGATTCGCCGTGATCGTCGAGCCGTCGATGACGTGCAACCCCGCATGGCCGTGCATGCGGTGGTAGGGATCCACGACGCCGTCGGCCGGAGTCTCCCCGATGACGCAGCCACCGATGAAGTGTCCGGTCATCGGAATGTCAGCCAGATCCGCCCACGCGCCGCCGGCGATGCCGTCAAGATGTTCGGCTGCGCGACGGGCGATTTCATGACCAACCGGGATCCATGTCGGGTTCGGGTCGCCGATCCCTTGACGAGTCTTCATGCGCCGCCCGAACAATCCGCGCCGGGTGTAGGTCGTTAGCGAGTTGTCGTGGGTCTGCATCACCAGCAGCGGAATGGTCTGCTGAGACCATCGTTTCGGATTGAGTAGCCGTCCCAGGTCTCGGCGTTGCCGCACAAGCTCTTTGAGCCCCGTCCGCCAGCGACGGCCACCATCCAAACCGTCGACCAGGACGGTCCCCAGTAGGCCCATGAGGTTGGAATCGTGGCCGTAGCGGCAGGGCTCGACGTGCGTGTGGTCGTCCGGATGGATCGAGGACGTGATCGCCACGCCTTCGGAATAGTCCACGTCGTCGCGACGCGCCCGTACCGCCAAGATTGCCTCGGAGTTGGTCCGCGACAGCTCGCCCAATCGAGGAGAGACGTGCGGCAGACTGCCGCGGTCACGCAGCCGGTGGAGCAGGCGTTGGCTACCGAGGGCGGCGGCCGAGAACACCACCTGTTCGGCGGTGATGGTGCGCTGCCGTCGGCGGATCTTCGCACCGGTGCGCACGGTCACCACGTCGTATCCACCGCGGGAACGCGGCACGACGTCGACGACGGTGGTCAAGGGCTGTACTTGTGCGCCGAGTTTCTCAGCGAGGTACAGGTAGTTCTTGACCAACGTGTTCTTGGCGTTGTGCCGGCAGCCGGTCATGCACTCACCACAGTGTCTACATGCGTTGCGGTCGGGTCCGGCTCCGCCGAAATAGGGGTCGCCGACTGAAGTACCAGGTGCGGCCAGCTTTCCGTCGGCGCCGCTGAAGCAGACGCCGACGCGAGTGGCGTGGAAGGAGTGCGCGACCCCAAGGTCGGTGGCAATCTGCAGCATGACCTTGTCCGACGGTGTCGTCCGTGGATAGGTCTCGACACCGAGCATCCGCTTCGCCTGGTCGTAACAGGGGCCGAGCTCCTCCTTCCAGTCGGTGATCGCGCTCCAGCGGGGGTCGGCATAAAAGGAGTCGCCGGGTTCGTAGAGTGTGTTGGCGTAGACCAGCGATCCGCCGCCGACACCGGCGCCACTGAGCACGACGGCATCGGACAACAGATCGATCCGCTGAATGCCGTAACAACCAATGGAGGGCCTGAACAGGTAGTCGCGCACGTGCCAGCTGTTCTTCGCGAAGTCTCGGTCGCGGAATCGTCGGCCCGCCTCGAGAACCCCGACGCGATAACCCTTTTCGCTCAGTCGAAGTGCGGTGACGCTGCCACCGAAACCAGATCCGATCACTAGGACGTCGTAGTCGAACCGCGTCATGCGTGAATGTCCTCTCGTGTGACGGCTGCGCGCTCGATTTCGATGAAGTCAGAGAAGGTGACTCGCTCTGTCCGGCGCTGATATTCGTGAACCAGCCCGGGCCAGTTGGTGGTCACGCGCCCGGAATCGGTGCGGTACCAGGAATCACAGGTGGTCCACACCCCCTTGTCGAGGCGCGATTGCACGTCGGCGTCGTACGCCTGCTCGACGGCCTGCCGCACCTCAAACGCGTGCGTCCCGCCGACGCGGATCAACTCGTCCATCACCTGGCGGATGTAGCGGGCCTGCTGTTCCATCATCAGGATGATCGAACTGCTGCCGAGGTTGGTGTTCGGTCCGTAGATCAGGAACATGTTCGGGAACCCGGGAACGGTCATCCCGAGATGAGCCCGGGCTCCGTCGGCCCACTGCTTGTGCAGGTCTCGTCCACCGCGGCCGAAAACCTCTATGGGCGTGAGGAACTCGGTGGCCTTGAATCCGGTGCCGTAAATAATGACGTCTACATCGTGGAGCCGGCCGTCTGCGGTCTGGACGCCGGTGGGCGTCACCGCGCTGATCGCGTCGGTCTCGACCTCGACGTTGTCGCAGGCCAGTGCCGGGTACCAGTCACTGCTGAACAGGACGCGCTTGCAGCCGATCGCGTAATCGGGCGTGAGTTTGGCCCGCAACGCCGGATCCTTGATGTGCCACTTCAGGTTCGCCGATGCGAGCAGGCCGACCAGCCGGGCCAGCATCGGAGCCTTGGTCAGCGCCAGGCTGAAGAACTCGGTGATCTGCCAGATCAGCCCGCGCATAGCCGCGGCAAAACCGGGCATCTTGCGAAACGCTTCGTGGTGTATCCGCGTGTAGCCGCGGTCCGGCTTCGGGACGACGTATGGCGCGGAGCGCTGAAAGACTGTGACGTGTTTGGCAAGCCGGCGGATGCGCGGGACGAACTGAATCGCCGACGCGCCGGTGCCTAGTACCGCGACACGCTTGCCGGTCAGGTCGAGATCATGCCGCCACTGGGCCGAATGGAAGGAGGGGCCCGCGAAGCTGTCGAGACCGGGGATCGACGGCAGTGACGGCCGCGACAGCTGACCCGTCGCGGGCACCAGGACGTCGGCCTCGAATACCTCACCGTGCGACGTGGTCACCCGCCAGCTTCCGCTGGTGTCGTCGAAGCGGGCCGAGGTGACCTCGACGCCCGTCCGCACCAACTTGCGCAGGCCGAGGCGCTCGGCGGTGTCGTGAATGTAGCCCAGAATGTCGGTTTGCTCGGCATATCGCCGTCCCCAATCGGTCTTCGGCGCGAAGGAGTACGAGTACAGGTTTGACGGGACGTCGCAGGCCGCGCCGGGATAGGTGTTCTCCCGCCAGACGCCGCCGATGTCGCCGGCCTTCTCCAGCACCAAGACGTCGGCGCGGCCGTCCTTAGACAGCTCGTGGGCGGCAGCCAGACCCCCGAAACCGGCTCCGATGACGAGGACGCGGGGGCGATAGGTCGAGGTCATGCTGTCGACGTTAGGAGCGGCGCCGGAGTCTGAGGAGCCGATTGCGGTCGGTAAATCCATAATTCCGGCCACGGTTGACAGCGGTTGTTACACGGCGAGTCGCCCCGGCGGTGCCGTCGAACGCTGATAGCGGGCCGGGGTAGTGCCCGTCCATCGTTTGAATGCGGCGATGAAACTGGTCGACTCCGCATAACCGAGTCGCAGCGCCACGTCTTCGACCGACAGCGCTCCTGTTGCCAACATCTCTTCGGCCAGCACCCGGTGCACCTCCTCGACGAGGTCGCGAAACGTCGTATTCTCCTCGGCCAGACGCCGCCGCAGCGTTCGCTCGCTCATTGCCAGGTGTCGGGCAACGTCGGCGATCAGGTGGGGTTCACCATCGATCGAGGCCAGCAGGTCGCGCACCTGACGGGCGACGCCCGTGCGCGCCCGACGACGTTCCAGCAACTCCTGGCACTGCTGCTTGCATGTCGCAACCGTCATCTCGCTGGCCTGAGGCAGCCGGATGTCTAGCATCTCGGCCGGAAAGCTCGCCGCGTTGATCGGCGCGTTATAACGCGGCGCCGCACCAAACATTTCCCGGGCCGCTGAGTCGCCCGATGAGGGTGCGGCACCGGCGAATTCGATCGACAACACTGGGACTGGAGCGCCCAACAACCCCGCCATGACAGTGGCGATGGCGGCTAGATCCCGGCGCACCAGGAAGTCGGCGACGGGACCGGACAGGTCAGGCAGCTCGAGCCGCAACGCGGCGATTTCCGCGTCGACGACCACGCTCGGCAGGCAGAACCCGTAACTGAGCTCGTAAAAACGGGCGGCGAACCGCACCGCGTCGCCCAGCGTGGAGCTGGTCAGGCACGCGAAGCCGAAGATCCCGAGTGACCCGACGTGGTAGCGGCTGCCAAGCTCGATGCCCAGGTCGGCCGCGCCGGTGTCGCCGCCCATTAGCTCGACCAGATTGGTCGCGACCGCCAGTTCCTGGCGGCCCACGATCGTCAGATTGGGGTTGCGTAAGTCGGGCTCAGCCAGTCCTGAGTCACACAGAATGTCTGCGACCGCAAGCCCGCGCTCGCAACCGAATTCGGCCATCAACGCGACGCTGACCGTGCTGCGCGGGAAATCCCAATGGGACACGTGCTGTCCCGCGAACACCTTCATGTATTTAAGTATGGGCGACGAGCGCGAAGCATCGGCGGCGTCCCATTAGGCTCATGCCCAGTCGAACGACGGGGAGTGTGGGACGCATGGGCCTGGCGGTCCGGGACTGGACGCATTGGGCGACAGGCTATGGGCTGCCGCGGGTAATGCTCAAACTGCTGGCAAGGCAGGGTGATCCGCTGGCAAGGTTACTGACGATCGACAGCAAGCCGGTCGACGATATTTATCCGCTGATCGAGCAGATTCGCGCGCGGGGACGGATGTCGCGCATACCGGGAGCCGGCTGGGTGAGTGTCGACGCGCAGATTCTGCGCGAGCTGCTGCGCGACAGCCGGATCAGGACCGCAAAACCCAACGATCGGTCGCCGTTTCGGCTCGGCGAATGGATCCTTGCCAAAAGCGACCCGGACGTGATGAATCCGATCGAACCACCGTCGATGCTGGTCACCGATCCGCCCGAGCATGCCCGGCTACGCAAACCCGTCACGCGGGCATTCACGCCGCGGGCGCTGGATCGACTTCGCACGCGCATTCACGATCTTGCTCACGGGCTGCTCGACGAGCTGGACGGCAGGGAACAGTGCGATCTGGTCGCCGAGTACGCCTCCCAGATCCCGATGGCAGTGATCGCCGAGTTGATGGGGATGCCACGCGACGACACGCCCTATCTTCTACACGTAGCCGAGACCGCCACGAATTTGCTTGGCATCGTCGGCCCATCGTGGCGCGATTTCCGGTCCGGCATCACTATCTTGCGCGAATTCGAAGGGTATGTGGGAAAGCACGTCGAGCGGCTACGGGGCAGCGACGGCGATAGCATCCTGTCCGACGTCATCCGCCACGGCGATCTGACCGACGACGAACTGACCATGCTTGTGGCGTTGCTGTTCGGCGCCGGGTTCATCACCACGACCCACATCTTGGGCAAGGCCGTCATTGCTCTGGTTCGTCATCCGGATCAGCTTGCCGCGCTGTGCGCGAATCCCAACGGATGGCCCAACGCGGTCGAGGAAATCCTGCGTTATGACACGCCGGTTCAAGTCGTACCCCGGGTTGCGGCGGAAGACGTTGAGATCGGGGGTTATTCGATCCGGGCGGGCGAGGCGGTATTCATCATGTACGGCGGCGCCAACCGAGACCCAGCTGTCTTCGACGAACCGGGCGCCTTCGACACCACCCGCGCGAACGCCCGCGACCACCTCACCTTCGGAACCGGTGTGCATACCTGCCTGGGCGCCGCCCTCGGCCGGATGGAGGTTCAGATCGGCCTGCAGGCGCTGTTCGAGCGCTTCCCGCAGTTGAGCCTCGCCGGCGAGCCGACCTACAACAACATCATCGGACTGCACGGGCTCAAGCATTTGCCGGTGTCGCTGGGTTAAGCCTCGCTCACCGCTTGCTCGCGCGCCCACCGGTAGTCGGCCTTGCCTGCCGGGCTGCGCTCGATCGTGGTCCGGAAAACGATCGCCTTCGGCAGCTTGTAGCGGGCCAAAGTCTGGGCGGCGTGGTCGATAAGCTCGCTAGCCTCGGCGTGCGCGCCGTCGGCCAGTGCGACGACGGCGACGACTTCCTGACCCCACCGTTCGCTCGGACGTCCGGTGACCACCACGTCGGTCACGGCGGGATGGGATGCGATCGCCGTCTCGACCTCTTCGACGAAGATCTTCTCGCCGCCGGAGTTGATCGTGACCGAATCGCGGCCCAGCAGTTCGACCCGGCCGTCGGCCAGAACTCGTGCCCGGTCGCCCGGAACCGCGTACCGCACGCCATCGATCACCGGGAAGGTCGCGGCCGTCTTGGCCGCGTCACCCTTGTAGCCCAGTGGCACGTAACCTTTTTGGGCTAGCCAGCCCATGCCGTCGTGACCCGGCTGCAGCAACGAGCCCAGGTCGTCCGCGGCGACGAAGGTGTCCGGGCCGGCATTGAACACGCCCGTGGACACCGTTCCCGACGTCGACATGTGATGCATCTGCGCGCCGGTCTCCGACGAGCCGACACCGTCGACGACGAGGGCATTGGGCAGCACTTCGATCAGCCGCTGCTTGACGTAGGGCGTCAGAAGCGCACCTCCGTTGGCCACCACTGCCAGCGACGACACGTCGGCTGCCCCGTCTTGGCGCGCCTTCTCGATGGCGGCGACCAACGGCCGCGCCATTGCGTCGCCCACAACGGTGACGGTCATGACCTTCTCGCGTTCGATGGTTCGCACCACGTCGTCTGCGTCCAAATGATCTACGACAGAAGGGAACACGACGGTCTGGCCGGTCGTGATCGCCGTCATGACACTCCACTGCGCGGCGCCGTGAATCAGCGGCGGCAAGATCATCAATTTAGTGGGAGTGCTTGCATCCAGCCGCGCCACGATCTCTTCGAGTGAATGCGTTGGCTCGCCGGTCATGAGATTGCGGCCGCCGAATGACGTCATGAAGATGTCGTGTTGGCGCCACAGCACGCCTTTGGGCATCCCGGTGGTGCCGCCGGTGTACAGGACGTAGAGGTCGTCGGGGGAGTGCTCGACGGCAGGCGCCGGGCATTGCGAGTTGATCGCGATCTCGTAGTCCACGGCGCCGTCGAGCAGATCGTTGCCGGAGTCGTCGGCGATCTGGATCAGCACTCGCAGCTGTGGAAGATCCGGCAATACCTCGGCAACCCGGGGAGCGAACGCGCTGTGATAGATCAACGCCGTCGCGCCGGAATCGGCGAGCAGATACTGCAACTCGCTCTTGACGTAGCGGAAGTTCACGTTGAAGGGCGCCACCCGCGCGGCGAACGCGCCGAGCAGCGACTCGACGAACTCGTTGCCGTTATAGGCGTACAGGCCGACGAGATCCTGGCCCACCTGGTGGCCGTCGAGCGCCGACCGCTCGGTGTGAAAGCCGAGCCCACGCGAGTGCAGGTAGGCGGCGAGCCGCCGCGACCGGTCCACCACCTCGGCGTAGGTGAAGCGGTGGTCCCCCTGGACGATCAGCTCGCGGTCCGGAATTGTCGCCGCGACGGCGGCCGTGACGGCGGGGACGGTGAATTCGACTGCAGTGTCGGGCATTTCGACCTCACGGCTGGTGCGGAAGCAAGCGGACCATCAGGCCGCTGGCTTCGCTGAGTACCGCGCCGTCGGCCGAGGTCATAGTAGCCTCTATGAAAACCTTGCGGCCGTCGATGTCGCGGATCTCGCCCCGAGCCACTAGTGGCTCGTCGATCGGGGTGATCTTGCGATAGTCGACGTGGAGGTATGCCGTCCTGGTGAGGAAGATTCCCGCAGCGGTCACCGTCATGCCGAGTAGCCAGTCGTAAAGCAGCGGGATGATGCCGCCGTGTACCGCACGATTGCCACCGACATGCGCCTCGGTGAAGTGGCCGGCCATGGTCACGCCGTCGGCGCCGGCCTCGTCCACCGTCCACGGCGGCATCAGCGGATGAGCCAGCCCGGGAATCGTCAGCACACGGCCGGCGACGGCTTTGGTCTCGGGGACCTGATGCCCATCCAGGAGTGCGCAGGCACTCTCGAGATGGGACGCCGCTTCGGCCCACAGAGCGCCCCCGGGATCGGTGGAGACCGTCAGGTCATGCAGTCGGCGCAGCGCTGTCACGAATCGGCCGAGCTCCTCGGGCGCGTCCTCGACCGGCCTGACTTCTGGGAATCCACCGCGGGCGGTGGGCGCGGTGTCGGTCACGACGGCTCCTCAAGCCTGAGCGGGAGTGTCACGATGGTGCCTCGTGGCGTCATCGCGGAGATACTAAGTACGTTACAGTAATGTCTTCAGGTCCAGGAGGTATCTGCACGTGGCGGACGAGCTCGAAGCAATCCGACAGTTGAAAGCCCGCTACTGCCGCTTTCTCGACGCGAAGGACGAAGCCGGATGGCGCAGTGTTTTCAGCGACGACGTGGTCGTTCTGTTGGACATGGCGGTGTCCACCGGTGGGGCCGATCCGATGACCGGGCCACCCGTCGAGGGCGCCGACACATTCGTCCCGATGGTGCTCGGCAGCCTCGAGGGCGCCGCGACGATGCACCACTGCCACACGCCGGAGATCACCCTGACCTCGCACGAGACGGCCACCGGCATCTGGGCCATGGAAGATTGGATCGTCTTCGCCAACGGCAACGAGCTGCACGGCGCGGGCCATTATCACGAGACTTACGAGAAGCGCGACGGCGCTTGGCGGATCAAGACGCTGCACCTGACCCGGACCATTCAGCAGATCACCGGTGACGCCACGGTATAGGTGGGCGACATGTCATTGGCGACGCTCGGCTTGACCGCGACGCGCGAACTGGGCCTGCTGATCCCGCGCACGGTGGCTGGGCTGAACGCGTCGACCGGATGGAATCCGGCTACGCCACGCGGTGTGCGTCAATTCGGTGAGGTCATGTTGGACGAGCTTGTGCTGGCCGGCTTTTCGTTGCTCGGCGGGACGCCGGCAGGCATCCGGTCGGCAGACGAGTGTCGGGAGGCGGCCGAGGAATTGTCGGCCATGGGCATCGACGGGGCGCACGCCGATCCGGCTCCGCTTCAGCCGAAGACGATCGAACGCAAGCGGATTGCCGGATTGTCATTCGAGCGGCTGACTTTCGAACACGACCCGGCGTTGCCGCGGGCGTTGGCCGCCGAGGGGCTGGGCCGCCCGGTCAACGCCGTCGTACACCTGTGCCGGCACACCGAGGGGCCGCGACCGTGGCTGATCTGGGTGCATGGCGCGGGTCAGGGTGGCGTCGAGGATCTGCTGTTGACCCGGATCGGGCGCATCCATCGCCAGCTGGGGTTCAACGTCGCGATGCCGGTGCAGCCCGGCCATGGTTGCCGGCGGCAGGAGTGGCCGGCCTACCCGGACATGGATCCGCTCGGCAATGTGGCCGGCATGATGCGCTCGGTGTCGGAGATCAGGGCGGTCACGAAGTGGGTGTCTGCACAGGCCAGTGCGGTTGTGGTGTGCGGGATTTCGATGGGAACCCCGGTCGCGGCCCTGGTATCGCATCTCGAACGCGACGTCGATGCGGTGGGTCTGTACACGCCGATCCTCGGTCTCAACGCCATGATCGCGCAGCACCTCGGTCGCTGGGGCTCGTCGCGGACCGAATTTCGGGAACTGCTGGAGTCGCCGGTGGTGGGGAAGCTGACCTCGGTGATCGACCCGCTTGCGGTCGACCCCGCGCCACCGCCGGAACGACGGCTGATCGTCGGCGCGTGGCATGACCGTATGGCGATGCGCGCACCCACCGACGCGCTACACAAGCGCTGGGGTGGCCAGCTCTACTGGTACGACGGCAGCCATGTCGGTCATGTTTTCTCCCGCAAGGTCTTTGGGGTCACCGAGCGATTTCTCTGCGGAGTTGTCGCGTGACGTCCCTCGACGAATTGGGCTACTACTTGCTGGCCGGCGCGGGTGGCGAGGGTCCGGCGACGTTGATGGACGAGGCCCGTCGCGGCGAGGAGCTGGGTTTCGGCACCGCGTTCATCTCCGAACGGTGGAACGTCAAGGAGGCCTCGTCGCTGGTGGGCGCGGCGTGTGCGGTGACCAGCCGGATGCGGATCGCCACCGCCGCCACTAATCACAACACCCGCCATCCGCTCATCACCGGGTCCTGGGCGACGACCATGCACCGCTTGTCCGGCGGACGCTTCACCCTCGGCGTCGGCCGCGGCATCGCCGCCATCTACGGGGCGTTCGGTATCCCGGCCGTGACTACCGCGCAGATAGAGGACTGGGCTCAGGTGATGCGCCGGCTGTGGCACGGCGAGGTGATCTTCAACCACGACGGGCCGATGGGCAAGTACAACATCTTGTTCCTCGACCCCGACTTCGACGAGGACATCCGGCTGGCGCTGGTCGCGTTCGGGCCTAAAACGCTGGCACTGGGCGGCCGGGTGTTCGACGACGTCATCCTGCACACCTACTTCACCCCGGAGACGTTGCAGCGGTGCGTGAAAACGGTCAAAGATGCCGCGGAGCGGGCCGGCCGCGATCCCGACAGCGTGCGGGTGTGGTCGTGCTTTGCAACGGTCGGCGACCATCTGCCCGAGGAGTTGCGCCTGAAGAAGACGGTCGCGCGACTGGCCACCTACCTGCAGGGCTATGGCGACTTGCTGGTGCGGACCAATAACTGGGATCCCGCTGTGCTGGAACGATTTCGGTCCGACCCGGTGGTGACCTCCATCGCCGGCGGCATCGACCACAAGGCGACTGCCGATCAGATCGAGCACATCGTGACGTTGATCCCCGACGAATGGCTGGAGCCGTCGGCCACCGGGTCGCCCGGGCAGTGTGTCGAGCGCATCGGCAAGGAATTCGATTACGGCGCCGACGCGGTGATCATGCACGGCGCGACCCCCGATGAACTCGAGCCGATTGTCACGGCCTACCGGGCGACCAGGTAGGAATGACCCATGTCGACGTATCTGCAAGGCAAGGTCATCATCGTCACGGGCGCCGCCAGCGGCTTCGGCAAGCTGATCTCGGAGAAATGCGCCGCAGGCGGCTCGAAGGTGGTCGGCGTGGACGTGAGCGTCGACGCCCTCGAGGAGGTGTTTGCGGGGATCCGCGCCGCCGGCCACGACGGCATCGCGCAGGTGGCCGACGTCACCGACATGGATCAAATGCGTTCAGCGGCAAAGTATGCCGTCGACGCCTACGGTCGCATCGACGTGATCGTCAACAACGCCGGTGTGATGCCGCTGGCCTACTTCTCCGATCACGAGGTCGCGTGGGAGAAATGGCATAAGGCAATCGACATCAACATCAAGGGCGTCGTCAACGGAATCGCTGCGGTCTACGACACGATGATCGAGCAGGGCCGGGGCCAGGTGGTCAACATCTCGTCGATCTACGGTAACGCCGGGACCGAAGGCTCCGGTGTCTACAGCGCGACGAAGGCCGCCGTCGACGCGCTGTCCGAGTCGTTGCGGGTGGAGGCGCAGGGCAAGATCAAGGTGACCAACCTCAAGCCGACCGGCGTCCTCGGGACGCATCTGGCTGCCGGTGTGGTGAACCCGCTCGCTGTAACCGGCATCCTCGGGCACAAGGCGCCATTGTTCTTCGAAGGCGTGGCCAACGCGGAGAACGGCACGCTGCGGCCCGAGCAACTCGACGTCGACTCGATCGGCTACTGGCTGATCAACCCTGACGATCTGACCGACGCCGTCGTTCATGTCATCGACCAACCCTGGGGCATCAACATCAGCGACGTGACCGTGCGGGCCAGCGGCGAAAACTACATTTTCTGAGCAGCTTTCAGGGCATGATGGCGATCCGCGCCACCGGCTCGGGTGCGACCTGGCGACTCGACAGACCGCGCTTGAGGGCGGCCAGCAACGCGTCCCGCGTCTCACGCGGATCGATCAGCTCGTCGAAGCCCATGTGCTCGGCGGAGCGATAGGACGCCTGCAACTCGGCGTCGCGCAGCCGCGTGGTCAGGTCTTCACCCGCATGCGACGCCCTGCTCAACGCCGCCGCGCTCATCGCGCCCATCGTGGCGCCGGGGTAGGCGAACGTCGCACCTTGCCCGTCGAAACTCAACAACGACATGACCATCGAGCCGAAGCCGTAGGCCTTGCGCAGCGTGACATGCAATTTGACCGTGCTCGCCACTGTTTGAGCGACGAACATCCGGCCGCCGGCCCGCAGTACACCGCTGCGCTCCGAGCGACTCCCTGGCAACATGCCTGGATTGTCGGCCAGAAACACGATCGGCAGATGGAACGAGTCGGCCACGGTGATGAAATGCGCCGCCTTGTCGGCAGCGTCGGCGTCGATGGAGCCGGCCAGCACCTGCGGCTGGTTGGCCACCACCGCGACCGGGTGTCCTCCAAGATGGGCCAGCGCGCAGATGATCGCCTTGCCGAATCGCGGCTGGACCTCGAACCAGTCCGGCCGGTCGAAGATCACGTCGAGCACCGACCGCATGTCGTAGATCCGGCGGTTGTCGCGCGAGACGATGTCGACCAGTTCCGGGGTTTGCCGCGGTCTGGTTTCCTCGTCCTCCGGCAGCTGCGACGCGTACGACCATGCGCTGCAAGGGAAGTAGGCCAGATAGCGGCGGATGTCGTCGAGGACGGCTTCGTCGCTGTCGCCGACGTTGTGGATCACGCCACTCGGCAACGCGACACTGGGGCCGCCGAGGTCTTCCTTTGAAATATCCTCGCCAGTCGACTCTTTGACGACGGGCGGACCGGCGGTGAAGATCGCGCCCTGATCGCTCATGATGCGGAAGTCACACACCGGCGCTACCAGCGCGCCGTGCCCGGCCGAAGGGCCCAGCACGGCGGCCACGGTCGGGACCCGGCCCGAGCATTGCGCCTGAGCGAGCAGATCGGTCGGGGAGCGGCCGTAGTGCCCACCGGTCGGCCGAAACCCCGCTCCCTCCAGCAGCATCACTAGCGGAATCTTGTCTCGCACGGCCAACTCGGCAATCCGATAGCGCTTGGAGTTGCCACCCGGTCCGATGCTGCCCGCCAGCGTGGTGAAGTCCTCGGCTCCGAGCATCACCGGCGAGCCGTTGATCAACCCGGAGCCGACGACGATGCCGTCGGCGGCGGTCTCGCCACCGACCATCGTTCCAATTTCACGAAAAGAACCGGGGTCGAGCAGGTATTCGATGCGTCCCCGGGCATCGAGTTTGCCCTTGCCGTGGTGTTTGGCGAGTCGCTCCGGACCGCCCATCGCCCGCGCGCGCTCTCGGCGCTGGGACAGGTCGTCGAGCGTTTCCTCCCAGTCGGGGAGTTTGGTCATGGGCCTGCCCTCATCGTCGACGCCTGCTACTGAAGTGCTTACTGTAGCCTCTGCGAGAGATGGACGGCCAGCGGCGGGTGGCGTCTTTGCCCGGCGCGACCGATGACATTGACCCTACCGAATTGCTTACTGTAGCTTCACGAGTATGACGTCGGCGCACTCCGAACAGCGGTGGAGTGCGCACAGGTGAGCGCTGTGCGATCGGCTCGCCTGAAGGTCGACGGCGGCATCTTCACCGACCTGGCGCGGGTCCCGGACCTGGCCCGCGAGCTCGAGCACCAGGGTTTCGACGCAGCCTGGACCGGAGAGATCAACCACGATCCCTTCTTTCCGTTGCTGCTTGCCGCCGAACACACCTCACGACTCGACATCGGCACCAGCATTGCGGTTGCCTTCGCGCGCAACCCGATGACCGTCGCCAACGTTGGTTGGGACTTGCAGACGTACTCGCAGGGCCGCTTCATCCTGGGCCTCGGTACCCAAGTCAAGCCGCACATCGAGAAGCGGTTCAGCATGCCCTGGGGTAGGCCGGTGGACCGCATGCGTGAGTTTGTGCTTGCGTTGCATGCGATCTGGTCGACGTGGAAGGACGGCACCCGACTGAGTTTCGAGGGTGAATTCTACACACACAAGCTGATGACGCCGATGTTCACGCCTGAGCCGCAAGCATTCTCGACGCCCAAGATCTTCATCGCCGCCGTTGGCGAGGCCATGACCGAGATGTGTGGTGAGGTCGCCGACGGCGTTCTGGCCCATGCCTTTACGACGCGGCAATATCTACACGACGTCACGATACCGGCCGTGCAGCGCGGGCTGCAGCGCTCTGCACGCGATCGCGACGCGTTCGAGGTGTCGTGTCCGGTGTTTGTGGTGACTGGCCGCGACGAGGACGAGATGGACGCAAGTTCGGCCGGCGTCCGCAAGCAAATTGCGTTCTACGGCTCGACACCGGCCTACCGCAAGGTGCTCGAGCTGCACGGGTGGGGCGACGTCGCCGACGAACTGCATCGGCTGTCGGTGCTGGGCGAGTGGGACGTGATGGCGACGTTGATCGACGACGAGATCCTCGGCGCGTTCGCCGTGGTTGCGACGATCGACAAGCTCGCCACCGCTCTGAAGGACCGCTGCGACGGTGTGATCGACCGCGTGATGCCGTCGTTTCCCCGCACCCTGTCCACCGATACCGTCATAGCGGTGTTGAACGAGTTGCGCGACTGAGGAGTTACCGATGAGCACGCCGACAATGGATGACGCTGCCAAGGTTCTTGCCGACCCGCAGGCCTATACCGATGAGCCGAAACTGCATGCGGCACTAAAGCACCTGCGGACGAATGCCCCAGTGTCCCGCGTCGAGGTGCCGAACTACGCCCCGTTCTGGGCGATCACCAAACATGCCGACATCGTGGATGTCGAGCGCAACAACGTGTTGTTCACCAACTGGCCGCGGCCGGTGTTGACCACGACCGAGGGTGACGAGTTGCAGGCCGCCGCGGGGGTTCGCACGCTGATTCACCTCGACGATCCGCAGCATCGTGTGGTGCGGGCGATCGGCGCGGACTGGTTTCGGCCAAAAGCAATGCGCGCCTTGAAGGTCCGGGTCGACGAGCTGGCCAGAACCTACGTCGACAAGATGTTGGCGGTGGGGCCCGAATGCGACTTCGTGCAGGAGGTCGCGGTGAATTACCCGCTGTACGTGATCATGTCGCTGTTGGGCATACCCGAGTCCGACTTCTCCAGGATGCTCACGCTGACCCAGGAATTGTTCGGCAGCGACGACAGCGAGTTCAGACGCGGCAGCAGCAACGAAGACCAGCTGCCCGCGCTGATGGACATGTTCGGGTACTTCAACGGTGTCACCGCAGCTCGTCGCGAGCATCCGACATCAGACTTGGCGTCGGCGATCGCCAACGCCCGTATCGACGGCGAGCCGCTGTCGGACATCGAAACCGTCTCCTACTACCTGATTGTCGCGACGGCCGGGCACGACACCACCAGTGCGACCATCTCCGGTGGGCTACACGCCCTGGTCGACAATCCGGATCAGTTGCATCGGCTGCGCGACAATCCCGGCCTGATGCCGCTGGCCACCGAGGAAATGATCCGATGGACCACGCCGGTCAAGGAATTCATGCGAACCGCCGCCGCGGACACCGAACTACGTGGGGTGCCGATCGCCGCGGGGGAGTCGCTGCTGCTGTCCTACGTCTCGGGCAACCGGGACGAGGACGTCTTCGCCCACCCGTTCCGGTTCGATGTCGGGCGCGAGCCGAACAAGCATCTAGCCTTCGGTTACGGCGTGCACTTCTGCCTGGGAGCCGCGCTGGCCCGGATGGAAGTCAGCAGCTTCTTCGCGGAGCTGGTTCCTCGACTGAAATCCATTGAGCTGAACGGCGATCCGGAATTCGTCGCGACGACGTTCGTCGGCGGCCTCAAGCACCTGCCCGTCCGGTATTCGCTGCACTAGGGGCCATCGTCCTCGTCGGGGGACAGTAGCTTTTCGGGGTGGTGGTAGGTGTTGATTCTCGGTTGGCCGCGGTCGAGGTGGGGTGGTGGGATCCATTCGGTTTCGCCGCGGTGGTTTTTTCGGGTGGTCCAGCCTTGTTCGGTGAAGGCGTGGTTGGGCGGACAGGTCAGGGTCATGTGGTTGACGTCGCTGATGGGGTGGGTGCGGTAGGGGTCGTCGTGGTGGACCTGGCAGTGGTAGCCCGAGACGTCGCAGCTGGGGAAGGTGCAGCCGCGATCTCTGGCGATCAGGACGAGCCGTTGGGCGGGTGTGGCCAGGCGTTTGGTGTGATACAGCGCCAACGCTTTGCCGCGCTCGAAGATGGCCAGGTAGTGATGCGCGTGTTGGGCCAGCCGGATGACATCGGACATCGGCAGCAGGGTGCCCCCGGCGGTCAAACCCCGCCCGGCGCCGGCTTCTAGCTCCTCGAGTGTGGTGGTGACGATGATGCTGGTGGGTAGCCCGTTGTGCTGGCCCAGGTCACCGGAGGCCAGCAGGGCGCGCCCGGCAGTGAGCAGGGCGTCGTGGGTGCGTTGGTGGGCGCCGCGGGTGTCGCCCTGGATCGCGTCCTGCGACGGGGTACCCGACACACACGGGGTGTCATCGTTGGGGTTGCACATGCCGGGTGCGGCCAGTTTGGCGAACACCGCATCCCAGGTGGCCCGCGCCTCCGGGGTGAGCCAGCCTGACAGCCGGCTCATGCCGTCGATGTCCTGGCGGCCGAACACGACCCCGCGGCGCTTAGCCCGATCCACGTCGGTGAAGTCGCCGTCGGGGTTGAGGCAGTCCATCAGCCGGTCGGCCAGTTTCGACAATTCGTCGGGGCGGTGTTCGGTGGCGCGCTGGGCGAGTTCTTGTTCGGCGCGTGCGCGGGTGCCGACATCGACAAAGTCGGGGATCCGTTGCCAAAACGAGCGGATCACCGCGACATGGCCGGCGCCCAGCTCCCCGGCGCGTTGGGCGGCGGCGGTCGCGGGCAGCACCGGCTGCAACGGTTCCCCGTTCAAGGCCCGGCGCTGGCCCAAATCAGCGGCTTCGTGGATACGGCGGGAGGCCTCTGAACGGCTGATCCGGAGCCGGTCGGCCAGCACCGCGGGCAGTTTCCCACCCAGCACCGCCTGGTCTTCGTGGCCCAGCTCGTTGATCAACTCGTGCTCGACCGCGGGCAGCTGCCGGCGGAACACCTCGAAGCTTTCCAGGACGTTGAGCCGCTCGGGGGTGGTCAACGCGTCGAACCCGAGGTCCAGGGTGCGTTTCATCGCAGCGCGCAGCGCGTCGAGACCCTCGACGACATCCTCACGACTACTCGCACGCATGTTCGAATTCTAACGACACCCACCGACATCCGAAGAAACTCATCCACAGCTGAAACCACAGTGACGCAAGTGGTTTGCGGTCCTGGTGCGCCCATCGAGACCGAGTCAAGTCCGCCGGTCTTGATCTCGTGCGCCAGCAAGGGGACGCGCCGCGCCAGGCATCGGTTCCGCGCGTTGCGCCAGGCATCGGTTCCACGCGTTGCCGTTGTCGGTCCATGCCGCGCTGCCGCCGTCGGCGGTGGTCAACTTGCCGTTAGTGGGCGCAGGTGCGTAGTAGGTCTGTTCCCACAGCGCCGCCGCGCCCGGCATCGCGGAACGGGGACGGTGTGCAGCTACGCGACCCCGAAATCGATGATGCCGCGCACGATTTCACCGTTCAGCAGATCGGCATAGGCATCGTTGATCTCGTCGAGCCGGTAATGCCGGGTGATCATCTCGTCGAGCATCAATTGGCCACTCTGGTAGAGCTTGGCCAGTTGGGCGATGTCGGACTTCATGTTGCACGAGCCGAATATGGTGCCCGCCAGCGTCTTATTCATCAGGATGAAGTCCTGCAGATTGATCTTGACCGACTGGGTCAGTTGTGACGTCATGCCGGTGAGCACGCATGTCCCACCCTTGCGGGTAAGTGCCACCCCGTCGCGAACATCCTCGCGACTCATCAATGACGGCGAGACCACGACGGCGTCGGCCATCACGCCGAAGGTCAGGCCGCGCACCAGATCCATCGCCTCTTCGGCCGATGCCGCGGTGTGTGTCGCCCCGAAGCGCAGCGCCGACTTCTGTTTGAACTCAACCGGATCGACGGCAACGATCTGCGCGGCTCCGTTGATCCGAGCACTCTGGATGGCGGCAGTCCCGATGCCGCCGACGCCGATCACCACGACGGTGTCGCCGGCGCGCATATTGGAACGGTTGGCCACCGAGCCGTAACCGGTGGGAATGGCGCACGACAGCAGGGCGATCGGCACCAGCGGCAGGTGCGGCTCCACTTTCACCAGCGAGTTTACCGATGCCACAGTGTGTTCGGCGAACGTCCCGACCTTGGCGAGATGACCAAGGTCTCGTCCGTCCGAGGTGTGGTGGCGGAAGGTCCCGTCGGTGGGCATGCCCGGAACCATGGTGCCGATGCCGGCATCACAGATGTACTCGGCTCCGCTTGCGCACCAACGGCATTGACCGCACGCCGCGACGAACGACATCACCACGTGGTCGCCCGGGGCGTAATCGGTGACACCCGGACCTACTTCTTCCACGATGCCCGAGCCCTCGTGGCCGCCGATCATCGGGAACATCGAGGGCAGCCCCATCGCCTTCATGACGTCGTTGGGTGCGGACATGTCACCCTTGAGGATGTGGTCGTCGGAATGGCACAGGCCCGCGGCGGCCATCTTGACCAGAACCTCCCCGGCCTTCGGGGGATCCAATTCGAATTCCTCGACAGACCAAGGCCCGCCGACGTCGTGCAGGATTGCGGCGCGGCTTTTCACGGCACCGGCGTAAAGGTCACTGGCAAGCTATTCGGCGAGCGAAACGTGACGCCGACGATCCGGGTCTCGTCGTCGGGTTCCAGCCTGATGTTCTCGACGCGGTCCAGCAGACTCTCCAGCATGACGCGAGTTTCCAAGCGCGCCAGGTGCATTCCCAGACACATGTGTATTCCGCCGGCAAACGCGATATGCGCTTGGCGCGGTCGCTGGATGTCGAAGGTGTTCGAATCCGGCCAGCGACTTTCGTCGCGGTTGGCCGAACCCATGCACAAGTCGACCTGTGCGCCGGCCGGAATCGTCGTACCGCTGATCTCGACGTCCCGGGTGGTCGTACGCATGACCATGGTCAGGGGAGTTTCGACCCGCAACCCCTCTTCCATGGCGGGCGGTATCAGCGACCGGTCCCGCTGGACCATCGTCAACTGCTCAGGATGAGTCAGCAACAGATAAAGCAGGTTGCCGGACGACCGGTACGTCGTCTCCAATCCGGCGGGCAGCAACAGGCGAAGGAACGCGATGATCGCTTCGTCGTCAAGTTTTTCGCCGTCGATCTCCGCGGTGCACAGGTCGCCGATGATGTCGTTGGTGGGTTTCCTGCGGCGCTGCTCGACCTGGTCGGAGAAATAGGTGTGCAGTTCGTTGGCCGCGATCAAGCCCGCTTCGATGTCGGTCTGGATCGAAATGAGCCCGAGCGACAGTCGCCGGAACATGTCGAGATCTTCGCGGGGCAGGCCGAGGAGCTCAGAAATGATTCGGGTGGGGAACTCGAAGGTCAGCGCTTTGACCAGGTCGGCATGTCCGTCGGCTTTGATCTCGTCGACGAGCTGATTGCACACCGGCCCGATGACCGAAGGTTCCCACCGTTCCAGCGCCGTTGCCCGGAAAGCCTTCGCCACCAGGCTGCGATGGTCGTGGTGCTCTTTGCCCTCCATCGCCAGGATGGTGTGGCCCATCACCAAGCCGATTGTCTTGTCGTACGCGGCTGAGGTGAAGGCCTTTTCGTCGCGGAAAGCCTGGAAGACGCCGTCGTATCCGAACAGCACCCATTCGTCGTCGGGTGCGAGTTCCGGCGGTAGCAGCTCGTTTTCCATGAACTTGCCGTGGAACACCGGATCGGTGCGGCGCATGTACTCGAAGAACGGGTAGGGGCTGGTCTCGCCGGTTACGTCGAGGACGACCGGTTGGCCCCCAACGTCTGGAACTTCGGTGCGCAGCGTCATTGCCGCTCCTTCGTGACCGGGAATTTCGCTATCATAATATAAATAGCAACGAAGCCCAACGGCTTGTAGTGGTTACCGCATCGAGGACAGTATTAACCGTGGCTGAACGTCGACTCGTCTGCTCGCTCGACGACTTGCCGCCGGGCGCGATGAAACTGGTCGACGTCGGCAAGTTCGGCGTGGGTGTGTACAACGTCGCCGGGTCGTTGCACGCGATCGTCAACTACTGCTCGCACGAGGGCGCCCCGTTGTGCGAGGGACTGCTCGGCGGCACCAACGAGTCGGCGCCCGACGAGCCCGGTGGGATACGCCGGATAAAAGACGGTCAGATCGTCCGATGCCCTTGGCACAACTGGGAATTCGACATCACCACGGGGCAGAACCTTGCCGACCCCAAACGACGTGTCCGCACCTACGACGTGGATGTCGCCGACGGGAAGGTGTTCCTGACCGCATGATCATCGATACCAATGTGCAGCCGCACTTTCGCTACAACGCCGAGATCCGGCGTTACCTCCCGGCCGCCCACAAACTGCGGTCGATACCCGACGTCGAGCAGCAGTGGTATCAGGCGCCGCGCGGCAACTACCGTGAGGACCTGTACGGCGAGCACTATCCGGGATCTGATCCCGCGACCGTCGCCCGCCATCTGTTCGACGACGCCGGCGCCGACTATGCCGTGCTCAATCCTCTGACACGCGGCAACATTGCCGACTATCTGCTCAACAGCCGTATCTGCGCGGCGGTCAACGACTGGCTACTGGATCGCTGGCTCGAACCGGACGCCACGAATCGCTTTCGCGGCACCATTCGCGTCAACCCGGAAGATCCCAAGGGCGCGGTCGCGGAGATAGAACGTCTTGCCGCGCACCCCAAGCTGGTGCAGGTGGGAGTCCCGTTGCAGTCCCGCGAGCCGTACGGCAAGCCGCAGTTCGAGCCGATCTGGGAGGCCGCGGCGGCGCACGGACTTCCGGTCGCTGTGCACATCAACGGCGGCAACGGCGTCGACTATGCGCCCACCTTCGCCGGTCATGCGGGCACGTATCCCGGTTATGCGGCCTTCATGCCGTTGAACTACTTCGTCCACCTCGCCACGCTCATCGTCGAAGGCACGTTCGGGCGGCACCCGAATCTGAGGTTCGTCTTCGCCGACGGGGGCTACGACATCCTGACCCCGTTGATGTGGCGACTCGACACGTTCTGGCTGTCGATGCGTGATCAGACGCCATGGGTCGATCGCTACCCGAGCGACTACCTGCCCGACCATGTCCGGTTCTGCACGTCATCCTTCGACGGGCCAACGGACCCGGGCCAGACGCAGCGCTGGATGGAGTTCTCCGGGAAATCCGGCCTGCTGATGTACGGGTCCGGCTACCCACACTGGTCCACCTGCTCAGCCGAGGATGCCGTCGCCGGGCTGAACAGTGCACAGCGCGACGACGTGCTGTGGCGAAACGCCGCCGACCTATACGGCCTCACCGCACTAGCGGAAGGGAGTCATCGATGACCATCACCGAACGGGCGGAGTCGCGCACCGAGCACGACGAGATCGCGGTCGCCATCGTCGACACCGACGTGCACCCGATGCCCGTCTCCACCGACGTCCTCAAGTCGTACGCGCCGCCGGAATGGGTGGACAAAATCTGGCCCTCCGGCAACGCCGTCACCCCGATCCCGCACTTCTACGACACCCCGGATTCGTTCAAGACCTTCTCCATGCGAGTCGACGCGGCGCCGCCCGGCGGCGGTTTCGCCGGGACCGATCCCGACTACGCCGCCAAACAACTACTCGTCGACGCCGGAGTCGGCATCGCCACGCTGGAACCGATGTGCGACGCGCAACTGCCGCAGGCCGAACACGTGCTGAAAGCCACGTACAACGACTGGCTCGCCGATGTCTGGCTGGACCGTAACAACGCCCACGGCCGCTGGCGCGGATCCATCAGCGTCACTGCGCAGGCACCCGACCTCGCGGCCCGCGAAATCGAGCGGTGGGCGGGCCATCCGTACATGGCGCAGGTGTTGATGACGCCGCAGACGCGCGGAATCCCGTTCGGCAACCCGCATTTCGATCCGATCTATGCTGCCGCTTCGGCTAACGGCTTTCCGGTGGCCACCCATCTGATGGGGCAGACGCCATTCGAGCTGATTCCGATCTACCCGGTCGGAAACCCGGCCCACTGGCACGACTTCTTCGCGTCGTGGCCCCTGCTGTACGTGTCGCATCTGATGAGCCTGGTGTTTGACGGCGCCTTCGACCGGCATCCCGACCTACGGGTGGTGTTCGTCGAGGGCGGCTTCACGTGGGCGATGCCGGTGATGTCGCGGATGGACCGGATCTGGCAGGCGCGGCGCGCTGACCTGCCGCACGTGCGTCGACGGCCGTCGGAGTACGTCCGCGAACACGTCCGTTTCACCACCCAGCCGCTGGAGGACACCGACGTCAAGCAGTTCCGCGAGTACCTCGAGATGATGGACCTCGGGGACAACCTGATGTTTTCGACGGACTATCCGCACTGGAGCTACGACGCCCCGACCTATGCGGTCAACCGGTTTCCCGCAGCTCAGCGGGAGCGGATCATGCGCGGCAACGCCACGGCGTTGTACGGGTTGCCCTCGACCGTCAAGGCACTGCCCGGAGAGCGTCCCCCGGTGACCGCTTGAATAGGGAGACCTGACCACGCTAAAGGACGACTGCATGACGACTGAGACCGATCGCGCACGGCCGCGCGGTTTGGGCCGGATTGACCCAGCCCTGCGCGACGTGGCGGCCGGCTTGGACATCGTGGAATTTCAGACCGAGTCGCTACCCGTCGAGCGGGAAAAGTCCAACGCGCTGGCCGCCGAGCGTGCCGCCGCCGTCGACACCACCGATGTCCGGGTCGAGGATCGGGCCATCGACGGGCCCGGCGGGCGACTCGGTCTTCGGCTCTACCGTGGTCCGGCCACGTCGGCGACACCGCTGGTGATCTACGCCCACGGCGGTTGCTTTGTCACCGGCAATCTCGACACCGATCACGCCCACTGTGTGCAGCTGGCTCGCGACGCGAGCTGCCTGGTGGTGTCGGTCGACTACCGGTTGGCCCCCGAGCATCCGTGCCCGGCGGCCCTCGACGACGTGGCGGCGGCGTTCCGGTACGCCGTCGAGAACGGCGCGGCCCTCGACGCGGACGCAGACCGGATCGTGCTGATGGGCCGCGACGCGGGCGCGGCGCTCGTCGCTGCGCTGGCCCAGCGCACGTTCGACGAGGAGGGTCCGGCGATCCTGGCCCAGGTGCTGCACCAGCCCATGTTGGATTCGGACGCAACGCCCTCGCGCCGGGAATTCCGGCAGACCCCCGGCCTCAACGGTCCGGCGGTGAGTCGGGCGTGGGGGCACTACCTCGGACATGGCGCGGCGACGGCGCAGCACGTTCCGGCGCACCGGGCCAACCTCGAGGGTTTGCCGCCGGCGTTCATCAGCTGCGCCGAGATCGACCCCTGCCGCGACGAGGCCATCGACTACGCCAACCGGCTACTGCACGCCTATGTGCACACCGAGTTGCATGTCGTCGCCGCCACCTTCCATGGATTCGACTCGGCGGCGCCGGAATGGGTTGTCTCGCAAGAGAACGTGGCACTGCATGCCCAAACCCTGCGGCGAACGTTCGCGGTCTAGCGGCTCCCCGGCCTACTAGAGCGGATCGAATTTGGTGATCAACCACTGGCCGTTCATCCTGCTCAGCGAGACCCTCACCGAACTGGCGGCCATCGACGGATCCGGCCGCTCCTTGCTCGCAGTGGCTTGATTGACGAAGACCAGCACCTCGGCTGAATTCGGGTGCAGATCGGAGACGGCGGCGCCGACGACCTGAGCGGTGGTGGACACGCCTTTCGATTTGGCAGCCGGCGTCACGACCTGCTTGGTGAAGTCGCTGTAGTAGTTCAGAAAGTCGCCGCTGAGGTGCGACTTCGCCGCGGCGAAGTCTTGGTCGAGCGTGTCGGGCTTGTACGAGAGCAGGGCCACCGTGCCGTCTCGCGCGGCGTTGACGACGCTTTGCTCGACCGCGTGGTCCGTCTCCTGGTCGGGTCGGTACTGGGTGAAGAACAGCCACCCCGCAAGGCCGCCGGCCGCCAACAACGCCACCAACAGCACCAGTGGGACGACGGGAATGCCGGCGCGCCGGCGGACCTCGCCCGTGCTCAACCGGTGAACCGTCTCGGTTCCGTCCTCTTCGCCGTCCTTGGTCTTGTCGATCTCGACGCCTTCGGTCGGCTCGACGTCGGCGGCAGTGTCGTCGTCGCTCACAGCACGAACTCCACTTTCGACACTTTCAGGTCACCACCGGCTTGCACGACGCTCACCCGGAACCGGAAGGTCCGCGGTTGGTCTTTGGCACCGGCGATGTTGGTCACGCGCTCGTTGGCCAGCACCAGGACGACTGCGGAGTCCTTGCTCATCGATTCGAGCGCGGTCATCGTGACAGATCCCTCGGTCACCGCCTTCGAGTCCTTCACCACCGACTCGAAATCCTCTGCGCGCTTCTGGAAGTCGTCCTTGAACTCGCCAGTGGCGCTGTCCAGCACCCGCTGTACGTCTTCCTTGGCTTTGTTGAAGTCGAGTGACGTCAGGTTGATGACGCCCTGGCGGGCGGTCGCGACATAGGCGGCGGCGCGCGCGCGGTCCTGCCCGACTTTGTAGTGACACCATGCCATCCAGCCGCTGGCCCCGAGGAGCGCGACGATTGCGACCACCGCGGCAACGGTCAGGGTCAGCGACATCCTCGGTAGCTGCCGCCGCTGGCCGGCCGCTTCGGATTCGGCGGAGTCGGTCGGCTCGGGAGTTGCCGCCTCGGCAGTCTCCGGCTCGGCCGCCTGCTCGACGGCGGTGTCGCTGGAGCCGGTCGCGTCGTCGTCAGCGTCGGTCTGAGTCGCGCGCTCGGCCTCGGCCTCGCGCCGCAACTTGATGGCCCGCGCGCGGGCGCGGGCCGCCGCGGCGAGCGCTTCAGCCTCAGCCGCCTCCGCCTCGGCTTGCTCAGCCAGCGCGAGGGCATCCAGCTTCGCTTTGGCCAGGTCCGACGGCCGGTCGTCGGCCTCAGCCATGGCTAGCGCGGCTTCTCGACGTCATTATCGATTGAACTCCGGTATCTCTTACGGTATTGGTCATTGCTACCATCGGGTCACCAGCGACCAGCGATTGGGACGCACGGCCAGGAAGGCTTCGCCAACATCATGACTGCCGTCGATTCCCCCGAAAAGATACTCTTTGCCTCCACGACTCAGGCTTTTCTCCAGAAAGAGGTTCCCCTGAGTCGGGTGCGGGAGTTGCATTCTCAGGGCGTGGCATTCGAGCCGGATTGGTGGCGGCGCGCCGCGGAGTTGGGGTGGACCGCGCTGCTGGTTCCCGAAGACCTCGGCGGCGGCAGCGTCTCCGGTGACGGGTTCGCCGACCTGGCGATGGTCGCCGAACAACTCGGCAAAACCGTCGCCCCCGGCCCGTTGTATCCAGTCAGCACCGTGCTTACCGCACTGGTGGAATCGGCCGAGCCGCAAGCACATGCGGAGACGATCGAATCGCTGATCGCCGGCGAGACGATCGCCTCGTGGGCGGTGTACGAGCCCGGGCGGGGCTGGGCGCCGCACGAGCCGTCGGTCACCGCGACGGCCACCGACTCCGGCTACCGGATCGACGGCGTCAAAGACCGGGTCGAGGCCGGCGCCCAATCCGGACTGCTGCTCGTGGTTGCCCGCACCGATGACGGTGTGCGCCAGTTCCTGGTCCCTACCGACGTTGCGGGCGTGCACGTCGAGCCCCAGCAGTCCATCGACATGGTCAAGCAATACGCGCGTGTGCAATTCGACGATGTCGAGGTGGACCACACCGCGGCGCTGGACAGTTCGGTCGACCTGATCGACCGTCAAAGTCAGATCGCGCAGGTGCTGCAGTGCGCCGAGGTCGTCGGGATTCTGCAGACCGTCTTCGACTTCACCGTGGCCTGGGCGCTGGACCGGCACAGCTTCGGTCGTCCACTGGCGTCCTACCAGGCGCTCAAACACCGTTTTGCCGACATGAAGATGTGGCTGGAGGCGTGCCGGGCGACGACTGGCGCGGCGGTGGTCGCGATCTCCCAGCGCGCGCCTGATTCCTCGCTGACGGCCAGCATCGCCAAGTCCTACATCGGGGAGAAGGCAGTGGAGATCATCCAGGGGTGTGTGCAGATGCACGGCGGAATCGGGGTGACGTGGGAACACGACCTGCACTTGTACCTGCGACGAGCGACCCTGTACCGCTCCATGTTCGGCACCCCGGAGGAGCACAACTTGCGGGTGTATGCGCTGCACGACGCCGCCCAGCAGGCATTGAGGTCGGCGTAATGACCGAGACCGCCGGCACCGTGACAGACACCGAAACCATCGACGAGTTCCGCGCCCGCGCCCGCGCGTGGCTTGCCGAGAACATGCCGGCGATCGATCCGGCACACCCACCGGCCGCGCACCGCGACGAAGAGCGCTGCTGGCAGCGCGCCCGCGAACTCCAGAAGCGGCTCTACGACGGAGGATTCGCGGGCATCTGCTTTCCCCGCGAATACGGCGGGCTGGGCTTGGACTACGAGTACCAGAAGGCGTTCAACGACGAGAGCCTCAGCTATGAGATGCCGCTGATACTCAACACGCCGACCTTCACCATCTGCTGCGCGACCTTGCTCGACACCGCAAGCGAGGAGCAGAAGCGTCAGCACATCGGCGCCGCCCTGCGGGGCGAGGAGATCCTGGTCCAGCTGCTGTCCGAGCCCAGCGGCGGCTCGGATCTCGCGGGGGTGCTCACCCGCGCCGACCGAGTCGACGACCACTGGGTGCTCAACGGCGCAAAGACGTGGAGCACCAGTGCCTTTGGCGCTGACTACGGCTTATGCCTGGCGCGGACCAACTGGGATGTGCCCAAACACGACGGCCTGACCATGTTCCTGGTCCCGATCAAGCATCCCGGGATCACGATGCGTCGCATCACCCAGCTGAACGGGTCGACAGAGTTTTGCGAGGAGTTCCTCGACAACGTCGACGTCGGCGATGACGCGGTGGTCGGCGAAGTCAACGACGGGTGGTCGGTGGCCTCCCGCCAGCTCTATCACGAACGCCGCGCGGTCGGCATGGGCTCGGAATTCGCCAGCGGCAGCGGCAGTGAGGGCGGGCGCGCGACGCCGGTCAATTACCCGCGACTGCTCGCCGCGACCGGACAATCCGACAACGAGCGGCTGCGAGAGATCGCGGGGCGGGCGCTGGTGCACCGCGCGGTCAGTGAGCAACTGGGCGCGCATATCTTTCGCGGCGTCAACGACGGTTCGCTGCCGCCCGCGGCCGGAAGCTTGTTGCGGCTATTCCACGCCGACGCCGTCACCTTGGAGATGGATACGGGGCTGGCGATTACCGGAACCGGCGGCGTCGTCGGCGCCGAGGGCGAGGGCTTGGAGACCGGGCTGCGCTATCTGTCCCGCCAAACGGCCTGCATCGGCGGCGGCACCAGCGAGTTGGCTCGTAACGTGATCGGCGAGCGCGTGTTGAACTTCCCTCGCGAGTACGCCGCCGACCGTGGGGTGCCGTTCAACCAGGTCAAGCACGGCAAGGCCGGACGCTAGACCGTCCGCGTCAGTCGGTTGGCAAGCAGCTCGGCGAACCGGGCGGGATCCTCTGGGGCATTGCCTTCCGCCAGAAGTGCCGCGCCGTAGAGCAATTCGGCGGTCTCGCCATTGGTGGGGTCGTCGCCGCGGTCTTTGTGTGCCTGCTGCAGCCCGGTGATCAATGGATGCGTCGGATTGATCTCCAGCGTCCGCTTGCCGACCGGCACGTCCTGCCCGGTCGCGCGGTAGATACGGGCCAGCGACGGGGTGATGCCGAATGCGTCGGTGATCAGGCACGCCGGTGAGTCGGTCAGGCGAGTGGACAATCGCACTTCCTTGACGTGGTCGCTCAACGTCTCGGTCAGCCACGCCAGCAGGTCGGCGAAGTTCTCTTCCTGCTCTTTGCGTTCGGCCTCGTGCGCCGACTTCTCTTCCTCGGTGTCGAGGTCGACGTCGCCCATGGCAATCGACTGCAGCGGCTTCTCGTCGAACTCGGTCACCGAGCCCAGCCAGATCTCGTCGACGGTGTCGGAAAGCAGCAGCACCTCGTAGCCTTTGGCCTTGAACGCCTCGAGGTGCGGGGTGTTGAGGATCTGCTGGGGCGATTCGCCGGTGGCGTAGAAGATCTGGCGCTGACCCTCCTTCATCCGGGAGACGTACTCGGCGAGCGTCGTGAGCTGGTCTTCGCTGTGGGTCGAGGCGAATGAGCAGACCTCGAGCAGCGTCTCCTGGTTGTCGAAGTCACGCATCAGGCCCTCTTTGAGGACCTTGCCGAACTCGCCCCAGAAGGTGCGGTAGTCGTCCGGCCGCTCGGTTTGCAGTTCCTTGATGGTCGACAAGACCTTCTTGGTCAGCCGCCGCCGGATCGCGTTGATCTGCCGGTCTTGCTGCAGGATTTCGCGAGACACGTTGAGCGACAGGTCCTGTGCGTCGACGACACCTTTGACGAAGCGCAGGTATCGGGGCATCAGCTGGTCACAGTCACCCATGATGAAGACGCGCTTGACATACAGCTGCACGCCGATGGCGGCGTCGGGCTCGTACAGGTCGAGGGGGGCGCGCGACGGAATGAACAGCAGCGCTTGGTATTCGAACGTGCCTTCGGCCTTCATGGAGATGACCTCGAGTGGCTCGTCCCAGGCGTGCGCGATGTGCTTGTAGAACTCCTTGTACTCCTCGTCGGAGACCTCGTCCTTGGGTCGCGCCCACAGCGCCTTGCCGGAGTTGAGGGTCTCGACCTCGGTGGTGACGGTCTCCTTGTCGTCCTGCTCAGACTTTTTCTCGACCTCCATCCGGATCGGCCAGGCGATGAAGTCGGAGTACTTCTTGACCAGCGTCCGCAGCTTCCACTCCGAGGTGTAGTCGTGCAGCGCGTCCTCGGCGTCGGCGGGCTTGAGGTGCAGCGTCACCGACGTTCCCTGCGGCGCGTTGTCGACTGATTCGATCGTGTAGGTGCCGTCGCCGCTGGATTGCCATTTGATGGCTTCGCTTTCACCGGCTTTGTGGGTGAGCAGTTCGACCTTGTCGGCCACCATGAACGTCGAGTAGAAGCCGATGCCGAACTGGCCGATCAGCTCGTCGGATACCGCGGCGTTTTTCGCGTCCTTGAGTTGCTGTCGCAGCTCGGCCGTCCCCGACTTGGCCAAGGTGCCGATCAAGTCGACCACCTCAGCGCGGCTCATGCCGATGCCATTGTCGCGAATGGTCAACGTGCGCGCCTCGCGGTCCACGTCGATCTCGATGTGGAGATCGGAGGTATCGACATCCAGGTCCTTGTTGCGGAACGCCTCGATGCGCAGCTTGTCCAGCGCGTCAGAGGCGTTGGAAATCAACTCCCGCAGAAACGAGTCCTTGTCGGAATAAACCGAGTGGACCATCAAATCCAGAAGCTGTCGCGCCTCGGCTTGGAACTCCAGTTGCTCGACACCCGATGTCATGGCTGCCCCTTAGTACGCCCTCCGGTATTCGAGGGCAGGGTACAGGATCGCGTCACCCCAGGTCTTCGTGCACCTTTTCGGTGTCTTTCCTATCTTTAGTAGAATAGATACTATAGGTTTTTAACAGCCTGTCCTGCAGTGACGCAGCGTCGTGGAAGAGAAGCGATGGAGTTGAACGCTCACCGATCCCTGTGGTGGGTCGGCTCAGCGCCTCTGTCGCGCCCACGTCGGAGGATTCAGCTGCCGGCTTCCGTTTCGAATGGCTTGGGCGACAACATCGCCGCTAGGCCCGCGGTCGCGTTTGTGAGCGCATGAGAAGGGATCGGCTATGGGCAGGGTGACGGGCAAGGTCGCGGTCGTCAGTGGAGCCGCGCGCGGTCAGGGCCGCTCGCACGCCCGGACGCTGGCGGCGGAAGGCGCCGACATCATCGCGGTCGACCTCTGCGAAGACATCGAGACCAATGAGTACCCGCTCGCCCGCCCGGAGGATCTGGACGAAACCGCCCGCCTAGTGGAGAAGGAGGGGCGGCGCGTCCACACCGAGATCGCCGACGTTCGGGACCGCGCGGCATTGGCGGCGGCCGTCGACCGCGGCGTCGCCGAGCTCGGCCATCTCGACATCGTGGTCGCCAACGCCGGGATCTGCCCATTGACGGCGGGTCTGCCGCCGCAAGCCTTCGCCGACGCCGTCGACGTCGACCTCGGTGGCGTGCTCAACCTGGTGCACTCGAGCCTCAAGCACCTGGAGTCCGGCGCATCGATCATCGTGATCGGCTCCAACGCCGCCTTCATGTCGTCGATGAATACCACCGGCATCGACGGCGGGCCCGGCGGCGCGGGTTACGCCTTCGCGAAAATCGCTGCCGCGCATTACGTCAACGACTTCGCACGCGCGCTGGCGCCGTTCTCGATCCGGATGAACGCGGTGCACCCCACCAACGTCAACACCGACATGCTGCACAGCGCGCCGATGTATCGGGCTTTCCGGCCCGACCTGCCGAACCCCACCCGCGAGGACGCAGAACCGATCTTCCCGCTCGTGCAGGCGATGCCGATTCCGTACGTCGAACCAGAGGACATCAGCGAAGCGGTGCTGTTCTTGGCCTCCGACGCCGCGCGCTATGTCACCGGTCAGCAACTCCGCGTCGACGGTGGCGGCTTCCTCAAGGTGAAGCCGTGGTCGGGCGGCTAAGCGGCGCAGGAGAATTGGAGACCTAGAAATGGCTACCGCCAACGACGATGCAGAGCGAAGCGATGAGGAGGAGTGGCGAAATGGCTACCGCCAACGACGATGCAGAGCGAAGCGATGAGGAGGAGTGGCGAAATGGCTACCGCCAACGACGATGCAGAGCGAAGCGATGAGGAGGAGTGGCGAAATGCCTAGAGGCATCATTTATCTACAGACCATGCCGGCGTCGTCCGACCTCGAGCAGGAGTACCACGACTGGTACAACGACACACATTTGGCCGAGATCTGCTCGGTGGACGGCATCGTCTCCGCGCGCCGATTCGCGCCGACGGATGGAAACGGTCCGTTCATCGCGATCTACGAACTCGAGGCCGACGACCTCGACGGGGTCGTCGCCAAGCTGGGTGAGCTCGGCGCCAGTGGCAAGATGTCGTCGCTGCAGTATCTCAGCCTGGACCCGCCCCCGATTCCGAAGGTCTACCGCGAGATCGGCTCCTACACGGAGTGATTCCCGCGATCGAGACTGCAGACGTCCAACGGGGCATGTATGAGCTGATGATCTTGATGAAATCCGCCGACGACTCGCTTTCGGAGGGCGTCGGCACAGGCGAGATCGGCACGACTTACGACATCGGCGCAGAAATCGGCGTCATCACTCAGGAAGGGTAAAAGTATATGGACGTCAACGAAACTCGCGAACGCATCATCTATCAGAAGGATGGTCCGATCGCGAAGATCACCCTGAACTGGCCGGAGAAGGCCAACGCTCAGGACCAGAAGCTGGCCGAGGAAGTCGATGCCGCCCTGCTGGACGCCGACCGCGACTACGACATCAAGGTCCTGGTCCTCAAGGCCAACGGCAAGGGCTTCTGCTCGGGGCACGCGATCGGCAACAACGCGGTCGACTACCCGTCGTTCGTGGAGAACGCGATGGTGACCGGACATCCGTGGAAGGCGCAGTCGGATCTCTTCGTGAAGCCAACCCTCAATCTGTGGGAATTCTCCAAGCCCACCATCGCGCAGGTGCATGGCTACTGCGTGGGCGGCGGCACGCATATGGGGTTGACTACGGACATCGTCATCGCCTCCGAGGATGCTTACTTCTCCTATCCGCCGTTACAGGGATTCGGCATGCCCTCGGGTGAATGTTCCATCGAGCCATGGGTGTTCATGAACTGGCGCCGCGCGGCCTACTACCTGTTCACCGCAGAGGTGATCGACGCCAAGAAGGCGCTGGAGGTCGGACTGGTCAACGAAGTGGTCAAGAAGGAAGACCTCGACGACCGGGTGGACGCGATTGCCCGCCACATCGCCCAGGCGCCGCTGACGACGCTGATGCTGACCAAGGCCAACCTGAAGCGGGCCTGGGAGCTGATGGGTATGCGAGTGCACTGGCAGAGCTCCAACGACCTCGTCGCGCTGGCGTCGATCAGCAAGGACGTGCAGCAGCTGATCCAAACCGTGTTCAAGGACAAGGTGTTGCCGTCCGAGCACGCGCGGCGTCAGGCGGCCGCGGCAGCGGCGAGCGACGGCGCGTCCGCGGGATAGTCGTGAACATCGCCGATCACGCGATCAGCGCCGGGCAGTCGCCGGCGCTGATCATGTCCGACGGCGATGTGCTCTCATTCGGGGAGCTGTACGCGCGAAGCCAACGGGTCGCCGCGGCGCTGCACGACGCGGGGCTACGCTCCGGCGACGGCGTGGCGTTGGTACTGCCAAACCGGCCGGAGTTCTTCGAGATCACCTGGGGTTGCCAGCTTTCCGGGCTCTATTACACCGCGATCAACACCCATTTCACCCCCGACGAGGTCGCCTACGTGATCGACGACTCCGATGCCAGAGCGGTATTCGTCGACGTGTCGATGGCCGAGCTTGCGGCGCAGCTGGGTGGCTCCGATCGACTGCGGATTGCGGTCGGTGGGAACTTACCAGGCTGGCAGTCTTACGCGGAGGCGCTGGCGGCGGCGGGTGAAGCGCCCCCGCTGACCGACGGGTCGGAGATGCTGTATTCGTCAGGAACCACCGGCCGGCCCAAAGCGGTTCGCCGACCGTTGCCCACCGACGGTAACGGCTCCTGGGCGCAGTCGGTGCTCGAGTTGGCGCTGATCCACAAATACGGCATGAACGCCGACAGCGTGTATCTGTCGCCCGCGCCGATGTATCACGCGGCCGGGGTGAACTACACGATGGCGGTCAATCGCGTTGGCGCGGCGGCCATTACGATGCGTAAGTTCGACGCCGAGGACGTGCTGCGGCTGATCGAGGCGTACCGCGTCACCCATGCTCAGTTCGTGCCGACGATGTTCGTCCGGATGCTCAAGCTGCCAGACGACGTCCGCCGACGCTACGACGTCTCGAGCCTGCAGTGCGTGATCCACGCTGCGGCCCCGTGCCCCGTCGACGTCAAACAACAGATGATGGCCTGGTTCGGCCCGATCATTCACGAGTATTACGGTGGCACAGAGGGATTCGCCGGCACGACGATCGGGCCGGAGGAGTGGCTGGCCCACCCGGGTTCGGTCGGTATCCCGATGTCGCCCGTGCACGTCGTGGGCGAAGACGGAGAAGAGGTTGCGGCCGGGCAGACCGGTGAGCTGTTCTTCGAGGGCGGCCCGGCGTTCGAGTACTTCAAGGACCCGGCCAAAACCGCGTCGGTCTCCAACGACCGGGGCTGGCGGTCGCTCGGTGACATGGGCTATGTCGACGACGACGGCTACCTGTATTTGACCGACCGGTCTACGTTCATGATCGTCTCGGGCGGGGTGAACATCTATCCGCAAGAGGCGGAGAACGTGCTGACGATGCATCCCAAGCTCGTCGACGCGGCGGTGTTCGGCGTGCCCAACGACGAATTCGGCGAAGAGGTCAAGGCCGTCGTGCAACCGGCGGACGGTGTTTCGGGCGGACCCCAGTTGGCGGCCGAGCTCATCGAATACTGCCGAACCCACCTCGCGGGCTACAAGTGCCCGCGCACAATCGAATTCGACATCCTGCCGCGGGACCCCAACGGCAAGCTCTACAAACGGCGTATTCGGGACCGGTATTGGCAGGGGCGGGCGTCCAGGATCTTATGAGGTGACACGATGACCAACCAGGTGCCGTGGGCGGTGCAGAATCCGAGCCGAATTCCCAAGCAGCGCTATTACGATCCCGACTTCTATGCTGCCGAAGCCGAGTTGTTCTGGCCGCGGGTGTGGCAGATGGCGTGCCGTTTGGAAGAGATTCCCAAGGTGGGCGACTTCGTCGAGTACGAGATCCTCGACCAGTCGGTCATCGTCGTGCGAGTCGACCCTGACACCGTCCGGGCTTATCACAACGCGTGCCGCCATCGCGGAGTCAAGCTGATCGAAGGCAACGGCAATCGGCGCACCTTCGTCTGCCCTTTCCACGGCTGGTGTTGGGGAATCGACGGGCGCAACACCTTCGTGCTGCGCCCCGAGGCCTTCGTCGAGAGCAACATGGTCGCTTACGATTTGGAGCTCGTGGAAGTCAAGTGCGAACTGTGGGGTGGTTGTGCCTGGATCAATCTCGACGACGAAGCACCGCCGCTGCGCGACTGGATGGAGCCGTTCGCCTCGATTTACGACGCATGGCAGGTCGAGTCACTGCGCGTCGAATGGTGGCAGTCCTGCCGGCTACCGGTGAACTGGAAGCTGGCGACGGCGGCGTTCATGGAGGGCTACCACGTCCCGCAGACGCATCCGCAGCTGTTGCCGTCCGCGGCAAGCGGCGGCGCGTCCGAGGCAGTGCACCCCGTCGTGGCGAGCAGCCTGTATTTCATGCGGACCCTCGGCGACGGTATGGGCGGTATGACGCACGAGAACGACATCCGGATCGCCGAGGGGATGCAGACTCTCCCGTTACCGTCGGATCCAGCTGAGGCGCTAGCCGCTTGGCGTCGCGCCCTCAACGACGCGGTGGTCAAGTGGCACCGCGCGCGGGGGAGCGCGATGCCCGATCTCAACGACTTGATTCGCCGCGGCATCACCGACGCGATCGGCTTCGCCTTCCCGCACCACTTCATCCTGCCCACCTACAGCAGCGCGTCGTCTTACCGGATTCGCCCCCTCGGGCCGGAGGAGACGCTGTTCGAGATCTGGTCGCTCACCCGCCTGCCCAACGACCAGTCGGCGGGCAAGCCGACACCGCCCGAGCCGTTGGCGCCCGACGACCCGAGCTGGCCACCGATCCCCGCGCAGGATTTCTCCAACCTGCCGAGGCAACAAAAAGGATTGCATTCCAAGGGTTTCGACTACATGCGGCTGTCCAACCAGATCGAGGGGCTGATCTCGAACTTCGAGCGGGTCATCGACGGATTTCTGGCCGGTCTGCCCTACGACACCCTGGTCCCGGCGATTCAGAAGACGAACACCACCATCGACGTGCCGATCGTCGACCTCGGTTTCACCTTGGAGGCGCGATGACCACGCACTGGGATCGTTCCGTCGATCTGTTGATCGCCGGCAGCGGCGGTGGTGGCATGGTCGCCGGCCTGGCCGCCCTCGACAGCGGGCTCGAACCGCTGATCGTGGAAAAGCAAGGACTGGTGGGCGGTTCGACCGGCTTGTCCGGCGGCATCGTCTGGTTGCCCAACAACCCGCTGATGCGCGCCGACGGCATCGCCGACTCGCACGAGGACGGACTCGCCTACCTGGACGACGTCGTGGGCGACGTCGGCGCTGCGTCCTCACCCGAGCGTCGCGAAATGTTCCTGACCGCCGGTTACGAGATGATTAACTTCCTGATCCGACGCGGCGTCAAGCTGATCCGCTGCGACGGCTGGAGTGACTACTACCCGAACCACAAGGGCGGCAACGCAGCTGGCCGGGCCGTCGAAGGCATCCCATTCGACGCCGCCGAGCTGGGTCCCTGGCACGACAAGGTACAACCGGCGCTGGCCGAGAACTACGGTTACTCGGTGCTGACCAACGAGCTGCGGTCGGTGCAATATTTCAACCGGGCACCAAAGGCTTTCGCGGTGGCCACCAAGGTGTTCCTGCGCACCGCCGGTGGCCGTGCGCGTCGGCGCCAGATCCTGACCAACGGTGCGTCGCTGATCGGGCAGATGCTCAAGGTGCTGCTGGATCTCAGCGGCGGCCGGCCACCACTGTGGATCAATTCCACGTTCGACGATCTGATCGTCGAGGACGGCCGGGTGGTCGGCGCGCGCATCACGCACGACGGGACGACCGTCAACGTCGAGGCCCGCAGGGGAGTCCTGTTGGCCGCCGGCGGATTCGGGCACAACGCCGAGATGCGAAAGCAGTACAGCGGCGACCAGCCCAACGAGGCCAAGTGGTCGATCGCCAACCCGGGCGATACCGGGGAAGTGCTGCAGACCGCGATGCGGCTGGGCGCCAAGACCGACCTACTCGACGAAGCCTGGTGGCTGCCTTCGGTTTTCCTGCCCGACCGCGTCGTCGCCGCGTCACTGGGTTCCGGACGGCAGCGGCCCGGCGCCATCTACGTCGACTCGACGGGACGTCGCTTCTGCAACGAGTCGAACTCCTACGTGGAAGTCGGCAAGGCGATGTACGCCAACAAGGCGGTGCCATGCTGGATGATCTTCGACGACGGATACGTGCGTCGCTACGTCACCAGCGCCAACCCGCTCAAGCGCAACCAGCAGCTGCCGGCCGAGCTGATCGAGTCCGGGGCAGTCAAGCGCGCCGACACCATCGAGGCGCTGGCCCGCCAAACCGAGCTTCCCGCAGACGAATTGGCGCACACCGTGCAGCGCTTCAATGAGTTTGCGGTCAAGGGTCTCGATCCCGACTTCGGTCGCGGCCAGTCGGCCTACAACGACTGCCTCGGCGATCCGGGATACCGGCCCAACGCCGCCGTCGGTCCGCTGGATCGTGCGCCGTTCTACGCGACCAGGGTGCTGCCCGCCGACGTCGGGACGTGCGGCGGGGTCGTCACCAACAAGCACGCCCAGGTCCTCGACGGCAACGACCAGGTGATCGAGGGCCTGTATGCCACCGGCAACACCACGGCGACCGTGATGGGCCGCACCTACCCGGGTGCCGGCGCCAGTATCGCCAGTTCGATGGTGTTCGGCTACGTCGCTGCGCGGCATGCCGCAGGCCGCGCGCTGCCTGGCGAGCGCGGCCGCTAGGCGGGCGCGGCCTGCCCCTCCGCCGCCTCCCGGCTGGCCGGGCGTTCGGCGGCGGGAGCCCGGCTAGCCGGGCATTCGGCCGGGGTTCAGCTAGTCGGATCGCCGTCGCGGTCGATGAAATCCCTTGGCTTCAAACCGGATTGCATCAACAGCTTGCGGCGCTCCTGCACGTCGGACGCAGCGCCGACCATGTTGGTCAGGATGTGACTGACCTGCAGATGTACCCGCATACCCATCAGCTCGTAGGCGCGTTTGACGCTGTTCTTGACGGCCATCGAGGTGGTCAGCGGCACCTGAGCGAGCTTGCGCGCCATCTCCTCGACGGTGTCCTCGAGATCGTCGCGGGGGACCACCTTGTTGAGCAGGCCCCACTCCAGGGCCTCGGCGGCCGACAGCGTCGGCGCCAGCAGCAACCAATCCATCGTGCGATGCCAATTCATCAGCAGCCACGGCTCGATCATGGTGTGGCCGCCCGGTTCGCCCAGGCTCTGCGCCAACGGCATCTGGAAATACGCGTCCTCGGATGCCACGCAGAAATCGGTCAGTAGACCCAGATAGATGCCGCCGCCCATGCAGTAGCCGTGGATCTGCGAAATCGTCGGCTTCGGGAACTCCCAGAGGTACAGCGTCGGCCATAGGAACAGGTCGGCGGTGCCCTTGTAGAGATCCTCGAACGTATCGCCGAAATCGGGGTAGGGGTTCTCGTCGGGACCCCACCGGGCGACGTGCCCGCCGCAGAAGCCGTTGCCGTTGGCTTTGAGGATCACGACTTTGATGTCGCGGTCGCGGTCGGCCTCATGCAGGCAGGCGTCGACTTCCTGGACCAGCGTCGCATCCTTGGTGTTGGCTTTGTCAGGCCGATTCAGCACGATCCGCGCGATCGGCGGTTCGCGTTCGTAGATGACCGCTTCCAGCGTGCGCCGCTCCATCATCACTACGCGTTGGCCGGCGCCGATACCTTCATCAGCCGCATCAGGTTGCCGCCCATGATCTTGGCGACGTCCTCTTCGCTGAAGTCGGTCAGCTCGTCGACGAAGCTGATCGGGTCCTTGAGACCTTCGGGGTGTGGCCAGTCGGATCCGAACAGCACGCGGTCGGTACCCATCATCTTGACGATCTCGGTGAACCGGTCCTCCCAGAACGGGGTGATGTAGACGCAGCGTTTGAACGCCTCCACCGGGTCCTCGCTGAAGGCCTGCGGCATCTTCTTGTAGACGCCCTTGAGACCTTTGAACAGATCCGGCACCCAGTCGGCGCCATTCTCGATCGACAGGATCCGCAGTTCGGGGTTGCGGGACAGCGCGCCATGGCACACCAGCGCGCCCATGGCGTCGAGGATCGGGCGGTGTCCCATCGCGAAGCTGCGGAAGGGCGTCGGCTTGAACGGCAGGAATTCGTCGCCGGGCTCCCACACGTTGGCAAATTCGGAGTAGCCGCTGTCAGAGGCGTGCATCGACACCGGGATCCCGGCCTGGACGCAGGCCTGCCAGAAGGGGTCGAACTCCTCGAGCCCGAACGAGCGACTGCCCTTGAAGCCGGGCACCGGCGCCGGGCGGACCAGCACGGTCCGCGCGCCGCGCTCCAGACACCACTCGAGTTCTTCGAGCGCACGCTCGACGATCGGCAGGGTGATCACCGGGGTGGCGAATATGCGGTCCTTGTGATTGAACGACCACTGCTCGTACATCCACTGGTTGAGCGCGTGGATGACGTCATGGGTCATCTCCGGGTCGTCCTTCATGCGCTCCTCGACCAGGCTGGCCAAGGTCGGGAACATCAGGGCGTAGTCGATGCCGAGTTCGTCCATCACCTCCAGCCGTGCCGCCGGTTCCCGGAACGCAGGAATGGCCTTCATCGGTTCGCCGAGGATTTCGCGGTAACTCTTGCCCTGCGCGCCGTTGCGGAAGTAGTCCTCCTGCGCGCCGGGTTTCGCGACGACCTCGAAGGTCGGGTTCGGGATGTACTCGCTGATGTGTCCGCGCACCACGATCTTGGTGCGACCGCGGACCTGGACGTAGTCGATGACGCGCTTGCGGTTCTCCGGAAGGAATTTGGTCAGCGCTTCCTGCGACTCGTACATGTGGTTGTCGGCGTCGAAGACCGGGAAGGAAAGTTCACGAGACGGCATGGCGATCTCCTGAGGCTGGGATTCTCACTTGGTGGTAATGACGTTACCCCCCGATTGCCCGCTTGGAAACGACCGTCACGATGAAGGCCAGTCGGGCAGCTTGGGGGTAGCGCCGTTGATCACGGCGAAGTTCACCGTCGCCGAGGCAAGCAGGCCTTCGTCACCGTCGTCGTCGCTGAGCACGTCGATCTGCATGACCATCGCCCGCCGGCCACCCCGCAGCATGCGAGGCACCGCATACGCCGTGCCCTGCCGGATCGGTCGCAGGTAGCGGATGTTCATGTCGGCGGTGGTCATCGTGGTGCCGTCCTGCAGATAGTCCAGGCCGAATTGGCCGCCGGCGACGTCGATCAGGGTCGCGATCAGGCCGCCCTGTAGTGCGCCGGAGGTGTTGACCACCTGCGGGCTGACCGGGATGGTCATCGCGAATCGACCGTTGCGTGTGCCCGGCCGCATCCCGATTTGATTGAACAACTCGGCCAGTGTCGGCGTCTCGGGCACGACGGTCTCATCGGCACCAAGAGCGCGAACACAGAAGTCGTAGAGGTGGGCGGCATCGATCGGGGCGCCGGTCAATTCGGCGCCGAGCCAGTGCAGGCGCAGTGCCCCGAGAATCGTCTGCATGACGATCGCGGCGGCGGGGCCGACATCGAGGTTGGGCCGGAAGACGCCCTCGCTGATGCCGCGCTGAATGACGTCGCGCAGCAAATTGTGCAGCGGGGCCAGCACGCGGGCGTAGTCGTGGGGCCGGGTTTCGGACAGGTGCTGGTTGTACAGGTTCATCGCCCGATTGAGGCTGTCCTGAGTGCTCGACTCGGGCTCCGCGCTGATCCGGTCGATGATCAGCTTGATCGCCGCGGTGCTGGCCAGTCCCGCGGTCTCGCCGCGCCAGGCTTGCGTCGCCTGCGCCATCGTTCGCTCCAGCAGGGCGATCAGAAGTTCGTCCTTGCTGCCGAAGTGTTGGTAGAAGGCGCGCAGTGAGGTCTTCGAGCGGGCCACCACCTCTTGCACGGTGAAGTCCGTGCGCCCGGTTTCTCGGAGGATCTCGACCGCGGTTTTGATGAAGCGGGCATCCCGGGTCGTCGGTTCGGCGTCGTCCTGTGCGGCCATGCCGCCTCCTCGGTCTCACGGGGTGCGCTGTGAGAATGAGGTTACCGCGCGCGGACGTCAGGGAACGGCGTCCCAACCCTGCTCAGGTCCCCCTCCGCAGGGGCGGCTACCGACTGCAGTGCCGGGTCCGGGTCCGCCGAGCAGGGTGAGGCAGCCGCCGAGCGCAGCGGTGATGTGACCGTCGGGTTGCAGGCTCCAACGCTGGCTGCTCCAGCACCCGACCAACCGCAACGCCTCGATGTCTTGCGGCCGGTTCAGGCACTTTCCGGGAAACGCGGCGCTCTCGAGCCGTTGGTCGCCGGTCAGGTTCCAGCGCTGAAAATCGGCTCCGTTGCAGGGGTTGACCATGACGTGGTTCGGCCAGACGTCGCTTGGGGCGTCGAGACAGGCATCGCCCAACCGGCTCTTGATCTCGACCGGTCCGTCGGCCGTCGCGACACCGGTGCTGGCGATCGCCGCGGTCGAAACTGCGCTCAGAATGGCGAAAACTTGTCGACGCATTCCGCGATTGTCGGCGAAAGGCGCAGCGCATGCGGCGTTCTCGCCGAAATTGCTGAGGGGTGCAGGCGTCGGGGTTCAGGCCGCCACGAGCATCAGCTGAGCGACTCAGCCCCCGCGCGCTTCGACCATTGCGGACCGGTTGACTTTGGTGGCCGCGGTTCGCGGGATTTGGTCGACGAACTCGACCGTCTTGGGGACTTTGTAGGCGGCCAGGCGCGCCTTCGCGTATGCGATCACGTCGTGCTCGGTCAGCGCTGTCGCGTTGTCGGCGAGCTGGACCACCGCGTGCACGCGGCGGCCCCACTCCGTGTCCGCGAGGCCGATGACGACGACGTCGGCGATGCCTTCGTGTTCGACGAGCGCGCATTCCACTTCGGCGGGAAAGACATTCGCGCCGCCGGTGACGATCATGTCGCTGCGTCGATCGGCGATGTAGAGGTAGCCGTCGTCGTCGAGGTATCCGAGGTCGCCCGCGGTCCGGAATCCGTCGGGTGTCGACGCCAGCAGTGGTGCGCCGCCGAGGTAAAGGTATCCGGCACTCATCGGCGAGCGCAGATACACCTCGCCGAGTTCGCCGGCCTTGACCGGTTCGCCCTCCGGATCCAGGATCCGGACCTCGGTGTCCCGGAAGCCGCGGCCCACGCTGCCCGGGTGGGCCAACCATTCGTCGCCGCGTAACGCAGTGAGCCCCAGGTTTTCTGTCATCCCGTAGGCCATCACGACCTGTTCGGGGCTGAGCAGTTCGAACCATGTGCGCAGCAGAGCGTGAGGCATGACCGCTGCGCCCTGCAAGATCCACGCGATGCTGGACAGATCCCGTTCCCGGATGCCCGGCAGGGCCGCGATGCGCGACAGCATCGTGGGGGTTGCGGTGAAATTCGTGACGCGGTACACCTCGATCGCATCGACAACCGTTGCCGCGTCGAACTTCTCGAGCACCACCAACCTGTCACCGCCGAGCAGGTAGGTCAGCGGCGAGAAACCGTTGGTGTGATACATCGGGCCCGGAACCAGGATGGTCTGCGGCGTAGGGGTCGGCGTCCAGGCTGCCAAAAAGGGGAACGACGACTCCGGCGTCCAGACTCCCTGTGCCAGCGTCAGAATGACCTTCGGTAGGCCGGTGGATCCGCTGCTGCATATCCCGTTGGCGTTCGGAGACACGACCTCCGGTAGGGGATCGCTGGATTCGCCGGCGGCGCGGGCGGTAAGCACGGGACGTAATGCGTCGTCGACGGCGACGGCCGGAGCGATCACCTCCAGCACTCGCGACCGCTCCCAGTCCGGCAGATCCCAGCGCATCGGTACGGGGACGGCGCCGATCTTCCAACACCCCAGCGCGGCCAGCACGAACTCTTCGGAGTTGGGAATACCCAGCGCGACAAGTGAACCGATCTGAGCGCCGGCATGCGACAGGGCGCGGCCCCACTGATTGGCCCGTCCGTCGAGCTCGGCGAACGTCAACGATTCGGCGTTCCCGTCGCGGTCGATCACCGTGAGAGCCACGTCGTCGCCGTGTTGCTCGGCGAGCTGTAGAAGCTTAGAGCCGAACGGAATTCCTTCCGGAGCGCTCACGCCGAGACCGGGTCGGAGAACAACGTCTCGAGCGCGCCGCTGCGCACATCCGGCAGCAGGCGCATGGCGAGCACCTCGGCACTGACCGGCTGGCGGACCAGCGACTGGGTGTGCCTGTCGAGCACGCTCACGTCGGATTCGTCGCAGAAGCCCAGGGCTCCGAGCAGCTGGTGCGCGGCCCGGAACACCTGACGGGCGGTTTCGGTCGCCTTGAGCCTGAGCACCAGCGCATCCGCCGAACGCACTTGCGCAGGAGCCGATTCCATGCGGCTGATCGTATACTTCGCCAGCTCGTGCAGTCCGCGAGCCGCAACGGATGCGTCGGCGATGGTGAATCGCACGGCTTGGAATTCGGCGAGCGGCTTGCCGAACTGCATCCGGGCCACGACGTGTCGGCGAGTGATCTCCAACGCCTGCTGTATCGCGCCGACGATCCGCCAGGACCCGAGGGTGAGATGCAGATCGACGTCGGCAGCCGGCACCGTGCCGTCGGGTTGGCTCAGCGTGGCCGGCACCAGGAACGGTCCGAGCTTGGCGGCTGTGCGTGACGTCGGCTGGACGGCGTAGCGCGTCCCGTCCAGATCGGTCGCAATCCAGCCGCCGGGCAGGTCGCCGTGGTCGACGCGGGGCGCCTCGGGGCTCACTAAAGCGAGGCGGGCGCCGTCGATCGCGAGCAGTTCCTCGACCAGCGGGTAGGGCAACGCTGTCGCGCCGGCGGCTTGGCATAGCACCGCGGCCGCGAGCAGGTCATCGGTGGATGCGCGCACCTCGAGGTCGAACGCCCCGAGGTCGGACAGCGCCGTCCGGGCGTCGCGACGCAGTTGGTCGTCGGACTCAGCGTGAAGTGCGGCCTGCACTCCGCCGAACCGGACCAGCCGTTTGGTGGCGACGGCGGCGAACTCGGCAATGTCTTCTGGCAGAGCGGGTTTCATCAGTGATCTCCCAATGTCTCGCGCGCGACCAGCATCCGCTGCACCTCGATGGTTCCGGACGCCACCGTCGCCGCCTGGGCGTACCGCCAGTGGTCCTCGATTGCGCCGTGCAGCGGCGCCGACATGCCGCTGTCGAGTGCCGTGGGCCCGAGCACGTCGAACAGCAACTCCGCGACCTGCTGGTCGCAGGTGGTGGTGGCGATGCGAGCGGCGCTGGCCGCGCCGCCAGCGGTGGGGTCGTCTTGCAGCGACACCGCGCGGTAGGCCAGCAGCCGCGCAATGCGCAGGTCGATCAGCGCCCGTACCCAACGGGTCCGGATCGACTCTGGCAACTTGTCCCAGTCGTCGCCGAGTTCGGTCTGCATCCGATCCAGCAGCGACTCGCACCGGGCATAGCGGGCAATCCCAACTCGCTCGAACGCGAGCGCTTCCCGCATTACCCGCCACCCGTCGCCCACTTCGCCGAGGACCTCGTTGCGGGCCACCTCGACACCGTCGAGAAAGACCTCGTTGAGGTGATGCGGCCCCAGCATCGACCGGATGGGCCGGACGGTGATCCCGGTCCGGTCCATCGGAACCAGAAACAGGGTGAGGCGCTTGGATTTTGGGGCGTCCGGGTCGGTGCAGGCCGCCAGCACGCACCAGGATGCCATCTGCGCATACGACGTCCACACCTTCTGGCCGGTGATGCGCCAGCCGCCGCTATCGGGATATGCGCGGGTGCGCAGCGACGCGAGATCGGTACCGGCTTCGGGTTCGGAGAACCCCTGGCACCAGATCACCTCCCCGGCGGCGATCGCGGACAGGTGCCGGGCCTTTTGCTCGTCGGTTCCGTACCGCATCAGCGCGGGCCCCACCCAGTTGATGCCCATGTACTGGGCGCCACGTGGCTCGTGGTGTGCCCACATCTCCTCGCGCAACACGGTCTGCTGCCACACCGAACCGCCGGCGCCGCCATGCTCTTTCGGCCAGGCCAGCGCCAGCAGGCCGTCGGATGCCAGCATTTTGCAGAACGACTCGGTGGTCGCCAGGTCCTTCGGGTCGTTGGTGCACGCGCCCAGAAATCCCTCCGGGATGTGCGTTGCGATCAACTCCCGCAACCGGGTTCGAAGTTCGGCGGCGTCGGTGCCGAGGTCGTAATCCATCGTCATCCCTTCGGCAGTCCGAGCAGTCGCTCGGCGATGATGTTGCGCTGGATCTCCGAGGTGCCGCCATAGATCGTGGCGGCCAGGGCGTCCTGACGTTCGAAGAGCAGGCCGGCGTCCTGCATCGACGGCGGACCCGCTGTCATGGCTGCCAGATCCCAAACTCGCTGCAGGGTCACCGAACCCAAGAGTTTGAGGATGTCCGCTTCGGGGCTGGGTTGGCCGGCGAGTTCGTTGTGCAGCGCTCGATACCCGGTCGCTTTGACGGCCTCGGCGTCGGCGAGCAGGGAGCCGAGCTCGGCGAACACCTCTCCGGAGGAGTCGTCGTCGTGGCCGGCCTGCGACTCGCGGACCGTGGCGAGTCCGCGCTGGATCTCGACCCAGTTCATGATCCAGATCATCTGTCGCTCATGGCTGAGCGACGACATCGCCACCTGCCATCCGCCGTTGAGGTCGCCGAGCACGCTATCGGCCGGAATCTCGACGTCGTCGAGGACAACCTCGCAGAACGTCTCGTCCGAGATCGATGCCATCCGAATGGGTTCGATGGTCAGGCCGGGGGATTCGAGATCGAGGATGAAGCACGAGATTCCGCGATGCTTGGGCGCGTCGGGGTCGGTGCGGGCGTACAACGTGCACCACCGCGACAGGTGGGCCTGAGTCGTCCAGATCTTTCTGCCCTTGACGCGGAACACGTCCCCATCAAGCACGGCCCGGGTGCTCAGGCCGGCGAAGTCGGATCCGGCTTCTGGTTCGGACATGCCCAGTGCCCACCACTCGTCGCCGCGCAGCAACGGGACGAGCAGCCGGTCGATCTGCTCGGGGGTGCCGAAGCGCCGGATACCCGGTGCCGCGACGCCGGGCCCGGCGACGTTGGGCAGCTTGGGGGCCGATCGCATCGCCGCCTCGAGCCGGATCTCCATCGCCTCGGCCAAACCCAGTGACCGTCCGCCGTGCTCGCGTGGCCATGTCGGCTGCAACCAGCCGGCCTCGAAGGCGGCCCGTTGGTGATCACGACGCAGCCCGATGTCCCAGCGGTATTCGTCGTAGCGCTGGTAGTAGTCGCGGGGCAGAAAGTCGCTCAGCCACGCGTCGTATTCGGCCGTCAGCTCGGTCGCGGTCATTGCAGTCATGGGCGACTCCCGGCGAAGCGACGCCCGACCGCGTGGTACAGCGCGCGACTGTCTCCGAGCGTCGAGGCCACCTGCCACGCGTGCCGCAGGTATAGGTGCATGTCGTGTTCCCAGGTCTGCGCCAGGGCGCCGTGGACCTGCACGCCGGTGCGTGCGCATCCGACCGCGGCCTCGGCGGCGGCGGCCTTGGCCAGTGCGGTCGCGTCCCAGCCGTCGGTGGGGGAGGTCTTCGGATCGTCGAGCCGCGCCGCGGCGGCGTACGTCAGACCGCGGGCGCGTTCCAGCGCGACATAGTTGTCGGCCAATGCGTGCTTGATGCCCTGGAATGCGCCGATCGGTTTGCCGAACTGGTGGCGCGTCTTCGCGTGCTCGACCGAGCGGGACAGCGCGGCGGCAGCCACACCGACCAGGTCCGCTGCGGCGGCCAGCAGCGGGGTCGCCAGCGCGGACGCCGGGTCGACCGCGGCTACGGCGATGGGGTTGGCGTCGACGTCGACGTCGGCCACCGGCTGAGCGGGATCGGTGCCGTCGGTTTCGTGCACGGTGATGCCCTCGCCGACGCGGAGCACGGCGGCGACCGGGCCATCGGCCGACGACGCCAGCGTCACGATCAGCTCGGCCCGGGGGAGGCCGAGCACTGCAACGGCCCGGCCCCGAATGCGTCCGTTCTCCAGCGCCATCGTGGTGCCGGGCAGTCGATGGCCCGGCGGGTGGACGGCCAGCGCCGCAACGCTCCCTTCGGCGATGTCGGACAGCGTCTCGGCGGCTGCGGGTCCGGCGGTACGCAGCAGGCCAGCGGCCAGGCCGACGCTGGACAGCAGCGGTACTGGCGCGAGCGCAGCGCCGCACTCCTCCAGGACGACGGCGAGGTCCATCCGGCCGAAGGAGTTGTCGTCATCGGGCCGGGCGAGTTCGGTCCAGCCGAGGTCGACGACCGTCTTCCAGACCGTGCGCCAGCGCTCCGAATCTGTCATGGCCTGCCGCGCGATCGCCGGGGGGCATTCGGCACGCAGGACATCGCGCACGCTGTCGCGCAGCGCCAATTGTCCGGAATTTAGTCCTACGTCCATAAGGCCTCTAACATAGTAAAAATAGTAAACTAGCGCGACCAACGTCAATCGCTTTGGTGACGGGTTCAACGACTGAAATTGGGTGGTCGGATATCGCCGCGCCAGCGACGATTCAGAGCGAAGCGATGAGCAGGAGTGGCGCACTATGACCGCGCCAGCGACGATTCAGAGCGAAGCGATGAGCAGGAGTGGTGCACTATGACCGCGCCAGCGACGATTCAGAGCGAAGCGATGAGGAGGAGTGGCGCAAATGACTGAGTGGTACCTGTTCCTGCCGCAGGTACGGGTTCCGGTCGCCGACCTCGTGGAGCGGGCCCGGCGTGCCGAGGCCAGTGGATTCGACGGGATCGCGTTCATCGACCACCTCGAGGCTCCGGGCCTTCCCGACGAAAGCATTTGGGAGGCAATGAGCGTCGCGACATGGGTGGCCGCGAAGACCGAGCGGCTGCGGATCGGCCACCTAGTGCTCTGTGATGCATTCCGCCACCCAGCGGTGCTGGCCAAGCAGGCCGTCACGTTGTCGGAGGCCTCGGACGGTCGATTCGACCTCGGCCTCGGGTCCGGATCGTGGCCCGCCGAGCTGGCCAGATTCGATGTCGGACAGCAAGATCCGCTGGCCCGCGTCAAACAACTCGAGCGCCATCTGGATCTGATCAACCAGTACTGGGGACGCGACGAGGGAGCGGCCGGCAGTCAGGTGCCGCGGCCCTCGCGGCACATCCCGCTGATCTTGGGCGGCACCGGCAGGCGGATGATGGAACTTGTTCGCAAGCATGCGGATTGGTGGAACATCCCGGCCAACCACATCGACCGCCTGGCGGAATTGGCACCGTCCGCGGGCTCGGCCAGGGTATCCATCCAGCAGATGGTCGGGTTTATCCGCAAAGACAGCGACCCGAACAAAGTTCGCGAGGTGAGCGCAAAGCGCTTCGGAAATCTCGGGTCAGGTCTGGTGTGTGGTGACGCCGACGAATTGTCCGGACACTTCGGTCATTTGTCCGGTCAAGGCGTCGAGCGTTTCTATGTCTGGTTCGCCGATTTCGCGGCGCCGGAATCACTCGACGAATTCGGTGAAACGGTGATCAAGAATTTTTAGCGCTGTGCCGCTCGCCGGTGAACCTCTTCAGGGACAACGGGCTTCCGGGCGTACGGTCCCCGTCGCACCGCGCTGAGCCTGATCTCCGGGACATCCACCGACGGGTCCACCGTGTCGAGCCACGCGACGGTGCCGGCGACATCGGCGACCTGGATTGCCTGCATCTCGAACGGAACATCCTGCAGCATATCGGTTTCCACCGGACCTGGCGTCACGATGTGCACGGCGATGCCGTCGCGGTCGACTTCCAGCGCGAGCGCGCGGGCGAAGGCGCTCATCCCCGCCTTGGACGCGGAGTAGGCGGTGCGCGCCATCATCGGCTCGTACGACGCGGACGACGAGATGAAGACGAACCTCGAGCCGGCGCGCATCTTCGGTAGTGCCGCCGACGTCAGCACGAAGCAGGAATCCAGGTTGGCCGAGATGATCGCCCGCCACTGCTCGAAAGTCTGCTTGCGAGCGTAGGTGCCGCCGAGCGCGCCCGCCGCGTGCACGACCAGGTCGATCGTCTCGAGCGGAGCGATCGCGTCGGCGAATCCGGTCGGGTCCGAGGCGTCGGCGACGATATAGCGAGCTCCGATCTCGTCGGCCGCCGCCCGCAGCGGACCCTCGCGACGCGCGGAAAGTACTGCGTCGTAGCCCAGTTCGCACAGTTTGGCGGCACAGGCCTTGCCGATGCCGCCGCTACCGCCGGTAACCAGTGCGGTTCTAGAGATGGCGGTTGTCCCGTGGGCGGGACAACGCTTGCGGCGACAGAGCGTAAATCCGTTGGTCAGGTCCGGCGGCCAACACGTGGCTCTGGGTGTCGGAAAGGTGTCGCGCCGCAACCCGACGTGCCCTCTCCACGTCGCCGGCTTCGATCATCTCGGCCATCTTGACGTGTGTGCTGAGTACGGCACGACGCTTGGAAAGCGACGGATAGGTGCCCCTTGCCGCGCTTTCGTCGGCCCACTGCTGCTCGTGGCTGGTCCACAGCGTTTCCAGGGTGCCGACGACAGCGATGATCGTCTTGTTGCCACACCCGTGGACGATCGCATCGTGAAATCGCCGGCCGATCTCGGTGAATTCCGGCCCGTCCTCGAGATGAGTTTCCATCGCGTCGTTGATCTCTTTGAGCTCGGCAACGATGGTGTCGGCGCGGTCGGCTCGCTGGGCGGCCAAAGCGGCGCAGGCGGGTTCGAGCTCGAGGAGCGCGGTCCCCAGGTCGGCCACCACCACCGACTCGCTCTGCAGCAGCAGACCCAGCATGTACGCGGCGCTGGTTTTCGCCGGAGCATGCACGATGGCGCCGCCGCGATTGCCGCGCCTGACCGACACCAACCCTTCGGTTTCCAGGATTCGCAAGGCTTCTCGAAGCGACACCAGACTGACGTTGAACTGTTCGACGAGCACCTCTTGGCGCGGCAGCAAGTCGCCATCGGCGAGATCGCCGTCGATGATCTGCCGCCGCAACTCGTCAGCGACGATCTCGGCGATCCGCGGCGCCGACAATCGGCGTCGGGCCTCCGGGCCAATTCCGAGCGCAGTCATCCGATTCCAGCAGCGGGACTCACGGGCAGAGACACGGCCGCTGCGCCCGCGAACTCCTTTCCTGCAATCTTAGCAGTAATGGCATAATAGCCGCGCTAGAAGACATCGTGACGATTGCAACGGATACTCCTTTGAGCGACGGGCGAAGCAGCCGACCGACACCGCTGGAGGACGTCCGTGTGGTCGAGATCAGCGATCGCATCGCGGGTAGCTACTGCGGAAAGCTTCTGGTCGACGCAGGTGCCGCCGTCCGTAAAATCGAACCAGCGCAAGGGGATTGGCTGAGGCGCTTCACTGCGAGCGGGTCGGCCATTGCCGGCGGCGCCGACTCGCCACTGTTCGGTTATCTCAATGCCGGCAAGCGCAGCCTGACCTGGCCGAGCGTCGACCTCGCTGCGGAATTGGCCGGCGCCGACATCGTCGTGGTCACCGCCGCGCCGTCCCGGGCTGCCGAATGGGGCATCGATCCGCAGCGCTTGCTCGACGAGTTTCCCCGTGCGGTCATCGTCACCATCTCCGACTTCGGCTGGACCGGACCCTATGCCGAACGCGCCGCGAGTGAGTTCACCCTGCAGGCGTGGTCCGGGCTGACCGGCTTCCGCGGCGACCCGGCCGGTCCGCCGATCTCGATCGGCGGCGACCTGGGCGAGTACATGGGCGGGGCGTTCGCCGCGTTCGGTGCGCTGGCCGTGCACCGCCGCGTCACGCACGGTGGGCCCGGCGAACACCTGGATCTGTCGATGCTGGAAGCGATCACGCTGATGCAAAGCGGCGAATGGTTGCATTCGCGTCTGCTCGACGTGCCGCCGGTGACGCGCACCGTCGAAGTGCCGTCGATCGAGCCGGCCAAGGACGGCTATGTCGGCATCACGATGGTCACCGGCCAGCAGTGGCTGGACTTCGCCGCGATGGTCGACTGCCCTGAGCTGACCGAGAATTCGCAGCTGAGCTTCCAGATCGGGCGATGGCAGTATCGCGACCTGATCCGCGAGAAGATCCGGCCGTGGCTCGCCGAGCGCACCGTCGCCGAGGTCGTCGAACTCGGCCAGTTGTTCCGGTTGCCGATCGCGGCGCTGGGCAACGGCGCGACCGTCCGCGAGACGGCCTACGCCACCGAGCGCGGGGTGTTCGTGCGCAACCCGGCCGGATTCCACCAGCCGCGCACGCCGTGGTTGATGTCGCGGTGCGCGCCCGCACCCCTGCGCCGCGCGCCCGCACTGGGCGAGGCTGACACGACCGCGCCATGGCCGGTCCGCCAGTCCGGTGAGCCGCCGTCCGATCGGCGACTGCCGCTCGAGGGTGTTCGGATCGTCGATCTGACCGCGTTTTGGGCCGGGCCCGCCGCCACGCACCTGCTCGCGGCGTTCGGCGCCGACGTGATCAAGGTCGAGTCGATCCAGCGGCCCGACGGCATCCGGTACTCCGGTGGCATGCGCAAAGACGTCGACGACTGGTGGGAGTACGGCTGGGTGTTCCATGCCATGAACACCAACAAGCGTTGCGTGACATTGGATTTGGGCTCCGAGGACGGGCGTCGCCTGTTCGGTCAGTTGGTCGCCGACGCCCACGTCGTGATCGAGAACTTCTCCCCGCGGGTGATGGAACACTTCGGGCTCACCGCCGACGCCCTGCTGGCGATCAACCCTCGGCTGGTGATCGCTCGGATGCCGGCGTTCGGGCTGGACGGCCCGTGGCGCGACCGCGTCGGGTTCGCGCCGACCATGGAGCAGATTGCCGGACTGGCGTGGGTGACCGGTGCCGCGGACGGGCCGCCGGTGCCGCCGCGGGGTGCGTGCGATCCGCTGGCCGGTGTGCATGCGGCGTTCGCCGTGACCGCGGCGCTGTGTTTCGCCGACCGCACCGGAGCGGGTCAACTGGTCGAGTTGCCGATGATCGAGACGGTCCTGAACGTCACCGCCGTTCAGCCGATAGAGGCCGAGGTATTCGGTGTCACGCTCAGCCGCCGGGGCAACCGTGGGCATGGGTGGGCCGTTCAGAATCTGTACCGCTGCAAAGGCGACGACGACTGGATCGCCGTCACCGTGGGCACCGACGGGCAGTGGCGAGCGCTGGTCGATGCGCTGGGCAAGCCGCCGTGGGCCGACGATCACCGGTTCGACACCGTCGCGGCCCGACTCGCCCACGCCGACGAGATCGACCAACAGCTGCAGCGCTGGTTCGCCGACCAGAATCTCGACGAGGTTGTGAAAGCGCTTGCTGCCGCGGGCATTCCCGTCGCGCCCGTGGTGTCACCGTCGCTGATCACCGAGAACGATCAGCTCAACGACCGCGGTTTCCTCGAAACGCTCGAGCATCCCCGGACCGGCGCGGCCCGCTATCCGCGACCGCCCTTTGCGCCGCTCGACGGGCGGCGGACCTGGCTGATGCGCCCGCCGCCCACACTCGGCGAGCACAACGACGAGATACTTCGCGACTGCTGCGGGCTGACCGACGACGATCTGACACGATTGGCGGCCGCGGGCGTGATCGGCACGCGGCCGAAAGGCCTATGAGAGGAGCAAGACATGCGAGTTGTGGTCGACGAATCGCTGTGTGAGGCCAACGGGTTCTGTGAATCGTTGGCACCGGACGTTTTCGAGATCGGCACCGCCGACGTGGTGCACGTGGCCGGCGGCGAGGTGCCCGAGCACCTGGAGATCGACGTGGCGGCCGCGGTCGACCAATGCCCGAAAGCCGCTCTGCGGATTGTCGACTGAGCTGCGCGCGGTCGACATTTCAGTCCGTCCGCGGTGGAGACGGACCGGTTACCGCTACTTCCCCTATGCGGCAAGGGAATCGGGTCAGTGGTGGGTGCTACGCGCCAACTACTGCTTTCCGGAACACGATTTAGTGACCCTGTTTGTCGACGGTCGCGCCGTCGGCGACATCACCGCCGCCGAGAGTGACGCACGGCCACTCGTCGCCGGCATTGCCGGACTGGATCCGATGCTCCCGCTGCGCAAGCCCGATATCCCTGCAATGGAGACCGGCAATGCCGAGTCGGCTATCGCCACCGTCGCCGCTTATGTGTGCCACGGATCCGAGTTCGACCCCCCAGATGTCTGCGACCTGTGCGAATCCTCCGAGCGTGACCCCTACGAGCGAGGCGCTTAGCCGTCAGCGCGCACGCAGCGTGATGGGCATCTCGTCATAGATCGACATATTGGTCGTCAGATTCGGATAGGACGCCTTCGCTGGTCCGAGTGCGAATCCGTCGCCGCGCAGGAGCAATTCGTCGAACACCGCGCGAAGTTCGGCACGCGCGAGCATGGCGCCCAGGCAGTGGTGCGGACCTCCGCCGCCGAAGGCGACATGCGGATTGGGTTGCCGGGCAATGTCGAACGTGAACGGCGAGGAGAACACCTCCTCGTCGCGGTTCGCCGAACGCAGCATCGCGACCACCCGCTCACCCTTGGGGATGTGCTGGCCATCCATCTCGATGTCGACCGTGGTGGTGCGGGTCCAGTAGGCGACCGGTGACGCCCACCGCAACACCTCTTCGACGGCGCTGGATCGCAGTGTCTCGTCCTCGCGATACCGTTCGATCTGCTCGGGATTGGCGACGAACGCCTGCAACCCGATTGCCAGCGCGTTTTTCGTGGTGTCGCTGCCGGCGAAGGCGAGTACGAAGAAAAAGAACTCCAATTCATTATCGGCCAAGCTGAACTCCGTGCCGTCGTCACCGGCGATCACCGCCGATGCCAAGGTGCTCCAAATGTCGTCGGCCGGGTTGCGCCGCTTTTCGGCGGTGAGTTCCATGGCGTAGCCGAAGATGCTGGCGAAGATGTCGGTATCCATCTGCTCGCCAGTGGCCTGGGCCTTCAGGATGTGGTCGAAGCCGTCGAAGATGCGCGGGCGATCCGGTTCCGGGATGCCGATGATGTCCCCGATCACCGTCATGGGGAGCAGGTCTGCCACGTCGTCGATCCAGTTGCCGCCGCCGCGCGCGAGCAGGTCGTCGATCATGCGCGACGCGCGGGCCCGGATGCCGTCCTCGAGCTTGGCGATCGCTCGTGGGGTGAAGGCGCTCGAAATCAGCTTTCGATGCTTGCTCTGTTCCGGCGGGTCGAGCGTGATGATCGTCGGATATGACGAAAAGAGGTCGGCCGGTTGAATAAGCGGGCCGTCTCCCGCGGTGAACGACTCGTAGTCGCGGTGCAGCCGCACGGCGTGGTGATGTTTGGTGGTCATCCAGAAGTCCCGCTTCACGGTCTTCTCCACTCCCGGCGTCAGGCCATGCTTGAAGAGCGGTCGTTCGCGCCGTAGCTCGGCGAAGACCTCATCGGGGAAACCATTGCGCCACAATGCGAAATCGGACAGGTCGACTGTCGAAGCCGTCATCCGCAACCTCGATTCACTCGGACTCTCGTAGCGCGTGGCGAAGCGGTCTGCCGACCGACCCTACCGTCCGCGGCTGCACTCGTTGACGTTCAATGCTTAAAATAGTAAAAATAGAAGAAATCTTCAAAGCGCTACGAGCGTCCCGTAGCCGTGCGCCAATTGGCTGGCGCGGCCGTTCGCCGAACGGCTGGGACGCAGAAGGAGCAGCCAATGACGGACACGATTCCGGAGTCGTCGGTCGATCCGTCCGACGTGGACCCATCAGAAAGGGAATTCGGACCAAGCGGCATCGGCCTATCGCCGTATCGTTTCCCGACCGGATGGTTCATCGTCGGCTTCGCCTCGGAGTTGGCGCGTGGTGACGTCAAGCGGGTGCACTACTTCGGCGAAGAAATGGTGCTGTTCCGCACCGAGTCCGGCGAGGTGAAGGTGCTCGACGCGTACTGTCAGCACCTGGGTGCCAACATGGGCGTCGGCGGCACGGTCGAAGGTGAGAACATCGTCTGCCCCTGGCACGGCTGGCAGTGGCGCGGTGACGGCACCAACGCATTGATCCCGTACAGCAAAATCGGCTGCAAGAACAACGTCCGCATCAAGACCTATCCCTGCACCGAGTGGTACGGCTTCATCCTGGTGTGGCACGAACGGCACGGCCGAGCCCCGTACTGGCAGCCGCCAGTGCTGCCCGAACTGGAAACCGACGAGTACTACCCGCTGCACCCGCATAGCCGGATGCTCAACAGGGTCAAGGTGCACGCCCAGATGATCATCGAGAACGCCGCCGACCCGTACCACGTGCAATACGTGCACAAGGCGGCGAACCCGGCCAACACCACGTCGTTCGAGGTGTCGGGCTATCACCTGCACGCGACCGTCAGCGCCCATTTCGGCGGCGGCCGGTCGCAGACCTGGCTGACGCCGAACGGGCCGGTGGACGCCAAGATCGTCTACGACAACTACTCACTCGGCCTGGGCATCGTCCGATTTCCCAGTGACCTGGTGGCCACCATCGAGGTGACCGGGCAGACGCCGGTCGACGAGGATTACACCGATTACTTCTACACCCAGGCCTCTGCGCGCGAGCCCGGCGATTCCGGCGACGTGCCGACCGGTCGCGCCGCCAAATTCTTGGCGCTCCAGCAAGAAGTCATCAAACAGGACTTCTTTACTTGGGAGAACATGAAGTACCTGGAGAAGCCCAACCTGGCGCCGGAAGAGGCGCACGATTACGCGGCGTTGCGGCGTTGGGCACATCGCTTCTACCCCGGTGAGGAAGCCGCGGCGGACGATTTCGGGTACACCGCCAACGGTGATCCGGACCCGGCTGCCGCAGCGGTCTGATGTCTCGCGTGCCGGTTGGGTCGGCACCTGCGTGCGATGGAAAGCCGTTAGGCCCTGATGATTTCGGCGTCGAACGGTTCACTGTGGCGGCAGTGCTCGATCGCCGGGCGGGGGAGTGTCCCGATCGGGTGATGATGTCGATCGACGGTGTCGGCGTGACCTTCGAGCAGATGCGCCGGCGATCCTGCGCCGCCGCTGTTACGTTGCAGGAATTGGGCATTGGCCCCGGCGACGGTGTCGCGTTGTTCGCCGGCACCAGCCCGGAGTGGATCTATTTCTGGTTGGGTTGCGGTCGGATCGGCGCCGTCGCCGCCGCGGTGAACACCGCGAACAAGGGCGACTTCCTGTCGCATGCGCTGCGGTTGTCACGTGCGAAGGTGGTGATCACCGACGCCGAACGGCGATCGCGGGTCGCCGAGGTGGCCGACCGGTTGCCGGCCATGGCCGTCGTTGTGCTGGAACGTGACTCGCTCGATAACGGCAGCGACGTCGTAGCTGAGCACGTCGGTGAGCAGGGCGAGACCGGATCGCTGTTTTTCACGTCCGGCACAACCGGTCCGTCGAAAGCCGTTGCGACGACCTGGCACTACCTTTTCACGACGGCAGCCACCGCGGCGGCGGCGTGGGAGTTCAGCCCTGGCGAAGCCCTGTGGACGGCGATGCCGCTGTTCCATCTCAGTGCCGCGCCAGCGGTGCTTGCGCCGATGCTGGTCGGTGCGACGACGGTTCTGGCGTCCGCGTTTCATCCCGCGTCGGTATGGGACGAGGTGCGGACTCACAATGCCGTGGGCTTCGTCGGCGCCGGCGCTATGGTCACGATGCTGTGGAATCAGCCGGTGGATCCCCGCGATGCGAAGTTGCCGGTGCGTTTCATCTCCGCAGCGCCGATCGCCGCCGAGATGTACCGCGACATCGAAAAGCGCTACGAATGCCGGATCGTCACCATGTACGGGTTGACCGAAGCGTTCCCGATCGCAGTCAAAGGCGTGGCGGAGGACGGTGTACCGGGGACGTCGGGTCGGCCCAATCCTGACTTCGACGTGCGCATCGTCGACCCGGGCGGCGTGCCGCTGCGCCACGGCTCGGTGGGCGAGATCGCATGCCGTCCGCGCTTTCCGCATGTGATGAGCGAGGGATATGTGGATCCCTCCGACCACTCGGTGGTTCCGCATCCCGAATGGTTTCGCACCGGCGATCTAGGCATGTTCGACGGCGACGGCAACCTGACCTATGTGGACCGGGTGAAGGACTCGTTGCGCCGCCGGGGTGAGAACATCTCGTCGGTCGAAATCGAGACGGTGGTGGCCCGGCATCCGTGGGTGCTGGAAGCCGCGGTGGTCGGGGTTCCCAGCGACCTGGGCGAGGATGACATCCTGCTGTTTGTCACCGTACCGCCCGGCCACGAGCTGGATTATGTTGAACTGCTGGACTTTTGCGGCACCCGGATGCCGTATTTCGCGGTGCCGCGGTACGTCGAGGTCGTTGACGAGCTACCGAAGACGATCATCGGCCGGGTTCGCAAGGACGTCCTTCGCGCACGCGGTGTCGGACCCGCGGCATGGGACCGCGAAACTCACGGATACATCGTCAGCCGTTAAGACAGGGAGAACAAAGACATGGCCATGACCTATCAACAGCAGTTCGTCCTCGACGGCGCCGTGGGGCGGGACGCCATCTTGAATTTGACGGCGCGGCACAACCGCTGCTTCACCGACGGCGACCGCAACGGATGGATTGCGACATTCCGACACTCGGGAGCCCGCTTCGTCCGTGACGGCGCGGAATTCACTGATCTGCGTGAGGCTTTCGAAGGCGGCACTGGCCGGCTCGTCACCGTCGACCACGAGATCATGGTCGACGGAGTCAACGCGACCCAGCGATGCGTCGCGTTACTCTTCGAGCCGGGTGGCGCGGCCCTTAGGGCCACCGGCAGCTACACCGACCAACTGATCTACGAGCGAGGCGGTTGGTACTTCACGTCCCGTGAGCTGCAATGGGATTCGGTGCCGGTTTCGGCGTGATCAGCTACAAGCTCGCTTTCGGCACGTACGACGACGCGCTGCGAATGGTCGGTGTCGCGTCTGAGCCGCGAGTGGCGGGAACCGTAATCAGCGCGGCCCGGATCCAGATGTTCGCTGCAACAGTGCAAGACGGTAATCCATCGTACTGGGACACGGAGTTCGCGACGCGGGCATGGGGCGGCTTGCTGGCGCCACCGGCCCTGCTGATGGGCTGGCTGGTTCCGCCGCCGTGGGAACCGGGCGGGCAGCCGCCGGCGGCGGCCATCGCGCTACGGGTTCCGCTGCCGGGCACCACCATCGTGAACGCCACCAACGAGGCCGAGTTTCCGCTACCGATCATCGAGGGTGACCGGCTGACCATCGTCGAGCAGGTGGTCTCGGTGTCGCCCGAAAAGCAGTCCAAGCTCGGCGTCGGCCATTTCGTGGAAACCCTGGACACCTTCACCCGCCAGGACGGGGCGGTGGTCGCCACCAACCGGAACACGCTGTTCCGGTTCACCCCGACGGGTGCTGCACGGTGATATGGGACGACGTCAGCGTCCCGACGGAATTGCCCGAGGTGCGCGACGAGATCGGCTACCAGCGGGTAGTGATGAACGCGGGCGCCACCTGGGATTACACGCCGGTGCACTTCGACCCCTACTACGCCGAGAAACAGGGCCACCCAGGTATTTTCGTCAACACCATGCACATCGCCGGGTTCGCCGACCGGATCGCGACCGACTGGGCCGGCCCGCGTAGTCGGGTGGTGCGACGCACGATGCGGCTGGCCGGCTCGATCTACGCCGGCGACACGATGGTGGGCCGCGCCCGGGTGGTGGCCAAGCCTGCGCCGGGACTGGTAGACCTTCGGATCGACGTCGTGAATCAGCGTGGGGAGTTGTGCTCACCGGTCGATCTGACGCTGCGGCTGTCGGAGTGACGCAGCCGAGAAGGATGTGCCGAAGTGCCCGCCTCACAGCGACAAAATCGGTGATCGACGAGCGTTGTCGCTGTGAGGCGGGCACATCGGGTGCCGACCGGGACGGGCGCTAAGCCAGCGGTGGCATCGCGCCCTTGCTGATCACCGACTGCAATTCGACGTACTCGTGCAGACCCTCGGGTCCGAATTCACGGCCGATGCCGGACTGCTTGAAACCACCGAACGGACTGCCGATGTCGAGTGTGTACATGTTGATCCCATAGGTGCCGGCCCGCACCTGCGCGGCGACCTCGAGGCCATGAGCGGTGTCGGCGGTCCACACCGACCCCGCCAGCCCGTAGTCGCTGTCGTTGGCGATCCGGACCGCGTCCGCCTCGTCGCGGTAGGTCAGCACGCTGAGCACGGGGCCGAAGATCTCCTCGCGCGCGATCCGCATGTCGTTGGTGACGTCGGTGAACAACGTCGGCCGCACGTACCAACCCTTGCTGTGCGGCGCGTCCTCGCCGCCGAGGACCATCCGGGCGCCCTCTTTCACGCCCGACCGGATGAAGTCCTGCACCCGCGCCTGCTGCCGCTGCGCGACTAGGGGTCCGATGTCGGTGGTCTCGTCGCGCGGGTCGCCGACGTGAAGGCCCGACATCATCTCGGTGAGTGCGTCCACGACGTCGTTGCGGCGACGTTCGCTGACCAGGATGCGGGTCTGCGCCACACAGGCCTGCCCGTTGTTCATCAGGCTCGCGGACTTCAGCTCGCGGACGGTCTTGCCGATGTCGGCGTCGTCGAGGATGATCGCCGCCGACTTGCCGCCCAGTTCCAGGCTCACCCGCTTGAGCTGCTCCCCGCAGAGCGTCGCGATCCGACGGCCCACGGCGCTCGACCCGGTGAACGACACCTTGTCCACCCCGGGATGGCGCACCAGCGCCTCGCCGACGTCCGTGCCACCGGGAAGCACCGAGACCACGCCTTCGGGCAGCTCCAGCTGCTCGATCATCTCGGCCAGCCATAACGCGTCGAAAGGGGTTTCGGGAGCGGGCTTCACGATGACCGGGCAGCCGGCGATCAACGCCGGAATCAGCTTGGGCATGATCAGGAACTGCGGCACATTCCACGGCACGATGGCGGCGACCACCCCGACAGGGGCCCGGCGCAGATGCACTTCGCCGAGCACGCCGTGGCGCCGCTCGGTCCACGGGAAGTCGCGGGCAACGCCCAGGCTCAGATGGATCATCGACACCGCCGCGGCGGCCTGGCCGAGTCTGCTGAAGCTGCGCGGAGAGCCCATTTCGTCGGTGATCAGGTCGGCCATCTCGTCGAGGTGTTGGCCGTAGATGGCCGCAAGTTGCTCGACCTTACGCATGCGCTCCTGCGGGTCCAGCCGGGGCCACGGACCGTGGTCGAAGGCATGCCGGGCAGCGGCAACCGCGTCGTCGACGTCCGCGGGAGTGGCGGCGGGCACGTCGCCGATTGATTCCTCGGTGTGCGGGGAGATGACCGTCAACCTCTGTTCGGTGGACGGCTTACGCCATCGGCCACCCACGAAAAGCTGGTCGTAGCAACGGTGATCATGAGTTTGCGGCATGAGGCACGACCTTTGAAAGGGCGATGGCAACTTCGCTATTGATGCTAACATAGCAAAAAAGACGGGACGTGAGGTTCGGTCCCCACCCACGAGGCGTGAGATGAATACCGACTGGCACACCTATCCGTTCCGCTTGGTGGCCGACGATCCCGCCCTGGATTTCCCGGCCGCCGAAGGCGTGCACGACGACCAAGAGTCCGACACTTGGTTCATCGCGGGCGAGTTGACCGGTGCGACCGGTCGCACCTTTGCCTTTCTGACCATCTTCAACAAGAACCGGCCCGGTGGCACCGTCGTGGCCGACTTCTACACGATGGCGTTATTCGACTGCGACACCGGCGAATACGGTACCTACACCGACTACGACATGCCGCCCAAGAACATGCAGCCAGACGCCCGTCCGAAGATGACGATGGCCGCGGGTTACTGCGACATCCGCTACGACAGCAGCGCCGGCCCGGTGGCCTGGACTGCGTGTCGCGACGCCGACGGCGAATTGCTGCCCTACACGTATCGGGTCAGCCTGCGGGGCATCGACCAAGCCGGTCAGACAATGGAACTGGACCTGGAGGTCACCCCGACGCGCGCCCCAGTGCCCGTCGGCGCGGACAGTTACGGCGGTGCTATCACCTGCTTCGGTCAGCCCGACACCTACTCCTATTTCCAGACCGGCATGAAGATGGGCGGGACGCTGCGCTGGGGCGAGCAGCGCGACGAGGTCACCGGTAGCGCAGGACACGTCGACCGGCAGTGGTTCCCCAAGTACGCCGGGGGAGGCGGGACCGGCGGTGACCCCCGATGCAGGTCGCACGAATGGCGCACCATCAATCTCGACAATGGCGTCGATATGAGCATCTGGCACCAATTCGACCGTATGGACGGTAATGCGTTGCAACCGTTTTCGGGTGCGACAGTGAGCTATCCCGACCCGACGGTGGCCCCGGAGTGTGCCGAGGACGTCGAGATCGTGACGAGCAGTTACGTCCGATGGCCTAATTCGATTCGGCCGTTGGTCCGCCCGCCGGCGCTGGACCGCTTCATGCCCGATTTGCATCACTTACGCAGCGCTGCACTGGAATTGGATCTCGTTGGCGAACCGCTTGTGCCGGCACCGGCCCACGGGCTGCCGATCGAGTACATGGAAGGCCCGTATCGCTACCACGGGACCATGCGCGGAGAACCGGTCACTGGCTTCGCCATCTACGAACGGTCTCTGGCGATGTACCGGGATTGGGAACTGGTCGACGTCCTGGCGGTCGCGTCCGGAGACCACGAACTGGCGGGCCGCATACGTTCACTGCTCGCTGCCGGGAGTCGCAGCGAGGCGCGAAAACTATTGCGGGACAACATCACAGGAATGGACGACAACTCCCGCGACGTCGCCGAGGCGCTGCACGAGCTACTGGCGAAGGAAGACTGACCGGTCTACTCACCGCCGCCGGGCGGCTCCCAGGCGAACCCGCCCGGGGTGCTTACACACGTCACTGGACCACCCGAGTTCGACACCGCTGCGGAACCCTCAGCCCCACAGGGCATGCCGACCGCGGGTCGGGTGTCCAGCCCACCGGGCGGCGTCGTGGTCGTGGTCGGCTTCGGCTTTGCCGCGGTGGTCTGAGGCGCCGTCGTCTCGGCCTTCGCCGTCGTCGTGGGTGCAGCCTTGGTGGTCTGCACCGCAGTCGGTTTGGGCGCCGCCGTGCTCGTGACCACGGGCGGGGCCATCGGCGTCGCGGCGGGCGGCGCGGGTGTGGTCATGGCGGGCGGCGCGACAAATGCAGGCGCCGTAGTGGTCGGTTCCGCCGACGTGGTCTCGACGCCGGCCGGCGTGTCGTTGGACTGCGAGGCCGAACGCAGTGCCTTGACGCCGGCGAACCAGGCGATCACCACGACCGCGATGACGCCGGCGATCGCCGCGAAGTTGCGCAATCGGTGGTTGCGGGCTTCGGTGGGTTGGTCATAATCGTCGTCCGCGGACTCGTCGTCGTGGACGTCGGATGCTGGGGACACGATGGCCGTCGCCGCGGTGTCGACACCGTCACGCGGGGTGTCCGCGAGCGCGTGACGGCTGGTCATGGGCTTCGAGGCCGCGACGGTGGGTGTGACCTCCGTCGGTAGGCGATCTTCGGTTTCAGCCGTGTCCAGGAGTTCGGTGTTTGCGCCGTCGCCGTTAGTGGCTGCCTCGCGAAATATCGATGCCGCCCGTACCTCGGAGGTGGCACGGATGTGTGAGCGTTTGCCGCCCGTCGATTCGAGCGCCTTGGCGAAGTCGCGACACCGCCGGAACCTGTCGACCGGGTCTTTGGACAGCACCCGGCCGAAGATCGCGTCGAACTCGGTCAGGTCCGGACGAATCTCGCTCGGGCGGGGCGCTCGATCGTTGAGTTGCCTATTGACTACCACCGACGGATTGAAGTGGGCGAACGGTGGTGCCCCGGTCAGCAGGTGAAAAGCGGTGGCACCGAGAGCATATTGGTCGGCTCGACCATCGAGTTCGTCGTCCATCAGCTGCTCTGGCGCGGTGTAGCCGGCGGTGCCGATGAACATGCCGGCACGGGTCAGCGTGTTATGGGCACCCTCGGGTCGCGCTACTCCTATGCCGGTCAACGCAATGCGCCGGCGGTCACCCGCAGCGTTGCTGACCACGATGCGGCCGGGATTGACGTAGCGATGAAGCACGCCGCGATCGTGCGCGTAGTCCAGTGCGTCGGCGATTGCGGAGACGATCTCGACCACCATCCGCGGCGGCATCCCGTCCAGGTGGCCCTCGCCCAGCAATTCCGCGGCGTCGCAGCCTTCGACGTACTCCGACGACAGCCACAACTGATCCTCGAACTCGCCCCGGTCGGTGAGCCCCGCGATGTTCGGATGCCACAGTGCGGCCGCGGCATCGGATTCCTGGTTGAACCGCAGGCGGTAATCGAGGTCGATAGAAGTGTCGGCTGGAATCAGATGCAGTACGTGCTGGCGGGGAAGCCGTGGGTGCTCGGCGACGTAGAGCTCACCAAACTCCTCGTATCCGAGCTGCCGCACGATATTGAATCCAGCGGCTGTCGCTCCCATGACCAGCGGCATGGGGAGGATCGTACATACTGCCGACCCCCGTTTACGGGCTCGGTGCTAAGCGGTCACCCAATTGAGACCGGGGGAAAATATTGCCGTGAGCGAACCAGCAGAGCACCCCGACCACGTGGCGCGCGCGCATCGGCTCCGCCGAATGTCGGGTCGCGACCCCCACGAACCGTATCGCGCAGCCACGCCGCTCGAGCTGCTGTTCGATCTCACCTTCGTCATCGCCTTCGGCGTCGCTGCCGCCCAATTCGCGCATACCTTGGCATCGGGCCACATCGAGAGCGGATTGGTCAGTTTCGCCTTCGCAACGTTTTCGATCTGCTGGGCGTGGATCAACTTCAGTTGGTTCGCCTCGGCTTACGACACCGACGATTGGGTGTATCGCCTGACCACCATGCTGCAGATGGTGGGTGTCCTGGTGCTTGCCCTCGGAATACCGCAAGTGTTCTCGTCGATCGCAGCCGGCGCGCATGTCGACAACCGAGTGCTGGTCGCGGGCTATGTGGTGATGCGAGTAGCCATGGTGATCCAGTGGCTACGGGCCGCGGCGCAAGATCCGGCGCGCAAGCCCGCGTGCCTGACTTACGCGGTCACCATTACCGTCGCGCAAATCGGATGGATCGCCGTGGCCATCGTCAACAGCTCGGTGGGGATTACCTTCCTCTTGTTCGCTGTGATGATCGGAATCGAACTGAGTGGTCCGCTGATTGCCGAGAAGCGCATGGGCGGGACGCCCTGGCATGCGCACCACATCGCCGAGCGCAACGGGTTGCTGACGATCATCGCGCTCGGCGAAGGCGTGGTGGGAACGGTCGCGTCGCTGTCGGCGATGGTCGCCGAACACGGCTGGACCGCCGACGCCGCACTGGTCGCAGCCGCGGGGACGGGCCTGACCTTCGGCATGTGGTGGGTCTACTTCGTGGTGCCCGCGGCCCAATTGCTGCACGTCCACCGTGACCGGTCGTTCGGCTACGGCTATCTGCACATCGCGGTCTTCGGATCGATCGTCGCCACCGGCGCCGGTCTGCATGCGGCCGCAGACTTCATCCAGCATCGGTCGGCGCTGGACTCGGTTGCCACCGTGCTGGCGGTTGCGGCCCCGGTCGGTGTCTACGTCGGGGCGGTTTACGGCACCTATCTGCTGCTGACTCGAACCTGGGACGGCTTCTACACGGTCCTGGTGTTGACGACGCTTGCGTTGCTCGGCGCCGCGATCGGTCTCGCCGCGCACGGCGTCTCGACACCGGTGTGTCTGCTCGTCGTCGCCGCGGCGCCGGCCGTCGTGGTGGCCGGGTACGAGTCACGTGGCCACCGCCGGACCGCGCACGCCTTGGCCCGAACCACGGGGACGCCGGTGGCCGACGGCGACAGTCCCGCCCGTAGCTGACTCCAGAGTAAGTTCCCAGCAAACTTTCTTCGGCCGCATGATCGGCCGGATTTTTGACGGTCGCACCGTGCCGCTGCGTGTTCGGCGAAGCCGCACGCTGGCCGAGGCGCAAAATTCCTAGATAACGATTCGATAACAATACTGCCTTGATCTGCGCAGTTATAGCTACTCGACCGTAACCACCCGCACGCAGCGGGTTTGGTCCGGACGGTGCGAACCGCCTCCGAGCCGACTGTTACCCAGCCCACCATTACTCATGCGTAGAACTCGCCAGTAACCAAATCGCTCCGGAAACTCCCAGATTTCTTATGACACTCTTAGTGCAGCCGATGACGCCCATTTGGCATGACCCGCGAGAGCGCGGTCAGCCAAATCGCGCCGGGTCGAACCCGGGGGCTCGATCGGATTTGACGGTATCTACGGGGCAGCGCGGCTCTTGCTTGTGAGCAGACGAGCGCTAGCGAGGGAGAACACGTGACGATCTATGAACACCATCGAGTGTCCGATGAGCGCGACGGAGTCTCCTCGACCACTCATGCGCTGGTCGACCGTCTGACCGCCGGCGAGCCCTATGCGGTGGCGTTCGGTGGACAGGGCGGTGCCTGGCTGGAGACGTTGGAAGAGTTGGTCTCGTCGTCCGGTATCGAGGCCGAGCTGGCCACATTGGCGGGCGAGGTGGATCTGCTGCTCGAGCCGGTGGCCGACGAGCTCGTCGTCGTCCGCCCGATCGGCTTCGAGCCGCTGAAATGGGTGCGGGCGCTGGCTGCCGAAGACCCGGTTCCATCGGAGAAGCACCTGACCTCGGCGGCGGTCTCGCTGCCCGGCGTCCTGCTCACCCAAATCGCCGCCGTCCGCACCCTGGCCCGTCAGGGAATGGACCTGCTGGCCACTCCGCCGGTGGCGGTCGTCGGACACTCCCAAGGCATTCTCGCGGTGGAGGCGCTGAAGGGCGGGGGAGCCCGCGACATCGAGCTGCTGGCGATGGCACAACTGATCGGTGCCGCCGGGACGCTGGTCGCCCGCCGGCGCGGGATCTCGGTGCTCGGTGACCGTTCGCCGATGGTCTCGGTCAGCAACGCCGACCCCGAGCGCATTTACCGCCTGCTCGAAGACTTTTCCCAAGACGTACGCACCGTGCTGCCGCCGGTCTTGTCGATCCGCAACGGTCGGCGCTCGGTCGTCATCACCGGCACGCCCGAGCAGCTGTCCCGCTTCGAGCTGTACTGCAAGCAGATTTCGGAGAAGGAAGAAGCCGACCGGAAGAACAAGCTCCGCGGCGGTGACGTCTTCTCACCGGTCTTCGACGCCGTGCAGGTCGAGGTCGGTTTCCACACTCCGCGACTGGCCGACAGCATCGACATCGTCGGCGAATGGGCCGAACGGGTGGGCATCGACGTCGAGCTGTCCCGCGCGATGGCCGAGGCGATTCTGGTGCATCCCGTCGACTGGGTGGACGAGGTGATCCAGGTCCACGAGGCAGGCGCCCGCTGGATCCTCGACCTTGGCCCCGGCGACATCCTGACGAGGCTGACCGCGCCGATCATCCGCGGTCTCGGCGTCGGCATCGTGCCCGCCGCCACGCGCGGCGGACAGCGCAACCTTTTCACGGTCGGTGCCGTCCCGGAGGTGGCCCGGCCGTGGTCGAGCTACGCGCCGTCGGTGGTCAGCCTGCCCGACGGGCGGGTCAAACTGTCCACCAAGTTCACCCGGCTCACCGGCCGATCGCCGATCCTGCTCGCCGGCATGACCCCGACCACGGTCGACGCCAAGATCGTCGCGGCCGCCGCCAACGCCGGCCACTGGTCCGAGCTCGCCGGTGGCGGGCAGGTCACCGAGCCGATTTTCAACAACCGAGTCGAAGAGCTGTCCCAGCTGCTCGAGCCGGGCCGTACCTACCAGTTCAACTCGCTGTTCCTCGACCCCTACCTGTGGAAGCTCCAGGTCGGCGGAAAACGCTTGGTGCAAAAGGCCCGCCAGGCCGGTGCCGCGATCGACGGCGTGGTCGTCAGCGCCGGCATCCCGGAACTCGAAGAGGCCGTCGAGCTGATCGAGGAACTCAACGAGATCGGCATCTCTCACGTCGTGTTCAAGCCGGGCACCGTCGAGCAGATCCGCTCGGTCATCCGCATCGCCACCGAAGTGCCGACCAAGCCGGTCATCATGCACGTCGAAGGCGGGCGCGCCGGCGGCCACCACTCCTGGGAGGACCTCGACGACCTGCTGCTGGCCACCTACTCCGAACTGCGGTCGCGGCCCAACATCACCGTCTGCGTCGGCGGCGGCATCGGCACCCCCGAACAGGCAGCCGAATACTTGTCCGGGCGTTGGGCGCAGTCCTATGGCTTCCCGCTGATGCCGGTCGACGGCATCCTGGTCGGCACCGCCGCGATGGCCACGCTGGAGGCCACGACGTCGCCGTCGGTCAAGCAGATGCTGGTCGACATCCAGGGCACCGACCAGTGGGTCGGTGCCGGAAAAGCGCAGGGCGGCATGGCTTCTGGCCGCAGCCAGCTCGGCGCCGACATCCACGAGATCGACAACACCGCCTCACGTTGCGGCCGCCTGCTCGACGAGGTCGCCGGTGACGCCGAGGCCGTCGCGGCCCGCCGCGACGAGATCATCGCCGCGATGGCCAACACCGCCAAGCCGTATTTCGGCGACGTCGGCGAGATGACCTACCTGCAGTGGCTGCAGCGCTACGTCGAGCTGGCGATCGGCGACGGAGACAGCACCGCCGACACCGCCGCGCCCGGCAGCCCGTGGCTGGCCGACACCTGGGTCGAGCGCTTCGAGGCGATGCTGCAACGCGCCGAGGCGCGGCTGCATCCGCACGACTCCGGGCCGATCGAGACCTTGTTCGCCGACCCAGAACTGTTGCAGCATCCCGACGATGCGATCGCCGCGCTGGTCGCCCGGTACCCGGACGCCGCCACTGTGCAGCTGCATCCAGCCGACGTGCCGTTCTTCGTCACGCAGTGCAAGACGCCGGGCAAGCCGGTGAACTTCGTGCCGGTGATCGATAAGGATGTCCGCCGGTGGTGGCGCAGTGACTCGCTGTGGCAAGCCCACGACGCGCGCTACGACGCCGACCAGGTCTGCATCATCCCCGGCACCGCCGCGGTCGCCGGCATCACCCGGCTCGACGAGCCCGTCGGCGATTTGCTCGACCGCTTCGAGCAGGCCGCCGTCGACGAGGTGCTCGCCACCGGTGCGACCCCGACACCGGTCACTGCCCGCCGCCAGGGCCGCGTCGACGTGCGCGGGCCGCTGGCCACCGTGCTCGACGCCCCGGATGTGTTGTGGGCCGGCCGGGTTGCGATCAACCCGGTGCACCGCATCGCCGACCCCGCCGACTGGCAGGTGCATGACGGGCCCGAGGAGCCGCAGGCCACGCATTCGTCAACCGGGGCACGCCTGGTCGTCGAGGACGACCACGTCGTGCTGAGCGTTCCGATCGCCGGGGTGTGGATCGACATCCGATTCAGCCTGCCCGCCAACACCATTGACGGCGGCATGCCGGTGATCCGCACCAAGGATGCGGTCGAGGCGATGCGTGCCGTGCTGGCCATCGCCGCCGGCGCCGACAGCCCTGAGACGCTGCCCCGGGTGCACAACGGCACGGCGACTGTGACCGTGCACTGGGATCCCGAGCGGGTCGCCGACCACACCGGCGTCACCGCGACCTTCGGTGAGCCGCTGGCCCCGACGCTGACCACCGTTCCCGACGCTCTGGTCGGGCGCTGCTGGCCGGCCGTTTTCGCGGCCATCGGTTCGGCGGTGACCGGCGCGGGCGTTCCCGTCGTCGAGGGTCTGCTGAGCTTGGTGCACCTGGACCACGCCGCCCACCTGGTCTCCGCGCTGCCGAAAGTGCCGGCCGAATTGATCGTCACCGCAACAGCTTCGGTGGCCATCGACACCGAAGTGGGCCGGGTCGTGCCGATCTCGGTGACGGTTGCAGACGCTGACCGCACAGTGCTCGCCACCATGGAGGAGCGGTTCGCGATCCGCGGCCGCACCGGACCCGCCGAACTGAGCGACCCACAGCGGGCCGGCGGCGCGGTGTCCGAGAACACCACCGACACACCGCGTCGCCGCCGCCGCGACGTCACGCTCACCGCTCCGGTCGACATGCGGCCGTTCGCCGTGGTCTCCGGCGACCACAATCCCATTCACACCGACCGCGCCGCCGCCCTGCTGGCCGGCCTCGATTCGCCGATCGTGCACGGCATGTGGCTGTCGGCCGCCGCGCAACACGTGGTTACCGCCACCGACGGCCAGGCCCGCCCGCCGGCCCGCCTGATCGGCTGGACGGCCCGCTTCCTGGGCATGGTCCGCCCGGGTGACGAGGTCGACTTCCGTGTCGACCGCGTCGGAATCGACCAAGGCGCAGAGGTTCTCGAGATCGCCGCCCGGATCGGCTCGGATCTGGTGATGTCGGCGACCGCGCGCCTGGCCTCGCCCAAGACGGTCTACGCGTTCCCGGGTCAGGGCATTCAGCACAAGGGCATGGGTATGGATGTCCGGGCCCGCTCGAAGGCCGCCCGCAAGGTGTGGGACGACGCGGACAAATACACCCGCGAGACCCTGGGCTTCTCGATCCTGCATGTCGTTCGGGACAACCCGACCAGCCTGATCGCCAGCGGAGTGCACTACCAGCACCCCGAAGGAGTGCTGTATCTGACACAGTTCACCCAGGTCGCGATGGCGACGGTGGCCAGCGCGCAGGTGGCCGAGATGCGTGAGCAGGGCGCCTTCGTCGAAGACGCGATCGCCTGCGGTCACTCGGTCGGCGAGTACACCGCGCTGGCCTGCGTCAGCGACATCTACGGTCTGGAAGCGTTGCTGGAGACCGTGTTCCAGCGTGGCTCCAACATGCACGACATCGTGCCGCGCGACGAAATGGGCCGCTCCAACTACCGGCTGGCCGCGATCCGGCCGTCGCAGATCGACCTCGACGACGCCGACGTCGTGGAGTTCGTCAACGAGATCTCCCAGCGCACTGGGGAATTCCTGCAGATCGTCAACTTCAACCTGCGTGGCTCGCAGTACGCGATCGCCGGGACGGTTCGTGGTCTGGAAGAGCTCGAGGCAGAGGTGGAGCGTCGTCGCGAAATCTCCGGAGGCAAACGGTCTTTCATTCTCGTGCCGGGCATCGACGTGCCCTTCCACTCGGAGGTGCTGCGCGTCGGTGTGGCCGACTTCCGCCGCTCGTTGGAGCGGGCGATGCCACGCGGCAAGGACCCCAAGGTGATCATCGGGCGCTACATTCCGAACCTGGTGCCGCGGCCGTTCACGCTGGACCGTGACTTCATCCAAGAGGTCCGGGATCTGGTGCCGGCCGAGCCGCTCGACGAGATCCTGGAGAACTACGACTACTGGCGCAACGAGCGTCCGTTCGACCTGGCGCGCACGTTGATCATCGAGCTGCTGGCCTGGCAGTTCGCCAGCCCGGTGCGCTGGATCGAAACCCAGGATCTGCTGTTCACCGAGGAGGCCGCCGGCGGTCTGGGTGTGGAACGGTTCGTCGAGATCGGTGTGAAGTCCGCGCCGACGGTAGCGGGGCTGGCCACCAACACCCTCAAGCTGCCCGAATACGCGCACAGCACAGTCGAAGTGCTCAACGCTGAGCGTGACGCCGCGGTGCTGTTCGCCACCGACACCGATCCCGAACCCGAGGACATCGCTGTCGATGAGCCGGCCGAATCGGAAGGCGCACCTTCATCTGAGGCCACCCCTGCCGCTGCCGCTCCCGCCGTAGCTCCGTCCGGTGCTCCGAGACCCGACGACATCGGGTTCGACGCCGCCGACGCGACCCTCGCATTGATCGCGCTGTCGGCGAAGATGCGCATCGACCAGATCGAGGAACTGGACTCCATCGAGTCCATCACCGACGGTGCCTCGTCGCGACGCAACCAGTTGCTGGTCGATCTGGGATCCGAGCTGAACCTCGGTGCGATCGACGGCGCCGCGGAAGCCGACCTGGCCGGGCTGCGCGCGCAGGTAACCAAGCTGGCCCGCACCTACAAGCCTTACGGCCCAGTGCTTTCCGATGCGATCAACGACCAGCTGCGGACCGTCCTCGGCCCGTCCGGTAAGCGTCCCGCCGCGATCGCCGAACGGGTGACCAAGACCTGGGAATTGGGCGAAGGCTGGGTCAAACACGTCACCGTCGAGGTGGCACTCGGGACTCGTGAGGGAACCAGCGTCCGTGGCGGCTCGCTGGGCAACCTGCACGAAGGTGCGCTGGCGGATGCCGCCGCGGTAGACAGCGTCATCGACGCCGCTGTCACCTCCGTGGCGGCCCGCCGGGGCATCGCGGTGGCGTTGCCGTCCAGCGGTGGTGGGGGCGGCGCGACCGTCGACGCCGCCGCGTTGAGCGAGTTCACCGACCAGATCACCGGCCGCGACGGGGTGCTCGCCTCCGCGGCCCGCTTGGTGCTCGGTCAGTTGGGGCTCGACGAGAAGGTCAGCGTACCGCCGGCTGCGACCGACGCCGAGCTGATCGACCTGGTAACCGCCGAGCTCGGCGCGGACTGGCCGCGGTTGGTGGCGCCGGTGTTCGACGGCAAGAAGGCAGTCGTGTTCGACGACCGGTGGGCCAGTGCGCGTGAGGATCTGGTCAAGCTGTGGCTGATCGACGACGACGAAGCCGACGCCGACTGGGCACGCATCTCTGAGCGCTTCGAGGGTGCCGGCCACGTGGTTGCCACGCAGGCAACCTGGTGGCAGGGCAAGGCTCTGGCGGCTGGACGTCAGATCCACGCCTCGCTGTACGGCCGCATCGCGGCCGGCGCGGAAAACCCGGAGCCCGGTCGATACAGCGCCGAAGTCGCCGTGGTGACCGGTGCGTCGAAGGGCTCGATCGCCGCGTCGGTGGTCGGCAAGCTACTCGACGGCGGGGCCACCGTCATCGCCACCACCTCGAAACTCGACGACGACAGGCTGGCGTTCTACCGCAACCTCTACCGCGACCACGCCCGTTTCGGCGCCTCGTTGTGGGTGGTCGCGGCCAACATGGCGTCGTATTCCGACATCGACGCGCTCGCCGACTGGATCGGCCACGAGCAGTCGGAAAGCCTTGGGCCGCAGTCGATTCACATCAAGAACGCCCAAACGCCGACGCTGCTGTTCCCGTTCGCGGCGCCGCGGGTGGTCGGCGACCTGTCCGAGGCCGGTTCGCGCTCCGAGATGGAGATGAAGGTCCTGCTGTGGGCCGTGCAGCGACTGATCGGTGGTCTGTCGAAGATCGGCGCGGAGCGCGACATCGCCTCACGGCTGCATGTGGTGCTGCCGGGCTCGCCCAACCGCGGGATGTTCGGTGGTGACGGCGCCTACGGTGAAGCGAAGTCGGCGCTGGACGCCGTGGTGACCCGCTGGGGCGCCGAATCGTCCTGGGCGCAACGCGTCAGCCTGGCCCACGCGCTGATCGGCTGGACTCGTGGCACCGGGCTGATGGGGCACAACGACGCGATCGTGAGCGCCGTCGAAGAAGCCGGTGTGACAACGTATTCCACCGACGAGATGGCCGACATGCTGCTCGGGCTCTGCGACGTCGAGTCGCGCGCCGCCGCGGCCGTCTCGCCGGTCAAGGTCGACTTCACCGGCGGTCTCGGCGACGTCGAGCTGGACATGGCCGAGCTGGCCGCCAAGGCCCGCGAGGAGGTCGCGGCCTCCGCCGCCGAAGAGCGGGCCGACGCCGCCGCCGAGGGCACCATCGCGGCCCTGCCGTCGCCGCCGCGCGGATTCAATCCGGCACCCCCGCCGGCGTGGGACCGCCTCGACGTCGACCCGTCGGAGTTGGTGGTCATCGTCGGCGGCGCCGAACTCGGCCCGTACGGCTCGTCGCGGACCCGCTTCGAGATGGAGGTCGACAACGAACTGTCGGCCGCCGGCGTGCTCGAATTGGCTTGGACCACAGGGCTGATCAAGTGGGAAGAAGACCCGACGCCGGGCTGGTACGACACTGCGTCAGGTGATCTGGTCGACGAGGCGGAGCTGGTCGAGCGCTATCACGACACAGTGGTCGAGCGCGTCGGCATCCGCGAGTTCGTCGACGACGGCGCGATCGACCCCGACCACGCCTCCCCGCTGATGGTGAGCGTCTTCCTGGACAAGGACTTCACGTTCGTCGTCTCCTCGGAGGCCGACGCCCGCGGGTTTGCCCAGTTCGATGCCGAGCACACAGTGGTCCAGCCGATCCCAGGCTCGAGTGACTGGCAGGTTACGCGCAAGGCGGGCACCGAGATTCGGGTGCCACGCAAGACGAAGCTGTCGCGGACCGTCGGTGCGCAGATCCCTACCGGCTTCGACCCGACGGTGTTCGGGATCAGCCAGGACATGGCCAGCTCGATCGACCGGGTGGCGTTGTGGAACATCGTCGCTACCGTCGACGCGTTCCTGTCGTCCGGCTTCACCCCGACCGAGCTGATGCGCTGGGTGCACCCCGGCCTGGTGGCCAGCACCCAGGGCACCGGGATGGGCGGTATGACGTCGATGCAGACGATGTACCACGGAAACCTGCTGGGCCGGAACAAGCCGAACGACATCTTGCAGGAGGTCCTGCCGAATGTCGTCGCCGCGCACGTGATTCAGTCCTACGTGGGCAGCTACGGCGCGATGATCCACCCGGTCGGCGCGTGCGCCACCGCGGCGGTGTCGGTCGAAGAGGGCATGGACAAGATCCGGCTCGGCAAGGCCGAACTCGTCGTGGCCGGCGGATTCGACGACCTGACGCTGGAAGCCATCATCGGCTTCGGTGACATGGCCGCCACGGCCGACACCTCGATGATGCGCGGCAGGGGAATCAGCGACTCGAAGTTCTCCCGGCCCAACGACCGTCGCCGGCTCGGCTTCCTCGAAGCCCAGGGCGGTGGGACCATTCTGCTGGCCCGCGGCGACCTTGCCCTCAAGATGGGTCTGCCGGTGCTGGCGGTGGTCGGTTACGCGCAGTCGTTCGCCGACGGTGTGCACACCTCGATCCCGGCCCCCGGCCTGGGCGCGCTGGGTGCCGGCCGGGGAGGTAAAGACTCGCCGCTGGCCAGGGCGTTGGCCAAGCTGGGTGTCGGCGCCGACGACGTCGCGGTGATCTCCAAGCACGACACCTCGACGCTGGCCAATGACCCCAACGAGACGGAAATGCATGAGCGACTGGCGGATTCGATCGGCCGGTCCGACGGTGCGCCGTTGTTCATCGTGTCGCAGAAGAGCCTCACCGGCCACGCCAAGGGTGGCGCGGCGGTCTTCCAGATGATGGGTCTGTGCCAGATCCTGCGCGACGGCGTGATCCCGCCGAACCGCAGCCTCGACTGTGTCGACGACGAACTGGCCGACTCCGCGCACTTCGTCTGGATCCGTGAGACTTTGCGACTCGGCGAGAAGTTCCCGCTGAAGGCCGGTCTGGTGACCAGCCTTGGGTTTGGCCACGTCTCCGGTCTGGTTGCCCTGGTGCATCCCGAGGCCTTCATGGCGACCCTGGATGCCGAGCAACGGGCGGACTACCAGCGCCGGGCCGACGCCCGCCTGCTGGCCGGCCAGCGTCGTCTGGCCTCCGCGATCGCCGGGGGCCGCCCGTTGTACGAGCGGCCCGCCGACCGACGCTTCGACCACGAGGTGTCGGAGAAGCGGCAGGAAGCGGCGATGTTGCTCGATGCCGACGCGCGTCTCGGTGACGACGACGTCTACGCGCGCTAGGCATCCGATAGGTTCTGCTGAATGAGTATCGTCGGAGTGGGGATAGACCTTGTCTCCATTACTGAATTCGCCGAGCAGGTCGACCAGCCGGGAACGGTCTTCGCCGAGACGTTCACGCCGGGTGAGCGGCGCGACGCCTCGGACAAGAGTTCGTCGGCGGCCCGCCACCTGGCGGCCCGGTGGGCTGCCAAGGAGGCCGTGATCAAGGCTTGGTCGGGCTCGCGGTTTTCGCAGCGGCCGGTGTTGCGTGAAGACATCCACCGCGACATCGAAGTGGTCACTGACATGTGGGGACGTCCGCGGGTGCGGCTCACCGGCGACATCGCCACGCACCTCAAGGACGTCACGATCCACGTATCGCTGACACACGAGGCCGACACCGCCGCGGCCGTCGCGATCCTCGAAATGCCCTAGCGTTCACAACGGTCACAGCGGTCACTCGAGCTGGACAGCCGTCGTTGTGCCCGCCTCATAGCGACAACTACCGGCTGCGGCCATGTTGTCGCTACGAGGTGGGCACGTCGATGCCAGCCGCGTCCTGTGAATCACGTGGCGGATGAGACTTCGACTAGCCTCGAAACATGAGCGATCTCGTCGAACGGGTCCGTGAACTGCTACCGTCGGTACGCGGCGATCTGGAGAATCTGGTCCGCATCCAGTCGGTCTGGGCCGATCCGGCCCGCCGCGACCAGGTACACCGAAGCGCCCAAGCGACCGCAGACCTGTTGTCGGAGGCCGGTTTTGGTGACGTTCAGATCGTCAGCGAGGGCGGTGCGCCCGCCGTCATCGCCCGCCATCCCGCGCCCCCGGGTGCGCCGACGGTGCTGCTCTACGCCCACCACGATGTGCAGCCCGAAGGTGATCCTGACCAGTGGGCGTCGCCGCCTTTCGAGCCGACCGAGCGCGACGGTCGACTGTACGGGCGCGGCAGCGCCGACGACAAGGCTGGTATTGCAACACATTTGGCGGCATTTCGGGCGCACGGAGGTAATCCACCGGTCGGGGTGACGGTGTTTGTCGAGGGCGAGGAAGAGTCCGGGTCACCGTCGCTGGGCCGGCTGTTGGCCGCCCATCGGAACGCGCTCGAGGCCGACGTGATCGTGATCGCCGACTCGGACAACTGGAGCACCGAAACGCCCGCGCTGACGGTGTCGCTGCGCGGGTTGGCCGACTGCGTGGTCGAGGTCGCCACGCTCGACCATGGCCTGCACTCCGGGCTCTGGGGCGGCGTGGTGCCGGACGCGTTGTCGGTCCTGGTGCGTCTGCTGGCCAGCCTGCACGACGACGAAGGCAACGTCGCGGTCGCCGGACTACACGAAAGCACCGCCGCGACAGTCGATTACCCGGCCGATCGGGTGCGCGCCGAGTCGGGGTTGCTCGACGGCGTGAGCGAGATCGGTTCCGGTTCGGTGCCGCAGCGTATGTGGGCCAAGCCGGCGATCACGGTGATCGGGATCGACACGACTTCGATTGCGGCGTCGTCGAATACGCTGATTCCGCGGGCCCGGGCCAAAGTGAGCATGCGGGTCGCTCCCGGTGGCGACGCGGCTCAGCACCTCGACGCGCTGACCAGGCACCTCGAGCAGCATGCACCGTGGGGTGCGCACGTCACGGTCACGCCGGGTGACATCGGTCAGCCGTACTCCATCGACGTCACCGGTCCGGTCTACGACGCCGCACGCGCGGCGTTCCGGCAGGCGTGGGGGACCGAGCCGGTCGACATGGGTATGGGTGGCTCGATCCCGTTCATCGCCGAGTTCGCCGCCGCGTTCCCCGACGCGGCAATCCTGGTCACCGGTGTCGAAGACCCCGGCACCCAGGCGCACAGCGTCAACGAAAGTTTGCATCTGGGCGTGCTGGAGCGGGCGGCGATCACCGAAGCGCTGCTACTGCAGAACCTGGCGACCTAGACCTCGAGTTCGCGCCGCAGCTTGGCCACGTGTCCGGTGGCCTTCACGTTGTACTGCGCTTCGGCAATCTTGCCCTTCTCGTCGACGACGAACGTCGACCGGATGACACCCTGGACGGTCTTGCCGTACATCTTCTTTTCGCCGTAGGCGCCGTACGCCGTCAGCACCTTGCGCTCGGGATCGGACAGCAACGGAAACGTCAGCCCCTCGGCGTCGCGGAACTTCGCCAGCTTCTCCGGTTTGTCGGGGGAGATACCGACGACGTCGATACCGGCCCCGTCCAGCTCGGCCAGGCTGTCGCGGAAGTCGCAGGCCTGCTTGGTGCAGCCGGGCGTCGAGGCCGCCGGGTAGAAGTACACGATCACTCGACGGCCCTTGTAGTCGGCGAGGGAGACCTTCTTGCCGTCGGCGTCGGGAAGGGAGAACGCCGGTGCTTTGTCGCCCGGCGCGAGGCGCGTGGTGTCGGTCACGGGGCTGCCTTTCTGTTCACCGGCGGGTTCGGTGAGCGCCGGCTGATCTAGGGTAGGCGGCAGGCATCAACCCTGACCGAACCTGGTCGGGGTTCGCCGACGACAGGGAGGACGAGAGTGGCGGAGCGGGATCCCGACACCATCAAGCAAGAGATCGACAAAGCCCGCGACGAGCTCGCGGCGACCGTCGACTCACTGGCCGTGCGGGCCAATCCCCGCCGCCTGGCCGACGATGCCAAGGCGCGGGCCATCGCGTTCGTCAAAAAGCCCGCTGTGGCCATCTCACTGGCCGGTGTTGCGGCGCTGGCCGTCGCGGTAACGGTCCGCCGCATTCGAAACAGATGAGCTAGTCCCCGGGCGGCAACTGCCTCGGTCCGTCGGCCGCGCGTAACGCTGCCGAGTCCTCGCGCTGCCCCACACCACGTCGGGGCTGACTGCTGCCGGCACTCAGCGGCCGTCCCTGGGCAGATGAATCGGCCAGGGCATGGTTGTCCGAGACGTCCCGCCAATGGTCGGCAGCCGCTGTGTGCCCGGACGACGTGCCGGTGGTTTCCTGCGTCTCGACCGTGAGCTTGCGCGTTCGTGTCAGCGAAAACGTGATGTGCTCGACTTCTTCGATCACCTGCCGGGCAGTGCGAAATGGATGGGTCGACGTGTCGATGGCACGGGCGACGAAGCCCGGCACGACGGGGCGGATCCAACGAGCCGCCGCCCTGGTGACATCGGGGATCGTCGGGATCGCCGGTATGGCAGACCGGTCGTGCCGCTCGAGCGTTGCGGGGAGGTTGGCCTGAGGATCCGGACCCGGGGGAGGTGCCGGAGTCGCCGCGGCGGCGAGACTGGCGGCGTGCGCCTCGGCGGCGATTGGCAGATAGACGTCGTCATCGACCGGCTCCGCGGTGAGGGCGGTGACTTCGATCGCGGCATGCACTTGTTGACGCAGTTGCGCGCGGTCGATCTCCGTCTGTGCCGCAACGGCCAGCCGGGCATGCTCGAGTTGCCTTTCTGCCCAGGCGTTTTCGACCTCCGCTCGCACCTCGGCTCGTTTGACGGCGATCGCTGTGTCGGCCAGCAGCTCGGCGCGTTCGCGTTCAGCGCGGGCTTGCGCGTGAAGGTCACCGGTCGTATCGCCGTTGCGCCTCCGAAGGATCGCCGGCAATACGCCGAGAAGCATGAAAAGCCCGTCCGTGAGCAGGCGCAGTATCAGCGTCCCGGTGTTGGCGGTCGTCAACTCTTGCATTGCCAGCCAGCGCGCACCCAGGCCCGGAACGGCTTCTGTCGTCGCAGCTTCCCGTGTCTGTGTCAGGATCCGTTCGGCGTCAGCGATGCGGGAGTCGAGTTCGGGGGCACGGCTATCGCGAACTGCGACCGATCGGTCCAGTTCGCGCTGGGCGTGCGCGAGAAAATCGTTGTCCGTTCGGGTTTCGGGCCCGGTACCCGGCACGCCGGTGATCCGGGTCTGCGGACATGCCGCGGTGGGGTGGTATTCGCAGCGCGCAACCTCTAGGGCCGCGTCCCGTTGCGCGCGTGCCGTGTCGACCGCGTTGTCGAGCGCTACCCGCGCTTGCCGCGCCTGTTGCAGATCGGACGTCACTTTGAGGACGGCCGGGCTGGAAGCGGCACTGCGGGTGGCCTTCTCCTGGACGATGCGGTCGACAGAGCCGGACAACAATGCCAAAGTGGCGAATTCGCCGACGACTCCTCCGAGGATCAGCGCTACGACTACCGCCGACGTGGCTCCGCGCCGAACGGTGCCACGAACCGGCCTCGTCGCGACCACCCGCGCGGTCATCAGGATCAGCAGCGCGAAAATCGACGCGAACAGCGCTGCGACGGCTACTGACCGGTGAGTTGTCGGCAGGATCGCGGCGAACGTCGCCACCCAGCCCAGCACGGCGTTGACGAGCACAACGACGCCGGACACCGCATGCGCGGACTGTTCGTGTGGTTGGAGGAGCTCGAACCGGTCGGACCCGCCTAACCAGGCGATCCAGTGGACCGGCGAGACGCCGGAAGTGCGCGGTTCTGCCGTGTGATGGGCGCACATAGGGGCCAGGTACCTCCAGAACCCGGCGGCCAGAGCGGCCGTCGGTCGCGGGTATCGGTCAGAAGGGTGAGGGATGAACTGCGGTGATACTCGCAACCACCTGCTCACCGGACGCGTCGCTGCGACGGGGTCGATTCTCTCACAGCTGCCGCCCCGCAGGCAGCTAGCGCCGGTCCGAGTTTGGACAGCAAACATGCGGGTATGCCCACGATCTACGACCTCGCCGGCTGTTTCCGGTGTCACCGGTGTTCGCCGAGGCGAAATTGCCCTGAGACGCGAGGGCCCACTAACACGTACTTCGGTCATGAATGGCAGTGGGGCGGTGCCTGACGATCTCGATGCCAACGCGGACTTGGCGTTGCTTGCCGGAATCAACTTTCTTTCCTTCGACCCCGAGGACATTCTGGGGGCGGTTACGCGGGGCGCTGCATCCTTCGGTGGCTGCCGCGTCGAGGCGAGCTACTGTGCCGTCGATGGGGGCATGCGGCTGTGCCCGGCCTCGCAAACTGAGCGACCGGAGTTGGTGGGCTTACTGCAGCAATCAAGTTGGGAGGGCCGCGTAGAGCTCCCCCGGGGAGATTGGGGCTGGGCCTTTCCCCTCTGCCACGGTGACGATATGCAGGGGTGCATGGTGATCGGCGCGCGCGCCCACCCCACGGCAGATCACTTTCTTCTGCTGCAGCTCCTCGCCCAGAAGGCCGGCGCCGCGCTGGCTTGCGCTGCGCTGCATCAGCGGGAGGTTCGACGGGTCGGCCAACTCGCAGAGGCGAATGAGATCCTTTCCGGCACGGTGCACCGGCTGCAGGCTCGCACGGATAAGCACGAATTGCTGGAGGCGGCAATGTCGGCTGGCGAGGGTCAACAAGGTATCGCCGACGCGCTTCATCGAGTGACGCGACGTTCCGTCTGCGTCGAAGACAAATTCGGCAACCTGTGTGCATGGGCGGGGCCAGGGCGGCCCGTCTCGTACCCGAAACCCAAAGCCGGCCAGCGCGACCGCTTTTTGCGGGCTCTCACCGCGCAGGCCGGTGCAATGCGCATCGGTGACCGCGTATGGGTCGCGATCAAGCCGGACGTAGAAATCCTCGGTGTAGTCGCACTCGTCGACCCCGACCACGACTGTGACGAGGACCTGCTGCTCACCCTCACCTACTGCAGCAACCTGCTCGGACTCGAGTTGTCGCATCAGCGCAATCTTGCCGAGCTGCAGTTGAATTTGCGGCGTGACCTGGTCGACGATCTGGTGGCGGGTACCCACGAAGACGGAGCCTACGCACGCGCCGAAGCGCTGGGCCACGACTTGCGCCGCCCGCACTACGTCGCGGTGATCCAGACCGGGCGCGCCGACCACACCGATATGGTCGCCGCGGCGCGTGCCGCAGCGAAGCTGAATTTCAAGTACCTGGCGGGTCGACAGGGATCTCTTGTGGTCGTACTTTTCGACGGCCATCCGCCTCCCGATGCGCTCCATCGCGAGGTCAGCCGACAGCTCGGCAAGGCGGATTGTGCGATCGGGATCGGGTCGCGCTGTGAGGTGCCGGCCGATTTCCCGCAATCGTATCTGCGAGCACGGCGCGCGCTCAACGTCCGGCTGAATTCGGCTCAACCACAAGGGGCTTCGGACTATGTCGAGTTGGGTTTCTATCACTTGGTGGATGCAGCCCACACCGCCGGTGTCGTCGACGACTACCTGCGCCAGTGGTTGGGGGTGCTGATCGATTACGACGCCGCGAAAAACTCGGACCTTGTACACACGTTGAGCCACTACGTCGAATCCGGTGGAAACTACGACGAATCGGCTGCCGCTTTGCACATTCACCGCAGCACCTTGCGCTATCGCCTCGGCCGAATCACAGAGTTGACGGGATTGGATCTTCGCGACGTCGACACGCGTTTCAACCTTCATGCCGCGACCCGAGTATGGCGGTTCCTTCGCCCTAACGCATGATCGCATTAGAAGTAAAGATGTTGCGCCGCTTGAGTATTAGTTATCAAGCTGATTCGCCGAGGGCGCCGCATCTGTCTTGGGAGGTTGAATTCGGTGCTGATTTTCGGACCTGGCAGGTCAGTTTCCAGCCGGGAGGCGAGGGTAATCCGGGCTCACCACCATTCACCTCCAGGAGGAGTTCCATGCGCGCCATGACGTACCGCGGCCCTTACAAGGTTCGCGTCGAAGAGAAAGCGATGCCGGCGATCGAACATCCCAACGACGCGATCGTCAAGGTGCAGTTGGCCGCCATTTGTGGTTCGGACTTGCACCTCTACCACGGCCTCATGCCGGACACGCGAGTCGGACATACCTTCGGGCACGAGTTCATCGGCGTGGTCGAGGAAGTGGGTTCCTCCGTCGAGAACTTGAAGCGCGGTGACCGAGTGATGGTGCCGTTCAACATCTTCTGCGGGTCGTGCTACTTCTGCGCGCGAGGGCTTTATTCGAACTGCCACAACGTGAATCCGAACGCGACGGCGGTGGGCGGAATCTACGGTTACTCGCACACCTGCGGCGGATACGACGGCGGGCAGGCCGAGTATGTGCGGGTTCCGTTCGCCGACGTGGGACCGTCGGTGATTCCCGACTGGATGGACGATACGGACGCGCTGCTGTGCACCGACGCGCTGGCGACCGGCTACTTCGGGGCTCAACTCGGGGACATCGTCGAAGGCGACACCGTCGTCGTCCTCGGTGCCGGACCGGTCGGCCTGTTCGCCGCAAAGTCGTCGTGGTTGATGGGGGCCGCCCGCGTGATCGTGATCGACCACCTCGAGTTTCGTCTGGAAAAGGCTCGCAGCTTCGCGCACGCCGAGACGTACAACTTCGCCGACTACGACGACATCGTGGTCGAAATGAAAAGGGCCACTGACTTTCTCGGAGCGGACGTGGTAATCGACGCTGTCGGGGCAGAGGCCGACGGGAACCTGCTGCAACATGTCACGGCGGCGAAGTTGAAGCTGCAGGGCGGTTCCCCGATCGCCCTGAACTGGGCTATCGACTCCGTGAAAAAGGGCGGAACGATCTCTGTGGTCGGCGCGTACGGGCCGATGTTCAGCGCGGTGAAGTTCGGCGACGCCATGAACAAGGGCTTGACCATTCACACCAATCAATGTCCGGTCAAACGGCAGTGGCCCCGCTTGTTCTCCCACATTAAAAACGGCTATCTGAAGCCGAGTGAGATTGTCACGCACCGTATCCCGCTCGAACACATCGCCGAGGGTTATCACATTTTCTCCTCCAAACTCGACGACTGCATCAAGCCGGTCGTCCTTCCACAGGCAAGCTGACCAGACAGGAGCAGGGGCATGACTGGAACACAACGGCTTCCGGCCTACACCGAAGCACATCCTCCGACGCCGAGCAGCGACGAGTTGCGGGCACAGATTCCCGGGTGGGGCGCCGACCTCGATCCGAAGGACCGGCCCTCAAACCCCAAGCTGCGGCGTGACTTACCTACCGAGGCGCACTGGGACTTCCCGGAGCGGCAACCGGAGAAGTGGCCGCGAGAGCGGTCTATCGAACACCGTTTCCTCACACCGGTGTTCGGCACGGCACAGCCCCCCAGCGGGGTCTCGGGCAAGCTGCGCCGGTACGCCTACAAATTCAGCGAAGGCCGTGCGGCGCACTGGTTGATCCTGCTGTATGCGGACCGGGTGGACGCGGCCGAGCACCACGTCCGATCGTTTTTCACCACCCGTCCCGACAATCCTGTCACCGAGACGGGAATCAAAAGCGAATTCACGCATCACGGCCTGAGTTCTCGGCTGGGTCGCAAGCGTGCCGACCTGGTGCATACCTGGATGGATCCGATCATCGTGGCGGGTCCGTGGATCTTGGGCGGCGAGGCGATCGCCGTGCTGGCCAGAAAAGCTGTGAAGGCCATCGGCCGCAATGGCGGCGGCGAACGGTAACCGGCGGCTGGCGTGGCTCCTTAGCCCGCGGGCCGTGAGGAAGTGCCATGGTTGAAGACGACCAGCAGTCGGGCCCGCGGTCGGAGGGCAACCTCGAGCTGTTCTTCGACCTGGTGTTCACCTTCGCCATGTCGCAGGTCACGTTGCTGGCGGTGCGCGATCTTTCGCCGACGGGCTTCGGCCGGGCGGCGCTGGCACTGCTCGCGGTGTGGTGGGCGTGGGCGGGCTACACCTGGCTCATCAACACCTTCGACACAGAAAACGCCTGGCACGAAGCCGTAGTGATCGCCGCGATGGCGGCGATGCTCGTCGCCGCGGCGGCGCTTCCGGCTGCGTTTGCATCGGGTGCGTTGGTGTTCGCTCTGGCGCTGTTGGTGGTTCGGTTGATCCACGTGCTGAAGTTTGTCGCCTATTCCGCGCACGAGGATCCCGAACTGCGGCGCGGCACCCGACGAATAGCCCCGGCGTTTGTGGCTGCGCCCGCCCTCATCGTGGTCGCCGCATTTATTGACTCGCCCGGCCGCGAACTGCTCTGGATAGCCGCGGCCGTCATCGACTACGGCGCGCCCGGCGTGCTCGGCCTCGGAGGATTTCGCGTTTCACCGTCCTACTTCGTATCCCGTCACGGGTCGATCATCATCATCGCGCTCGGCGAGGTAGTCGTTCAGTTAGGCGGAGCGGCGCGACAACTCGACCGCTGGCCGGTGATCGCGGCGCTGGTCCTGGGGGTTGCCGTCATCGCGACGTTCTGGTGGACCTACTTCGGATTGACCTCGGGGGCCAAGCAACGGCTAGAGCAGGTGACCGGTATCGAGCGGGCCCATCTTGCCCGCGACGCCTACAGCTACCTGCATCTGCCGCTCGTCGCCGGCATCATGTTGTTCGCCGTCGGCGCCCACGCCACCATCGAGCACGCCACCGTCCCGCTGGCATTGGCACCCGCGACGGCACTGGCCTTCGGTGTGGCCCTGTTCTACCTCGCCGACGTCGCCTACCGATGGCGTGACCATCGGCAGCTCGCCGTCGACCGCGCCGTGACGGGAGGGGTTGCCGCGGTGACCCTGCCACTGCTGTTGCATATCCCCGCTCTCGCAGCGCTCGGTCTGCTCGCCGCTATCGGGGTCTGCCGGCTGAGTTGGGAGCTGTGGCGGCGCCCGCGGATCGGCCCGGCCGTGGCCGGGCAGGCGCGGTGACGGGCCCGCCCGTACGCGAGTCAGGTCGGTTGAGCAGTCAGCCGACGGGGAAGCAAGCAAAACCGGCGCTCGGAGCGTCACAACCGACAGGAGAACCCTGATGACACGAGCACGACGCCTTTCGGGACGCAAGATCGCGGTGTTGGCGGCCGACGGCTACGAGAAAGTGGAGCTGGTGATCCCTCTGCGCGCGTTGCAATTGGCCGGCGCGAAGGTCGATGTGGTGTCGTTGCGCCGCGGTCGCATCCGAGGAGTCAATCTGCATATGCCGGCCAGCCGGGTCGGCGTGGACAAGGTGGTCACCGAGGCCAACCCGGACGACTATGACGGCCTGCTGCTACCCGGCGGCTTCATCAACCCCGATTTGCTGAGGCAGTCGGCGGCGGCACGGGACTTCGTCCGCGCGTTCGACCACGACGGAAAGCCCATCGTCACGTTGTGTCACGGTCCGTGGGTCCTTGCCTCGGCAGGCCTGCTCAAGGGGCGCACCCTGACCTCTTGGCCGGGAATCCGCGACGACCTGGTCAACGCCGGCGCCGCCTGGCTGGATCGCGAGGTCGTACGTGACCGCAATCTCGTTACCAGTCGGGGGCCGCAGGACATGAAGGCGTTTCTGCCGGCGATGCTCGACATCTTCGCCGAGCCCGAGAAGCAAGGGCAGGCGGTCACCGACCACAACGGCTCGGATCCCCAGCTCGAGGAGCCACTCGGTTGGGCGGTGGCCGCTCTGCATTGGTCGCCGAAGCCCTCAGCGGCGGCACTGACCAGTGTGGCAGCAGCGGCCCTGACCGCACCGCTACGGAGGCTGGTTTCCTCACGCTGAGCCGAGCCGAGTTCAGTACGGGTTACGCGAAATTGGTTGTCCGCCAACACCGGTGACCGGGTGACATGGCCCTTCTAGCTACCTGAGTGCGCCGTCAGGGTTTCGAACCCCGGACCCGCTGATTAAGAGTCAGCTGCTCTACCAACTGAGCTAACGGCGCGTGCGTCCTGCCGGACTGCGTTTGCGACAATAACAGCCATCCCGTCGACGGAGGAAATCGTCGAGTGTGGGATTGATCGGCGATGACCGTTTAACAGCCATCTACGCCCTAGAATACTCCTCAGTAACACGGCATTACAGCTCGCTAGGAGAAACGCGCAGGTGGCAGGTCGCTTCAACAGGCTTCAGCATCGAGGCCGGCGGTGGCTGGCCGTGCTGGTGGTGCCGCTCGCGGTGTTCGGTGCGGGGGCCTGCGGCAGCAACGGCGGGGCGCCGGCACCCAAGGCGATCATGGACAAGGCCACGCCGTTCGGCGACCTGCTGGTGCCCAAACTCACCACCTCCGTCGCCGACGGCGCGGTCGGCGTCGCCGTCGACAGCCCAGTGACGGTGAGCGCGGACGACGGCGTGCTGGCCTCCGTCGAGATGGTCAACGAGAACGGCGGCACCGTCGAGGGTCAACTCAGCGCCGACGGTGTGCGCTGGTCGACCACTGAACGGCTGGGCTACAACCGGCTGTACACGCTGACCGCGAAGGCGCGTGGGCTGGGCGGCGTCGCGACTCGACAACTGTCCTTCCGGACGCATTCGCCGCACAACCTGGCGATGGCCTACCCGCGACCCAGCGAAGGCGAGGTCGTCGGCGTCGGCGAGACGGTCGCCGTTCAGTTCGACGAGAACATCGCCAACCGCCAGGCCGCCGAAAAGGCGATTCACGTCACCACCGATCCGCCCGTCGAGGGGGCGTTCTATTGGTTGAACAATCGTGAAGTGCGTTGGCGTCCCGAGCATTTCTGGAAGCCAGGGACCAACGTTGACGTCGCCGTCGACACCTATGGCGTCGACCTGGGCGACGGCTTGTTCGGTCAGGACAACGCCCACACGCACTTCACGATCGGCGACGAGGTGATCGCGACCGCCGACGACACCACCAAGATGGTGACCGTCCGCGTCAACGGTGAGGTCGTCAAGACCATGCCGACGTCGATGGGCAAGGACAGCACACCCACGGCCAGCGGGACCTACATCCTCGGGGTGCGATTCGCCCACATGATCATGGATTCGTCGACCTACGGCGTTCCGGTCAACTCGCCCAACGGATATCGCACCGAGGTCGACTACGCCACCCAGATGTCCTACAGCGGCGTCTTCGTGCACTCGGCGCCGTGGTCAGTGGGCGCCCAGGGGCACACCAACACCAGCCACGGCTGTCTCAACGTGAGCCCGAGCAACGCCCAGTGGTTCTTCGAGAACACCAAACGCGGTGACGTCGTCCAGGTGCTCAACACGATCGGACCGCCACTGTCGGGCACCGAGGGCCTCGGCGACTGGAACATCCCGTGGGATCAGTGGCACGCCGGCAACGCCAAGACCTGACACCGGTTCGCCACGTCACATTGGTTATCCCGCAACCTCATTCGCGTCCAGTTAAGCGTCCAGACGCTTAACACGCCGACTCCGTCACTGGTCCACGCGTCCGCGCGGAAGCGCGCCTAGCCTTGACGGTATGAGTGACACTCTCAGTCAGCAGGACGCCCCGGCCCGGCGCGGCCGGCTGGCCGCATGGGGTGGCATCGTGCTGTGGCAAGTGGTTGGCGTCGCCGCCGGTGCGATCAGCTATGCGGCCGAGGCCGGCGGCTTCGAACTCGAAATGCGCCGGGCAGCCCTGCGTGCTCAGCGTTTGACCAACAGTGCCGGCGAGCTTCGTCCAGGGAGTATGCCCGCCCCGGCTGATCCTGCGACGACGCTCGGTCAATCCCACCAATGCTCAGGTTCTGGGTCGTGGTCTAGTTCTTCACGCCGCCAGGATGGTCGCCAGTAAGCATCCGCCTCGTCTGATTGTTGCTTTCGAATAGCCGCGTACCGGTCGATTTCGCGTTGTCGCTCGTAGGCCTTCAGCTCTGCCTCTCGCAAGGCTTCATCGAGTCGGATCGACCCCTCTGCGGGACTGACTATCGGAATGCCGAGTCTGCGCGCAGTCGAATGTCTCGAATCGTTTGAGTCCGGTGTGACGCTGACCATCCACTTGACGGTCTTGGTTATGTTCACCGCCAACTTCGCGCCGTAGGACTCGGCATGCTTGCGTAGTTCATCTACCTCGCTGTGGTCGCCGACCACAGCGATCCGCAGTCCTCTTAGATAACGGGCCTCAGGCGGAGGCGCAGGTTCTGCGCATGCTTGAATCGCCTCATTGATGCGGTGAGCCAAGTCGGTTAGTCCTAGTGCATCGGCCAGCAGATACATTTCACGCCGCTCGACAGGCGCTAAAGATGTCCAGTCTGCAGCCTTCGCGCTCGGATACGTTGCTTCCCATGCTTGTTGGTGAATGGTGCGGAGTTGAGGACCTGTTAGTCGAGTCAATCGTGCCTGTTTGGTGAGGGCATCAGCCTCTTCGTAAGTTAGCCGTCCGTCGTGAACCGCGTCTGCAAGGAGATTCCGGTACCGCTGAACTTGGGTCGCGTCGCCAGTGCGGATCTTCGGTGACTGGGGGAACGAATCGAGGAGTTCCGCGACAGAGCTTCTCGTGAGTGGTATTGGACGGCAGCTGATCGGACATTCCTCGGCAGCGATTACGTTCACCGGCGCGGCGGTCTGCGTCAGGTAAAGCTGCTCTGGCGAGTTTCTCAGAAGCCAGAGCATGACCTCGCGAACCGCACGAGCATCGCCGAGCGCGGCATGTCGCCGGTCTACCCACGCGCCCGTTGCTGTTTTGTACATCGCGGTGAGACTGAATGCGCGCCCCTCGAGCTGTCTGCGGGAGGTCTGGAGCGTGCACACGTCAACCAGCGGCGGCAAAGCGATATTCGCGGATCGTGCTGCCGCAGTGAGGAAACGTTCCTCGAAGTCGCAGTTATGGGCGACGACGATAGTCCCAGCGATAAAAGCGAGTGCTTCAACGAGTACTTGTTTCGTCGTCGGCGCATCGAGCAGGTCGCTGTCATCAATACCGTGAATCGCGCGCGCAGCAGCATCGGATCCGGGGTTATTTACTAATGTCGCGAATTCGTCGATTATGCTGCCGTCACCCGTGAACTTGACGAGTCCAATCTCGACGATCCGATCAACGTTTGCGTCTAGGCCCGTGGTCTCAAGGTCGAGAGCAGTGAACGTTGCTGTGCTCGCCGGATACGGGGTCCGCTTGCGGGTCAAATTGGCTCGAAGGAACCGTTCGTCGGCACGTGACGGTGTAGGCCGATTCGAGTGAATCGCGGCGAAGTTTGAACTTGGCTGTGATGGCGCTCGCGGCGGGGTTAATGGCTGTGGGTCAGGTTTGGCGGGCTGCTGGGGTGCTGTGGGTAGTGGCGTTACACTGCGAGTTTCTGTTGGCATCGCCGATACGGCCTGAGATATCGGCGACGCTGCTTCTACGCGTGAGACGTGCAGCTGCCACTGCAACCCCTGGTCGCTGATGAAATCGATTGTGCCATAACGCATTATCGGAAGGACACGGTTGTTCTTGTAACGGCGGTCGGGGCCGCCCTTAACATTGACGTATTGCCAAGTCTGGCCGACTTGGACGGCGTCGCGAGGGATAGCACCATCCTCGATGAATCGTGTATTGCCTGCACGGGCGCTCAAGTGGGTGTAATTGAGATCGCCGAAGTGGTTACCCTCTCGGACCAACAGTCGATCCGGCAGGAAATACAACGCCGCCTTCCCCGCGGTGAGCGCTGGCACGGCGATATTCGTCGAGAGTTCTTTGGGCCCAGACGTGTTCGCCGAAGCCTGTACACGGTCGAGCAATCGACTCGCCCCGGAGTTCGTCTTGAACTGATAGGTAGTGGCGATGTTGCCCGACTGAACGACGCGCCACAGCTTCTGTGATTCGGTCAACCACGACCATGCCTGAACAAGCGATTCGGACCAGGCGAGGTGTCCATCCTCGACGTCATAGAAAAGAATTACGGTCTTGCGTGCCCGGTCGTTCAGCATTAACCAAACGCAACCAGGTGCGAGCAGAAGCCACAAAATGAGGCCAGCAGGCATAGTTAGCAGTCCCAGAACGACGGTGACACCTACGGCCCACCATCCCCAAGAGATGCACGCGGCTGCAGAGTTCAGTTGCTCCACCAGATCATCGCTGCCCGTTGGCGCCAAATTCAATGCGGTTGCGCCTGTGACGTCCTCCATGACTACACCGCTTGGCCGAAAGACGGCCGGTTGAGAACTAGGCAGTGTCGTTCGTGGGCCACCGGTCTTCTTGCGACTATTAAGCGTGGCGCGGTAGTAGACCCCGCCACGACCCATATGCACGTAGTTGCCGCGCGGACCCGTGCCCACTCGGAACCCGGGAACACCGACGCTAACGCCGACGCCGGACTTATTGAGGTTGAACCGGAATGGCCCGGCGCGCAAGCTCTTGCGGATATAAAAACTCACCGCATCCCCCTACAAAAGACCCTCGGGCAGGATCGTGCCACAGTCTGCGGACCGGGGATGAGGATTAATTGCGCAATCGGTCGAAGGTATTACGGCGGATCAATTTGAGACGGCAAAAAGTTCGCCCGAGAGCCGCTCGTTCCGCGGGCACAACGTCGTGGAAGCGGCCACGGCATTGAGCCGGTCAGGCTCAGCTCTCGAGTGACATCGCCACATTCGAAGCGACGCACTAGGGCGGGCCGCAAACTGTGTGCCCTTTGAACAAACCCACGCAGGATCCGGCGACGCGCTAATAAGGACGTGCACGGCGCCCCCTCTTGGGGTGAGTGACGGGACTCGAACCCGCGACATTCAGGATCACAACCTGACGCTCTACCAACTGAACTACACCCACCATGGCTGCCCGTCGCCGAGGCGACTTACAGCGCCGTCGATACTAACCGCTCGAGTCCTCCGTGGGCGAATCCATTCCCTCCGGCGCGGCCGACCCGACGCCGAGCTCGTCGGCCACCGCTGCGATCTCGCTGGTCGACGGCCCGGGCGGGGTCACGAAGGCGGTCCCCCGGTAATACTTGAGCTCACGAATGGATTCGTGGATGTCGGCGAGCGCGCGGTGCGCCAGGCCCTTCGATGGCTGGCCGTAATAGATGCGCGGATACCACCGTCGGCAGAGTTCTTTGATCGAGCTCACATCGATCATCCGGTAGTGCAGAAAAGAATCCAGGGTCGGCATGTCGCGGGCGATGAAGCCACGGTCGGTGCCGATCGAGTTCCCCGCCAGGGGCGCCGTCTTGGCCTGCTTGACGTGCTGACGGATGTAGTCGAGCACCGCGGTTTCGGCGGTGGCGACGTCGACGGTCGACGCCCGCACCTCGTCGATCAGCCCGGAGCGGGTGTGCATTTCGGTGACGACGTCGATCATCGAGTCGAGCGCGGCATCGTCGGCGTGAATCACCATGTCAAGGCCGTCGCCGAGGATGTTCAGGTCACCATCGGTCACCAGGACGGCGATCTCGATCAGCTTGTCCGAGGACAGGTCCAGGCCGGTCATCTCGCAGTCGATCCACACCAGTTCGTCCCGCACAGGGTTCACAGTAGGCAAATTGGCTGGCCGGACTGCAGCCACCCCGCCTGAGCACGGCAGCCAGTAAGGTCAGGCGTGATCTTCGACCGTGGCAACTCTTAGAGAGGCAAGGGTCTATGAGCACCGACTCGACAGCGACGCCCGCACGACAGATTGCGGCCGGCTACTCCGTCGGCGGCCAGGCGCTGGAACTGGGCACTGTCGTGATCGACGACAAGACCGATCCTGCCGCGCAGATCCGCATCCCGCTCGCCACCGTCAACCGGCACGGCCTCGTAGCGGGCGCCACCGGCACCGGCAAGACCAAGACGCTGCAAGTGATCGCCGAGCAGTTGTCGGCCGCTGGTGTGCCGGTGCTGATGGCCGACGTCAAAGGCGACTTGTCCGGTCTGTCGAGGCCGGGGGAGAGCAGCGCCAAAATCACCGAGCGGTCCGCGGAAACCGGTGACGATTGGACGCCGACCGCCTATCCGGTGGACTTCCTGTCGTTGGGCACCAAGGGCATTGGCGTGCCGGTGCGGGCCACGATCGCCAGCTTCGGGCCGATCCTGCTGTCGAAAGTGTTGGGCCTCAACCCTACCCAGGAGTCGACGCTGGGTCTGATCTTTCATTACGCCGACCAGAACAACTACGAGCTGCTGGACCTGAAAGACCTACGTGCGGTGATCGCCAAGCTCACCAGCGCGGAGGGCAAAGCGGACCTGAAGGCCCTGGGCGGGGTGTCGGCGCAGACGGCCGGCGTCATCCTGCGCGCGTTGGTCAACCTGGAGGCCGAGGGCGCGGACACGTTTTTCGGCGAACCAGAACTCAAGACCAAGGACCTGCTGCGCGTCGACGACAAGGGCCGCGGTGTCATCTCGTTGCTGGAACTTGGTGCCCAGGCCGCGCGACCAGTGCTGTTCTCCACGTTCTTGATGTGGGTGCTGTCGGATCTCTTCCGGACGTTGCCCGAGATCGGCGACGTCGACAAACCCAAGTTGGTTTTCTTCTTCGACGAGGCTCACCTGCTGTTCAGCGATGCGTCCAAGGCGTTCCTGGAACAGGTCGAGCAGACCGTCAAGCTGATCCGCTCACGCGGCGTCGGGGTGTTCTTCTGCACGCAGCTGCCTACCGACGTGCCCAACGAGGTGCTCTCCCAGCTCGGCGCGCGCGTGCAACACGCGCTGCGCGCCTTCACGCCTGACGACCAGAAGGCGCTCGCCAAAACCGTTCGCACCTACCCGAAAACCGATGTGTACGACCTTGGTTCGGCGTTGACGTCCCTCGGCATCGGCGAGGCGGTGGTCACCGTGCTCTCCGAACGCGGCGCCCCGACGCCGGTTGCCTGGACCAGGCTGCGCTCGCCGCGATCGCTGATGGCCGCGATCGGCGACGACGCGATCGGCGCCGCCGCCAAGAGCAGTCCCCTTCAGGCGACCTACGGCACAACCCAGGACCGCGAATCCGCCTACGAGAGAATCGAAGCCGAGAAGGCGAAGGCGCAGGCCGAACAACCGGCGCAGGCTCCCCAGAAATCCAAGAACGCGCCGGAGGCCGCGAAACGGCCGGGCTGGTTCAGTCGCTTCGTCAACAGCCGCGGCTTCCAGACCTTCCTCAAGGCGCTCGGCACCGAGCTGATCCGCAACTTGCTCGGCGGCAGCGGCACCAAACGTCGCCGCTAGGCTAGCCGCCGCCCATCTTCTTGTAGAAACGCCCGACGATCGGCGCGACAATCGCGCGCGGCGAGTACTGGCTGGCTGTCGACATCGCTTTGGAAGTGACGCCCGGGACGACGCGCATCTTGTTGCGGTCCAACGCATCCAGCGATTTCTTCGCCGTGTATTCGGTGGAGATCCACAAGAAGTTGGGTACCAGCTTCTCGACGATCGACGCGTCGGCCGGTCCCGGCAGCTCGGTGCGCACCGGCCCAGGCGCCAACACCGTCACATGCACACCGGTCTTGCGCAGTTCGCCGCGCAGCGACTCGCTGAAGGTATTGGCGAACGCCTTCGTCGCGGCGTAGGTCGCGTTGTACGGGATCGGCGAATTGCCCGCTGCTGAGCCGGAAATCAAGATGCCACCGGCCTTGCGCTGGAGCATGCCCGGCAGCACCGCCAACACCATGTCGTGAACTGCGACGGCATTGAGCTGCACCTGCGTGCGTTCCACCTCGGGATCCAGCGTCGCCACCGGGCCGAATGTCGCGGTACCCGCGTTGGCGCACAGGATCGAAATGTCTCGGCTGGCCAACTCGTCGATGAGTTTCGCGCGGTCCGCGGTGTCGGCGAGATCCGCGGGACGGACTTCGACGACGACGCCGTACTTCTCGGTAAGGCGCTCGGCCACGCTGTTCAGCAGATCCTCGCGGCGGGCGGTGATGATGAGGTTGTGACCGCGGGCGGCCAATTCGGTGGCCAGCGCTTCGCCGATGTTTTGTGAAGCTCCGGTGACAACTGCGCGAGCGTCGGGACTAGGGGCGGGTACCGGCATGCGCTAATGGTAAACAGGCGGACGATGTCTGAATCCACCGCCGACGCTTCGCGGCCAGTCAAGAGATCCCAGGTGCTCGCGTGGGCACTGTGGGACACCGGCGCGGCCGGCGTGACCGCAGTGGTCGTGACGTTTGTGTTCTCGGTGTACCTGACCACCGCGGTCGGCAAAGGCGCACCGGCGGGCGCCACTCCGGCGAGTTGGCTCGGTCGCGCACTGGCCATCTCCGGGGTGATGGTTGCGCTGCTCGCGCCGATGATCGGCGTTTGGGCCGACAACCCGCGCCGGCGGCGCCTGACCCTGACCGCGCTGACGGCTCTGGTGGTGGCATTGGTCAGCGCCATGAGTCTGATTCGCGAAAGCCCGGGTTACTTCTGGCTGGGACTGGCGTTGCTCGGCATCGGCGCGGCGTGCGGCGACCTGGCCAGCGTCCCGTACAACGCGATGCTGCGTCAGCTCTCGACGCCGCGCAACTCCGGTCGTATCTCGGGGCTGGGGTTGACGGCGGCCTTCGTCGGTAGCGTCGGACTGCTGCTGGTGGTGCTGTACGGCTGCATTTCCGGTGAGGGTGCCACCCGCGGCCTGCTGCACCTGCCCGCCGCTGACGGGATGAACATCAGGATCGCGATGCTGGTGGCCGCCGGGTGGTTCACGGTATTCGCGCTGCCGTTGCTACTCACCGCCTACCGGTTACCTTCGCCGGTCGACGTTCCGGTCTCCGCGCGTGGGGTCCTGGGCGGCTACCGCAAACTGTGGCAGGACCTGGTCGGGGAGTGGCGCCGCGACCGCAACCTCGTCTTCTACCTGTTGGCTGCCGCGGTGTTTCGTGACGGGCTGGCAGGCGTCACGCAGTTCGGTGGCGTGCTGGGCGTCAAAGCGTACGGAATCTCGCCGGCCGTGGTGCCCATGTTCGGCGTGGCGTTTTGCATCGTTGCCGCCGTCGGCGCCGTCATCGGTGGCATCCTCGACGACAAGTTCGGATCTAAACCGGTGATCATCGGGGCGCTGAGCAGCATCCTCGCGGCGGGACTGGCGATGATGCTGCTGTCGGGACCACAGGCGTTCTGGGTCACCGGGTTGCTGCTCTGCGCGTTCATCGGGCCGGCTCAGGCGTCTGCCCGTACCCTGCTGCTGCGACTCGCCAGCGACGGCAAGGAGGGCGTGGCCTTCGGCCTTTTCACGATGACGGGTCGGGCCGTGACGTTTATCGCGCCGCTGCTTTATTCGGTGTTCGTCGATCAATTTCACGCCGAACGGGCCGGGATGGCGGGCTTGCTGCTGGTCGTGACGGCAGGTCTGGTGGGGCTGCTGCCGGTGCGCGTGCCGCGGCGGGCTTAGCCGTTGCCGTTGCATATGGTCAGCCCGGCGCCGTTGCGCTCGTTGACCTCGACCCCGTCGACGGTCACCGTGCAGCTCACGTCGTGGCCGATGTTGACGATCGTGACGTTGGGCGTCTTGCTGCCCGATTCGGGCAAACTGACTTCTTTGGACCACGGCAAGGGGACATTGAACTCGGTCTGCATCATGCCGTCGTTGTCCACGTAGGTGATGCTGATCGCGCGGCCCTCACCGGTGACGTTGTACACCACGGTCTGCATCGCGTTCGGGTCCGTGGACTGGCTCGGCTCGGGGGTGGCCGGCTGGGGCGCTTGGGCCGAGTGCGACGGAGAGTTGGGGACTACCGGGGCTGGCTGGTGCGAGCTCGGGGTCGACGGCAGCGCAGGCACCGCGGTCTGCTTTCGCGCCGTGCCATTGGCGATCACCAGGGCGATGACCAGGGCGCTCACCAGCACCACCGCTGCGGCCGCGGCGATCCACAGCCAGCGCGGCGCCCTGGGCTTGTCGGGATCGGGCTCGAGCGGCGGCTGGTTCGACGGCGGCTGATCCCGTAGCCAGTACTGGGGAAGCCTGTCGGTGGGGTTTGCCGAGTTGGGATCGTACGACCCGCGGGAGTAGGGCGGCGGCGGGTATGACGGCTGGCCGCTGTAGGCCGGATCGACATAGGGACGGTACGGCTGGCTCAGCCGTTGAGTTTGCTCGGTCCGCTCCTGGGTTGAACGGGTGTATTCGGGATGACGTCGATCGCTCATGCCCACCTCATTTCTGCAGGGTACCTGCAGCACAACAGTCGGCGCTGAAACGTCTGAATAACAGTGAAAATGGCTTCACGCCGGCGGCGGATGAGCGGTCAGCGCGGCGACTGTCATCGCCCGCATCACCGCCCGGGACCGTGCCGCGCCGTCTGGCTTGAGGCTGTGTGGTGTGGAGTTGAGCAGGCCGAAGGCGGCGTGTGCCATCAGCCGAGCATCGGTCTCGGCCAGTTGCGGCTCGACCCGCCGCAGCACGCCCACCCAGATTTCGACGTACTGCCGCTGCGCCCGCCGCACCTGGCGTTCGGCGGCGGCGGGCAGGTAGGCGAGATCGCGGTCCTGAATCCGGATGAGGTCCGGCTCGCCCAGCGCGAAGTCGAGGTGGAAGTCGATCAAGCCGTCCAGTGCTGCCGCCGCGTCCTTTTCGCGGGACTGGACGTCTCGCGCACCGTCCAGCAGTCGCGTGCTGATCCCGACCAGCAGCTCGACCAACAGCGATTCCTTGTTAGGAAAATGCCGGTAGATGGCGGGCCCGCTCACTCCGGCGGCCGCACCGATGTCCTCGAGTCGTACCGCCAGGAAACCCCGTTCGGCGAACAGGCGCTCGGCGGCCCCCAGCAGCTGGAGGCGGCGGTCCGATTTGCGCCTGCTGCGAGGGTTCGGTTCGGACGAGTGCCCGCTGGGGTTGGCCGGAGCGGTCGCCGCCATTCCGCCTCCCTGGACAGTTCGGTTAATCACCACTAACATAGCACGAGTTAGTGACCATTAACCGAAAATGGCGTGTAACCGATGACCTCACCGGCGGAAAACCGCACGGCGCACACCGCACTCGTCGAACAGTTGCGTGGCAAACTCGCGACGGCTGCACTGGGTGGATCGGAACGATCCCGCGCCCGTCATGTCGACCGCGGCAAGCTGTTGCCGCGCGACCGCGTCGACGGGCTGCTCGACCCCGGCAGCCCGCTACTCGAGATCGCGCCACTGGCCGCCGACGGGATGTACGACGACGAGTGTCCAGGGGCCGGCATCATTACCGGGATCGGCCGTGTCTCGGGCCGTGAATGCATGATCGTGGCCAACGACGCGACGGTCAAAGGTGGCACGTACTACCCGATTACGGTCAAAAAGCACCTCCGCGCGCAAGAGATCGCGGCGCAGAATCGACTGCCGTGCATCTATCTCGTCGACTCGGGCGGTGCGTTTCTGCCGCGGCAGGACGAGGTGTTCCCCGATCGGGACCATTTCGGCCGGATCTTCTACAACCAGGCCAATCTCAGCGCGCAAGGCATCCCGCAGATCGCCGCGGTGCTGGGATCGTGCACGGCCGGTGGGGCCTACGTCCCGGCGATGAGCGACGAAGCCGTGATCGTCCGCAACCAGGGCACCATCTTTCTCGGCGGGCCGCCGCTGGTGAAAGCGGCCACCGGCGAAGTGGTCTCGGCCGAGGACCTCGGTGGCGGAGAACTGCATTCGAAGACATCCGGGGTCACCGACCACCTTGCCCATGACGACCGCGACGCGTTGCGGATCGTGCGGCGCATCGTATCGACCCTGGGTCCACGGGAGCCCCGCATCTGGGATGTGCGACCCGCCGAAGACCCGATCGCCGACCAGGCCGAGCTCTACGACGTGGTTCCCGTCGATCCGCGGATTCCCTACGACGTGCACCACGTCATCAACCGCCTGGTCGACGGCAGCGAATTCGCCGAGTTCAAGGCGGAATACGGGTCCACCCTGGTCACCGGGTTCGCGCACATTCACGGCCACCCGGTGGGAATCATCGCCAACAACGGCGTGCTGTTTTCCGAATCCGCCGTCAAGGGAGCGCATTTCATCGAACTGTGCGACAAGCGGATGGTCCCGCTGTTGTTCCTGCAGAACATTTCCGGATTCATGGTCGGCCGTGAATACGAGGCCGGCGGAATCGCCAAACATGGCGCCAAGATGGTGACCGCGGTGGCGTGCGCACGTGTGCCGAAGCTCACCGTGGTCATCGGCGGGTCGTACGGCGCGGGCAACTATTCGATGTGTGGCCGGGCGTATTCGCCACGCTTCCTGTGGATGTGGCCGAACGCGCGGATATCGGTCATGGGCGGTGAACAGGCGGCATCGGTGCTGGCGACGGTGCGTGGCGAGATGACCGCCGAGGAGGAAGAAGCGTTGAAGGCCCCGATCCGCGCCCAGTATGAACACCAGGGCAATCCGTACTATTCGACAGCCCGGCTCTGGGACGACGGGGTGATTGATCCTGCCGACACCAGAACCGTTGTCGGCCTGGCACTTTCGGTCACATCCACAGCACCGGTCGATCCGGTCTCCTACGGCGTTTTCCGGATGTAGCGCGATGGGATTCCACACGGTTCTGGTAGCCAACCGCGGCGAGATCGCCGTCCGGGTGATGCGTACGCTCACGACGATGGGCATCCGATCCGTCGCGGTGTACAGCGACGCCGACGCAGGCGCACGCCATGTCGCGGAGGCAGACGTGGCCGTCGCGATCGGCCCGGCGGCGGCGCGCAGCAGTTACCTCAATGTCTCGGCGATCGTCGACGCTGCGGTGCGGACCGGCGCTGAAGCGGTTCATCCCGGTTACGGCTTCCTCTCGGAGAACGCCGAATTCGCGGCGGCCCTCGAGAAGGCCGGAATCGCGTTCATCGGCCCGCCGGTGGGTGCCATCCAGACCATGGGCGACAAGATCGCCGCGAAAACCACGGTGTCGGCTTTCGGCGTGCCAGTCGTTCCGGGTATTGCACGGCCCGGCCTGAGCGACAAGGAATTGATCGCCGCCGCCGACGACATCGGCTACCCGGTTCTGGTCAAGCCCTCCGCTGGCGGTGGCGGCAAAGGCATGCGGATGGTCGAGCAGCCGGCCGACCTGCCCGCCGCGCTGGTCAGCGCACGCCGTGAGTCCGCCGCCGCGTTCGGTGACGACACCTTGTTCCTAGAGCGATTCGTGCTGCGCCCCAGACATATCGAGGTCCAAGTGCTGGCCGATGGCCACGGCAACGTGGTGCACTTCGGCGAGCGAGAATGCAGCCTGCAACGCCGCCATCAAAAGGTGATCGAAGAGGCGCCGTCCCCCCTACTCGACGAGGAGACGCGCGCCCGGATCGGCGCCGCCGCGTGCGACACCGCGCGCAGCGTGGCCTACACCGGCGCGGGCACGGTGGAGTTCATCGTTTCCGCCGACCGTCCTGACGAGTTCTTCTTCATGGAGATGAACACCCGTCTGCAGGTCGAGCATCCGGTCACCGAGCTGGTGACCGGATGGGACCTGGTCGAATGGCAAGTCCGGATTGCGGCGGGGGAAAAGCTGACCGTCGATCAGGCCGATATCGCGCTGCGGGGACACGCGATCGAAGCCCGGGTGTACGCCGAGGATCCGGCCAACGGCTTCCTGCCCACCGGCGGTGACGTGTTGGCGGTGACGGAGTCCGGCGCGCCCGGCGTTCGGGTCGATTCGGGCCTGTCCGCGGGAATGGTCGTCGGCAGCGATTACGACCCGATGCTCGCGAAAGTCATTGCCTACGGACCAGACCGGGCCACGGCGTTGCGCACCCTGGATCGAGCCTTGGGCGAGACTGCGGTGCTCGGCGTCGTCACCAACATCGAGTTCCTGCGGTTCCTGCTGGGTGACCCCGACGTCGTCGCCGGCCGGCTCGACACCGGGTTGCTGGACCGTCGTGCCGGTGACTTCGTGGCGGTCCCGACCGGCGACGAGCACTTCGTCGCCGCAGCCGCCGTACAGTGGCTGCGCCGATTTCCCGCCGCGGGCGCCGACCTGTGGGAGGTGCCGTCCGGGTGGCGCGTCGGCCGCCGGGCGCCGGTGAGCATCCGATTGCGGTCAGGGGAGCGCACCGACCACGTACACATCGTCGGCGCCCCGGATGCCGCCGAAGTACGCATCGAAGACGGTGAATCCCGTTCGCTGCAGGCCGCTTTGGCCGGCGACCGGCTGACGGTGACGCTCGACGGATTGCGCGTCACCTACACGGTCGCGGTACAGGACGGCACGATCTGGCTGGCCGGTGACGGTGCCGTCGCGGTGCTCGACGAGGTGCGCGAAGCACCGGTCCGCGAGGACGAAGAACACAATGGGGATGCCGAGCTGACCAGCCCGATGCCCGGCGCGGTCGTCGCGGTCGGAGTCGAGCACGGCGACGTGGTCGAGGCCGGCACGGTGGTGGTGACCGTCGAGGCGATGAAGATGGAGCATGCGCTGATGGCGCCCGTCGACGGCGTGGTCGAGCTCCTCGTCGCGGCCGGCGACCAAGTCAAGGTGGGCCAGCCGCTGGCCCGAATTACAGCCAGCAGCAACGCAATACGGATAGAGGATAGTGCGCATGAGTGATTTCTTGTCGACCGGGACGCTCCCGGACGAATACCAACAGCTGGCCAAGACGGTCCGCGACTTCGCCCAGAGTGTGGTCGCGCCGGTAGCCGCCAAGCATGACGCGGAGCACTCGTTCCCGTACGAGGTGGTGGCCGGGATGGCCGAGATGGGCCTGTTCGGGCTGCCCTTCCCCGAGGAATTCGGCGGCATGGGCGGTGACTACTTCGCGCTGTGCCTGGCGTTGGAGGAACTGGGCAAGGTCGACCAGAGCGTAGCGATCACCCTCGAGGCCGGCGTCTCGCTGGGCGCCATGCCCGTCTATCGGTTCGGCACCGACGCGCAGAAGCAGGAGTGGTTGCCGCAGTTGGCCAGTGGCCGTGCCTTGGGCGCGTTCGGGTTGACCGAGCCCGGTGGTGGCACTGACGCCGGCGCGACCAAGACCACCGCGCATCTCGACGACGGGCACTGGGTGATCAACGGTTCCAAGCAGTTCATCACCAACTCCGGAACCGACATCACCAAGCTCGTCACCGTCACCGCGGTGACCGGTGACCGCGACGGCAAGAAGGAGATCTCGTCGATCCTGGTGCCGACGCCCGCGAAGGGATTCACCGTCGAGCCCCCTTACGACAAGGTCGGCTGGAACGCATCCGACACCCACCCGCTGAGCTTCGACGACGTGCGGGTGCCCGAGGAAAACCTGCTCGGTGAACGCGGCCGCGGCTACGCCAACTTCCTGCGCATCCTCGACGAAGGCCGGATTGCGATCGCCGCGCTGTCGACCGGCGTCGCGCAGGGCTGTGTCGACGAGAGTGTGAAGTACGCCAAGGAGCGCGAGGCTTTCGGGCAGGCAATCGGCCGTTACCAGTCCATCGCATTCACCATCGCGCGGATGGAGGCGCGCGCCCACACCGCGCGCACCGCGTACTACGACGCCGCGGCGTTGATGCTGGCCGGCAAACCGTTCAAGAAGCAGGCGGCAATCGCCAAACTGGTCGCCAGCGAGGCGGCGATGGACAACGCCCGCGACGCCACCCAGGTTCACGGCGGGTACGGCTTCATGAACGAGTTCACCGTGGCCCGGCACTACCGGGACAGCAAGATTCTGGAGATCGGCGAGGGGACCACGGAGGTGCAGCTGATGCTGATCGGTCGAGAGGTCGGGCTGTGAAGTCGACTGAGCGGAGGGAACGTCAGTGACCGACGGGAACGAGACGAACCAACGGGCTGTGACCGAGGTGTTCCGTGACGTCGTCCAGCGGGGTTTGTGGTTCGAGGAATTCGAGACAGGCGTGCGCTACCTGCATCGCCCGGGCCGCACGATCACCGAGGCCGACAATGTGTTGTTCACGACGCTGACGATGAACACCCAGGCCCTGCACCTGGACGCGGCGTTCTCCGACGCGCTGCCGCCCTTCAATCAGCGGCTGGTCAACTCCATGTTCACCCTGTCGACCCTGGTCGGATTGTCGGTCGCCCAGTTGACCCAGGGCACGATCGTCGGCAACCTCGGGTTCTCCGAGATCGCTTTTCCCAAGCCACTTTTCCACGGTGACACGTTGTACGCAGAGTCGGTCATCCTCGAGAAGCGAGCATCCAAGAGTCGTCCGGGCGAGGGCATCGTCACGTTCGCGCACACGGGTCGCAACCAGTACGGCGACGTGGTGGCCACCGCCAACCGCAAGACGATGGTGCGGATGCGGCCATCGGAGGGCGACAACTGATGCCGCTGACCAATCCCGGCCCGGCATGGCTGTTCTGCCCGGCCGACCGCCACGAGCGCTACGAAAAGGCCGCCGCGGCAGCCGATGTCGTGATCCTCGATCTCGAGGACGGCTGCGCGGCCGCTGACCGACCCGCCGCCCGCAAGTCTCTGGTCGACGTCCCGCTCGACCCGTCGCGAACTGTGGTGCGCGTCAACCAATTCGGCACCGAAGATCAGGAACTGGATCTACAAGCGCTGAAGGACACCGCGTACGACACCGTCATGCTCCCCAAATGCGAAGCGGTCGAACACGTCAGCGCCCTTGCGCCACTGAACGTCATCGTGCTGGTCGAATCACCCCTGGGCGCGCTGGCCGTCACCGAGACCGTCCAGGTGGACAACGCCATCGCGGTGATGTGGGGTGCCGAAGACCTGTTCGCCGTCCTCGGGGGCACCGCTAACCGCTACCCGGACGGCAGCTACCGCGAGGTGGCCCGCCACGTTCGCTCGCAATCGCTGTTGGCCGCCAAGGCGTATGGCCGCCTCGCCTTGGATTCGGTCTATCTCGACATCAAGAACCTCGACGGACTGCGCGGCGAAGTCGACGACGCGGTGGCCGTCGGCTTCGACGCGAAGGTTGCTATTCATCCCAGCCAGGTGCCCGTGATTCGGGCCGGCTATGCCCCGTCGGCCGAACAGGTCGACTGGGCACGCCAGGTCCTCGCCGCCTCCGCCGGCGAGCGCGGCGTGTTTGCATACAACGGACTCATGGTGGATGCGCCGGTGCTGCGGCGAGCCGAACGGATTGTGCACCTCGCGGGTGAAGCACCCTCGTAAAAGGTCGGGGCTAACGGCGCTGCGCCGCGGCGAGCCGCGCCGCAAACTCGGGAGACTGGATCGAGTGGGCCTGCGGTCCCAGTTCGGTGTCCTTGGCCTGCTCGTGCAGGTCCACGTCGAGTGAACCCGGGCTGGCGGTGGAGCGCATGGTGGCCTTGGTCGCCAGCACCACCTCGCGCGGCGCGGCGGCCGGACCGGCTGCCAGCTCCAGCGCCGCCGCTACCGGGTCCTCGGCGACGCTGAGCGCAAGGCCATGCCGCACAGCAGATTCCGCGTCGAAGCGCATGCCGAACAACAACGCGGCCCGGGCCACCTGCGGTCCCACAGCGCGCTGCAGCATCCACGTCGCGCCCCCACCCGGGTGAATGCCCAACTTCTGAAAACGGGCGTCGAACAAGGCGTTCGGACCAGCGATCCGAACGTCGGCAGCCAGCGCCAAATTCAGCCCCGCGCCGACGGCTGGGCCGTTGACCGCGGCAATGGTGGGCAGCGTGCACTTGCCGACGGCCATGAACCCGTCGTAGAGCCGGCGTAATCCTTCTTCGGCGGCGCTGCCCAGGGCACTGAGATCGGCGCCGGCGCAGAACGCCTTGCCGGTACCGGTGACCACCACCGCGTGGACGGCAGGGTCGGCCTGGGCCCGTTCCACCGCGGCGCGCAATTCAGCGGACATGGCGCTCGTCACCGCGTTGCGTCGATCCGGGTCGTTGACCGTGATCAGCGCGACGCGGTTGTCGACGCTGTACAGGACCAGGGACATCGGGCACCTCCGGAGCTAATCGTGTGACCTCATCCGCCACAAATGACCCGTTCGTCACAAGGACAAAGCGCCCCTGTTCAGGGTCGGTTGATGGTTGACGATTCTATGTCGGTTGATCCTTGACACTCTGTGTTGTGGTTTAGTGCCCGGCGCTGGTGCGTAGGGCACGTTTGTTTCGTACCTCGCCATGGCTGGTTCGGGCGGCGGTTTTGACCAGGTTGTCGCCGATCCAGAACCGCAGTAGTTCGCCGTCGACGTGGACATCGCAGCGTTGGCCGCCGTAGTGACGGCCGATGCAGACTTGCTGCCAGGACACGCACACGACGCCGTTGGCGCAGACCCGCCGGCTGACCCAGTGTTGACCGGCGCGGTCCTGCCGAGGACGCGGCGAGTTCGACGGCGGGGTGGGCGGTGCGGCGGCGGCGAACCGTTGCGCGGGAGTGTCCATGTTCAGTGCCTGATGTGGCCGATGATGGTTGTAGTCATCGACCCACTCGTCAAGAGCCTGTTGGGCGGCTCTCAACGACGCGAAAGGTGTTGCACTGCTGAGGAATTCCGCGCGGAGGCTGCGGTGAAACCGTTCGATCTTGCCCGTCGTGGTGGGACTTCGCGGCTGAGTCAACAAGTGCTCGATGCCATGCTCACGACAGATCGCGTCGAACAGCACCTCCACCGGAGGATGAAAAAACCGGCCAGTGAAGACCTTGCCGTTATCGGTCAGGATCTGCTCAGGTGCCCCATAAGTGGCCAGCGCGGCGCGTAACCCCTCGCAGACCGCCCGGGTGCGCTCCCGGGTCATCAGCCGGGCACAGACACACATGCGGGAATGGTCATCGACACCGGTCAGCGCTTTGGCGCTGGTGCCATCAGCCAGCGGGAAGCCGCCCACCACATCCATCTGCCACAGCTCCATCGGCGCGCCACGTTCCCAGCGTTTCCACTTGCGGGAGCGGCGATCCCGCAGATGCGGATCGATCAACTGTGCCCGCACCAACGCCCGATACACCGCCGATTCCGACGGCACCGGGGTGATGTGGCGTTTGGCCAATTCGAACACCAATCGACGTGGACCCCAATACGGCCGTGAGCGGCGCAGCTCCAACACCGCCGCCTCCACCTCGGCGGCCATCTGATGCGGACAGCGCGCCGGCCGATGCGACCGATCCACCAACCCCTCAAGGCCCTCGGCCTCATAGCGGGCCAACCACGAGTGCAGCGTCTGACGCGACACCCCTACCTTCGACGCGACCTGCGAGATCGCCAGCCCATCACTGATCACCGCCAAAACGGCCTGATACCGCTGCTCAGCCACGCTCAACTCCCTCATCTAGGGAGTGTCAAGGATCAACCGAAGTAGGTGTAAAGCATCAGCCGAAACACTGTCGCCCATCACCCGAAGACAAAACGTCAAGCATCACCCGAGGTAATACAAAGGACAAAGCGCCCCCGGCAGGACTCGAACCTGCGACCACAAGATTAGAAGTCATGTGCTCTATCCAGCTGAGCTACGGGGGCCGCAGACTCCAGGCGCAGGTCAGTGTAGCCAACAAAAAATGTGGGTATAGACGCTCCGCCACGCGGGAGCACAAGGCGTTGGCGGGATCGCGAATTGGTCTAGAGTGAGCCCCGCCACACACGTGCGCTACCAACGGCTACGCCGTATCGAACGCTGGTGACGTGTGCTCAACGACGAGGAGTGGCAGTTCATGACCACAGTCTTGGAAGTCCGGGAGCGTTACTCCCGTGCGTGTGCCGACATGTTGCGCCACGGTGTGCGGCTCGCATCCGGGCCGGCAGGAGCCTACCGCACAGGATCTCTGCTGCTCAGAGGCTCGCCAACGGTCGCGGGCTTTCTCGCCGGATGGCTCAGCACGGAATTGGCGCCGCACGTGGTCACTGGACATGCCCTCGCGGGGGTGAGCGCGCTGTCGATCGGCAAGGTTGCCTCGGGCTGGGCCGCCCAGCGCGCAGACAGGATCCTCACTGCCGCCCTGCAGGACGCCGTCGGTGAGCAGTTCCGCGACTCGGTTCATCACCCGATCAGCGACCGGCCGGAGCGCCGCGGGGGAGTGCTACATGCCGCCGGCGGTCACCGGCGCTACGCGGCGGAGACCTCGGACATCGTGTACGGCCCCAATGCGCGGGACAACATGCTGGACATCTGGCGCCACCGCGACATCAAGCCCGGCGACAAGGCACCCGTGTTGCTGCAAATTCCGGGCGGCGCCTGGACGGTGAACGGCAGGCGGCCCCAGGGTTATCCGCTGATGGGCCGAATGGCCGAACTCGGGTGGGTCTGCGTCTCGATCGACTACTGCAAGAGCCCGCGTCACGCGTGGCCGGCGCACGCCATCGACGTCAAGCGGGCGCTGGCCTGGGTGCGCGAGAACATCGCCGACTACGGAGGCGATCCCGACTTCATCGCGGTCACCGGCGGCTCAGCGGGCGGCCACCTGGCCGCACTGGTCGCTCTCACCGCCAACGATCCGCGCCTGCAGCCCGGTTTCGAGGACGCCGACACGACTGTGCAAGCCGCAGTGCCTTATTACGGCGTATACGACCTGACCGACCCCACGAAGATGCACGAGATGATGATGCAGTTTCTCGAGCTCTTCGTCATGAAAGAGCGGTACGAGGACAATCCCGAGCTGTTCGAACTAGGCTCGCCCATTAACCACGTTCATAAAGACGCGCCCCCGTTTTTCGTGTTGCACGGGGAAAGCGACTCGGTGATCCCTAGCGTGCAGGCGCGGGCATTCGTCGGCGCACTTCGCGAAGCCGGTGCTTCGACCCTCGGCTACGCCGAATTGCCCAACGCGCATCACGCTTTCGACCTGTTCGCCACCGTCCGTTCACGACTGGCCGCGGACACCGTGGCCGATTTCTTGGGTGTTGTGTACGGACGGCATTTGCAGTCGCAATCCAATGCCCAAAGCCAGCGCGCCATGTCGGCCGTCTAGGCCGGGATAGCGCGCAACCGGCTGCACCTCTCGAAATACACCGCACGACAGGCTGATTCGTGGTGCGGTGGACGCGTGTCCAGGTCGGGACCCTGATCCGGACAATCGGCTACCACCGCCGCTTCAAGCGGACTACGTTGGAGTAGCTCATAGCGCCCCGCCACGGGCGCGGACCAGGCGACACGGGAGGTTTGGGTGGCAAAGGCGGCGTTGACGCTGGGGGCTGTCGATGGCTGAGCAGCTCGACGCGGCCGGGCTGCCCACCGCGCTCGGGCCGGTGGATTACCTGCTGCACCGCGGCGAGGCGAATCCACGTACCCGCTCGGGAATCATGGCCCTGGAGATCCTCGACCGCACACCGGACTGGGAGCGATTCCGGGCTCGCTTCGAGAATGCTTCACGGCGGGTGCTGCGGCTGCGGCAGAAGGTCGTCGTCCCGACGTTGCCGACGGCCGCGCCTCGGTGGGTAGTCGATCCCGACTTCAACCTGGACTTCCATGTCCGCCGGATTCGGGTGTCGGAACCCGGCTCGTTGCGACAGGTGCTGGATCTCGCTGAGGTGATGGTGCAGTCGCCACTCGACATCGCCCGGCCGCTGTGGACGGCCACCCTCATCGAAGGCCTACCGGATGGTAAGGCCGCGACGCTGCTGCACCTGTCCCACGCCGTCACCGACGGTGTGGGCAGCGTCGAGATGTTTGCCCACATCTACGACCTCGAGCGCGACCCGCCGCCGCAGCCGATCCCGGATCAGCCCATCCCGCAAGACCTGTCGGCCAACGACTTGATGCGCGAAGGGCTGAGCAACTTGCCCGTCAACGTCGCCAAGGGAGCGGGCGGCGCGCTGTGGGGCGCGGCATCGGTACTTGGTCGGGCGGTCACGCGTCCCGGCGCCGCGGTCTCGGGCGTGCTGAACTACGCCCGATCCGGCGCTCGGGTGGTCGGGCGCGCCGCCGAACCGTCTCCGTTGCTTCGTCGCCGCAGCCTGGCTACCCGTAGCGAGGCCATCGACATCCTGCTGTCCGATCTGCATCGTGCCGCGAAAGCCGGTGGCGGATCGATCAACGACGCCTACCTGGCCGGCCTCTGCGGTGCCCTGGGGCGCTACCACGAAGCTCTCGGGGTGCCGACCTCGTCGCTGCCGATGGCGGTGCCGGTCAGCCTGCGGGCCGAATCCGACGCGGCCGGCGGTAACCGGTTCACCGGCGTCAACCTGGCGGCCCCGATCGGCACGAAGGATCCGGTCACCCGGATGCAGAAGATCCGCCTGCAGATGACCCAGCGTCGCGACGAGCCGGCGATGGACATCATCGGGTCGATCGCGCCGGTGCTGAGCGTGCTGCCCGGCCCACTGCTGGAATCGATGACGGGTTCGGTCGTCGGCTCGGACGTACAGGCCAGCAACGTGCCTGTCTATCCGGGTGACACGTTTCTGGTCGGAGCAAAAGTGTTGCGGCAGTATGGTATTGGCCCGCTACCCGGTGTTGCGATGATGGTCGTGCTGATCTCCCGGGGCGGGTACTGCACTATTACGGCGCGGTATGACCGCGCGGCGATCCGCGACGAGGCGTTGTTCGCCCAATGCCTGTTGGACGGTTTCAACGAAATCCTCACGCTGGCAGGTGATCCCGCTCCGCAGGCTGTGCCCGCCTCGTTCGAGGCCTCTGACACGTCGAAGCGATAAGGAGTAGCAGCGCACATGAGTTCAGAGAACGGCGAGGCGAAGAAGCCGGCGCGTGATCTCCGGCTGCCAGGTTCGGTTGCCGAGATCATGGCCAGCCCGCCGGGGCCGAAGATCGGTGCATTCTTCGACCTGGACGGAACTCTGGTGGCCGGCTTCACCGCGATCATCCTGACCCAGGAGCGCCTGCGCCGCCGTGACATGGGTGTCGGCGAGTTGATCAGCATGGTCACCGCTGGGCTGAATCACCAACTCGGTCGCATCGAATTCGAAGAGCTCATCGGCAAGGCGTCGGCGGCGCTGCGGGGACGCATGCTCAGCGACCTCGACGAGATCGGTGAGCGACTCTTCGTGCAGCGCATCGAATCCCGGATCTATCCCGAGATGCGCGAGCTGGTACGCGCTCACCTGGCTCGTGGCCACACGGTCGTGCTCAGTTCTTCGGCGCTGACCATCCAGGTTGCTCCGGTGGCGCGCTTTCTCGGTATCGAGAATACGCTGACCAACAAGTTCGAAACCGACGACGACGGTGTCCTCACCGGCGGTGTGGTCGCACCGATCCTGTGGGGTCCGGGCAAGGCCGCCGCCGTGCAAAAGTTCGCCGCCGAGAACGGAATCGACCTCAAGGACAGCTATTTCTACGCCGACGGTGACGAAGACGTCGCGCTGATGTATCTGGTCGGCAACCCGCGGCCGACCAACCCCGAAGGCAAGATGGCCGCGGTCGCCAAGCGGCGCGGCTGGCCGATTCTGCGATTCACGAGTCGCAGCGGCGGGGGCATCACCGCGCAACTGCGCACGCTGGCCGGCGTCGGTTCGGTGGTGCCGGTCGCGGCGGGGGCCGTCGGGATCGGGTTGCTGACCCGAAGCCGTCGCCGCGGGGTCAATTTCTTCACCGCGACGTGGTCGCAGATGTTGTTGGCCGCCAGCGGTGTTGAACTGAACGTCCTTGGCGGAGAAAATCTCACCGCACAGCGGCCCGCGGTGTTCATTTTCAACCACCGCAACCAGGCCGACCCGGTCATCGCCGGCGCGCTGATTCGTGACAACTGGGTCGCGGTCGGCAAGAAAGAGCTCGAGGGCGACCCGATCATGGGGACTTTGGGCAAGGCGCTCGACTCGGTCTTCATCGATCGAGATAACCCGGCCGCGGCGATCGAGTCATTGCACCAGGTCGAAGAGCGTGCGCGTCAAGGTCTTTCGATCATGATCGCGCCCGAAGGCACCAGGCTGGACACCACCAGCGTCGGGCCATTCAAAAAGGGACCGTTCCGGATGGCGATGGCGGTGGGAATACCGATCGTGCCGATCGTGATCCGCAACGCCGAAATCATCGCCGCCCGCAACTCGACCACGATGAACCCTGGGACCGTGGACGTGGCTGTGTTCCCGCCGATCCCAGTCGAGGACTGGACAGTGGAAACACTGTCGGACCGAATTGCCGAAGTCCGCCAGCTCTACGTGGACGCGTTGGCGGACTGGCCGGTCGACGAACTTCCCGACCATGACGTGTACCGGAAGAAGCCGCCTGCGCGAAAGTCGGCGCCGGCGAAGAAGGCCTTGCCCGCCAAGGGAGCGGCGCCGGCGAAGAAGGCTGTCGCCAAAAAAGCGGCGGCGAAGAAGACCGCCGCGAAGGCGCCACCCCGCAAAGCTGCCAAGGCACAACCGGATACGCCGCGGCCGAAGGGGCGATCATGAGCGCCTCCACCGATACCAGCTCGATCAGCACCACCGACAACGTCTTGGTCCTCGCGGCGTCATCGTCGCCGATCGAGGCGGAACTGCTGGCCGCGTGGCTGGACCAGCAGCGCGCTCGCCACCCCGAGACGAAGCTCGAAGTGCTGGCGCTGCCAGAGCAGAATCCGACACCGGGTGCGCTCGCCCAGCTCGTCGAGCAGCTCGAGTTGGACGAAGACCGGTCGATCATGCCGGTTCGGGTGTTCTGGATGCCGCGGGCCGACGCGACGGCCCTGAACCGGGTGACGGCGTTGCTGCCCGGACGAAACCCCTACCAGCCCAGCGAACGTCAACAGCGCCACATCCTAAGGGCGGACCGTTCGCGTGCTCAGGTGGTGGCCGGTGAACCCGCCAAGGTCTCCGAGCTTCGTCAGCAGTGGCGCGACATCACGGTCGGTGACAACCCGCGTGAATTCGCGCACTTCGTCACCCGCCGCGCCTTGCTGGCGATGGAGCGTGCCGAGTACCGAATCCTTGGACCGCAATACAAGTCACCGCGCTTGGTGCGTCCAGAGATCATGGCGTCCGCGCGGTTCCGCGCCGGCCTGGAGAAGATCCCGGGTGCCGACCTCGAGAAGGCCGGCAAGATGCTCGACGAACTCGCCACCGGGTGGAGCCGGGTCTCCGTCGACCTCGTCGGTGTCCTCGGCAGGCTGTTCAGCCGCGGGTTCGACCGCGAAATCGACTACGACGAATACCAAGTGGCGGCGCTTCGCTCCGCGCTCGAAGCGCATCCGGCGGTGCTGCTGTTCTCGCATCGGTCCTACATCGACGGCGCGGTCATGCCAGTGGCGATGCAGGAGAACAGGCTTCCGCCCGTGCACGTATTCGCCGGTGTCAACCTGGCTTTCGGGATCATGGGGCCGCTGATGCGCCGCGCCGGAACCATTTTCATCCGACGCAACATCGGCAACGACCCGCTGTACAAGTATGTGCTCAAAGAGTACGTCGGCTACGTGGTGGAGAAACGGTTCAACCTCAGCTGGTCGATCGAGGGCACCCGCTCGCGCACTGGAAAGATGTTGCCGCCCAAGCTCGGATTGATGAGCTACGTCGCGGACGCGTATCTCGACGGACGCAGCGACGACATCCTGCTGCAAGGTGTTTCGATCAGCTTCGACCAGCTGCACGAGACCGCCGAATACGCCGCCTACGCCCGCGGTGGCGAGAAGCGCCCCGAGGGCCTGAGCTGGATGTACAACTTCATCAAAGCCCAGGGTGAGCGCAATTACGGCAAGATCTACGTGCGCTTTCCCGAAGCCGTCTCGATGCGCGAATATCTCGGCCCGTCGCACGGCGACATGGTCAACGACGAGGCCGCAAAACGGCTTGCGCTACAAAAGATGTCGTTCGAAGTCGCGTGGCGCATCCTGCAATCCACACCGGTGAACGCGACCGGCTTGGTGTCGGCACTCCTGCTCACCACGCACGGGGTGGCCCTGACGCTGACTCAGGTGCACCACACCCTGCAGGATTCGCTGGACTACCTGGAGCGCAAAAACACCCCGATGTCCACGAGTGCGTTGCGGCTGCGAACACCCGACGGTGTTCGTGCGGCGTTGGACTCGCTGTCGAACGGGCATCCCGTCACCCGGGTGGACAGCGGCCGAGAACCGGTGTGGCGCATCGCCCCTGAAGACGAACACACCGCCGCGTTCTACCGCAACTCGGTGATCCACGCGTTCCTGGAAACTTCGATCGTCGAACTGGCGTTGGCGTACGCCGGCCGGGTCGAGGGCGACCGGCTGGACGCGTTCTGGACGCAGGCGATGCGACTGCGGGATCTGCTGAAATTCGACTTCTACTTCGCCGACTCGGCGGCATTCCGCCAAAACGTGGCCGACGAGATGGCCTGGCACGAGGACTGGGAAGCGCACGTCGCTGCGGGCGCCGAGGAGATCGACGCGATGCTCTACGCCAAGCGACCGCTGATGTCTGACGCGATGCTCCGGGTGTTCTTCGAAGCCTACGAAATCGTCGCCGATGTCCTCCGCGATGCGCCGGCCGACATCGGCGGTAAAGAACTCACCCAGTTGGCGCTCGGCGTCGGCAAGCAGTACGTCGCCCAGGGGCGGGTGAGCAGCAGCGAGCCGGTGTCGACGCTGCTGTTCGACACCGCACGCCAAGTCGTCGCCGATCAGGATCTGCTCGAGCCGGGCCCCGACCTGGCCGAGCGTCGCGTCGCGTTTCGATGCGAATTGCAGGGCATTTTGCAGGATTTCGATCACGTGGGGCGGATTGCGCGCAAGCAGTTCGTTGCCCGTGAGGCCGAGGCCCGCGCCGCGGAAAAGCGGTAGGTAACGCGCCCGTACCCTTTGGGTATGACCGTCACCGCGCCGCCAGGCTCCCGCCGGGCGTCGGCATGGCCGCTGCTCATCGCGGTGGCCGCGCTGGCCGGGTGCACGGCCGCGGGCATCGGGGCGCTGTCACTGGCGGCGGCTCTGACCGCCACCGGACTGCCGAATCCCGGCCCGGTGACCACGATCGGGCTGCCGTTCGTCCGGGCCGCCGGTGAGATCGCCGCGGTAATCGCCGTCGGATCGTTCTTGACCGCTGCATTTCTGGTGCCGCCGCAGGAAAACGGCGTCCTGGACGCCGACGGCTACCGCGCACTGCGGGTCGGGACGGTGGCCGCCGGGACATGGGCGGTATGCGCCGCGCTCCTGATTCCGCTGACTATTTCCGACGTGTCAGGGCAGCCGTTCACCGCGCACCTGAACCCGGCGAATCTCTGGTCGCTGGCCGGCATCATCAACATCTCGGCCGCCTGGCGTTGGACCGCGTTGTTGGCTGCGGTGCTGACGCTGGCGAGCCTCCCGGTGTTGCGCTGGTCGTGGACGCCGCTGCTGGTGGCGGGGTCGCTGGTGACGCTGATACCGCTGGGCCTGACGGGGCACTCGTCGGCCGGTGGGTCCCATGACTTGGCCACCAACAGCCTGCTCATCCATCTGGTGGCGGGCGCGTTATGGGCCGGCGGGCTGCTGGCGTTACTGACGCACGTGATGCGCGGCGGCGGGCACGCCGATCTGGCCGCGCGGCGGTTCTCCACGATCGCGGTGTGGTGCTTCGGCGCGATGGCCGTCAGTGGCGTGGTCAACGCCCTGGTGCGGGTCCGCCCGTCCGATCTGCTGTCCAGTGATTACGGGCGCCTGGTCTTAGTCAAGTTCGTCGCGCTGTGTCTGCTCGGCGTCGTCGGCTGGCGGCAACGCCGCGTCGGAGTCGCGGCGCTGCATGCCGATCCGAGTTCGCGCGGCCAGCTGATCCGGCTCGCGCTCATCGAGGCGGCGGTCTTCGGTCTCACTTTCGGGGTCGCGGTCGGCTTGGGCCGCACGCCGCCGCCGCCGCTGCCGATCGGTGTGCCGTCGATCACCGACGTGAAAATCGGCTACGACTTCGACGGACCACCTACGCCGATGCGAGTGCTTTTCGACTGGCGTTTCGACCTGATTTTCGGCTCGGCGGCCATCGTCTTTGCGGCGCTGTATCTGGCCGGGGTGCGCCGCCTGCGCCGTCGCGGCGATGCGTGGCCGACGGGTCGGACGGTGTCGTGGCTGCTGGGGTGTACGACGCTGCTGTTTGTCAGCTCGTCGGGGATGGGCCGCTACATGCCCGCGATGTTCAGCATGCACATGGCCGCGCACATGACGCTGTCGATGCTGGTCCCCATCCTGCTCGTGTTGGGGGGACCGGTCGGCCTGGCACTCCGCGCGTTGCCGCCCGCGGGCCGCGGCGAACCACCCGGTATGCGGGAATGGATTCTGGCCGCCTTGCACAGCAAGATCTCCCACTTCCTGACGAATCCGGTGGTCGCGACGGCGCTGTTCGTGGCCGGGTTCTACGGGCTCTACCTCGGCGGGCTGTTCGACGTCGCAGTCGGCAGCCACATCGGCCACGTCGTGATGAATGTGCACTTTTTGCTGAGCGGCTACCTGTTCTACTGGGTGGTCATCGGTGTCGACCCAACCCCACGGCCGATCCCGCCGCTGGCCAAGGTGGCGGTGGTGTTCGCGTCGCTGCCGTTGCACGCATTTTTCGCGATCGTCCTGATGAGCATGGAGAAGGTGCTCGGCGAGAACTTCTACCGGTCGCTGCACCTGAGCTGGCACACCGACCTGATGGGTGATCAGCGGCTCGGCGGTGGAATGGCTTGGGCCGCAGGCGAAATACCGCTGGTCGTGGTGATGATCGCGCTGCTGGTCCAGTGGACGCGCAGCGACCAGCGAACCGCCCGTCGGTTGGACCGCGCCGCCGACCGCGACGACGACGCCGACCTGGCGGCCTACAACGCGATGCTCGCCGAACTGGCTCGCCGCGACACTTCCGGCCAGCGATAACTTTCGCCACACTCGCCACATCAGTCCCGGCAAAGGTCGGGGCGGGCGAAGTGCCCGCCTCAGAGCGACAACTTCGCAGAGTGCGCGATTGTCGCTCGAAGCTGGGCACGACACACGCCGAGTGGCGCGGACGCACGCGGCCAGCCTGACGTCTTGTCCACACCCGAGGCTTACTCCACAGCAAGGCCGCGCCGTTGCGGCAGGCCGACCGATCTGTCGGGGGTTGCGCCGTGAATGGACGCAGTACAAGGCGGCGATGCGCCGTCATCGAGGAAAGGAAACAGAATGTTCGAAACATCGCTGACCGTGGTCGGCAACATCGTCAACGACCCGATCCGTCGCGCGGTCGGTGACCAAGAGGTGACGAAATTTCGGGTGGCGAGCAACTCTCGGCGTCGCGGGGCCGACGGAAATTGGGAGGCCGGAAACTCGCTGTTCGTCACGGTCAACTGCTGGGGCCGGCTGGTCTCCGGCGTTGGCGCATCGCTGCGCAAGGGCTCACCGGTGATCGTCGTAGGGCACGTCTACACGAGCGAATACGAGGACCGCGAGGGCAATCAACGTTCGACGTTGGAGATGCGCGCCACCGCGGTCGGCCCTGATCTCTCGCGTTGCATCGCGCGCGTCGAGAAGACCGTCGCGGCCGGATCGACGCCCATTGATGAGGTGAAGGAACCCAAGACCGCCGACGACGAGCCGGCCGAGGAGGCGCCGCTAGCACTGTCGGCTTAGCTGCGGCCCGCAGCGGTGCCGGACAGGATGCCTAGGATGGTCGCGAGCACTACCTCGCAATCAGAAAGGCAACACCGCGGCATGGCTGAGTTCATCTACACGATGAAGAAGGTCCGCAAGGCGCACGGCGACAAGGTCATCCTCGACGACGTCACCTTGAGCTTCTATCCGGGCGCCAAGATCGGTGTCGTAGGCCCCAACGGGGCCGGTAAGTCGAGCGTCTTGCGGATCATGGCCGGGCTGGACAAGGCCAACAACGGCGAGGCCTTCCTGGCCACCGACGCGACCGTCGGCATCCTGCAGCAGGAGCCGCCGCTGAACGAGGAAAAGACCGTTCGCGGCAACGTCGAAGAAGGACTCGGCGACATCAAGGTGAAGCTCGACCGCTTCAACGAGGTCGCTGAGCTGATGGCCACCGACTACTCCGACGAGCTGATGGAGGAGATGGGACGGCTGCAGGAAGAGCTTGACCACGCCAACGCGTGGGATCTCGACTCGCAGCTCGAACAGGCGATGGACGCCCTGCGCTGCCCGCCGCCCGACGAGCCGGTGACCCACCTGTCCGGCGGTGAGCGGCGACGGGTGGCACTCTGCAAGCTGCTGCTGTCCAAGCCGGACCTGCTGCTGCTCGACGAGCCGACCAACCACCTCGACGCCGAGAGCGTGCAGTGGCTCGAGCAGCACCTGGCCGCCTACGAGGGCGCGGTGCTGGCCGTCACCCACGACCGCTACTTCCTCGACAACGTCGCCCAGTGGATCCTCGAGCTCGACCGCGGTCGGGCCTACCCCTACGAGGGCAACTACTCCACGTATTTGGAGAAGAAGGCCGAGCGCATCGCGGTGCAGGGTCGCAAGGACGCCAAGCTGCAAAAGCGTCTCACCGAGGAACTGGCCTGGGTCCGGTCGGGAGCCAAGGCCCGCCAGGCCAAGAACAAGGCGCGGCTGCAGCGTTACGAGGAAATGGCGGCCGAGGCCGAGAAGACACGCAAGCTCGACTTCGAAGAGATCCAGATCCCGACCGGTCCTCGACTAGGCAACCTGGTCGTCGAGGTCGAGCACCTCGACAAGGGCTTCGAGGGACGCACGCTGATCAAAGATTTGTCGTTCACGCTGCCGCGCAACGGCATCGTCGGCGTCATCGGTCCCAACGGTGTCGGTAAGACCACGCTGTTCAAGACCATCGTCGGCCTTGAACAGCCGGACAGTGGCGTGGTCAAGGTCGGCGAGACGGTCAAGCTCAGCTACGTCGACCAGTCGCGCGGTGGCATCGACCCGAAGAAGACGGTCTGGCAGACGGTGTCCGACGGACTCGACTACATCCAGGTCGGCCAGAACGAGATCCCGTCGCGGGCATACGTGTCGGCTTTCGGCTTCAAGGGCCCCGACCAGCAAAAGCCCGCGGGCGTGCTGTCCGGTGGTGAACGCAACAGACTCAACTTGGCGCTCACGCTCAAAGAGGGCGGGAACCTGATCCTGCTCGACGAGCCGACCAACGACCTCGACGTCGAGACCCTGGGGTCGCTCGAGAACGCGCTGGAGAAATTCCCCGGCTGCGCGGTGGTGATCTCCCACGACCGCTGGTTCCTCGACCGGACGTGCACGCACATTCTGGCGTGGGAAGGCGACAGCGACAACGAGGCCAAGTGGTTCTGGTTCGAAGGCAACTTCGGCGCCTACGAGGAGAACAAGATCGAGCGTCTCGGCGCCGACGCGGCGCGTCCACACCGGGTGACTCACCGCAGGCTCACACGCGACTAGTGTCGCGGGCATGCCATCGTCGGTATGCGTGCGCCGAAAGCGGTCGGCATGACGGTTGACGCGCAGGCCTGGACGGAGTTCAGCGACAACCACGAGATCCCCGAGTGGATCTCGGCCGCCTACGCAGACAGCTACCAGGGTCCCCACAAAGACGAGGCCGACACCGACGCCGAGCTGCCCACGGTGACACCGGCCCTGCTGGGCGCCCACTACCGGCTCGGTGCGCACCGGCCGGAGGGGGAGAGCCGAGTCGCGGTCTACCCGCCCGACGACAATGGCGGCTTCGGTCCTGCGCTGCAGGTGGTCACCGACGAGGGCGCAATGCTGATGGATTCGGTGACCGTGCTGTTGCATCGGCTCGGGGTGGCTTACACCGCGATTATGAACCCGGTCTTCCGGGTGACCCGCGATGACGCCGGCGACCTGGTCGCGATCGGCGCACGGGAACCGGCCGGCGGCGGGATCGACGAAACCTGGGTCCACGTCCAGCTTTCACCGTCGGTCGACCGCGATGCGTTGCACGAGGCCGAGCGCCTGCTGCCGGGTGTGCTCGCCGACCTGCGACGGGTGGCGGCGGACGCGACGGCGATGATCACCGTCCTCGAGAATCTCGCCGACGACGTGGAAAACAATGCCGCCGGCCACTACCCGGGAAGCGACAACGCCGACGTCGCGACACTGTTGCGGTGGCTGGCCGGAGGGCACTTCACCCTGTTGGGATACCAGCGCTGCCCGGTGAGCGACGGACGCGTCTCCGGTGACGCCGCGACGGCCAGCCTCGGAGTCCTGCGCCGCCGCACGGGTTCCCGGCCACGTTTGACCCTGGACCACGAGTTGCTGGCGCTCGCGCAGACTGATGTCGCCAGCTACCTGCGCTTCGGCGCCTACCCCTATGTGTTCGCCGTCCGCGAGAACGTCGACGGCGATGTCTTCGAGCATCGGCTCATCGGCCTGTTCACCGTTGCGGCGATGAACGCCGATGTCCTGGAAATCCCGATCATCTCCCGCCGGGTCCACGAGGTGCTGAGCCTGGCGGACCTCGATCCCGCACATCCGGGCCAGTTGGTGCTCGACGTCATCCAAACCGTGCCCCGCTCCGAGCTTTTCGCGCGCAGCGCCGAGCAGCTCTTCACGATGGCGAAGTCGGTGGTCGACCTGGGATCGGGGCGCCGGGCACTGCTGTTCCTGCGGGCCGACCGCCTGGAGTATTTCGTGTCGTGTCTAGTCTACCTGCCGCGCGACCGCTACACGACGGCAGTGCGGCTGGAGATCGAGGACATCCTGGTCCGGGAATTCGGTGGGACCAGTCTCGAATTCACTGCCCGTGTCACCGAATCACCCTGGGCGCTGCTGCATTTCATGGTGCGCCTCGGTGACGTTGCCGCGGCGAAGATAGACACGTCGGACAGCAACCGGGCCAGGCTTCAGTCGCTGCTCACCGAAGCCGCACGGACCTGGTCCGACCGGCTGATCACCGAGGCCGCCGCCGGCGGCGTCGAACTCATCGAGGCCGAGCATTACGCGGGATCGTTCTCTGAAGCCTACAAACAATTCGTCACCCCGACGGATGCGATCAGCGACATCGCGATCTTCGACGAGCTGACCGACGACTCGGTCAAATTGGTGCTCTCCGATCACGACTACGACGAAACCGTCCGCCTGACATGGTATTTGGGCGGCCGAACAGCGTCGTTGAGTGAGCTGCTTCCAATGCTGCAGTCGATGGGCGTAGAGGTACTCGAGGAACGGCCGTTCACCGTCACGCGGCCTGACGGGTTGCCGATCTGGATCTACCAATTCAAGATCACCCCGCTGCCCACCGTCCCGTTGGGCCCACCCGGCCCGGAGCGGGAGGCGACAGCCCAGCGCTTCGCCGACGCGGTGACCGCGATCTGGGAAGGCCGCGCCGAAATCGACCGGTTCAACGAACTGGTCCTGCGGGCCGGCCTGACCTGGCAGCAGGTGGTGCTGCTCCGGGCCTACGCGAAGTACCTCCGGCAGGCCGGCTTCCCCTACAGCCAATCGCACATCGAATCGGTGGTCAACGAAAACCCCCGCACCGCAAGCGCGTTGGTCGCGCTGTTCGAGGCCTTATTCGACCCCGACCCCTCCAGTTCGCCGAGGACCCGCGACGCCCAGGCCGCGGCGGCGGCCGTCGCCGCGGACATCGACGCGCTGGTCAGCATGGACACCGACCGCGTCCTGCGGGCATTCGCCGAGCTGATCCAGGCGACGCTACGCACCAATTACTTTGTGACTCGCCCGGATTCGGCCCGCAGCCAGAATGTGTTGTCGCTCAAGCTCGACGCTCAGCTCATCAACGAACTCCCGCTGCCGCGCCCCAAGTTCGAAATCTTCGTTTACTCGCCGCGCGTCGAGGGAGTGCACCTGCGATTCGGATTCGTCGCGCGCGGCGGCCTGCGCTGGTCGGACCGTCGAGAAGACTTCCGCACCGAAATACTGGGCCTGGTCAAGGCTCAGGCCGTCAAGAACGCGGTGATCGTGCCGGTGGGCGCCAAGGGAGGGTTCGTCGTCAAGCAGCCGCCCTTGCCCACCGGAGACGCCGCCGCCGACCGCGACGCGAATCGCAACGAAGGCATCGCCTGCTACCGGCTGTTCATCTCGGGCCTTCTCGACATCACCGACAACGTCGACCACAACACCCGCGAGGTAAGCGCCCCACTCGAAGTCGTGCGGCGGGACGGCGACGACGCCTATTTGGTGGTCGCCGCCGACAAAGGCACCGCGACGTTCTCCGACATCGCCAACGAGGTCGCGCAGTCCTACGGCTTCTGGCTGGGTGACGCCTTCGCCTCCGGAGGGTCCGTCGGCTACGACCACAAAGCGATGGGCATCACCGCGAAAGGAGCGTGGGAGGCGGTCAAGCGGCACTTCCTGGAGATGGGCGTCGACACCCAAACGCAAGACTTCACCGTCGTCGGTATCGGAGACATGAGCGGCGACGTATTCGGCAATGGCATGTTGCTTTCCAAGCACATTCGTCTGCTGGCCGCGTTCGACCATCGCCACATCTTCGTCGATCCCAATCCGGACTCCGCAGCCTCCTGGCGGGAGCGGCGCCGGATGTTCGACTTGCCCCGATCCAGCTGGGCCGACTACGACACGTCGCTGATCAGCGAGGGCGGCGGGGTATTCAGCCGCGAACACAAGTCCATTCCGATTAGCGAGCAGGTTCGCGTCGCGCTGGGCATCGATGACGACGTCACCGAGATGACGCCACCGAACCTGGTGCGCGCGATCCTGCTGGCTCCCGTTGATTTGTTGTTCAACGGCGGCATCGGCACCTACGTCAAAGCCGAAGCGGAATCGGACGCGGACGTCGGTGACCGGGCCAACGACGCGCTGCGGGTGAACGCAAACCAGTTGCGCGCCAAGGTGATTGGGGAAGGTGGCAACCTCGGCGTCACGGCGCACGGGCGGGTCGAATTCGACCTGTGCGGCGGGCGGATCAACACCGATGCGATGGACAACTCCGCCGGCGTCGATTGCTCGGACCACGAGGTCAACATCAAGATCCTGGTCGATTCGCAAGTCACCGCGGGCAAGATCGATCCGGCCGAACGCGCGCAACTGCTCGAGTCGATGACCGACGAGGTCGCCCAGCTGGTGCTGGCCGACAACGCCGACCAGAACGACTTGATGGGCACCAGCCGCGCCAACGCACCCAGTCTGCTGCCCGTGCACGCCGACCTGATCCGATATCTGGTGGCCGAGCGGGGGCTCAACCGTGAATTGGAAGCCCTGCCGTCGGAGAAGGAGATCGCGCGTCGGCTCGAGGTCGGCATCGGCCTCACCTCTCCGGAGCTCGCGACCCTGATGGCGCACGTCAAACTCACTCTCAAGGAAGAACTTCTGGAGACCGACCTACCCGACCAAGAGGTATTCGCCGGCAAACTCCCGCGCTACTTCCCATCACAGCTGCGCGAGCGGTGCGGCCCGGCGATCCGCTCGCACCAGCTGCGGCGCGAAATCGTCACTACCATGTTGGTCAACGATCTGGTCGACACCGCGGGTATCAGCTTCGACTACCGCATCACTCAGGACGTCGGAGTGAGCCCGGTGGATGCGGTGCGCACCTACGCCGCCACCGATGCGATCTTCGGAGTGGAGGAGCTGTGGCACCGGATTCGTTCGGAGTGCCTGCCAATCGCACTGTCCGATCAGATGACGCTCGACACGCGACGGCTGATCGACCGCGCCGGACGCTGGCTGCTCAACTACCGTCCGCAGCCGCTGGCGGTCGGTGCCGAAATCAACCGATTCGCAAGCAAAGTCGCGGCCCTGACGCCGCGGATGTCGGAGTGGCTTCGCGGTGACGACAAGGCGATCGTCGAAAAGGAAGCCGCCGAGTTCGCCCGCGACGGCGCATCCGCGGACCTCGCCTACATGGTGGCGGTCGGTCTGTACCGCTTCAGTCTGCTCGACATCATCGACGTCGCCGACATCGAGGATCGCGACCCCGCCGAGGTTGCCGACACCTATTTCGCGCTGATGGATCGCCTGGGTACCGATGGCCTGCTCACCGCGGTGTCCGAGCTTCCACGCGCCGACCGTTGGCATTCGTTGGCGCGATTGGCGATTCGTGACGACATCTACGCGTCACTGCGTTCGCTGTGTTTCGACGTGCTGGCGGTAGGCGAGCCGGACGAGACCGGTGAAGAGAAGATCGCCGAGTGGGAACACATCAGCGCGTCGCGGGTCGAGCGGGCGCGGCGGACATTGATAGAGATCTATCAAAGCGGACAACGTGATCTGGCGACACTGTCGGTGGCGGCACGTCAGATCCGGTCGATGACGCGCACCAGCGGGCGAGGAGCAGCGGGTTGAGTCAACCAGCAGGATTCGTGGCGTCGGTTCCGGTCCGGTGGTCGGACATCGACATGTATCAGCATGTCAACCACGCAACCATGGTCACGATCATGGAAGAGGCGCGAGTTCCGTTCTTGAAACCGGCTTTCGAGTCCGACATTCTCGAAGTCGGTTTGCTGATCGCCGACGTCCGCGTCAGCTACAAAGGTCAACTGCGACTGATCGATTCGCCGCTACAGGTGACGATGTGGACGAAGCGGTTGCGGGCGGTCGATTTCACCCTCGGCTACGAAGTGCGTTCGGTCAACGCCGACCCGGCGTCCAAACCCGCCGTCATCGGCGAGTCGCAGCTTGCCGCGTTCAACATCGACGAGCAGCGACTGGTACGTCTGGCGCCGCATCACCGGGAGTACCTGCAGCGGTGGCTGAGGTAGCCGACCGGGGCGTGTGGCTGGGTCCCGACTCCGTCGCCGCCCACCGCGCCGACCTGGCCGCGTTCGTCGAGCGGGCGGCGCGGCTGGACGCCGCCGCGGTCATCCGGTTGCGTACCCGACCACCCGGGCACTTCACCGCATGGGCTGCAACAGGGTTGGACGTGCTAGCCAGTCGGGTGGTGAGCGGTGTCGTGCGACCGGACGACTTGTCGGTCGGCGCCGACGAACTGGCGCGCGGACTGACCGCTGCCGACGATTCCGGCTACGTCGATCCGGGGTTTCCGATGGATTCGGCCTGGCGCGGTGCGCTGCCGCCGGATTCGGGGTTCACCCATCTCGACGACGTGCCCGCCCGGCTGATGTTAGATCTGGCGCAGCGGGGATCGCAGCTGGCCAAGGAGCACGGCAGCTCTCAGGGTCCACCCGTGTCGCTGCTCGACCAGGAGGTGGTGCACGTCAGCGCCGGCGGCAACTCTGTCGGCGTCCCCTTGCGGTGCGTATTCGCCTTGACGGCAATGGGATTCCTGCCTTCCGACGCAGACTCTGTCGGCTCCGACGAGATCGTCAGGGTGCGCGTGCTACGGGCCTGGTTACGCATCGACGCGCGCTTCGGTTCGGTGTACCGGCGGCGCGGCGACCCGGCGGTGGTCCTGCGTTGAATCATGTCGAGTAGCGGGTCCACAACGGCAGCACCTCGTGGAGGTAGTCCATGAACTTTTTCAGGCCGACGCGGTATTCGACGTAGCCGTATCGGTCGACCGCGCGCTGAGGAAACGCGATCCCCACCCCGAAAAGGCCGGGGGCCAGGATGCCGTTGTCGGGGTTGTAATCAAGCTGACCCCATTGCGGTGTGGCGGGCAGTATCCGGCGTTCCAGGCCGACGGTGTACACCGCTAGGTTGCACTCCGCGAGCTTCGCGTCGAAGTCGGGGCCGTCGACCAGACACCGCTCGAGGCGGTCCGGCAGCACGCCGTCGATGTTCTCCCGAGCCCAAACCGCTGCGCGGCCCTTGAGCCCGGTGTCGTCGTAGAAGATCCAATCGTCCAGGTAGACAGCGTATTTGACGGGACTGCGATAGAAGTTGATCACCTTCGCCACTGGATGGCGCAGCAGATGCGGCAACGCGATCATCGACGAGTGAGATGAGCCGAACACCGCAACCACCGCGTTCTCCAACGGTTGCTCAGCGAGCTTTTCCTGGTCGAGTGCGACGTCCAACGGAATCTCTTGCAGCTGCGGGTAGTTCAGCGTTTTCGGGGTCGCTCCTACGGCAAGAATCACGTTGCTCGACGTCAGCACCTGCTCGTCGGTGTCGATCCGCCACCGGCGGTTCTCCAGCACCAATCCGGTGGCCGTGGTGGTGAAAGTTCTCACCCGCGCACGCAGCTGTTCGGTGACCCACAGGAGCGGTTCGGCGACCAGGGCGAGAGCGCACGTCTCCTCGGGGTCTATTTCGGTCAGCGGCATCGGCGGCGCCTCCGAGAACCGGAAAGCTTTGGCGCCGTTGAGGTATTCCAAGAAGGCGCCGACCTTGGTGTTGCTCGATACCGATCGCCACTTCGCCCCGAGGTCGCCGGCTTCAAAGGATGGGTCGACCCACGCGATGTCCTCGTCGGCCACCCCGAGATCGAGCAGCTTACCGACGGCGGCGATGCCTCCGGGCCCCGCGCCGATGACCGTCCAGGCGTATGTCATGCGTTATGTATGCCAGATGTGCGCGACGTTGCGCTACCTCGGGGCGTCAGACAACACCACCCACGCGGCGGCGTTCGTCGGTAGTTGCCCGTCGACCAGCGGCGCGCTCGTCAGCAGCGGCTCGCCGTCGGGCAGCGGTATCGGCTCCTCGCCGCCGTTGAGCACACAGCACAACCCGTCGTCGCCTCGCGCGAACGCCAATACGTCATCGGTCGCTTCGAGCCACTCGACGCGGTCACCCCCGAATTCAACACGGCTGCGCCTTAATTCGAGTGCATGCTGAAAGAACGACAACGTCGAGTCGGTATTGAGCAGCTGCTTCTCTACCGTGAGCGACTCCCATTCCGGCGGTATCGGCAGCCAGGTATCAGTCGAGGCGGAGAATCCGAACGGGGGAGCCTCACCGCGCCACGGAATCGGGATGCGACATCCGTCGCGGCCGCGATTGGTGTGCCCAGACCGTTCCCAGGTGGGATCGCGCAGCGCCTCGTCGGGCAGCTCGACGTTCGGCAGGCCCAATTCCTGCCCGTTGTAGAGGAATACCGCACCGGGCAGCGCGAGCGCAACCAGCGCCATGGCCCGCGCGCGGTCGAGTCCGACCGCACCGCCACCGTAGCGGGTGGGCGCGCGCACGACGTCGTGGTTTTCCAGTGTCCATGTGGGCGTGGCGTTTTCCAGCGCCGCCGCGGTCAGGGTGTTCTCGATCGCGTCGTGAATTTCGGTCAGATCGAACGCCGCCCGGACCAGCCTGAAATTGAAGCCCAGGTGCAGTTCGTCCGCGCGGACGTACTCGGCCCAGCTGGCATTGTCGAACACCCAGACCTCACCGATCGTCACCGCCTCCGGGAAGTCGTCCATCACCCGGCGAATATTGCGGTGAATGGCATGCACGTTGGGATGGTTGAACCGGGGGTCGCCGTCATTGAGCATTCTCGGCCGCATCTCGACATCGGTGTCGGGAAGCCCGGGTGGCTTGGCCATTCCGTGCGCGACATCGATGCGGAAGCCGTCGACGCCGCGCTCCAGCCAGAATCGCAGCGTCTTCTCCAGGTCGTCGAAGACCTCGGGGTTGTCCCAATTCAGGTCCGGCTGTTCGACGTCGAAGAGATGCAGATACCACTGACCCGGCTTGCCGTTCGACTCGGTGATGCGGGTCCAGGACGGGCCGCCGAACACCGACTGCCAATTGTTCGGCGGCTGAGACCCATTGGGCCCGCGGCCATCGCGGAAGATGTACCGGTCCCGTGCGGGGCTCCCCGGCTCGGCGGCCAGCGCCTCCTGGAACCACGGGTGCGCGGAGCTGGTGTGGTTGGGTACTAGGTCCATGGTGATCTTGATGCCGCGCTGGTGCGCCGACGCGACCAGCCGTTCCAGCGCGGCCAGGCTGCCGAACAGCGGATCGATGTCGCGCGGGTCGGACACGTCGTAGCCATGATCGGCCATGGGCGACACCATGATTGGGCTGAACCAGATCGCGTTGACACCGAGTAGCTCGAGGTAGTCCAGCTGCCCGGCCACACCGTCGATGTCGCCGACGCCGTCACCGTTGCTGTCGGCGAACGATCGCGGGTAGACCTGGTAGAACACCGCATCGGCCCACCACAGCCGGTGTCGAGGGGTGCTCATCAGAACGCCGAATTGACCATGGAGTGTGCCGCCATTTCCAGGTAGTCGAGCAGTGCCTTGCGATGCTCGTCGTCGAGCGTTGCCGAGTCGATCGACGCGACGGCGGTATGCATACACCGCAGCCAGGCGTCGCGCTCGAACGGGCCGATCTGAAACGGCACGTGCCGCATCCGAAGCCGGGGGTGGCCGCGCTGATCGGAGTAGGTTCGGGGACCGCCCCAGTACTGCTCGAGGAACATACGCAGCCGTTCCTCCGCCCCGGCCAGGTCGTCCGCGGGGTAGAGGCGCAGCAGAATCTCGTCCTCGGCCACCAGCTCGTAGAAGCGCGCCACGATCGCGCGGAACGTCTCCGCGCCGCCGACGGCGTCGTAGAAGGTTTCTTGTGGTTGTTCCATCGGCTCCATTGTGGGCCATGGTCACAGCGGGTCGCCGAGCGACATATGAACCTTGAGTGCAAGCTCGGCACCGGGTGTTCACCGGATTGACCAGCCAACACGGGCCAATTTGGCGTGCGCTTGTCGGCGAATCGTGGTGGACTGGTCACCGGAGGACGCATGGCGCAGCGCACAAAACGCCGCAGCCACCACAGTTCGGGTGCCGCGGCCGGCCTCAACGGGCCCGCGACTGGCTCTACCCTGCACTCCCTTCCCACCGTCGACGCCCACCCAGCGGCGCTGGACGCCGGGTCGGTGTGGAATCGCCGTCGGGTGCTGCTCCTCAACTCGACCTACGAGCCGTTGACGGCATTGCCGGTGCGTCGGGCGATCATCATGCTGATCTGCGGCAAGGCCGACGTGGTGCACGACGATCCGGCCGGTCCCGTCGTCCACTCCTCGTCCCGGTCGATCGCGGTGCCCTCGGTGATCCGATTGCGGACGTTCGTCCGGGTGCCCTACCGGGCGCGGGTGCCGATGACCCGAGCGGCCCTGATGCACCGCGATCGGTTCTGCTGCGCGTACTGCGGAGCCAAGGCCGACACCGTCGACCACGTGGTGCCGCGTAGCCGCGGCGGCGGTCACTCGTGGGAAAACTGCGTGGCGTGCTGCTCGACCTGCAATCACCGCAAGGGTGACCGGCTGCTGTCCGAGTTGGGCTGGTCGCTGCGGATGGCACCGATGCCTCCGAAGGGGCAGCACTGGCGGCTGCTGTCCACGGTCAAGGAACTCGATCCGGCGTGGGCGCGCTACCTCGGCGAAGGCGCTGCCTAGCTCGCCGACGGTGCGCGCCGCGCAGCGGCGGGCTGAGGAGGCGGGCCGTCGGGCTAGCTCGCCGCCTGACGGCGTGTGGCCGGCGCTTCGCCGGTGGGATACGGTTTCCGGCGTGAACAACATGGCAATTCACTCGCTCTTCCTGGGCGTGCCGTTAGTGCTGGTGGCGATCCTGGCGGCGCTGATCTGGTCACGTAAGGGCCCGCATCCGGCGACCTACAACCTGTCCGAGCCCTGGACCCATGCGCCGATCCTGTGGGCCGCGACCGACGAAGCGGTCGGCCACGGGCACGGCGCATCCGAGTTCAGCGTGGGAGGTGGAGCAAGTGGCAAGTGGTGAAGTAGCAACCGCGGTTCATCCCGAGCTTCCGCACGGTTCGGCCATCACGGCCAGCGGCCGCATCTCCGGAGTCACCGAGCCGGGCGAATTGTCGGTGCACTACCCGTTTCCGATCGATGACCTGGTTCACCTGGACGACGCGCTGACGTACGGCTCGCGCGCCGCGGGTGCCCGCTTCGCGGTCTACATCGGTGACTTGGGCAGCGACACCGGCGCGCGGGCGCGCGAGATCCTTGCGAAGGTGCCGACGCCGAACGACGCGGTGCTGATCGCCGTGTCGCCGGATCAGCACGCGATCGAGATCGTCTACGGCGCGGCGCTCCGCGGCCGCGGAGCCGAGTCGGCCGCGCCGCTCGGCGTTGCCGCAGCGGCCACGTCCTTCAACTACGGCCGCCTGATCGACGGCCTGATCAGCGCGATCAATGTGACCAGCGCCGCCATCTCGCCGGTGTAAAACGCTGACGACGGGGTCAGGCCTCGCCGCGATCGAATCGCCGCGCCCGCAACGACCGTTCGATGCCCGCGCGGCCCTCGAGCACCAGCCGGCGCAGCGCCGACGGTAACTCAGGGTCGGCAAGGAAGGTGTCGGCGGCCGCGATGCCCTCGTCGCTGATGTCCCACGACGGGTACAAACCGATCACCACGGTCTGCGCGACCTCGCTCGAGCGGCGCTGCCACACCCCGGGTATCGCGGCGAAGTAGCGCTCGGTGAAGGACTTGAGCAGTTCGGCCTGGCCGGCCTCGTAGAAGCCGCCGATGATCGACCGGGCGGTGATGTTGGCCAGCGCGTCGTCTTCGGTCACCGTCGTCCACGCGGCTTCCTTGACCGCCGCTTGCGGGCGCGCCGTAGCCGCCTGGGCGCCGTTTCGCTTTCCGGCGGCGGTCGGGTCGCGCTCGACCTCGGCGTCGATGAAGGGCGTCTGCGGACCGTCGGCGTCGATCACCCCGGCGGCTGCCAGCGCCGTGACGATGCGCCAGCGCAGATCCATGTCGACGGTCAGACCCGCCAGTCCCAGGTCGGCCGGATCGTGATCGAGTAGCTCGGTCAGCACCGACACGTGCTGCTCGGACAGCGCCGACGCGCACAGCGCGTTGACGAAAGCGAGCTGGTGATCGGAACCCTCGGCCGCGCCGCGGGCGAGCTCCAGCAGACGGTCGGCGAACTCCGGCCAACCCTCGGTGCGGGCCCAGTCCGGGTCGGCGTAGGAGCCGAGCGCGGTCTGGGCCTGCAGCAATAGCCGCTGGGCCACGCCGACTTCGGTTTCGGCCTGGATGCCGCCGACCACCAGCGACACGAAGTCGCGGGCGCGTAACTCGGCGTCGCGGGTCATCTCCCAGGCGGCCGACCACACAAGCGTGCGGGGCAGCGGCTCGGCGATGTCGGCGATACGGCCCAGCGCGGTGTCCAGCGAGCCGGGATCCAGCCGCAGCGAGCAGTAGGTCAGGTCGTCGTCGTTGACCAGAACCAGCCGGCCCGCTGAAACCCCAACCAGCGCAGTCACTTCGGTGCTTGCGCCTTCGATGTCGAGTTCCTCGCGGTGTGAGCGCGTCAGCTTTCCGCTGCCGTCGTCGTCGTAGATACCGACCGCCAACCGGTGCACGCGGGTTTCCCCGGCGCCGGGCGCGGCGCCGCTCTGCGCGATCGCGAACCGGGTGAACCGGCCGTCCGCGTCGACGTCGAAGTCGGCGCGCAGGGTGTTCAAGCCCGTCGTTTTCAGCCACTGGCGACCCCAGTCGGACAGGTCGCGGCCCGACGCCTTCTCCAGCGCGGTGAGCAGGTCGTCGAACGTGGCGTTGCCGAAGGCGTGGGCGCGGAAGTAGTCGCGCAGGCCGGTGAGGAAGTGCTCGAGGCCGACGTAGGCGACCAGCTGCTTGAGCACGCTGGCGCCCTTCGCGTAGGTGATGCCGTCGAAGTTCACCTCGACGGCGGCCAGGTCGGGGATGTCCGCGGCCACCGGGTGCGTCGACGGCAACTGGTCCTGACGGTAAGCCCAGGACTTCTCCGAGTTGGCGAACGTCGTCCAAGCATTGGTGAATTCGGTGGCCTCCGCCTGGCACAGCACCGAGGCGAACGTGGCGAAGGATTCGTTGAGCCACAGGTCGTCCCACCACCGCATGGTGACCAGATCGCCGAACCACATGTGCGCCATCTCGTGCAGCACCGTCTCGGCGCGCCGCTCATAGGACGCCCTGGTCACCTTGCTGCGGAAGACATAGTCCTCCAAGAACGTCACCGCGCCGGCGTTCTCCATCGCTCCGGCATTGAACTCCGGCACGAACAACTGGTCGTATTTGCCGAACGCGTACGGGACGCCAAAATTGTTGTGGTAGAAGCCGAAACCTTGCTTGGTCTGGGTGAACAGCCGCTCGGGATCCATGAATTCGGCGAGGGTGGCGCGGCAGAACAGACCGAGCGCGATCTCGCCGTGCTCGTCGCGATAGACGTCGTCCCACCGCGCGTAGGGTCCGGCAATCAGTGCGACCAAATAGGTGCTCATCTTCGGGGTGGTGGCGAAGGTATGCACGCCGTCGACCGCGTTCACCGTGGCGCCGTTGGAGACCACCTGCCAGTGCTCGGGCGCTTTCACCCTTACGTCGAAGGTCGCTTTGAGGTCGGGCTGGTCGAAGCACGCGAACATCCGCTTGGCGTCGGCCGTTTCGAATTGGGAGTACAGGTAGACCTCGCTGTCCACGGGGTCGACGAAACGGTGCAGTCCCTCGCCGGTGTTGGAGTAGCGACAGTCGGCGTCGACCACCAGCACGTTGTGCTCGGCCAGGTCGGTCAGCGGGATGCCGGTCGATTCGTCGTAGCCCGATACGTCGATGTCGCGGCTGTTGAGCGTCGCACTGCGGATGGTCGCGGCGGCGAGGTCGATGACCGTCTCGGCGCCGGGCAGTGCGTCGAAGGTGACGGTCGTGATGGAGCGGAAGGTCTTTTCGCCCGGCTTGCCGGCACCGTCGGTGAGGTCGAGGTCGATGGAGTAGTTGTCGACGGTGACCAGTGCTGCGCGTTCGACGGCCTGGTCACGGGTGAGGTTGGGGAGTGCCACGTGGTCCAACCTATGCAATGAATCGTCGCGGCGGGAATTGGACTGCCGCGACTAGGGTTGTGCCAAGCGGCTTGCCGACCGATGACGAGAGGATTCCGCATGTCCGAGAAGTCCGTTGCTGATTTCTGGTTCGACCCGCTGTGCCCGTGGGCGTGGATCACCTCCCGCTGGATCCTGGAAGTGGAAAAGGTCCGCGACATCCAGGTGAACTTTCAGGTCATGAGCCTGGCCGTGCTCAACGAGAACCGCGAGAACCTGCCCGCCGAATACAAAGAACGGCTGGCCAAGGCGTTCGGCCCGGTGCGGGTGGCGATCGCCGCCGAGCAAGCGCACGGCTCCGAGATTCTCGCGCCGCTGTACAAGGCGATGGGCACCCGAATTCACAACGAAGGCAACAAGGACCTAGACGAGGTCATCAAGCAATCGCTCGCTGAGTTAGATCTGCCGGCTGAGCTGGCCGACGCCGCCACCAGCGAGGCCTACGACGAGGCGCTGCGCAAAAGCCACCACGCCGGTATGGACGCGGTCGGCGAGGACGTCGGCACGCCGACGATTCACATCAACGGGACCGCGTTCTTCGGCCCGGTGCTGTCGCGTATTCCGCGCGGCGAGGAGGCCGGCAAGCTGTGGGACGCCTCGGTGACCTTCGCCGCCTACCCGCACTTCTGGGAGCTCAAGCGCACCCGCACCGAAGCCCCCGAGTTCGACTAAACACCCGCGGCGGTGCAGGATCACCGTCATGCGCGTGTACCTCGGCTCAGACCATGCCGGCTACCAACTCAAACAGCAGATCATCGAGCACCTCAAGACGACCGGCCACGAGCCGATCGACTGCGGCGCCTTCACCTACGACGCCGAGGACGACTACCCGGCGTTCTGTATCGACGCGGCCACTCGAACGGTGGCCGACCCAGACAGCTTGGGCATCGTGATCGGCGGATCGGGTAACGGCGAGCAGATCGCGGCCAACAAGGTGCCGGGCGCCCGCTGCGCGCTGGCGTGGAGTGTCGAGACCGCGTCGCTGGCGCGCGAGCACAACAACGCGCAACTGATCGGCATCGGCGGTCGCATGCACACCGTGGCCGAGGCGCTGAGCTTCGTCGACGCCTTCCTCACCACCCCGTGGTCGAAAGCCGAACGCCATCAACGGCGTATCGACATCCTCGACGAATACGAGCGCACCCACCAGCCGCCGCCGGTGCCCGGCGCCGGCAGCGAGTAGCCGGCGTGCCAGAAGGTCATACCCTTCATCGGCTCGCGCGGCTGCATCAGCGTCGGTTCGGGGGCACGCCGCTCGCCGTGTCGAGCCCGCAGGGCCGTTTCGACGCCCGGTCAGTCGACGGGCAGACCTTTCGCCGCGCGAGCGCCTGGGGCAAGCACCTGTTCCATCACTACGACGGTGGCGCGATCGTGCACGTGCACCTCGGCCTGTACGGCAAGTTCACCGAGTGGGTGCGTTCGGCCGACGATCCGCTGCCCGAGGCTGTCGGGGCGGTGCGGATGCGGATGGTCGGCGCCCAATACGGCACCGACCTGCGCGGGCCGACGGTCTGCGAGGTGGTCGACGAGGCTCAGGTCTCCGATGTACTCGCGCGGTTAGGCCCCGACCCGCTCCGCAAAGATGCCGACCCGGCGTGGCCGTGGAAACGAATCAACAAGTCGCGCAGACCTATTGGTGCACTGCTGATGGATCAAACCGTGATCGCCGGAGTCGGCAACGTCTACCGCAACGAGCTGCTTTTCCGGCACAACATCGATCCCTACCGTCCCGGCCAGAAGGTCGACGAAGCGGAGTTCGCCGACGCGTGGAACGATCTGGTGGAGTTGATGAAGGTCGGGGTTAGGCGCGGCAAGATCATCACGGTTCGCCCCGAACACGACCACGGGGCGCCGTCATACGGCCCCGGACGGCCCCGCACCTACGTTTACCGCCGCGCCGGCGATCCGTGTCGGGTGTGCGGAACGGACATCCGGACAGCCGAATTGGAAGGCCGCAACCTCTTCTGGTGTCCGACCTGCCAGACCTGACCGTCTCGGCCCGCCGTGTTCTCATCTGGTCGACAGGGTTCGCTGGACCGACGCATAGCCGCGCGGCGTACGGATGAGCCATGAACAAGTGCGCCGGCTGTGCGATCGCCTCGGCAGCGATCGTCGCAGCGTTGGGATGGGCGGGCCTGGGCCACATGCCCGAGGCCCATGCGCTGCCGGGCCTGAACTGGTGCCCGGGTGATTTCTGGGATCCGGCGTGGGGCACCAACTGGGATTGGAACTCCTGTCACGCCAACGTGTCACCACCGACCGTCATCAACAACGGACCGACGATCGTCCAGCGGCCGCCGCCAATCATCAGTAACCCGGGCGGACCCGGCGGACCAGGAAATCCCGGCGGCCCCGTTAACCCCGGTGGTCCCGGTAGCCCCGGTGGTCCGGGTGGACCCGGGGGTCCGGGCGACGGTGGCCAGGGTGGCGACGGAGGTCACGGCGGCCACGGGGGACATGGCGGCCACGGAGGCCACGGCGGCGACGGCGGTCATGGCGGGCCCGGGTCCGGAGGGCCGAGCGGACCCGGCGAGCCGGGAGGGCCTGGTGGCCCGGGTGAACCGGGCGGCCACGATTCCGGTGGCCCCGGCGGTACCGAGCCCGGCAGTGGTCACGAACCCGGCGGAGCGGGTAGCCCAGCTGAGCCAGGCGGACACGACGCGGGGCCGGGTGCGACCGCGCCGGATGGCGGCGGGCCGTCGGACGCCGGTGGACCGTCGACGGGATCCGACTCTGGCGGCAGTGGCGCCTCCTCGGGAGGCGCGGACTCCGGTGGCGGCGACTCCGGCGGCGGCGGTGGCTCGTAAACGCCTGCGGCTCAACCGGATGTGACGCCGAGGACCCGATAGATCTCGTTGCTCATGACCACGCTGCGCGGGTCGGCGTTGGCCTTGGTCGGGTCGAAGTGATTCATCACGTAGGCGTAGCCGATGCGGTTCTCCAGATCGACGAACCCGAACGAGCCACCGAGGCCGCCGTGCCCGAAGATCCACGGGTTGGGTCCGTTGACGCAGCGCTGATTGAGCATGTAGCCCAGCCCCCAGCCGTGATCGGCAACGCGGGGGCCGAGCACCAGATCCGTCTCCAAGCCGCCCTGGCACACCCGGATCAGATCCATGTGCTTGCGGCTGAGTAGCCGCTCCTGCGCCATTGCGTTGTAGAAGGTCGCAAGCCCCAGCGCCGATACCTGTCCATTGGTGCCGGGGAACTCGAGTTCGCGCCACAGATCGAGATCGTTCGAGCCGACCTCGTCGTCGGGAGCGAACCCCATCGACACGGCAAGGCCCGCCTTCGGGTGTTCGCTCAGCGACGTGGGGTAGCCGGGGGCGTTGACGTCGGCCAGCATCTGGCGGATGTGAGGCTTAGCAACCCGATCGGCGCACCGGTGCTGGATGCTGCGCGGCGTGCCGACATGAATCTCGGCGCCCAGCGGCTCGGCGATCTCGGTGCGCAGATACTGGCCGACGGTGCCGCCGGTGACGCGGCGGAAAATCTCGCCGAGGATGAACCCGAACGTCGTCATGTGGTAGCCCTGCGCGGTCCCAGGCTCCCACCACGGCTCGGCCGCGGCCAGCCGCTCGCAGACCAAGTCCCAGTCGGTGACCATGGTCCAGTCCATTCGCTGACGCGGCCCGATCACGCCGGAACGGTGGCTCATCACCATGCCCAGGGTGATGTCCTGCTTGCCAGCCTGCGCGAACTCCGGCCAATACCGGGCGACCGGCGCGTTCAGGTCCAGCTCACCGCGCTCGACCAGCTGGTGAACGCACGTGCTGGTCAGCCCCTTGGTCCCGGACAACACGGTGGACAGCGTGTCGACCTGCCACGGACGGGCGCCGTCGGCGTCCGCCGATCCCGCCCAGAGATTGACGACGAGCTCGCCGTCAACCCAGGCGGCGACGGCCGCGCCGATCTCTTTGCCCTGCCGGAAGTTCTCCTCGAACGCCTCGCGTACACCGTCGAAACGCGTCTCACATGAGCCGTGTATCTCGATGTCAGCTGTGGCGCCTGGATGCTGAATCGGTCAGCCTCCTCAGCTTGCCGGGTGGGCCTCGGCGACCGCCGGTGGGCCGCCGAAGGCGCGTAGAGCGCTCTCAGCTTAGTCGGACATTCACCGTTGCCCCGGATACGGCACCGCCGTGGCGACGCCGCCGCCGTTGACGGATGGCCCGAGCAGCACAGTTGTGGAGCCGGCACCGGGGTTGTAGTCAAGGAGCGCCTGGCCACCTCCGCACCCAGCCCTGCCTTGGAGCTCGAGGTGTCCACCGTTGGCACCGATGACACGGACGCTGCCCCGCGTGTGAGGCACCGACACCGGAGACGTCGTACCGTCGGCGTTCAGCTTCGCAAGGAAAATGACGCCGCACGCCCCGGCGGCTTGCAGGTACGTGCCCGAAGGGAGTTGCCACGCTGTCATGTCGCCGTAATCGGGGCCTTTGTGCCCGTCGTTCGGCGCGGTCAGGGCGGTCGGTTTCCCCCCGTCGATGGGGACCAGCCACAGTTGCGTCTGGGGAGTGGTATCGCAACGGGCGACGACGGTCGTCGAGGCGGCGTCCCACCACCGAGTCGGAGCACAGTGCGTCTGGCCTGCGATCGGCAGCGCCTTGCCGGCAGCTCCGTTGTTGCCCATAAGGGCAAGGCCGGAAGCAGTTCCCACCACCAGCTCTGTGCCGTCGGGCCTGGAGATATAGCCGTGGAAATCCGGCCCCACCGGGTAGGTCAGCTGGTGGTGGCCGGCGAGGTCGACTCGCTCGAGCGAGGTGCTTTTCGAGGCATAGCCCGAGCGGGATAACAGCACGGCCTTGCCATCGGGCTGACTGTAGCGAGGGCTCAGGAAGTTGCCGTCGACGGTGAACGTGGTGCGCGCTCCGGTGTGCAGGTCGACCTCGGTGAGGACCGTCGAGTCGCGGACCTCGGATGCGAACAGGGCTCGGCGGCCATCGCCCGACCAGTCGATCAACTCCTGCGTCGAACCTTTGCCCGGCGGAGGGAACGTGGCGATCGCATAGCGGCCGCCCGCCGGGTCGACCAGATACAGCGTCGTGGCGGCCTCTTCGTATGTCGGCTCTCCTGCGGGCGCTTTTTCACCCGGGCGACGGCCTGAGACTGGGCTCCACATCGCGAGCATCCAGCCCGGGCCGACCTGCGACCAGGGAACGGCCCCGATCGGCGCCTCGACGCCATGGGCAGCCGGTGAAGCGTCCGGCTCGGAGTGGGCGGTTGTCGCAAAGCCGAGGGTGGCGGCAACCGTAGCCGTGGCGAACATCGCGAGCGTTGCGCTCTTCATCATGTCGGATCCTTCCCGCGTGAACGCCGGCCATGGTGGCCGGTCACGTCAAGGCTGCGGCGCAGGCCTTGCGGGACTCTCAACTGTTTCTCGGCGAATTCTTGCGACGGGCTTGTAAGGGCAACTTGCAACAGCAAACGGTCGCGTGAAGGCGGCCGCAGGGAGATACTGCGGTCAATACCTAAGGGAACAAGGGGATTGCCGTGGACTCGCGCGTCGGTACGACGTTCGGCAAGTACAACATTACCCGCCTGCTCGGCAAAGGCGGGATGGGCGAGGTGTACGAGGCCTACGACATTGACAAGGGACGCACCATCGCGCTGAAGATACTCTCCGAGCAGTTTTCCAACGACGAAGCTTTTCGGAGGCGATTCCAGCGCGAGTCTCGCGCGGCGGCGGTCTTGCAAGAGCCTCACGTCATTCCGATCCACGACTGGGGCGAGATCGACGGAAGCCTCTATATCGACATGCGTTTGGTGCACGGGCGGACCCTGCTGGACATGATCGAGAAGGGTCCGCTGGAGGCATCGCGGGCGGTGAGCATCATCAGTCAAGTCGGCGCCGCTCTGGATGCAGCCCACGCCGAGGGTCTAATCCATCGAGATATCAAGCCGCAGAACATCATCGTCACACCGGCCGATTTCGCGTACCTGGTCGACTTCGGAATCGCCGAGGCCAGCGGCGACACCCGGCTTACAACGGCTGGAAGCCAGATTGGCACTTTGAATTACATGGCGCCCGAACGGTTTCGCAACCAGGACAGCACCTCCGCGGTCGATGTCTACTCGCTGGCGTGTGTGTTGTACGAGTCGCTGACCGGGGAGCTTCCCTTCACCCGTGACAGTCTGGAAAATCTGGTCGCGGCCCACATCGCCTCGCCGCCCCCGCGACCGAGCGAGGCCAACGCGCGCCTGCCCATGGCATTTGACGACGTGATCGCCCGCGGCATGGCCAAAGACCCCGACGACCGTTATGGATCTGCCGGCGGGCTGGGCCGTGCGGCCCAGCGCGCGCTGCAGACCGCCGCGAGCTCGACCCAGACTGCGAGCGCCACCGTCTCTCGACCTACCGGGGGAGCGGTCACCGACCCCACGGCGTCGGTGCCGGGTGGCGAACCGGATCAGCGCCGCCGCGGATGGGTGCTGCCGACAGTGATCGCGGTCGCGGCGGCGCTGATCCTCGGGGCGATCGGCGTGGTTATCGGCCTGCTGGCCAGCGGCAAATCCGGCCGACCCGGGACTACAGAGCCGATCTCTGCACTGCCGCCGCTGGTGACGGGACCGGACCTGAGCACCCTGCATCAGTCCTGCGATCGGGGGTTTTCACTGCCGACCACCACCGGATTCGGCTCCCGCGGCGGGCGGGGAACACCCGAAACGTCATGCCTGTTCGCCAAGAGCGTGCTGAATTCCTACTGGGCCGAGTACGGCAATGCCAGCCCGCTACCGCGGGCTGTTTCGGCGCCGGGTGCGGTGGATTGTGCCTCGGTGCCTGGTGCATTGTGCAATGGCTCGAACTTCCTCATGCATTGCCAGCAGACGCCGGGAGACAGTTGGATTACATGCATTGGGGGAAACAACGCCCGCGTCTATTTGTGGTGACTGCGCGGGCCGTCAGCGGTTGCAGCGTCCTGCCGGCAGGGCCGAGAGGTGGGCGGTCAGCCACCCGGCCATCTCGGTGAGCGCCGCGGTGCCGTCCTCGAATCTCCCCGAGTCCGGCCGCGCGGCCAGGGCAATGGCGACCATTCCGTTGGAGCCAGCGATCACGCCCATCTGCCGTACCAGGTAGCCGCCCGTTTCCGTTGGGCCCCAGCCGCCTTTGAATCTGCTGCCCGGAATGCTGCCGAGGCCCCAGCGCTGGTCCGCTTGGATCCGTCCCATCAACGCGAAGATCGGATCGTTTGCGCTGTCGCACAAGGCGACTGAGAGAAACCGCACCTGGTCAGCCAATGCCCATTCCGTCTGACCGGACGCGGAGAACTCCGGGCGCACTTTTTGCGACTGGACGACCGTCGGGTCGCCCGCTTGGCGCAGGACGTCGTCGACTTTGTGGGCGGCGGTAACCGGATCGCCCAGGCTCGCCCATACCGACTCGGCCGCCGCGTTGTCAGATTCGGTGATAGCGGCTGTCATCGCGCCGGTGACCAGCGGCGGCCTCTTCTCGCGCAGCGCCGCGATTGCCATGGGAACCTTGATCGTCGACCAGGCGGGGCCACTTTGCCACTGTCCCAGCCTTATTGGAGTGTGCCCGGCACCGGCTGCGCTGACCTCGACGCCGGCGACGGCGTGCAGCGTCGGCTCCAATTGCGCGAATTCGGCGATTAGGCCCGTGGGCGGGCTGACGGCCCGGTGAGCGCCGAGGTGGCGTCCGACGATGACGCCGGCGGACAGCACCGCGGTCGCAAGCGCTGCAGCGCCGGCGATGAGCCAGAGACGCCGCCTCGAGCGCGAATCCGGGCAGGTGCTCACGTGATGACCATTGAGCACCGGTCGGTGACTGTCAACGAGGCGCTCTGGTTTCGATCGTCAATGACCATGCGCAGCCGGCGTCGACGGCCCACAATGAGTCGTGACCACCGGTTTGAGGTTCGGCCTCCTGGGGACGTTGCAGATGCACGTCGACGGGACCGACGTGGCGTTGGGCGCGCCCAAGCAGCGGGCGGTATTGGCGCTGTTGCTGATCAGTCGAAACCGCCCAGTCGCGATCGAGTCGTTGATGGACGCCGCGTGGCCGCAAGGTCCGCCGCCGGAGGCACGGGCGAGCTTGCACACCTACGTCTCCAATATCCGGCGGTTGTTGAGCAAGGGCGGCGTCGATTCCGCCGCTGTTTTGCAAAAGGCCCAGCCGGGATATCGGCTGAACGTGCCTGACGCTGCTTGCGATATCGGCCGCTTCACTGTCGGGCACACTGCTGGGATGAAGGCGGCCGCCGATGGTCGTTTCGAGCAGGCCAGCAGCCACCTGTCGACGGCGCTGTCCGAATGGCGTGGACCGGTCCTGGAGGACCTGCGTGACTATGAGTTCGTCGACGCCTTTGCCGTGGCGCTGGCTGAAGACAGGTTGGTCGCGCAAACCGCACGCGCGGAGGCCGAGATTGCCTGCGGCCGAGCGTATTCCGTACTCAGCGAGCTGGAATCGCTTGCTAGTGAACATCCTTACCGTGAGCCCCTGT